>CAZGQF010000005.1:0-47391 GCA_964527545.1 Candidatus Undinarchaeota archaeon | reverse complement strand
GCTGAAACTTAAAGGAATTGGCGGGGGGGCACCACAAGGGGTGAAGCTTGCGGTTCAATTGGATTCAACGCCGGAAAACTTACCAGGGGCGACGACAGAATGAAGGTCAGGTTGATGACCTTACCTGACAGGTCGAGAGGTGTTGCATGGCCGCCGACAGCTCGTGTCGTGAGATGTCAGGTTAAGTCCTGCAACGAGCGAGACCCATGCCTTCAATTGCCAACCTCTTCTCCGGAAGAGGCGCACATTGAAGGGACTGCCTTCGATAAGGAGGAGGAAGGGGTGGGCGACGGTAGGTCAGTATGACCCGAATCTCCTGGGCTACACGCGAGCTGCAATGGTTGGGACAATGGGATGCCACACCGAGAGGTGGAGCAAATCCCCTAAACCCAGCCCCAGTTCGAATCGAGGGCTGCAACTCGCCCTCGTGAAGATGGAATCCCCAGTAATCGGAGTTCAACAGACTCCGGTGAATACGTCCCTGCTCCTTGCACACACCGCCCGTCAAGCCAGCCGAGTGAGTTTTTGATGAGGCGTGCGACATAGTGCGCGCGACGAGTCAAATGTTCGCAAGGGGGGCTAAGTCGTAACAAGGTATCCGTAGGGGAACCTGCGGATGGATCACCTCCTAAGCACATTCAATGTGCTACGTGTGCAGGCTGGACACCTGCCTCATTCAACCCACTAACACTCAAGCCGGGCTAAACTGTCGGGCCGATAGTTCAGTCTGGTAGAACGCTGCCTTTGCAGGGCAGATGCCGTGGGTTCAAATCCCACTCGGTCCATGCCCGGCGGCGTTCATTTCACAATCACAGCTTACGTGATTACGGATGGTGAATTAAACACTCACTGTCCAATAGGCGAGGGCTATCCCCCAACCACCATGGCCGGGGGAGACACCCAATGATGTCATCATAGGAGAGTCACCAACGCCAGTAGGTGGATGGTTCGGCTCAGGAGCCCAAGAAGGTCGTGGCAAGCTGCGAAAATCCGGGTGTAGGCGCATGCATCCTTTGATGCCCGGGTCACCGAATGGGATTCCCAACAGATCTCCTCTGGAGATAGGGAACGCAGGGGATCGAAACATCCAAGTACCTGCAGGAAGAGAAATCAAGTGAGATTCCCTTAATAGCGGCGAGCGAAAAGGGAACAGGTCAAACCGAACTCGCTCATGAAAGTGAGTGTGAATGTGGTGTTTGGACCGCTAGAATCACCCAACCTCTGTTAGTAGAAGTCCCCTGGGACGGGGCGCCATAGATGGTGAAAGCCCAGTATGCGAAAACGGAGCGGGTGAGTGCGAGTTCCAGAGTAAGGGTTGTTGAAAGTCAATCCTGAATATGGGGGGCACTAACCTCCAAACCTAAACACTCCCTGAGTCCGATAGCGAATTAGTAGAGTGATCGAAAACTGAAAAGCATCCTCAGAAGGGAGGTTAAAAGAGTCTGAAGCCTACTGGCCATAGTCTGTTGCGGCCCCAAAGAGTAATCAGGGTCGCAGCTTGGGTATTGCATAATGCGTCAGGGAGTTTGTCTCTGTGGCGAGGTTAACCCGTTCAACGGGGGAGCCAAAGGGAAACCGACAGGTCCACAGCTTGTGAGGGACGGCGTGTGAAAGCGCGCGGAGTCACAGGGGCAAGACCAGAAGCCCGGTGATCTAATCCTGGTCAGGGTGAAGCCCGGTTAAAAGCCGAGTGGAGGCCCGAAGGGGTACTACGTTCAAAGTGTTCCCATGAACTGGGATTAGGAGTGAAATGCTCATCGTACTGGGCGATAGCTGGTTCCGTCTGAAACATCCCGTAGGATGGTCTCGCGCGAGATGTCATGCTGGGTAGAGCTACGGATTGGGAGTTTAGGGAGGGGAACCTCTCGGCCCCCTGTCCAACTCCAAACCGGCATGAATCACAGAACGCGGGAACTCGGGCCCAGGGGTAAACCCTGGTTCCGAGAGGGGAACAACCCAGACTAGAGTTAAGGTCCCAAAGTGCTGGTTAAGTGCTAAAGGGCGAAAGTTGTCGGCAATCTCAGACAATCGGGAGGTAGGCTTAGAAGCAGCCACCCTCTAAGAAAAGCGTAACAGCTTACCGATCGAGATTGTGGGCGCTGAAGATGGACGGGGCTAAATCAGCCACCGATACTCTAGTGTAGAAATACAGGTAAGACGGCGTCGCGGTTGGGCAGAAGCACGGGGGTGACCTCGTGTGGACCGGCCGGGAATGAGAATCCTGATCTTAGTAGCAGCGTAGATGGGTGAGAATCCCATCCACCGTAGGGGCTAGGTTTCCTCAACAACGGTTGTCAGTTGAGGGTTAGTCGATCCTAACGGCCATCCCTAATTGGGAGAGGCTGGAAAGGGAATCGGGTTAATATTCCCGAACTGCGGAGGTAGATGCGGTAACGCAAGTTCTGTTTCTGACGCTTCTGGTTAGGTGGACCGTGCATGTCTGCATGGCTAAGCGCATAAACCCGGGAAGTGCCGTAATGGCGAGAACCGGGCGAAGACGCGAATGGCGGCTGGGCTAACCGGCCGTTCCGCCAACACCTGGAGCCCGTGAAAAGGGAACAGATCCGATCCTCTGTAGTCGTACCAAGAACCGACACAGGTGCCCCTGGCTGAGAAGGCTAAGGTGTCTCGGATTAAATGAGAGGTTAGGGAAATCGGCAAATTGGCGCCGTAACTTCGGGATAAGGCGTGCCTGTAGTGGTCGATAACTTCGGCCGCAGCAGGTGTCACTGACCAAGGGGGCCGGACTGTTTAACAAAAACATAGTTGACTGCAACGCGGAAACGCTTAGTATAGTCAATGAGGCCTTCCCACTGCTGGTTACTGAAAGCCGGGTTCAACCGGAACAAGGGCCAGTGAAGGGAGGGGGTAACTGTAACCCTCTTAAGGTAGCGCAATGCCTTGCCGATTAATTGTCGGCGCGCATGAAGGCTTAACTAGGTCCCCACTGTCCCAACCCTCAATCCGGCGAACAGGCTATCATGGTGTAAAGGCCATGGACTTCCATCGGGTCGCAGAGACCCCGTGAAGCTTTACTGCAGTCTGATGCTGTGTGGATTCGCTTGTTGCAGAGCGTAGGTAGGAGACTTCGAAACCGTCATTCCGGTGACGGTGGAGTCATCAATGTAACACTACCCAACGAGCGGATCTACGCTAACCTGAAAGGGGACACCATCAGCTGGGCAGTTTGGCTGGGGCGGCACCCCGACGATAATAAATCATCGGGGCCCAAAGGTATGCTCAGGTGGGTCAGAACTCCACCGTAGAGTGCAAGGACAAAAGCATGCTTCATGGGACTGTGACCAATAAACATTCCCAGAACGAAAGTTGGGCCTAGCGAACCTCTGTGTTCCTTCTTAGTGAAGGCCAGGGATATCAGAAAAGCTACTCCGGGGATAACTGAGTCGTAGGGGGCGAGAGTACACATCGACCCCCCTGTTTGCTTCTTCGCTGTCGGCTCGTCCCATCCTGGCCGCGCAGCGGCGGCCAAGGGTAAGGGTGTTCACCTGTTAAAGGGGCTCGTGAGCTGGGTTCAGAACGTTGCGAGACAGTTCGGTTGTTAACTGGTGGAAGTGTCGACCATCTGAGAGGAAGGTGATAAAAGTACGAAAGGAACTTGTCGCCGTCGCCACTGGTGGGCGGTTGTCCGACAGGGCATTGCCGCGTAGCTACGCGATAGTCCGGTAAGAGCTGAAAGCATCTAAGCACGAAACGGTCCTCGAAAAGAGATGGTCTCCCCTTCGGGGGACTGGACCGTGAGTAAAAGAGCACGTTGATAGGGCGGGTGTGTACGTACCGAGTTTCGGCGAGGTATTTAGCATGCCGCTACTAACAGTCCAGAGACTCTCCTAGACATCACGCCACATCCGTAAGCTGTGATTTATTCATTTTCAACGTCCAGCCGTAGCTTCAGGCAGGCTGGAGACCGGCAAGACTTAAAACCCGAGAGCGACTCGCAGCGGGGATGCCCAAGCACATCTGCTTGAGATGCGGCGAGGCCTTCGACTCCGAAAAGGAGCTGGAGAAGCACGCCGAGAAAGCACACCAGAAGTGAGCCTCCCCGCCCCGCGGACTTTTCCCCCAGCCCGCCCTGCAAGCGGCCCCTCCGGCAAAAATAGCTTAAACCCATCCCGCTTCACAATCCCATGGAGTTCTCCTTCGGGCAGATAGGCGTGATCCACACCGACATCAAAGACAAGGGCGGTCCCATCCAAGCATGCTTCTCAAAGCACCGCGGCGAGGTGGAGCTCTTCGAGGAGTACGAGAAGGGCCTCCAGGACATAGAGGGTTTCTCCCATCTGATCCTCCTCTACGTCTTCCACCAGGCCGGCGACTTCGTCCTGGTGCGCGAGCCATTCCTCTCCTCAGAGAAGCACGGCGTCTTCGCCATGCGCGCCCCGAACAGGCCCAACCCCATCGGCATCTCCGTCGTCAAGCTGATAGAGCGGGAGGGAAACGTTCTCAGAGTCGAAGGAGTCGACATGATTGACGGCTCCCCGCTACTCGACATCAAGCCCTACGTCCCCGACTTCGACAGCGTGAGCGGAGCCAAGGTCGGCTGGCTGAAAAAGAGTCTTGACAAGTCAAAAGCGCAGAGCTAAAAGCTGGTTCTTTTTCTTGGAGGCATGGAGATCACCACGCTCTACGACAACTACCCCTTCGCCGACGGCTTCCGCACCGGCTTCGGCTTCTCAGCACTGATCGAGGGCGAGAAGACAATCCTCTTCGACGCGGGCGGCGACTCTCCCACACTCCTCCACAACCTCAGGAAGGCAGGCAAGAGGCCGGACGACATCGACCTCCTTTTTTTCTCCCACTCCCACGGCGACCACACAGGCGGCGCATACGGCCTCCTCGAGAACTGCTCCCGCCCGGACGTCTACCTCCTTTCCTCATTCCCCTCCTCCCTCAAGCAGGAGCTCGCTGAGCTCGCCGAGATAGTCGAAGTCGACGGCCCCACGGAGATCTCCAGCTTCGCTTTCTCGACCGGCGAGCTCGGCGGCTGGACCGGCGAGCAGTCCCTCGTCCTCAAGACAGGGAAAGGCCTCGCAGTCCTCACCGGCTGCGCCCATCCAGGCATCGTCAAGATTTTGGAGAAGGCTAAAGAGCTGGGCGGAGACGATGTCTTCCTGGCGATGGGCGGCTTTCACCTCAACTCTGCCAGCAGGGAGAGGCTCCTGCGCGTCATCGAAGGCTTCCGTGACCTCGGCGTAGGGAAGGTCGCGCCTTCACACTGCACGGGCGACGTGGCAATCTCCCTCTTCGAGAAAGAGTACGGCGACGACTTCATCAGGAACGGCGTCGGCAGAAAGATCTCACTGGCTTCATCACAATTTTAAACTTGGGAAGAGAGAGAAGCCAATGCGCGACGCGACCCTCTGCTTCCCAGTCCGCGGCGGCAAAGTTCTCCTCGGCATGAAGAAGCGCGGCTTCGGCGAGGGCAAGTTCAACGGCTTCGGGGGCAAGGTCGAGGAGGGCGAGTCGGTCGAGGAGGCAGCCTTGAGGGAGATGAGGGAGGAGGTCGGCCTAAACGCGGCGGAACTCCTCAAGGTCGGCGAACTTGAGTTCGTCTTCCCCCACGCCGACGGGTGGGACCAGCTCGTCCACGTCTTCCTCGTGGAGGAATGGGACGGCGAGCCGCGCGAGACAGAAGAGATGCGTCCTGAGTGGTTTCCCAAGGCCTCCGTCCCCTTCCACAAGATGTGGGAGGACGACCCCCACTGGCTCCCCCTCGTCCTTGCCGGCGAGAAAGTCGATGCCAGATTCGTCTTCGCGGAAGACAACGAGTCGGTCGAGGAGATAAAGTTCAAATCACCAATACTCCCTTAAATGATGAGGATGAGGACTAGCTGTCTGAAAGCGTCTAAACCTTAATAACCAGCCAGTCCCAAGAACTCCCGTGGCGCCGGAGACGTGGAGCGACAAGGTTGATGAGCTGCTGGCCAAGGGCTACTCAAAGTCCCAGGTGAAGTTCCACCTGATGAACAAGTACGGCCTGCCGCCGCAGAGCGTGGAGAGGCTGATGGAGTCGAGGGAGGAGTCCCTCGCACCCGCTTTCCCGGAGAACAGGAAGAGCTCCTCCCTTCCCATTATCGTCGGCGTCCTCCTTTTCATCGCCACGTTCGCAGTCGCCTTCTACCTGATCTCGAGGCTGGGCTGAAGTCTTCCTCCACAACCGTTAAAACCGCTTGTCCTGCCCTTCTTTGATGCTGATAGCTCTCGCCCAGATCAACCCGGTGGTCGGCGACATCGAAGGGAACAAGGCCAAGATAATCGACTTCCTGGCGAGGGCGGAAGAGGCGGGCGCCGAGCTGGTGGTCTTTCCTGAGATGTGCGTGCCAGGCTATCCCCCCGAGGACCTCCTCTACTACAGGGACTTCCTGGAGAAGAACAGGGAGGCGTTGGAAGAGATAGCGGAGAAAACGGGAGATGCCGTTGTCGTCCTCGGCTTCGTCGACTTCGACCTCGAGAGACCTAAGAGGAGAGGCAAGCACGTCGTCTGGAACTCTGCCGCCGTCCTCAAGGAAGGCCGCGTCCTGGACGTGGTCCACAAGACGCTCCTCCCCACCTACGACGTCTTCGACGAGGAGAGGTATTTCTCCCCCGGCCGCGAGGTCTCACCCGTCGACGCGGGCTTCTCCCTCGGCGTGGAGATCTGCGAGGACCTCTGGGACGAGAGCTACCAGCGAAAAGTAACGGAAGAGCTGGTCTCGAAAGGCGCCGAGCTGATAGTCAACATCTCCGCCTCCCCCTTTTACATCGGCAAGGGGAATGTCCGCGAGGAGCTGATAACCTCCCAGGCCCGCCGCCACTCAATTCCCGTCGTCTACCTCAACACTGTCGGCGGCCAGGACGAGCTTGTCTTCGACGGCCGCTCCATGGCGGCAGACGCGAGGGGCAAGATTGTGGCCAGGGCGCCGGAGTTCAAGGAGGGGCTCACTCTCTTCTCAATCGACCTGGAGAGCGGCGAAGGGGAGGAGGTTTCGCCGCCGCCCCATTCCAAGGAGAAGGAGATCTTTGACGCCCTCGTGCTCAACCTCCGCGACTACTTCCAGAAGACTGGCGTCTTTGAGAAGGCGGTGATCGGCCTCTCCGGCGGCGTCGACTCCGCTTTCACGGCAGCTGTCGCCTCCGCAGCCCTCGGCCCCGGCAACGTGGTCGGCGTCTCAATGCCCTCACGCTTCTCCAGCCAGCACAGCAGGGACGACGCGCGACAGCTCGCCGAGAACCTGGGAATTGACGTTCTCACCATTCCAATAGAACCCATCCACGAGGCCTCCCTCTCAACCCTCCACTCTGTCCTGGGCGAGCAGGAGGCGGGCGTGGCGGAGGAGAACATACAGGCCCGCATCCGCGGCAACGTCCTGATGTACCTCTCCAACAAGTTCGGTTGGCTCCTCGTCTCCACCGGCAACAAGAGCGAGATAGCGACAGGCTACTGCACGCTCTACGGCGACACCGCGGGAGGAAAGAACGTCCCCGGCGACCTCTACAAGACTGAGCTCTATGAGGTCTGCAGGTGGCTGAACAGGGATGGGGAGGTGATTCCAGAGAACGTCCTGAAGAAGCCGCCCTCCGCGGAGCTCCGGCACGACCAGAAGGACTCGGACTCGCTCCCCGACTACGAGCTCCTCGACGAGATACTCTTCCGCCTCCTGGAAGAGCACAAGAGCAGGGAAGAGATTGTGGACGACGGCTTCCCAGAGAAGGTGGTGGAGAGGGTGGCGGACCTGGTCCACAGGAGCGAGTTCAAGAGGCGGCAGCTGGTCCACACGATAAAGGTGACACCGCGCGCCTTCGGGATGGGGCGCAGGATGCCCATAGTGAACCGCTACGGCTACTGACCTTCGGCCCAGCTGACGGCGCACTCGCCGTCCTGGCAGACGCAGCTCCCCTGGCCGCAGTCCATAGTGTCGGGCGCGCACTCCATGGTGCACATCACGTCGTCGCAGTCGGGCGCCTCCGAGACGTGGACGCAGGAGGTGGGGTGGCAGCACTGCGCGGGCACGCAGTCGGCATCGTTTACGCATCGCCCCCCCTGGGAGGTGCAGGCCGCGGTCAATACGAGCAGCAGGACGGCGATCAATCTTTTCATGCCTCTAACCCGCGCCACTCTCTTATAAGCCCCCTGGACAGAACCTATATTACCACCCTCCCCTTCTCCCTACCCAATGAAGACCGCCCAGAAGGCGCTCTACGCCACCATCCTCCTCTCCTTCCTTGTCAGCTTCTTCTTCTACTCCTCACTCCCGGACGAGATGGTCTCCCAGTGGGGGCCTGAGGATGCTCCTCGCTCCTCGCTCCCACGCCTCTTCAGCGCCTTCCTCATCCCAGTCCTCTCCGTGGCCGTCTTCGTCCTCTTCCTCGCCATCCCGCGAGTCGACCCCCTCAGCAAGAACATCGAGAAGTTCCAGACCTACTACGACAGGCTTGTCCTTGCCATCATACTCTTCCTCTTCTACATCCACCTCCTGACCATAGCCTGGAACCTCGGCACCCCCCTCCACATGGCAAGGATGATGGCGCCCGCAGTCGGCATCCTCTTCTACTACACCGGCGTGGTCTTCCAGAACTCCAAGAAGAACTGGTTCGTGGGAGTGGTGACGCCATGGGCCCTGTCTGACGACAAGAACTGGGAGAGGACACACGAGACGGGCGGGAAGCTCTTCAAGCTGGCCGGCTTCATCGCCGCCCTCGGCCTCATCCTCCCAGACTACTCCCTCTTCTTGATGGTGGTCCCCATAATTTTCGTCTCCATCTACACAATCCTCTTCTCTTTCTACCTCTACTGGAGGAAGGGGAAGTAATGACAAAGGGTTTAAGCCTGGATAGGTTCTCCTAGACGTGATAGCTTGAAAGTCATATCTGCAAACAACCTGACAAAGTACTACGGCGACCTGCTGGCGGTCGACGACGTCTCCTTCGAGGTCGAAGACAAGCAGGTCTTCGGCATAATCGGACCGAACGGCGCGGGCAAGACCACACTCATCAGCATGCTCTCCTCACAGATACTCCCCTCGCGCGGCTCCGCCTTCGTGGACGGCAAGGACGTGGCCAGCCAGCGGCTCGAGGTCAAGCGTTCCATAGGGCTCGTCCCCGAGGAGATAAACCTCCCCAGCTTCCTCACGGTGAGAGAGTACTTGGAGTTCGTGGCCGACACCTACGGCGTGAAAGACTCGGAGGTTACGCGTCAGATAAACTTCTTCGGCATAGAGAGGAGGGCCGAGATACTCTGCAAGGACCTCTCGCGCGGCGAGAAGGAGCGGCTCATGCTCGCCTCCGCCTTCATCCACGAGCCCAAGGTCGCACTCCTCGACGAGCCGTTCCTGGGCATAGACCCCATCACCCAGGCCAACTTCAAGAAGTTCATGAAAAACTACGCGAAGAAGAGGACGATCATCTTCTGCACCCACTTCCTCGACCTGGCGAAGGAGCTCTGCGAAAGTGTCGCAATACTGAAAGAGGGGAGACTGGTGGCGGTCGAGGAGACGGCTTCCATAAAGGAGATGGAGAGTTTCTTCCTGAAGAGGGTGAAGTAGTTGTTTCTTGCGGAGCTTTTGGTCAAGGAAGAGTACAGGACAAACACCCTCTGGGTCAGCGACTGGATCTACCTCTCCCTGCCCATAGTCTTCACCTTCCTCCTCACGTGGACTTTCGGCTTCGCCACGTCACTTGGCCTCCCCCTCGACGCGGCGGTCGACGGGACGCTCTTCCTCGCATTCGTGCTGGGCCTCCCATCCGGCTTCGTGACCATAATGAAGCGGGAGATGTTTTCCCACAGCATAGGGGAGGTCAGCTTTCTCGTCTCCAACGCCTACTCCCTTCCCATCCGCGAGATCGACCTTTTCTTCGCCTTCATCGCCAGGGAGCTCTTCTTCACGCTTCTCTTCTTCATCTTCCCCATCTCCCTCTCCCTCACCTCCGCGGGCGCTTCCTTCCCCACTCTCTTCCCTTCCCTCCTCATGGCCTACCTCTTCGGCGTCCTGGCCAGCTTCGCTGCCAGCACGCTCTACCGCCACCTCCACCTCGTCGCCCTCCCCCTCCTTGTCCTGCTCGCATCTGCCGCCGCCCTCTATCCGAGCGAACTCCTCCCCTTCCTCTTCCTCTACGGCCCTCCCCTGCAGAACCTGGAGAGCTACGCCGTCTCGACAGCTCTCCTCACACTCGCACTCCCCTTCGCCAGCTTCTACTACGAGCCGAAAGTTCGGAGCAGGGGCGAGATCTACTCCCGCCTCCGGCCCCTTTTCCCGCCGCTGTTCTCCAAGGACATCGTCGCCCTCTCCAGGACGGGCTTCTTCCCCTCCCTTCTCCTCTTCCAGACAGGCGTGATACTCTTCTCATCCCTCCTCTCCTCCCTGCTCCCCCTCCAGTTCTTCCTCCCCTACACCCTCGGCCTCTTCTCCGTCATCCCGTGGTTCGTCCTCAACTTCCTCGACCAGCCCCACCTCTACCGCCACCTCCCCCTCCCCGAAAACTCCTTCCTCCGCTCCAAGCTCTCCTCATTCCTTCTCTCCTCCCTCGCCGGCCTCATGCTCCTCTGGGTTGCAGGCTTCTGGGCGCCTCTCGACCCCATCACCTCCGCGGTTGTCTACCTCTCCTCCCTCGCCTACACCCTCTACGTCACCTACAAGCTGGTCGGCCTCGACGTCCAGAAGTTCTTCAGGCTGGAGAAGATGACAGCCTTTCTCGTCCTCCTCATACCCTGCGGCTTGATCCTCGACATCTCAATCTTCTTCGGCGGCCTCCCCCTCTTCGCGGCAGGCACACTGCTGCTTCTCCTGCTCGCCAGCTGGCTCCGCTAGCCGTAGCCGAACTTCACTGAGGGCTCGAAGGCGTTGCCGTTCCAATAGGTCCAGTAATGCTCCAGCTGGCCCGACGGCAGTGACTCCATGTCGCCGTAGTGGAGCAGCAGCGTCCCGTCCTGCATCTCCACGAAGGTGGCGTAGCTGAGGGGGTCGCCCGTCAAGTTGAAGGCAGGCCCCCATTCACCGTTTGCGTGTCTCATGAACTGAGTGTACTGGACGGGCGGCGAGGGGCTCACCATGTGGACGTGGCTCTGTATCGGGTTGTTGAGGTGGTCGTGGACCAGCTCGAAGTCGACAGTCGTTACGCTTTCGTTTCTCGGCGTCCAGCTCTCGAAGTTGCCTTGATACGACCAGGAGCCGTCGTTGAATGTCGCGTACTTGAGGAAGACGTGGTTGGTCTCGTTGATGGTCCCCCAGGTCGCCATCCCGTCGCCGTTCTCGGCGAAGGAGATGCCCGTTATGTCGAGGTTCTTGTTGGTGTATGACTGGAGTATGGTCGGCGATCCCCAGCCGTCGTCCCAGACCCTGTACTTCACGTTGCTCTGGAAGGGCAGAGCCTGGTCGTTGGGGACGTCGCCCCAGAAGAGATAGCCCTTGTCGTCCGGCGCGAACCCGAAGGCCAGCATCCCCACGAAGTTGCTCGGCTCCGCGAAGGCGGCTGGCGGCTGCGCGACCCAGTCGACCACGGACGACCATTGGATGGTCTGCGGGAAGCTCTGGTTTTCCCAGACTCCGATGATGCCGCCAGTCGAGTTGACGTCGGACGACTCGAAGTAGTAGTCGTAGTACCCCACCCCTGAGCTCAAGTTCTGGTCGTAACTCCACGCAGAGCCCTGCCTCTCCGGGAAGCCCATCCACCTGTTGTGGTGGTCGTCCATCATGCTGATGCACCACAGCCCCCCGTCCGGCGCCTCACCCATCATCGGCATGTCGCTCTCGTAGTGGTCGGTGACTGTCAAGTTGCTTTCCCAGTCGAAAGTGGAGCCGTTCCAGTCGTGGACTGCTAGGTACCTTTCCAAGCCGTCAGAAGCGTTCAGCTGTATCGCCAGGATCGACTCGAGATAGCAGTCCTCCCAGCAGTCGTAGCCGTGCTCTCCCTCCTCGCACTCGCCGTTCCCGCAGTCCGTCTCTTCCTCCTCTCCCTCCACGCAGACGCCGCCATCACAAGCCTCGCCTGAGTAGCAGTCAGCATCAGACGAGCAGATCAGTCTCTCCAGGCCGAAGGCCTGCGACGTCGACGCAGTCCCAGAGATCTTCACTTCGCAGCGGTCAGCAGTGCATTCCGGAGCCTCCGTGAACTTGAGCACCGCCCTCTCTTTCTCCGCAAGAGTGTCCACGGACCTGTTCACGCTTATCGGCCGGTTCTCCACGTAGACGGTCACCTTGCTCAAGTCGATCGTTGTCGCGCCCACGTTCCTCACGTAGATCCTCCCCCCTGCCGCCGACTCTATCTTGATGTTGGACAGAGTCTGGTCGCCGAGGCTCTCGATCTGCGTCGACCCTGCCTCTTCTCCGCTCTCAGTGAACCCCTGATAGACAAAGTAGAACCCCCCCGCCGCCGCGACCGCCATCAAGAGGAGCAAGATGATGGCGATGACTGGCGTTATCCCTTTCACATCGCTTTCCAAAAACCACCGCTAATATGGTTTACTCGCCCATCACAGTGAAGTCGCTCCAGCCGGTCCCGTCCCAGACAGCCCAGTAGAACTCAGACCTGCCTTCCATCATCATCGGCACATAGTTCATGGAGAATGCGAAGAGAGTCCCGTCAGGCATGTCATAGAAGAGCGTCTGGTCCATCGCCGCGGTGTTGGGGATGTCCCACGGGCCTCCCCAGGAGCCGCCTTCGTACTTGAAGTACTTGGCGTTGACAGTACCAGACCCCATGTAGATCGCAGACATCATGGGCACGTCCTGGTGGTCGTACTTAACGGTCTTCAGCAGCATCGACGTGTCGTTCACTGGGACATAGGAGTCGTCGAAGTTGCCTTGATAGGTCCATGTGGAGGAGGAGTCCTCATAGGTCGCATACTTCAGCCACCAGTAGTTGGAGGTGTTGGCGTAGAGCCATGTCGCCATCCCGTCGCCGTTGGAGGCGAAGTCGAGCGAGGGGTAGCCCATGCCGTTGTTGGCTGCGTAGGATGTGATGCTGACAGGTGTCTCCCAGCCGTCGTTCCACCTCACCGCCTTGACTGCCTGGTTGTTGAACCCGGCCTCCATGGTCACGTTTGCAAAGACGGCCCATCCGTCGTCGTTCGGCATGTAGGCGAAGCTGAGCTGCGTCGG
This sequence comes from Candidatus Undinarchaeota archaeon, assembly GCA_964527545.1. Lineage (GTDB taxonomy): Archaea > SpSt-1190 > SpSt-1190 > DYHY01 > CAZGQF01 > CAZGQF01. The sequence continues at coordinate 34,300 of CAZGQF010000005.1, read as the reverse complement.
GTCCATGTTGGTCTCTTCCACGCCCTGCGGCTCAGAGGCGACACCGTCGGTGACAGTGGACCAGTAGATCTGGTTGAACGGATCCAGATCCTCCCTCCAGACGACCATCGCGTCGCTAGTGGAGTTGAGGTCGCTCATCCCGAAGAAGAAATGCTTGTCCTGTGTGGGCGTCTCAGTTATGTTCTCGGGGTAGCTCCAGGAAGAGCCGTCGTAGATTGTGAAGAAGATGTCCTGATTGGAGGCGGGCTGTATCTCCCCTGAGGAAAAAGCACTGCCGTCTGCCCCGAACAGCACGTCCGGCGTCTTCCACACCTTCACTTCGGCGCCCGGATAGTCTGTCTTGGTGAGGTTTCCCGACCTCTCGTAGGACGTGCCGTTCCAGTCGTAGATCGCTATGTGGTCTCCACTATCGGTCGAGTTCTTCGCAGTGAAGATCAGCGACGAAGGGTGGCAGTCCTCGAAGCAGTCGTATCCGTGCTCTCCTGCATCACACTCGCCGTTCCCGCAGTCCGTCTCTTCCCCTCCCCCCTCCTCCACGCAGACTCCCCCCTCGCAAGCCTCACCCGCATAACAGTCAGAATCAGACGAGCAGACGAGACGGGAGAGGTCGACTTTCTGCGACGTCGACGCAGTCCCCGAGATCTTCACTTCGCACTTCTCTGTCGTGCACCCGGGCACGTCAGTCAGCTTGAGCACTGCCCTCTCTCTCTCCGCGAGTGTGTCCGACGACCGGTTCACCTCCACAGGCTGGTTCTCCACGTAGACGGTCGACTTGCTCAGATCGATGTCCGTCGCTCCCGTGTTCCTGACGTAGAGCCTCCCGCCAGCCGCCGACTCTATCTGTATCTGCGCGAGCGACTGCTCCCCAAGGCTCTCGATCTGAGTCGTCCCGCTCTCCTCTCCACTCTCAGTGAAACCCTGATAGACAAAGTAGAACCCCCCAGCCGCGGCCACGGCCATCAGGAGCAGCAGGATTATTGCGATTACTGGTGTGATGCCCTTCATGCAGAGAAAGACGCAACTTCCGTATTTATGCCCTCACCAACGTCAGCTTATGGCGACCACTATCTCGCCGTCGACAGGGACGGTCTCGTTCCAGCTGGTCCCGTCCCAGCAAGTCCACCTGCCCTCGTAGATGCTCCCCGAGATCTCTTCGAGGAGGAGAGTCATGACTGCCCCGTTCTCGTTGGTCTGGAGGCCGCCCCAAGCTACCCCTGGGGCGTTCTCGTCGGTGAGGTTTCCCTCGCGGACCCAGCCGCCTTCCCACGAAAGCCACTCTGTCCAGACCGGCTCTGATGTGGCGTTGGCCAGTATCATCACCCAGTCGCCGTTCGCGTCAACGCCCACGCTCGGGAGGTTGACGTTCCAGGACTCGTCAGTTACGTTCTGGACTGGACTCCACGACGAGTTGTCCCATGTCGACCACTGGATTATGTAGCCGCCGTCCCCCACGTAGGTGTAGGAGAAGGCCCAGACCGCCATCGCGTGAGTCCCGTTGAAGGCGACGTCAGTGAAATCTATGGCGTGGTCGAGCTCGTCTTCCTGAGAGAGTATCGTCCCAGTCTCAGCCCACTTTGACCCGTCCCAATATGAGTAGTTGACCCAGTCGTCGTCTCCCGACCTCGACCTCCAGACAGCCATCCCGTCGTCCCAGGGCGCGAAGGCGAACGAGCCCCGCCCCACGTACATCTCAGGCCCGTTGTCAGTGATGTTTTGTGGCTCTGACCAGGTGCCGTCAAAGGAGGCCCAGCCGATGTTCTCGTCAGACTCCCCCCTTCTCCAGACCGCCATCGCCTCGTCGCTGGAGTTGAAGTCGGGACCGCCAAGGAAGAAGTTGTCCTCGTAGCCGTTGTTCCCCGTGAAATTCTCCTCGCTCGAGTACCATCCCGTCCCGTCGTCGTAGCCCCACCAGAGCTCCGCAGTCGTGTCGTGGTAGTTGTAGGTCCCCAGGGCGAGCGCCCTCCCCTGCGAGTCGAATCCAGTGTTTAAAACGTTGAAGACGTTCGATGTAGAGTTGGTGACGTTCTCCCCCTGCACATAGGTCGTCCCGTTCCAGTCGAAAGAGTAGACATCCACGTTCATCTCATCCCAGTCGACTCCTGAGAAGAGCAGCGACCTCGGTCCGCAGTCCTCGAAGCAGGAGAGGCCGTCTTCCCCCTCGCCGCACTCGCCGTCACCGCAGTAAGCGCCCTCTTCCTCTTCTCCACCTTCCATACAGACTCCCCCCTCGCACGACTCCCCAGAGTAGCAGTCCGCGTCCGAGGAGCACAACAACTTCGAAAGGTCGATGGTCTTCGACGTCGACGCCGCACCTGATATCTTCACTTCGCACTTCTCTGTCGTGCAGTCCGGCGCTTCATTCAGCTTGAGCACTGCCCTGTTCCTCTCCGAGAGAGTGTCGGCCGAACGGTTCACGCTGACAGGCCGGTTCTCCACATAGACAGTCGACTTGGACAGGTCTATGTCAGACGCGCCCACGTTGCGGACGTAGAGCCGCCCCCCGGCCGCCGACTCTATCTGAATCTGCGCGAGCGACTGCTCCCCGAGCTGCTCTATCTGCGTAGCTCCGGACTCTTCCCCGCTCTCAGTGAAACCCTGATAGACAAAGTAGAACCCCCCCGCCGCGGCCACGGCCATCAGCAACAGCAGGATTATGGCGATTACCGGCGTTATCCCCTTCACTCTCCTCTCAATCTCGAAGGATATTTATCAGTTCTTTTCAATCCAAAACCATATAAGCGGCCTTACGGCCCTCCCGCTGAAGACAGAGATGGAGGAGAAGACAGAGAACCTCTACGGGATGGCGCTCGCCGCAATATGTCTGCTCTTCCTTTCCGGCTTCCTCGACCTTCTGGCCGCCCTCTAGCAATTCTTAAATAGGGAAAGCCAGGCCCGTGGACATGCGGAAGGGCACGGCGAAGATCGCCATTATCGGCTGAACGGCCCAAGCCCTCCCGCCTTCTTTGAAGTCAAGGTGAAGAGATGGAACTATACGACACCACGTTGCGCGACGGGATGCAGTCCCCGCAGCTTCGCCTCTCACTCAACGACAGGATCAGGACTCTCAAGCTCCTCGACGGCTTCGGCGTCGATCTCATAGAGCTGGGCTGGCCAGGCGCCTCCCCTGCCGACGACGCCCTCTTCGAGGCGGCCAGCGGGATGGACCTCAACGCCAAGACGGCAGCCTTCGGCTCGACGCGGCGCATGGGGAAGAGCGCAACGCTCGACACAGGGCTCACCTCCCTTCTCAACGCCCGCACCGACGTCTGCACCATCTTCGGGAAGACCGACCCAGACCACGTCCGCCTCCAGCTCCGCGCCTCCCCAGAGGAGAATTTGGCCGCCATCTCCGACAGCGTCTCAGCCCTCTTGGAGAGGGAAGTTGTCTACGACGCCGAGCACTTCTTCGACGGCTTCAAGAAGAATAGTGAATACGCTCTCCAGACCCTCCAAGCGGCGGCGGAGGCAGGCGCTTCCACACTGGTCCTCTGTGACACCAACGGCGGCACCCTCCCCTTGGAAGCAAGACACATCACGGAGGAGGCGGTCCGCTTCCTTGAGGACGAAAAACTCCGCGCGACCCTCGGCATCCACGCCCACAACGACTCCGGCTGCGCGGTGGCCAACACGCTGGTCGTCTCTGACATCGTGGGACACATCCAGGTCACCCTCAACGGCGTCGGTGAGAGGACCGGAAACGCGGACCTCTGCCAGGTCGTCCCCGCCCTCGTCCTAAAGAAAGGCATCAGCCTCAACTGCGACGCTGCGGAAATCACACAGCTCTCCCGCCGCTTCGACGAGATCTGCGGCCTTTCCCCCTCCCCCTCCCGCCCCTACGTCGGCAGCTCCGCCTTCTCCCACAAGGGCGGCGTCCACCTCGACGCAGTCTCCAAGGGCGCCTCCTACGAGCACGTCCCCCCTTCATCGGTCGGCAACTCGCGCCGCCTCTCCATCTCCGACCTCTCAGGCAGGTCTGCGGTGATGATGATGCTCGAAGAGTTCGGCATATCAGTCCCCAAGTCAAACGAGAGGGTGAGGAGAATGATGGACGAGATAGAGGAGATGTCGAGCCGGGGGTACCGGCTGGCCGAGCTCCCAGCAGAGAAGCGCCTTCTCGCTGAAAAGCACTTCCTGGGCGGCAGGACATTCTTCTCAGTCAAGAGGTGGAAGGTGGTGACGGAGAGGCGGGGCGGGGAGTTCTCCGAGTGCGTCATAGAGGGGGTGGTGGACGGAAAGCAGAGGAGCGCAGTCGCCTCTCTCCAAGACAAGGGCCCCGTTGCAGCCCTCTACAGGGCACTGCGGGAGATGCTCTTCTCCAAGTACTCGTCGGTGAGAAGCGTCAAGCTGAGCGACTACGAGGTCGGCATAGCTGACCCGAGGGGCGAGAGCTCGACAGTCCGCGTGGTGGTGGAGTTCGAGAACGGAGAGACGTGGAAGACTGAGGGCGTCTCGCCAAACATAATAGAGGCCTCCCTTGAGGCGATAGAGAAGGGGTTCCGATTTTTTTTCCTGAAGAAAAAGGAGTCAGGCGAGCCCCTCTAGATGCTCCGCAAACTTCTCAAGCGCCTTTCGCCTGTGGGAGATGCTGTTCTTCTTCTCCATCCCCATCTCGCTGAATGTCTTGTCGCACCCTTTCGGCACGAAGACAAAGTCGTAGTCCCAGCCGTAGCCCTCCCTCACCTCTTCCGAGATCTCGCCTTCCACCTCGCCTGTGAAGAGCCTCACCTCCCCGCCGTCGTGGAAGGCGACGCAGGCGACAGCCTTCGCCTCCCTTCTCTCTCCCTCCAAAAGCTTCAGCAGGCCCTCGTTCCCTATGGTCTTTGCGACCCAGGCCTGCAAGGCGCCAGGGAAGCCTTTCAGCGCCTTTATGGAGAGGCCCGCGTCCTCCACGAACAGAGGCCTCCCCAGCATCTCGAACGCGTCCTCCGCCTTTCTCCTCGCCACCTCCTCGATCTCTATCTCCTGGATCTCCGGGAGGTCGAGCTCCACTCTCTCCAGCTCCCGCTTCAATATCCCGCTTGCTTCCCTGAACTTGTCGTCGCTCCCTGTCACGAAAGTCAGCTTCTCCATGAGAAGTAGTCCTCCAGCACTTTTCCCTCCATGATCTCTTCCCCCTTAAGGCGGTCCATCTCGATGAAGACCGGCCCCTTCCCGTCCAGCGCATCCAGGACGTGGAGTATGTCGGGGTAGATTGGCGACAGCTCCACAATCTTTCCCATCTCTGCCCAGAAGTTCTCGCCCTCCCTCGTCTTGTCGAGCAGCTCGCCGTCGAAGTCGTCGACCTCGAAGAAGAACATCACGTTGTGGCCAGCCATCTCGTTTTCCGGGCTGTCGAACGACCTGGTCGAGCTCATGGCCACCAGCCTCTGGGACCTGGCGACCAGGCCAGTCTCCTCCTCCAGCTCCTTTTTCATGCACTGGGCGAGCGTCTCGCCGAACTCGAGCTTGCCGCCCGGGAAGCCGATGTAGCCGAGAAAGGGCTGTTTCATGCGCCTGTTGAGCAGGACCTTCTCTCCCTTCCTCACCACCGCAAAAACTGCGAGGAGCGGCTGCCTTACCCTCTTCGCCGTGTCGTCCTGCAAAAAAGTGATTTCCCTCATCCCCTGCGTCGTCAGTTTCAGCAACCCCTTCTCTCTCTTCAACAGCCCCTCTGAGAGCAGGGCCTCCAGGTCCTCGCTTTCTTCCGGATCCAACTCGCCCTCCTCCACATGGTCAGAGAAGATGAACCTCTTCAGCAGTCTCTCTTTCATCCCTTCACCTCGAAGACGGGCGGCATCCGCGTCTTGTGGAGAGACCTCCTCACCCTCTTTTCAATCTTCTCCTTTCTCTTCCCCTTCCTGAAGAAGTCGTAGGCCTCCCGATAGGAGAATCCTAGCTCCCCCTCGGCGGTCTGGCCTGGGAAGAAGCCTGGCGACGATGGCCTCCCTAGCACCCTCTCAGGCACGCCGAGCAGCCTGCCGAGCCTCTCCACCTCGATTTTGTGCAGTCCGCCCAGGGGGAAGACGTCGCAGGCGCCGTCCCCCCACCTGGTGAAATAGCCGAGCTCTCTCTCGTCCAGGTTTGCTGTCCCGCAGACGAGGAGGCCGTGGCTGTCGGCGAAGAGGTAGAGCGCAGCCATCCTCAGCTTCGACCTCAGCTTGACCGCCGCCCTCGACTTCGACTCTCTCTCCTCGTCGGTCATCGCCCTGAAGGCGGTTTCCAGATTTTTGATTTCGATGTTGACGTCCAGCCACTCCGCCACCTCCCTCGCGCACTCCTCCTCCCCTCTTTCGCTGAAGAGCGGGAGGTAGAGGGCACGAGTGTTCTCCGGGAAGGCTTTCTTGCAGAGAGCGGCAGTGACTGACGAGTCGAGGCCGCCGGAGAGGCCGACGACGTAGCCGTTGACCTCCCATCCCCTCTCCCTGAAACAGTCTACCTGTGCGCGGAGCCACTTTACAATCTCCCCCACCAGCTCGTCATCAATCTTCCGCCCCAATCCTTCACCCCGCATACCTCGTGGGGTCTTCCGCGCCAGCAAGCTCGAACGCCTTTTTCCTGTTTTCGCAGGAGCTGCAGACACCGCAGTGAACCCCCTTTTTTTCTTCATAGACCGGCTGATAGCAGCTGAACGTGTGGCCGAGCGGGAGCTCTTTCTCCTCCGCCCACTTCACCCAGGCCGCCTTGTCCCCTATGATGTGGAACTCGGGGTCGTGGAGCAGTGAGCCGACCTGCCAGGAGTAGTCGCCGGTGTTCTGGCAGACCACAAGGTTCATCACCCTGAGCGCGAGCAGTGTCGAGTGCGAGTAGTTTGTCGAGCACCTGCCCTCGAACTCGCCGAGATAGATGTTCCTGACCCTCTCCTTCTCCGGCAGACTCTCTGCCTCCAACCCCAGCTCTTTCGCTTTCTCCTCGTCGAGCAGGTAGGCGTACTGGACGCATCCGCTGACCAGCTCCATCTGCCGCATGGGCAGCCCTATGCCCTGCTGGGGACTGCACCTCAGCTCCTTGTCCGGGATCTCCCTGTCCACTACCTTCACCCTCTCGTAGCGCTCCCCATACCTCTCCGCGAGAAAGTCGTCCTGCCAGAGGACGCTCTTCTTCTCCTCTCCCGCAGCCTTCTGGCCCCTGTCAAAGAAGATGGGGTAGGCCTTCTCAAGGCCGAAGCCCTCGTCCAGGAACTCGCCCCTGCTCTCCAGGCCGAGCGCTATGCAGAGAAATGAGTCGAGGCCGCCGGAGAGCGAGAAGATGGCCTTGCCGTTGATGGGCCTCCTGCTCACGTAGCCGCGGGCCTCCCTGAGAAACCCCTCCACGGTCTCCCTGAGGGAGCTCTCCACTGGCAGGATGTTTTCCCCCTCAATCGAAGTTTCCCACACTTTTTTCACCCTCCGGTGCTAGTTTGCCACTTTCGAGAAACATTATAAATCTTGTCAGCCCGCCTCACTATTTAAACCGCGGAGAGGGAGTCGGCCAGATGATAGGCGCCGAAGGCCACCTTACAAACTCCCCTCCCATTGAAGTCCGCCTCCGCGAGAAGCTGGAGGACTTCGTCGTGGAAGAGAGGCCTATACTCTTCCCGGGAAGGGAGACCTGCGTCCTCATCGAGAAGCGGGGCCTCTCCACCCACGCCGCAGTAAGGAAGCTCGCCTCCGCACTCCACGTCTCCAAGCGGAAGATCACCTACGCCGGCCTCAAGGACGCCCGCGCGGTGGCCCGCCAGTGGCTGTCCGTTTCCCTCCCCCCTCACAGGCTCCGCGACATCGACCTCGGCAACTTAAGGGTCCTGGAGACCACGAAGGGGTCGGTCCGCTTCGGCCAGCTGGAGGGCAACCACTTTGCCATCCGCCTCCGCTGCGACACCTCCCACCAAGACGCCATCAAGGAGACCCTCCGGGAGCTCGAGAGGCGGGGCGTCCCCAACTTTTTCGGCTACCAGAGGTTCGGCTCGCGTCGACCCAACACCCACCTTGTCGGCTACGCCGCCATAGAGGGCGACTACGAGAAGGCGGTCGACCTCTACGTCGGCAACCCCTACCCGAAAGAGAGCCCCCAACTCAAGAAGGCCCGCGCCCTCTACGACCAGGGCGACCTCAAGAAATCCCTCTCTGCATTCCCCCGCAGCTTCGTCTACGAGAAGAACATGGTCAAGGCCCTCCTCCAGGGCAAGACGCCGCACCAGGCCTACAAGACGCTTCCCGAGAAGATGGAGATGCTGATGGTAGGGGCAGCCCAGGCCCACGTCTTCAACCAGGTGATCTCCTGGCGCCTCCCAGCCATCGACGAGCTGCGTGTGGGCGATCTCGCGAAGACAAGGCACCGCATAGTCACAGTGGAGGACCCCTCGAAGTGGACGGAAAAGCTGAAGAGCTTCGACGTCAGCCCGACTGCTCCCTACGGCAGCTGCCGCTTCGCCGAGAACGAGCAGGGCGAGCTGGAGAAGAGACTCGCCTCCCCCCTCCCGCGCGGCCACAGGAGAGAGGTCAGGTTCAGGATAAAAGAGATAAATGTCCGAACCGATGAGGGCATCGTGGTGGAGTTTACTATACCGAAGGGCTGCTACGCGACGGCCGTGATGAGGGAGGTTATCAAGTGGGAAGAAAGCTAGCCCTGCTCGCGGTCCTGGCCATAGGTCTCTTCCTCCGCCTCTCCCCGCTCTCGCGCACGCCCCTGCTCATAGGCGCTGACGGCTACTACCACTACCGCACAGCTGCTTCCCTCCTCGATTCGGGGAGCGTCCCCGAATGGGACGAGTACTCCTTCGGCGGGAGGCCGCACATCTACCCGCCCGGCTTCCACCTCCTGGCCGGCGCCTTCACTCTCCTCTCAGGCCTCTCCCTCCGCCAGGTCGCCCTCTTTACCGGCCCCCTCTTCTACGTCTTCTCCTCCCTGCTCGCCTCCCTCTACTCGCCGGTCTCCTCTTTCTTCCTCTCCACCATCCCAGTCTACGTCTGGAGGACCACCACCAACTTCCTGGTCTCATCGCTCTGGACCTTTCTCATCTACTGCCTTGTCAGGATGAGGGCGAAGAAGGTGGCTGTCCTGATGGGCATCGCCCTCGCCTTCACCCACTCATCCGCCCTGGTCGCCCTCCCACTCCTCGCCATCCTCCACAGGAACCGCAAGCGCTCCGCCCTCTTCTGGTTCGCGACAGTCCTGGCCAGTGTCTGGTGGCTCGACGTCCAGAGCCCCTACCAGAACGTCCCCTTCGCCCTCCGCTCCCAAATCTTCGAGGGCGCCTCTTTCACCAAGTTCGCCTGGCGCTCCGGCCCTCAAGGCCTCCTCTCGCTTCTTGGCATCCCTGGCGGCGGCATATTGGCGGTCACCTGGACGGCAGTCTTCGCGGCCTTCGTCTCCGCCGGCCTGATGGAGCTGGACAGGGCGATAGAGGCGAGCGGCCTCGTTGTCGCCGCACTCGCCGACAGGGCGACGCCCAGGATCTTCGTCCCCCTCCTCGTGGTCGTCTCATCGCTCTGGGCCTACCAGATGATGGGCGCCCTTGACTGGGGCTACATCTCCCCCGACGAGCGGACAGCACTTGACTGGATAAGGGAGAACTCCGCCCCTCACGCCACGGTGGCCAGCACGCTTGGCGAGGGCTACTGGGTGGAGGGCTACCTGGGCAGGAAGAACGTGATGGACGGCCACTTCGCCACGATGGAGGACGTGGAGGAGAGGATGGAGGGGCTGGAGACCATCTTCTCTGCCTCCCCTCGCCCCGCGCTCGAGAAGTACGACGTCTCCTTTGTCTTCGCCTCACAGAAGGCAGTCTACGAGTACGGCTTCCAGGGCTACGAAGGCCGAGCTTTCGAGAGCGGGAGCACGGACGTCTACGCAGTCGGGTGGAAGACATAAAAGCCCCGCCCCTCTCTTGAGGACGTGAAGTTGCCCGCCCAGAGACGGCTTCTTTTGCTTTTGATAGTTTCCCTGCTGGTGCTTGCCCAGCTTGCAAAGTTCCGCCAGCCCTACCCGCGCGGCTGGGACGTCTTCTACCACCTCAAGGTCGTCAAGCTGATGAGCGGCGACGGCCTCGCGCCTTTCGACCCACAGTCTGCAGGAGGCCGCATCCAGTCCTATCCGCCCGGCTACCACGTCCTCCTCCTCTCACTCTGGCGCCTCACTTCGCTCCGCCTCGAGCTTGTCGGCCGCCTCCTCTCGCCGCTCTTTTTCACTCTTTCCCTCTTCGCCCTCTTCAGGATGCTTGGCGGCAGGGCCGCGGCAGTGCTCGGCGTCCTCGTCTTCGGGACGGTCCCTGAAGTCTTCGGCGCCTTCAGCGGCGCGGCGATGCCACAGACACTGGGCCTCTTCGCAGTGATCATGGCCCTCTACCACAGGCGCCTCTCCTTTCCGATGGCCCTGGTGATGGGCTTCAGCCACTGGCTGAGCGCAGGCGTCTTCTTCATCCTCTTCTGGCTCCAGTCGCTCTGGCCTCGCCTCCGAGAGACAGCTGTCTGGGCGGCAGGCAGCCTTGCCGCCTTCACCCCGGCCTGGCCCCTCTCCCTCCTCGCCCTCTGGGACATGAGGAAGAGAAAGAAAGAGCTGGCAGTCACGGCCGCCCTCCTCTTCCCCATCGTCTTCTGGAAGGCGGCCACGGGAGTCTCCTACGCGGCCCCAAGCTGGGGCGAGGCCCCAAGCTTTTTCAGCTACCCCTACAAGCTCGGCTCCGTCCTCCCCGTCCTCTTTTTCCTCTTCCCCTCCTTCGGCGTCTCTTTCCTCCAGACAGGCGTTTTCTTTCTCCTCTCCCAGCTGTTCCCCTTCATACCGATCCGCTTCGTCCTCTACCTCTCCCTCTCAGCGGTCGCAGTCGCTGTCAGAGGTTTGGAGATCAGGGGCTTCAGCGAGAAGAGCATCCTGATCGCCACGGCACTCCTCTCCTTCGCCCTCCTCTCCTCCCAGCTGGAGTCCGCCTACTGGGTTGCTTCCGACCTGAAGAGCCAGGACTTCGACGCCCTCAAGTGGACCGATGTCAACACTGTCTCAACGCTCCTCGCCTACAAGGACTCCAGCGCCTTCTGGAGCTACTACTACACAGACAACCCCACAGTCCTCGACGGCTTCAGCGAGGGGGTGCCTGACGTCTACGAGAGGATGAGCGACGAGTTCGAGTTCTACGCCTCCCCGGAGATCGACGAGGAGATACTGGAGAAGTGGGGGATAAGGTACCAGTTCCTCAACGAGATGGAAATTGAGACGTTCGAGAAGATATTCGACCTCGAAAAGTTCGAGAAAGTGCCCTCGCCCTACGAGAACAACAGGACACGCATACTCCACTACCCGCCCTCATAGTCCGCTCTTTGGGGTGACGTCGAAGGCCTTCTCCTTCCCGAGCACGGCGTCTATGACTCCCTTGGCCAGCGGGAAGTTGAGGAGGGCCAGGACGAAAAAGACGGCAGGCATATAGAGCAGGTTCCTCTTCTTCCTGCTCTTGACGGAGGCGGTGATCAGCTCGAAGAAGTAGCCGAGAGTGGCGAGGGTTATGACCACCCAGACCAAGACGTCGGGGTCGAGCCATCTGGCCAGGGAGTTGAGGAAGCCGGCCAGGTAGAGCAGGACGATTATTGGTGTGACGAAGAAGCCCATGCTGCTGCTCAGGAGGTCCGCCTTCTGGAAAGGCCCGAGCTGGGGACTGCTGAGGATGTCCCAGAAATACTTGAGCGCCACCTCGCTGGTGCCGAAGCTCCACCTGCTCTGCTGTTTTGCGAAGGCGGAGAGTGTGGACGGCGCCTCGCCAGTGCTGACTGCGTTCTCCAGGTAGTATGTGTCCCAACCCTCGCAGAGGAGCCTTATGGAGAGGTCGAGGTCCTCGGAGATGGACTTCTCGTTCCATCCCCCGACCCCCTCAATCGCCGCTTTCCTTATCACCCCCCCAGAGCCGCTGAAGATGACCGTGTTGGCGGCGGACCTGTACTTCATGACCACCTCATAGAAGGCGTCGCACATTATGCTCGCCACCCTGGCGATGAGGCTCTCGTCCTCGTTCCTGTACTTCCACCGCCCCTGCACCACTGCAGTGTTTCCGTCGAAGGCTGCCACTGTCTTCTTCAAAAAGGCGGGCTCAGGCTCGAAGTCGGCATCGAAGACAGCGATGAACTCGCCGTCGCTCTTCTCCAGCGCCTCGTTGAGCGCCCCTGCCTTGAACCCCTTCCTCTTTTTTCTCTTGATGTGCTTGACGGGATACTCCGCCACTATCTCGCTGGTCTCGTCGGTGGAGTCGTCGACCACTATGATCTCCTTTCTCTCCTCCGGCCAGTCCAGCTTTATCGCTGCCTCTATCGACCTCCTCACCACATCCCCCTCGTTGTAGACTGGGATCTGTATGCTGACCTTGGGATGGCCGTGCGAGAAGGAGCGGATTGTCGGCTTGGTGAGGAGCGAGATGAAAGAGTAGACGTAGTGGAGCGAGCTGGAGGCGATCAGGACTGCTTCGGAGACGATGAACGTCCCCACCACCATCGCCTCCACAAAGCCGACCATTGGTCTTCCCTTCCAGGGGAGCCATTTATATGTTGACTGTCAGAGCTCCAGCATCTTCCTCGCCTCTTCAGCCATGTAGTCCGGGACCTTCTCCTCCCTGACGACCCTCTCGAAGTACCTGTCGTCGTAGCCGTGCTCTCCGAGGAACTTGGCCAGGCTCTCCGCCCTCTCTATGTCGCCCAGCACAAGCTTCGCGAGCAGCGACTCCTCCATAGGCTCGACCATGATTGTCTTCCCGCCCAACTCCACTGCCCTGCCCGCCTCTTTCATCCTCTCGACGTCGAGATGGAACTGGCAGTCTTCGTGCTTGAGGACCAGCTCTGCCATGAGCTCCACCTTCACGCCTTCCAGCTCGTAGACGCCGAAGAAGCTGGCGTACTTCTTTGTCTCCCCATGGGAGAGACGCCTCTTCGCGTAGGGCGCCAAGATTTCATCTATTTTCTCCGCCTCCTCCCTGCTCGCAGCGATGTCGATGTCCTCCGTCTCCGCCTCTATCCCCTGGAGCTTCCTGGCCATCCCGCCGACCAGCACCCATTCCCTTCCCTCAAGCATCTCAGCCAGTTTCTCAAGTGCTTCCGTCTTTTCCATCAGTATTGCCTCGCTGCGTAGAAGACGCCTTCTGACTTGGAGCCGCAGATGGAGCACTTCTCTCTCTTGTGGACCTCCCCTTCCATCAGCTCCCCCCTTATCTCCGCGGTGGTGTCGTCTTTCAGCTTCTCGGCGCACCCCAACTCGCCGCACCAGCCGATCCTCGCAATCTTTCCCCCTTTCACAACCTCCTTCAGCTTCTCGTACTCGCCCGCGTCCACTATCCTCGACTCAAGCCCCTTCTTCGCCTTCATGAAGAGCTTTTCCTGCATCCCTTCAAGCATCTCGCCCGCTTCGTGGGCGACCTCCCCGAAGTTGACTTTCCTCTTCTCGCCGTTGTCCCTCCTCACCAAAACCGCCTTTCCCTCCTCGACCTCCCTCGGCCCTATCTCAATCCTCAGCGGCACGCCGACAAGCTCCGCATCCGCGAACTTGAACCCCGCGGTCTTCTCCCTGAAGTCGATCTCAGCCCTGAACTTTTTCAGCTTCTCCAGGACCTCCGTGGCCGACTCCATCACCTCTTTTCTCGTCTCCTCCCTGAAGATGGGCACCACCCTTATCTGCACCGGCGCAATCCTCGGCGGCAGGACGAGGCCGTCATCGTCCCCGTGCAGCATCACCGCCCCGCCAACGATCCTTGTCGTTATCCCCCAAGAGGTCTGCCACGCGTGTTTCTCAGTGTTCTCGTCGTCGAGAAAGGTGATACCGAACGGCTTGGAGAAGTTCTGGCCGAGGTTGTGCGAGGTACCGACCTGGAGCACCTTCCCGTCTGGCATGAGTGCGTCGAGGGCGAGGGTGTAGAAGGCGCCCGGGAACTTGTCGTGCTCCGGCCTCTTGAAGACCATCACGGGCATGGCCAGCTCCTCCTCGAAGAGCTCTTTGTACCACTCCACCGCCTCCATCGCCTGCTCGTCCGCTTGCTCACAGCTTTCGTGGACGGTGTGGCCTTCCTGCCAGAGGAACTCCCTGCTGCGGAGAAAGGGCTTCGTTGCCTTGGTCTCCCAGCGCATGACGTTGCACCACTGGTTGAGCTTCAGCGGCAGGTCTGCATAGCTCCTCACCCAGTTGGAGAGCATCGAGTAGATGGCCACCTCGCTGGTCGGCCTTATGGCCAGCCGCTCCTCCAGCTCCGAACTGCCCCCCTGGGTGACCCACGGGACCTCGGCGCTGAAGCCCTCGAAGTGCTCCTCCTCCAGCTTGAGCAGGTGCTCCGGTATCAAGAGGGGGAAGTAGGCGTTCTTCACGCCGCCGTCCTTGAACTTCTTGTCCATCTTTTTTTTGATCAGCTCCCAGACAGCGAAGCCTCTCGGCATGAAGACGTCGCACCCCTTCACGGGGTACCTCTGGTCGACGAGCTTTGCTTTCCTCACCACCTGCAGGTACCACTCGCTGAAATCGTCCTCTTTTTTCACGGTGACTCCCAGCTCCTCGCTCATCTATTTCACCAGCATTACTATGAACCTCTTCTCCCCCGTCGTTTTCTGGCCTCTCCATCCCCCGAAAAAGACAGCCCTCCTGAAGCCGACCTTTTTCCCCGCCTCCTCTATCTCCGAGGAGAGGAACCTCGTCATCGGTGTCTTCTCCACTTCGAAGGACAGTTCCCCCTTCTCCACCAGCCAGACCGTCTCCAGCTCCATCTCGTCCGCGTTCACCGCCCGCCAAGTGGTAATCTTGGCCACTTTCTCCTTACTGTCCTGGAAGGTGTTGACGAACGTACTGCTCTCGTCCACGTTGTGAACGTCGAGAAAGCAGAGACCCTCGCTGCCGAGCTGGTCGTGAAAGGCCTTCAGCGCATCCTTCATCCGTCTTTTTTCGACTTGCTGAAAGGAGCTGAAGAGGCAGGTCACAATGTCGGTATTTCCCTCCACTGACGTCTCCAGGAGGTCGCCCTTCACGAACTCCCCCTTTCTCTCTCTCGCCAGCTCCAGCATCTCGTCGCTCCTGTCGACACCGACGGCCTCCAGACCCCTCTTCACAAACTCCTCCACGTGCCTTCCCGTCCCGCACCCGAAGTCGACGACCCTCTTTGGCTTCCTGTCGAAGACTTTCTGAAAATAGCTGACCATGAACTCCGCCTCCACACCGTAGTTCTTCCTCCCGTAAAGGCCGTCGTAGTAGCGGGCGAATGTGGTGTGGAGCTTCATCGCCCCGCCCCTTCCTGCCCAGCTTAAAAGAGATTCGGGCTCCCACAGGGCAGGAGGGGAAACTCTGCAGGGAGTTCTCTCATGTCTCTGGGCCTTATCCCTTCAGCTTTCCCATTGCCTCTTTGGTTTTGCCGGTTTCGCTGATGACTGCCTTGTAGAAGCCGAGGGCGTGGGTTCTCTGGTTGCCGAACCTCTCCATCAGCGCCAAGTCCCCCTCCAGAGTGTCAGAGAAGATTGCGTCTCCGATTCTGTGGATTCCCGGCCCAATTCTCTTCCCATTCGCGACCTCTCTCAGCGCCCTAGTCAAAAGAAAGTCGATTCCGTCGTTCTTGTCATGGATGAAGTCCAGCTGTTCGCGGTGCTCGTGGGCTCTCCCGTAGGCATAGGAGCAGGCCATCGAGTTGGTTTTCTCGGCCCACCTGTGGAGGTCTTCAGGCCCAAGGCCCATCGCTTCCACGAGCTCGCCGTCGATCTCGACATACTTGGAGATGCCTCCGCTGATTCGGATAGCATATCTCTCGCCGTCGTAGAACACACAGTCTCCGTATTTTTTGCCGGCCACCATCTCTCCGAACCCATCACATGCCGTCGTCATTTTTCTTCATCTCCCTTGAAAAGTATGCGGCCCGAGTATTTTCTCTGCTGCTGGTTCTTTTCAATCTCCAACTCCCATCTTTCCTTGAAATTTCCTGATTTTTTCTGGACCTCTTCATTCACTTTCTCTGTCAGTGCGTCGCCCCTGTAGGCCAGCTCCTGTGGAGTCAGGCCGAGGTCATCGGCGAAGGACTTCGGAATTTCGATCTGTTTGCCCAGCAGCCCTGTCAGAGTGTAGGTGCCTTTTTCGCTGTCGTAGAGCACGGTGCATACTTTTCCTTTTGCTACGGTCTTGCCTGTCATACTGTTCACCATTAACCACTTTATAGTTAATAATATAAAAAGCTATTCCTTCGCTATTTAAAGGCCTTAAAAGGCCTAGAACCCCTCAAAACCAAGCTCCCCGACCAGGAACTTGCAGAGCTTCTCCTCGAGTTCTGCGATCTTCACCCTCTTCTGCTCTCTCGAGTCCCGGTCCCTGACGGTCACAGTGCCGTTCTTGAGCGTGTCGAAGTCGACTGTCACGCAGATGGGCGTCCCTATCTGGTCCTGGCGCCTGTACCTCCTCCCTATGGAGCCGCTCTCGTCGTACTGGCAGCCGAACCCCACCAGCATCTCGGCCACCTCTCTCGCCTTCTCGGGCAGGCCCTCCTTTTTCACTAGCGGGAAGACTGCCACCTTCACCGGCGCCAATTTTTTGTCGAGCTTGAGGACGACATCACCGTCTTCCTGCTCCTGGAAGGCCTCCACCATCAGTGCGAGGAACAGCCTCCCCACCCCCCAGGACGGCTCAGCCGCCACGTAGGGGAGGACGTGCTTTTTCTTCTCCTGGTCGAAGATCCTCAGCCTCTCCCCGGAGTTCTTCTCGTGCTGTTCCAGGTCGAAGGTCGTCCTGTTGGCCATGCCGTGGATCTCCTTCCAGCCGAAGTCGAAATGGTACTCGATGTCCCAGGTGTCGAGCGCGTAGTGGCTCTTCTCGTCCGGCAGGTGCTGTCTCAGCCGCAGGCTCTCCTCGGACAGGCCGAGGTCCCTGCACCACCCGTACTGGAGCGCGAGCCAGTAGGCGTGCCACGGAGTCTTTATTGTCCCTTCCTCAAGCCCTTTTCCGAAGGTGGTCCACTCCGCCTTTCCTCCATTCTCCTGCGCCTCGGCGCTGTAGAGCCTGACATTGACGTCCTCCACTTCTCCCACCCAAGGACACTTTTCCACCTCATCAGGGTCGACGAAGTACTCCAGCTCCATCATCTCGAACTCGCGCGAGCGGAAGAGGAAGTTCCTCGGCGATATCTCGTTCCTGTAGCTTTTCCCCATCTGAGCTATCCCGAAGGGCAGCTTCGCCCTCATGCACTCCGCCACGAACTTGAAGTCGGCGAAGATCAGCTGGGCAGTCTCCGGCCTCAAGTAGGCGAGTGAAGCCTCGTTCTCTATCGGCCCTATGTGGGTCCTGAACATCAGGTTGAACTGCCTCGCCTCTGTCAGCTCGCCGCCGCAGTGCGGGCACTTCAGATCGTTCTCCTTGATAAGCTCGGCCAGCGCCTTGAGGAGCAGGCCGTCGGCCGCTATCCCCAGCTCGTCCTCGACGAGGTGGTCTGCCCTCACCCTCTCCTGGCACTTCTTGCAGTCGACCAGCGGATCGGTGAAGCTCTCAGTGTGGCCGCTCGCAACCCAGACCTTGGGATGCGTGATCGTCGTCCCGTCGATTCCGAAGACGTCCTCCCTTCTCTTCACGAAAGTCTCCCACCACGACTCCTTGATTGCTTTCTTGACCTCCACTCCGTAGGGGCCGTAGTCCCAGAACCCCGCCAGTCCGCCGTAGATCTCGCTGGAGGGGAAGATGAATCCCACCCTCTTGCAGAACGAAATAAGCCTGTCCATGGCTTTCTGGGAAGGGGCCTTCCTAAAAAAGTTTGGTCAGTCGCTCTCCCAGGCCACTGGCCCGTCGTAGTTCTCAAGGTTGAGAGTGCCGTCCTCCATTATCACGCCGAGCTTTTTCATCTTCTCCCTGTTTATCTTTTTCGCCTCGTCGAGGAGGTCCTTGTTTTTGAGGCCCTTGTAGAGCCCCCTCCATTTGTCGTCGCAGTAGAAGTCGTTCCAGAGGAGGTGCGAGCACTTTCTCTCGTACTTGTCGAGGAGCAGCTGGCCGAACTCGTGCCTCTTGATGGGTATCCTCCTCAAAAGCTTGAACTTGCGCATCGCCTGGTAGAGCCCCGAGTCCGCCTCCTGCAGGCTGGTCCTGGTCAGCTCCCCCTCATAGTTATTCTTGAACTCCTCGAAGGCCCTTTCCACCCTCTTTTTGCTGTCCCACCTCCTGTGCTTGCATTTCTCTAGAGGTATGACGTCATCCAAAAGGTCCCTCTCCCACAGTGCCTGGTAGAGGGGGCGGTCTTCGACCTGCAGTTCGCCGCGGAACGGCGCCCTCCCGTTCTCTTTCACGAACTCTTTCTTGAACTCCTTGAAGCGCTCAAGGTAGACTTCGTCGCCGAGCCGCATCCTCACGGGGGGAGTTTCACAACTTTATAATTATTCTACTTTTCCCCGGCGTACTCTTTCTCTTTCTCCCTCTCATCGAGTATCCTCATTGCCTCAACGAAGCCCTTGTCGTTGTAGGCGTTCACAGAGCTGAGGAGCTCCCTGTACTCTTCTTCTTCCACTTTTCGACCCCTTCTCGCCCCATTATAAAACCTCCCTCCGGAACCTTTTTTATCTCTCCCCTCCCCCTCTCTCCATGCGCTGGATCCCTTTGCTGCTGATCCTCCTCGTCTCTGCCTGCCTCTCCCCCTCCACAGAGGAGATGGAGAATGCTGCCACCAGCATCGCCGGCGAGGAGACGGAGCCCTCCCCGCCCGGGGAGGTCTGCATGAGGATGGAGGACGTAGAGTCCGAGACGGAGAGGTGCCTTGTCGTCGTCGAGGGGAAGGTCTACGACCTGACCGACACGGACGTGTGGGGCTTCAACCGCCTCCACTCAGGCGAGCTCGAGTGCGGAAAGGACCACACCTCCGCCCTCTCCCAGATGCCTCACGGACGCTCCCTCTTCACGGAGTACGAGATTGCAGAACTTTGCCCTTAGAGGGGCCGACACGAATCTTTTTAAAACACCCTCCATCCTCTCAACTACTGGAGGAACTGAGTAATGCTGAACGATCCATTGGCCAAAGTATTGAACGCTGTGGACACCGCAGAGAAGCTCGGCAAGCCTGAAATAGTGATAGGACCGACAAGCAAGGTCATAACCGGTGTCCTTCGCATAATGCAGTCCAAGGGCCTTCTCGGGGAGTTCGAAATGGTGGAGAACGGAAGGGGAGGCCTCTACAGGGTGGCCCTGACCCACAGGATAAACAAGTGCGGCGTGATAAAGCCGAGGTTTCCGGTGAAGGTGAGGGAGTACGAGGCCTGGGAGAAGCGGTATCTCCCTGCCGCAGGGCTGGGCTCGCTGATAGTCTCCACTTCGAAGGGGATGATGACCCACCGCGATGCAAAGAAGAAGAACCTGGGCGGAAAGCTGATAGCGTACGTGTATTGAGATGGAGAACGAGATTGAGATTCCCGATGGGGCAAGCGTTGAGCTAGAGGGCAAGACGCTCAAGGCGAAGGGCCCGAAAGGCGAAGTCAGCAGGTCGTTCAAGAACCCCCTCGCACAGCTCAAGGTGGAGGGCGACAAAGTCATAATCGAGACGAAGGGCGAGTCGAGGTCCCACAAGAGGATGCTGGGGACCTACACCGCCCACGTAAAGAACATGCTGAAGGGCGTCGTGGAGGGCTACACCTACAAGCTCGGCGTCTGCCAGACCCACTTCCCCATCCGCGTGAAGGCTGAGGGCAGCAAGGTGGTCATAGAGAACTTCCTCGGCGAGAGGCAGTCGCGCACGGCAAAGGTGATGGAGGGCGCCGAAGTCAAAGTGGAGGACGACAATGTCATAGTCACGTCCGCCGACAAGGAGGCGGCCGGCCAGACCGCAGCCAACATAGAGCTGGCCAGCAAGATCAAGAGAAAGGACAGGAGGGTGTTCGGCGACGGCATCTTCATCATAAGGAGGAGATCATGAGCCGCACAAAGTTCCGGCGCAAGGACTCGCACAAGTTCAAGAGGGTGGGCGAGAGCTGGAGGAAGCCGCGGGGGCTGAAGAACGCCCAGAGAAAAAAGAAGAAGGGCAACATAGTGATGCCCAACGTCGGCTACCGCTCCCCCAAGAAGGGGAGGGGCCTCCACCCGTCCGGCCTCAAGGAGGTCATGGTCCACAACCCCGATGGCCTTGAAGGCATCGACAAGGAGAAGGAGGCCGTCCGCATAGGCTCCTCCGTGGGAAGGCGGAAGAGGACGTTGATTGTGGAGAAGGCAGAGAAGCTTGGCCTGAGAGTCCTCAACCCCGGCCTGGGAGGTGACAAGGCTTGAACCTCTCCAGCCAGAGGAGGATGGCGGCCGAGATACTGAAGTGCGGCGAGAACAGGGTCAGGATCGACCCCGACGCGCCGGGAGTCGCCTCTGCCATAACCCGCGACGACGTGAGGAGGCTGATAGAGGACGGCCGCATAGAGAAGAAGCCGGTGAAGGGGACAAGTCGGGGGAGGGCCAGGGAGACGGCCAAGAAGAAGCACCGCGGCCAGAGGAAGGGCCCGGGCTCAAGAAAGGGCAGTTCCAACGCCCGCCTCAACGACAAGAAGCGATGGATGGAGAAGATAAGAGTCCTCAGGAGGATGCTGGCAGGCCTCAGGCGCAAGGGCGTCCTTGAGCCAGGCCAGTACAGGAAGCTCTACAAGATGGCGAGCGGAGGGTTCTTCCGCGACAAGGCGCACCTCAAGATCTACCTGGAGAAGCAGGGGGTGAAGCTCTGATGGCCACGGGCGCCCGTTACAGGGTCCCGCTCCGCAGGAGGAGGGAGGGGAGGACAGACTACAGGCTCCGCCTTGCCCTGCTGAAGAGCGGAAAGCCGCGTCTTGTCATCCGCAAGACCCTCCGCAACCTGCACGCCCAGCTGGTGGAGTTCCACCCGAAGGGCGACAAGGTCCTGGCAGAGGCGACCGCCCAAGAGCTGGCAAAGTTCGGCTGGAAGGGCTCGACAGGCAACGCGAAGGCTGCCTACATGACAGGCTACCTTCTGGGCAAGAAGGCGGGCAAGAAAGAGGCGGTGGTCGATTTCGGTTTACAGAACCCCAGGAGCATGAGGCTGAAGGCGGCCGCGCAGGGAGCGAAGGACGCCGGTCTCTCGCTGGCGTTAAAGGACGGTCTTCCCAATCAAGAAGAGATAGAGTCAAAGGAGGTCCAGGACGTGGTCTCCTCAATGGAGGCGTGAAAAGATGGCTGAAAAGAGAAAGCGCGGCGAAGGTGCAGAGGGGGACTGGATCCCCAAGACTGAGCTGGGCGCCGCTGTGAAGTCTGGCAAGATAGAGTCATACGACGAGATACTGGCAAAGCGCCTCAAGGTCCTCGAGCCGGAGATAGTGGACCACTTCTTCCCCGAGCTGGAGAGCGACTTCTTCCTCATAGGACAGAGCAAGGGCAAGTTTGGAGGCGGGAGGAGGCGCGTCTACAAGACCACCCAGAAGAAGGTGAGAGAGGGGGCGAGGAACAAGTTCACGTACGTGGCGGTGGTCGGGAACGGCAACGGCTACGTCGGCATCGGCAAGGGCTCCTCGCGCGGCTCGATGGCTGCCAGGAACAGCGCGACCAAGGCGGCCAAGCTGAACCTTGTCAAGATAATCAGGGGCTGCGGCTCCTGGGAGTGCGGCTGCGCCTCGCCACACACGCTCCCCTTCCGCTCCGAAGGCAAGTCGGGATCCGTGAAGATAGTCCTCAAGCCGGCCCCGCGCGGCACCGGCCTGGCCATCAACGACGAGAGCAAGAAGATACTGGCCATGGCAGGCATCAAGGACGTCTGGTCCGAGTCTTTCGGCGACACACGCTCCCGCATCAACCTCGCCTACGCAACATTCAAGGCACTCAAGAACACCCGCAAGTTTGCAATACCCGAGAAGTTCGCAAAGGAGTGGGGGGTGGAGTAGGTGGCGTTGATTGCCGCTCTCCGCCTGAGGGGCAGGGTCAACGTAGGGCCCGATGCCCAGAAGAGCATGGAGCTCCTCGGCCTCAAGAAGAAGAACTCCCTGGTGGTCTTCAAGGAGACGCCCGACGTCCTCGGGATGATGAACAAGGCGAAGGACTTCATAACTTTCGGCCCGCTCAAGGAAAAGACCCTTCTCAAGGCCTACAAGGCGAAGAAGATCGACGGCCCGGAGAAGGCAGTGAAAACCCCGAAGGAGCAGAATCCAATCCGCCTCGGTCCCCCGAGGAGAGGGTTCAAGGGCATCAAGAAACCATTCCGCGCGGGCGGCTCCCTCGGCAGGAGGGACGAGATGGACTCCCTAATTGAGAGGATGATCTGATGGTCAGCAGAAAAAAGAAGAAGGGCAGGAAGATGCGCGGCTCCCGCACCCGCGGGACTGGCCACAGCAAGAAGCACAGGGGGGCTGGCCACAAGGGCGGCCACGGCCGGGCCGGCAGCAAGAAGCACGCGGTGATGCGCACCCGCAAGCAGGGGAGAAAGATAGGAAGGAGGAAGTTCCGCGCGCCCAACCCAATAACTCACGAGACAATCAACGTCGGCAGGGTCAGCGAGATCATGGAAGAGGCCGGCCTCAAGAAGATGGACCTCTCCGAGAAAGGCTATGACAAGCTCCTCGGCTCGGGGAAAGTGAGGGGCGCCTACGAGATCAGCGTTTCCCTCGCCTCCGCCAAGGCGAAAGAGAAGATTGAGCAGGCCGGGGGAGAGGTCAAGACGAAATGAGCCTCCTTGAGTTCATCCCCGAGGTCAAGCCGCCTCAGCGCAAGCTCGGCTTCAGGGAGAAGCTCAAGTGGACTGTCGTCGTCCTCGCCCTCTACTTCCTCCTCGCCCAGATACCGATGTACGGCCTCGACCCGCAGTGGCAGACAGACTACTTCGAGGCCGTGCGCGCCATAATCGCCGGCAAGTTCGGCTCCATAATCACCCTCGGTATAGGCCCCATAGTCACCGCGGGCATCATCCTCCAGCTTTTGGTCGGCGTCGACCTGCTCCCCATCGACATGCACACGCCGGAGGGGAGGAAGACCTTCCAGGGCCTCTCCCAGGTCGCCACTTTCGCTGTCGCCATCTTCGAGGCCTTCGTCTACGTCTTCATGGGCGGCCTCCCGCCGGTCAGCAACACACTCCCCCTGAAGCTCCTGCTCGTTTTCCAGCTCTTCATAGGCACAGTCCTCATCATGTTCCTTGACGAGATAAGCCAGAAGTGGGGCTTCATCAGCGGCATCTCCCTCTTCATCGCTTCCGGAGTTGCTGCCAGGATCTTCATCTCCGCCTTCAACCCCTTCCCCTCACCGACCAACCCCACCGTCAGCGCCGGCCGCGTGCCGGCCGCCATCCACTACCTCAGCACAGGCGAGCCGTCCTCTGCCTTCGCCACACTGATGCCGCTCTTCTTCACCATAATAGTCTTCCTTGTCGCAGTCTACGCCCAGTCGATCAAAGTGGAGATACCCCTCTCATTCGGCCGCGTGCGCGGCTTCAGCACCCGGTGGCCCCTCTCACTGTTCTACACCAGCAACATGCCTGTCATACTTATCGCTGCCCTGGCCGCAAACATACAGCTCTGGGCGCGCCTACTCTACACCAACGGACTCCCCATACTCGGCACATTCAACTCAGAGGGCAACCCCGTCAGCGGCATCGTCTACTACATACTTCCGCCCAACGACCTGGTCTACAGGATGCTCCTCTCGCCCGGCGCCTTCTTCGGCGGCCTCTCGGCCGACGTTCAGCAGTTCCTTTTTGCCCTTTCCTCCCCGGCCATCCCCCTAAACATCCACAACCTCATCTACTTCGACATGCTTTTGAGGGCGGCGACCTACACGCTGTTCATGATGGCTGGCGCCGTGGTCTTCGCAGAGTTCTGGGTGAAGACCTCCAACATGGACGCCAAGTCCGTGGCAGAGAGGATAAAGCGCTCCGGCCTCCACATCCGCGGCTTCCGCTCCGACGTCCGCGTCCTTGAGAGCGTCCTGAAGAGGTACATCCCCTACCTCACCTTCCTCGGCGCCCTCGCCGTCGGCGCCCTCGCCGCTTTCGCGGACTTCACCAACGCAATAGGCGGCGGCACGGGAATGCTCCTCAGCGTCATGATAGTCTACCGCCTCTATCAGACAGTCACCCGCGAGCACCTCGTGGACATGCATCCTATGCTTCGTCACGTAATGGGGGGCAGCTGATGCAGGACGCCTTGATGATATTGGCACTGGCCACCGCCGGGATCTTCGTGCAGACCGCCATCTTCAAGAGGATAACCGACCAGACACAGATCCGTGAGCTGAAGGAGAGGACGGAGAAGCTGATGGAGAAGATGAAGAGGGCGAGGGCGGAGGGCGACGTGGAGAAGATGACAAAGCACACCAGCAGCATCAACAAGCTCAACATGAAGAAGATGGAGCTGACATTCCAGCCCAACATGCTCTCGTCCATACCGCTGATGGCGCTCTTTGTCTGGATAAAGGGCCAGTTCAACGGCCTCGTCCTCCAACTCCCTTTCCCCATCCCCTACCCACAGCTCTCCCTGGCCGATCCGATAGGCTTTAAAACGCAATTGGGGTGGCTGGGTTGGTACCTCCTCTGCGCCATGGTGGCCGGATACGTGGCCAGGAGGAGTTTAGGTGTCGAGATATGAGACCGAGGCACAGATCCCGCTCGTGGAAGAGAAAGGCAGTCAGGACTCCGGGCGGAGAGACGAAGAAGAGGTTCGAGAGGGAGGGCCAGGGCACGCCTAGATGCCCTTCCTGCGGCCAGGAGCTCCACGGAGTCTCCTTTGAGGGCTCCAAGACAGAGAAGAAGACGAGCCGGCCATTCGGCGGGACGCTCTGCTCCGCCTGCATGAGGGAGATCCTCAAGCAGGAGGCGGCCTCGACGGGCGTCCTTGAGAAGGGGGCGGAGGCGGTCAAGATTGCGGGCAGGAACGCGGGCGAGAAGGTCAAGATTTTGAGCGTGGAGGAGAACTTCGCGGTCGTCGAGTCGAGGAACAAGAAGAGAAAGGTCAACCTCAAGCACCTAGAGCCGATATGAAGATCAAGGAGGTCTTCGAGCCCGGCCCTTTCGGCAAGCCGCCGTCCGAGCGGTCAGTTCCAGAGCTCCTCCAGAAAGGCGTGATAAACCTGGACAAGCCGCCAGGCCCCAATTCCCACCAGGTCGCCTCCTGGGTGAAGGGGATAGTCGGCGCGAAGAAGGCGGGCCACGCAGGGACACTCGACCCCGCGGTCTCCGGCGTCCTCCCTGTGACACTCGACAAGGCCTGCAAGGTGATAGAGGCGCTCCTCTCCTGCAAAAAGACCTACGTCGGCGTGATGCACCTCCACGACGACGTCGACGAGCGCGAGCTCGAGAAAAAAATGTCGTGTTTCATAGGTGTCATAACACAGCTCCCTCCCCTGCGAAGCGCCGTGAAGCGCGCCCCGCGAGAGAGGGAGGTCTTCTCTTTCCAGATACTGGAGAGGGAGGGCAGGGACGTCCTCTTCCGAACTGAGGTCGAGGCAGGGACCTACATCAGGAAGCTCTGCCACGACCTCGGCGAGGCGCTCGGCTCCGGAGCCCACATGGCGGAGCTCCGGCGCGTCCAGTCCGGCCCCTTCAACGAGGAGAGCTCCTTCACCCTCCACGAGCTCAACGAGGCATGGCTCCTCCACGAGAACGGCGAAGACGGCGAGCTCCGCAGGATAGTCCGCCCCGTGGAGGAGGCTGTCGACTTCCTCCCCAAGATACTGGTCAAGGACTCGTCCGTCTCCGCAGTCTGCCACGGCGCTCCCCTTGCGGTCAACGGCATCTCAAAACTCGAGGAGTTCGAAAAGGGCGGCACCGTGGCGGCCTTCACTTTGAAAGGCGAGCTGATAGGGATAGGGGAGGCGCAGATGGACTGGCAGTCTGCTCTCCACGCCGTCGAGGGAGTGGCCGCCCGCCTCCACCAGGTCCTCCTTGAGAGGGACCTCTACCCCAAGATTTGGAAAGGCCAGGAATAGCCTTATTTACTCCTCCTTCCCCCCGTCTCACATGGACGAGAAGCTTCTGGAGATACTGGCCTGTCCCGTCTGCAAGGGCGACCTCGAGCTTGTGATGGAGGGAGAAGAGCAGAAAGAGCTGGTCTGCAAGAAGTGCGGCGAGCACTATCCCATAGAAAACGGCATACCCAACCTCCTCCCTCCCGACAGCAGGTGACCTAAAGCTCGTACTCCTTTGGGACCAAGTCCTCTTTGTACATCTCGCATTCGAAATCGAGCCCTGAGCAGTTTCTGCACTTGTACTCGCCCTGCCACTCGTCGTCGCTCTTCAGCCCGGGCGCGTTGGCCACCCTGTGCCAGAAGCACTCCCCCTTTTTTTCCACCACTCCTTGAGAGGGCTGTCCTTTATATCTCCCCCTGAAAGAGCTTTAAAGAGGGGGACTGCTCCCTGGAGGATGAAAAGGTTGGTCTTCACGCTGCTGTCACTCGTCCTGATCTCTGCCTGCCTGGAGGCTGGGCCTGCCGTGGAGGGCACGGAGAAGAGCAGTGCCGACATCATTAGGGAGTTCAAGGAGGGGAGCATGGCGGACAACAGGTTCGCCTTCGACCTCTTCTCCATGTACGCGGAAAAGGAGGGAAACATCTTCTTCTCGCCCTACAGCATCTCCACCGCCCTGGCCATGACCTACGAGGGTGCGAGGGGTCGCACTGCAGAAGAGATCAGGGAGGTCTTCTACTTCCCCGAAAACATAACTCTCATGAGGGCTTCCCAAGCCGCGACCTACGAGCGGCTGAACCCCCAGGACGCCGAGTACGAGCTTTCCACTGCAAACGCACTCTGGACGCGCGAGGGCCGCCCTTTCCTGGAAGAGTACCTCCAGACAGTTGAGACCCATTACCGCGGGAAGGCCACTGAACTCGACTTCGCGGGCGACCCCGATGGGTCGCGTGTTATCATCAACGACTGGGTCGAGGACCAGACCAACCAGAAGATAGAGGAGCTCCTCCCCAAGAACTCCATAAAGACGGACACGGCGATAGTGCTGACCAACGCAATCTACTTCAAGGGCGACTGGATGATGCAGTTCGATCCCAGCCTGACTGAAGAGGCCGACTTTTACGTGACGCCTTCCAGGACTGAGAGCGCGGAGATGATGGCTCTGAAGGGGGAGAGACCCAACTATGCCGAGACGGACGAGCTCCGCGCCGTGGAGCTCCCCTACAATGGAAGCGACCTCTCCATGCTGGTCATACTGTCCAAGGGCAATTTGAGCGACCTGGAGAGGAGCTTGGATTCCGAGGATCTCTACGACATAAGGCAGCGGCTGCACTCCGCCAGGATGGACGTCTATTTGCCCAAGTTCAAGCTGGAGGAGAAGTATGAGATGGGCAGGGACCTCGTTGCGATGGGGATGCCGACAGCCTTCTCCCCCGGCGCCGACTTCTCCGGAATGGCAGAGGACGCCGAGTATTTCTTCATCAGCGAAGTCTTTCACAAGGCGTTCGTGGACGTAAACGAGGAGGGTACGGAGGCGGCCGCAGCAACGGGCGTGGTGATAAGAGAGACAGCAGTCGTGCTGGAGGAGCCTGAGCCTTTCAGGGCAGACAGGCCCTTCATCTTTTTGATACAGGAGAGGGAGACGGGAAGGATTCTCTTCATGGGGCGGTTCTCGGAGCCGCCCTCACAGTGATTCCACCAAATCCATTTTAAGCCTTAATTACTCTATAGTGATGTGTACGATAAGGGGTACTTGGAGGAGCTCCGGAAGGACTTCATCTACATAATAGGCCTCCGTGGTCGCCCTGAAGACGACCTGGTCCCGCTCGCGGAGACGTCCGCCGCCATCAAAGAGTACAACGACGCTCTCGAGGAGTTGGGGCTCCGCATAAGGCGGGGCTGCAGGAGGATAGCTGAAAAGTTTGAGGACGACTTCGACTTTGTTTTTTGCTGCGACGACTCAAAGGGGGTCAGGAAGCAGCTCGAAGTTGACCTTGAAGAGGCGCAGAAGGCCCTGATGGACGGGGTGTTCTCAGATTTCGCAAAAGAGCACCACCGCCTCTGCAGGAAGTACGCCTTCCCTACCGCTCCTTCCGTCCCACAAGAGCGGTCATAGCGTTGGCAGCCCTCTCCGGGCTGGAGTACATGGGCAGGCCCACCTCTTCGAGGAGGTGGAGATGCATGGCAGAGAACTCGCTTCCAGCGCTCACACCCAAGACTGGCTTGTCGAACTCCTCCAGGACCTCCTCCACCACAGTTATCAGCGAGTAGCTCAAGTTCGGCAGCTGGAAGAGGAAGATCACAATGACGCCGTCGACGCCGGGGTCGGTCAAGCTCTCCCTCAGGGCAGTCTCGAACATGCGCGGCGTCGCGTCACCTGTCAGGTCGAGGGGGTTCTTCACCACGACGTGCTCCGGGAAGTGCTTGTCCAGCCTCTCTTTTCTCTCCTCTTTTATCTCGGCCAGCACCAGCCCGCTCTCCTCCACCTTGTCGGTCGCCATCACCCCGAATCCCCCTCCGCAGGTCACTATCTGTATCCTGTTCCCCCTGGCAGGGGGCTGTCGCGACAGCGCCTTCGAGAAGTCGAACATCTCCTCTATCCCCTCCGCCCTCAAGAGGCCTGCCTTTCTGAAAGCGGCGTCATAGATCCTGTCTGCCCCGGCCAGTGAACCCGTGTGGCTCTGGACCGCCTTCGCTCCGTGCTTTGTCTTCCCGCTCTTCACAACCACCACCGGCTTCTCAGCCGACAGCTCTCTCGCCACCTCTATGAACTCTCTCCCCCTCTTCAATCCCTCAAGGTACATCATCACCACGTCTGTGTTCGGGTCGTCTTTCAGGAACTGCAGCAGCTCCACCTCATCCACGTCAGCGCCGTTGCCGTAGCTGATCATCTTGCTGAAGCCCAGCTTCTGGCGGGCGGCCCAGTCGACGCACGTCGCTCCGACAGCCCCCGACTGCGTCAGAAGCGAGATTTTCCCCTTCAGCGGAGTCGCCATCCTGTATCTCGGCAGAAACATGGTGTCGACCTTGGAGTAGGTGTCGAGGACGCCGACGCAGTTCGGGCCGAGCACCCTGATCCCCCTCTCTTTCGCTGTCCTCTTCAGCTCGTCCTCCCTCTCCGTCTCCCCTATCTCGCTGAAGCCGCCCGACAAGACTATCACGTTCTCCACCCCCTTGTCGCCGCACTCCTCCAGGACGCTGTTGACCACTGGCGCCGGCACCACCACGACTCCCAAGTCGACGTCCCCCTCTATCGCCTTCACCGACGGATAGCACTCAAGTCCCTGTATCTTGTCAGCCTTCGGGTTGACGGGGTAGATCTTGCCGCCGTAGCCGAACTTCTTGAGGTTGTCGACGACCACGCCGCCCGCCTTGGTTGGCAAGCGGCTGGCGCCTATGATGGCGATTGAGGACGGCTGGAAGAATTTTTCAAGGCCCATTAAGGACGGAGCGGCTTTCATTCTTTTAACCTTTCCACTTCAACTGTTTTAAACCGACCTGCCTTCGACTCACGATGTTCCTGGCCGTCGACTTCGACAACACGCTGGTGAACGGCTACGCCAGCCGTCACCTCTTCCAGAGCCTCGGAAAGGGGCCAGCGCTCGCCGGGAAGGAGAGGCTCTGGAAGGCCGGTAAGATAGGCGACGCGGAGCTCCTCTTTTTTGTTGCCTCCCTCCTCGAGGGCTTCTCCCTCTCAGAGATACGCAGGCACTGCGGTGCCTTCCCCCTCAAGCCGCACGCACGCGAGTTCCTGAAGTTCGCCAACTCTTCCCAGCTCCCAGTGGTGGTGGCCAGCCAGACCTTCCGCGAGTTCATCTCCCCCGCCTGCAAAGAGCTGGGCGCCGACCACCTCGTCGCCTCCCGCCTCCGTCTGGCAGACGGGAGAGTCAAGGGCCATTCCAAGATAATCTCCACACCGGAAGAGAAGCTCCAGGAGCTCGAGTCCCTCTCCCAAAAAGAGGGCCTCGGCGGCGACTTCGTGATGGTGGGCGACTCCAGGGGCGACTCTGCCCTTTTCTCCGCTTCCTTTCTCTCCATCTCCGTGGGCGAGTCCCTCGCCAAGTACAACGTCCCCTCACTCCGCGAGGCGCAGGAAGTCCTGGCCAGCTTCTTGGAGGGCGCAAGATGACGGCAGTCATCTTCGTGGAGCCTGAGAGCCCCGGCAACATAGGCTCTCTCGCCCGCGCGATGAAGAACTTCGGGCTGACGGAGCTCTACCTGGCCGGCGGGGCGGAGCCGGACGACGAGACGAGAATGATGGCGATGCACGCCTTCGACGTCGTGGAAAAGTCGGGGCGGATCACCCTCGAAGAGGCACGCCTGAAGTTCTCACAGCTGGTTGCGACCACCGCCCAGGTGGGGAGCGACTACAACGTCAACCGCTCGTGGATAACCCCTGACGACATCACCCTCAGCGAGAACAGCGCAATCGTCCTCGGCAGGGAGAGCAAGGGCCTCACCAACGAGGAGATTGCCCTCTGCGACGTGGTGGTGACCATCCCCACCCACAAGGGCTACCCCACGCTCAACGTCACCCACGCCGCCGCCATACTCTTCTACGAGCTCTTCAAGAGGGAGAGCTCTCTCAAGGTCGCCGACCCTGCCCTGATCAGGAGGATCGAGAAAATCTACGGCGAACTCCTCCCCCTGGTCGACATACCGGAAGAGAAGAGAGCGACCCACGAGGCCATCTTCCACAGAATCCTTGGCAGGTCGGTCCCCACCGCCCGCGAGGCGAGCGGCCTGATAGGCGTCCTCAAAAGGGCCAAGCAGGCTATTCTACGTCTTTCTCGATGACTTCAGACTCGCCGAAGTTCTCGTCGTCCACGTCTATGACTATCTCCTTGAATCTCTTCTTGAGCGTCTTGCCGCCCTGCGGCGTGACCGCCGCTATCTCGAACTCAAAGTCCTCGAACCCGGGCTCCTTCCTCGCCCACTCGACCGCCTCGTTCAAGTCCTTGAACTCCTTTCTCTTCTTCTGAGTGTGAACGACAATTTTGCGCAGAGTGAAGGCGCTGTGCTTTATCCCCTCCACCTCTCCCAGCACGTCGTTGTCCTTGGTGATCTTCAGGCGGCCGCCGTCGAACTCGAACTCTATCTCGTTGACTGGCCCCCTCTCCATTGCAATCTCTGCCAAGACGGCGGAGGGATCGCCCTCGACCTCTTCGAAGTCGTCCCCAATTCCGAAGTTTGCCCTGGCTTTCTTCATGCCAAGCGGCCTCCAGCTTGTTATAAATAGCTATTGCTGCGGCCCGCCACCTTTGCGTGCTCCTCCACCATGACAGCGTGGATCTGCGAAGGGTCGCCGATGTTGTAGAACGAGCCGTCCCCTATGCCAGCTATCTCCTGCGCTATCCTCTCTCCGTCCCTGTCCAGCCCTATCCCCACCACGGAGATGGTGACGTCCTCCGACGCAGTGAGGGACGCCTCCTCCAAGGCCTCCTGGACAGGCCTCACTCCCTCTGTCGGTATGGCATCGGAGATCAGAATCATGTGCTTGTCCTTGTGCGACTCATCGAGCGAGAGCCTTCCCTCCCTGATTGCCGCCGCCAAGTCGGTCCCCTTCCCCGGCTTGAGCGGCGCTATCCTCCTCGCTATCTCCATCAGGTCGTTGGTCAGGTGCACGATCAGCTCTGCCTTCTTCCTGAAGCTGACCACGCTGACCCTGTCGCCCTCCTGCATCCCCATGTAGGCGAGCGCGAGCGCCGCCTTCTTGACGGCGTCCATCTTCGCGCCTTTCATGCTCCCGCTGGAATCGAGGACGTAGGCGAAGTCGACGGAGACGCTGGAGGTCCTCTCGTTCGACCTCAAGTCGCCCTTCATGATCTCGCCGTGGCCCCTGCTCGCCGCCACCCTCAGTGTCGCCCTCACGTCGATGGCCCTGTAGCTGTCGCCCTTGTGGTAGGGCCGCGTCTCCACTACCTGGCCGTCCCCGCCGCGCTTCTTCCCCTCGTGCTCCCCGAACTTCATCTTCCCTATCGTCTCTATCTCGTCGAAGAAGGCGTTGAGCGCTATCAGCTCCACACCCTTTGTGGTGAGGCCGTCATCGCCCATCAGCCCCTCCCTGGTCAGCTTCTTCATCTTCTCGTTTATGGTGGTGACAAGCTTGGAGCGGAATCGGAAGCTGCCTTCCATCCTCTTCAGCTCCCTGACGTTCGCTTCGGTCAGCATCTCTATGACTCTCCTGCCGAACGACTTCTCCGCAGAGTAGACGTCGGCCAGTATTACGCGTGAAAGGTGACTTGGATTGAGTCCGCTGATGTCGCGGTTGGTCATCTCGTTGAGGAGCTCCGCCTCGTCTTTCTTCTCCATGAGCTCCTTCCAGTCCTGTTTTGACGGCGCCTCGCCGGGGCCGGCGGATGCCGACCCCGACTGGATGTTGCCCTGGAGGAGGTCCTCCACTACCTCCTCCGGCTTCATGACGTGCTTGAACTTGGGCGCCAGCTTTATTCTGTGGTCCAGGACTGAATGGGCCACGTCCAGCACGTCCTTCATCTCCGCTTTCTCCCTGTTCCTCAAGAGGGCGGTGGTCTGGGCCCTCTCGTAGAGTCCGAGGGAGGCGCGGACCCCCGCAGGCCGGGCAATCCTCTCGTCGCTCCTGGTCCTCCTGACCAGCTCGACGATGAAGTTCCTGACCTCCGGGGGGACATCAAGTATCTTCTTCCCCTCCTGCTCCACTATCTCGCTCTCTATGGCAGCAGTCTCGGGGTACTCCATCTCCACCATGTCGAACCTGTCGAGGAGCACTTCGCTCATCCTCTCAGTCCCCACGTACTCCGCGGGATTCATGGTCGCTATCAAAATGAAGTCGGCGGGGTAGTCGATCTCGTACCCGCCGAGGGTCGCAATCCCCTCCTCCAACACCTGCAGGAGGGCGTTCTGGAGCCTCTCCGGACAGCGGTTTATCTCGTCGAAGAAGAGGACTCCCCTGTTGGCCTTCAGCAGCTTTCCAGGCGTGAAGGCGCGCGGGTCTGTCGGCCCGAACTTCATCGCCTTCACGGGGTCGATGTCGCCCAGCAGGTCCTCTGCCCTCAAGTCGGGGGAGCCCTGCACCCTGACGAACCTCTCTATACCCTTCGATTTCGCCACGGCGTGCTCTTCTTGGCCCCTGCAGTGGGGGCAGACCGGCTCTTCCGGGTCGCAGTTGAAGGGGCATCCCTCCACCACGTCCACGTCGGGAAGCAGCCTCGCCACCTCCTTGGCAAGCGTCGTCTTTCCGACGCCCGGATAGCCGACAACGCAGATGTGCCTGTCGGCAACTATCGCGCTGAGCACGCCGAGTTTTGTCTTTTTCTGGCCCAGGATGGCCGGAAATGGATTTTTCCCGGCCTCCACGAGGCCGATAACTCGGTCTCCAATCATCCAAACGCCACTCAAGGGGCCCTTTAAAGAGGTTACGGCCTCACTCCACAATGTCCACCGTCTCGTTCCACCCAGTCCCGTCCCAGAAAGTGTATTTGTAGTCAAGGCCGCCGGCACCGGCGTTCACCGGCAGGACCAGCTTGGCGCCGTAGTGGTTTTCCATGAACCCCATACCTATCGCTATGTTGTCGTCGGTGAGGTTGCCCTGGTTTACCCAGCCGCTCCCCCCGCTCTCCCATGTGAAATAGACGAAGTACCCGGGACTGGCTGTCGTGTTGCGGATTACCAGCACCCAGCTTTCGCTCTCATCCAAAAAGAGCGGCCCTAGTGTCCACTCCCCCAGGTCATCGCTGTAGTTCTGCGGCGCCGTCCAGGAGCCTGGGCTCGAGAGGTCCCAGGTCGACCACTGGATGACATCCTTGGGGGGCACCGCAAGGTAGTCGTAATTGACGGTCCAGACCGCCATCCCGTGAGTGGAGTTGAAGCCTATGCGCGACTCCTCTATGTAGTGCTGTGGCGGGCTTTCAAGAGAGACGATTGCGTCTGTCGTCCCGCTCCAGCCGCCGTCCCAGACAGAGTAGTTGAGCCACGTGTCGCCGCTCGGACCGACAGATGGCCAGATCAGGATGCCCTTGTCGTCCCCGTCGAACTTGAACCCCATGTCAGAGTCTATCTGAATTCCTGTCCCTTCGTTGCTCGTCAGGTTGGTCCCGTTTATGGGATGCCAGCTGCCGTCGAAGGAGGCCCAGACCACATCCTCTTCGCTGTCGCCAGCGGTCCAGACAGCTATCGCCTCGTCCGAGGAGTTCAAGTCCCAGCCGAAGAGCGATATGTCTTCCCCCCATCCAGTGAACGTGATGTTGGTCGAGGCCGACCACCCGGTCCCGTCCCAATAAGAGTATGTGATGTCGCCGCCGGGGTCTCCTGCCAACCCCACTGCCAGCGCGTTCCCTTCAGAGTCGTAGACCTGTGCGCTGTACCTCTCGTAGTAGGTGCTCGCAGTGTGGTTTCCCTCGTTTGCGTAGGTCGACCCGTCCCAGTTGAAGACGTATGAGTCGCCATCCCCTCCCGACAGGTCGATGTTCCAGCCGAGAAAGCTCTCTATACCGCAGTCTTCATAACAGCTCTCTCCCGTCTCGCTCGGGTAGTCGCACGTCCCGT
>CAZGQF010000004.1:50189-78214 GCA_964527545.1 Candidatus Undinarchaeota archaeon | reverse complement strand
GGCAAACCCCTAAATGCCGGCCCCGCCAGTCTCCCGGAGGTGCAGTTGAGTTGTCCAAGACCGAACTCTTCGAGGACTATCCCATCTGGACGGTGGCAGTAATCAACCTGGTGAACCTCTCTGTCTGGGCGGCGAGGAATTCGGCAGGCCACTTCTAACAGCTCAGACGCTTCTCTCCTACTCGCACCTCGTGCAAGGTTACGGATAATCAGGACGTGTCCTGAGAAAGTCCGTGTCATGTAAGTTGTGGCTTTAGTTCCTATTCAAGAGCTAGCGCAAGCAACACAGATTTTCTGAAATTTAGAATAAGAATTCTTTTATTTGTAAAATATTTTCTTTGCAAGTGAAACTGGAGACCTCAGGGCAGTTGCTTGATTTTGAGGCTCCTGTCTTTATGGCGGGGGAACAGGAAGATGCTTTCCTGGAGGGTCTAAGAGAGATTTTCAGTGATGTAGAAGTTGTGGATGTCCATGAGCCGATGAAGGAGTATTCCGGCTCTGACAGCGAAAACAAGAAGTGGTCACCCGACGAACTGTTACCTTTGCTTTCAGACAAGTCTCATAGTGAGTTGGCGGCACTTCTTGACAGGACACCCTTCTCTGTCAGACATAAACGTGGTCAGTGGCTTTCGGAGTTCATATCTTGGACAGAAACTAAAGGTTACGACCTTTCTTCAGATACTGAAAGCATCATGAGAATGATTGAGGAGCACGAGTCTAATGGTTGACAGCAAAATAACCGTGTTGGTCGGGGATAACGGGCATGTGGATTTTTCTTCACCGATAGAAGTGTCAGAAGACTCCGAGCAGAGAGTGGTTGACTTGCTCAAGAATATCTTCGACCCTCGTGTTGTTCTTGTTGAAGAGCTTTCAGATGGTGAGTGCTTCAGAGATTCGCGTCTTGGCCAACAGAAACAGTTCAATGCAACTTGGTCCAACGAAGAGTACCAAGTCCTTCTCCAGAACAAGTCAATGTCGGACGCCTCAAGGGCGCTCGGTCGGAGCCCGATGGCAGTTCAACTGAAGGACGGGGATTGGAGATTCGAGTATTACAATTTCTGGAGCAAAAAGGGTGCAGATTTATCCAAGATAAGCAGCATTGAGCTGATAAAGGAATTCATGGACACCAAAGAGAAATTCAAATCACGTAAGCGTGACCGCAGAAAAGAAAAGAAACAGCTTCTCGATGAACTTGCTGATTTAGAGTCACCTTCCACTAAACGACGATTGAAACATGCCGTTCTGTTCGAGAACATGAAAAGCAAAGGAGATGAACCGCAGAAGGATGTTGAGGAACTCATATCTGAGAAGAAGAGAAAGCTAAAGGCCAAAATAAAGGAAATTGACGAAGAATTAAAAGCTGATTTCTTGCAATGGGCCAAAAGCTAACAAAAGCAAATATAATCCCCCATGAGAATTTAGGAAATAGCACCTAGATTTTGCTTTTGGCCTTCAAAGAAAGAGCGTCAATACATTCTGCGATTTTACCTGAAGGGTCCCCCCTTATCTGGACAGCTATTTCCTGATTTTTTGTCATACCGCTATAAGTGAAGTTAGCTGAACCCACTATAGCAATTTTCCTGTCAACCACAAGCAGTTTGGCGTGTAATGTCGAGCCTGTAATTTTTCTGTCGAAACTAAGAAGTTTAACATGAGGGTATAACTCGGATAATTTCTTCATTTTTTCAGAAGAATCAGAGGGATTCTGTTCAGATAAATTGTTTATCACTATGGTTATTGTAACCCCTCTGGCCGCGGCTTTTTGCAGACCAACGATGAACCTTTCACTCCAGTCCGTAAGACTGTAGGTCGTTATCTGAATCTCATTTTCTGAATTTTCGATAAGCTCTTCGATAACTGTTTCTATAGATCTCATGCCTTTTCCAAGGAAGGCATCACCTGTTACAAGTATACTGACACGGGGACTCATGGCATGTTCTCCAGGACAACATGCCTGTCAAGCCACATGTTTCTATGTTCGCAGGAGGTCTCTGATACCAACAAACAACCATAACATGCGGAACCTGAGTGTTTGTTGTGGTCAAAAGTTCTCTGTATACATATGGGGTCATTCGAACAGCTTTTGGCGATTTTACCCAACTTTTTGAAAAGTTCTTCAACTTTGGGGGCCAGTGAAACCAACCCTCCCAAGGTTCCGTCAGTTCCGGGCTGTACAGTGTAAAGTAATATTCCCCCCCTGGGGCCCTCTTCAGTGTTTTCGAAATAAATGCGCTCTCTTATTGATGCCGCGGAGTAGCCTGAGTCGGTCGAAAGATATCTGATAAGCAGATGTGCCATGGTGTGCCACCAGACAAAAACTGGATGTAGCTCACTTCCATATCCATACTTGAATAGGGTCTCATCGTAACCCGCAGGAGATATGTAACTCTTTTCCCATCGGGATGTGTTTTTACCTTGCATTTTGAAATTAAATCCCTCGTCGTTATCGGGCATTATGAAAATGCCCTCACCGAAGAATTCCACTGCAGGGAGCCACTTACCATTTTCGTCTGAAAATGATATGTCAACAACTTTTGATTTAGAAATTTCACCTACAAGTCGTCTATATCCTTTCTGTATTATTGTAGTATGAAGTCTTTCTATTGGCACAACTCTGAACGATTTATCTCCTGTTTCGAAGGTAGTCACCTTGTTTGGGTCAACTTTCAGAAGTACCGGGGAGGATGGGGGTTTTCTGCTGACGGGGGGTATTCCTGCGCTCGAAGCCCGTAAAAACGTGTTAAATTCTTCAGCTATAAGCTCTTGGTAGTCCTTTGGTACAGGACCCATAATATCTGCTATGGCGTTCTCTATCTCCCCCCAAGAATGATTGCTTATTTCCTGAGCTACATCAACGCCCAAAAATCCCTTATTAACCATGTTATCTAAGGATTTTCGGAGTTCTTCAATGCCTTCAGGAGGATGAAGGGAAAGCTCCGTCAATAGAATTTTAGTTTCAAGGAGTTTGTGAAGTTTGGTGTATTTGATTGTTGTAAAAAGGGATACTATTTCCGGGATTCTAAGATAAGATGCTTGTCTTAGTGTAACTTTTGCAGTTTCATCACACTCTGTTTCTCCTTTTTGTTTTGATTTGTAACCCAAACTTTCTCTCTCAATGTATCTTCCACCGCAATGCAGATTCATTGAGTATACAGTTCCCATACTTATTTTTGCGTCACACTTGGGGCATTTGATTTGCGTGTCTCTTATGCCCCTTCCAGGTATCCACTTGAACCAGTTTGGAAAACAGTCATTTCGAGATTTTTTTGAGCTATGGACGAGCCAGTTCCAAGGCAAATCGTCCATGTGGCCTTTTGGGCACGCAAGCACAAACCTTATTGCACCTTTCTCTGTTTTGCTTTTACAGTCAGGACATCCTTTTCTCCTGTAGTAAAGAATTTTGTGTTTGTTGCAAACTGCCCATTCTGGGAACAATCTGGTTTTGTATATGGGTCTGTCATTAAGGTTAAGCTCAGAATTTGAGGGTATGCTGAACAACCGCGTTCCTCCCAAAAGTCCCTCGGAGATTTTACGATCAGATATTTCAAAATCTACAGGTTTTATGCCGTTTATTAGTCCTATATTCGGTAGTGGTATGAGTCTTGAGCCATATTTGCCTTCCATTATGGAACCGGGCCCAAGTGTTAAAATGAACTGAGAACGCCTTATGTCCTGACTCAAGAGCCCCACCTGCCTTCAAAGTCACTACTCTGGAATTTTATGGTCTCTTCAACATCCCTCATTGACTGAGGTGAATTACTAAAAACACACGGCTGGCCTGCATGAGCATGAAGCGGGTCACCAAGTACGACTGGATTCTTAGTACGGAAATACTCGACATATTTCAAATCATCGTTATCTGCAGCAACCCTTTTCCAAGTGTCCAATCCCGCCTTTATGTACTCCAATACGTCTGATGAAAGATGTTTTAATTCCTGTGGTTGTCGGCCTGCCTTAACTTCGAATGCACGGATTACTTTTTTTAGATCCGGACTGTTTCTGTGGGAAAACATTTTTCGTGCTGAGTCCTCCAGTGACCACGGAATAACCGGGGTTTTCATATTTCTAAGTATTCCGACCATCACAGGCCCTGCTGCCCGTTCCAGTGCCCCTCTGGAAAGAGGTGCCACGGATACCGGTTCAACAAACTTGTACAGTGCACGATGATATCCTGTGAAGTACTCATAGTGGCTCAGATCTCTCGGTCTGGTAGACCTGTAAAATGAAATGACTAAGCCTCCTGTCTTTCTTCCAACACGTCCAGTGGATTGAATGTATGCTGAAGATGTTTTTGGTTGTCCATGAACAACCATTAAGGAAAGACGGGATATATCAATACCCGTACCAAACATGGAAGTTGTAAAAAGCGCGTCACACGCAAGCGAATCCTTTCTTCTAAGGAGATTTAATTTTGATGGTAAGTCTGTTGACTCTATTCTGCTGGATAGCTCCACAACCCTTTCCATATCATCCGTGATACTACGGGGGTTCTCACCTCCAATCAGATATAGTCGTTCAGGGATGTCTTCATTGTACAGATTTCTTGCACCTGCCAGTTCGCGAATAGCGTTAAAGTATCCTACCAACGTAAGGAATGGGTCTGCCTCCTCCCCCCGTAATTCCTTGAGTTGATACGTTGTCTGCAAGAGCCGGGCCCACATATTTTTTACAGGGGTGAGTGGACCTCTACCGGGTGCACAAACCCCAAGATATAGACGACCTGGCTTGCTTTCATCAAGAGGATGCGTTTCCTTGGATCTTATGAAGAAGGAGTCATCTATATCAAGACCTGATGGTGGAAACTGTAGCAGCTCCTTTCCAAAAAGTGCACTTACTTGGGTCGCAGCATGTTTTGCGGTTGCTGTGGAGGTTATGTATTTGGCGGGAACGCCATCTGAACTTGTTAAGAAATCAATTGCAGTTTCATAAATCCCCACAATACTGCCAAGGGGCCCCTCAATAAGATGAAGTTCGTCCTGAATGATCAGGTCTGGTGGTTCAAAAAAAGGAACCTTTTCTTTTTCACCAGGTGGGTGTGTCTCCTTTTTTGTGTTGTATTTTTTGAAGGTTGAAAAATGGGGCCTGTAGTAGCCGAATTTTGGATTATAAAACTCAATATTCCCGAATATCGCCCCACACTTGGGTTCAAATGGCAATCTTGCGAACTTGTCAACGGTGGAAACCAACATTGTGGGGGGATCATTGTAAACCGCGTCATCAACAGTTACGGCGGGTATCGGTATCCTAGTCGAGATAAATTCCATGGGAACCTTTTCAACGTATCTTGAAATTTCCGGAACGTGCCTGAATTTCATCCCATCAGACAAGCGAATTGTTCTACCTGAATTGGAGTATTGGAAATAGGATAAGGTCTCTGGGTGGTCAATTGGTACCCCCTCACCCCAAAGTACATTTTTATTTAGATCACATTTGGGATTCGTGCAGAATATTTCAAACCCTATATCTTTTCTGGTTCTCTCTTTACCGTAAGGGTATGCGCGACGTATAAAGTAACCCGGATTAAATGCGCTTGCTGAGGAAAGTTTGACTTTAATTTTATTATTTGCAAGATAAGACTTTATTTCAGACCAAAGTTTTTCCACATCTTCTGGGAGTAGAACTTTTCTGTTCTCTAAAGAAATACTTACTGTAGAAACACCTTTTGACCTAGATGGTGCGATTGACAAGGCTGAAACAATTATGTTTTCAGTGTTAAGCTTGGTTGGATCTTCAAAAATCTCTTCCACACTATCTTTTGACTCAACTAGGAAATGTATCTCATGATTTGTATTTTTCTCAAGGCCACCTTTCTTTGGAACGGAAAGAACCGCGTCACAGACCGGACAATTGGTTATTTGTGCGGGTTCGCCTTTTCCATCTTCACCCTTCAATATATCAATTGCGTTGTACTTTTGGTGAAACCTTTTTGAATCGCGCCACTCTTGGGATAACATCTTGTTTGGGGCCACATTTCCTCCAACCCACAGACCTATAGAAAATCGTTTTGACCCCCAAATGAAGTCTGTAGTGTCTTCAAGTCCTTTTGGACGCCATCCCACAGGGAGATCTCCGCTCATACCCGTTGTTCTGAGGTATTCACAGGCGGTAACTACCCTTAGGGCCCTCCTAAACTGCTGTATTGTCAAAAGTCGCAGTGTGTACCTAGATATCACTGAAACACCACCTCCCGTTCTGTCCCCAA
The DNA here is from genome assembly GCA_964527545.1 of Candidatus Undinarchaeota archaeon. Taxonomy (GTDB): domain Archaea; phylum SpSt-1190; class SpSt-1190; order DYHY01; family CAZGQF01; genus CAZGQF01. The sequence continues at coordinate 72,013 of CAZGQF010000004.1, read as the reverse complement.
CTTTTCTTTTCAGTGCTTTTAGCCTTCTGTGGGCCATTGTGAACGCCGCAACTGCAAGATACGCTTCAGTCTTGCCCCCACCAGTCGGTATCCAAAGAAGGTCACACATAGACCGCTCTTCAGACTCGGGATTTGCTATTGATTCTATCACTGAAACCAAGAACGCCAACTGAAATGGATACCAGTTCAGTGAAGTACTTTTGTCTTTTCTGCTCCATTTGTATTGAAGACTCATTGCCTTGTTTGCAAAACAAAATGCGAGCCTAGCATCCATGTCTTCCGACAGAAAATTGACTCCCTTTTTTATCAGTCTCAAACGGTTTTGACAGTTCTTTATTATTTGCTGCTTTATTTTCTCATACTTGGTGTTGGGATCTGATGATTTCTCAAGTCTTTTTATCCATCGTTCATAGCCTTCTGACAGAGGGGCAAGCTTCCGGGCTAACTCTTCCGGATCAAAACAATCCGCCAGTTTTTCAGAATTTAGTTCGGGGGGATTCCCTTTTTCAGCGTCCCATGAGAGATCTGGTGCAGAGACAGAGTACATTGGGATGAAGTCGGTTCTGGCATCAGGATTAGCGAACTCGACTCGCTTGTCCCTTGGGATTATTTCATTATCCACCCAGTAAAACCCAAGTAAGCCGTCCCGAGATTTCTCACAGTCCTTGCATTCTCTTTCCGGGTCTATGTCTTTCCATATAGCGGAACACATGTGCCCTCTTGCAACCAGAGGCCTTTTTGAATAAAGAAATTCCAAAGTTGGGTCGTTTATCCTATCATCCGAAAGTTCCAAAATTGCAGGGACTAGGTGCGTATCTTCAGAGACCTTTATTCTTATCTGTGGCTGAAAAATGCAATTTTCAGTTTTCATCCACTTTTCGGTTTCCTGAATCTCATTAACCAGGTAGATCGATATGTGCCTGTTTTCACCAACTTTGCTCGACTTAAAATTAAGTGAAACCACAGCGTCCGATTCCGAATCGGTTGTCTTGCCGTCGTTATCAATCGGAATTTTTTTGCTCTCGTTACCCTCGATATTTTCCAGAATACAGTATGACGGAATTCTTTCCCAGAACTCCCCTTCCTTTTGATAGCGTGCCCAAGTGAGGCAGACGCTAAACTTTGGTGAATTGCCCATCCCCTTTAGTATAAAACTGATACCCATCGAGTGGGGCCGGTCTTTAGGATTAAGAACGGGGTCAAACTCAGATATTATTTCAGGTTCTGTCTGATCTTCTTCATGTAACTCTGACTCACCAACGAGCTCTTCATTTTCAACTTCTTCTTCGGGCTCTTCAGACATCTTGGGGGATAATAGTCCCGTAAGAAATTCTGACTTTGGGTCATTTTCCATTTTTTCATTTGGGCCCCCCCGCGGGCCAAGAACTTCTTTTATCAACTCGGAAACCAGTTGCGCCCTCATGAACCCTAATGGAACATACAGCCTATTTTTCTTTTTTTTGGTTAGGTATTCAAATATCGGGCTTAATCTGAGTTTTAAGCCATATTTTGCTGCCAACCATATCACTGAAGCAGTTCACTAAGGCTACCAGCTATTTTCATCGCCAGAAGTGGTGGAACCGCGTTTCCTATCTGCCTGTATTTGTGTGTCATCGCCCCCGAGAACACAAAACTGTCAGGGAAGGACTGTATTCTGGCGGCCTCTCTGGCAGTAAGTGTGCGTGCATATTTGGGGTGTATGAATCTGTTTCCGTCCTTTGAAAGGTGGGCAAATATTGTGGTGCATGGTTCGTCAGGGTGCTGTCTCCGGTATTTGTCCCTGAATGAGTTCATGTCATATTTTATCAGGGACATCAGCTTTTTATCACCACTCTGAAACACATGTCTCGCCGTCCAACCCGGTTTCATACCATCGAAAAGTTTTATGTCACTTAGCTGATGACTCCTTGCAACGTGATGTCTTATTTTTTTACTTCCGCTCCTGACAAATGACAGAAACACACTTCCTGCCTTTGAAACCTTCTTTACGTGTTTCCTGTAACGCTTTTTATCATAGTTCTGGACATCCTGTCCGGGGCGCCTTCTCTTGTTTCTCCGTCTGGCAGAGGCTATCTCTTCCTCGTTCAGGTCTGTATACGTTATTTTGGGTGTGACGACCGGAAGATCCCCTATTGCCTCCCAGATGGAAACATGTTTCTGTTTTCCATTATTCCCTTTTTTCGAATGAGTCCTTTTTGGGACAGGGATGCCTTTTCTTCCCTCAAGCAGTTTCTTTTTGACACCAGTGAATATGACCCTCTTCCTGTGTTGGGGGACGCCATAGTCTGCAGAGTCCAGAACCATATAGTCCTTCCCTTCCTCTGTCCTGAAAGAGAACCCGAGTTTTGAGAATTCGGAAATGATGTTTTCGTATATCAGTTTTCCTTCAGCATCACGTTTTGAGAGTATCCCCCTCACGTTTTCTATTATTATGACGTCGGTGTCTTTGGACAGCCCACGTACGATACCAAGATACTGCTGGTAGAGTCTGTCGCGTTTGTCTTTTTTGAATTTTCTGTCTTTCCTGCCATATCCTGAACGCGGGCCCAATAATGAAAATGACTGGCAGGGTATGCCCCCCAGAATTATCTGAACCTTACCCTTGCATTCTTCAATTACACGTTTCTTGGTTTCGGTATCGGTTATGTCGCCCTCGATAACCTTTTTGGGTCCATGATTTTTTCTCAGAGTCTCACACGCATGTTTGTCAATCTCGACTGCCCTGTGGAGTTTGTAGCGGATACCTCTTTTTTTCAGAAGCTCGAAGCCGAGCGACAGACCACCCGCCCCCGCAAAAAGGTCAAGTATATGGTAGGTCTTCACCATGCCCCTTCAATCTCCTTTTTTATTTTTTCAACACATGAACCCACATCCAACTTTATCTGATGTTCCCACAGTCTTATTACTGACCAGCCCTCGGATTCAAGCTTTTTGGTAACCTTTTTGTCTCTTCTTACGTTTCCATCGAGTTTCTTGCGCCAGAAGTCTGCGTTTCTTTCAGGTTGCACAAAACACTTTGGGCATTTGTGCCAGAAACATCCATCCACAAATACAGCAACCATGCTTTTTGTAAATGCAATATCCGGGTTTCCATACACGCCGTGGTGTACGCGGTATCCACGCATATCGCTTGCCCAGAGGGCTTTTCTGAGCATAACCTCAGCTTTCGTATTTTTTCCCCTGATTTGTGACATGCAGAAACTCCTTTGTTTTCTGCTTAGCACGTCAGTCATCCCGGCACCTAGGAGGAGGAAAAATAATGTGATTTAATATCCTTTCGAAGTTTACCCTGTAAAGCCCAAATACCTTAAACAACCTGCTCATTCCAACCCCCTATGCAAATCCGCCGCTTCCAAAAATCAGACGCAGAAGAGATCGCCCAGCTGCACGGGCTCTCCTAGAGACACTTCTACAAGAAAATAGTTTCGCAAGGCCTCCTCGAATTCACCGTCAACAAACTCTTCAAGCCTGAACTCTACATAGACTGGAACGCCAAGGCATAGTCTACGTCGCCGAAGACAACGGAAAGATAGTCGGCGTCTCAGCCTGCCACATGAAAGACGCAGACACCGGCTACCTCCGCTCGATCTACCTGCGCCCCGGACACGATGACAAGGGGCTCGCCGCCTCCCTCTGGCCGGTCCTCGTGATGGCGGCCGGCAACCCAGTCATCTACGGCAAGCTGGCCTGCCCCCACTGCAAGCAGGGCCGCATAGCTTGTCCGGCCTGCGAGTTTTTCATGAAGAAGGGGTGAGAGGACGATTACCCAAAAACTTTAGAGCCTTGAAAAGATTGACCCTTCATGACAAATAATTCTGACTTATCAAAAGAACAGAAAGAGAAAATCCTGAAATTCGCTAAGAGGTTTGGGAGTGAAAGTGGTGAGTCGTGGGCAGAAGAGATATCTAAAGAAAGCTATTTCAAAAACATCAAAAAGAAGGAGATAGAAACTCTCGACGAGTTTAAACTGCTCGAGATGTTATCCAAACTTTGGGGGATGTCTATCTGGGGGAACAAAGAACATTACGTAAAGAAGATCGTCGCTGAGAACGGGATGAAGAAGATTCGAAATGTAATGAAAAAAATCTTTTTCGGCAAAGAAAAGGAAGGTAAATACGAATACGCTGTAGATTCCATCAAATATCTCGGTCCTGCCATGGTGACGGAACTTCTCTGTAGGTCCAATCCAGAAAAATACGGAATCTGGAATAACAAGGCCCGCGGTGCACTGAAAATTCTCGGTTTTCAGGAAACTCTCCCTCTCGATAAATACAAAATCAAAGAGGACGAATATCAAAACTTTAACAGAATCCTGAATGCCATAGCCAGCGAGATCGAGAGTACCAAACTTGGAGAGAAACAAAAAGTAAATCTTCTCTTCGTAGATCATTTCCTTTACGAGGTTTGGAAAGAGTCTGTGAGTGGACCACAAGTTACGTCAGTAGAGACGCAAGACTTCGATCACGACGAAGTAAGAGATATGGTCAGGGACATAGGGGCTTGGCTAGGTTTCGATGCTGACACTGAAAAAGTAGTTAGTCGCGGCGCTCAAGTGGACGTTATATGGAGATCTCGAATAGCCAATCTTGGCACAGTAAACTACGTTTTTGAGGTGCAAAAAAGTGGGTCCTGGAAAAGCTTGATAATCAACTTCATCAAAGCCAGCAACAACCCCACAGTTCAAAAGCTTGTCATAGTCTCAGATGCCAAACAGATAGAAAAAATAAAGGAGGATGTAAGCGACATTAAAGACCTCAAAGGGAAAATTTCTTTCTGGGATGTATCTGAAGTCATGAGAACAAGAGACCTACTGGAAGAGGTCTTCAATAACATACAAAAGCTGGACTTAGTCAATGAGCTTCCATAAGATCATCCCTTCGATTGTCGCTAGAACAGTACAACTTCGGTCAAAGCCCACAGAACAACAAAGGCCTCTCCCATCTCCAGCAACCCGCCGCTCGCCGTGATCCTCATCCCAAACATCCAGGCCAGTACCGTCCAGCTCAGCACGATCCACGTGATCATGAAGAGCCGGTCAATGCTCGGCCGGCACTCTTTTATTGGTCGGTCTTCTTCCTTCTCCTGATTGGACAAACTGCTTTCGGACATGTTTCTCGCCGAAAGTGTCTGGAAGCAGGTCCATAAATCGCTTCGGAGAGAGTAAACAACCGCTAATAGACTAAAACTCCAACAAAGGCCCATTCTTCTCAAGCCACTTCTTCCGCTCTTGGTAGTCAGGCAAGACCGAACAGAGAAGTTTCCAAAATTTCTTGGAATGGTTATTGAATTTCAGATGGCAGAGCTCGTGCACCACAACGTAGTCTACTATTGAGAGGGGCGCCATCATTATCCTCCAATTGAAAAGAAGGGTTCTGTTCTTTGTCCTGCTACCCCAACGCTTCTCCTGATCCTTGATTTTGACGCCCTTGAATGAAACATCGACCTTTCCCTCATACCTTCTTGCCCTTTCTGTCAGCTTCTCCTCTGCTCTGTTGAAATACCAAGAGACTATAGCTTCCCTAATCTTGTTTTCATCTTCTTGAATTGATTCGGGAGCGTGAACCTCTAACCTCCGCCCGTTCGCCTTGACAAAGAGAACGCTGTCCTTCAATACCTTAAGCCGGTAGCTTCTCCCCAAATAGGAAAATCCCTCTCCACTGACAAACTCCTTCTCTCTTTTCTTCTCCTTGATTTTGTCTATTTCAGATAGTTTTTCCCCAAGCCAGGAGCGCTTTTTCTCTATCGCTGTCTTTACATCAGAAGAAGAGAGCTGATCTGGTTTTCTGACCACGAAGGTTCCGTCAGGTTTGACAATCAACCCTACACTCTTTCTGTCACTTGAAACAACTGAGTAATCCCGTGGGATCTGGTTTATGTTAACCTGCGGCATCTTTCTTTTCACCTATTACGTTTCTTGCCAGATCGAGTATCTTAAGCGTGAGGGGACTCACAGTGTCGGCCGGTAATCCTTCAGAGATAAGCTTTCGTTTGATATCCCTTCTCATTATCCTTTGAATGTTATCTTTCTGCTTCCAGTCTATTACAGCGCTCTCTTCTAAGATGTTGTAAAGCTCTTTTGCCAAATCCCTTCTCTCTTGCCTGCTTGAAACTTCATGCTTTTCAAGAAGGTTGTAGAAAGAGAACTCTTCAGATTCCAAACCAAGCTCCTGAGCTCTTTTCTCCCTTTCACTCATCTCTTCCCTTATTGGTTGAGTCTTTTCAATGAAGTCATCAAGCCCCAACCTCTTTGCCTCCAATGCAGAGACAAGCTCCTCAAGCCGCTTTTTGAGTGAACCATAGAAAGCAGGGTCTTTGTTTATTCTGATGCTTATCTCGTGCTGCAGGGCATGTTTAATCTCGCTTGCTCTCGCTTTGTCATTTGGGAGTTTGCTTAGCTCTTCTTGGAAGGCCTCCCTCTGAAGTATTGAGACTGGTTCTTCAAGGACTTCGACATCCTCGCACCTAAGATGCTCATCAACAATGCGCTGGACCTTTTCACCACACCCTTCAAGGCTGGTCTCTTCCTCTCTGTATCTCTTTTTGGCTCGTTCTCTGACTCTCGCCAGAAACTTCAAATCTCTCAGGAACGGCTCTGCCCTTGGGTCTGGGAGAACGAGATCCATTATTGCCGAGAAGCTTCTCAGGTTTCTGTCAAACTCACTTCTCACATCCTCTGGCTCAACTCTCTCAATGCACTTTTCGATGTCGTATTTTATGTCATCAAACATCTGCATTGCTCGTCTGTGAGCACGTTTGAGGGCTTCAAACTCCTCCTCGAACTCTGTGAGAGCGTGCATCACATCTTCTTTCTTGAAGTTCCTCAGAGCGTCATCAAGGTCGTCTGTGACACCGTAGTAATCTATGACCAAACCTGCTTCCTTTTTCGGGTAGGTCCTGTTCACTCTTGCAATTGCCTGAAGGAGGTTGTGCTCCTTGAGGCCCTTGTCAAGATACATGACCTGTTCTATCGGTGCATCAAAGCCCGTTATCAGCTTGGCACAGACAACAACTATTTTGAGAGGGTCGTTTGGGTCCTTGAACCTGCTGATTATCTTTTTCTCCTCATCCTTGCTTCTTCTTGCAGGATCGAACTCTTCTCCGTCGTTGTTTTCGACAGTTATCACAAGAGCTGCAGGCGGACTGTTGAGCTCCTTTAGAAGGTTGTAATAACGGAGAGCAGCCCATCTGTCTGCAGCAACAACCTGGGCCTTGAAACCATTTGGCTCAATATAGTTTGTGAAATGCTTGATCATATCGACAGTGATCTTTTCGAGCCGCAGCCTGCACCTTATTATCGAGCTCAGGTTGAACTTCTTTCTCAGTTTGACCTTCTCTTCCTCGGGGTAATCGCCAAAGATCATCTCAAATATCTCGTCTATGTCTTTGCCCTCGACGTGAAGCTTTGGCATCCTTCCCTCGAAAAGTATTGGCAGGGTTGCTCCATCCTTTACTGATTGGGTTATTGTGTATTTGTCGACATAAGAGCCGAAAAGCCGTGGTGTGCTTCTATCCTTTTTGTCTATCGGTGTTCCTGTGAAAGCGATGTAGGTGGCATTTGGCAGAGCAGTCCTCATCTCAAGAGCCATCTCTTTGTATTGGGTCCTGTGTGCCTCGTCAGTCATGACGATGATGTTTTCATCGTCTGAGAGGACAGGCATCTTGCCGTGGTGTCTGTTTCTTATGGAATGAAACTTGTTAATGGTGCTGACTATTGCCATCCCTCTCTTGTTTTTGATGAAGGATTCAAGGTCTCGTCCGCTTTCAGTCTGTCTGCAGTTTTTGAAATCGGTCCTCGTGAAAAGTCCCCCGATCTGGTTGTCCAGGGCTATCCTGTCGGTCAAAACGAGCAGAGTTGGGTTTTCAAGCTCCTTGATTCTTCGGAGTTTTCCTGCCGCCCATCTCATGGTGAGCGATTTTCCTGCTCCCTGGGTGTGCCAGATGACTCCTCCTTTCTCTTGAGATCTCTCTTTGTTCAGGACCCTCTCACAGATCTTGTTTGCGGCCCTGAACTGATGATAGAGGGCCATCTCTTTGATTGTCTTCTCCCTTTTCTCAAAGATTATGAAGTTCCTGACTATGTCAAGAAGATTCTGTTTTGTAAGCATCCCCTCTATTAGGATCTCCTGTCTTCTCGGCTTTCTGCCGAGCTCCTCTTCAAGCTCTTTTGGAGTCGTGGGATAGGACTCTTTCCATGGCTTGAACCATGTGGGGGAGGAGAGAGTTGTGGAAGCGCTTGCCCGCTCCATACAAGTCTCTATGAGGATTTGATTGGTGTAGAATAGTTGTGGTGCTCCCTGTTTTTTGCTCTGGTATTTTTTCAGCTGCTTGATTCCCTTGTCTTTTGCGTTTGGGGTTGTTGGGGACTTGCACTCGACAACAACCAAAGGAAGGCCGTTTACGAAGACAACAACATCCGGTTTTATGTTCTTTTTGGGACCCCAAACCTTGAACTGATTTGTGACAATAAACTCGTTGTTTTCGGGATTTTCAAAGTCAATCACTTCGACTGTTTGGTTTTTCCTTCCGTTTCCAAGATCCTGCTCTACGGAGGTGCATTCAGTCATCATCCTGTAGAGTTTCTTGTTTGCCTCCATCAGGTCAGGAAGGCCCGGAGTCGTAAACTCCCTTACGACCTTTCTGAGATTGTAGTCACTTATCCAAGGGTTGAACTCCTTGAGCTTTCTTTTGAACCTCTCCTCCAGAATTACCTGTCTTGGGGACTCCCTTTCTTCTTCGATTTTTTCAGGAGAAACAAACTCATAACCTCTTTTCTTCAAGCTCTCAATGAAGGGCTGTTCAACCTCGAAGTATTCATGGCCCAAACTCATCAGGCCGCCTCCGTTTTGACCCTGACCTTGCCAGTCAAAAGGACCTGCATTAGGCCTTTCTTCAGGCGTTGGAGTTTCTCTTTGTAGGCCCGCTCCGCTTGGATCGTTTCGTCGACTGAGGAGAGGATTGCGGCGATTTTGCGTTGTTCTGGGAGAGGTGGAAGAGGTAAGAGAAAATTCTGAAGATCTTCTCTTAATAACCCTTGAATTGTAGAGCCTTGTTTGTAACGCTCTATTCTTTGTGGGTTGGCAAAAAGATACCAAGATACAAATTCGGGGTGAGCAAGATCTTCTTTCAAAATTACCCCCGTCAAATCTTGACTTATGGCAATGTCTAAATCTGTCCTTGCGACTTTTCCTACATCGGTCCGAGTGACTACCAAAAGGCTATCTTTAGGCACTAAATTTGTGGCACTATTATCAAGTCCAGATTTTGATATGTACTTCATGCCTGAACTGACAACCCGAGACTCAACATTAACTCCAGTCATCCAAGGAATGTCACCGCCCCAATATTCAGTATTTTCAGTATCGGGCGTTCCCCCACTCACAAACTTGGTAGCAACCGTTTTCAAAGGGCCAACTTCCCAATCCTCAGGAATCTCGCCGAGCTCGGTCTGCTTGAACTTCCGTTTGTCAGGGACTAAATGACAGTCCAAAGTCCCATCTGGTCTAACTAAAACAACGTTGACATCAAGATTCGCTAATTCATCCAGGCACAATCGAGAGTCGTAGTCTACAAAAACACCGCTTCTATACTCATAACTGCCAAGCATCAAACGAGAGAGTTTTGCTATGTCAGCATTTGCCTCTGACGGAGTGGCACGGATTTTAACCTCAAATGCCAACCCATTCATTTGGTTTGTACTCCTCCTATGCACAACTATGTCTGGCCGCTCGGAAGTATCTTTTTGGAGCTCAACGTCAACATCATACTCACCACTGAAAATATGTTCAAATTTCGTCCTTAGATGGCTACAAAGATTCCGTTCCCCCGTATTGATGTGCTGCCCGGCAGAGATTAACGCATCTGAAATCTGATTCTGATAGATTGAAAAGATTGGAACTCCTTTCGTGAGAAGCTCCTGCATCAGCCCCTTCTTGAGGCGCTGGGTCTTTTCAATCACGTTGTCGGTTTTTTGGATCGTTTCGTCGACCGAGGAGAGGATTACGGCGATTTTGCGTTGTTCTGGGAGGGGTGGGATTGCTATCTTAACAAGCCTTAAAGATCTCTTACTAATCTCCTTGAAGGTGCTCCTCCCCGCAAACCTGTACAAAGTTGGCTTTTTAGTTTTCAAGGAATACAACAGATAATGGGGATCCACTCTTTCGGTACACACAAAACTGGCAAATCCCTGATTGGTAGCCATCGGAACTTCATTTATGGCTACTTCCCCGAGGGTTGCCCTGCTCGTCATAAGAACCGAATTTATGGGCAGGAGATTGGCAGAACAGTTGTCGAGGCCAGAAGAAGTTATTTCTTCTGAAGTTTCTTTTATTTCATTTCCCTCGAGAGATGTCAAGTCAGAAGGTGTGGCCCAAGGTATGGTCCCCCCTTCCCAAAACGACGCTTCCTTCCTTGAAGGCGTACTCCCCCCTACAATCTCAAAAAATTTCTCGTCGCCAAGCTCAACAACTTCCCAATCCTCAGGAATCTCGCCGAGCTCGGTTTTTTTAGTTGTCATGTTCTATTTTCTCCAAAACCGCCATCAACACAATTAGCAATATCGTTGCGTTTCTTTCAGTGTCGTAATCTATTTTCCTTCCGTGAAGTATTGGGTGTCTAAGTTCGGTCGAGTAAATGCCCGTATCCTTTTCCTTTTCGTTATTATGACGAGTTTTAATATGTTGTTTCAATTTTGAAGAATCACCAAATAATTTAACCAACAGTTCGCTGAATCCAAAAACAACAACATTTCCTTTATTGTTGAATTCAATTTTACCATCAGAGTCTAATTTCGCTTTACTATTTGGAGCATCATCAACACGTTTCTTGTATACGCCATAATCCCATATTAGACCTTCAATCTGAGATAGCAATAAAGGAATTGACGCAATATAATTTTTAGACAGATGTAAATCGAGTGCGTTGAACAAAAGATGTGCTCTTTTATTCGCTAGCTCGTTAGCACGTATTTTGCTTTTTAGTTCGGCTATTTCGTCTGGATTGCTTAATGATCTTGATAATGAGTCTAATTTAGATCCTTTAACGAACTCCTTGTTTTCAGAAAGGTCTTCAAAAAGACCTTCAAAAATTAAAATTAGAAATTCCGCAAAGTCTTCATGCTCATAAATTTTCTTAATATTTCCTAAGAAAGTTTCATTCAACGCAGTTTCTATCTCTGATGCTATGTTTCTCATGGGCCCAGTTTGAGATCGGCCCCGCACAGCGTTCTGCGTATCCTCCTTAATGGCTTTCTCCACGGAGTTTCTGATGTTGGCCGATTCCTTAAATTCGCCTTTAGATTCTTTTAAGAACGATTCAAATGTCTCCTTATAATTAGAAATTTTACTCATAGCCTAACTCCCTCATAAAACCCTCAACCTTGGCCTTGGCCGCCTCCCTCTCCTCCTCGGCCGCTTCCAAATCTTCGAGGGCCTCGGCCACATCGATCTGCTCTTCCGGCTCTGAGATGTCGACGTAGCGGGTGACGTTCAGGTTGAAGTTGTTTTTCTCTATCTCTTCCAAGTCGACGACTCTTGAGTATCTCTCTTTATCCTCGAAGTTTCTGAAAGTCGAGACGATCTTTTCGATGTCTTTGTCTCGAAGGAAGTTTTGGGCCTTTGCGTCTTCGTAGTCTTCAGCTGCGTAGATGAAACTGACCTTGTTTTTCCGCTCTTTTGGTTTGTCTTTGTTGAAGACGATAAGACAACCAGGCGAGCCAGTGTTGTAGAAGAGTTTTTCTGGGAGAGCTATGACCGCTTCAATCAAATCTCTATCAAGGACTTTCTTTCTAATCTTTCCTTCTGAGTTACCTCTGAAAAGGGCCCCGTTGTCAAGGACTATGCCAAGCATCCCCTCTTTGTCAAGGGTTGCAAGCATGTGCTGTATCCAGACCCAGTCGCCGTAGCTCTTGGGTGGAATGCCATAGACCAAACGGTTGTATTGGTCACCTTTTGAGAGGCGTTTTTTGTCCCAATCTTGATTCCAAGGAGGGTTGGCTATGACTCGATCAAAGACCATCAAGTCCCCGCCCTTTGTCAGCTTGGGATCAAGGAACGTATCTCCCCTCTCGATTCTTGCATCTGGGATCTGATGAAGGAGCATGTTCATCTTGCAGATTGCCCATGTCCCAACATTGTTTTCCTGACCGAAAAGACTCAGGTTTTTTGGATTGCCTCCTTTCTCTCTGACGTGGTAATATGACTCTATCAGCATACCGCCCGAACCACAGCACGGATCACAAATTCTCATCCCCTCTTGGGGATCGACCATGCCAACCAAAGCCCTAACTACCTCTTTTGGTGTGTAGAACTCCCCACCTTTCTTTCCAGCATCATCTGCAAACTGCTTGATCAAGTACTCGTAGGCCCGCCCAAGGAGGTCTGGGTCTGATATTTCGTTGTTGCCGATTCTGTGCTTGCTGAAATGGGTTAAAAGATCTGAAAGGACGGCATCTGGAAGACGCTTCTTGTCGTTGTAGTCTATGCTTACAAGAACGCCCTCAATCTGGGGGTTCTCCTCTTCGAGCGCCTCCATTGCCTTGTTTATTGAAGAACCGATGTCGTGGGTTTTTGCAGAAAGGTTCTCCCATCTCGCCCTTTCAGGAACGAAGAAGTGATACTCGTCCTTAATGCTCTCTGCAAGCTTTTCAGCTTCAGCTTTCGACTTGCCTGCCTCTGAGACATAGTAGTCTACGACCTCTTCTCTTCTCTCCTCAAAAACGTCATTGAGTCGCTTCAGAAACAAAAGGCCGAATATGTAGGTCTTGTATTCTGAAGAGTCGATCTTTCCTCTAAGTATGTTTGCTGACTCCCAGAGCCACGATTCTAATTCCTTTTGAGTAAGCTTATCCTTCATCAATTCCAACCCAAGCGAGAGACAACAGTGACCATTTTAAGTCTTGTCGAGAAAGGGGAGACGTGGCCCGCAAGTACAACAAGACCGGCCCGCAGCTGATGGCCGACAAGATCGACCGTCAAAGAAGGCAGATAATGAAAGACAGGAAAGGAATCTTTTACTGTCCTAAGTGCGATTATGGTTGGTATCTTCATGAAGGGACTAAATGTCCGAATTGCGGTTATGAGGTCAAGGAAGAAAGCTGAACTTTTTCTGAAGTTGAGTTTTTAAGCTTTGAATCGTGTTTAGCTCCATGGAAGAATTCAGAAACGAAGTCTACAACTGGAGTCTTGATCTCGTTAGAGAAGGCAAAACTTACGAGGGCATTTTCCTACTATTGTCCACATGGAATTTTGCATATTTCAGATACCACATGAAGGAGTTTTCCCTCAAAAAATTCAAAGAAATCCTTGAGAGCTGTGATTTCGAATATTTTCAAAATAAAACTTTCAGATCCTCCGATTTTAGTGAACCTGAGCTTCAAGAAAAAATCAAGGAAATTTACGATAAACTATCATCTCTGATAGGAATCAAATATGTTGGAGCAACCAAAATACTACACCTAATGTGTCCCAGATTCTTCGTTATGTGGGACACCAAAATTAGGAAACTTTACAATGTGGGAACCTCGCCCACTGCGTATTTGAAATTTATTGCAAAGATGAAAGAAAACTACGAATCCAGAAAGTTCAATCCGCTGGACAAACGCGTTTCAATACCTCGAGGCATAGACATTAAGAACATGAAACTCACTGAAAACGAATAAAGTACTAAATCCACAAAAATATAGAAGAAAAGATTAGGCAAAGTAGAAGTGTGGAAGCAACCAGTCTCGTATAACTACTTTTTTCGACTTTATCTGTAAGTAGCCCATAGCCAAGTGCAGCAGCACCAAGAAGAAACGTCAAGGACGGATCTAGAAAAAGGGATGTTTGAAAAACTGCAAATAGCGCAATCTGTTGTCTTAAGATTTCTTTTGATTTAAGGTTATTTAGCGGATTTAAGGAGTATTCTGTCCTCTTGAGTTCCACTTTCCCAGAATCAAATTCCTTAGCACATTTGGAGCACAAAGAATTTTTGAAAATCAGAAGCTTACTACCTCTCAGCTCAGTACACGAACCGCACACCAACCCCTCACAAACATTGCACTGATTACTATGTTTCACACAAGAGACTTGTCCACAATCCTTGCATATCCTAGAGGCCTCCGAATCGCATTGATAACAAGCATCCATCTCGCTCGCAAATAACTCCGGCGAACTTACATCGATTATTTTTATTTCATATTTGGATTTAGAAGCCAAGATCCTTAATTGCCAAAAAGGAAGATAAACCCGTTCTACTGCCGTAATCTCTACATCTTTTTTGCGGGGGGTACAAGTTTTGGTCCACGTTCTACTACCTGCCACATAAGTCACCGTTTTTTGATATTTGTTTCTAATTTCCCTTAATGCAATCTTCCTAACGCGCTTTTCTGCTATAGTCGAGTTCTTCTTTTTGATCTCAATCCCATTTGGTAAAGAACCCATTTGAGAGATCTCAGAAACGTTGTCGAGCAGTTCCCCCTCGTAAATGTCTTCGTGTTCAGGACAAGCTACCAGAAAAATTAGGTCCTCATGAAATGGAATGTGGGCTATTACGGTCCCGTCACCTCTTTCCCAATAAGATTCGATTTCGTAATCTATTTTGAAAGAGGGTTTTAGTAAAAGTTCAATCTTTTCTATTCGAAGAGCGTCAGATTCGTTGAACCCTCTATCCTTAAGATATTGTTGAAAAACGGATTTTATCTTCGATATTGGAGATATCGGAAAGGATTTTCCTGTTAATTTAATTGGTGCCTTAGTGCTCAATTTTGCAGACCGGGCTAACTTGGTTAGTCTCACCCCGTCGATAAGCTGAATCCTGACACTTCTCGCATACTCTTTTGCCGCTCTACTGAAAACCCCTGATGTAACCACAATCCCCTTATCGATATTCTTTGAGTTAATGGCAGAGTCCAATTTTTGAATAACTGGACGTCCGACCGTTCCTTTTGGATAATTTTTACATTCTATTCCATATGTTATTACGTCCCCAATCTTATTTCTCTCCTTGGCCGTAATATCTATGCCTTCATCAGAGGTGAAGGATGTCAGCTTAACATCTTGAAGTTCTAATGAAGATAATACTTCCTTTACTAAAACCTCAAATTCCCTGCCCCCCATCTCCGAGAAATTAACAGATTCTACAGCAGACACTTTTCAAGGAATGTGTACCAATTTATATTGTTGTCCCACATACTAGAAAACTCCCCTAGTCCGAAAAAGGATAATAATTAGCTTTAGATGAACTAACCATGTCCTCAATAGATCCACACAAAAATATTTTTTACTCTTATCGGGGACCCAACAGAGAGAAATCCGAAGCGCAACTAGAGAATAACTTAACCAAAGCATTCATCAATCTCTTAGATCCCCAAAACCTCTCGACTTCGGTCGGTAAACGGCCTTCCCGCATTTCTAAATCGCTTTTTGGTAATAAAGGAAACTTGATACGAAAACCTTTAGGTAAGTTAGTCCAAGTCGGACTCCAACCTAACCTCTCATATAGCAGGCCAGATGCCCTCTTGATATTTGAAAACGGAACTATCGGTATCGAGTCAAAAATAAGTGCAAAAATACAAAACTCGCAAATTAATGAACATCTTAAAGGACTTCAGGATTATGGAAACGCTCGATTGATCGTCTTAGCACCAAGTAGCCAAATTGAAACTTTCAAAATTTCCAATGAAAAAGTCACCATGGTTTCGTGGGAGAAACTTTATTCAAAAATTGAAGAATATCAAGCTAAAATAAAAACCCACAACAAGGAATCCTTTTTAGTTCAACAATTTTTAGAATACTTGAGGCTTTTAGGTATGGTTAACTACTTTGTTAAAGAAGATTTCAAATCAATTGAAAATGATGCTGACACCAGCTACCTTAAGTCAAAACTTAGAAAATTCGCAGAACTACTCCAAAAACGAAATGACACTCTTAAGAATCTAGAACTACCTAAAAAAGAAAATAAAGAACTTTGGACCATAATAACTAAGGCCAAAGAAACTAAGAATTCCCCAAGATATGTCCATTTCACACTCTGGTTGCATGAATACGGAATTCGAATCTTTCTAAATTCCCAGAAGAGAGATTGCCCTAAACGATTAGCTAAAAGACTTTTAGAAGATACGATTTTTGAAGAGTTTTGGGAAAAAATAAGGGATTTACAGCGACAAGATACAAAGGAAGTATCTTATGAGATAATTCTCCAAAGTCAACGTAAATTCGGACAAGGAGACAAAAATTACGAGCCCATTTTTGAAACAAGAATGCCTCTCTCTGATCTTAAACGTCAATCTTCCCGTTATCGAAAGATGCACGATGATTCGGAAGAAAAGAGAAAAATAATTTTACGAGAAATGCTACGGCAAATTCAAAGTTCACAAAATCTACCCCGCGAAACGTACAAACCTTATCTTTTTTTCCGTATATCCTGTGATGTTAGCACCAGTGTACTTCTTGAGGGAGATAACTTGGATCAACAGGCAAAGATATTTCTTGAAAAATCTAAGAAACTAATCCAACTATATGAGTTCCTGGAGTCTGTTGTTGGTGATTAATTTGAACCAAACCTGAAGAAAGGAAAATTAGTATACCTGAAAGATTGAACAACAATCTATGTTTTGGATGACTGAAATGGCTATAACCCAGTGGGGGGTTGGGCAGGCATGGCCGAGGAAAAGGGGGAATGGGAACTGGTCAACCTGGTGGAGTCCATATTCTCAAGGCTGGGCTACGAGAGTTTCAGCTCTGGCATAGTCCACATGGGAGGGAGACTGGCCAAAGACGGGGAGAATACCTACGGTGTCAGCATGAACAGGGAACTGCCGGAGGGGAGCGAGGAGAACGTGCTGATCTTCTGCAGGGCGGCGGGGCCTGACGAGCTCCTGGATGCCAAGTTCGTCGAGGGATGCAGATCTGCTCTCGGGGGAGAAGGCGGGAAGGGAGGAGGCAACAGCATGATTGACCGCAGGACCCATCGAGCAATCGTGGCCACGAGCGGGAGGTTCAGCTCAGAGGCCCACGCCGAGGCGAAGCGGGCCTTTCCCGAACTTCGCCTCATCGAAGGGCCGGAACTCTGCAGCCTTGCCCTGAAAGGCATGATGGATTTCGAGGGTGAAGGGGAGAGATCGGGGGTGCCCAGTCCGAGAGAGGTCCTGGGCGCTTTTGAGCCCTGAGACGTCCGCGGGTTCAAAAGAGATAAAATCTGGTACCGCTTGGGTTGGGCATGGAAATCTCAAAAAAGACCTTGGTCATAGTCGGGGCCGTTGTCCTGTTCGCCCTTGCCTTCTATTGGCCGCCAGTGAGGGAGCGGTTGCTGCCGGTCAAGGACTTCATGGAGATCCTGTTCCTTTTCGCGGCCCTTCTGGGAGGCATAATCTGCTATCGGCAGAGGTTGGGAGAAAAGAATGTTCGACCTTCTTGAATGGCTGGAGAAGGATTGGTTCTTTGTGTTGGGTGGGGCCGAGATTCTGGAGGGGGAGGAGAAGGAGGGGGAGGAGGACGAGTGGGATGTTTGACTTCTTTGACTTGACGGCCGAGGAGTTCTGGATTGGGGGGATGGTGGGGGAGTTCATGATGGATGAGGGAATCAAGGTAGGGGACAGGGTTCGGATGCTGCGGGGGACCTCGGTCGGGATGATCGGTGTCGTCTCGGTGGCCGAGGAGGACAAGGTCGTCGTGGATCTTGGCAAGTGGGGGGAGGCCATGATCAAGGGCAACCCCAAGGGCTGGATCGAGAAGGCCGACTAGTTGGCAGAGGTCATTTGGGGTTGGGGCAGTAGAGCTTATAGCCGCAGTACCTGCAGCCATCGCCTTTTTGTGGCTGGAAGCCGGTCTCGTAGTCTTTCGCTATCCTCCTTGCGGTCTCGAGTATGAAGTTGGTGGTCTCCTCTATGTCGCAGCCCTGGCACCTCGAGTTGACGGCCACGAACTCTCCTTTCTCGACTGCGAAGCTCCTCGGCTTGTCTTCCTCGAGGAGCTCGAGTGTGACTTTCTTGACATCTTGGCCCATCTCCCTGGCGGCGAGCGTGTAGAAGAGAAGCTGGAGCTCCCTGTCCTGCTTGGAGGGCTCGTGGCCCGTCTTGTAGTCTATTATCTCGACTCCGCCTTCGGGGAGGGAGTCGATGCGGTCGATCTTGCCGGTGAACGTGAAGCCGCCCAAGCTGAAGCGGAAGGGCTTCTCCACTGCGAGTATGTTCTCCATCCTCTCCGAGTTCCTCTCCCAGAAGACCTCGGCCGCCTGCTCAGCCCTCTGCAGGTCGAGGTTCTCGTCCTCTGCGCGGGAGCGGAGGAGCTCCATCAGCTCCTTCTTGGAGGAGAGAGCCTGCTTGGCCGCCTCCTCGAGGGTGTCGTGGACAAAGGAGCCGAATGCGAGGGCGTCGCCGCCCCTGCGCCTCACTGGCATCTGGAGGATGTGGGCCAGCTCGAACTTCATCGGACACTCCAGGTAGGTCTTCAGGCTGGAGAAGCTGAGGGTGTCCCTCGCAGGGTCGAAGGAGAGGCCTGAGAGATTGCCCTTCTCCACCCGGGAATTGAGCTCGGAGACGAGGCCGGATGGGTCGATCTTCTCCCAGGACGACTGCAGGTCGTCGAGGGAGGCCTCCCTCCCGCTCAGGCCGTGGTAGAGGAGGGCGAGCCTTATGGACTCCAGCGGGTCGTCGTTCTCGAGCGACTGGAGGAGAAGATTCTTCTTCTTGGCCTTTATCAGCTCCATGGGGCTCTCCAAGGCGATTTCGCGGGCGAGGAGCTCCTCGTCCTCCTTTAGCTTGAGGTCGCCCAGTTCGACCTCCTGCTGCTCGTCGAGGAGTGTGAGGTTGCAGCCGATCTCGGGAAGGAACTCCGAGGGGAAGAGAGTCCTCTCGCCCGCCTTCTTCGGGAGAGTCAAAAAGAGGCGGTTCCTGGCCCTTGTGAGGGCGACGTAGCCGAGGCGCCTCTCCTCCTCCCTCTTGATCTCCTTCTTCCTCTTCCTGACCGCCTTCTCGAACTGGTAGTCCGAGCTGAACTCCTCTCTCTTCAGGTCGTTGAGCTGCTCGTTGAGCTCCAGGGGGATGAGCGGCTCCGTGCCGCCGCGGTAGAGGGGAAAAAAGTTCTTCACCCAGCCCGGGATCAGGACAGCCTCGAACTCGAGGCCCTTGGCGGCGTGGATGGTCATCAGCTTCACGGAGTCCTTCTCGTAGAGGCCCTCGCTCAGCGGGGAGCTGTCTATCTCGTCCAGTATCTCGAGGTAGGCGATCAGGTTGGAGAGGTCCCTGCCGTGGAGCCTGTCGTAGTTGGAGACTATGGCGTGGAAGTCCCGCAGGTTGAGGAGGGACTCCTTGTTCTCGAGTGTGTGGTCAAAGAACTGCCTGCTGAGGCCTGAGGCGTCGTAGACCTCGAGGACGAGGTCCGAGAGGGAGTGGTCGATCTTGGAGTGGAGTTTGTCGACGGAGGACTTGACGCTCCCTATCTTCTTGAGCGCCTGCGGGGAGAGGCCGATCTCTTCGAGGTCGTCTGAGTAGAGGAGCTCGTGGAGGCAGGTCTCCCTGTTCTCTTTCAGGTGCCTGCCGATGATGTAGGCGTCTTTCGCTCCGAGGTCGTAGTTCTGCCTCAAGACCTTCCACCACGACTCGTCCGCCTTCGCGGTGGGGGAGGAGTAGTTGTTGAGGACGTAGAGATAGGCCATGGCGGTCCTTATCTCCGGCCTCTCGAAGAGGGCGCCCGACTTTATCAGGCGGTAGGCGATGCCCCGACGCTCGAGGGCCTTCTGGATGGGGACCGCCATCTTGTGGGAGCGGTAGAGGACAGCTATCTCGTCCTCCTCGACGCCTTCCTCAATCAATTTCTCTATCTCGTCGGTTATCCTCCTCGCCTCTTCGTCCTGGTCGACCGTCCTGATCACGCTGACGTCGTCACCCTCCCTGTCGTCATGAGCGAAGACGGGCTGGCAGAGGCCCCTCTTCTCCTCCGGATAGTTCTTGAGGATGAGCTTGTGGGCTGTGCGGAGGATCTTGTTGCTGGAGCGGAAGCTCCTGTCCAGCTGGATTATGTCGCCGTCGGAGATGCCGAAGACCTGGCAGAAGCGGTCGACGTTGTCGGTGTAGGCGCCGCGGAAGGCGTAGATCGACTGGTTCCTGTCGCCGACCACCGTTATGTTGCTCTCCTCCCCGAGGCGCCTCAACAGCTCGAACTGGACGTAGTTGGTGTCCTGGAACTCGTCGACGATTATGTGGTCGAAGGTGTTGGAGAGCCTCTCGGAGACGAGGTGGTACTTGTCGAGGAGTATGCGGTTGAGGTCGCTGTAGTCCAGCCTGTGGAGCTCCTTCTTCCTCTTCTCGTAGTGCTTCCAGGCCTTCACCAGCGAATCGTAGGTCTCGAACTCCTTGTGGCTGGAGACGAACTCCTGCAGGAGCTTCTTCTCCTCCTTGAGCTCCTTTTTCTCCTCCTTGGAGGAGGGCGTTATCGTGTGGAGCGTCCTGAGCCGCACCTCCGCCTCCCTCAGGCGCTCCTCCCACTCCTCCTCCGGGTGGAACCCGGAGACCTTCTCCTTCAGCTTCTCCACGTACTCTTCGAACTGGGAGATTTTGAGGTTGAGGTCCTTCGCCTTGCAGATGGTGTTGGCGAACCTCCTCGCGTTCCAGGACTCCATGTCCAGCTCCCTGAAGAGGAGGACTGCGACATCCATCTCCTCCATTATGTCGAAGTCGTGCCTGATGCCGAACAGCCCGGCGTTGTCCCGGATGACCTCCGCGCAAAAGGAGTGGAAAGTGCCCATCTTCACCTCGGTCGCGGCCCCGAGGCTTTTCTCCACCTTCTCCCTCATGCTGGCCGCCGCCTCCCGGGTGAATGTGAGGGCGAGGATGGACTCGGCCGGGACTTCCTTCTCCTCGATCAGGTGCCAGATCTTCGCCGTTATCGTGCGGGTCTTTCCAGTCCCAGCCCCGGCCAGGACCATGACAGGCCCCTCCGTCTGCTTGACGGCCTCCAGCTGTGCCGCCTTCAGGTCTGAGAGCATGGATGGCTGACTGGATGCGCAGTTATGAAGGTTTGGATTGCCTCGGGACAATCCCGATTTATAGATCGTCTTCGTTCTGGGGCCATGGAGAGAGTGAAGTGTGCGGGGTGCGGCCGGGTGGTCGCGGAGGACGAGAGCAGGCCATTCCCGGACGGGACGGTGGTGGCGGTCTGCACCGATTCGCAGATACAGGAAAAGATCCTGAGGGTGTGGTGCTCCCGCAAATGTTTTGATCCCGGCCTGCATGTCGTGAGTGATGGACCTCTCGATGGGTGACGCGGCCGCGTTTTCCAGGTACAAGAGCGCGGCCCAGCTGGCCAGGGTGCTGTCGGAGGGGTGGTTCGAGCGGGAGATGTACTGCCCGGCCTGCCTGGCCGACCGGCTGGAGAGGTTTCCTCCCAACAGGAAGGCGGTCGACTTCTTCTGCGCCGAGTGCGGGAACAGGTTCCAGTCCAAGGCTTCGGGGAGGGGGTTCGGCAGGAGGGTCGTGGACGGCGCCTACGAGACAATGCTCCGCTTCATACAGGCCAACCAGAACCCCACCTTCTTCTTCCTCCACTACTCGCCGGAAGAGTGGGAGGTGGTAGACCTGACGATGGTCCCGCGGTTCTTCGTCTCCACCTCCTTCCTGGAGGAGAGGAAGCCGCTCCCGGAGGGGACGAGGCGGGCCGGCTGGAAAGGCTGCAACCTGCGGCTGGACAGGATACCTGAAGAGGGAAAGATCGGCGTGGTGGAGGAGGGGAAAGAGAGGCCGAGGAAGAAGGTCAACAGGGAGTGGAAGAGGATGGCCTTCTTGGAGGAAAAGAGACCAGAGTCAAGGGGGTGGACCGCCGACGTGCTGAAGTGCGTCGAGGAGATCGGCAAAA
>CAZGQF010000004.1:0-50089 GCA_964527545.1 Candidatus Undinarchaeota archaeon | reverse complement strand
CCAGCAGCTGCAGGTGCTGAGGGACCAGGGACTGCTTGAGTTCCTGGGCGGCGGGATATATAGACGCAAACAAAAAGTTGCATCACTTGAGATCTAAATATCGTCAAATCTAAACTTTAAGTTGATTAATAAAATCGTGAAAATACATCTCAATTCTCTGACGCTCCGTGCTAGGTAAAGGATTATTGTGGGCAATTATGTTTCTAGATTGTTCTAAATCATTAAGCCGACTTTTCACCCAAGCTTGATTTGGGAAAATCTCCTCAAA
The DNA here is from genome assembly GCA_964527545.1 of Candidatus Undinarchaeota archaeon. Taxonomy (GTDB): domain Archaea; phylum SpSt-1190; class SpSt-1190; order DYHY01; family CAZGQF01; genus CAZGQF01. The sequence continues at coordinate 49,821 of CAZGQF010000004.1, read as the reverse complement.
ACATCCCCAGTTATTGATAATTATTCTTCTCAAATCACCAAAGTTTGTGTAATAAATTGGCTTTTTGCCCCTTTTTGAATGCCACCTATTAATCCCCTCGTTCTCCATCCTATCCCTAGCACCACTTCTGATTTTTGATGATACTGACTTCTTCCACCAGTCTTTTTGTTCACCGCCTAATGTTTTGACTATAAGTTTTCTGAGAAGATTTTCTATCAAATAAAACTGGAGATACACTTCTGCCATATACTTGCTCTGCTTTATTTTTCGAGAAGTGAGATATTTGTTGGGTTTGATGGTCGTGGTACCAAGAATTTTAATTTCCTTCTCTTTTTTTTCACGTTTTTTCCTTTTTGTTTCCGAAACAACCTTCATTTTACTGTCTCTCAGATGTTCGAGATCTCTGAGATTCTTTAATTCTGACTTAGAAAGTAACTTAGCTATATCGATGCCATAATCTCCAGCAAGTAAATACGCAGCATCCTCTTTAGAGATTTTATAACCAACCCCTTCTCGAATTTTTTCGATGTCTCGGTATATCGAAGATTTGGATTTTTTCTTCTTAAGCTCGGACATTATTTCTCTATCGATCATTTCATCGCACCTTTGTTAAGATCTCCCTAAAAGACTTCCAAAAAGCTTCCCAACCTCCTGGTCTCCGTGATTCCACCAACAGAAAAGAGACAACCAAAATAATAAGGGCCATTAAAACAGTTAAGAAAAAATCTCTGGTTTTGCAAAAAATAAAAGACAAAAAAGCTACCAGTAACAAAAGCAAAAATATTAAGATTTTCTCTCCAACCTCAATTGGGTTGTCTTTTGGGGATTTTTTGAAAGTAGGGGTCTTCATTTCCTTTTGATCCCCAATATTAACGCCTTCAATACTTGAACCACGCTTCGCCTCTACCTTAATGTCACCAGTTCTCATTTTCAGACATCCTGTTTTTTGAGCCAGCGAGACAACTTCCTCCAATCGCAATGAGTATGTTTCTTAGCAACCAATTTCTTCCTGTCCTCTGTTTTTTCTTTAAGTATTGGGGTTCTCCCTTTGACCAAGGGGCGTATCGCACGGGTGACATTAGAACGGTGAATGCCCGTTTCTTTTGAGATTTCAATCAAGGATGTCCATCGCTTTACCAATTTTAGTACTTTAATTTGAGATCTTGTTAAGCCGTTAATAAGGTTCTCAAAATACTCCCTATCGTCCCCACCCTTGTATATTTTATCCCCAATATGAATGTCTTTAATTTTACTTCTTTCCTTAGCGCTAACTTCAATATTGCCCGATTTCACGTTCCTAACCTCCAGACTCTTTTCTCGCATTATATAATTGAGACGAAACTGTGGATTCTGATTTACCCATGATGTTGGCAATAAATTTGTTATCCAACCCGAGTTTGGAAAGTCCGACAGCTTTTTCTGTTTCCGAAAGTTCTGGATTCAAGCTAAGAAATAACAAACCATTATTGATTTCTAATCCTCTTTTAATAGATTTCAACAGATCAATTCGAAGGTCTTCGGATTTATCAGCCATCTTTATTACCGGTCTTTCTTAGGATCATATGACAACCCAACTTCAGCCAGACTCCATTTTTTCTCGTATTTTGCATGTGTGCCCCTCCCTTTCTTACTGACTATACTCTTTGAATGCCAGTCCTTCAACCAACTGTTTATTGTATTTCTAGTGGGGTCAAATTTGTTTTCTAGATTGCGCAAACTTACTGAACCATCCACAGCGTCATAGACCTGTCGTTTGATTTTTGAATTTAGTATCTTCTGGAGTTTCTCTTTTATCTGTGGAAATATCTGAAACTCCAAGAGTCCCAAAATCCTTCGGAGAACCTCCTTGTCCTCATCTTCAAGATTCATTTTTGTACCCCCCTAGATGTTCTGCGCTCTCCATCGCGGGCATCCAGTTTCTAAGTGTTCTAGCACTAACACCAAGAGCATCTGCAATCACTTTTTGTTTTAATCCCTGACCATAGAGCCTTAAAATCAAAAGCTTCTTTATCTGTTTTAGTTCCTCCAGCTCTTCTGATTTAGACATCTTTTACCTCCAATATTTTTTCCTTCTTACCAAATTTCTTATCGTGCTTGAACCAACACTATCTTTTAGACGAGAGATTAGCAAAATGCAAACTAGTTTTTCTATTTCGTCACTCATTTTCCGACCCCCTTTCAACTCTATCCACTCCAAGCCCTATAGTTTCTAGATCCACCAATCTTTTCATTCTGCCTTTGAAGGAATCCGAAGGCTCAACGAGGCCTTCCTTGAACCACGCCCTCCAATAGTTTGAAACTGTCATACCACTCACACCGACCAAATTGGCAATCTCGCTGGTGCTTCTTTCACCGTCTGACAAATTGTACACTCTCCGCTTCTTTGAATCATCCAGGAATGCCATTAGTTTTTCCTTAAGTGTCGGAAAGGCAATAAACTTGAGCCATTTCGTCTGTTTCCTCAATTCCAAAAGTATTTCATCGTTCATCTTACCACCTAGTTATCAGACGGTTCAAACTCCTTCTCACTGCTTACTTCAGGAATGTCTATCCCAAGTTCAGAAAGGCTGATGATATGACGTTTTCGCCCTTTCACACCTTCTGCATCATCAACTATGCCCAAACTCGACCATTTGCTCCAATAGTTGCTGACAGTCCCTTTACTAACACCCGCTTTCTTAGAGATTGTTCTCACACTTCGTTCACCATCGGAAAGAGAGTAAACAAGTTTCTCCTCTGGTTTGGTCAGCGTTGTTTCGATTGTTTTTCGTAACCGGGGTATCGCAAGAACCCTTAGCCACCTTAGCGCCTCTTTCTGGGTGACCAACAGCTCTTTTGAAATATCAGTCATCTATCTTCCCCTCCTTTCTGAGCACGGAAAGCTCCTTGTTCACGTGATTTTTGTTCTTGTTCAGGATGTTGGCGATTTCCTCGTTGCTCATGCCCAGATTGCTGAGTTTCTCTATTCTTGACTTCACAGACGACTCATCGCCCTTGTCCTGGCATTCCATCAACAGATTTATGATGACATCGAGTCTCCTGCATATGGCGTCAGAGTATGGCTCTTCCATAGACATATATAGCATCCTACTCTTTATAAGCTTTAGTATTCCTATCTTTATATGTTTTACTCTTTAAAACCTCCCTTTTTCTAATTTTAAGGTTAGATTTACTAAAACATAAAAATGATACATTACTTTGTAACACCACACACACCCACTCGATATTTATAGTATAAATAGTTAAGAGGGCTCGCCCCTTTCGTATAGTATGATTATAATAAGTTTATAATTTACAATGAGGTGGGTTCGGAAAACTGGCATCAAATACGCTTAAAATTCCTCAAATCAATAGCAACGATATCCACAATCTCCTCCACACCCATCCACAATTACGGTAAATTTCTCGTTGAAACCAAGACCAGACATCCAAAGACCTGTGGAACACCCCCGACAGACACAAAGAGAACGAAAATATGGAGCCGGCTGAAATAAGGAAAACACATGAGGAAACCGGACTCCAAGCAGCTTTGGGCAGGCTCATAGGCACCTACTCCAATAGCTCCGCCACCAAACAGATCTTCTCAGCAATAGTGGTTGTCAGAGACCATTCGTGGCCTTCGCCCTCGCCCGAACCTCTCCATCTCCCTCCTGAACTCCTCCGTGGAGGTGAAGAGGCGGGCCTGGAGGCCGAGGAAGAAAGTCAACAGGGAGTGGAAGAGGATGGCCTTCCTGGAGGAAAAGAGACCGGAGTCAAGGGGGTGGACCGCCGACGTGCTGAAGTGCGTCGAGGAGATCGGCAAAAAGAGGTTCAGCCTGGAGGAAGTCTACTCCTTCGAAGGCAGGCTTCAGGAGCTCCACCCCGACAACCGCCACGTGAAGGCCAAGATCCGCCAGCAGCTGCAGGTGCTGAGGGACCAGGGACTGCTTGAGTTCCTGGGCGGCGGGGAGTACAGAGTCTTGTGAAAGGTTTTTAGTCCGTGGTGGGTCTGGGGGTCATGAGATACAGTGTCGATGTCAAGGAGAGGTGTACCATCTTCTGGGAGGTGGAGGTTGAGGCCCAAAATGAGGGGGATGCGAGGGTGAAGGCGCTTGAGGACTTTGCGGCGGGAAGAAAGATCTCGGGGGAGGTTGATGAGGTCGGGGTGTTTGGGGTTGAGAGGGTTGAATGAGGGCCCAGTTATATAAACTAATGGTTAATATGTATTAATTGTTGGTTAATATGAGAGGGATGACTGAGAATGAGATGAGGGTCCTGCTTGAACTCTTCAAGAGGCCGAAGAGGGAGTTCAACGCCCACAATCTGAGTGGGGAGCTCGGCCTCAGCCACCCGGGGACCATGAAGATACTGAAGGGGTTGGAGGGGCTGGGAGTCCTCGGGTCGAGGAGGATGGGGAGGGCCACATTCTACAGTGTGAAGCTCTCGGACGGCCTTGCCAGGGCCATGGTGGAGTTGGGTTTGAAGATGGAGTCGAGGCTGGCGGGGGCCGAGGTCAGGAGGTGGGTGAGGGAGCTCAAGAGGTTGGGAAAGGCGGGGGAGATCGGGGTGCTCTTCGGCTCCGTCCTGCGAGGGGGGGAGTTCAGGGATGTCGACCTGCTTTGGGCAGGGAAGGCAGAAAGGCTTGAAGAGGTCGAGAGAGAGGTGGAGAAGCTCAACAAAATCAACGCGAAGAGAATACACTTGGTAAGGCAGACACCGGCAGACTTGACTGAAAACATTCAAAAGGGGAACGACGTGGTACTCGACGCGATCGGTGAGGGGGTGGTCGCCTTCGGGGAAAGGGAACTGATCGAGGTCATGAAGGATGCCAGAAAACGAGATGCGGGTGAAGATATGTTTGGAGAAGGCTGAAAAGCAGCTCAAGAAGGGGAGAAAACACAGGGGGCTCATCAGGGTCGGGGAGAACAGGGGGAAGGCCAGACAGCACATCAAAAAGGCAGAGAGGAATCTCGAAGCTGCCATGGAATTCAGGGAGATTGGCTATGAAGATTGGGGGGTCTCTGCCGGTTTCTATTCAGCGTACCACTGCCTGCTCGCCATACTTGCGAAGCTCGGATACGAGAGCAGAAATCAGACCTGCACATTCGCACTGATCAACTGCCTCGTGGGGAGGGGGGAGGTCGATCTCGATTCTGGACTGGTGGAGAGGATAAACGACCTGGATGCTGGTGCCATCCACGAAAGCCCCACTGTCATCGAGCTGAGGGAGTCGATGCAGTACGGCGTCGAGGTCTCCGTGGAGGGGGAAGAGTTCGAGAGGATGCTGGAGTCGGTCAGGAAGCTGCTGGACCAGGCCAAAGTTGCAATCGAGGATTAAGGAGATGGCCGTTCCATGTCGGCCTTGAACTCCTCCGTGGAGATGAAGAGGGAGGCCTGGAGGCCGAGGGAGAGGGCTGTCTGGACTGGGGCCTGCTTGTCGTCCCAGAAGAAAAGTTGGCCGGGGGGGACGTCCAGTGCGGAGAGGACTGCCTCGAAGAGTCGGGCTCCGGCTTCTTGTAGCCGATGGCCGAGGAGGCGAAGATGTTGTCGAAGAGCTGGCCGAAGCCCATCTCCTCCCTTATGTACTGGACGCGGTGGGCTTCGTTGTTGGTGGCCAGTGACGGCGAGACGCCCCCTGCCCTGAGGCGGGCCACCTCTTCCAGGACCTCTCCGTTCGGGTCGTTCTCGTACTCGAACCATCTTTTCGTGAACTCTTCCGGCGTGGAGGGCCAGCCCCACTCCTCCAGGTAGGGAGGGAGGAGGTCCATCATGTCTGCCCTGCCGAGGAGGCAGTCGGCGAAAGGGCCCTGGAAGAAGGGGAGAGTCTGCTCCTTGGTGATGGAGTATTCGCTCTCGAGCAGGTCAGAGAATTGGTGGGTGCGGTTCGCGACGCCGTCGCAGTCGAGGAGGAGGTGGGTTATCATCTCGGGGGGTAGGGAGAGAGGTTTAAAGAATTGGCGGCGGGGGGTATGGGCCGCAGGCAGGGCCCATCCCCCAAGCCAGCGCCCGGAGTCGGGCGGTTTCCTGCAGTGGCAGCATCAAGGCCGTCGCAGTCTACGACGCGCATCGCTCTTTTTGAGGTCGTCCTTCCTGGGGTAGACCACGCCAACGATCATATAGGTCGGGAACCTGAAATGCGAGCCGACTATGAAGTAGATGTGGCCCTTGCTCTTCATATCGGTCAGCATTCGTCTCTTCACCTTCTGGAACATCTCCTTCTTGTCCCTGTATCTCCCTGCCTTGAGATATTTCAGGCAGTTCCGATGCAGTTCGCCGAGTTCCCAATCTTCGCAAAGGCATTTGTGGACCCTGCCGGTCTCGTCGTCCCTGAACGTGTATTGGTACTTCTGCTCAGGTATGTCGAGCTTTATTGCCGATTTCCCGAACAGGTCCTTCTGAGAACTCTTCTCTACCAGCCTCTCGTAGTTCTTGTTGGATATTGAGACAAAATCCATGATTTCCGGCTTGACCACGCCGAGAGACTGTTCTTTCGGGCCCTTCGCCTCCAGTTCCTCTATGGACGTAATCCGCTCCTCCAAAAGAGCTTCAATCTCGGAAAAACTCGCCTCCCTTATCGGCCGTATGGTCTCGAACCTTATCTTCCTGCTCTCTGGCCTGTGGTCTGACGGTTCATCGCTCTCTAGTTCGTACTCTATCCAGAACTTCTTCTTGAAGTTCTTGTTGCTCGTCTTCCAGAATGTCTTCCAGGGTATGGGGTAAATCCTTCTCCACTCACCCTTGTCAGTTATCCCTGCGACACAGACCAGATGCTCATACTTCTTGCTTATTTCAGGAGTTGCCTTCGCAAGAACGAGAAGCTTCTCCTTCAAAGGTGGACCACCTTTTCTGATGTCAGTCTCTCTATGCGGCTGCTCAACACCCCCCTGTGGCAGAGGGTGTGGTCTGCCTCGAAGCACAACAGGGCCATCCGCTTCTGCTTCCCGAGCTCGATGAGTCTCAGGACTTTGTCTCCAAGTTCGTTCTCCACTTTTCTCTTGTATTCCTCGAACAGCTTCTCATATTCCCCTTCTGATTCCAGGTTCTTTCTCTTGCTTCCCGGTATGCCGAGTTCGGGGAGGTGGACATAACCGATGCCTACCTTGGCGAGGGTCGTTTTCAGGCTCGAGCCGATGAACTGGAACTTCATGCTGAAAGGATTTTCCCTGACGTCGGCCACGACCTGGATGCTGTTCCGGATCAGGATGTCCAGGAACTGGTCTATGTCCTTTCCCTCATAGCCTATCGAGAAGAATCCCGGCTCCGACTCCCTCTGGCCGTGCTCGATAAGCTCGCTTCTCACTGTATATTCGGGGTAATGGGCATAGACGTAGTCTGTGATCTGCCGCCTGCTTTTGAACCTTGAAGCGACCCTTTCAGCCAGGCCCTTCTCTTCCTGCCCCAGCTTCTCGATTACCGGGGCGGCTTCGGGAGTTGGTCTTCGGTCCAGGCTGATGAGCCCCCTGCTCTGCAAATCTGCCAAGTCTCGCGCGAAGTTTATGGAGAAAGGTCCGAACTTGTAGGGGTGGAAATTGTAGAACTTGACATGACTGTCCATGTCGTACTCCTTTTTCAGCAAAAAGAGCTGCTTGTCGAGAAGCGTTTTCGAAAGCTTTCCTTGATTGTGAGACTGGCAAGAGATCAAGTAGAGAAGGACTGCCTCTCTCCGCCGCATAGCCCTTCTCCCCAGAGTGGACATTTAAACTGCGTGGGTGGTAGGGGCCGCTAATCACCATCCGAGGCGGTTGGAACAACCCCTGCGGACGCAAAGGAAAGGCTGAGAGTCCTCGCAGTGCCTGGCCGGGGCGGGAAAGACATATTTCAGGGGCTTGGGGGAGGACGGGATGGCGGGCCCTTTGACTGAGCTGCTGGGGATCGGTGTCTTCGCCCTGGTGGCCATCCTGCTGGCCCTGCTCCTCTCACTGCCCCTCTTCCTGCCCGTCCTTCTCTGGATAGTCTTCGTGAGGGAGGGCGGCTCTGTCGAGCAGCCTTCAGACCTCGTGGAAAAGCCGGCGAGGTATCTCATCGAGCGGCCCGCCGAGTGCGCGGGCCTGATGCTCTTCTGCCTGGTCGTCCTCCTCCTCGCCTTCCCCATCGCCCTGGAGCCGGGGAGGGCCTTGAGCCCGGCCCACATGATAGCGCTCCTCATCGCTCTGGGCGCCCTCGGGATGGCCATCAAGTCGAGAGAGAGGAAGGCTGCCAGCGAGGGGGAGGCCAGGTCCCTGGGGCTGGAGCTCAGGGAGTCCGCGGATCCCCACTCAGAGGGGGAGCTGGTTGCGGCGGGAAAGTTCGAGGGGAGGAGCGTGGAGGTCTCCACCCGGGGGGGTCCAAGTCTTCTTCCCGTCAAAGGGAAAAAAGTTCCTCGTGGGGAGCGGACAGTTCGTGCCGGAGAGGGAGAGGGGCAAGCCGAGAGTGGTGGAGGGGAGAGATGTCTTCCCGGACAGGAGGGGGAGGTCGGCCGAGTTCCTGGAGGAGAAGAGAAAGAGCATGGGGAAGGTTGCCAGGCTGGCTGATGGGAGGGAGTTCCAGGTCCACCTCTTCGAGGGCGGCCTGAGGGTCTTCGTGGACGGGAGGCTGGAGAAGGGGGAGGTCAAGGAGCTGCTCTCAGTCTCGAGAGGGATTGTGGAGGGGCTTTGAAGGGGGGACGCCCGAGCTGACGGGCCACCTCCCTGAGGACTTCCACTTCTGTGCTTCAGCAGGTGAGGAGGAAGGCCCAGCTGGGAAGGGCGAGGACGCTGCCCTCCCTGCGGAAGCCTCCATCGCAGACCACGAGACCGAAGGGCGCTTTGACCTTGTTCATCGTCCTTCTGATCTTAGCCACGTCCCCGGGAGAGCACTGGCCATTCTTGACCTCTATCGGCAGTGTCATGTCATGGGAGTTTCTCAGGTCGAGGACGATGTCCCTCTCCTCTTCAGCGTCTGAGTAGTAATTGCCCTCAGACCTTATCCTGTGGTCCATGTGAAAGCAGAGCCGCATCGCGTGGTTGAACACGGCCGTCTCAAGCAGCTGGCCCCTCTCGTGGGGGTTGCTCAGATTCTCGACTCCGAGTATGGAGTTTCTCAAGCCGGTATCGGTGGCGTAATACTTCTTCTTCTTGGTACTGGGGTATCTCCGGGTAGAGAATCTTGATGAGACAGACGCCAGGAAGGTCTTCTGGAGGGCCAAGACATACTGATCGAGAGTTTTGGTCGAGATGTTCAATTTTTCACCAAGCACCTCCCGCGAAAGGGGTCGAGCAGTGTTCTGTGCTATTATCACCATCAGCTTTCTCAATTTTTGGGGGTATCTGATCGGAAAAGAGTTGACTATGTCCTTCTGCAATATCACGTCGAAGACATCCTGCTGATACCTTTTGGAAATCTCCCTCCAGTTGGGCTCGTGGGCATAGAAGTCGGGATAGCCGCCCCTCAAAATATAGTCGTCCTGGCCCCCGAGGATCGAGGTAGCCAGGTAAGGAGGCACCGAAAGCGAGAGCTCTTCCACCGCATCGGCATACGGACCGAGTTCCTTGAGTCTGCAGGATTCCCGAAACAGGTCCCTCAGCTCCAATGAGATCGATCTGATCTGGTCCTTGTACTCAGGGAACTTGAAGCGGAGAACGTCCCTGAACTTGAGCGTAACCATCTGAGAGCTCCTGAACCTTCCTGCGCCGCTCTCCCTGTCCTTGAAGAGCGCCGTGGAGGAAGAGCCTGAAACAAGAGCGAAGATTGGCTGTTTTTGATCAACGTACTTCTTCATGACCCGCCCCCACAATGGGTCGTATTGAGCCTCGTCTATGAAGAGATAGACCATGCCATCCGATTCCGAGATCCTTTTCTTGAGAACCCTTCTCTCAAAGATGGAGATCGCGGCGACCAATTTTTCATCGGATAACTCAAAGGAAGTGCGGTCGAGAGAAGCAAAAAGGATTCTTCTCGGGTCCACCTGCTTCTCATTGAGCAGAAAGGAGACGAGCTGTTGCATGAGAGTCGTTTTACCAACCCTCCTGGGGCCGATCAAGAGGTGCACGGAAGGCGTATCCAACTCCTTGGAATAGTGATAGAAATCGGCCCTGCGAAAAGAGGGGAGTTCAGGACAGACCTCTATCTCGGGCGCCTTCTCGCTCCCAACCCACCAGGGGTTCTCTTCCTGGAGTTCCTCAAGGATTCTCTCCTCACCCTCGACCATAGGTATTATACCTCGTTAATATTTATAAATATTTATGTAATATAATTAACTAACTTTAAAAGTGACGACTGCGCCCCCAAGCTCTGAATTCATTTAGGACTCTTTAGTTAATACTTATAAAGGCTTTCTTACCGTTGGCCAAGAGGCCCTCTGAGGGGGCGGAGAGGGCGTCTGAGAGTCAGAAATGGTCCTTTCACGCAGACAGTTAACTATTTAACTACATAGAAGGGGTAAATGGGTATGGGATACGACCGTGAGGATCAGACATACACGGAGGAACAGAAGACAGTCTACAGGAGGCTGGTTGGAGCAGTCTACACCTCGCTCGAAGGCGTTTCGGGCACTACACGCGGCTGCTCTCAGGAGTGGGAGGCAGACCTGCTGAAGCAGGAATGGCTGGAGTCGAACGCCCTTCACAAGGCCAAGATGTTCTGCGAGGAGCTCCATCAGAAGCTGGACGAGATCGACATCGACGCCGCAGTGATAGCGGCCAAGCACGTAATGAAGCAGAGGCACGATTACAACGAGGAAGTCAGTAATTTGGGGGTCGTGAAAGAAGGCTTCAATGAGTGGACCAGGAAGAGGCTCGTGCCGGAATACAACAAGGTCCTCAAAGAGAGAAAAGAGATGGCAGCGGCCGCAGCGGTCGTCCAATAGGCCAAGAGGCCGGAGATCGGCTTCATCCGCAATGTTTTGGGGAGTGCTGGCGCTCCCTGGCCTAAAAGGGAAGATTTATAATCACTTTTTCGTGATAAATATTGATGACGAGGGGGAACGTCTTCAGTAACGGGAAGCTCATGGACCTGAGCTACCCCTATCTCAAGAGCTATCTTCTCGACCGGATGAATGACTCCATCCACGAGTGGAACCGGGAGAACCCGGGCCAGCCGAAAGCCCCGATAGTCAGGGCCGACCTGGACGAGTTCGAGGACTATGACGGGAAGACGCCGGACAGCGACTTGATTGTGGATGCCGCCGAGTTACTGGCGGAGTTCGGGAAGGAGTCTGTCACTGCTCAGGGAATGGCGGCGCTCTTCGACAAGAATCAAGGCAACAGGGAAACACTCAGGTTCAGGATTGGTTACTTTCTCCGAAAAAGATACGAGGAGGAGATGAAAAGAGTTGAGACGTCGATCGGCACCAAGCCCACCACGACCTACATGGTAAAACTCGAGATCAACGCGATAGACGGGGACTCCATCGAAGCCATAAAACGGTATGGGATGAAGTTCTCAGACGTAAAAGTGATTCAGAAGGACCTGCAACGGGACACCAGACTGCAGGATATCGACAGCCTCAGAGAAGAGGAAGCGGAACTCATGGGTGCTTTCTACCAAAAGGGGAGTTTGATGAAGGGAGGGGGACGAAAATACGCAGCTGTGATGCAGATAAGGGGCGGCAAGGAGTGGTTGGAGAAAAGGGTCGTACCCCTGCTCGCAAAGGTCCACAACCTGGATGCGGGCGTGGTCCAGTACCAAAAAGAGGGAACCGCCAATGGAATTGACTACAGATCTGACTTCTATTTCGCACACACGGCCTCCACCCTGGCGGGCAGGTTCTACACGGAGACTCTCAGCTTTGACAACGACAAAAGAGCGATCCCGGACTGCATCAAGAACGGGACTCCTCATATAGAACTCGCCTTTCTACGAGGCGTTCTTGGTGGGGGATCCCTTTCCCTAAATAGGGGACTCCGTTTCAAAAACAGAGACCGGGAATATCTGACCGGCCTGAAACAGGTCTTTGCTGACGTTGGCGTGACCTCGCATCTCTCCGACGAGCTCGAAAACGTGCCTTGCGGAGTAACTCAAACCCTAACAATCTCTACCAAAAGTACGGATGCGCTCCACCGACTGCTCGGGAGTTTTCCGAGAAAAGAGATGGAGAAGAAGTATCAGAAGATCGTCGGGAAGGGGGCTTGAGCCCCTGAGACGATAGCCTTATAATTAGTACTTTCAAGTTAAGAGTGATGAAAAGCAGGAGATTCGAGGGAACCCCCGTCGACTTCTTCAACTTCCTGGAGGAGCGCTGGCACTTCCGTGGCCACAAAAACTTTCCCTCGATGGTCGAGGAGGTCGATGATCTGGCAAGAAAGAAAGAGGTGCCAGTCCCCTTTGCAGCCTATTTCGTCTGCGAGGAGAACGCCTGCCCAATCAGCACAAAGATACTGAAAACGTTCGGGGGCTCCATCAAGAGAATCCACAATATGAGGGAACGAGCGGAAAAGCCGAGGCCGGACAAGAACGAGGCCGTCGTCGGCGCCCTGAAAAGGAAGGGGATAGTCCTCCCAGAATATGCCGATGAATTCCTGCACTACATGAAGATATTGGCCCCGGGATACAAACACAGGAAAGTCTGCGTCAGGGCAGCCGACTTCCTGATCCACGGGACGTATGTCCACCTGTATGATTACGAGTTCACTGATCTGTTCGGGATCAAATCTACACTGCCTAGCCGTGGCTCGGCTGTTGAACTGTTGGAGAAGAAGAGGCCAGGGCTCCTAGGGGAGATTGAAGGCTTCAAGGAGAGGCAGAAAAAGTACCAGATGCAAAAGGTTTCTGAAGAGATGCAAAAAGACCCCTTCCCGGACGACATCCTGGACACTTACCACCTTTATGGCGTAATCCCTAGACGCTTTAGGTATCTACTTTCCGGGAAGATACAGAAAGTGCGCAACGTGCTGACCGACCTGCCTGAAGAGGCTGTGAAAAAGGTGGTCCACCACAGGATGTCGCTGTGGCACGACCCCAAAGAGATCGACAAAGACCTCAAATTCTGCAGGGGTGAGGGACTTTCCAAGTACAGGCAAGGACTTCCGTCGATGCTGAAAAGCCGGATCCGTTTTTGAAGATGCGCAGGGATGTGGGAAGGTCGGATTTAAGGGGTGGCCATGGACCGCTCCAATAAGACATAAATTGGTGCCTCGCCCCGCCCCTCCGTGAAGGGGATAACTCCTGTGATCGCCATCATCTTGCTGCTGCTCATGGCTGTGGCGGCGGCGGGAGGGTTCTACTTTGTTTATCAGGGGTTCACTGAGGAGGGGGAGGAGTCGGGGTCGACGCAGATAGAGAGCCTCGGGGAGCAGTCTCTCGCCGCGTTGCAGATCGAGTCTGCGGCAGGGGGGAGACTCTACGTCAAGAACGTGGGGGCTGGGGAGGTGGACTTGAGCAGTGTGAGCATCTACGTGGAGAACGTGCCCTACAACGTGAACCGTTCCTCTGACACTCTCGCGGAGAGGAGCAGGGCAGTGCTCAAGTTCACTCAAGCTCCGGCGTGTGCGGGCGGCAGCTGCGAAGTGAAGATAAGCGGCGCTGCCTCTGCCTCACGCACCTTCGACTCCTCCAAGCTGGTCTGCTCGTCAAACGCTGAGTGCTACTCGGGGGAGAGCTGTGAGGGAGGGGTGTGTGTTGAGGAAGAGGAAGAAGAGGCGTTCTGCGGGGATGGTGAGTGTGACGAGGGAGAGCACGGCTACGACTGCTGGGAGGACTGCAGGCCGGAGTCGGTGGCCCTGACAGGGATCAGCGAGTTCTACGGCTACGCGTGGCTGGCACAGTACGACTGGAACGGGACCACATACGACTTCGTGGAGAACGTCACGGGGACGGGGCCACTCAGTCTCTTTCAATGGGTCCGCCCCCTCTTCCTCGCCAACGGAAAGCACATAACTGTCGGGGCTTCCATCAACGGAGACTGGAGGTCCTGCTTCCACTCCAAGTACGACGGCTCGAGCTGGAGCTACCCTTCCAACATCAGCAACCAGCACCATCTCGAGGACTTTCCCTGGGCAGATGTTGACTCGTCCGGGAACGCGATGTTCGTCTGGCCCACCGGCCTGAACCAGCCTCATCCGAACAGGAAGCTGCAGTGGGCCGCGCTACAGGACAACGTCGTCTCCGATCCTGCCGACTTGACCGGCTGGCTCCACACCCAGATCGCCTCGTTCGCCTTCGCTCCCGACAACTCAGGCTTCGCGGTCTACCTTAACACGTCCAACTTTGGCGACGTTGGCCAAAACTATAATCACAAGGTCCTCTACTCCCATTGGGACGGCTCTTCCTGGGACGACCAGGGAGTGGTCGCCAACTACCCCAACGTCCTCAACGCCCACATGTTCAACCTGCATTTTCCCCTCGTCTCTTTCGAAGAGAACGGGGACGCATTGGCTGTCTGGACAATCAACAACAAGACCAACTACAAGTTCATCAAGTACTCCGCCTGGGACGGCTCGAGCTGGACGTATCAGGGCAACTTCGAGGGCTGGACTCCCGCGGTCGTCTCGATTCCCATGGCCTTCGGCCTCAAGCACGACCACCAGGGCAATGCAGTCCTCCTGGCGGCGACTGCTCCGGACGACATGGAAGGGGAGTACTACTTCACATACGACGGGACATGGAGCGAGAACCAGACAATTCCGGGCAGTGTTGGCAAGACTTTCCCTGCCCTCTCCAAGATGCAGGACAACACCCTCGTCGCGTGGGACATCGACTTCGAGGCTGTGAGCGCGAAAGAGAGGGCGCAGTGGCGCTGGATGGCCTGGAACGGGGACGGCTGGTCTGACCCCGTCTATGTCGGGCCGTTCGGTGTGGCGTGAAGGGGGAATCACGCAAGACTCGAAAGGCAGAGTTTGAGAACTGGCATGACAGTCTCTGTCATGGTTTAAGAGGCTGGCCTCCCTCCGCAGGCCATGGCAGGGACGGGATACCGATATAGTTTTATACCATTTGATATATTTTTATATCAGATGCTTTACGAGGGAAATGGCCACAGGATTCTCTCCCTCTTCTTCGACTCTCCCCTGAAGAGGTTCCAGATGAGGGAGATCTCGAGAAAGGCGGAGCTCGCGCCGAAGTCTGTCCTCAACTACCTGAAAAAGCTGACAGGGGACGGGCTGGTCAGGAGAGTTGAGGCGGAGCCCTATCCCTACTACAAGGCCAACTTCGGCTCTGAGGAGTTCAGGTTCCAGAAAACTCTCTACAACCTCTCCCTCCTCCACGAGTCAGGCCTGACAGGCCTGCTCTGGGAAGAGCTCCAGCCGAAGGCGCTTGTCCTCTTCGGCTCCTTCGCGAGGGGCGAGAACACGGAGAAGAGCGACGTGGACATCTTCGTCAACGGAATGGAGGCCGAAGTCGACCTCTCAGGCTTCGAAAAGCTCGGGAAGGTCAGCCTCTTCTTCGAGAAAGAGTTCTCCTCCCTCTCAAGGGAGCTGAAGAACAGCATTGCGAACGGCGTTGTCCTGAAAGGGAGGCTGGAGGCCTTCGGGTGAAGGGAAGACAAGGAGGTCCCTTCACTCTCAAGAGAAGGTGGGAGCCCTTCGAGCGAAGTTTTGCGGGTGGCGGAGAACCTTACTTGAGGTCCTCGAGGTATTTCAGCATCTCTCCCGCGGTGAGGCCCTTCTTGTCGAGGACATATTTGACGATCTCGTCAGTGGTCAGGGGCTCCCACTCGTTGCCGTGCCGGGCGGTGATGCTCCCGTTGTTCTGCAGGTGAAGTCCCTTTTCGCCGTTGTAGATGTTCAGCGAGCCGTTGTAGGAGATGTTGTTCTCCTGTATGGAGAGGTTGTTCTCCACCACGAAGCTCCCAGAAACCTCCGGGAGCTTGAAGAGGTCCTTCTCAATCTTCAGTTCAATCGGCTCAAAGGGGTCGTATGGCGCCATGCCAGACGGGCGGCGGTCCAAGTTTAAAACTGTATCGCGGGTTTAAAGGGCGGAGGAAACGAAAGGGAGGACAGAGAAGTGAAGAGCCTAGGCGACCTGCCAGGGACCTACGTAGGTGTGGTCTGACCAGGAGTCGCCGTCCCAGACGGCCCATCGCCAGATGGCGCGGTCGCCCGACATGAGAGCGTCGTAGTCCATGTCGACCTCGACGAGAGTGTTGTCCGGCATCTTGAAAAGGTGGGGAAAGATTTTGTTGGTCGGCTGGGGGAGGGACTTCCTGGAGCTCCAGGCGCCGTTGTCGTAGACGAAGTAGCAGGGGGAGAGTCCCGCCTCCGACAAGAAGCCGGCGGTCGCCACGAAGTTTCCGAGGTGGTCCTGCTCTACTCTGGCGGGGACGTCGAATGTCTCGTTGATCGGCGTCGTCTCCTCGAAGTTGCCTTGATAGGTCCAGCTCGATCCGTCGTAGGTCGCGTACTTCTGGGAGACGTGGTTTGTGCTGTTCCAGGCGGCCCAGACAGCCATCGCGTCGCCGTTCTCCTCAAAGGAAAAGAAAGGATAGGAGCCCGCCTCCAGGTCCGCGCCCTCCTGATGGTTGTAGATCAGTGAGGGAGAGGAGAAAGAGGAGCCGTCCCAGGTGCGGTAGAGTATCTTGTAGTAGTTGGAGCCGACGTTGGTGTAGTTGGAGTAGAGGAGGAGGCCGCTGTCGTCGGGGGCGAAGGCGAAAGAGGGGTTCGTCGCACCAAGCCATCCGGTCGCGTTGTCCGGGGCGGTGGGGACGCCGTTGACCAGGAGGGAGAACTGGAGCTTCTCGTTGGGGTAAGGAACGTTCTCGTCGTGCATCCAGGTGAACATCACGTTGCCGGCTGAGTCGACGTCAGATGACTGGAAATGCGGGAACTCCTCGAATGCGGTCTCGTACTCCTGGCTGAGGTTGTAGGGGTAGCTCCAGCTCGAGCCGTCGTACTTGGAGTACCAGTATGAGTAGTGGTTCTGCTCCAAGTTGTTGTAGTGGCCTGAGAAGACGTGGTTGCCGTTGGAGAGGAGGATGGGGGAGAAGTAGCTACTCACGCTCAAGCTGTCTGATTCTGTCACGTTCTCGACGAAGTCGTAGGTTGTCCCGTTCCAGTCGAACTGGGATAGAAGGCCGCCTCCCGCTGACGCCTTGACGGGAAGCAGGAAGGAGTCGAGGTGGCAGTCCTCCCAGCAGTCGTATCCGTGCTCTCCCTCAGAGCAGACGTCATCGCCGCAGAGAGCGTCCTCACCCTCTATGCAGACGCCGTCCGTGCAGGACTCGCTTGAGTAGCAGTCAGAGTCAGAGGAGCAGGACAGCTTTGAGCTGTCAAGAGTCCGGGAAGTTGAGGCGGCGCCCGATATCCTGACTTCGCAGTCTCCCTCGCAGGACGGCGGCTGAGTGAACTTTAGCACTGCGCGGCTGCGCTCGGCGAGTGTGTCAGAGGAACGGTTCACGCTCACTGGCTGGTTCTCGACGTAGACGCTCACTTTTGACAGGTCGACGTCGGACGCGCCGACGTTCTTGACGTAGATCCTGCCGCCTGCGGCGGACTCGATCTGGATGGCGGCGAGAGACTGCTCGCCGAGCTGCTCTATCTGGGTGGAGCCTGACTCTTCGCCAGACTCCGTGAAGCCTTGATAAACGAAGTAGAAGCCGCCTGCGGCGGCCACGGCCATGAGGAGAAGGAGGATGATGGCGATGACGGGTGTGATGCCTCTCACAGAGAGCACTTCTATCACGACAATTTAACTCTTTAGATGGTCTCAAGCCAGTCCCGCTTGGTGAAAACCGGCAGTGGACTCTCCCGCGCCTCTTAATGCCTGCGGCATTTTTCCCAGCGGATGGAAAAGAGATTTAACAGGGGCGGGAGTCGCGGCGGCGTGGAGATAGAGTTCGACGGCCGCAGTGTCCGCTTCGACAAGGTGCTCAACAGCCTCGACGAGTTCGTTTTGAACTTCGCGGATAGGGTGTCCGGATGCGGCGTCGACTACGTCGTGGTCTCCGGCTACATACCGATCCTCTTCGGCAGGAGCAGGAACACTGAGGACGTCGACATGTTGATCGAGAAGGTCGGACCGGAGAGGTTCGCCGTGCTCTGGGAGAAGCTCGAGGGATACGACTGCCTGAACGCAGGAGGACTTGAGAAGGCGTACGATTACCTAAAGAGGGGGACGGCGGTCAGGTTCTCGAAAAGGGGAAGCTTCATACCGAACGTCAAGGTCAAGTTCGTCAGCAACGAGGCTGGCAGGCACGCCATGAAGAACGCACTCGATGTCCGCCTCAAGGGTCGGGAAGTGAGAATATCGCCGCTCGAGCTGCAGATAGCCTACAAGCTCTTCCTGGGCTCGGAGAAGGACATAGAGGACGCCAGGTTCCTCTTCAAGCTGCTCGAGGAGCACCTGGACAGAGAGGTCTTGGCAGGATTCATCCGTCAGTTTGAAATACCTGAAGAGCGCGTTGAGATGCTGGGAGGTTTCCATGGAGATTGACCTCGAAAAGCTGGAAGAGGAGAAAAAGAAGAACTTCAAGGAGCGCCTCGAGTTCATCGACCTCCATGTCAAGCACCTGAGAGAGACGAAAAACGAAGTCTGGTCGAAAGAGCAGAAAAAGTTCATCGACGGTTGAGAGTGGAGCGCCGGCCTGGAGAAGAAGGGGGGAAAGTGAGGTCCTTTCTGGAAAGGCATTTGTATTGGGTCGTAAGGGAAGGGATATGATGAACGGGGGCCTCCCAAAGGTGGTCGTCCACACGATGGCCAGCATCGACGGGAGGATCACTACAGCGAGGGGCACCTTCCCCGACTGGGGCAGGCTCGTGCCGGGAGTCATGGAGATCTACTACGCGGAGAGCGACAACATCGCGGCCGACGTCTTGCTGACAGGGAGGAAGACTGTGAAGGTGGCGAACAAGAGGATGCCGAAGAGCTGGCCTGAGGGTGAGAGGTCGAGGAAGCTGCTCGTGGTGCCGGACAGCAGGGGGAGGACAAGATGGAGCGACAGCTGGAGGGACTGCCCCCACTGGAAGAAACTGATAGTCCTGGTCTCGAAGAAGACGCCGAAGAAGTATCTCAAGAAGCTGAAGAAGAAGGGAATAGAGTACATCTCGGCGGGAAAGGACCACGTCGACTTGAGGGAGGCCTTGAAGAAGCTGGCGGAAAAGTACAACGTCATCAAGGTTGAGTGCCAGGGAGGAGGCGAGCTGAACGGTGTGTTGCTGAGGGAGAAGCTCGTGGACGAGATCTCTGTCGTGGTAGCGCCGCTGGTGGTGGGCGGGACGGCGCCGTCGCTGTTCGACGGGCCCAAGCTGGGAGGGTTGAACGACGTCACGACCCTACGACTGCGCGAGGCCAAGCACCTGAAGAACGGTATAATGCTCCTGAAGTACGACGTGGGGATGAGGGGGGAGCCTGCAAGGCCTGAAGGCCAGGTGGCGCCCTCAAAACGGGCTTGAGAAGATCTTTTCCACGTCAGAGAGTTTCAAGGGCCGTCCCCTGAGGTTTATCTTGCCGCCAATTTTTGGGTCGCCCTTCTTGGGGATTGCAATGGCGCAGTACTGCGAAAAGTGGCTTTTCGCGTCGAAGAAGGACTTCATCTCCAAGACGAACCACCGCGGCAGTCTCTCCGTCCTGTCGCTGGCTTCAGGGACTCCTGGCACGGAGAGGTCGAGTGAGGCGTAGTCGCCCGTCTTGTAGGACTGGGGCAGTGCGACCTCCGGGTTTTCTTCGTCGACATCCCTGCTGTAGGCTGCGTAGAGCGTCTTGTCTCTCACGCCGAAGACCTCCAGCTCGAAGCCGTGCTCTGATATGAGGCCGCCCATCGCCTCAATGTAGGTCTTGGTCTTCGGATCCTTCATCGCCTTCCTGCAGAACTTGACCGCCTTCTCCTTCCCCTTCTCTCCGAAGTCGGTCTTCTCCGAGAAGAGCTCCTCGATCTCCATCTTCACTCTTCCGAGAGGAACACTCTCATCGCGTCCAGTATCTCGATGTAGCCCTCGCAGTATCGCTTCATCGGCCCGCTCGTCGCCGAGCTGAGCTTCTCCTTCAGCTCTTCCTCCTTGTCGTCGAGATAGCTCTTTTCAGAGTAGCTCCTGAAGACGCCCCTGCCCTTCAGTTTGCCGTCAGCGCCGATGATGTTCTCGGTGATGCCAAAGGTGCCGTCGCCGTATGGAGCGACCTCGAGGGAGAGGTAGCCGCCCGTCGTCTTGCAGATACCGACAATCCTCTCGCCGTCTTTCTCAATCTTCACAGACGCGATGTCCAATTCATCCATCAGCGAGGGAGGCGGGGCCTCTTTTTAATCTTTTGTTATCCTGGAGTGAACCGGTTCTGGCGGCAAAGAGCTTTAACGGGGACTGCCTCTCCAAGGCATGATCCGGAAAGCGGTGGCTGAGGACGTCCCGCAGATTCAGGAGATAGAGGGGGATTACTACGAGGGCTTCGAGTGTCCGACGGAGGTGCTCGAGGCGTGGATTGAGACGGGAAAGTTCTTCGTCCTGGAGAAAGAAAACCGAATTGAGGGGTTCCTCTTCCTTGAGCCTGTGGGCGAGGTCAAGGCACTGCCCTGGATGCACCCGCCACTGGAAGAAGGCGGCCGCATGCTCTACGTTTCGGAAGTCGGCGCGAGGGGTTGGGACTCGGACGTCGTGCAGAGACTGCTCGAAAGGGTCCTGGAAGAGCTCGGAGGCGAGCATGAAGGCGTCGTCTGGCTGACTGGCGGGGACGGGAAGCATGACCTCCTTGAGAGAAAAATCATAGAAGACAACGGCTTCGTGAAGTGGGGGGATGTGGAGAGCTGGGAGTGCTCTCCCGGGATGTTCGTCAGCGACCACTCGCTCTACCTGAAAAAGCTGTAGCGGAACGATTGTGCGTGGTAATAACGGTATGATACTCTCTAGCGTGGTTTAAGAACCTGGGCCGCCTTGGATGGACATGAAGTCCGGTACCTCGAGAGTGCTCCTTGAATCACTCTTCTATATTCTTGTCCACAAAATTATACATATGTATAAGAAAATGGACATAATGGACCTCTTCTTCGAGACGCAGGAAAAAAGCTACCACATCAGGGAGGTCGCAAGACTGAAGGGGATGTCCCCCATGACCGCAAGGAAACTGTTGAAGGAGCTGGTAAACGAAGGGCTCCTTCAGGTCGAAAAGGGGAAGCTATACGACAGGTTCTCCGCCAATGAGGGCCACGACCTCTTCAGGGTTGAGTCGAGGAGCTACTTCATGAGGAGGCTCTTCAAGTCGGGACTGGTTGGTTTCCTTGAGAGGAAGCTCCATCTCCCCAGGGCAATGGTCCTCTTCGGCTCCTGCTCGAAAGGCGAGGTGCTGAATGAGAGCGATGTCGACCTCTTTTTGCTGTCCGACTCCAAGAAGGAGGTGGAGCTGGGGGACTTCGAGGAAAAGTTGGGAAGGGAGATACAGCTCATCGTCCGAACCCCTGACGAGCTCGAGGAAATGAAAGATGAGAACCCCGGCCTCCTCAACGAAGTGCTGAACGGGGCAATGGTCAATGGATACTTGGAGGTGTTCTCCTGAGGCTGGACGACTGCATCGCCGCAGCGAAGATCAGAAAGAAGATGTCTTCCCGTAAAGCAATAAATAACCGGGAGTCATGCCTGATTGGTGTCGAGAGGAATAACGCCGGTCATCGCCATTGTTCTCCTGCTGCTCATGGCTGTGGCGGCGGCGGGAGGGTTCTACTTTGTTTATCAAGGGTTCACTGAGAGCGGGGAGGAGAGCGGTTCGACGCAGATAGAGCAGCTGGGAGAGACTTCCCTCGCCGCATTGCAGATAGAGTCTGCGGCGGGAGGGAGAATCTACGTCAAGAACGTGGGGGCTGGGGAGGTGGACCTCTCGCAGGTCTCCGTCTACGTGGAGAGCGTGCCCGTGGAGGTGAACAGGTCCTCTGACACTCTCGCGGAGAGGAGCAGGGCGGTGCTCAAGTTCACTCAAGCTCCGGCGTGTGCGGGCGGCAGCTGCGAAGTGAAGATAAGCGGCGCTGCCTCTGCCTCACGCACCTTCGACTCCTCCAAGCTGGTCTGCTCGTCAAACGCTGAGTGCTACTCGGGGGAGAGCTGTGAGGGGGGAGTGTGTGTGGAGGGTGAGGAGGAGGAGGAAGAGGAGGAAGAGCAGTGCGATTGGTACTCCGGGCCTGGGTGCGGCGACTGTGAGTGTGGAGCTGGCGAGGACGGGACGAACTGCTTCATCGACTGCGGACCGAGGTCCCTCCTGCTCTACAACATAGACCCTGTCGGGATGAACACAGACGCCTACTCCTACGACTGGAACGGCTCGACCTACGTGGAGAGCGAGAACGTCAGCTCCGACAATGCCATGCATGTCTTCTTCTTCCCCCCAGAGTACGACTCAGAGGGAAATGCGCTCTCAGTTGGTTTGTGGGGCGGCATAGACCCTGCAGCGGTCTCCTGGTCGTTCTTCAACGGAACAGGCTGGTCTTCCCTGCAGAACATCAGTGACGAGATGTCGGACATGGAAGGGATCCCCCTCGGCTGGGGCTTCAACTCGTCGAACGAGGCAATAATGGTGCGGGGGGACGCCGACGGAAAGAACGTCACCTGGGCCTCCTTCGACGGCTCATCGTGGACAGAGCAGCGGAACATCACTGAGACTCCGCTCGGCACCTCCGTCTACAAGGACCTCGACTTCACTTTCGACTCCCAGGACAGGGGCGTCGCGGCCTGGGCATCTGGCGGCGGCTGGGTCAACTACTCTGTCTGGGACGGGGGGTGGGGGGCAGTCTCGCCAATCTATGACGACCCGCCGGGCTCGGCTCACGAAATCTCCCTTGCCTTTAACTCCACACACGTGATGGCAGTCTGGACGGAGGCCTATTCTAGCCCGGAGCCGAACGACGTGCTGAAGTGGGCGACCTGGGACGGCTCCTGGGGGCCGGTCGACAACGTGACAGACGACTACTTGGAGACGGACAAGATCTTCCTGGAGAGCGTGGGGGATGATGTCTGGGTACTGAGCAGCACAAAACAGCTGGGGGACCCGGATTGGATAGAGTGGGCGAAGTGGGACAACGGCTGGAGCCACCAGGGGAACTTGACGGAAGACTGCATCGCCAGCATGTTCTCCATCTGCAAGAACCAGAACGGGGCCGTGGTAGGCACTTTCCTCGCAGGCGGACCGACAGAAGTCAACTACAGGTTCACCCACTGGAACGGGACCGGCTGGGAAGAGCCTGTCAGCTTCGAGAGGTGAGACTGTAAGGCTCTCCTCTGGCCGCCTTCTGTGCGTACTTATGGCGTATCTCGGCGGAGCGGCAGACCATCCGGGAGTCACCCTTGAAGTTGTAGAAAAGGACAGCCTGCTGTGCCTTGAGGGAGACGTAGATGGGAAGGACCTTTGGGAGTGTGCTGTCGCCCGACTCCTTTATGTAGGTAGAGACAAAGCAGCCAGCAAGAGAGTTCTCGCCGCGGGCCTCCAAGTCGCCGGCCATCTCGCCCACGTCGGCTGCCACGTCCATCTCTCTCATTCCCTCCTCGTGGTGAGGGTCGATTATGCTTATCACGCCGTCCTTGACCAGGACGTTGCCGAGGTGGAAGTCGCCGTGGATGGTCTGGACACTGCCGTTCTCGCGACGGGAAGCCATGAGCGGTCGGTAGGAGCCGTTCTCCCCCAGGGACTCCTCCAAAATGGACCGGAGCTCGATGTAGGGGGCGATCCAGTCATCAGGATGGTAAGTCGCCTCGAGGGAGTTGAAGGAGAGGTAAGAGCGGATGAGGGATTCGGGGGTGCCGGCCTGGAGCGACGGCTTCTTTTTCAGCCTCCCGTGCGCCTCCGCGAGCTTGCGAGCCGTCTCCTCGAGGAGGGACTGCACCTGATTCCGGGAGAGCTGGCCGTCCTCCATCTTCTGTGAGAGTGGAAAGCCGCCGTCCTTCATCTCAAGGGCGGGGAGGCCTGAGAGGTCAATGACGCCCTCATAGAGGCGGGGGGAGAACTTGCTGTTCAGCTCCAGCTCAGACTCCAGAAGCGCACGAGCGTTCTCCCCGTTCTGCGCAAACCTGGGCCTGACAATCTTCCAGGCCCTGCCGTCAAGGGCGTAGACAAATGAACGGCCGCCTCCCGTCCTCTCAGCGCCCCTCTCAAGCAGCTCACTGTCGACTCCCAGGAAGAGCTCCACATACGCCTCGTCCGGCTCCCCGTAGTAGGGGTTCATATTGACCACTTAACAATAGTTATTTTGTTATTTAAAAGGTTTCTCACAGGCGGCCGCTCGTGAACATCATAACCACCAGCCAGAAGCCGAGGGAGGCGGCCAAGAGGTAGCCTACGAGGCCGAGGGCTGAGAAGCCGAGGAGCTGGGGGCCGGCGGGGAGGTGCATCACTATGGCGCTGGCCAGGATTATGGAGGAGATGACGAGGGAGAAGACCAGCTTGTCGGTCATCCTGTCGAACTTGCGGACCGTCTCTGAGAGGCCCTGGTGCTCGAACTGTATGTGGAGCCTCCCCTTTCTCGCCTGGTCGAGGACCTCGTTCACCTTGGAGGGGATGTGGGTGAGGGAGCGCTGGAGCTCAAGTATTTTCTTGCCAGCCCTCTGGACCACCTTTTCCGGGCGGGACATCTTTCTGAACTCCGCCTCTATGATGGGGCTCACCGTCTCTATGGTGTTGAAGTCGGGGTAGATCGTGCGGAGGATCGACTCCATCTGAGTGAGCGCCTTGAGGAAGAGGGTGAAGTTGGGTGGGACGCGGATGTGGTACTGCATTATGAGGTACTCCAGCTCGCCTATCATCTCGGCGAGCGAGACCTGCTTCAGCTCTATGTTGTTGTACTGCGTGACCAGGTACTCGAGGTCGTACCTGAACTCCCTCATGGAAGATGTCTCAGACGGGGAGCCGATGTCGAGGAAGACGCTGACCACCGCCTCGCAGTCGCTCTCCATAAGTGCGATGAAGAGATTGAGCAGGTTGTTCCTCATCCTGTCGTCGATGAAGCCGACCATCCCCAGGTCGATGACGCCTATCTCGTTTTCCTCCATCACCACGAAGTTGGCTGGGTGGGGGTCTGCCTGGAAGAAGCCGTCGACCAGGATCTGCGTCATGATGAACTTTGAGAGGCGGCGGCCGATCTCCTTTCTCTCATCTTCAGGAATCTCCCCCTTCAGCCAGTTCTTCAGCTCGTCGCCCTCCAGGTACTCCATCGTGAGGACCTTCTGGGTCGTCTTATCCCAGTGGATGTCGGGGAGGTGGATGAAGTCGAACTTCTCCGCGGTCTTCCGCATCCTCTCCACGTTCCGCCCCTCGCTGAGGTAGTTCATCTCCCTCTTGATCGTCTTCTCGAACTCCTGGACTATGCGCGTCGGCCTCACCACTCTCGCCTCAGGGATGTAGCGCTCCGCAAGTCGGGCGAGGTCCTTCATGATGTCGACGTCCGACTGGATGACCTCCTTTATTCCGGGCCGCTGGATTTTGACTGCGACCTGGCTGCCGTCCTCCAGCGTGGCGATGTGGACCTGGCCTATTGAGGCGGAGGCGATCGGCACCCTCTCGAAGGAGGCGAAGAGTTCATCGAGCTCTCCGTCCAGCTCGGACTCGACAATCTTGCGGACCTCGGAGAAGGAGACTTTGGGCGCCTCGTCCTGGAGCTTCTCGAACTCCTCTATGTACTCGGAGGGGACGAGGTCGGGGCGCGTGGCGAGGACCTGGCCAAGCTTGATGAAAGTGGGGCCGAGCTCCTCCAAGACCTTTCTCGCCCGCTCAGGGCCGCTCAGCTTCAGCTCCTTGGGGAACTTCTTCTTGAGCAGCTGCTTGCTTATGGGCAGGGCCGCGTGGGCGTGGATCTCCCGTATGGCCATGCCGAAGCCGCGCTTGCCCAGGACGTCGAGGACCTGGCTGTAGCGCCCGATGTCCTTGTAGGCGCGGGCTATGCGAAGCGACATGCCTCACTTCTTTCTCTTCGCCTTGGACTTCTTTTTTGCAGACTTCTTGGACCTCTTCTTGGGTGCCTTCTTCGGCGTCTTCTTGGTCTTCTTGGTCTTCTTGGTCTTCTTCTCGAGCTTGGAGACCTTCTTCTCCAGCCTGTCGATGTCCTTCTTCGTGGCGAGGGGCATCCTCTTGACCTGCTCCTTGACGGTCGTCTCTATCTTCTTCTCCAGCTTCTTCTTCCTCTTCTCGCTGGTCTTGAGGAGCTTTTCGACCATTTTCTTGCCCTCCTTCTCGTTCAGCTCGCCGCTCTTCTCGAGCTCCTTGACTAACTTCTCAGCCTTCTCCTTTGTGATGGCGTAGACGCCTATCCCCAAAAGGCCGAGGTTCTTTATCATCTTGCTGTACTCTGTCTTGGCCATAGCTTCACCTTGCAAGGAAAAAGCCTCTCGCGCTCTTATGCGTTTCGAAGGGCGCCATTTGTTTTATAAATCAAAAAACTGGCCCCGGCCCATGGAGATCAGGGAAGCAAGGAGCGTGGAGGCTGAGGAGACCGTGGGGGAGGCCTTGAAACAGATGGCCCACGAAAGCGAGAGGGAGCTCTTCGTCACGGAGAAGGGGGAGCTCGTCGGCGTGGTCACACTGCGTTCCCTGATAGACGCGAGGTCGCCGCTCAAGACAAAGGTGAAGGGGACGGCCTTCATGCCGATGCAGCTGAAAGAGGGGTTCGACCCTGTGGACGCTCTCGAGTTCATGATCAAGACAGGCCTCGACGCTCTCCCCGTGGTCGAGGACGGAAAGCTGGTCGGCGAGGTGGGACTCGACGACCTTCTCAAGAAGCTGGAGCCGAAGGGGAAGGTAATCGACCACATGACGGCCGACCCCATCACAGTGGAGGGGGAGATGCCTGTCAGCAAGGCGAAGTCTGTCATGAGGAACTACGGCATCCACCGCCTGCTGGTCTCGGAGGACGGCGTCCACCTCGACGGCATAGTGACCGCCAGCGACATAGTGAGGAACGTCCTCGTGCCCATAGGGAAGACGACGCGGGGCGAGATGAAGCAGGAGAAGAGTTCGCGATACTCGACCGCCATCGGGAGCTTCATGACCAAGAATGTGGTCTCCATCAGGCCGGACGAGACTGCGGCGGAGGCGATGAAGAGGATGCTCGAGAACGACGTGAAGGCGCTTCCTGTCGTCGAGGGAGGGGAGCTTGTGGGGATAGTCACGAAGAGGAGAATCGCGAAGACGCTCCTGCCCAAGGCCGAGAAGGGCGCCTGGGTCAGGATGACGGGAACGGAGGACCTCGACTACTTCTCTGTAAGCCTCATCCACAAGGTGGTGCGGCAGTATGTCCAGAAGCTGGGGAGGAAGGAGAGCTTCGACGAGGTGAAGATCATCATCAAGGAGATCAAGGAGAGCGGCTACGAGATCAAAGTCGGCCTCGTCGCCGAGGGGAAGAGACTGAGGACGACCAGCGCGAACGGCTTCGACCCCGTCGTGGTGGTTGCGGAAGCTTTAAGAAAGCTTGAGAGGAGTGCTGAGAAGTAATGGCCAAAAAGGAAGAGGGGGAGCCTGAAGAGGAGGAAAAGGCGGAGGAGAGGCCGAAAATAAGCAAGAAAGCCCAGCTGCGGTCGATCCACCTTTTGGAGAGGCTGAAGTACAGGGAACTGCTCAAGATCTGCAGGAAGGAGGAGCTCCCGCGGAAGGGGAAGAAGGTAGAGATAATCAGGAGGCTCTCCAAGGAGCTGACTCCCAAGCAGGTCAGGGAGTACTACGGCGACATGAGGGGGACTGAAGTCGTAATCAGCAGCCACAGGCTCGTCCCGCTTCACGAGGTGATGCCTGAGGAGGATGTCGAGAAGCTGATAGGGAAACTGAACTGCAAGAAGGGCGACCTGCCGAAGATCTTCGACACAGACCCAATGGTACTCAAGCTGGCAGCCAAGCCCGGCGACGTGATCAGGATCACGAGGGAGAGCGAGACCGCCGGCGAAGCATATTATTATAGGTTAGTTGTACCCAACGTATAGCATGGTCTATGCCGAGACGCTCCTGGTACTGGCGATCTTCGCTTTCCTCTTCTATGCAAGCATAAGGGCAAGAAAGTTCTTGAGGTGGCTGAAGGGCTCGGGCCCAGCCGGATTCGGAATTGTCCTGATGGTGCTTGGTGTGGTGGCTTTCGCCCTGGTGACGGGGAGGATGGTCCGGCCGACAGGGCTCTCCGAGGACCAACTGGTGCAGGGCTCCCTCGCGCTTGTAGTCCTGGGAGCCGGCTTCGTGATACTCGACTTCATACTGAAGAAGCTCCGCAAGAAGGAGGTCGTCGGCCTCGAGGAGGAGAGAAGAGAGTACATCAAGAGGGTCAGAAAAGGGCTCACCATCGACGAGGCAGAGAAGAAGGCGAAGACGCTGATAGAGAAGCAGGGCAAGAAGGGCGTGAAAGTCATCGCCAGCGACAGGGAGTTCAAGACATGGACCGTCTTTTTGGAGGCGGGCAAGGAGAAGTTCAAGGTCACCATCGACATGGACGGCGACGTGGTGGAGTGGGAGACGCTCAACAAGCTACCCTCCTATTTGACGGGGACGTAGCTCTTCTGGAATGGCAACTTTTAAGAGGTGGTGGGAGCATTCCCAGCCATGGCAGAGGCGAAGAGGCCGGAATGGATAGAGCTTGACCAAGAGATCGAGGAGGACGGCTTCAGAAAGAGCTTCGACGGGTGGGGAGAACCGGCAGGGCTCTACGCAAAGGCGAAGGAACTGGCCAGATACGCAAAAGAGGGGGAGTTCAAGAAGGGCTGGTTCAGGTGGCAGTTCGTGAGGCCTGACAAGAACGGCATGGCGGTTGTACAGATCACGCAACAAGAGATGGACGGCGACCTGGAGAGATACGGCAAGCTGATCGAGGAGATTGAGTCCGTTGAGAAGCAAAACGGTAGCGACGACTACTTCACGCCCATCTTCGAGCTGGTGGCAGAAGATGGCGAGAGGGAGTTGGAGATGAGGCTGGTCAACTGCACGCCCCTGAGCGAGGGCTTCAGGTTCTGGCTCAACTACTCTGAAGAGTACGCGGAGAAGGCGAGGATGACAGTCTACACAAAGGGCTTCGAGTAATCCCTCTGGAGAGATAACTTTTAAAACGGGAGGCGGATGGGTGTGGAAGCTCATGGAGAAGAAAAGGCAAGAAGGCTACATAGGAAGCGTCCTGCCTTACGGCGGAAAGCCTGACTGGCTCGACCACTGTCTGGAGAAGAGCGTCTATTGCACGCCCGAAGGAGCGAAGAGAAAAGTGATGGAACTCTTGAAGTACTACCACCACGAGGGATGGGAGTCTGATGTGCGGGCGGTCTTCAGCGGCGGGGCGGTCAGGGACAGGGGAAAGAGGGCCCACGTCGAACTGGCGGGAATGGTCGAAGAGTGGTTCGAAGAGATGGACTCCCTGGAGATGACCACCTTCAAAGTCCCTCCAGAGAGTGTCGACGCCAAGTCGAGAAGGCAGTTCGTGAGGGTCTTCAACCAGGTGAAAGAAAGGGAAGGAATGTTCCTCTTCTACGTCTCCAACACCAGCGATGTCATGGGCGCGGAAAAAGAGAAGTGAAAATCATGGGCAAGAAAAGAAAGAGAAGGAAAGAGAAAAGTTACACCGAAGATCACGAACTGATCCAGTTCCCGGAAGAAAAGAAAAAGAAGATTGTCCCCTTCTTTTTGAAGGGGGATGAGGAGGAGAAAGCGCCGTCATTCCTCGAAAAAACTGAAGGCGCGGGAAAGGAGAAAACTGTGGGGAGAGAGGCCGACAAGAGCGGCAAGAAGCCGGACTGGATGGAGAGCGGCTGCTACCAGGATGGCGTGCAGGAGCTGAAGACCAAGACGCTGGAGCTGCTCTACCACTTCAAGTCGGAGGGCCTCTGCGGAACAATCAGGTTCAGGAGGGGCAGTGATGACGAGAAGGAGACGATCAAGCTCCAAGAGACAAACCTTTCAGAGGCCTACGACTTTCTCATCAGGGAGGTCGAGGACTCTTTCGAGAAGGGGATAGAGAGGATGGAGATGCAGATGGGCGGCCAGACTGTCACCATCACCAACAGGGCGGCCTACTGCGAGGAGAAGAGAGAGACGGAGAGGAAGCTGGCCGACAGCGTGAAGAAGGAACTCCCATCCGGCTACTTCGAGAGCGGAGAGCTGAACGTCTACTAGCGCCCAAGACATAAATAGCAATTTCAGCGTGCGTGGCCAACTCCAGAGAGATAGCAGGATGGAAAGGATGAGAGACGGGAAAGAAGGCATGTACGGGATGATGATCGCAAGGGCGCCAGACAGGAGCGGGGTGAAGCCGAAGTGGGCTGAAGGCGGATACGGAAAAGAGTACGGGGAGCCGCTGCCTGAGCTGAAGGCGAAAGTGGTGGAGCTCCTCTGCTGGCTGAAAGAGGACGGCTTCTGCCAGGGCAGCGTCTATTTCCAGAGAAAAGGGCGGATGACAAGCAGCAGCCTCGACAGCAACAACTCCGTGGAGGCCTACTCCAGGCTGATAGGGGAGGTGGAGAGCGGCTTCGAGGAGATGGAGAGGCTCATGCTGCACGTGAGGAAGGACGGCAAGAGGCACGTGCTGAGCGTCCTGAACAGGAGCGTGGAGGGCAGTGTGGAGGGCCTGCCTGACGAGTTCTACGTCGGAGGCGGCATCTACTTCTACTAGGAGTTGCGGAGGACGAGGGTGAAGGTTGAAATTGGTTTGGGGATGACCTCTGAACAACGGCATGGCTCCTGCCGATGGCGCCATCCGCATTAGGAAAGAAACGACAAGACCGTATCAAGAACTGATTTTTCTCCCAGGATGGGCTGGCTTATGTGTCCATGTCCCTCCAATATGAGCAATTCGTGCTTGCCAGTTCCCTCTTTGAGCTTCTCATTCAGGTCTATTGACCGCTTCACCGAGACCACGGGGTCTGCCTCTCCATGTATCAGCAAAACGTTTTTCCCCATCAGTTCGCTTACGTAGTCAATCGGGTTTATGTCAGCAGTCCCGTCAACCAGCCTCTGCCATTCCTCCCTGCTGGGGATTCTCCAAAGGTTTTCCCATCCTCTTTGTATGGAATTGTAAAGATCAGCAATTGGTTCTGCCGCCTCTTCAGGAATGCGTGAGTGGTCTCTCCAATCAGTCGGTCCAGCTATTGCTATGATGTTTTTGACTTCATCGGATTTTGCACCTGCCACAAGAGCGATGGAGGCACCAAAGCTCCCCCCAAGGAGTATTATGTCTTCAACCTCCCAAGAAAAAATCGTTTCGTCATACAGGGATTCTCCCTGACCGGTTTGGATGAATTCGATTGTCTGGAGTATGGTCTCGACACAGCCCTCCCACGACATCCTTCCATAACTCGCCCATGTCCCGACATAGTTCGGAAACACAATCACGAACCCCTTTTCCAAAAGGTTTTCCAACTTTGAAGGATTGTGCTGGTATGGATGACTGGGGAGTCCGTGGCTGGATATTACGAATCTGTAATTTTTGTCCGGGCTTAGAGGCTCTTTGGACCACACGCTTGCAACTACGTCACCGAATCTGACTTTGAAATGGTGCGGCCACATGCAACCCTGAGATATGCCTTGAATTTAAATTATCCCACGACTCAACTGTCGCTTAAACCAAACCTTGAGCCTCAACACTGCCGTGGCGTCTATGTCGGCGGCGGACACTTCTGCTAGGCGTTGCGGAGGACGAGGGTGAGGACGTCCTCGTCCTGGAGGACGTGGTCGAGGCCGACTTTCTGGTCCGGGAACTTGGAGGAGGGGCCGGAGACGCGGGCGAAGCGGAACCTCTCCTCGAAGGAGGTGTGGAGCTCCCTGCAGACGTCCCTGACTGTGGCGTCCTTCTCGACTATCAGCGGCTCCTCGTAGTCAGGCTCCCCTCCCTGCGGCTTCATGTAGAGCCGGATCAGGCCGAGCTTCTCGAAGATCCTGTCCTTCAGTTTCTCGAGGTTCTCGCCCGTGTGGGCGGAGACCTGGAAGACTCCCTCCCTCGGGCCAGTGAGGTCAAACTTGGTCATCACCACCAGGGCCGGGATGTAGGCGCGGTTGCCCCTGAGAACGTCGACAAGCTGGTCCTGTGTGATGTCCTCGCGGACGAGAACGGAGGCGTTGGTGATGCCGAACTCCATCAGCATCTCGCGGATGGTCTCCCCGTCCATGTGGGTGAGGGGGGAGGCTATGGAGAGGTCGAGGCCGCCCCTGTCCCGCCTCTCTATCCTGACGTCGGGCGGCGACTGGTTGATGCGGATGCCGACCCTGTGGAGCTCCCTCTCCACCTCCTCAAGCTGGGAGAGGTCGTCGACCACTATGAGGACGAGGTCGACTATTCTGGCGGCGGAGAGTATCTCCCTCCCGCGCCCCTTGCCCTTGGCAGCGCCGCCGATGATCCCTGGCAGGTCGACCAGCTGGATAATGGCGCCTTTATGTTCTAAAGCGCCGGGGATGGCGTCGAGAGTGGTGAAGGCGTAGCTGGCGACCTTGCTCTCCGCGTTGGTGAGGGCGTTGAGGAGCGTCGACTTTCCCGTGGATGGGAAGCCGACCAGGGCGACAGTCGCCGTCCCCTCCTTCTTTATGCTGAAGCCGGTGCCACCCGTCTTCTGCTGGGACTCAGCCTTCTCCTTCAGCTTCGCCACCCTGGCCTTCAGCCTGCCTATGTGGTGCTGCGTGGCCTTGTTGTAGGGCGTCTCGCGGATCTCCTTCTCCAGCTCACTTATCCTCTCTTCGTAGGACACAAAAAAGAGCGGAGGCCCGCCGTTTTTAAGATGTGGCTGCGGCGATAGGTATTTTTATCAGCTGGGGAGGGGAAGGGATGTGCTCGATTTCATCAAGAAGAGGCTGGGGCTCTCCAAAAAGGGGAAGCGCGTGAGGAAGAAGAGGAAGTCAGAGCCTTTCGTTGTCTCGGGCTATCCGAAGAAGGGCTGGACGATAAAGAACCCCTCCTTCCAGATCAACGGGAAGAGGCACCAGATCAGCTGGATAAAGGTGGCCGACTTCCAGGCCAACGGGACAGACCAGTTCGCCGCCAGGCTGACGCCGCCCAACCTCTTCAACTACGACGGACTGAGGATAGTGGAGTTCGCCAACTGCGGCGTGGGGAGGCAGGAGGCTGAAGAGGTGAAGGAAGAGCTGGAGGAGTTCATCGAGGGGCTGAGGGAGGCGAGTGAGGCCACCACGGAGATAGAGCACAAGGGCCAGAGAATCGAGCTGGATTTGGCAAGGATACCGTGGGCGGAGATGCCGGATGCAAAGACAGTCGGCCCGAGAGGCGGGAAGGGAAACGGCTACGACGACGAGCTGGAACTCTCCGAAGAGGAGATGGCCAAGGTCTGTGAAGAGGTCATAGTCAAGTGAATGAGTGGGCCTCTATGAAGGCGGTCTTGTGGATGTCGTTCTCTCTTGAAAGCGTCGTTGCCTTGCGGTAGAGCTCGGCGAGGCCGCGCGGGTCCTCCACGCCCTGGAGCCTGTACCGTTCTCTCGCCCTGCCGACCTCCCACTCAATGTCCGGGACCGGCCTGTCAACGAAGAGGTCGGAGAAGGGATAGATGCCGGTCTCGTCCGTGGGACAGAGAAGCGAGTGAATCAGGCCGCCCCCCATCAAGTTAACGAGCGGGTTGGGGAGCTCCAGCTCGCTTTTCTCGCTTTCGCCGACGAACTCCACACTCACATTCAGAGTGGGGAGCGAATAGGCAGCCCCCACGACAGCCTTGTAATTTTTCCCCTCGTTCTCGAGGTGCTGGACCACCGAAGCGAACCCCATCTCGGGGAGTATGGGGTAAAAGATCCCCTTCACCACGAGGAAGCTCTCGTACCCGGAAGAGACGAACCTCTCGAACTCTCGGAAGAGGCTGGTTTTTTTCCTCTCCCTCTCCAGGTAGTTTCTCATCTCGTCCTCCAGCTCGAACTTTGTCTCCTCGCCAGAGAGGAGCCCTTCCTGGAGGAAACCGAATGCAAAGACTGGCCTGCTTGAGTGGTTGTAGAGGTCGACGGAGCTCCTGTCGAGGAGGACTGCTGCGTCGTAGTCTCTCGCCATCGAGTCGACTGCCTCGCGCATGGGAGCGATGTCCGCCCACTCGACCTCCCTGAAGCGGTGGGGGGAGTGGTAGAGGACGATCTCCGCAGATTTCCTCCCCTCCTCGGAGAGGTTGCAGTCGTCGAGGATGAGCGTCATCCCCACGCCTCCCTGTAGAGGGCGAGTGCTTCGCCCCTCTCCCGTATCCTCTCCGCGGCCCTGCCCCTAAGTGAGATGTAGTCTTCGAGGAGATGCTGGCTTTCTCCAGTCGCATTCTTGGAGAGGAACTCCCTCATCTTCCTGGTGTCCTCGTCAAGGGGAAGAAACTCGTTGTAGAATGCCTCGCTGAATCGCCGCACCAGGGAGTGGCTTGCGGTGCGGATGACTTCGTAGTCGAGGCCGGAGCTGATAAGGGGGTTGGGGGCTGTCAGCGTCCTCATGCCGAAGGGGGTCGCCACCTCCAGCTCGCCGAACTCGCCCTCGTATGCGACTCCAATGACGAATCTCCTCTCCCTCGTGTGAAAGCGGAGCTTGTGGTTTATGGCGGAGAGGCGCGCCACGCTGACGCCTGCGGTCCCCACTTCTCCCTCAAGGACGGCGACCTTTGAGTAGGTCCCCTTCCTGAAGAACTCGCCCAGCTTCTCGAGCTCATCTGCGTGATACTCGTCAGAGCGGGAGACTGCCTTCCGGAACCTCTCCATTCTCACTGCCGCCTTGCCGCCGAAGTCGCCGTGGACGCGGGAGTCAAAGACGAAGACCGGCTGGGAGGAAGGAGAGTAGAGCTCGAGGCCGCCGCTGGCGACCAGGACGACTGCGTCCGCCTTGTGGGCGATTGCGGAGGCCTTCTCCTTGAGGGGGGCCACGTCGACCCACTCGACCTCGCCCACGGGCAGGAGGGGGTAGAGCTCGAGGAGTCTCCCTGCCCTCTTCCTCTCCTCTTCGGAGAGAGAACAGTCGTCCAGTATGGTTACCATCTACTCCAGAGGGATAAAATAATGGTTTAAATGTGTTGTGCGGAAAGGGCGTATGAGACACCTTGTGAGGGCCGTGGTCTTCAGGAAAAAAGCGGACGGCGTCGAGTTCCTGCTCCTGCACAAGGTCGACCCGGACGAGAGCTGGTGGCAGACAGTGGCTGGGGGATGGGAGGAAGGAGAGAGCTGGAGGGAGGGGGCAGTCAGGGAGATGAAAGAGGAGACGGGCCTGGAGCCGAGGAGGGTGTGGGACCTGGAGTACGAGCCCGAGTTCGACGGGGGGGAGGCGAAGGACCACTTCTTCGCAGTGGAGGCGGACGGAGAGGTCGATATCAGCGGGGAGCACGACAGCTGGAGGTGGGTGGGGGCGGAAGAGGCGATAAAGATGCTCAAGTACGAGTTCGACAGGGAGGGCGTCAAGAGAGTCCTCTCCTCGGGGATTGTCGAATCGGCGTAATCAACAATCGTCGAACTGGTAATCGACAAGCAACAAGCATAAAAGTGGCTCTCTAAGGGTGGTGGGATGAAAGAGATCAGGATCCACGGCCGCGGAGGGCAGGGCGCTGTGACGGCCGCTGCTTTGCTCGCGATGGCAGCTTTCAGGGACGGAAAGGAGGTGCAGGCGTTCCCGTTCTTCGGCGTCGAGAGGACCGGCGCGCCCGTGGTCAGCTTTGCAAGGGTGGACGACAGGCCGATCAGGCTGAGGGCGCAGATCTACGAGCCCGACTACCTGATAGTGCTCGACCCGACTCTGCCGAAAGAGATCATAGAGAAGGGGACTGGAGAAAAGACTGTCGCAGTCATCAACTCCAAGAAGAGCGTGAAGGAGCTCGGCTTCAAGTTCAAGAAGGCGATAGCGGTTGACGCGAGCGGCGCTGCGCTGGAGGCGTTCGGCAGGGCGATAGTCAACACGGGGATGCTGGGCGTCTTCGCCGCCTTCACCGGGGAGATGTCGCTCGAGTCGCTGAAGGAAGCGATAGGGGAGAGGTTCGAGGAGAAGGGAGAGAAGGTCGTGAAGAAGAACGAGGAGCTGATAGAGAGGCTCTACAAAAAGACAGAGAAGAAGATGGAGGGTGCATGATGGCGGAGAGGAACAAGGGCGGCGTGATAGACGAGCCTGGGAGCACCAAGAAGACTAAGACAGGGTCTTGGAGGGCGGAGAGGCCTGTCGTGGACACAAAGAAGTGCGTTGGCTGCAGGAAGTGCGAAGTGAGGTGCCCGGACGACGCAATCCACGTGGTCGACGGCAAGGCTGTCGTGGATCTCGACTTCTGCAAGGGGTGCGGAATCTGCGCCAACCAGTGTCCTGTCAAGGCGATCAGGATGGAGGAGGAAGAGAAATGAGAAAGGTCATCGTGGGCGGCTTCGCAGTCGCTGAGACTGTCAAGATGTGCAGGCCGGAGGTGGTGGCCGCCTACCCCATCACTCCGCAGACCTACATAGTGGAGAAGCTGGCAGACATCGTCAACAACGGGGAGCTGAAGGCGAGCTACATACCGGTAGAGAGCGAGTTCAGCGCAATCAGCGCCTGCCTGGGCGCTTCGGCGACTGGAGCCCGCGCCTACTCGGCCACCTGCTCCCAGGGCCTGGCCCTCATGACAGAGGTGCTTTTCACACTGAGCGGGATGAGGCTGCCCGTCGTGATGAACGTGGTCAACAGGGCGCTGGCCGCGCCGATCAACATCTGGAACGACCAGCAGGACGCAATGAGCGAGAGGGATGCCGGGTGGATCCAGCTGTTCGCGGAGAGCGTGCAGGAGGCCTGCGACCTGACTGTCATGGCCTACAAGATCGGTGAGAGCTCCAAGGTGTCGCTGCCGGTGATGGTCAACATGGACGGCTACATACTGAGCCACGTCTACGAGCCCGTCGACTTCCTCTCGCAGAAAGAGGTCGACGGCTTCCTGCCGCCCTACGAGCCCGAGTTCAAGCTCGACCCGAAAGAGCCTGTGACCATGGGGCCGATAGGCTTCCCGGACACCTACATGGAACTGAGGTCAGACCAGGAGAAGGCGATGGGGGAGGCGGACGGCGCGATCGCGGAGGTGATGGCGGAGTTCGGCGGGGAGTTCGGAAGAGAGTACGAGCCTGTCGAGTACTACGAGATGGAGGACGCTGAGATGGCGCTCCTGGCGATGGGGTCTGTCTGCGGGACAATCAAGGACGTCGTCGACGAGATGAGGGAGGAGGGAGAGAAGGTGGGGCTGGTCAGTTTGAGGCAGTTCAGGCCCTTCCCCGAGCTGGAGATCGACGTGGAGAAGCTGGCGGTGATGGACAAGAGCGTATCTGTGGGGATGGGGTCGCCGCTCGCCTCGGAGGTGAGGAACCGCATCTATGGCTCGGGGATTGAGATCGGCGAGTACATCATCGGCCTGGGCGGCAGGGACGTGACCAAAAACCACGTCCGCTCCGCACTCAAGAAGCTGAAGAAGGGGGAGAGCGCATGGATGTTCTGAGGTGTTCATGATGGAGACTTATTTCTCTCGGGGACACAGGGCCTGCGCGGGCTGCGGCTGCGCCCTGGCAATAAAGCTGGCCACCCAGGCGGCGGGGCCGGAGACCATAGTGGTCCAGGCGACCGGCTGCATGGAGGTCGTCTCCACGCCCTATCCCGAGAGCGCCTGGGAGGTGCCCTGGATACACGGCAATTTCGAGAACGCGGCCAGCATAGCGAGCGGCGTCAGCGAGGCGCTCAAGGCGAAGGGAAAGAAGGCCAACGTGCTGGCGGTGGGGGGAGACGGCGGGACTTTCGACATAGGGATGAGAGCGCTGTCAGGGGCGATGGAGAGAGGCCACGACATGGTCTACCTCTGCTACGACAACGAGGCCTACATGAACACTGGCATCCAGAGGTCGAGCGCCACGCCGCTCCACGCGGCGACCACCACGAGTCCGTACGGCAAGAAGGTGTCGGGGAACCTCCGCCCCAAGAAAGACCTGGCCCACATAGTGGCAGCCCACGGCGTGAAGTACGTGGCGACCGCGAGCATAGCCTATCCCGAGGACTTCCAGAAGAAGATCAAGAAGGCATTGGAGACTGAGGGCGCGGCGTTCGTCCACGTCCACGCGACCTGCCCGCTGGGCTGGAGGATTCCGAGCGGCGAGAGCGTAGAAGTGGCGGAGCTGGCGGTTAAGACAGGGATGTTCCCCCTCTTCGAGATAGTGGACGGCAAGCACAAGCTGACCTTCCCTCTCGACGAGAGGACGCCAGTGGAGGAGTACCTGAAGAAACAGGGCAGGTTCAAGAAGCTCACCAAGAAAGAGATCGCAGAGATACAGGAGATGGTGGACAGGAACTGCGACTGGCTGGGCGACCTGGCGAAGAAGGGATTGTAAAGGTTAAATACCTTGGAGTGGGGAAAGGTCGTATGCAGGAAGAAGAGATGCCATTCCCATTCCTTCTCGACGAGGCAAAGAAGAGGCCGAGAAACATCGACGGCACTGTGGGAGGCAGGAAGGCTCCTCAAGAGATGCCAGCGCCGCCCGAGAAAGAGCAGGAGGAGATCGGCAGCCCGGGTTTCGTGGCGAAGCCGAAGCAGGGCAGGTCCCCTCCAGAACCCGCGAACAAAGCAACGAGCAGGGCCCCTGGACTCTCCATCGACAGGGAGAAGGTGGCGCCTCTGCTCGAGAAGGTCAAGCTGGCCAACCAGCTGGTCAGGGAAGCGGGAGTCGACCCCAGCACGACGGGAGGCGGGATCATAGTCGCGAGCATAGTGGAACAGCTCAAGGCGGTCCCGCAGAAAAGGGGGCCGCAGCCGAGGCAGACCGACGTGCCTGCGCTCACGGCGATGGCGGAGGAGCTGAGGGCGAAGGCGAAGACCTCTGACGAGCCAAAGGCAGCCCACATCGACAAGTTCAGCGGCAGGTAGGAAAGAGTCTTAAACCTGTCGCAGTTCCCGCGGGAGTGGAAGAGAAAAAGCCGCACCTGCTCGACCTCTGGCTGGTGATAGGGGTACTGGCCGGCTTCGCGCTGATCATCTTCTTCACTGTGAACTACTTCTACTCCGTCGTCCTCTGCGACGTCCACTGCGCCGTCAAGAACGAGATCGCCATCGCCCTGGTCTCCCTCTCACTGGCAGGCCTCTTCGTGGGGAGCCTCACCTACTACTTCATCTCGGAGAAGTACGAGAAGAGGATAGGGAAAATCCACAGGAAGAGTCTCTCCACGCTCAAGTTCCTGGACGGCGATGAGAGGAAGGCGGTCAAGATTCTGGTGGAGAAGGGAGGCGTGATGACGCAGAACCAGCTGGTGAAGGAGAGCGGCCTCTCCAGGGTGAAAATCTCAAGGATGCTGAAAAAGTTCAAGAGGAAGAGCGTCGTTGAGAAGAGAAGGAAGGGGCTGACCAACAGGGTCGAACTGAAGGAGGACCTGAGGTCTGTCCTCTGCCAGGGGGAGTGATTTCACATTGTGAAACAAAAACCCTTAAGTTGTTTCAGCTTTTGAAAGATGTAAGATGGAAAAAAGAACCGCATTGACACTGCTGGCCTTGGTAGCAATGCTCTCCCTCCCCGCCGTCGAGGCCAGCTCCAACGTCACAATCAATCTCTTCTACGGCTATTCCTGCCCCCACTGCGAGAAGGCGATAGAGTACCTTTCAGGGAGAGTGGAGGAGAACCCGCGCATCAAACTCGAGACGTTCGAGGTCTACAGGAACGACACCAACAGGGAGCTGGCACAAAAGATGTGCAGCGAGCAGGGAATAGAGTTCCGCGGGGTGCCCACCACTTTCATAGGGGGCGAGCCTTTCGTCGGCTTCTCCGAGAGCATCAAGTCAAGGATGGAGGAGAAGATCGGCGAGGAGCTGGGCGGGCAGGAGACTGGTGAGAAGGAAGAGGTCAAGGAGACACTCTCTGTCCCCGTCTTGGGGGAGGTCGACTTGAAGGCGATGTCACTGCCAGTCCTCTCCGCCTTCCTCGGCTTTCTCGACAGCTTCAACCCCTGCTGCTTCTTCGTACTCTTCTTCTTGCTCAGCATGCTCGTCTACGCGGAGTCGAGGAAGAGGATGCTGCTCATTGGCGGGACTTTCGTCTTCTTCTCGGGCCTCATCTACTTCCTCTTCATGACCGCCTGGCTCAACTTCTTTTTGGTAACCAAAGAGATGGAGATAATAACCACGGTGGCCGGCTTGGTGGCCTTGGTCATAGGAGCGATCAACGTCAAGGACTTCTTATTTTTCAAGAAGGGCGTCTCCCTCACCATCTCGGAGAAACAGCGCTCGAGCTTGATGGGGCGGATGAGAGAGCTGCTAAAGGCCTCGTCCCTCTCGACGATGATGGCGGGGACTGTGGTGCTGGCGGTCACGGCGAACCTCTACGAGCTGCTCTGCACGGCCGGCCTTCCCATGGTCTTCACCAAAATTTTGGTCCTCAACGACCTGCCGAAGACGAGCTACTATTTCTACCTGGCTCTCTACAACCTGGTCTACATACTGCCGCTCCTGACTGTGGTGATAATCTTCACGGCCACGCTGGGGAAGAAAAAGCTGAGCGAGAAGCAGGGGAGATACCTTAAGCTGCTCTCCGGGATGATGATGCTCTCCCTGGGCAGCCTCCTCCTCTTCAAGCCACAGCTGCTCGACAACCCCGCGGCGGCAATAGGCCTCCTGCTCGGATCGATAGCTGTCACCGGTCTCATTATCTTGGCCAAGAGATGGAGGAAAAGCAAATGAAATACAGGGAAAGCGAACTTCCGGACAGACTGCTCTACAACAAGGACTCGAGTTGGGTGAAGGTGGAAAACGGCGTGGCCACCATTGGGATAATAGAGCCCATCGCCAAGGCGGTGAAGGAGTTCCTCTTCGTGAAGCTGCCAGAGAAGGGGGAGATAGAGAGAGGGGAGGTCTACGTCTCCCTCGAGGCCCTGAAGTGGTCCGGCCACCTGAAGTCGCCTGTCAGCGGAGAGGTGGTGGAGGTCAACGAAAAGGTCTACGACGAGCCGTCAGAGATAAACGAGAAGCCGTACGAGGCCTGGATAATCAAGATCGAGCTGAGCGACGAGGATGAATTAAAAGAGCTCTTCGAGGCTGAAAAGATAGTCGACTGGCTCGACGAGACGCTGAAGTGATCAAGATGGGAAGCAAAAAGAAACTGAAAAAGGCGAAGGAAGTGATGGGGTATCTGGGAGAGGAGACGCCGGAGAAGATGGGGGCGTTCAAGGACCTACTCGAAGAGGTGAAGAAGGACGGGGCGATTCCTGCAAAGACGAAAGAGCTCATCTTCGTGGCGATTGCTGTGAAGGCGCAGTGCGACCTCTGCATCGCCTACCACGTGGCCATGGCGAAAGAGATGGGGCTGAGCGACGAGGAGATACTGGAGGCGGCCTGGGTTGCGGTGGCCATGGGGGGAGGTCCGTCTCTCGCCTACATCAGCCACGTGAAAGAGGCCTTGGAGGGTTAGATGGCCTGGCGTCTTGTCCCTCTCGAGTCGTCTGACGACTCCTTCATGAAGATGGCGAAGGAGGAGGCTGTGATGGATGCCGTGAGGGAAGGAAGGGTCCCCCCCACGCTGAGGTTCTACGAGTGGAGAGTGCCAGCGGTCTGCATCGGCTTCTTCCAGGAGGCGGAGAAGGAGGTCGACCTGGAGAGGTGCAAAAAGGACGGCGTTGAGGTGGTGAGGCGGCTGACCGGCGGGGGGGCAGTCTTCAAGTCGCCGGGAAACGAGCTCAACTACAGCTTCGTCATAGGAGAAAGCCATCCCGCCATACCCAAAGAGATCGAGGAGTCGTACGGCCTGATCTGCGGCGCAGTGATGAAGGGCCTCGGCATGCTCGGCTTCGAGACAGAGTTCAAGCCTGTCAACGACATACTGATTGGCGGGAGGAAGGTCTCAGGAAACGCGCAGACCCGCGTGGAGAACTGCCTTCTCCAGCACGGGACCGTGCTCTTCTCCACTGACGCAGAGAGGATGTTCCGCTACCTGAAGATAAGCGACGAGAAGCTGAGAAAAAAGAGAGTGAAGAAAGTGGAGGAGCTTGTGACGGGCCTGAGAGAGCACGGAGAAGCCACGATTGCGGAGGTCGCGGAGGCGATAGTGAAGGGCTTCGAGGAGACTTTCGGGGAGAGTTTCGAGAAGGGGAAACTGACTGACTACGAGCTGGGGCTGGCCAAGGAGTACTACGAGAAGTACGCGGGAGAAGAGTGGAACAGCTGGAGATGAGTCCTTTCACGAAAGGAAAAGGTCACTGAAGCGCCGCTCCAAGCCACTTTCTGACGTCGGTCTCCTGCCTGGCCCCAACGAATCCCGCGACCTCCTCGCCGTTTTTGAAGAGCTTGACCGCTGGGATCCCCCGTATCCCGTGCTCTCTGGCGAGAGAATGGGCATTGTCGACGTTGACCTTCGCGAGGAGGACTCCAGCGTCCGATTCAACAGCGACTTTAGAGAGAACGGGCCCGAGAAACAGGCAGGGTGCGCACCAGGGCGCCCAGAAATCGACCAGGACGGGCCTCTCCCTCGATTTCTCCAGTACCTTCTCCTTGAACTCATCTTCTCCGACCTCTATCTCATTCACTCTCATTTTATTCATTCTCTCCTTGAGCTTGCGTCTCCTTATTTCGTCGAGTTCCGTCATCCATGCAGCCGCCGGGATTTGAACCCGGGTGGCGAGCTTGGGAAGCTCGAATCCTGACCAGACTAGATTACGGCTGCGTGAGCTGGGAGGCTGCTCTCGGCTTAAAGAGGTTACTCCCCGGGAAAGAGGGCATCAAGGCCGGCCGCGACCTGGTCGAACACCTCGCCGATGCTGCCCGTCCCGTCGACATTGACGACCATGGAGTCGGAGTAGTGGTCAATGACCCTCTCGGTCGTGGAGTGGTATGTCTGGAGGCGGTCCCTGATTGCAGCCGGCCTGTCGTCCGCTCTCTGGACCAGCTCCCCGCCGCAATCTCCGCAGACCCCTTCCCTCTTTGGCGGCTTGAACTTCAGGTTGTAGGTCGCCCCGCAATCAGGACACACCCTGCGGGCGGAGATGCGTTCCACGACAACGTCGTCGGGGACGTCGAGATAGATGACGCCGTTGACCTCCGTTATGGAGTCGAGGAAGTCGGCCTGGGAAAGGTTGCGCGGGTAGCCGTCGAGCAGGTAGCCGTCGTCCACGTCCTCTTTGGAGAGGCGGTCCTCGACCAGGGCGTTGGTCAGCTCGTCCGGGACGAGCTCTCCGTTCTTCACTATCTCATCCACTTTCCTGCCAAGCTCCGTCTTCCTGGAGATGTGGTCGCGGAAGATGTCGCCGGTCGATATGTGGACGAGTCCGTACCTGTCGCATACCAGCTTCGCCTGCGTCCCCTTTCCGGAGCCCTGCGGGCCGAAAATCAGAAGCCTCATTGTCATGAGAGAGGGCGAGAGAGGGCGAATAAAAGTTTAGCGGTCTCTCAGTTTTTCGACGTCCCTCTCGGAGAGGCCTATCAGGTAGAGCAGTCCCCGCAGGTCGCGGGAGAGCGTGCCCTCCGCCGGCCCCTTCAGTATCTCCTTGGCGTTGAAGGCGATTCCGAGGCCAGCAGTCTCAAGCATGAGGCGGTCGTTGGCGCCATCGCCGACAGCGACCACAGACTCGAGGGGGATGCCCTCTCTCTCCGCTATCTCCTTCAGTATGCTCGCCTTGCCCTCCATGTCGATCACGTCGCCCTCCACCTCGCCGGTCAGTTTGCCGTTTTTGATCTCCAGCCTGTTGGCGAAGGCGTAGTCGAGGCCGAGCCTCTCCCTTACATTGTCGGCGAAGACCTGGAAGCCGCCAGTGATGAGAGCTATCTTGTAGCCCATCTTCTTCAGGACCGCGATCAGGTCCTCCGCTCCCTCCGTCAGCTCCAGCTGGCTGGCCAGCTTTTCGACCTCGCCGAGCTCCATCCCCTTGAGGCGCCTGATCCTGCGGCGCAGTGACTCCTCGAAGTCGACGCCCTCCTCCATCGCCTGCCGCGTCATCTCCTCCACATCTTCACCCACTCCCGCCTTCTTGGCCATCTCGTCTATCGCCTCAGCGTCGACGAGGGTGGAGTCCATGTCGAAGACTATCAGCCTGCGGGACCGTCGGAAGGGGTCGTCTTCCTGCAGTGTCACGTCGAGCTCCATCCCGTCCGCGACCTCTCTCAGGGCCTCCTCCACCTCCTCGGGGTCCTGGTCGTAGAGGGAGACCTCCATCTCCGTCCCTATCACCTCTCCGCGGGCGATCATCTTGGTGCTCTCTATGTTGACTCCCTTTTCGGAGAGGGCGCGGGAGATGGCGGCCATGATGCCCGGCCTGTCCCTGCCGAGGAGAGTGACCACGTAGCCCTTCCTCGGCTTTTTCTCGAAGACCGGGGAGGAGGAGAGTTCGCAGGAGAGGGAGAGCTCCCCGCACCGCTGTCGGAGGTCGGCCTCGAGCCCTCCTGGAGAGTCGCCTTCGTCGATGACCATGAAGATTGTGAAGATCCCGCTCAGCACGTTCTGCGAGATGTCGATTATGTTGGCTTCGTGGGAAGCGACGACCTCCGTGAGGCTTGTCACCAGGCCGAGCCTGTCCTTGCCGTAGGCGGTGAAGATCAGCATGGGGGAAGGTGGAAGGGGTGGGAAATAAGTCTTGCCTGAAAAGGATAAAAGAGGGGGGAGCTGGAGGGGCGCGTGAAGGGGATAACTCCCGTAATTGCGATAATCCTGTTGCTGCTGATGGCCGTGGCGGCGGCTGGGGGGTTCTACTTTGTCTATCAGGGGTTCACTGAGAGCGGAGAGGAGAGCGGAGCTACGCAGATCGAGAGCCTCGGCGAGCAGTCGCTCGCGCAGATCCAGATAGAGTCTGCGGCGGGAGGGAGGATCTACGTCAAGAACGTGGGCGCGGGAGAGATTGACCTCTCGAAGTCGACGGTCTACGTGGAGAGCGTGCCCGTGGAGGTGAACAGGTCCTCTGACACTCTCGCTGAGAGGAGCAGGGCGGTGCTCAAGTTCACTCAGAGGCCGAACTGCGCGTCGGACAGGTGCGAAGTGGAGATAAGCGGAGCGGCCTCCGCGTCGAGGACCATAGAACTCTCCAAACTGGTCTGCTCGTCAAACACTGACTGTTATGC
The DNA here is from genome assembly GCA_964527545.1 of Candidatus Undinarchaeota archaeon. Lineage (GTDB taxonomy): Archaea > SpSt-1190 > SpSt-1190 > DYHY01 > CAZGQF01 > CAZGQF01. The sequence continues at coordinate 5,089 of CAZGQF010000004.1, read as the reverse complement.
GGGTGAGGCTTGCGAGGGGGGAGTCTGCGTCGAGGAGGGGGAAGAGGAAGCTGTCTGCGGAGACGGCGAGTGTGATGAGGGGGAGAACGGGATGTCCTGCTTCGAGGACTGCGGGCCGCGTTCCGTGGCCGTCTACAACATGGACTTCTCCGGGGGCGACTACGACGTCTACTCCTACGACTGGGACGGGACAACCTACGCCTTCTCGAGGAACCTGACTCCAGAGATCCCAGGCCACGACTTCATTGCCCTGAACCAGGCCTACGACTCGGAGGGCAACTCCATCGTGCTGGGGCTGACCAACACTTACACCTCCAACTCAGAGATCATGTGGTCTCTCCACAATGGGACAGACTGGTCGCCCTTCGACAACCTGACCGACAACGAATGGAACGACCAATACAACAGCATGAACGGCGTCTACGGCATGGATTTCAACTCCAGCGACGAGGCGATCGCTGTCTGGGAGACTGGAGAACCGTCTGGAGGAAACATGGCGTGGGCCTCCTTCGACGGGACAGGCTGGTCGGAGCCCGTGAACCTGACCAACACCCCTGAAAACTTCGGTTTTTCTGACTTCTCCTTCGCGCCGGACGACACTGGGATCGTCCTGTTCGAGTCATACGTCAACTACGACAGCTGGATCAACTACTCTGTCTGGGACGGGGGATGGGGGGAGGCCGGGACTGTGACGGAGACTTACTGGGCGCCCGACGTCTTCCCTGTCTTCAGGAGCTTGAGCCTGGAGTTCAACGACACGCACGGGATGGCAGTCTGGACGATAAACGACTTCGAGGGGATCGAGGACCAGGATCTCCTGCAGTGGGCGACGTGGGATGAGGTGGGGTGGACGGAGCCACAGAACGTCAGCGGCGAACTGAGCAGATATATGGGTGTGGGGCTGGAGGTGGATGCCAACGGCGAGTGGCTCCTTGTCGTGTCGAACGCAACGTCAGAACCTCCCTGGCCGGAGTGGTACTCCTGGGAAGACGGCTGGGTCCTTGAGGGCAACCTCACAGAGAACGACCCGACTGGGGTTCTCGTCCTCGACAAGAACGAGAACGACGCCATAACTGGCAAGCTCCTCAACCAGGGGCCGGGCGGCAGTTCGTACGTCTTCAGCTTCACCTACTGGGACGGGACAGGCTGGAGCGAGCCTGTGGCGTTCTCCGCATGAAGAAAAGACATATTACGGGAGGGGGAGACGACTTTGCATGAAGGGGATAACGCCCGTAATTGCGATAATCCTGCTGCTGCTCATGGCTGTGGCGGCGGCTGGGGGGTTCTACTTTGTCTATCAGGGGTTCACTGAGAGCGGGGAGGAGTCCGGAGCTACGCAGATAGAGCAGCTCGGGGAGCAGTCGCTCGCGCAGATACAGATAGAGTCTGCGGCGGGAGGGAGGATCTACGTCAGGAATGTGGGGGCGAGCGACATCGACCTGAGCAAAGCGACCGTCTACGTGGAGAACCAGCCCGTGAGCGTGAACAGGTCGGCTGACACATTGGCGGAGAGGAGCAGGGCGGTGCTCAAGCTGACTGAAGTCCCGGGATGCACGCAGGAGCAGTGCGAAGTGAAGATCTCTGGGGCTGCGTCGACGTCAAAGTCGATCGACCTCTCCAGGCTTCTCTGCTCGTCGGATGCGGACTGCTACTCGGGGGAGAGCTGTGAGGGAGGGGTCTGCATTGAAGAAGAGGGAGGGGAAGCTGCCTTCTGCGGCGACGGGACGTGCGACTACCCGAGCGAGACGGGAGAGAGCTGTTATGAAGACTGCGGAATAGAGAACTTCCTCGGCCAGGACATCGACCTGTCCGGAGGGGACGTCGACTCCTACCTCTACGAGTGGGACGGCTCGACCTACGTCAAGGGGGAGAACCACACCGCGAACAGCTGGAACGACGGCTACACCGGCCACGTCTATGACTCCCAAGGCAATGCGCTGGCCATAGGGGTGGCGGGAAACGAAGGGACACTCGACCTTTCATACTCGTATTGGGACGGCTCCAGCTGGTCGGCCTCGACCAACTTCACCTCCACGGGCTGGACTGAGGAGACCTCCTCTTTCGCCTGGGACTTCAACTCCAGCGACGAAGCAATGGTGCTCTGGGAGGCTGGGGAGGACTTGGAGGGGAGGAACGTCGCCTGGGCCTCCTTCGACGGGAGCTGGCACCCTGAGAATGGGATTAACCTGACAGACAACGAGGGGACAGTGGTCAACATGCTCCACGGGCCGGCATTCAGGTTCGACGAGAACGACAAGGGGATGCTCGTCTTCTCGTCATACGCGACGAGCGGCGGGACATGGCTCAACTACTCTGAATGGGACGGCGGGTGGGGAGATGTCTACAGCACAATACTCTCCGTCGAGGACCCCGCCCTCCACAGGATAAGGAATCCAGTGTTCGGTTTCAACTCCACGCACGGGCTGGCTGTCTGGAGGCTCGAGTACTCCTACTTGTCGAAACCAAAAGATGTCATACAGTGGGCGACGTGGGACGGCTTTCAATGGAGCGAGCCGCAGAACTACAGCGACGATCTGGGGGGATGGAGCGTCGGCGCACTCTTCCTGGACGAGAGCGAGACCTGGGTATTGGGAGCCGGCAACACAACAGCAGATCCTGCGTACTACAAGTACTTCACTTGGGAGAGCGGCGGGAGCGGCTTTGTCGACCAGGGCAACTTCACCGACGACAACATAGCGGCGGGGATGGGCTTCCTGGAGAACCACTACGGAGCCGTCCTCGGGCTGATGGTGGAGAGCGGGCCAGGCGGCGTCGACTACAACTACACCTACTGGGACGGAAGCGGGTGGACGGAGCCGGTAGCTGTCACGAGCTAAGGGCAAGAAAGCATATTACTCGCCAGAGAGGAGGTAAGGGATGCGAGGGATAACGCCCGTAATTGCGATAATACTCCTGCTGCTGATGGCCGTGGCGGCGGCTGGGGGGTTCTACTTTGTCTATCAGGGGTTCACTGAGAGCGGGGAGGAGTCCGGAGCTACGCAGATAGAGCAGCTCGGGGAGCAGTCGCTCGCGCAGATACAGATAGAGTCTGCGGCGGGAGGGAGGATCTACGTCAGGAATGTGGGGGCGAGCGACATCGACCTGAGCAAAGCGACCGTCTACGTGGAGAACCAGCCCGTGAGCGTGAACAGGTCGGCTGACACATTGGCGGAGAGGAGCAGGGCGGTGCTCAAGCTGACTGAAGTCCCGGGATGCACGCAGGAGCAGTGCGAAGTGAAGATCTCTGGGGCGGCATCGACATCGAGGACTGTCGACCTTTCAGGGTTGGTCTGCTATTCGGATGCCGACTGCTATGCGGGAGAGACGTGCGAGGGAGGGGTCTGTGCGGAAAGCGAAGGGGAGGAAGAGACTGATTGCGGGAACGGCGTCTGCGACGAGGGGGAGACGTCGTCCAACTGTCCTGCAGACTGCTACTGCGGCAATGAGCACTGCGACTCTGACGAGAACGGGACGTCCTGCTTCGAGGACTGCGGCCCCAGGAGCATCGCATTCATGGGCATAGACATGGCGGAGATGGATGTGGAGATCTACGCCTACGACTGGGACGGGTCGACCTACGTCCAGGGGGAGAACCTCTCGCAGAACAGCTACCTGGACGAAGTCACGCACTCGGACTACTCGCCCGAAGGCAAGGCCATTGTGGTCGGCAACGCAGGCGAGTCCTCAACGTCCAGGGACGTCTTATGGACCTATTGGGACGGGGAGACCTGGTCCTCCACGGACAACGTGACTTCCGGCGAACTCGACCAGGAGGCCGCCCACGTGGCTTTCAACTCAAGCGGGGAGGTGATAGCTGTCTGGAGGCTGGGCGACGTCACGCCCTCCAACGACGGGGACGACGTGGCATGGGCCTCCTTCGACGGCTCAACCTGGAGCGAACCGCAGAACATGACAGACACGCCGGCAGAGATTGAGATAGAGACTGGTACATTCGCTTTTTCCGCAGACGACAAGGGGATGGCAATATGGCCATCGAACGCGCCCGGTGGAACGAACGCCCCAAGCTGGATCAACTACTCAGTCTTCGACGGCAGCTGGTCCGCTCCCGGCGTCATCGCCTCCCGTACCTCCTCCGAATGGGAAGACTTTTACCACCCAACTGCCGGCTTCAACTCGACGCACGGCATGGCGGTCTGGGAGCGGATCTACCACCTCCAGCCAGAGGATTGGGACGAAGTCCTCCAGTGGTCGACATGGAACGGGGCGGGGTGGACGGAGCCCCAGAACGTCAGCGACGAGCTGGCCGGAGTCACTCCAGTCGACGTCGTGGAGGACGGAGAAGGTGGATGGCTGTTGGTTTTCCAGAACACCACCTCGTCGCCCACATGGCCGCAGTGGTACCGATGGAACGGTGGTTGGCAGGCCATGGGCAACCTCACCGCCTCGGGGGAGATCGGCAACTCGAACGTGATAAAAAACGAGAACGGGGCGATAATGGTTACCATAGCTGTCCAGGTCCCGCCCAGCGTAAAGTATGTCTACTGGGACGGGACAGGCTGGAGCGAGCCTGTGGCGTTCTCCGCATGAAGAAAAGACATATTACGGGAGGAGGAGACGACTTTGCATGAAGGGGATAACTCCTGTGATTGCGATAATCCTGCTGCTGCTGATGGCCGTGGCGGCGGCTGGGGGGTTCTACTTTGTTTATCAGGGGTTCACTGAGAGCGGAGAGGAGAGCGGGACGACTCAGATCGAGAGCCTCGGGGAGCAGTCGCTCGCGCAGATCCAGATAGAGTCTGCGGCGGGAGGGAGGATCTACGTCAGGAACACGGGAGCGACGGACATCGATCTCTCGAAGTCCACAGTCTACGTAGAGAACCAGCCCGTGAGCGTGAACAGGTCGTCGGACACTCTCGCGGAGAGGGAGAGGGCAGTGCTCAAGCTGACTGACGTGCCTGGCTGCACGCAGGAGCAGTGCGAAGTGAAGATCTCGGGGGCCGCGTCCACTTCGCAGAAGATCGACCTCTCCAGGCTCGTCTGCTCGTCGGATGCGGACTGCTACTCGGGGGAGAGCTGTGAGGGAGGAGTCTGCATTGAAGAAGGGGGAGAGGGGGGGTGCGGCGACGGG
>CAZGQF010000003.1:110002-129910 GCA_964527545.1 Candidatus Undinarchaeota archaeon | reverse complement strand
CTGTGAAGGGGACATTGACCTCTTTGAATCCCATCCCCGGCGCTCCTGTTTTCAATATGGTTTTCTTTGGGAGTGAAAGACCCCTAATTGAGCGGAGCTCAATGGGGCCCAATTGAACTCCGTTCAAGTTGGGTTTCTTTTCTTAAAAGAAAGGGGTTCTGCGAATCCAACCCCCGGCGCTCCTCCCAACAAGGCATAATTATCAGCCGCCCTGTAAACTGGGATGTCCCTGGAGAGGAACGTCTTTCTCTACAAGCTGGTCAGGCTGGGAATCTCATTCCACCTCCCCATCTTCGTCCTCTTCTTCAGGGAGATAGGTCTCTCCTTCACACAGCTGATGATAATCTCCGCCATCATGAACGCCAGCCAGATCCTCTTCGAGGTCCCGAGCGGAGCTTTCGCCGATCTCTACGGCAGGAAGAGGACGCTCTTCGCCGGAAAGCTGATGACCTTGGCCGGCTTCGGCATCGTCTCGCTCTCCCACGGCTTCTGGAGGATGGCTTTCGCCCATCTCTTTCTGGGCGCTTCCATGGCTTTCTCTTCCGGGACAGACTCTTCATTCATCTACGACACACTAAAGGCCCTGGGCAAAAAAGAGGAGTTCCAGAGGGTTGAGGGCTCGGCGACATCCCTCTCCATGGCTAGCATGGGCGTGACGTCTCTCGTTGGCGGGTGGGTGGCCGGAGCGTGGGGGCTGAGGGCGACCATGATGCTCACCTTTTTCTGCTATGTGCCAGTCGCTCTCGCGATACTCCTGATGGAGGAGCCGCCCCTCTCCAAGAAGGTAAGAGACAGGGAGTACTTTCAGCACCTGCGGGAGAGCGTCCGCTTTGCCTCATCCCATCCACGCGTCCGATGGCTTGCTTTCTACGGCGCCTTCACGATCGGCCTGATGCTGTCGACCCACAGGTTCCTCCAGCCCTACCTCCAGTCGGCCGGCGTCCCTGTCTCCCAGTTCGGCATCATCTACGTGGTCTGGCTGCTGGCGTCGTCATACTCCGCACAGAAAGCGGACGCTCTCGAGAGGTGGCTTGGCGAGAGGAAGACGCTCCTCCTAATCCCCTTCATGATCGTGGTCGGGACGCTGCCCCTCGCCTTCTACGCAGGCATCGGCGGCGCCTTCCTCTATCTCGTCACGGAGTCGGCCTACGGCCTGTCGCTGCCGATAGTTAAGAACTACATCCATTTCCACGTCGAGTCGCACCACAGGGCGACAGTCCTTTCACTCACCGGCTTCCTCCAGAACATCTTCTTCGTCTTCACAGGCCCGCTGTTCGGAGCCATTGCAGATAACGTCTCTCTCAGTTCAGCCCTCGCGGTTCAGGGGCTGGCCGCCCTGGTAATCCTCCTCGGGGCTTGGCTCTGGGTCTGTCCGGAGAAAAACGCTTGTCCCCTTTCCAGAGAGTTCGAGGGTTAAAGGACGTGAATACGCATCATCTCTCAGGAGGCGTCGCAATGGGGTGGCCACGCAACCATTTTAAATCGTGCAAGGACTCCCGCTCCAGGGCCCGTAGTCTAGAGGCTATGACGTCTCCTTGACATGGAGAAGGTCCCCGGTTCGAGTCCGGGCGGGCCCACTTGAACCCTTTCTTTTGGATGCGAAGCGAAAGTGTGAGATGACCGCACCATAGGTTGCGGGTAGGAACGCAGTGACTTGATTTTGCACCTCGTCTTGGGCGGGCCCACTCGAACCCTTCCCTTCATAAGTTACCTTTTTATACGGCGTGGCCGCTCTCTCTTTCAGCCCCCTGCTGGGGCCCCCTCCCCGGCAGGCGGGTTCATGCCCCTGTAGTTTAGTCCGGTTAAGAATGCTGCCCTTTCGAGGCAGTGACCCGGGTTCAAATCCCGGCGGGGGCACTCACAGTCTCTTCAGAGCATCTGCCTATCAAGCGGAGCGAGTAGGCTAGCCGTGGGGGTGCATCAGCCCCTTCGATTCCCGGCGGGGGCACTATACAATTCAATTCGTGTTTCCAGCCCTTATTTTTGGGATGCAGGACTTTTTCGAAGAAAAAGGGCGCTTTGATTCCCGGCGGGGGCACTTTTGAATACGGGAGTGCCCTCCATGGTTTTACCACTAATAGTGGTCACTATGTCTTATATTCTTCAATGCTCCCCCAACCGCCATGGCAGGCCTTGAGGCGCTGGAGAAGATGGAGTACCCTGGCAGGGGGATAGTGATGGGCGAGAGTTTTGTTGCCTACTTCGTCACGGGGAGGTCGGCGAACAGCCAGGCGAGGCGGATCGATCGCATTTCCGGCGGGAACCTGGTTTTCGTCGACGCGACCAACCGTGAACTTGTGGAGGCTGCCAATGTCGACCTGCTTCTCTATAACGCGATCGCCTGGACCGACGACTTCGTCGCTGTCAGCAACGGCAAGCAGACCGGGACCCTTTACACCCAGCTCAGCTCAAGGCCGGCCGACGCGGCCGAGGACATCATCAGCGACGTGGCAGGGATGTGGCGCCACGAGCCAGACCCGAGCAAGACACCACGGGTTCTCGGTTGCAGGAAAGGTCAAGAGGCCTACTTGGCCATACTCAAGAGCGGGGAGGTGGGGAGCGTCGATAGGCAGATCTTCAGACATCATGGCGGGTGCAGGTGCATCACGACCTATGCGGGCGATCCAAACAACCCATTGCCTGCCTTTGAGGGGGGCCCAGTCGAACTTGAGATAAGTGGGAGCGGCGCGGAGATTGCCGACTCCTTGTGGGGCGCCCTTGACGATAGGTACAGAGTCTCTCTTGCCGTCCTTGAGGACAATCAGGTCTACACCAGAAACCGGGCCGACGGAGAGTGATCGGGACACTTTTCAGCGGTAATCGGTCGATTGCAATGTCTAGGCAGGGTCGCTGAAGCTTGCAGTCGTGCAGGTTGGCGCGGTAATCAGGGAAGGGCTGGCAAGGAAAGATAGTGAGCTTTTCAGACTGCGTCTCCTCCTTGTGAGGTTCTGGACATCAGTCGCATGCCAGTTTTTCCAGCAGGTAGTCCCTCTTTTTCTCGAGGTCCTTGCGCTCCGGCCCGTTTGCGTGGATTTCTCTGCTGAATGAATTGAATGTCGCTTCGACGTAGCTGCTGATGAGGGAGGGATCTTCGAATTCGAGTCTTCCGAGTTCCTCTTGGATCACCCAGTCGAACTGTTTTTCGTTGAAACTGCCGGATTCAAACAACCCCCAGACGTCCTGCCCCAGGATTGTGAAGTTTGCCATCTCTTCGTAGGGGATCTCTCTCACTTTCTCTATGGCGTGGTAGGTTCTTTTGCCGTGTTTTCGCGAGTGGCTTGTCTTCCTGAAGCCGATTCTCGGCAGGAAAGACTCCAAGACTGGCGTCCTGAACTGCAGCGCGACGCCCCCGACTTTCAGGTGATGTAGCGCCTTCGCCTCCGTGTTGTAGTGGCGATTGGCCATGCAGTAGTCGCAGGGCTTCGTCAAAAAGACGTCGTACCCATTTTCCAGCTCTGGCGGGAAGAATGTCGCCGCATCCTCGATATAGAAGACGACCTCGACGTCCTCACCAAAACGGTCGACGACCTCAAAGGCGAGCCTCTTCTCTCCGAGCTCTTCACTGAGGACATCATAGTTTTTTCTGATGCAATTGATCCGGCCATCTCTGAGGCCCTCGACCCTGTCGAGGAAGACTTTGTTTCCTCTCAAAAGGTCTGCGTGTTCGAAGTCGCCACCGACGCCTGGGTAGTAGGTCCAGGCATCGCTTCCAAGGCTCTTCTCTTCCTGGACTGACCTCACGACCGCCATCGTCGCGGGCTCACCCTTGTTTTTCACCTTCCCACAATAGTTGACTACTTTATAAAGGTAACTTTAGGTTCCTCGCCATGAACGACCCGCTGTCTATCCAAGCGGTAACTAAAGCTTGTATTGGTTCTCCGCCATCAGTTTCTGGATGACGGGCAGCAAGAGCGGAGTTGTATCCTCACCTTCCCTCTCTATTTTCTCAGGCAGTAGCAGGACTTTCTTGTAGGTCAGGAGCGGCATCTCGTTCTTCGCGGCCTCCAGCAAGGGATTTGGCTTCGGAGCGGGCAGGGCGCTTTGCTGGAGGTAGACCTCTTTCAGGACTTTCCCCAGCATGCCTGCCAGACTGTTTATCGGCTCGCATCTCTTGAAGATCCACTCGCCGTTTTTCTCGAAGGGCTCGTAATCTCCATTCCCGCAAGCCTCGAAGAAGAGTTCCCCATCGTTCCACTCTGACTTGTAGGTCATCTCGTCTTTCTTTGGGACCCTTAGATTCTCCTTGAGGACCTCCATGGTTTTTTTCTGGCTGACGTGGATTGTCCTTCGGGGCGACGCCCTCTTGAAGATCCACTCGCCGCCAGACTCGACGAGGTCGAAGCTGCCCTTGTACGCTGGGCGGAGCATCCACTCGCCGTCGTCCCTTTGGAAGAGGTGGTAGGACATCTCGTCGTCCTTGTTAACCATTATGGAATGACTACATTTGTCATTAAATAGTTTTCCCTGATACATTTTTTATATCTGAAAAGGCTCTTCCCGCCATGGACGAGCGGGAGGAGATGCTTCTTCTGATTACGGAAGGCATAGAGTGGGAGGAGGCCGTCATCCGGAGGACGGAGAGCGACCTGAAGAAGGCGGTGGGGGAGAGCGGGCTGGCAGAGGAGAGGAAAGAAACGATCCTCGGGATGCTCGAGACAATAGCGCGGGAGTCGAGGGAGCACGAGAGCACCCTCAACAAGTGGCGGACCTACTTTTTGGGGGTTGAATGATGGAGGACGTCCTCAAGTCGCTGAACGCGCTCCTCGAGCTGGAGTCTGCCATGAGGGACTTCTACACCGCGGCCCTCGACAGGGTCACAATCGACAGGATGGAGGAGGACTTGAAGAGGATAAGAGACCAGGAGATAGGTCACGTCGCCATGGTCAAGGAGATGATCAGGATAGCCGAAGGCAAGGGCTCACCTCTCGAAGATAGGTCCTGAGACGCTGCCGTTCTCGTTGTAGCCGCGCGACTCCCAGTAGCCCCTGTAGTCTGTCTGGTTGGAGAGCGTGATGCGGTCGACCCACTTTATCCACTTGTAGCCCCACTTCTCCTCTGCCGCCAGCTGGAAGGGGAAGCCGCGGGCGACGGGCAGTGTGGCGTTGTTCATCTTGTAGGCGAGGAGGATGTCGTTTCTCTCCAGGTAATCAAGGGGGAGGGAGGTGGTGTAGCCGTCGACTGCGTGGAATATGACAGTCTCAGCTTCGATCGGCATTGCCTCATCTATAAGGTCGCTGACAAGGACGCCCTCCCAGAGGATGGTGACGTCCCACCCCTCGACGCAGTAGAGGGTGACAACCTTCTTGTAGCTCTGGCGGGAGAGGACATCTTCGTAAGTGAGGGAGAGCGGCTTTTCCACCAGCCCGTCGACTTCGAGCCTGTACCCCTCAAGGCTGACGTTCTGCGGGCCCTTGATTGAGTTCTCCCTGAAGTCTGCGATGGAGGAGAGGTCCTCGCCCTCGTACTCCCTCACCTCTGCCGAAGGTAGGACGATGGCCTCGCGAGAGATGCAGGCTGCGGAGAAAAGGACCGCGACCAAGACCAAAAGGGAGAGTTTTTCCACACCATCGGATGGCGCTCTGCCTATTTATGCATCCCACCACCCAAAGCTTATTTGGCGGTCCGGGCAGATTCCCGCGTGGCCCTACTCAACCTCGTCCTGCTGCTTTTATCGCTCGCAGCCCTCGCCTATTTCGGGAGCGAGACGATCCGCCACGTCACCTCTCTCGCCTCCCACTTCCAGCTCCCTGAGTTCGTAGTCGGTTTCCTCGTTCTCGGCATAGGGACCGCCCTCCCCGACCTCTTCGTCAGCTCGCTCGCAGCGATGCGCGGCAACTTCAACCTGGTTTTGGGCTCCATCATAGGCACCAACATAGCGAGCATCTGCCTCGTGCTGGGGATAGTGACACTGACAAGGGAGAAGCTCGCCATAAAGAACAAGACAATCCTTGAGGACTTCGGCTGGATCTTCTTCGCACTGGTCATACCCTTCTTCTTCCTGGTCGACCACACTCTCAGCCAGATGGAGGGCCTCGTTTTGGTGGTGGTCTACTTCATGTTCGTCTACAACATAGAGTCGGAGAAGGGGAGGTTCCCAAAGAAATACTCCGAGTCTGGCGGCAGCCTGACAAAGGAGGTCCCCTTCGCCTTGGTCTCGACCGCCGGCGTCCTTTTCTTCGCGAACCTGGTGGTCGAGAACGCCGTCCAGGTCTCCATCGACTTCGGGGTGCCTGAGATCTACATCGGCTTTACCCTGGTCGCATTCGGGATGGCCCTTCCAGAGTTCTCAACCGCCTTGCCTGCGGCAAGGGCCAACAAGGAGGGCCTGGTCTGGGGCGACCTGATCGGGAGCTTCGTGACCAACCTCACTCTGGTCCTCGGGGTGGCCGGGCTTTTCGGTCCTCTCACTTTCGACTTCCAGCTGTTTCAGCTCGGCTATGCCTTCATGGCCATCAGCTTCCTGATGGTCTTCTTCTTCACCCGCTCGGACAACGCCATAGACGAGGGTGAGGCGATGGCCTTGATACTCCTCTACATAGTCTTCCTGATGATAGGCTACCAGCTCTTCTCACTCTTCGCCCCTTGAGGCCTTCGCCAGCTTGGCGAAGAAGAGGACTATGAAGAGGGGGATCAGGAGGAAGGGGAGAAAGAGGAGCAGGACGATTGCGAGCGGCCCTGCAGCGAAGATGGCAAGGACCGCCACGGCAACTATGATTGTCAGTATCTTCTGGATGCGGGGGTTCAGGGCGGTCACCTCTGCCTTGAACTTCTCGACTTCGATTTTTTTCGGCTCGGCGAAGCCTTTCTTCTCTTCTCGCGGCTTCGCATCCTTGAAGAAGGGCTTTCCAACCCCCTCCTTGTAGAGGATGCTGTAGGAGCACTTTGTGCACTCAAGGAAGTGGCCCCTCTTCACCAGCGGCGACTTGCAGTAGGGGCAGAGCTTCTTGGGACCTTGAGGCTCCATACTCCCTCTCCTCTCCTCTCCTTATTAGCGCTTTTGGCCTCCGGCCATAGCGATATATAGCGAGGGCGACTTGGGACCGCATGTCAGATTACGACACATTTGCCCTCGACGCCAAAGAGAAGCTGGAGATAAGCAGGCTGGTCGAGTTCTTCGACGAGAGCGACGTAATCAGCACCAGCGCCATCTGGGGCAAGAAGGAGGGGGCCGAGATGCTGGTCTTCAGGGACGGCGACATCTGGGTCACAGTTGCCTCTGACGACGACAAGCTGAAGCAGACGACGAAGGTGGTCAAGCTTCTGGATGCGCTCTTCAAGGCGGAGGGTCTCGAGGTGGACGCGGCCGACCTCATCTCAAGCGGGAGGGAGTTCAGCGAGTCTGCGCCTTCCCAGGCAATCCTCTTCTCGAAGCTCAAGGAGATGCGCCCCAGCCTGGGGGACAAGGCGAGCGCAGTCATCTACAGGCTCATCGTCCACAAGGGCCTCCGCAACATGATAGGCGAGAGGACCTACGAATTACTGAAGGGAATGGGGAGGGACCTTGGCATCGCCGCCTTCACCACATCAGAACCAGGCTCCGCTGAGGAGGCGAAGAAAAGAGTAAGGGAGGTCTTCGAGGAGTATGGCTTGGGGATGCTCTCTTTCCAGGAGACGCAGTCGAGTTCCGAGGCCCTCCGCGTGAAGATGAAGGAGTCGCTGACAGCCAGCGGCCTTCCGCCGACAGGGGAGCATATCTGCCATCTGGAGGCTGGCGTGCTGGAGGGGTTCTTCAGCAAGTTCTACGGCAAGGAGACTGCGGTGAGGGAGGTCAAGTGCGTCTCCAGGGGAGACCCTGCCTGCGTCTTCACAATCTCGCTCTACGCGTGATGTGAAAGACATATAATTGGGGCGCTCGTCGAGGGCCCATGGCCAGGATACTGGTTGTGGACGATGAGGACGACATAAGGAACCTCGTCGGCATGTGGCTGAAGGGCGCTGGCCACGAAGTGATCTATGCCGCCAACGGGACCGACTGCATAGAGACCCTCTCCAAGGAAAAGGTAGACCTCGTACTTCTCGACGTCATGATGCCTGGCCCGAAGCCGAAGGAGGTCCTCGAGGGAGTGAGGAGGGAGGCAGAGGGGACGCCAGTGATCTACCTGACAGCGGTCGAGTGGCGGGAGGAGACGGAGGAGCAGAGAGAGGAGGGCTTCGTCCCCGCCATGGAGTCTCCAGTGGAGGACTACATACTGAAGCCCACAGACAAGGAACAGCTCCTCAAGAAGGTCAACAAGGTCCTTTCAGGGGAGTAGCTATCGAGTCACTTCCTTCTCTTCGAAGACTTTCATGTGCCTTGGATGCTTCTCGAAAAAGGACCTGCAGGGCTCCACTATCTCGTTTAGGGCGAGGGCGACCGCCTTCTTCAGGTCGAGCGGGTGGAGGTCTCCAGACGAGAAGTCCGAGGCCAGCTGCTTGTAGCTTGTGTAGGTGACGTCACCGCCGAACTTCTCCGCCCTCTCGACCTTTAGCTCGTCAAACCACTCAAGCACTATGTACCTGGCCAGCTCAACGACAGGGTTGCCCTTCACCTGCTTCTCCGGACAGAAGGCGCCTTTCAGCTTCTCCTGGATCTCCTCGAGGGAGTCGTGGACGTAGACACAAGTGTTGGGCTTGCTTTTGCTCATCTTTGCCGATATCTCCTCGTCGTACTTCTCGTCGTAGCCGCCCATCTTTGTCGGGCCCTGCAGCCCCATCAGCATGTGGTGGCCGCAGGTGACGGGCTTCCACCATCCGAGCTTCGGCCCAACCTCGCGGGCGAGCATGTTGACCTTTCTCTGGTCCACGCCGAGCTGGCAGATGTCGACGCCCATGTGGAATATGTCGGCGCACTGCATCATCGGATAGAAGAACTGGGCGGTCTCCTTGAGCTCCCCCTCCTTTCTTCCCATGATGGTGAGGCAGCGCCCAGCGCGGGCCACCGTCGTCTCCTTCGCTATGCGGACGACCTTTTCCCAGTACTCCCTCTCGTCCGCCAGATCGCTGGCCCAGATGAAATCGACCTTCTTTACGTCGACGCCGAGAGTCCCGAAGACATTCTTGAAATACTCGCCGACAGCCTGCAGGGCCTCGAGGTCGCCCCCCATCTTGTTGTTTATCCAGCCGTGCCAGTCTGCGAGCAGTATCTTGTACTCCGTGCCTGCCTTGAGGTACCTCTTGATGAGGAGGGCCTTGTTGACGCCGCTCCCCACGTGGGCCATGCCGCTCGGCTCGAAGCCGTCGTAGGCGACCGGCCTCTTCTTGGTCTCAAGCAGCTCCCTCAAGTCCTTCCGCGTCACTACCTCCTCTATGGGCAGGCGCGTGAGCAGGTCGAGTCGATCTTCAATGTCCATGGCTTCCGGCTGAGAGGGTGAGTAAAAGGCTTTTCGGCATTGACTTAAAACCTTATTAGTCTCCCTCGCCGGCGTTGGCCAATGGCGGAAAAGTTGTCCCTGATGGACAGGGAGGAGGTCTTCGAGGAGCTGGGGACGTCCAAGGAGGGCCTCTCAAAGTCAGAGGTGGAGAGGCGGCTGGAAGAGCACGGACCCAACAGGCTGGAGGAGAGGGGGGCAGTCTCGCCGGTCAAGATATTCCTTGACCAGTTCAGGAGCGTCCTCGTTTTCATACTGCTCGCCTCAGTCGCAGTCAGCGCTGCCCTCGGCGAAGCGGCGGACGCCATCGCCATCACTGTCATAGTAATTCTCAACGCAGCCCTCGGCTTCATGCAGGAGTACAAGGCTGAGAAGGCGATACAGGCTCTCAAGAGGATGGTCACGCCCAAGGCGTTCGTCATCAGAGTGGGCAAGAAGGCGGAGATCCCCGCCACGGAGCTGGTCAAAGGCGACGTAATCAAGCTGGAGTCCGGTGACAGGGTGCCGGCCGACGCCCGGGTGGTGTCGTCCAGCGAGCTCTACGTGGACGAGGCGCCCCTGACAGGGGAGAGCACGCCCGTCCACAAGACCCACAAGCCGCTCAGGGAGGAGGGGAGGGAGAACTCCGTCTTCATGGGCACCAACGTCATGAGGGGCTCCTGCACCGCCGTCGTCTTTGCCACGGGGATGGAGACTGAGATAGGCAGGATAGCTGAGATGGTGCAGGCAGTGGAGAAGGAGCAGACGCCGCTTCAGGAGAGGCTGGACGTCTTCGGCAAGAAGCTCGGCGCCGCCGCCCTTTTGATCTGCGCCTTCATGTTCCTGGCCGGCTACTTGAGGGGCGAGCCGTGGGTCAGGATGTTTTTGACCGCTGTCAGCCTTGCGGTGGCCGCCATACCTGAGGGCCTCCCTGCCGTGGTGACAATAGCATTGGCGGTGGGCGTCCAGAGGATGGTCCAGAAAAATGTCATCATCAGGAAGCTCTCTGCAGTCGAGACGCTGGGGAGCACCAGCGTGATCTGCACCGACAAGACAGGGACGTTGACAATGAACAAGATGACTGTCTCCGAAGTCTATGTGGATGGGAAGAGGATAAAGGTCACGGGCGTCGGCTACGAGCCGGAGGGGGAGTTCAAGTATCACGACGAGGACGTCTCGATTGATGAGCTGGAGAGGCTCCTGGCCGTCGGGGCGCTCTGCAACTCCGCGTCTATGGAAAAGGAGGGAGGCGAGTGGAAAGTTCTCGGCGACTCGACGGAAGGCGCCTTGATAGTCTCCGCGAAGAAGGCTGGACTCGACGTGGAGAAGATGAAGAAGGAGAGGGAAAAGATTGAGGAGTTCCCCTTCGACTCGGAGAGGAAGAGGATGAGCGTCATCTACGAGAAGGGAGGCGAGAGGATGGCCTACGTCAAGGGCGCCCCGGAGGTTATTCTCTCGCTTTCCAACCGCATCTACGAGAACGGCGAGATAAGGGAGATAAAGGAGTCGGACAGGAAGGCGGTTCTTGAGGAGAACAGGCTGATGGCCGAGGACGCCCTGAGGGTGCTGGCCATGGCCTTCCGGCCAGTGGAGGGAGAGTTCGAGTCGAGCGAAAAGCTCGAGAAAAAGCTGGTCTTCGTGGGCCTCCAGGGGATGATCGACAGGCCCCGGCCTGAGGCCGGCGACGCTCTCCGGCTCTGCGAGTCGGCGGGGATAAAAGTGGTCATGGTAACCGGCGACCACGAGCTGACAGCGAAGGCTGTGGGCAAGAAGCTCGGTCTCCTCGAAAACGGCGACGTCGTGGGGGGAAAGGAGCTCGAGGAGATGAGCGACGAGGAACTCTTCGAGAGAGTGGAGAAGATATCCATCTACGCAAGAGTCATGCCCGAGCAGAAGCTCCGCATCATCAAGGCCTGGAAAAAGAGGGGAAAGGTGGTTGCCATGACCGGCGACGGTGTCAACGACGCGCCCTCCATCAAGCAGGCGGACATAGGGGTAGCGATGGGCGTGACGGGGGCTGATGTCACGAAAGAGGCGAGCGACATGGTCTTGGTGGACGACAACTTTGCCTCAATAGTCTCCGCCGTCGAAGAGGGGCGCGGCATCTACGAGAACATCCGCAAGTTCCTGAACTTCATGCTGGGCACGAACGTGGGCGAGCTCTTGACTATGCTCGGCTCCATAATACTGAGCTTCCCCATCCCCCTGCTCCCTATCCAGATACTTTGGATGAACCTTGTCACCGACGGCCTGCCCGCCGTAGCACTCTCCGTGGAGCCCATCTCCAGGGACGTGATGGGAAAAAAGCCCCGTTCCAAGGATGAGAGCATCGTCTCGGAGAACATGAAGCGCTCCATCTTCCTCACCAGCATCTATATGTCCTTGGGCTCCCTCGGGGCTTTCAGCATGGGGGCTGAGAATGGTGTGGGGTATGCGAGGAGCATGGCATTCACCGCCCTGGTCTT
Source organism: Candidatus Undinarchaeota archaeon (assembly GCA_964527545.1). Lineage (GTDB taxonomy): Archaea > SpSt-1190 > SpSt-1190 > DYHY01 > CAZGQF01 > CAZGQF01. The sequence continues at coordinate 118,119 of CAZGQF010000003.1, read as the reverse complement.
TTTCCAGCTCTTCAGGGTCCTCTCGGTCAGGGACGAGGAGAAGACGCTCTTCGAGATAGGGGTCTTCAGCAACCCGGAGCTGATACTGGCTGTGATGGCCTCCATTGTCCTCCAGCTTGTGGTAGTCTATTGGGAGTTCTTCAACCCGATATTTGGTACTGTTCCACTTGAGACAACGCACCTTTTGATGCTGTTCGGCCTGACCTTCAGCATTTTCATAATAAGCGAGATAGACAAGATATGGAAAAGAAGCGTTGCGAGTGGCTAGTCGACGGGGAGTGCCTCCATCCCAAGAACTCGTCAAGGAGGTGCAGCGAGGACTGCGACGGGGAGATAGTGCTCAAGTGCGCCAGCGCGAAGTAGCCCAACTGTTTTAACCTGCGTTTTCGGCACACTTCCATGCGGAGGCTCCGGGAGCACGAGACGGAAGGTGCGAACTCGCTCCTTGACTGGTGGAGAGCGGCCAGCCCGCTCAAGGTCGCTTGGAACTATTTCTTTGTCTCCCTCTCCCGGATGGCGCCATCTCTGTCGATGAAGAGGGCCCTGCTAAGGGCGACTGGGATGAAAGTGGGCAGGGACGTCTCCGTCGGTCTGCACGCCATGTTCGATCTCTTCTTTCCTGAGCTCATAGAGCTGGGGGACGGCTGCATAATTGGATACGACGCGACAATACTCTCCCACGAGTTCCTCCGCGACAGCTATCGCGTAGGCAGGACGAAGATAGGGAGGGGCGCAGTGATAGGGGCCAACTCCACGGTGCTGGCCGGCGTTGAGGTCGGCGACGGCGCCCTAGTCTCCGCGATGACGCTCGTCAACAGGGACGTGAAAAAGGGGGAGGAGGTGGGGGGTGTTCCATGTTCGAGATTGAGGCGCTGATAGAGGACCGTCGTCTCCTGCTTGCCCTCCTCCTGCTCAACCTGGGCGGCGTCTTGGCCGGCTTTCAGTTCTACAGTTCTCAGATGGGGGACCGGCCCCTCTGGCATTGGCCGCTCGTGGCCGACTGCCCACTCGCCGCCTTCCTCTTCTCCCTCTTCCTCGCGATGGTCCTCCTCAAGAAGAGAAGGAGCCTCCTCGGCGCCCTCGCCTTCACGTCACTGCTCAAGTACGGCTTCTGGACGCTGATGGTGCTCGCCCTCCACCCCTCCCACTACTTCGGCAGCGACCTCCTCTACTATTCGCTGATCGCCATCTTCCACGTCGTCATGATGGCAGAGGCGTTCGCGGTCGTTCACTTCCAGCGCTTCACAGTCGTGGACGTGCTCTTCTCACTGCTCTTGCTATTGGCCAACGACACGGCAGACTACTTTTTCGGGACCGTCCCCGTCATCCCCGCCACTCACCTGGAGTCCATCAGGGCGGTGGCCTTCATCTCCACTTTTCTGGTCTGCAGGGAGGCCCTGAAGTTCACGAGAGCCTCAGAGCGCGCTTCAGCTCTCCTTCGCGGAATCCTACCAAGAATGCCTCTCCCACTTGGATGACCGGTACCCTTCTCTGGCCTGTCCTCTGCGTCACTATCATCGCACTTACCCTGTCCTGGGAAAGGTCGACCTCTTCGAACTCAACACCGTTCTCGTCCAAGAACCTCTTCGCCTTCTTGCACTCCGGGCAAGCAGGCGCCGAGAAGACTTTCACGTTCTCCATCACCGCCCCCACTCCATCTCAGATATAAATGTTCACCGGAGGGCGTTCAGTATGGTGAGCAGTCCGAGCACGGAGGTCAGGCCCCCGATGGCGTGGGACAGCTCTTCCCTTTGAGAGTGGCTGACTATGAAGGCTGAGAGCGGCGCGGCAGGGAGGGAGCCGATCACCATGAGGGCCACTAGGCCTGGGTCTGGGGTGGCGCCGGCGCTGTAGAAGTAGATTAGAACAGCGAAGATGCTTACCAGTGTCTCGGAGAGGGCGGTGATGGCGACCGCCGACTTGCTCTCTGTCCCTGAGAGCAGCTGGCCGCTTGTGACCAGCGGACCGTAGGCGCCGCCGCTGATCCCCTTGTTGAAGGCGGCGACAACACCGAGGGAGAGTATCCTGGCCCAGCTGAAGTCGTTCTTCTTTATCCTCTGGCGGTAGACAGTCAGGCCCGTCAATAGGACGAGGCCGCCTATCAGCATCTTCAGCGCCTGCCTCGGGAGGCGGATGGCGAAAAAGACGGAGACGAAGACGCCTACCACCCCCGTCAGTCCAAGGAGGAATGCGGAGAGGAGGTCGGACGAGCGCTGGCGGAAGTCGACGTTCCCGAGAGCGTGGTGGGAGAGGGCGGCGCCGAAGCCGTTGAGGACCTGGGCGGTCAGGAGGGAGGGGATGAGCAGGATCGGGTCGAAGCCGAGCAGGAGCAGGAGGGGCGAGAGGGTGGTGCCGAAGCCCATTCCCAGGGACGAGTCGATCAGCATGGCGAAGAAGCTGAAGAGGACGACGATAACCTCTCTTATGGCCATCATACTTTTCCACGTAAAGGCAGGTATATCAAGCTTGGCGTTCAGTTTTTTCTTTTCAGCGACTCTGAGCCGCAATCGCTGCATCTCTTCGGCCGGCCGGTGCCGAAGGGCTCGAGCCATTCATTGCCGCACTCCAGGCAGACGAACTTTCTCTTCCCTGCCAGCTGAAAGGGGCCGCCCTCGATGCGGAGCGCCTTGCCGTTGACTATGGCATCTGCCACCTTCTCCCTCGCCACTGAAAGCAGGCGGTTGAGGGTTGGCTGTGAGATACCCATCTTCTCCGCGACTTCGACCTGCTGGCCTCCTTCCAAGTCAGAGAGTCGGATCGCTTCGAACTCGTCGACGCCCAGGAAGGAGAGCTCGAGGTCTCTCAGTGGTACGCCTGCCGGCTTGAAGAAAGAGAACTGCGGCGGCCTCTCGACCCTCCTCTTTTTATGCGGCCTGGCCATCTCCCCTGCCCTCTGCCTCTTCCATCTTCTTGAGCTTGCCCAGGAGGAAGCGGTTGAGGTTCTGGGAGACTGTCCCCGGCGACTTCAAGTAGAGCAGCACGCCCTCCTTCTTCAGTGAGTCGAAAGGCCCCCTCCCGAGCTCTCCATCTATCAGGACGTCGACTTTGTGGTTTAGCAGGAATTTCGCCGTCTCTATGCCCATCCCCTTCTTCTTGGCGGACGGGTTCTCTTCAGAGAAGACAGATATCACTCTCCCCCCTTCCGTGTCGACGAAGACGAACCTCCTTGCCTGGCCGAACCTCTCTGCCACTTTGCTCTCCAGGCCGTTTTTTCCCTCCACGGGCAGGGCGACTCTCAGTTGCCCCCAAAGGCTCGGTTCGAGGTGTATTATGAGATGGTCGACTTCGGGCATCTCTTTCTTTACCTTCGCTTCCACCCTCTCCGAGATCTCATGAGCTTTCTCTAGCTGGAGCGAGGCGGAGACTCCTATCTCCATCTCCCCAAGAGGAAGGGCCCGCTCCTGCGAAGCCTCACCTTCCTGACCTCCTTCACGCCTTTCACGTCCATGGCTATCTCCTCGACCCTGGAGATCATCTCCGGCGACGTGAGGGCGTCCATGAGGACCAGGACGGAGGACCAGGCCTGCTCCAGGCCGGTCTTGAGGACGAAGAGGCTGACCAGGACAGCGGCCACCCCCTCCGCCTGTGGCAGGCCGAAAGTGGTGGAGACGACGCCGACGCCCACCACCAGGGAGGCGAAGACGTCGGCCATGGAGTGCTTCCCTTCGTTGATGAGGGCCATGGAGTTGATCTCCCTCCCAGTTCTCTCCTTGAGGCGGGAGAGCCAGAGAAGCACTGCGGCGCTGAGGGCAGCGGTTGCGACGACAGGCAGCGCCATCTGAAGGGGTGTCGGCGAGAGGATTTTCTCCACGCCATCTGTGAAGATCTCCCACCCGGTCATCACGATGAAGCCGGAGACTATGAGGGAGGCGATTGTCTCCGCCCTGTAGAATCCGTAAGGAAACTCTTCAGTTGGCTCCCTCTGCGCGAGGTGGAGGCCGAAGACTACCGTGAGGGAGGAGAAGACGTCGCTGAAGGCGTTGAGCGCGTCTGCCATCAGTGCCACGCTCCCGCTCATCCAGGCAATCGCGAACTTCAGGGCGGAGAGGAAGACGTTGGTCGCCACGCTTACCCGGGCGACTCTCTCGCCCTCCTCTAGCCTGTCTCGCATCTTCTCTCCACCATCTTGCAGAGTTCCTTGAGCGCTTCTCCTGCCTTTCCTTCGGACGGGACGTGAAGACGGGCGATGGCGCGCGGGACCCCTTCGTCATATGGGATTTCCCCTATTAAACGGTTCCCAGCTATCTCTCTCACCCTCTCCTCGTTCTCGGCGGAGATCCCTGCCTTGTTGAGGACGACTGAGTGGGGGATGTTGAAGTGTTCTGTCAGCTCGATCATCTTTGTCGCGTCAGCTATGCCGCTGGGCGTGGGCTCAATGACCACTATGACAAGGTCGGAGTCGGTGATGGCGGCGATGGCAGGGCAGTCTATGCCCGCGGGCGCGTCTATGAGCGTCAGCTCTTTTTCACCTGCCAGCTTCTTCAGCTCGAAGACTACCTTCCCGGAGCCGCTCCTGCCTGGCTTGAGCTTCCCGTAGACCAGCTGGAAGTCCCTCGTCTCTTTCACCAACATCTCGCCGCTCTCTTCCTCGACCAGTTTTATCGCGCCGTGGGGGCAGGCCACGCAGCAGGCGCCGCAGCCCTCGCAGAGTAGTTCGTCTATGTGCGGTCCGTTCGAGTAGTCGAGGGCGCCGAACCTGCAGACGTCTTTGCAGGCCCCACATTCCACGCACTTCTCCCTGTCGACCACCGCCAGCTTGGAGCAGGAGATGGGTTCCCTCTTTTCGAGTTCACCCGAGAAGAGAAGTTGCAGGTTGGGGCAGTCGACGTCCGCGTCGATGGCGACCAGGTCGAACTTCTTGGAGAGGTGGCTGGCGAGGGCGGCGGAGATCACAGTCTTTCCCACGCCCCCCTTCCCGCTGGCAATTACAATCTTCATGCCATCCCCTCCGCCAATTTCTTGAAGATCTTGGAGATGGGGTGGTCTGGCGAACTCTCGACGAGCGGCTCGCCATTCACGTAGCTGTCGAGTAGCTCCCTGTCCAAGGGTATGCGCTCCACTATACCCTCTCCCTCCTCCCCGAAGTCGGCCTCGGCGATGTCAGACCGGTTGAGGATGATCTCCCCCGTTTTGCCCATGCCCTCGAGCACGCCCATCACTTGTCTCAGGTCGCTTACGCCGAAGGGCGTGGGCTCTGTCACCACCAATATCCTCTCGCAGTTTCTCAACGACAGCACGACGTCGCAGTGGATGCCGGCCGCAGTGTCGACGACAGTGAAGTCGCTCTTTTCCATCCCCCTCTCGAGGACAGCCTTCACCAGGTGGGCCGAGAAAGGGCTCCCCGGCTTCAGGTCGCCCGAGAAGAGTTTGATGCCACGCGTCTTTGTCGAGTAGGTGGAGCCTATCTCTCTACTGCCTTCGCTTATCGCCCCGTGCGGGCAGGCCAGCAAACAGGCGCCGCAGCCGGAGCAGAGCCTTTCGATGACCTCAGGCCTCTCCGTCAGGAATATGGCGTTCTCCTCGCAGACCTCCGCGCACTTCCCGCACATCTTGCACCTGCTCTCGTCGAAGACGGGCAGGAATATCTCAACCTCCTCTTTTCCTTCGAGAGTCGCGTTTAGCAGGAGGTGGTCGTCAGGACAGCCGACGTCACAGTCGAGCAGTGAGACGGAGCCATGTTCTTTCAGTGCAAGGGCAAGGTTGACAGCCACGGTGCTCTTGCCGGTCCCACCTTTTCCGCCCGTCACTCCGACTATCATCAGTGTTCACAGAGGTCCTCCCCGCCTTTCAGCTCTCCGTTCTTCAGCTTCTCAACGACTTTTTTCACAGTCATCTTGCCGACGGTGATGACCTTTATCCCCTTCTTGTCGAAGTCCATCTTGGCGCGGGGGCCCATCCCGCCCGCCACTATGGCGTCTATCTCAAGTTCTGCCACGAAGTCTGGGACTGCGTGGGGGACGTGCTGCTGGAAGTATGGATTCCTCACTACGTCCACGTCGCCGTCCTCGACCACGAAGAAGAACGGACACCTGCCGAAGTGGGGGCTGACTCCGGAGTCGATCTTTTCGCCGGAGGAGGCTATGGCCGCCTTCATCTTCTCGGCCCCCCGCCGCCTCTCCCTCTCCCCATCCCGCCGCCTCTCCCTGCTCCGCCCCTCCCGAAGCCGAAGCCTGCTCTTCCAGGGGTGGAGAGGGTCTCGAGCTCGTTTTTTGCCAGCTTCTCGACAGCTTCCCTGACGCTGCCTGAGAAGCGGTAGACTTTCAGGCCTGCTGACTGGAGGACGCGGAAGGCGTTCGGCCCGACGTTGCCAGTGACGACCGCGGAGGCTCCGGAGTCGACAGCGGCCTGGGCTGCGACCACACCCGCCCCCCTCGCCATCGTTGCGCCTGGGTTCTCCTTGAACTCCGCCTTCTCTATCTTACCGTTACTCTCCTCCACGCGGAGGAATCCCGGACACCTGCCGAAGACTGGACAGATCGGCGACTCCGGATCTGGGTTGCTTGCGCTGACAATCACTCTCATAGTTATGAATATATATTCATAATTTAAAAGTCTTTCCTAAAAGGAGAGCTCGTTCAGTATCTTGAGCCCCTCATGGCAGATGTCGTACCTCCAGGTCTTCTTGCTGTGTCCGCTCCCCCTCATCTTGAGGACGTGGAGGAACTTTCCGACCTCGAAGTCCCTCTCGAAGAAGCGGAGGAGGACTATCCCATCTGTCAGGGAGCTGAGCCTCAGCTCGTTGGTGACCAGCTTTGGGAAGAGAATGTTGGTTTCCCCGCTGAAGATCTCCGTTGAGAGATAGTTGAGAAGGCATGTCACGCCGCGGGACTTGAAGACATCGTTGAGCTGGAGGAGGAACTCCCTGACGTCGTTCTTGTCCAGAGCGGCAGACTCGAGGCTGGAGATGGAGTCGATGACCCCCCTCTGCGCCCCCATCTCTTTCACTTCCTCCGTTATCTCGTGGATCAGCTTGTCGGTGGGGACGTCGATGAGGCTGGTGTGGATGAACTTCAGCTTCCCCTCCCTCTCATACTTCTCCAGGTCCCACCCGAAAACCTTGGAGGTCTTCTTCACCTGCTCAATCGGCTCCTCAAGGTTGACAAGGACGCAGTTCTCCCCCTTCTGGAGGCCATCCATCAAGAAGTGGAAGCCGAGTATGGTCTTGCCCGCTCCTGTGTTCCCGCTGACCATCAATGTGTGTCCTTTCGGGACTCCGCCGGAGATCAGTTTGTCGATGCCTTCCACGCCGAAGCTCTTCTTCTCTTCGAAGTTGGTCTCCTCGTACTTTTTTTCCACGGTTATCTTAGGGAAGACGCGCATCCCCTCCCCAGTGATCTCGAACTCGACCTTGCCGAGCCTGTAGCCCGCTCCCCTTATCTTCTTGACATAGAGGGCCCTGCGGATGGTGTTGCCGCCGAACTTCCAGCCGAGGGAGATGACGGCGTCGGAGACGAACTCGCTCATCTGGTAGGTGGAGCGGGATGGTCCGCCCTCGTCCGGCCTCTCCGAGGCGACTAAGACAGTGACGCCTGCATCCCTCATCTCCTCGAATGCCTGGGAGAGCGAATGGCGGAGGCCTTTTTTGTTGATCACGTTGGAGAAGAGCGAGTCGAGGCCGTCGACCGCCACTCTCTTCGCATTTATCTCCCCCATTCTCTTCTTCACCTTCTGGAGCAGTGATGAGATGCCGTAGTTGAGGGAGGACTCGTCGGTGGTCGAGACTTCGTTGATCGCGTCGATGAAGCCGAGCTTGCCTTCGGAGACGAGCTTCTCGTAGTCCCATCCAAAGCTCCTCATGTTCTTCTTGATCTCGTCCGGCCTCTCCTCGAAGGTGACTATAAGCCCCGGCTCGCCGAACTGTGTGATGCCTTGATAGATGAATTCGTTGAGTAGGACAGTCTTGCCCGTTCCCGTCCCGCCGGTAACCACGTTTATCCTCCCTTTTGGGATACCGCCCTCCAGCGTCTCGTCCAGGCCGGAGACCCCTGTGGGGATCTTCTCTACGCCTTTCATCTCCTCACCCATCCTTGCACCGTCAGGGAACCATAATTCTTACTTATATTACCGTTGGAAGGGAGGGGGCCGAAGCTGCCATCAGGCCGTCAAACTGCTTTCTT
>CAZGQF010000003.1:75677-109902 GCA_964527545.1 Candidatus Undinarchaeota archaeon | reverse complement strand
TTTGGCATGAAGGACTTTTTCTTCTGCAAAGAAAAAGGGCTCGTCTCAGACCGCCCGATCAGCGGCTGATGTAACCGCACACCTGCCCTGTCTTCATTCGCTTCGCTCACTCGACAGGCCGAAGCTGCCATCAGGCCGTCAAACTGCTTTCTTTTTGGCATGAAGGACTTTTTCTTCTGCAAAGAAAAAGGGCTCGTCTCAGACCGCCTGTCATTCTTCATCTGCGCTCAGAAAATCCTGTGGTCATCATCGACGTTAGCAGAAGTCTGCTCGGCTTTAAAGTGGTGCGGCGAATCCTTAATTAGAGCGGGGGATGGATGTGGGAGATGGAGGCGGAGACCCTTCTCGCCAAGGCACTTTTCTCCCTGGCCATAGGCGCCCTCATCGGCCTGGAGAGGGAGAGGTTCGAGAAGGTGGCAGGCCTCCGGACATTCATGCTTGCTTCGCTGTTCGGGATGCTGAGCGCCCACCTGTCGGCGGACTATCCAGGCCTCTTGGCTGTCGCCGCTGTCATAGCGGGCGGAGTCGTGCTTGAGGCCTACTGGTTCAGGGCCAAGCGGTCAGAGAGCGCGGGACTCACCACTGTCTTCGCCCTCGTCGTCTCATTCCTGCTCGGCGTCTTCGCCGCCCAGGGCGAGTTCTTCATCGCGGCCAGCTCTGCCGTGGTGGTCACACTGCTCCTGGCAGGGAAGCGCCACATGAGGAGGTTCGTTACCAGTTTGACGCAGGAGGAGCTGATGGACGCCCTCAAGTTCTTGATCGCCACCGTGGTCATCCTCCCGCTACTCCCCAACAGGCCGGTGGACCCCTGGGGCGTGCTCAACCCCTTCGAGATGTGGCTCCTCGCCGTCCTCGTCCTCTCCGTCTCCTTCCTCGGCTACATCGCCATGAGGGTGCTCGGTCCGGAGAAGGGGACAGCCTCCCTCGGCCTGCTCGGCGGCGTGGCATCCAGCACGGCCGTTGCGTCGGCGATGGCGGCCCATGTCAGGAAGTCGCCCAAGCTCCTCGAGGCGGGCGTCTTCGCCGTCGTCCTCGCCAGCTCGACCATGTTTGTCCGCTCCCTTGTTGTTGTCACCGCCCTCAACACAGGGCTGGCACTCTCTTTGGCTTTGCCTTTCGCCGGGATGACTCTCTTCGGCTGGCTTGCCTGCCTGTCGCTCTGGAGGAAGAGGGAGGGCGAGGCCGAGATGGAGCTGAAGTCGTCTTTTGCTTTGATGCCTGCCCTGAAGTTCGCCTCACTCTACACGCTGATCTCCTTCGTCTCCTTCTTTGCCCAGAAGTTCCTGGGCGATACAGGCGTCCTGACCACTGCGCTTCTCGCAGGCCTCGCGGACGTGGACGTCGTGACGACCAGCATGGCGACGCTCTTCTCGGGCGGCGGCATCTCGAGGCCGACCGCCACGCTGGCCATCCTTCTCGGCGCCTTCTCAAACACGGCGGTCAAGCTCTTCCTGACCTACTCGATGGGCAGCGAGGAGATGGCGAAGCGGGTAGGGGCAGTCTTTCTCTTGATGGTTTTGCTCGGCACAGTTCTCTTCATCTTTTTCTGAAAGAGGGGAGTCTCCTGTGCAATCTTTTGTAGAGCTTGACCCCGTTTGGGGGGAGGAGGTCGGCCACGTCCTCCCCGTCAAGGACAGTTATGCCGTCGCAGTCGATGTTCTCCACCTTCCCCATCCAGTAGATGACCGCCCCCTCGCCGAAGAGCTCCACGTAGTCTGAGAGCTGACGGCGCCTGTTGTAGGAGAACTCTTTCTTGTCGGCGAATGTCGCCTTGCTCTCTATCCACTTGACCTCCTTCCCCTTCAGCTTCATCTTCTCGGAGAGCAGGAAGTCCGGCGTCTTCCCCTCCTCTATCTCGTCCTCAGTTATGTAGTCGACGTCTATGAGCATTGAGGTCAGCTTCTCGCCGGTCTTCCCCTTCCAAGTCATGAAGGAGAGGCCCCACTTGCTCTGGAGGAAGTCTGCCTTGACAGCTTTTCTTGTCTCTTTTGCGACACGGGAGTTGCCTTCCGGCTTCCTGATCATCCTCCTGACTTCGCTCTTGCTCATGCCGAGCTTGTCTCTCAGGGCCCAGAGGATGCTTATGGGCGGGACGTGGAACTTTTTTGCGATCTGGACGAAGGACTTGCCTTTCTTGAAGTCGCGGAAGATCCTCTTCTTGCAGGCTGCCACCTTGCCGAAGTTCTTCTTGGCGTCCCTTATCCTCCTCTGCTGGAGTATGGCGAATGCCGTCCCCGGAGAGACTGAGTATTTCTCGGCGACTCGCTTAACGTCTCCCAGCCTTCCCAGCTCGTTTCTTATCTTCTCTACCTTTGACTTCTTCATCACTATCTTTTCCCCATCTTCGGCAGTATGAAAGTCAGCAGGCCTGCCATTATCAAGACTGCCGCCACGGAGCCTTTTACGTCGTAGCTGACATCCGTGCTCACAGTCTCTCTCTTCTCTGTCTCCTTCACGTCCCCTGTCGCTTCTTCACTCTCTTCAATGGCCTCCTCTCCCCTCTCTTCTACTGCGACCTCTTCCTCCACGCCCTCTTCCGCTTTTTCTTCAGCCCCCCCTTCCACATCGTCTTCCGCATCTTCGGCGGTCTCCCCCGTCTCCACGGTCTCCACCTCAACGCTCTCTTCTGCTTCAGGCCGCGAGATGGCGGCCAGCGAGAGGACGTCCTGGTCGAGGGTGACCTCCCTCACCTGCTGGCAGGAGTCGGCGCAGTCGAAGGCGATCGCTTCCGGTCCGTCCAGCCGCCTGCTCGTCCCCGCCCAGAGAAGGCCGTCGCTGAAGGCGAGGGCAGTCACTGAGCTGTCCATATCCACTGTGGCCTCCACTTCGCATCCTTCGACGGAGCAGTTGAGGACCTGCAGTTCAGGCTTCGACGAGTGGATCTCCATGCCGGCCACTACTTCACTCTCGCCGTCCCCGTCCACGTCCGCGATCAAGAGTTCGTTCACATTGAACGTCATCTCCATGCCGCCCGTCTCCCTGCAATCCCCCCTGCAGTCGAGCACCATTATCTCCGGCGCTCCGCTCTTCAGCGCAGTCCCCGCGATGATCTCTTCGTTTCCGTCTTTGTCGAGATCAGAGGCGACAAGGCCGTTCACTTCGGCCGAGAGAGTGTGGGACTTCTCCATGATACAGTAGGAGCCTGAGCAGTCGTAGACCAGCAGTTCCTCTTTCCCGAGACGGTGGGCTGTGCCAGCTATGACTTCCGCATTCCCTGAGCCGTCGACCTCGCCCACGCAGACGGCGTTGACGTCCCTGTCCAGGTCCGCAGAGCTCTCCAGAAGGCAGGTATCACCCGAACAGTCGAAGACAAGTAGCTCCTCGTTTTCGATGTCCCTCACCGTCCCTACGACCACCTCATCTTCGCCGTCCCCGTCCGTGTCTCCCACCGCGATGGAGAGGACGGAGGCGCCAATCCTCGCCCCTTTGAGCGCCTGGCAGTCTCCGTTGCAGCCGTAGAGGACGACCTCTTGAGAGTCTATCTTGGTGTTGGTCCCTGCCCATAGCCCCTCCTCGGTCCAGAGGAGGCGGTTTATCCCGCGGCCGAGCTCCGCCCCGCCAGCCTCGATGCACTGTTCCTGGCAGGAGAAGAGCAGCAGCTCCTTTTTATCGTTCCTTGAGACCCCCACTGCCAGCTCGAGCGCCACTGCGCCCTGAAGGAGGACTATCAGCAGGAGTGCCTTCTTGAGCTCCATGCCGCCCAGAAGTTTTTTGCCAATAAAAAGGGGTATTATATTAACTATAAAATGATAAAACATATAAAGAAACATTGCCTTCTCTCTCCAGTGGTGTCAGGGCGCGAGTGACTACTTGCTTCATCCTTGAAAACAGACATTTCTTGCCCTGGCACCTACCCCCATCATAACAGCTTCCCTGTGTAGAGGTTGCTTTTGCTCTTGACTATCCTGATTCTCGCTTTCTCTCCCAGTCTGCTCCGGCCGATCAACTGGACGAGCCGTCCCCTCGCCTTTGCGATGGAGCTCCCCCTCAACCTGCCCGGGAAGACTATCTCTCCTTCAACGACCTCTCCCTTCTTCATCACAGTCTCCGCGGACGGCCTTCTCTCTATGCCAAAGCTCTCCTGCGTGAAAAAGAGCTTCTCGCCCGTTTCCTTTTCCCAAGTCCCAAGCTTTTCGCGGAACTCACTGAAACTCACCCTTCCCTTCAGGTTGCGGCCGAACCTGTGGTGAAGCAGGTTCTGGACCGCTGTCCTTGCCCCGAGTTCGCCTGCCCACTCCACAATCTTTGGTATGTCGTCGTCGGTCAGGCCTGGCAGCCAGACTGGTGCGATGAGGAGCTCCATCCCGGAGTCGGCGGTGGCCTCCGCGACTCTCTTGACTCGCTCAATGTCGCACTCCTTGCCACAGAGCCGCCTCGCCTTGTCGGGGTCGAGCGTGTGCACGGAGAGGTTGAGCCTCGTCAGCCCCGCCTCCTTGAGAGCTGCGACCCTCTCTTCGGAGAGGAGTGTCCCGTTGGACTGCATGGAGACGACTTCGACCTCCTCCGTTTTTCGCAGGCCTTCGACCAGGGGCAGGAGGTCGTGGTACTGCGAGGGCTCCCCCTCCCCGTCGATGTGGGCCTCCACGCCTTCCCCCTTCAGCTCTGCCAGCTTCCTGAACTCGTCGAGAAGGAGATCGCAGTCGACGACGAAGTCGTTGAGGCGCGTCTTGGAGGAGGGCCCCTCGTCGACGGAGCAGAAGATGCAGCTCAGGTTGCAGCCGGAGATTGGCCGCACTTGGATGACGTTGGTCCCCCTGTCTATCAAGCCGAAGGCGGTGTGGCCGAGTAGCGGGGGCGAAGCGACCCAGACGAGGGGCCGGCCGGAGATGCTGCGGAGGTGGGAGCCGATGTAGAAGGAGAGGGCGTGGCGGAGCTTCGACTCCGCCCTTTCCCTGTCGATTCCGCTTCTCCACTCGTTTTCTTCTATTCTCCCTTCGCCGAGCAGGTGGAGCAGCTCGTCGGGCTTCCAATCAACTGCATAGCCCTTGAACGTCGCGCCGCCGTCGCCGAACTGGAGGGGTGAGAGCGGCAGTGAGGTCATGAGGGGAAGAAAAAAAAGAAAAAAATGGGCGGCACTAAACGTGCCGCGGCTTCACAGTCTTCATGCCAGAGAGCTTGGCGCGCTCGGCGATCCTGTCCAGCATCTTCTTTACCTGCCAGTCGATCGCCTCGATCGCATCTGCCGATGTGGCCAGTCCCTTCGCCTTAAACGCCGCTTTAACTTTAGACTTCGTTATGTATTCTGCCATTATTTTTTTCACCTTGCTTGGGGGAAGAGATTACCCCTATAAAAATCTTCTCTAGAAGGTTTTTTAAAGCATTTTTCAAGGGGGGTCAGAACTCCCTCTTTACGACGAACTCCGCCAGCTCAAGGAGGGTCTTCTTGGCGTCGGACGGCGGCAGGGCGTCGACCCTCTTTTCGCTCTCGTGGACCAGGGAGCTGGCGGTCTTTTTCGCGTGGTCGATCGCCCCGTACTCCCTGAAGAGCTTTATGCACTCGTCTGTCTCTTTTCTGCTGTTCTCCCGTGAGTCGAGTATCTCCCTCATTCTCTTCATGTCGCGGGGGTTGGCCTTCTCCATTGCGTGGATGGCGACGAGAGTCCTCTTCCCTGTCACCACGTCGTTGCCGAGGCTCTTTCCGACAACCTTTTCATCTCCTGTCAGGTCGAGGAGGTCGTCCTGTATCTGGAAGGCGATCCCCAGGCTTGAGCCGAACTCGCGCAGTATCTCCCTCTCTTCCGCCTTCCCGCCGCCAGCGATGGCGCCCAGCTCCAGCGACGTCGCTATCAAGACACCGGTTTTCTTGTAGATCATGTTGAGATACTCTTTCTCAGAGGGGAAGTGCTTCTCTTTCTGCCACTGGATGTCGAGCGCCTGACCCTCGCACATGGTGGTGGCAGTGGCGGCCAGAAGCGAGGAGGCCTCGCAGACCACATCTGTCGGGAGGGAAGAGGAGTGGAGCGCCTCGAAGGCGAGTGAGAAGAGGCCGTCGCCCGCGTTGATGGCCAGAGGCTCGCCGTGGAGAAGGTGGAGGCAGGGCTCCCCCCTGCGGGTTCTGGAGCCGTCTTCTATGTCGTCGTGGACAAGGGAGAAGTTGTGGAGCAGTTCCGCGGCCAGGGCGAAGGGCATCGCATCTTTTCGTTCGCCGCCCACCACCTCCGCCCCCTGAAGACAGAGAAAGGGCCTTATACTCTTCCCTCCCCGGAGCGGGTAGTCGCTCATCAGCTTGTAGAGCTCTTCCGGCTCGCCTTTGAGGAGCCCGGCCAGCTCTGACGAGACCAGTTCGGAGGCCTCCCTCAAGCCAGACTGGAGCATGAGGTTGGGACTGAGCTTTTGCTTATAAGGCTAATCGATTCTGAGGAACTCTATTTCAGGCTCCTTGTTCTTGAGGTCTATGAGAGTTGCGTATCCCTCCACCAGCGCGCCGGTGTTGACCACTGTGGTCTTGCCGACCTTGTCTATCCCCCGCCCCTCGTGTATGTGGCCGCAGATCAGCAGGTCCGGCTTCTCGTTCTCAAGCGTCTCCCTCAAAAAGTCGCTTCCCGCGTGCTGGCCGCTGAACAGCCTGTCGGTCGTCGTATTGATCGGCGGGACGTGGGAGATCATGACTCTCTTCCTGCAGGCCTTCAAATCCTTCAGCTTGTACTGGACGGGGTCGTAGTTGATGATGTGCATCCCGCCCAGTCTTATGGAGCGAGGGCCTTCGAAACCGACGAAGCCGACGTCCCCAACCTCGAGGGCCTGGTTGTGGATGTCTATTCCCATCCTCTTCAGCTCCTCCTTCACGTCGGCGGTGTCGTTGTTGCCGACTATGGCGAGCACCTGCTTCTCGCTCTTCTTGAGCTCGGAGAGTATGTCGTTCGCCGACTTGGCGGGGCCGAACTGCGTGATGTCGCCGGCCAGGACTATGAGGTCTGGGTCGATGGAGTCCATCATCTCGACCAAATGTTTCGTTTTCTCGAGGTCGCCGTGGACGTCCGATATCGCCAGTATCCTCATCAAGAGAGGCCCTGTACACCCCCTTAAAAAGCTTGCTAGGGTGTCGCTTACTCTCTCAACTCTCCCTTCTCAGCGCCTTGACGCCCTCGCATTCGTGCTTCTCTGGCAGCCTGTGCTCGTCACAGAAGACCTCGCCGCAGAACTTGCACTTGTAGGGCATCACCACTTTTTTGCCGCAGAAACTGCACCTGCCTGAGATTGGGGAGGTCTCCTTCCCCTTTCTCTGGACGACCTTCTGGGGGAGGAACCACTTCTCCTTCACGTCGCCCTTTTTTCCGGGGAGGCGCGGCATCTCCGGCAGTTCGACGTCGATCATCCCCCTCTCCTTCAGCATCAAAAAGAGGAGGAAGAGGAGAATGGCGACCGCCGCGATCTGGGGGAGCATGGAAAAGGGGCGGTTGACCGGCTTTTAAGGGTTACCGGGACAAATGTTTTTAACTCGGCCGCAGGCAGGTGGCCCATGTCCAAGAGCTCCAAGAAGAAAAGTTCCCCGTCAAAGAAGAAAGAGTTGAAGAAGATCTCCATCCGCAAAGAGGAGCTCGCCTTTCCCGCCGCCATCTTTGTCTTGGTGATCGGAGTCCTCTACCTCCTGCCTGCCTGGGAAGAGGCCGACTACTTTGTAAAGATCGACAGCGCCACCATCTCCTCTGACGAGGTCGAGACGACAATCTCCTACTCCGCGCCCTGGGCAGGCTCCTGCTACCTGACCACGGACGTCAGGCCTGAAGGGGCGCCGAAGGGCGAGCCGGAGACAGAGGAGTGGAGCGAGAACCACCTGATCCGCCAGCACTTTGAGAACGGCGTCTGGTGGGTGGAGAAGTGGGTCAACGTGGAGGTCCTCCCTGACAGGGCCAACACAAAGACATACAGGTACCAGATAGAGCCCCAGGAAGGGCCGCTCGAGCTATTCGTTGAGCTTAAGTGCGACGACGAGCTCCTCGACTCGACCAGCCAGCTGATCGTCAGACAGTGAAGCTGGCCTCTCTTTCCAGTCTGTGAAGGCCCCATTGAGGCGTGGGGGGCTTGTCGTTTTGGTTTCTAAAGGCCTGATAGTTTTATTGAGATTTTTTCTCACAGGCAGAACATCTTCTTCGCGTTCTCAGTGGTTGCTTTCTCTACCTCTCTCAAGTCGATGTCTTTCAGGTCTGCGATCCAGCCTGCGCTGACAGAGACGTTGGCTGGGACGTTGGTCTCGCCCCTGACTGGTGCGAGGGCGGGCGCGTCCGACTCGAGTAGCAGGTTGTCGAGGGGGACTGCCTTTACAAGCTTCTGCTTCTGCCTGCTCCTCGCGATTGAGGGGGGGACCGTGAAGAAATAGCCGTTTTCCGCTGCCTTCTTGGCGTATCCTGCCTTCCCGTCGAAGGCGTGCATAACCACCCGCTCCGCCCCTTTCTCTTTCAGCATCTGGAGGGCGTACTTGCCCGCGCTCCTTGAGTGGACGACGAGTGGCAGGTCTACCTCGCCGGCCAGGTCGATGTATGCGGCGAACTGCGTCTTCTGCTCCTCCTTTTTCTCAGGGTACCAGTCGAGGCCGACCTCGCCGATGCCGACGATTTTGTCCTTGACGGAAAGGATGAACTCTGCCAGTCCCTCCTCGTATTTTCGCGGATCGCAGCCGGCAGTGACCTTCACCTTCTCGCCGCTCATCTCCAGGCTCCTGGAGATGCTCTCCCTTCCGAGCCCTGCAGTTATCACTGTCTCAAGCTCCGGCGTGAGGAGGTCCCTCCAGTTCTCGAAATGGTCGAGGTGGCAGTGGACGTCGATCATCGTTACCCTTAAATCGGGCCCGCCTATATTCCTTTCGTGGAAGAGGTTGCCTACGCCCTGTTGAGCGAGCTCAAGTCCGGCCCTAAGAAGAGAAAAAAGCTGACAGGCATCGACCTGAAGGGCTGGAGCGAGGGCGAGATGACACAGGTGCTCTCGCACCTGGAGGACGCAGGCCTGGTGGAGGGGGAAGACGAGCTGGAGCTCACCAAGAAGGGCAAGTTCCACTGGAAGAGGATACACAGGAAAAAACAGGGCTTCGTCTAGAAGAACCTGGAGAGAAATGACCTCTCCACTTCCATCGCCTGGTACGGGCAGAGCTCGTGGCAGCAGAAGCAGTTTATGCACTTCTCCCTGTCTATCTCCGGGTATGGCGAGAGGGTTATGGCGCCAACAGGACAGTTCTCGGCGCAGACTCCGCACCTCTTGCATTTTGACTTGTCGACCTCGGGGCGCATCCAGACCAAGCCGGAGAGGAGCTTCCTGACTGGCGCGGGAAGGAGGGCGAACTTTCCCACTTGAGATTTGAACTTCACTTTTTTCTCGCCGACGCTCTCCACCTCCGCCTCGCGCGGGTAGGGGACGCCAATGGTCCTGGCGGCCACGACGTCGCAGGCCACTGCGTCCCTGCTCCCGATCAGCAGTCCCGCTCTCTTCGGCGTGCCGTTGGAGGGGCCGTCGCCCTCCATGCCGAACACTCCGTCGATGAGGGAGAACTTCGGCTGGATGATGCCATGGAGCTGGAAGAGCATCTCCACGAAGCTGTCGATCTCCGGGTGGCGCTGGTGCATCTGCCACTTCTGGGCGCCCGGGAGACAGCCGAAGAGGTTCTTGACTGCGCCAGTGTAGCCTGTGAGGTTGTGGGTCTTCAGCTTGGCGAGCGAAATTACGTCCCTCTCCATCACGACCTCCGGGACATAGAACTCGCCGATCCGCCTCTTTTTTCTCTCCTTGTCGAGGTTGACCGCTTCAACGCCTTCCTCTTCGCAGACGGCGAGAACGCCGGACTTTCTGAAGGCCAGCTCAGTCCTGGCAGTGTTCCTGCCGCCGGAGCTCTCCGCCACGACCACGTCCTTGCCTTCCAGTTCTCGGAGCATGGCCCTGACGACTTCGGGATGGGTGGTGATCGCCCTCTCCGGCGCCGCAGGCATGAGTAGGTTCGGCTTGACAAGGACACTGTCGCCGACGTCGAGCCCTGCCTGCCTGCAGAGGGAGTGGACTGCCTTCCCACAGAGATCGTAGTCTTCGCAGTCCACGGTGACGACTTTCATGACAACATCCAGAGGAGCTCCGCGGCGTCGTTGACTGCGAGGAGCAGCAGCGGGTAGGAGGCTGCAAGGGCAAAGCCGAGCTCCTTGCTGACCCCCTTCTCGGAGACAAGGGCGAAGAGGACCGTGGAGGAGGCTGCAACGAAAGAGGCAGAGAGGTCAAAGAAGGAGAGGCCTATTGGCGCAGTCAGGGCGATGGCGCCGAGACCGAGTGTGTTGGCGAGAGCTGCTGAGTCGAGCCCGCGCTGGAATGCGGCCGAGGCGTCGCCGTCGACGGCCTCTTTCAGCTTGCCCCCCATCACGGCGAGGGCCACGCCACCCCCCACAAGCATGGAGACCGTCCCGCGGGGCACCGAATAGCCTTCAGCTATGGCGACTGTCTGCTCGAGGAGGACGTTGGCGCTGACCAGCAGGCCCAGCAAAGCGACCAGGACGACGGAGACAGCCTGCCACTTTCCGTAGGAGCCCTTTCTTTTCTCGAAGGGGACGCCCTCCCTCTCCCTCTGGTGGAGGAAGGAGAGGCCGAGCAGCATGGGGATTATCCCTTCCAGGCCTCGGGCGTCGACGAGGACGACCAGAAGGGGGAGGAGAGATGCGAGGAGCAGCCAGTCCTTTCCGGCTGGGGCCTCCCCGCCGGAGCTGAAGAGGCCTGCGAGGCCAGTGCCGAGGAGGAGCGAGCCGATGGAGAAGCCGCAGAGCATCGGGACCATGAGTGCGGGCACGCCTGAGCGGAAGGCGAGCGATGCCGCGATGCTGATGGGGAGGACCAGCACCACGCCGGTCGCCGCATTCACCTTTCTCTTCTTCAGAAGGCTGGTGACGCCCTCCATCCCGTAGTAGAGCGATTTCCAGAGTATCAGAAGGGCTGCCAGGGCGATGACAACGGCAATCATCGTCCGGAGGCCGCTTTTCCCCTTTAAATGCCTTCCATTCACCCGCAAGTTAAAAATAGGGTCTTCTCGCTCTTTTATCGTGGTGCGCATAAACTCCCTCTCCATGAAGGGGTTCAAGTCGTTCAACGTGAAGACGAACATCAAGCTCTCCCACAACTTGACGAGCGTCGTCGGCCCGAACGGCTCAGGGAAGAGCAACATCCTCGACGCGGTCTGCTTTGTATTGGGCAGGCTCTCCTTCAGCAGCATGAGGGCGTCCCGCGGCTCTGACCTCATCTACTCGCCGAAGGGCAAGAAGGGGGCAGATTATGCGAAGGTGAGGATGGTGCTCGACAACTCCGACGGCCTACTCGGCGAGTCCAAGCAGATCACCATCTCACGCAAGGTCCACAGGGACGGCACTGGGACCTACAGGATAAACGGCAAGAGGTCGACAAGGACGAAGCTCCTCGACCTTTTGGCGCAGGCCCTGGTCTTCCCGGACGGCCACAACATAGTGCAGCAGGGCGACATAGTCTCGTTCATCAAGTGCAACGCTGAGGAGAGGAGAGAGGAGATCGACACCATAGCGGGCATAGAGGCCTACGAGGAGAAGAAGAGGAAGTCGGAGAGGGAGCTCGAGAGCGTCCTCCAGAAGATCTCCCAGGTCTCCCTCCTCATAAAGGAGAGGAAGAGGCGTCTTGAGAGGCTTGAGAAGGAGAGGCGCAGGGCGCGCTCGTATCAAGAACTCCTCGAGAGGAGGGAGAGGATAGAGGCCTCCATACTGGCCAGGAGGATGGAGGAGAGAAGCAAGTTCATACAGGACTTCGAGGGGCAGTTCAAATCGAGAAAAGCGGAGCTTGAGAGGGCGGAGAAAGTCATAGAGGAGTCCGAGAAAAAGCTGGTGAGGCTTGAGGAGGAGAAAAAGGAGCTCGAGAGGCGCCTCGCGAGCGACGAGCTGAAGGAGAAGCTGGAGGCTGCGAGGGAGCTGGAGGGGTTGCGCCATCGGGTGGAGTCGAGGAGAAAGGAGGTCGGGGAGGCGGAGGAGAGCCTTGAGCGGATGGAGAAGCGAGTCGCCCAGCTATCAGAGTCGAAAACGCAGATAGGGGAGGCGGTCTCCAAGGCCGAGAAAGAGCTGGAGGCCCTGAAAGAGAAGAGGGGAAAGGCGGAGGAGGAGGTCGAGAAGCTGGAGGCGGAGAGAGAGGGGATACTTGAGTCGGTCAACCAGGCCAAAGAGAAGAGGCGGGCCCTGGAGGAGAAGAGAGGGGAGCTGAGGGAGGAGATAGACAAGAAGAAGGACGAGAGGCGGGAGCTCCTTCGCAAGAGGGACCGCTTCGAGGACATCGCCGCCCAGAGGGAGGAGGAGCGAGAGAGGACGGAGAAGCGGCTGGAGGAGATGGAGGAAGCGAGGCAGGAGTCCTTCCAGGAGAGGAAGCGGGCGGAGGAGAGGCTGAGGGCGCTGGAGAGCGAGCTCGGCGAACTGCGCTCCACGAAGTCCCGCGTCTCCTCGAGGAAGAGCGACCTTGAGGGGAGGCTCGAGGACGGGAGGGTCGCCCTGCGGGAGCTGGAGGACCGCCACCTTGCCATTCAGGCGAAAGACGGGATGACCGCCATGGCGGAGAGGCTCCTGGAGAAGAGGGAGGAGTTCAACATAGAGGGGAGGGTGAGGGACCTCTTCGAGGCAGGGGAGGAGGACTTGCCGCTGCTCAGGGTGGCTGCAGGGCCGAACCTCAACGCCTTCGTGGTAGAGGACGAGCCCTCCGCGCTCGCCGCAATCTCATTCCTGCACAAGAACAGGCTGGGGAGGGCGAGGTTCATCCCGCTCTCAGAGAACGACTCGCCGCTCCTCTCCAGAGTGGACTGCGACCAGCGCCACCGCGGTGCCATCGCCACGGCCTTCGGTGGCTTCGATATCGGCGAGTTCGGTGACGGGAGGGTGACCAGGGACGGAACGCTGAAGATGGGGAATGTCATCGTCGGCGGATACGACGAGTACGACGTCCGCGCACTCAAGACGCTGGAGGAGAAGGTCTCCGGACTTGAGGAGGAGAGAAGCGCCCTGGAGAAGGAGCTCTCCCAGCTCTCAGAGAACGTCTCGGAGCTTGAGGTTGAGAAGGCCTCGCTGGAGAGCAGGCTGGAGTCGAAGGCCTTCGACGCCGAAGTGGCAGAGGAGCTGGGGAGGTCGCTTGAGAAGCTCGAGAAGGAGAGAGACGAGGCGCTCAAGGGGAAGGAGAAAGTGGAGAAGAGGCTCCCCTCGCTGGAGGGCGAGCTGGAGAAGCTGAAAGAGGAGCTCTCGTCAATGGAGGAGGCAGCCGCCGTCGACTTTGTCGCTCTTTCAGAGGTGGACGAGAAGCTGAAGGGGGCGAGGGAGAGGCTCAACGACGCGAACCTCTCTTTCAACACCATGGAGGGGAGGCTGAAGAACGTCATACTCCCCGACGAGAAGAACGTT
Source organism: Candidatus Undinarchaeota archaeon (assembly GCA_964527545.1). Lineage (GTDB taxonomy): Archaea > SpSt-1190 > SpSt-1190 > DYHY01 > CAZGQF01 > CAZGQF01. The sequence continues at coordinate 96,547 of CAZGQF010000003.1, read as the reverse complement.
CGCGGCGTACTCAAGGAGACGCTCTCGGCGAAAAAGGAGACAGAAAACGTGCTGCCTTCCCTGAAGGGGGAGCTTGAGAGGCTTGAGAAGGAGCTGAAGGAGAGAGAGGCGTCGCTGGAGAGGGCGGCGAAGGAGGTCGGCGGCCTGAAGGCGAGGAGAAAGGAGGCGACAGCGAGGGAGGGGGAGCTGAGGGAGGCGAAGGCGAGGGCAGAGGGGAGCATAGGGAGGCTGAAGGTCGAAGTCGAGGACTTCGAGGAGCAGATAGGGATGCAGAAGAGGGAGTTCGAGGAGCTCGAGGAGGAGCTCGCCAAGTTCGGCGACGTCGATGTGATGTCTGGCTCCATAGTCAAGCTGAAGGACGGCCTCGCCAAGGTGGAGAGGCGGATAAGCACTTTCGGTGCGGTCAACATGACCGCCCAAGACGAGTTCGAGGAGGCGGAGGGGAAGTTCGCAGAGGTGGAGGAGAAGGCGAGAAAGCTGGAGGCGGAGAAAAAGTCGATAGAGGAGTTCATGGAGGAGGTGGAGACGAGAAAGAGGGAGGCCTTCATGGAGAACTTCGAGAAGATATCGCAGTACTTCAGCGAGATATTCGAGAGGCTGGCGGGCGGCAAGGGCGAGCTCCTGCTCGAGAGCGAGGAGGACCCGTTCGCGGGCGGCCTCATCATCCAGGCCTCTCCCGGCGGGAAGCAGCTCTTCAGGATGGAGAGCATGTCGGGCGGCGAGAAGACTCTCACTGCGCTCGCCTTCGTCTTCGCCATCCAGAAGCACAAGCCTGCGCCCTTCTACGTCTTCGACGAGGTGGAGGCGGCGCTTGACAAGAAGAACTCTGAGAAGGTGGCAGACCTGCTGAAGGAGATGAGCGGGAGGGCGCAGATAATCATGATAACCCACAACGACGCCGTGATGCGCGTCAGCGACCAGCTGATAGGTGTCTCCATGGCCAGCGGCGTGAGCAGGATAGTCAGCGCCCAGCCTGAGAAGCTGCTTGAGAAGCGGAAGTAAAATTAGGGCGTCTCTCTTTTTCTCGGCATGAAAGAGGCCCTCTTCTACGAAAAGCTCGACGGCGCCGTCCAATGCAAGCTCTGTCCGCATTTCTGCACCATCTCCGAGGGGGAGAGGGGCAAGTGTAGAGTGAGGAAGGTGGAGGACGGCAAACTCTTCTCCCTCGTCTACGGGAAGCCCTGCTCACTCTCCGTCGACCCCATAGAGAAGAAGCCCCTCCACCACTTCCTCCCAGGCTCGAGGATCTTCTCGCTCGCCACGCCGGGCTGCAACCTCTCCTGCCAGCACTGCCAGAACTGGGAGATCTCCCAGGCCAGGCCAGAGACCTTCCCGAGCCGAGAAGTCTCTCCGGAGGAGGTCGTGGAGAGGGCGGAAAAGAGCGGGTGCGAGTCGATAGCCTACACCTACACGGAGCCGACAATCTTCATAGAGTATGCGATGGCGATCGCGGAGCTGGCGAGAAAGAGAGGCCTCAAGAACGTGACAGTGACCAACGGCTTCGTCAACCCGGAGCCCGCGGAGGAGCTCTACTCGCTGGTGGACGCCACCAACATCGATTTGAAGGGGATGAGCGAAAAGTTCTACGAGGAGGTCTGCGGCGCGAGGCTGGGACCTGTGCTCGAGGCGATAAAGCTGATACATGGACTCGGCGTCTGGGTGGAGCTGACCAACCTGGTCATCCCCACGAAGAACGACTCGCCGGAGATGATAAAAGATCTCTGCGAGTGGGTGGCGGACGAAGTCAGCGTGGACGTCCCGCTCCACTTCTCGAGCTTCCGGCCTGCCTACAAGATGTCAGATCTCCCCCCAACGCCGGAAGAGACGCTCAGAGAAGCCAAAAAGATAGCGGAGGAGGTGGGCCTCAATTACGTCTACCTCGGGAACGTCAACTCGCCCGCCAACACGCACTGTCCTGAGTGCGGCGAGCTCCTCGTCGAGAGGAGAATCTACGCGACAGAGGTGAGGGAGTTGGAGGACGGGAAGTGCAAAAACTGCGGCGAAAAGATACCAGGGGTCTGGCATTAGGATCAGAAAACCCTCTTCTGCCTGAGAAGTGCGTAGTCCGTCCTGGGCGAGCCGGCCAAGATGATGTCGCCCCGCACCCTGCGGGCGAGGTTGATTTCCTCGCAGCCGGGCGTGAGCGGCAGGTGCCTCTCCCCCATCCTCCTCGAGACGAGAACCTTCTCCGCGAAGGGGTTCTCAGTGACGTGAGAGACTCTCGGGAGGCCCATGAAGCTCTCCGTCAGGGCGAACCGCCTGAACTCGAAGAGGCCGTCGATGAAGGCGTCCAGGAACTCTCCCGACAGCGGCGAGCCGTCGGGGTTGGTCTCCAGGTTGAATATCCAGCCCATGTCAGGCCTCGAAGCCTTGAGAAGCGAGAAGTACTCTTCTCTCTTCTCCGGCCGCGTCTCTGAGAGGTAGACTTTCCTCGGCCAGAGGACGTACCTCAAGCCCCTCGCCTGGGCCGCCAGTGCGGTCCTCCTTACGTTGAGGTCGGAGAAGCGGATGACGACGAAGTCGACTGGGGCCTTGGGAAAGGGCGAGCCAGCCTCCATCAGGGCACCGATCATGGTTTGAGAAGCACATACCATCAAAAATACTTTCCCCTTCGAGTCAACCATTATTAATGCTGTTCTCCTCCATCTCTCATGCTCCGCTCTTTCCACGAGGAGGTCGCAGACCCGAGGGAGACGGGCAGGAGGCTTGCCAGGAGGGCCCTCTCCCACGGCAAGCCCTCCGAGGCGGTCCTCGTCTCGTCGCACCCTGCTGCAGAGGAGATAGGAAAGGAGGCGAGGGAGCAGTTGGGAGGGCTTACTGTGGTCGGCGGCGAGGGGTTGGAGGGCGCCCTCCTGCTCGCCCGTTTCACGCCGATTCCCCACGACAATGAGCTCTGCTCTCTTTTCTCTGTAACCCCTGAAGAGCTGTCGGTCTACAAGCTCCTCCAGGAGAGCGGCCCTTCGACGGTCTCGGACCTGCGGGAGGAGAGCGGGCTCTCCCCGAGCAAGCTCTATGACACGCTCTCTTCCCTGGCGGAGAAGAAGTTCGCCAGCTGCGAGCCCTTCAGGCCGATGAAGTTCACCGCCAAGCCGCTTTTGCAGGCGCTGAATGACAGGTCAGAGCAGCTGGAGAGAAAGGCGGACGAGATGAAGATGGCGAGAAAGTACTTTCTTGAGAAAGGCTAGAGCGCCTCCTTGATCCTGTCGAAGACTTCGTAGCCCACGCGTATCCTCGCTTCCGTGGTGTTGGCGGCGACATGGGGCGTGAGTATGACGTTGTCTTTCTTCATGAAGGGCCTTATCTCGGGCGGCTCCTCCTCGAAGACGTCGAGGCAGACGCCTCCTAGATTTTCGATGCTCTCCTCAAGGGCGTCGGTGTCGACTACCTCGCCCCTCGCCACGTTGACAAGGAAGGCGCCTTTCTGCATCAGCGCCAGCTTCTTCCCGTCGACCAGGTGGAAAGTCTCTTCCGTGAGGGGGACGCAGACGACCAGGATGTCGGACTTCTTGAAGAGCTCCTCCATCTCAACCCACCCCTCGTCGTAGACGGCGGGGTCGTGGAATATGATGTTGCAGCCGAAGGCCCTCAGCCTTGCGGCAGTCGCCTTGCCTATGCGGCCGTAGCCAAGGAATCCGACAGTCTTCCCTGCAAGCTCCATCCCCAGTATCGCGTTCCTGTTCCATTCTCCGCTTACCACGCTCCAGTTGGCGTTGGGGAGCTGCCGCACGACTGCGAGTATGAGGGCGATTGCGTGCTCCGCCACGCTTGTCGTGCTGGAGGTCGGCGCGTTGACGACTTTGATGCCCATCTCCTCCGCAGCCTCCAGGTCGATGTTGTCGACGCCTACACCATATCTTGCCAGCACTTTCAGCTTTTTCGCCTTGGAGAGTGTCTTGGCGTCCACCTCCATGTGCGACCTTATGACCACGACTTCGTATTCGCCTATGGCATCTCTCAGCCCCTTCTTGTCGACCTCTTCGTAGTCGACCTCTCCCAGCGTCTCCAGCTTTTTCTTGAACTTGAAATTCACGGGCCCCGTAACAAGAATCTTCATCTCGTTCCCCCTCACTCAAAACTTAAATAGGTTTTTCAGGTCAGCGTCGGCTCGTCTATGAAGAAGACCTCGAGGCCTTTCCCCTTTAGCGCCTCTCCCACCGCCTTGACGCCAAACTTTTCCGTTGCGTAGTGGCCTGCGAAGATTGCGTTGAAGCCGGCCTCCCTGGCGCGGATCTCCACCACCCTGTTGAGGTCGCCTGTTATGAAGGTCTCGCCCTCTTTGACCTCGCTGCTCGCCTTCCAGCTGCCCCCAGAGGCGATTCGGACCCTGCCCGCGTCTTCGTGCGTCTCGACAGTCTCGCAGTCGCCTATCTCTTTTCTCACCCGCTCGGCCAGCTCCTCGAAAGAGAGGTCGCAGAAAGCAGAGAAGCCGATCGGGAAGCCGTGATAGTGGGCGAAGTTTCTCTTTCCGTCGAGGCCGAGTTTCTTGGCGATCTGGGCGTTGTTGCCCCACCTCTCGTGCATGTCGAGAGGGAGGTGCTGGCCGTAGAGGTTGAGATTTCCCTTGAGGAGCGCCTTCACCCTTCTCTTCTCGAAAGCGGTTATCCTCTCCCACGGCTTGAAGATCAGTAGGTGGTGGACGAAGAGGAGGTCTGCTTTTCTCTCTATCGCTCTCTCGATGGTTGAGAGCCGCGCGTCGACCGCCAGGGCGACCTTCTCCACGTTCTCGCGACCCTCGAACTGGAGGCCGTTCGGCGCGTCGTCTTCCACTTTCTCGAAGCTCGAGTCCAGAAAGCGGACGAGCTCAGTCCTCTCCATCTTCTCTCCTCATCAAGAGGTTCATCTTGAAGTCGTTGAGTATGGCCAGGAAGTTGGCGTAGGCGTCGTAGGGCGAACCGAACGGCGAGAAGTAGCTGTGGACGTTGCCGTCGCCGAAGCCTTTTGTGCAGAGGTAGTAGATCTGGTCCGACGTCTGGAGCAGCCTCCAGAGCTCCTTCTCTTCCTCTGTCTCGACGAGGTGGCGCATGTTCTTCAGCTCCTGGAAGCAGATCTGCTGCATGCGGTTGCCCAGCCAGGCGCTCTCGTCCCTCTCCAGGTCCGCCCAGGAGATGGTCTTTCCCATCTCGAAGGCGTCTATGGTCCCCCTCGGCTTGAGCTGGGCCAGCTCACCGGGCGTCGCGAACTCGAGGTGGCCGTGGTCGAGTATCTTGTCGGGGAGGACTTCAAGGAAGTTGAAGATCCCCGTCTCCTCCCACTGGTGCTCGCCGAATGTCTCGTAGTCCATGAAGAGGTTGACGCAGTCGCCCTGGGCTGCGCTGAGCCAGAAGGCGAACTTCTCTGCGGTGAGCGGCCACTCGTCCCACCATCTAGCGGAGAATCGATAGGCGACGTCGTCGGAGAGCTTGTAGTTGCGGAGGAGGACCTTCAGGTCTGAGTTGACTGGCCTGTAGACGTAGTTGGGAGAGCGCCACTCGAGGAGGCGCTCCGTCCCCTCAGTGATTATCCCCTCGAAGCCGAGTCCCTCTATCAGGGAGGCGATGCGGTTGTTGTAGAGGAGCTCCGTGTTGCGGAAGACCTTTGGCCTCTGGCCGAAGAGCTCCTCGACAGTCTCTACGTGGAGCTGGACCTGCTCCTTGAACTCGTCCGGCTCCTCGAAGAGTGATGCGAGGGAGTGGTAGTATGTCTCGCCGAGGAACTCGACCCTTCCGGTGTCTGCCATCTCCTGCCAGAGGTGGAGCAGGTCCGGGTCGAATCTCTTGCACTGCTCGAGAAAGGTCCCGCTGAGAGAGTATGAGACCTTGAAGTCCCTGCCGCAGTTCTTGAACTTTCGCAGATTGTAGAGGATGTTCTTGCCTGCCGGCCAGTAGCACTTCCTGGCCACGCGCCTGAAGATGTGCTCGTTCTTCCAGTCGTCGAAGTAGCCTTTCTGGCCTGGGTGCCACCACTTCAGCCTGTGGGGCTGGTGGACCTGGAAGTAGAGGCAGACCTTTACCATTGCCACTGACCCTACTCCAGCGTATATATTTGTTACCACTGTGGTTTGGGGGTAGATTTATAATCGTGAAGCGCCTTGTGAGGCCATGAAGGTCCTCCTCATCGCTTGGGAATATCCGCCCCGGTCGGTGGGGAGTTCGTCCATGATCGGGGAGGTCGCAGAGAAGCTGGCCGAGAACCACGAAGTCGTCGTCGTGGCCTACGACACCTACACCTCTCTCGAGGAGGGGAACCCGGAGGTCCACAGGGTCCCTTTCCACGTCAATTCAGACTCCTTCTTCAACTGGGCGCTTCTCATGAACACGGACCTGAAGGGTCTCTGTGCGTCGCTCGTGGAGGAGAAGGGGATCGACGTCGTCCACGCCTTCGATTGGCCGACCTTCCCGACCGCCATCGCGCTGAAGAAGCTCTACGGCCTGCCCCTCGCCGTGACAATGACTGCGACAGAGCACCAGAGGAGCGGCCTGAAAGAGAAGCACGCAAACCTAATATGTGACATGGAGTGGTGGGGCTCCTATGAGGCTGACTTCGTCTTCGCAAGCGAGGAATCGTTTGGGGAGCTTCAAAGGAACTACGGTCCTCCGGAGGAGAAATTGAGGGTCTTCAGGGACGCTGAAGAGGTGAAGAGGGCCTACGAGGTGATAGAGAATGAGAGTACTGCTATTGACATGGGAGTTCCCGCCGCATAAAGTGGGGGGAATAGCTGCTCACACGTTCGACCTCTCCAAGGCCTTGATAGGACAGGGCCACGACGTCCAAGTCGTCACTTACGGCGAGGGGGAGAAAGACTTCGAGCTGGAGGGCGTCCCAGTCCACAGCGTTGGGACCAGCTACGCTGACGACACGCTCTCCTGGTCGATGATGCTCAACCACTTCATGGAGAAGAGGGCACTGGAGCTCCACAGGGATGAGAAGTTTGACCTCGTCCACGGGCACGACTGGATGTCAGTACCCGCCTCCGCCTCTCTGAAGAAGATGCTCGACATACCGATGGTCTTCACCCTCCACTCGACCGAGGCGGGTAGGTCGGGAGTCCACGACAGCTACACCCAGGCGATAAACGACCTCGAGTGGTACGGCACCTACGAGGCCGACCAGGTCATCACAGTCTCGCAGTCGTTCAAGGAGGAGGTCATCTCCCTCTTCTCTCCGCCGAGGGAGAAGGTGACAGCCATACCGAACGGCGTCGACTACTTCAAGTTCAACGGCTTCACCAAGAAAGAGAAGCGCGAGTGCAAGGAGAGGTTTGCGGAGGACTGGGAGAGGATAGTGCTCTTCGTCGGGAGGATGGTCCACCAGAAGGGGATAGACAGGCTGATCTACGCGATGCCCGAGCTGTTGAGGCATCACCCGGAGGCGAAGTTCGTCTTCTGCGGCGGCGGCAACAAGGAGCACTACAAACAGATGGCCCACGACCTGGTCGGCGAGAAGGCCTACTTCCCCGGCTACGTCGACGACACCACGCTCTCCCTGCTTTATCAAGTGGCGGACGCCACAGTCATCCCCAGCATCTACGAGCCTTTCGGCATCGTCGCCCTCGAGTCCCTGGCTGCAGGCACTCCCGCAGTGGCGAGCTCCGTGGGCGGCCTGAAGGACATAGTGATACACGAGTGGTGCGGACTCCACACCTATGTCGACAACACGAAGAGCATAGAGAACCAGACAGAGAGGTTGTTGGGCGGACCTGACTGGGCGAGCTGGATGGGGAGCAACGGGAAGAAGAGGGTCATCGACTACTACAACTGGAACACCATCGCCGACTGGACGGGCAACGTCTACGACAATTCGCTCAACTGACCTGCCGTCTCAAGGAGGGCGGCTGCCTACCAGACCCAATCACAACAGTTTAATATCCTCTTCGCGTCCCCGGGCCATGAAGATGGAGATTCCGGTGGCGCCGCTGAAGAGGGTGATCCACAAGGCCGGGGCGGAGAGGGTCTCCCGCGACGCGGCCGAGGAGCTGAGGGACGTGACAGAGGACATGGCCTTCGACATCGCCAAGAGGGCGAAGCGCCTCGCTTTCCACGCGGGCAGGAAGACAGTGACGCGCGACGACATCAAGCTGGCGGCGAGAGCTTGAAGTTCGAAGTCGCCCTCCCAAAGAAGGAGGCGAAGGGGATAGACTTGAAGGAGAAAAGTGAGGAGAAAGTCCGCCTCCTCGTCGAGGAGAAGAGCGGCTGGGCTGTCAGGGAGAAAGATGCAAAGGTCTTCGAGGCCGACGAGGGGAGGGCGAAAGAGCTTTTTCTTGAGAAGAACGTCCGCATCCTCCGCTGGAAGGCGTAGGCGTCCGGAACGCTTTTAATTGTTGTTCTGGAGTAGTCAACTATGGCGAGCGATGCGTGCATCTTCAGCGACACCAAAGTCGAAGGCTATCTCAAGAGGCTTGCGGAGAGGTACGGGAAGAGGGACGAGATCTCGGTCTCTTTGAAGAAGGAAGACAGGGAAGGGAAGAGAGCCCAAATATTCGCGGAGAAGGCGAACGAGATAGTGCCTAAGGGCGTTTATTTCTGTACATTCTCTGACAGGAATTATGGCATCCATAGCAAGCCGTTTTTCAAGTTCGACTTGGAGAGGATAAGGGGCTACTTCAAGGAGAGGCAGGACTCGAAGGATGAGTCATAACAGTCTCGGCTAGATAGACTTCTGTCTCGTGTCCTGATTGGTTTTCACTCGAATCTTTTGTTTTCGATAGAATTATCGGATTGAATAAGTGAACCTCACTTACAAGAAAGATTAAATGTATGAAAGCAGTCTAAAGTATATGAAATGCCCGAAATGCAACAGTGACGTCGCCCCCTCCCTGCTCCACCTCCCATTCGGCAGCCACATGGTCGAGCTCCACTGCTACAAGTGCCCGTCCGGCCACCTCTTCTCCACCTCCCAACAGCTGAACAGCGCTGAGAGAAGAGAGGCGCCGTCGCTTGAGCTGAAGAGGAAGATATCTGTCAGCGGCAACTCGCTGATAGTGAGAATACCCGTTGACCTCGCATCCCACCTCAAACTCTCCGAGGGGGACGACGTCGCCCTGCGGATCAGCGGCGAGAAGTCCTTCGTTGTCGAGAAGGTCTAGGACCGCTTCTTCTTTTTCTTCCCCATGTCCTAGCCCTGGCCCGTCCGCTTATAACCCTTGGGCCTCCGCTACCGCTTTATAGTCCGCCCGCCTCCCGCTTTCATGGAGTGGCCGGAGTGGATCGATGCCATGCACAAGCTCGGCTACTCAGACGGCCAGATAGCTGAGATGCTGAAAGAGAAGGGCTATGAAAAAAAGGCGATCAAGAAGGCCTTCGAGGAGGAGGGCAAAGTCCCGCTCTTCCACACGCTGATAATAACCGACCCTGACAGCTACTTCGACCGCCTCGACACTTCAGAGACGAAGACTCCCCTTCTCCTCCTCTCAGTCAACGCAGTCCTGGCAGGCGTCTTCGCCTCCCTCGCCTTCGACGTCTCCCTCCCGCTCTCCCTCATCGCATCCATCGCCGCCGCGGCAGCCCAGGTCTTCTCTGCCCACGCTGGCGCCAGGCTCTTCGGCGGGGAGGGGACCCCCCAGCAGACTCTCTTCGCCCAGGCGATGGCAGTCTCCACTCAGTTTTTTCTCGCCTCCCTCGCCTTTCTCTTCTTCGCTTTCTTCAAGCTCTTCTCCTCTGCGTTCGCCTTCGTCCTCCTCATCTTGATGCTCTGGGTTGCAATGATGCTGTCCGGCGCCGTCGGCTATCCAGGCATCCAGAGGTACCATGACATCGGCTTTCCCCAGGCCCTGCTCAGTTCGATGATGCTCCCCTTCCTGGCCATCGCTGTCGGCCTCTCCGTCATCCTCTTCTTCTCCGCCTTCCGCTTTCTCTCCTCTCTCTAGTACATCCTCTTCAGGAGGTCGGGCACTTCCCTGTCCCAATCGGTGAGCCTCACTGAAGAGAGCTCAGTGAGGTGGCCGTGCGGGACTGATACCTCGAAGTACCTCACGCCTTCGGTGTCGATCAGGCCGACTTCGTCGTTGATCGCGGCCACCGGCACAACGTACCAGACTTTTCCCACGTGGAGAAAGACGGACGTCAGGAGGTGGTAGTGGGAGTTGACCACTATAGTCTTGGTGGTCCTCCTCTTGAGGAAGGACATCAGCGTGTCGCTTCCCTTGGTCTTTCCGAAGACGCCGGTTGAGGGCGCCGCCGAATGGTAGAGCAGTATGAGTTTCGTGATCTCCTCCACCTGGTCGAGGACGCGCATCGTCATTGCCTCCTGCTCTTTCGCCTGATCGCTCCCCTTCGACTCCCTGAAGACGCCGGGCACTCCTGCTATCATGTAGCCGCCGAACTCCTCCATCTCGCCGCTGACGTAGTGGAAGAGGTGTGTCTCCTCCTCCATGTCGTAGAGCGCCCTCTCGAACTTGGGGAACGCCTTGGTGGGCCTCAGCTCCATTATCGCCTGCGGGTCCGCTCCCAGCAGCTGGACCACCTCGTTCTCTATGGCCAGGCCGTAGGGAGACTCGCTCTCGCCGTAGTTGAAGAAGACGTGGCCCGACTTGGTGAGCTCGCCCAGGAAGCTGAGAACGCCCTTGTACCTCTCCTCTGCGTACCTCTCCAGCAGCTTCTCCAGCTCGCTCATCTCTTTCCTGCTGGGGTGGCGGTTCCGCATCTCTTTGACGAACTCGACCAGCTCGCCCCCCACATCAGGCGCGCACCTCTTGACGAGGTCCTCCCCTCTCGATGAGCGAAGGTACCTGTCGACCGCCCCGAACTCCTTGACCGCCTGCGGTATCTGGTGCTCCCCCAATATGTCGCCGTTGACAAGGATTGCGTCGAAGCGCTTGCCCTCGAAGAAGTCGAGGATTTTCTGCCTCTGCTCCATCTTGTGCACGTCGGAGACCACTAAAGCCTTCATCTACGACCTCTTGGACGGGCTTTGATATATGGTTTAGCTGGTTGCCAACCTTTTTAAACTACCACTCATCAATGGTTATAATGTCTGTAAGTGCCTTAGCCCGCGGTCAGTGGCCTTACTCAGCGGAGCGCCCGACCGGGGGCTTTCCCTCAGAGCCGTTCCAGAGACGCATCCCATCCCCTTCCCCATCAGAGCATCTCCCCGACCGAGGGAGTGGCGACTCCTCGCCGCATCGGACGCCTCCCGAAGGCGAGGCAGGAAAGGAGGCTCCTTACTTCATCCCAGGCGAGGCCTACCTCCATGACTTCCTGGCGAAGGCACTGCCCAGATACTCTTTCGACGTGAGAGTGGGCCAGGACTCCAACTCAGGGGGAGGGCCCAACTCACGCACGTTTGGCTCCATGCGGTCGCCCTTCAACGGCAACAAGGGCGAACTCTACGTAGACGGCACCATCGGCGAAGGGGCTGAAAACCCGGGCTCTGACCGCAGTGAACTCTGGCGTACGGCGCTTCACGAACTCTACCACGCCTATCAGCTGGCCAAGGGCCGCCTCGGCTACGACCTCTCCACAGTCGAGGAAGAGGCGGACAGGAATTCTCTCTACAGTCCTGCTTGCTTTGACTAGTAGGACCTGACCTTGTCTATCAGGTTCCTCGACGCGTTCGGATCCCTCTCCTTCAGCATGCTCGCCATGTAGCCTGCGCCCAAGACCTTCAGGTAGAGGTCGCTGACGTTCTCCAGGAAGGAGCTCCTCATCCTTATCCTCTCGAGTTTGAGGCTCTCGGAGTTCCTCGCCGCTTTCTCAGCCATCTCCATGGAGCGGGAGAAGTTCTCTTCGTCGAGCACGTCAGGCGTGTCGACCAGGACGATGTTTGCGCCGTCGCCGTGTGAAAGGCCTATCTCCCTGTGGGTGAAGTCGTCGATGAGGCCCTGGCAGACGTGGAGGCCTGACTGCTCCCTGAGGTTGATGTTGGTCTTGAGGACCGCCCCGAGGTAGAGGTCTGTGGCCAGCCAGTAGGACGGCTTCTCGGAGACGAACCTCGCCAGCTCGAGAGAGCTGTTCCAGAAAGTCTGCGAGCAAAGCTGTCTGTCCACTCTCTGGGAGAGGACCTCCAGCAGTCCGAAGACTCTGTCGTCGCCGTGGGCCGCCACGTCAATCGCCGCAATCCCTGCGAAAGCGATGGCAAAGGAGCTCATCGAGCTGACGATGGTTCTCTCCTCCTCCGGCAGCGGCTGGTGGAGGACGTGGTCGCAAATCTCGTAGAGGCTCCCCTCCGGCGCCTCGTCGGGCGAGTGCTTGCAGGTGATGCCGAGCAGCCTCCCTTCGGAGACATCCTTGATCTTCTTCAGCCTGTAGAGGAGGTCGCCGGTGAGGCCTGAGTAGCTGCAGGCGAGAAAAGCGTCCGCCTTCTTCACCGAAGGCCCTGCAAGGTCAGTGTACTCCATGTTCCTGCCCATCAGCCGCCCGTAAGCAGCTATCACTTCGGCGTTCGAGGCCTTGTCGCCCTTCCCCATCGTTCTCACCGACCCCTCTGACAGCTCTGCGGCCAGGGCCTTGATGTTCTCCCTGTTTTCCGCCACCATCTCCAGGGTCTTGGGTATGGCCAGGATCTGGTCGAGGTGGTGGCTGGTGTCGACCAGCCAGGGCTTCGCGCTGGTCAGCTCCTCGACATACTTCCCAATCTCAGCCAGCTTCATGCCGTCCGGACATCTGCCGCACTATTAAGAGTGCGCATCAGACTGGAGCGGCCCGGTCATCTCCCGGAGGATCCCCTACTCCAAAGTTCATCATCTGCTCTGAGAGTCTCTACTTGACGGCGAACTCGCCGCAGGCTATGTCTTCCTTGTCGGAGGGGAACTCGAGCTTCATCCTCTTGCAGACGGAGTCCGAGAAGAACCTGCAGTCCCCGCATCTCTTGTTTGTCATCTTGATTACCCTAAGGCGTGTCCGACCAGCTTCTTGATTGCGTTGCCGAAATAGGGGGATGTCACCCAGACGCCGGCATCATACATGTCGTGCATCTCGCCGTGGGGGAAGAGCATGAAGAGGACCTCCTCTTCGTCCTTGATTACCATCCTTGTCGGTACCTTGTTTGTCTTGACGTTGGCGTGGGCATGGAGCTGCTTGGGGATCTTCCCGTCGGTGGCGATGCACACGTCGACTCCCCTCTCCTTTGCCGCCTTGATTGCGTCGTGATGATGCTGTAGCAGGAACTCCGCCTCCGTCTCTGGCGCGAGGATGTGGACCTCGTCCTTGGCGGTGTTGATCATCATGTTGGTGTGGTGCATCACGTTCTCCCTGCCGCGAAGGATTCCGCTTTGCTCAGTGCTCTCGTTCATGGCGGCGCCCTTGTTGAAGAGCTCTGCCAGCTGCCCTGTCATCTCGTGGGCCTTCAGGCTTTCGAGCTCCTCCTTTCTCTTCTTAGCTGTCTTCTCCGCGAACTCCTTGCTGTTCTCGATCGCCTGGTCCAGCGGGACCGCCAGATACTTCAGCGGCCTCGTCTCTCTCTTCACCGCGACCAGCCCTTTATCTTCCAGGCTCTCCAGTACGTCGTAGGCGCGGGAACGCGGGACGTTGGCCAGCTCCGAGAGCTCCCCTGCAGTTGAGATCCCTTTTGTCAGGAGAGCGAGCCAGAGCCTGGACTCGTACATATTCAGGTTAAATGCTCTCCTTGCCTTTGAGACTATCTCTTTTGAAACAATCATTTTTCTTCGTCACCCCTGTGTCGCAAACAAATCAACTATATATGAGTTTTTCACCCTTGAGTTGTCTGTTTTCACTCCGGTAGGGAGTATTTTCTCTTTATAATTATTGGCCATGGCTGTCCATTCCCCCGCCCCTGGACTGCCAACTTGAACAAGTTCGTGTCAAACAAGGGCGACCAGGAATGCGGCGGCGGCCGAGGCCTCGAAGACAGTCTTGAAGTCGAAGAAGGAGATGCAGAACGCTGTGAAGAGGACCCTGCCGAGGTTGATGGTCATCTGCCTGAGGACGTTGTGGCTGACCTTTCCGAAAGGGACTATGTGGCGTGAGAAGTCGGCGAAGACAAGAGGCTCTGTCATCGCCCTGGCGAACCCCCAGGCAGTTCCAATTGCGAAGGTCTGGAGCGGCGTTGATGCAGAGGGCATGGCGAGGAAGACTGCCCCGTTGAGGAGGGCTCCAAGACGGATGATGATTGAAGTCTCGTAGAGGTCGCTCAGCTCACCCATTCCGACTGTGAAGAGCGCCTGTGCCACCGAGGCGATGGCGGTCATCAGGCCGATCACTGTCACGTCGCCGACTGCCTGCCAGACGAAGATGGGCCAGACCAGCGTCCCGCCCACGTTGTAGACTCCCTGGAGAAAGAAGCGCACGAGGTAGGGGAAGTCCTCCCCTATCTCCCTGTCGCCCGGCACCGCCTCCGCTCCCGTTTTTGTCCTCTTTCCTTTCAGCAGGGGGACCACTGCAATGAGCGAGAGAAAGAGGCTGGCCCAGAGTGCGATGTCGTACCCAAAAGAAGAGATTGCGTAGCCTCCCAGGACCGGCGCCACTATCCCAGTGAAGAAAGGCAAGGCGAAGACTATGCTCGTCTCCAGCCCTGCCCGGGAGGGGTGGATGTGCGAGGAGAGGAAGATCTTCTGGGAGGTCCAGTAGAGGGCGAGCGGGAGGCCGTAGAGAAATCCCAGCGTGGCCGGCGACCATCCCCCCTCCCCCGGGAAGAGCAGGAACAACAGGAAGAGGGAGTAGAGCGGCGCTCTCAGGCCGAGTGTGACTTCAACCCCCAGTCTCTCTGTCATCTCCCCCGCCACCAGCGGCGCGAGCATCATGGTACCCCAGGTGAAGAGGTAGGTGGCCAGCACGTTTTCCAGCGCCATCCCGTGGGTGAGGAGGAAGATGGGGATGAAGATGCCCACCACCTGTGCCCCAAGCATGAAGAGGGAGGAGGAGAGGCAGAGCCTGAAGAGGGCGCTTTCCAGCCAGCTCTTCTTGGCCATGGACATCCATTTAACCGGCGGGAATTTATGCTTTTCATGAAGGTCCTTGTCGCCGGAACTTTCGACCTCCTCCACCCAGGCCACCTCCGCCTTTTGAGGGAGGCGAAGAGGAGGGGAGAGCTCCACGTCGTCGTCGCCCGCGACTCCAACTCCGAGAAGGCGAAGGGCCACCCCCCTCTCGTTTCGGAGGGACAGCGCCTCGAGATGGTGAAGGCGCTCAAGCCGGTCGACCGCGCCATGCTCGGCAGCGAGGACGACCTTTTCTCACCCGTCGAAGAGATCCGCCCAGACGTCATCCTCCTCGGCCCCGACCAGGAGTTCCCAGGCCTCGAGCAGAGACTGCGCGAGAGCGGCCTCTCCACCCGCGTGGAACGCCTCGAAAAGCGGGCCGAAGACTTCCCCCTCGCTTCCTCTTCTGCCATCAGGGAGCGGGCCGAGAAGCCTTCCTGACGACGCCTAAACTACACATTTTCGTCACCAAGTAGTGATAACTTTATAAATCCCTGCTGTCTATTGTTATTAGGAAGTGGTGATAATGGAGAGCTATCACAAGATTGTGGATGAATTGGAGAGAAAGGAGACCATGTATCGTAAAAAGATGGAACAGCTTGAGAAAATCTATCGTGCCGCGGAGAGTGGTGAATATGGAGGCACTCCCCTTACCCCTGAGATGGAGAAGAGCCTCTATAATATGGCTAAAATAGGCAAGAAGCAAGTAGGGAGTTTGGAGAAGGAGATTAAAGGACTGAAAAAGATGGAGGCTGAGCAACGTGGAGAGTTTTCCAAAAAACCGATTGAAGCAGTCACCACAGGTAAGTCAGGTAGCGTCGACTCTGCGGTTTTCGATGTAATCCAAGAGAGTGATAGATTCAAGGAGATGAAAAAGGCCCTGGATAAGAAGCGAGCGAGCGAATCCAGTTAACTTTTTATACTGTTATCACTATAGAGTTCTATGGAGTGCAGGGGTGGAGACCATGAGCTTCTTCTTCCACTTTATGCAATAATAGAAAGCGAGTGCAGTTCCCAGGCGGAGTTCCAAAGGGTGTTGGAGGCTGTGGAGCCCCGCATCGCTGAGGAGACCTCAGGATACCTGCCCATTTTTGAGCCACACTACGAGGCTGCCCGCCGGATTGTAGAGCGGGACCTGAAAAAGGAGAACCCTGCAGAGGGGTTTGAGATTGAGGCCTATTTCGTTGTCCTCTCCGAGCCGTTCGAGTTCAGCCATACCTCAATCCCAAGTTCAAGCAAGCACTTGTTCACCATTCCCAAGGATCAGATGGAATTCGTGGGTAGTCCGAGTTCGGAGTTTTATGCCTGCGAGTTTGTGCCCTTGCACGAGATGGTGCATGCAGCTCAAAACCTCAAGGAGGTTGGTCCTGCAAATCTGGTTCTCAAAGACCTGATGGCGGACTTCTTTGCCGCTGGTTCTCTTTCCGGCTACCATAAAGTTGGAGCGACATCAGAGTTCTGCAGGGAAGAGTTGCCGCGACATCCTGAAATTGATATCCCGGTGTTTGGTTTCAACCGAGAGTATGGGAAAGCAACAGATGAAGCGCTGGATTCGCTAGACAAAGGATGTTACGCGAGCGCCTTCGTAAACGCGATAGATCTCACCATGGGGGACAGGCTGGGCCCGCGCTATTACGAACTCTATTCCCGCGGGATGGAAGTTATGAGGAAGTATTGCGAGGAAGTCTACAATGAGGGCGACTCATTCCTTCATTTCTGCAAGAGAAGGGAAGAAGAGATAGTTGACGCCATATTGGATGCCTTGTGATGTGCTTCCATACTTTTTGGTCATCTCTTTCTCCGGAAAGTCGGGAAGTCTGGCGAGTTTGAGGGCGGCTCTGGCGGCTGTTGCGTTGCTGGGTAGCCCGGGCCGTATTGGTTTGGGTTGGTCCAGGAGGCCTGGGACTGGACCCTGTAGTCCTGCGGGTTCTGGCTCTTCTGCCTGACGTAGATTATCAGCCCGCCGAGCGCGGCCGCCGCCAAGAAGACAAGCTCAAGCGAGTCCTTCAACCAGAGGATGAAGTCGAAGGCGCTCTTCGCCTTCTCCACTTCGCCTTCACTCTCTATGTCGAAAGGGACAGCAGTCCTCGTGTTGTTCCCGTAGTCGTCTTCCATCCCTATCTCCAAAAAGTGCAGGCCGCCCTTCTCGCTCCAGACCTCCACGGTCATCACAGCCTCCTGGCCGGGCTCAAGCTCCACCCTCGCATCCCTCCATGCGAGTTCGAGGTTGCCGCCGAGGGTGACGTTGAATGACTGCTTGGCGTTGCCCATGTTCCTGACCTTGAACGAGACGCTCTTCTTCTCGTCTTTCTCCAGCTTGATCTCCTCCGTCTGGGTCTCCAGCTGGAGGTCGCAGCTGCAGTCCGGCGAGTTCTCGCAGTTCTCGCCGACCAGGGCATCACACTTCCCGTTGCCTTCGCAGTCCTCTATGGAGCAGTCTTCCGCGCAAAGTGCGCACTCCCTTGTTTCGCTGCTGCAGATGCCGTCGCCGCACCACGAGGAGACGCAGCCTTTCTCGTCCGCTCTTTCGTTGTCGGGCTCGCACTTCCCGGCCGCGCATTGGCAGTCCTCCGGCGCGTTCTCGCAGTCTTCGTCCATCTGGGAGCTGCAGACTCCGTCTCCCCTGCAATCTTCTGGCATGCAGTCCCTCGGGCACCTCGAGCACTCCCCGGGATCGCACTGGCCGTTGCCGCACCCAGCTATGATCGTGCAGACGCCGCCCTCGCAGGTCATCCCATCCTCGCACTCCTCGCAGACGCAGCTTTCACCTTCGCTTTTCCTCTCCACGCACTCGCTCTCCACGCAGACGCCGTCAGGACAGGCCGTACCGCAGGTCTTCGACTCGTGCTCGCAGATCCCTTCCACGCAGGTGTCGGTGGTGCAGGGGTTGCCGTCGTCGCAGGCCGAGTGCGTGGTGCAGGCGCAGCCGAACTCAGTGCAGACCGTCTCCGCAGTCAGGTTGCAGCTCTCGTAGACACAGTCGTCCCCGAACTCGACGTCGTAAAAGCAGGTCGAATTCATCTCGAAGGCAGGGAAGCACTGCTCTATGCAGTTGGCGCCTGCAATCCCCTGAGTCGTGCAGTTGCCTTCCCCGTCGCAGAAGCAGTCGTCCCCGTCGCACTCGCAGGTAGTCCCGCACTCCTTTGCCGTGGTCGTGCATCTTGCATCGCCGGTCCCTGGGTTGGCGCAGGCGTTGACTGTGCAGTTGTTGGAGTCGTCGCAGTCAGAGTCCTCGTCGCAGGAGATGAGGACGCACTCGCCCTCGTCGCAGAACTCGCCGACCCCGCAATCCACCCCGCACCCGCCACAGTTCTCCTCGTTCACTGCGAGGTTGACGCAGCTCCCCGAGCAGCAGGCCTTGCTGGCGGTGCAGTTGGTGGTGCAGGCCCCGCAGTGATCTTCATCCGTCTGGAGGTCGACGAAGCCGTAGCCCGGGCACCAGCTCTCGCCTTCCCCCTGGGTCCCGCAGTCGACATCCCACGTCCCGTTGGAGTCGGGCAGGCAGCAGCCGTCCGCCGCATCGAGCGTCTGGTCCGGCGTCTCGTCCACCTCCCTCTTTGTGTGAGAGCAGTCCGCATAGACCGTCCCGTGATTGACACACTCATCGATGGTGCAGGGGTCGCCGTCGTCGCAGTAGGCATCGGTCTGGCAGACGCACCCTGCCGTCGTGCAGGCCGCAGTCTCGTTGAGGCCGCAGCTTGAATAGACGCAGTCGTCCGTGAAACCCTCAAGATAGTGGCATGTCCCGTCGACGGGGTCGCCCTCCACCCACGTCGAGTTGCACTGGCCCTCCGCGCAGGCCCCGCTCGTCTTCTCCCACTCGCAGTTGCCCTCCCCGTCGCAGACCCTCCCCCCGTCACACACATCTTCTACAGAGGTCATGCAGTCCTCATAGGCCACAGAGCACTCGGCGTCGCACTCCCCCGCATTCATACACGTATTGACTGTGCAAGGGTTTCCGTCGTCACAATCGGCATCAGTTTCACAGGCCGGCACCACGCAGGTCTTACCTTCACATAACATTTCCGAAGCGTCAGTGCACCCCCAGGCAGTCGGGGTGACAG
Source organism: Candidatus Undinarchaeota archaeon (assembly GCA_964527545.1). Classification (GTDB taxonomy): domain Archaea; phylum SpSt-1190; class SpSt-1190; order DYHY01; family CAZGQF01; genus CAZGQF01. The sequence goes on along the minus strand of CAZGQF010000003.1, from coordinate 77,635 downwards.
TTCCATAAGTACCTGCACCTGTAAGTGACCAACTTACGTCTTTAGTGCCGCTGGAGGACATCCCACCTTCCTTTGAACAACTTTTTGGGTCTCTGTCTTGAACCGTAACCCCTTCTGGCTCGTTAAGTGTGACGTTGCAAGCATATACGACGTTGGAATTGTTGTTTGTCACTGTTGTGGTTTTCTCTCGCGGGTTTTCATCTAAATACCCCAATTCAACATCACTAGTTTGAAGATAAACTAGACCTGAACTTGCGGGTTGTAAGTAGATAAGAAAGAGAACGAGGGTGAGAATTAGGGGTTTAACGTTATGTTGCATTGATCCAAAGACCCAAGTTTGTGCTTTATATGTTTCTGAAAAACACTTCAATTTTACTGACTTATAAGATATACTAAAATATTATTAATAATACTTTAATATTGTTAACTATGGGAATTAAGTCGCATCACCCTCTTGGTTCGGTTTCAGGAGCATCACAGTTCAGGATGCTCAAGGCCCTTGCGCTTTCGCAGCACCCCTTGAGTGGAGTGGAACTCGCCGAGAGATCAGGCATCCACCAGACAACTGTCAGTAAGTACGTGGTCCCAATGATAGACTCCGGTTTGGTGGATTCCCATCGCATTGGCCGGACCTACCAATACAAGCTCCCGGATGATAACCTCTTAGCCGAAAAGCTCCTTCAGCTTTTTCAGGCAGATGCGAATCTGGTTCCCCATTTCAGAGACGAGTTTCAGGACTTCACCAAAGACTTAATTGAGAAAGGGAAGATCAAAAGAGAGGATTTGGTTTCTACTTACCTCTTCGGGAGTGTTGCGCGTGGAGAGGACAAGCCTGATAGTGACATTGACCTCTTCGTATTAGCGGCAGGTCACAAACTTCGGATTAAAAAAGAACTGTTCAACTTCACTGACACCACGATGGGGAAGACGGTCAACCTCCATGTTGTGGATGAGAAAGAGTTCAAAGAACTCGTCCGTGAAGGAAACACTCTGATCGACGAGCTGTTGCGGGACGGCATCCGCTTGCTTGGTAGGGACCTGCTCGAAATCGTGCGAAAAGTGAAATGAGAGTGCGCGAAACAGACCCATCAGAGGCTTACAATTTCTTAGCGATAGCCAAAGAGCTCGTACTTGAGATGAAGGACTCCCTGATGAGAGAGAGGTACTCAGCTACGGCAATCCTCGCAGTCCACGCTACCATAAGCGCTTGCGATGCCGTCACTTCTGCAAAACTCGGTCAAGTGAGCAAGGGCACGAACCACATGGATGCGGTGAAATTGCTGAGGAAAGTGGAGACTGCCGACAATACGCAAATCCAACAGTTTCAGAATGTCCTCTCGGTCAAGAGCGAGGTGGAGTACCAAGGGAGGAGACCCTCTCCAAGGGAGGCGGACCTGCTCGCAAAGCAGTCGAACCGATTCGTTACTTGGGCCAAACAGATTGTTTGACTATACCAGCACCGCAAGCAGAATCGCAAGCCCCATTATGGCCATCGCAGTCTTCTTGTTTCCTTCTATTCCCAAATCAAAGATTCTGGCTCTCTGCGCGAAGGCCTCGCCGTATCTAAGGAAGCCTGCCGGCGCCGACGCAGAGACATCTATGGTCTTCGTCTTCTCATCGGTGTAGTTCCAGAGGCTGGGTGAACCGTCAGAGGTGGTCGCGGTCGCCTTTATGTCGTAGTAGTCCTCGCTTCCAGGCGAGTCGAAGAAGAACGAGCGAACCGCTTCTTCATTGGCTCCAAGGCTTATTGATCTCGGGGTCTGCGGATCTGGCGCGCCGTAGTAGACATAAACTTCGTTATCGTTTGAGTTGGCGACAACGATATCACTACTGTTATCCCCATTGACGTCTCCACCACCGGAGACAAAATAGCCGAAATTGCCAGTTTGGTGGTCTTCTATAGTTACATCGACTTTGTCGTCCCCTTCATCATTTCCATAGTAGATCCACGCTTTTTG
>CAZGQF010000003.1:0-75577 GCA_964527545.1 Candidatus Undinarchaeota archaeon | reverse complement strand
TTCCGTCTTTATTGATGTCCCCAGCACAGTCGATTGCTTTACCGAGCCCATTAACGTCTGTGAGGACCAAATCCGCAGACGAGTTGTTAATATCTCCCCCTTGGACTCCGAAGTATATGTATACCTCTCCATTATTAGTGAAGGGGTCTCCAACCATTACATCATCAACACCATCTCCATTAAAATCTCCCGCATTGGAGACAGAGTGCCCGAACAAGTCAGTGCCGTTGGTTAAAATTACATCGACTTTGTCGTCCCCTTCATCATTTCCATAGTAGATCCACGCTTTTTGTAGAGTATCCTTACCAACTATGATGTCATCCTTTCCGTCTTTATTGATGTCCCCAGCACAGTCGATTGCTTTACCGAGCCCATTAACATCAGTTAGCACCATGTCTATTGTTGAATCGATACCGTTTTCATTACCAAAGTAAATGTGGACCTCGCCGTTTTCAGCCACAGGCGCACCCACAATAACATCTTCTATATTGTCGCCATTAAAATCACATATTGATACGTTGCTGCCGAATTTGGTACCGCTTTGGTTTTGTAGGGTGACCATGCTCTTCGGGTAGAGGCCCTGGTAGAACGAGAAGTTGCCCTCGTCGACCTGGAGGAGGACGTCGTCTATCGGGGCGGCCCTGTGGTTCTTGACTTTGACGTCTATGGTGAAGTTGACATTCGGCTTGACAGCGTCCGGCCCGACGATGGTGACATTGAAGTAGCCGACCGCCATCACCGCGTCGTCGGTCGCATTCTCATTCCCTGACGTGTCGTTGGCCCAGATCCTCCAGGTCACGTCGCCCGAGAGTCCAGACGTGTCGACAGTTATGTTCGACCAGTCGCCGCCGAAAGAGGAGATCGACGTGTTGCCTGTCTGGCTGGTCTCCAGCCAGTAGCTGTCGAGGCCGAAGTCGTCAGACCACTTGGCAGAGACCTCCACTTCCTCGCCGCTCATCGGAGCGGTGTCGTTCGTGGAGTGCGATTCGTAGGTCGGCGCAGACTCGTCGGTCACTGTGAAAGAGTCCTCGGCCACCCAGTCAGAGCAGGCGGTCAGGTTGTCGCAGGCCCGCACGGACCAATAGTAGGTGTCCGCGTCGATAGGGTCTATCGTCTCTTCGGTGTTCTCTGTGTCGTTGAGCGTGTGGTAGTCGTAGCTCTCAGAAGAAGTGCCGACGCGGAGGTCGTAGGTCACGTCGTCGCCGTCAGGATCGCTGACGCCGCTCCAGTCGAGAGTGACTGAAGGCGATGTGGTGTCCCCCTCATAAGAGAGGAGAGGCAGTTGCGGAGCCCTGTTGAGGACAGAGAACTCGTTCAGCCCTGTCGACGCCGAGTTCCCGGACGGGTCCTCGCCGTGCATCATCCAGCTTATCGCATCGTCGTGCGGGAGGTCGGTGAGATGACAGCGCCACGTGTTTCCTCCAGTGTTGGAGCAGGTGTCGTTGTCCATGCTTCCCGTCTTGTTGTGTTCGAGCTCCACAACAGCAATCTCGTCGTTGTCTGTCCAGTTGGCATAGAAGTAGACGTCCGTGTCCTTGTAGATGGGGTCTGACGTCCTGGAGAGGTCGCTGTACTGCGGGTTTTCGCTGTCCACCACCTCGAAGGAGTCTGAGACTGCCCAAGCGCTGCAGCCGTAGGGGTCGCAGGCCTGGACAGACCAGTGGATCGTGTCCCCCCAGTTCAGCTCTGAGAGGCCTCGCGAGAGCGAGGAGAGGTTTGAAGCGGTGTCGACGTCAGTCCCCTCTTCCGAGGTCCCGGCGCGGAAGTTGAAGTCGAAGGCGTCGCTGTCGGAGTCGCTGACGTTGCTCCACTCCACAGTGGTCTCCGTCGCGTCGATGTCGTCCTCTGCAGTGAGAGCGGGGACGCCGGGCAGCCTGTTGGCCACCGTGAATGTGATCCAGTCTGAGTAGACGAGGTGGCCGAAGTCGTCCTCGGCCCAGTACCTCCACTGGACCTCCTCCTGGTTCTCGAGAAGCGAGTTGGAGATGAGATAGTAGTAGAGGTCGCCGGAGTTCTGCGGGTCGTACTCCGCAGTCCCGTCGGCGTCGTGCTCGACCTTGACTGTCGAGAGAGCGACGTCGTCAGTCCATGTCATGTTGACCCAGACATCGACGTCGTTGTAGATTGGAGATGTGTTGACGGCGCCAGACCACTGGGGCAGTGCGTCGAAGTTGATCTCTATCCCAGTCTGCTCGTCGGAGAGGACGTGGCCCGGGTTGCCGCTCGACTCGGCAGTGACGTTGACTTTGCAGTCGGTCGCCTCGTCCGGACACGTCGCGGCAGTCGAGTTGAGCGTCCACTGGCAGAAGCCAGAGCTCCCGGAGCAGATCTCCTCGTAATCCGTGGAGTTGCCTATGTAGAAAGTGTAGGTGACTGTGTCCTCAGGGTTCGGCTCGTCCGCGCTGGCCGTAAGGTTCTCGATCTCAGCGTTGAGCGGGTCGTCCACGCTCCCGAGATTGAGATTGGACAGGTCGGTGTCGTCCATGGTCGCAGTGTCGCTTCCCGACTCCGTCTCTATGGAGTCCGAGACTTCGATCTTGCAGGTCCACGTCCCCTTGCTCCCTTCCAGAGCGGTCTCCACGTAGTAGGTGTCGCCGTCCTTCGTCGCAGTCCCCTCGTAGTTCGGTGAAGACTCGGAGCTCTCCTCGTCCCAGAGCTTGTAGGTCACTGTAAGCGCGTCGCCGTCGCCGTCCGTCGCCTCCGCGGAGCAGTTGAGAGAGTCGCCGTGCTCGAAGTTCGACTCGTTGAGTGAAGGGCCGGTCATCACGGGCGCTTCGTTCGTCGTCGTGAAACTGTCGCTCGAGGTCCAGCTCGTGCAGGTCCACGGGTCGCAGGCCCTGACCGCCCAATGGTAGGTCTGATAGTAAGAGAGTCCCGAGACGTCGCCCTGGCTGGCGGTCAGGCCGGTCTGCGATGAGACGTCGCTCCCCCCGTCGGTCGTCCCCACCCTCAGCTCGTAGGTGACAGGGTCGCCGTTGGGGTCGTTGATGGTTGTCCAGTCGAGAGTGACGGATGACGAGTGGGTGTCAGGCTCGTCGATCAGGGAGGGCTGGTTCGGCGCTTGATTGGTCTCGCAGGCGCTTCCCCTGCAGACGTATCCGCTCGCGCAGTGGGAATCGGACGAGCAGGAGCTCCTGCAGGCACAGCCGCAGGCAGAGTTGCATGTCGCACCGGAGTAGGGCGTGCAGTCCTTGCTGCAGGACTCGCCTATCTCCACGCCGTCGCAGGCAGCCGCAGCACCATAGTTGGCCTCGCAGATGTCAGTGTCGACATAGGCGTCGCATCCAGAGCAGGAGTCGACTGTGTTGTCGCCGTCGGGGTCAGGGAAGTTGCCGTCCTTTCTCTCGTCGCAGGCAGCCGCAGCCCCGCAGCCGCTCTCGCAGAGGCCGTCGCCGCTTTTCTCTGAGCCCGTCCCGTCCGAGTTCGCCTCGTAGAGCTTCGACTCCTTTTTTCCGGAGCACTTCACGCACTGCGCCTCGCTGGAGTCGCAGCTCCCCGCCCCGCCCCAGCCCGTCGTGACTGAGACGTCGCAGGACTGTCCGTCCCTCCCGCTGCAGGCGCTGATCCTTCCTGTCGATGAGAAGCAGACGTCCGCCTTGCTGTCGCCGTCAGAGTCGATCCCCGCGTAGCCCACCCTGTAGGTGACGTCCTCGAGGTAGTCGTATGTCCATGAGTTGCAGCACCAGTGGACGTCGTTGCCCTTGTCGTTCTTGAATGTGGCATCCATGCAGATGCCGCCTATGCTGTCGTCGCAGGCCGACTTTGCCGATACGGTCGCCAGAAGCAGAAAAGAGAGCAGAATCACAGACCCCCATTTAACCATGGGTCGGAGAGTCCTCCTGAGTTTAAAAGAATTTTGTCATCTTAAAGAAGTGATACGTAAAAAGAGGATTTTAGTTGCTCACAGAGGAGGCCTGTACCTCTCATCTGGCAGTGAATTCAGGAAGATGGCGACCTCCTTGCCCCTCGACCTTATGGTCGCCTCGCTCAAGCCCGTGAGTTCGGACATCTCTTTCTGCGTGCACTTGGGAGGAAGGATGGTGGAGACGGCGTAGGTGGCGCCCGCGATCAGGCCGTTGATGTCGTTTCCGCCGTATGCCTTCTTTTTGACCATCGTCTTGACCACTTCGGCCGCTTTCGCCTCGATGTCGACCGAGAGGCCGAGTTCATTGCAGTAGTAGGCGATGTTGCTCAGTGGCGAGCAGTTGAAAGTCTGGGGGTCGATGACCTTCTTGTAGCCTAGCATATACCACGTCCTTCTCAGTTCGCCCTGCTTGTCTGTCTCGTTGCGTCTCCCCTCGAAGAGCTGGTAGGCCTGCTTGAGAGTCAGCCACCGTCCCTTCTGCCGTGCCGCTCCCACCAGGAATGCGGCGGCGAAGGCCTCCCTGGAGCTGATGTTCATCTGAATGCCCTTCGCATTCGTCTCGTGGTAGAGCTTCATGACGTTCCCCCTTATGCTGTGGAAGTCAACACCTGCCTGCTCACAGTGGCTCTTGCAGTGCTGGATGACGTCGCGGAGGCGCCTCGCCTCGTTGTCCGACCCGAAGTGGACCTGCGTCTTCCTCAGCCTCCACGCCTTTGAACGCTGGGCGGGGCTCAGTCCCTTGTTGCTGTCCCCAACGTAGGTGGCTGGACCGGTGGTGCTCTGCGTGTGGTAGCGTCCCCTCTCTTTTCTCTCTTTCTCTGTGTAGGCGCGAGGGAAGTCGAAAGAGAAGCTCTTCTCCTCCTTGACCAGGCCGCAGTCGAGGCAGAGGTTGTAGCCGTCCCTCTCCACTATCTCCACGCTGTCGCACTCTTCGCAGTAGAGGAGTTCGTTGTTCTCCCTCTCTTCTACGGTGCCGGCCACTCTCTCCACCTTCCCCCTCAGTTTTAAATCACTTGCCACTCCAGAGTTTGGCATAGGAAAAAGGTTATAAACCGTTGTCATATTTGAGTGGCGAAGGTGACCAAATGAAAGGCATGGTTAAGCTTCTTGACTCCGTTGACGAGATGAGGCCCAAGAAGGTGGAGAGGACAAAGGACGTTGAGATAACGACATACTACAACATAATCCCTCTGCTTTTTCCCGACCTCCACACGCCGGAGGCATATTATGACCAGTATGGAAGGCGCATTGGCACCCTCCGCCACCTTGAGTGCATGGACGTCAGGATAAAGAGGGAGATAGAGAGGGGCAAGCAGGAGAAGAAGGTCTACAAGAAGATAAAGAAGGAGCTCCTCAAGACCGCCTTTGAGAAGCCGATTGCCAGGAACGGTACGATAGTCTCGTTCAGCGGGAAGAAGAAAGGCGACCCCATAAACGGTTTCATCTCCTCTGTCGACACTGTCGACCGCGTCAATTACGGCGGCTGGACATGGAACGTCATAGCGCCCGCCGTCTTCGAGACTGTCGCCTTGGTCGGCGGCGGCATAGGAGCCTACCACAGCACCCAAGCCATCTTCGACAACGCCAAGTACTACAGCGCCGTGGAGTACCTCGAAAGCATCGACATGGGAAGCGCTGCCACTTCGACTCAGGAGGCAGGCCACCAGGCATTCCAAGAGGCGATTCCAAAGGCTGCCCTCTCTTACGCACTTCTCGGCGCCGGGATACTCGGACTCAAGATGGTAGCCAAGGGAATAAAGTGGGCTTTGAGCCCGGACAGGCGGCTGGCCAAGAGGGCGGAGAAGGTCTCTGTCGGCGACATGGTCACTGCGACCACGAAGGAGGACTTTGAGTACTTCGTCAACTACACGAGGGAGAAGGCGGATACCGATCCTGTCTTCGCGAGACAGTGCATGGACAAGGACAGGGCCATCCTCTGAAAAAAGAAGAGGTAACAATATAAAGAAGGAGAGTGAAAAGGAGATGATGCAGAGTCACGATATGGAAAGCACCCTCTATGAGAAGCCTCCGGTGAAGGATGTGAAAGAGGAGCTGAAGGATGTACACTACCCAATGCCTGACAAGGGTAGAGTCTTGACCAACGACCGTTATGCGAGGGCTTCGGACCTGCCCCCGCTGGAGAGTTCCAAGATTATTGAGATAGACGGAGAGGTTTACGTCGTTCCGGAGAAGGCTTAAGCAGGCCGCAGGGCCGCCATTCTTTCAGAGTTAGTTTTACGCTGCCTTAGGACAGCCCCTACCACTCCTCGACCATCGGCGGGAACTCTCTCTTGTGCCCGCTAGCTTCGTGCTTTCTGAGGGCTCCGTGATTTTCAAATCCGCGTTCTCCACAGCTTCAACATCAGACATTCCTTGAGGCCCTTGCCTCCAGATCAGAGAAGGCGGAGGTCATGTCATCAATCCGCTTCCTGGATTCGGCCTTTGACATCAGCCTCCCGTAGTAGTTTACCCTGTTCCTGATCCTCCTGGCTTCGTCGAATACCCTGGCAGCCTTGTCCTCTCCAATGCTCTCCAGGTAGTCCTTCACCGCGGAGTGGACGTATGCCTTGAAGCCGGAAGAGAGCATGAGGGAGGAACAGAGTGTTCTCAAGGATTCGTAGTACTCCACGAAGACGTATGGGGCATTATCATCGTCGAGCTCCACTCCGCTTATGAACTTCAACCTCCTCTGGGCAGACGCGAAGAGCGATCTGGCTTGTTCCTTGTCAGGAGAGCATTTCTTGATGTCGCCAGCCTTTATCCTGTCGCTGAGCAATCAGAACACCTCGAAGAATCCGGAGAGTATCCTTCCGTTTATGATGTTGTTCAGCAGCTCAGGGTTCCTTTTTTTCATCCTGTCGACGCTCTCCTTTGAATGGACGAAGAGCTCTATCGACGCGCCGAGTCTCTCTTCGAATTTAGAGAGCTCCAGCTCTTTTTCAACTTCACTCTGGACGAAGAGATCGATGTCTGACCTGTCTCTGTTCTCACCCTTGGCCCAGGAGCCGAACAGTATGATGCAGGGCACCAGGAACTCTTTTTCCAGGAAGGAGACCAGGCCTGACGACCTCAACGCCTCGACATTCCGCTCGGCGAGGCGCCTCTTGAACGGCTCGCTTTCAAGGTTGGGAGAAAAGACGAGAGCGTTCCTCTCCCGCCTTTTGGAGAGGAGTCCCCCCTTCACTAAGGGCTCAATCTTGCTCTTCACGGTGGCCGGGCTGACCTCCAGGACATTGGCCAGCCCCCTCAAGTGGAACTCCCGACCAGGCTCTGCCAGGAAGGGCTCAAGGACGTTCACTTTCTTGAACATATGTTCATATAACTGAACACTTGCTAAAATAAGTTCGCATCCTGCTCCTCTTCCACGTTTTGTGACCTACCACTCCTCGACCATCGGCGGGAACTCTCTCTTGTGCCCGCTAGCTTCGTGCTTTCTGAGAATCAGCTCGACCACGTCCATCTCAACTCCCGCCTCCTCTGCCACCTCCTCCTTCTCCATCCCCAGGTCGAAGAGGCCAGCCATCACTGGGTCCATCACCTCGTAGGCGGCAGGTATCTCGTCGGTCGCCTTGTGGCCGGGCCAGAGCTGGGGCGAGGCAGGCTTGTCCGCAACCTCCTCCATCACGCCGAGGAAGTGGGCCAGCTTCCTCACCTGCGTCTTGTAGAGGTGGGAGATCGCAAGGAAGTCGCAGGCCCCGTCGCCGTGCTTTGTGAAGAAGCCGATCAGGTCCTCACTCTTGTCGCCAGTTCCTGCCACGAGGTAGTTGTACATGTTTGCGAAGTAGTAGAGTATCACCATGCGTATGCGCGCCCTGATGTTGGCGCCCGGCAGCTTCCCCTGCATCTCGGGGTCATAGTCGAGCTCTTCGAAGAATGCCTCGGAGATGTTGTCGATTGGGACCTCGTGGATCTTGACGCTCATCCTCTTCGCTTCCTCTTTCGCGTGCTGAGTGTCCTCTGACGGCGTGAAAGTCAGGGGCATTGTCACCCCAAGCACCCTCTCCGGCCCCAGCGCCTCGACGCAGAGGGCGGCAGTCAGTGCGGAGTCGACTCCGCCCGACATCCCGACAACGACACCATCCGCCCCAGCCTCTTCTACTCTTTCTCGGATGAACTTGCAGATCTTATCTTTCTCTTCCTGCGGGTCTATCTTGAGCGACTCTTCGAGCTTTCCCATGGCCTCACGAGAAGAGTCCGCCTAAAATCCTTTCCGGCTCAATTCCCCACTCGACGACGAGGAATCTGAGGACGCGGATGATGTCGAAGAGCTTCACTGGTCCGCACTTCCCGAAGTTGCAGTCACTCCCCTTGCACTCGAAGTCCATCTGGCAGTTGGCGCCCTCGCCTTTCGTCGTCCACCAGCTCTCGTCGTAGGCGCAGTAGGCTGTCTGGCCGTCCACTACCTGGCGCGTCCCGATGGGGTAGCACTCGTTTTCCAGAGGACAGCCGACTATCTCTTCCCGCACGCACCTGCCGTCCACGCACCTGTCTTCCGTGCAGGGCTTCTCGTCCTCGCAGTGGCGGTCGGTGTTGCACTCCACCGCCCCCCTGCAGACACCGTTGACGCACTCCTGGCCTGGCGGACAGCCGCAGTCCTTAGGGCAGCTGAGGCAGTCCTCCTTGCCGAGGCAGAGGCCGTCGCCGCAGAACGGCGTGAAGCAGCCCTTGGCGTCGGCGCTCGGGTGGTCTGGGTCGCACCTCTGGCCGCTCCCGCACCTGCAGTCGTCAGTGTTGTTGCAGATCTCGCCGACCTGCGTGTCGCACTCGCGGTTACCGGCGCAGTCCTCAACTTCGCAGTCCTGCGGGCAGTTCTCGCACTCCTCAAGGTCGCAGAGGCCGTTGCCGCACTCTGGTATCCTCGTGCACCTGCCGTTGTGGCAGAAAAGGCCCTCCTTGCAGATCTCGCACCTGCAGGAGGCGCCCCTGCTCTTCAGCGGAGTGCAGACTCCGTTCTCGCAGAAGCCGGAAGAGCATGGCGTCCCGCACTCCTTTTTCGGGTGTACGCACCTGCAGTTGTCGCAGAAGTCGGCTGTGCACTCTTTTCCATCATCACACTCCTCGTCGAAGTCGCAGTCGCAGAGCGGCCCGTAGAGCTTGATGTCGCACTCCACCGACCTCCCCGGGACGAAAGTCCTGTTCTCGAGGTTTTGGATCTCCGCCACGGTGACGTTGACGTGGCGTATGCCGAAACTTTCGTACATCTCCATCATCACTGGGACAGAGAACTCCTGCGGCTCGACATGGGTGAAGGCGATGAAGTTTAGGTTTCCCGTGTTGCCGCTGCCGCCTCCCCCATAGCGTATGTCGTGTGGCCAGTCTAGGTTTGCCCAGCCGTTCGGGTTGATTACGTTGAATGTGAGGTTGGACTTCTCTCTCAGCGTGCAGTTGATGTAGAAAGAGGTCTCGTAGCGGTTGTAGTGCTCCTCGCTCTTGTCGACTGTTTCAGGGTTGCCTATCTCCAGCGAGAAGCTGGGCGGCATTGAACCGCAGCTGACGCAGGAGCAGTCTTCCGCGCACGTTCTGCAGGTCTCGTTGCTCTCGCATGTCCCGTCGCCGCAGAGGGCGGCCACGCACCCAAGAAGCAGGAAGACGACGAGGAGGCGCCGCATGAGAGAACTTGTCGTCAAGCGTAAATAAGCGTTGAGTGTTGGCAGTAGAGCAGGGAGTCCAGGACCTTTCAGGAGAGCAGGGAGTCTATCTCATTTCTCGCCACCTCGGCCAGCTTCTCGGCGGCGGTCTCATACCTCTTTATCGACTCGTTGTTCTCCGGCCTTTCGAAGATGCAGCAGACGCAGAGTTCCCCGTCCCTCATTGCAAGGAGCGAGTAGCTCTGGTACTGCGTGAAGAGTTTTTCAGGCCTCTCATTTCCCGGCAGGAACTCTGCGCACTCGTCCATCGCCCTGAAGCCGCGCTCCACGAAGGCGGCAAGTCCGTCCTTGCTGAAGCCGTTCTCTTCGTGGCCGTTGAAGATCCTATCGCCGACGGGACATCCATCGTGCAGGACCAGGGCGTAGGCGATGTATTTGGAAGGGCCTCCGCGCCTGTATTTGAGCGGGTCCATCAAGACCACCCACCACTACCCCATTTAAAATTTTCCCTTTGGAGTGACTACGAGTTCATGTGTAGAGCCTAGTCTTCAGCTGCTCGACCATGAACTTCTTGGTTTTCTCTTTTAGCTCCTTGTCGAGCTTCGGGTAGAGCTTTTTCTCCTCGAAATCTCTGTGGCTCTCCAGGACCTCCTTCAAGTCTCTCACCACGAACTCTGTGTAGCCAGATGCAAGGCGCCTCTCCAGGCTCCTCAGCATGTCGAGAAGCAGGTGATGCTCAGACAGCAGCTGCTGGACCATCTCGCCGTTTTTCTCCGAAAAACTCGCCTCGCTGAAGATCACCCTCTCCTCGATCAGTATGTGGACCTCGAGCCTCCATTTGAACTTATCGAAGAGCAGTGCGTTTTTCTCAGCGTCCTCCCCCCCATTTTTCTCGAACTTTTTCAGCAGGTCGAAGATCTCTTTGTGGTCGTTGAACATCAAGCCGGAGACTTCCGTCGCCATGCCACTCCCCGACGCTCCACGATTTTAAAGACAGCGCCTACAGCCCGGCCTCCGCCAGGAAAACCATCTTCACAAACAGGGGATGAGTGGGGCCGCCGTGATTTGAACACGGGTCGCCAGCTCCCCGAGCTGGAAGGATAAACCAAACTACCCTACGGCCCCTCTGCTCATCCCTTCTTGAACTTGCTGACCATGGGGAGGAGGTCCACCTGGCTCAAAATCATCCGCCTGCAGCAGTATCTCTCCACTCCGATGGAGTCCAGTGCCTCCTTTGGGCTCTTTCCCTTCTCTTTCAGCTTCCTGAACTCCTCGTACCACGCCCCCACGGGCGCACCGCAACTGAAGCAGCGTACAGGTATTATCATTTTTTCACCTCTTAGACTTTTGGGCGCTGGAGCGAGCGCTCGAGCGGCCCGGCTTGTTGGGCTCCTTCTGCCTTGAATCGGCGACCACCATGTGCCTGCTGTAGGCCTCGTACTTCTCCTTCAGCTTCTCGGAGCCAGTCCACTCGACCAGCCCCTTGGCGATGCTGAGCGCCACGGCCTCTGCCTGGCCCATCTTGCCGCCTCCTTCAACCTTGATTGAGATGTTGACCTTCTTCGCCGCATCCCCCGCGAGCTGGAGCGCCTCCTCCACAATCAGCCTGTGGTATCGCGGCTCCATTATCTCCAACAGCTTGGAGTTGATCCTGACTGTTCCGTCGCCCTTCTTCAGTGTAGCCCTGGCTATCGCCTTCTTTCTCTTGCCCGAGACGTGGATCACTTTTTCTTTCTTCTTACTCATTCCAACTGCCTCCCAGCGCGCGGGAGATCTCCGCGACCCTGACGAAGTTGTGCGCGGAGGAGCGTGAGAGTTCCGACTCCTCCAGCTTCTCGGCCTTCTCCTTGGCCAGCTTCTCCGGCACGCCGATGTGAGTCCTTAGCCTCTTGAAGGCCTCCTTCCCCCTCGCCTTGCCGTAGGGAAGCATCCCCCTGACTGTTCTCTTGACTATCCTCTCCGGCGACTTCGGCCAGAAGGGACCCCAGTCCCGCGAGCCTATCTTCGCCTTCTCCAAGTATTCGTGAGTGACTTCGTCTTTCCTTCCCGTCACCACGGCCTTCTCCGCGTTGACCAAATCTATCTTCTCCCCGAGCAGGAGCCTCTTCGCGATTGCGGAGCTCATCCTGCCCAGTATGCAGTCTGTCGCGTCTATGACCGTCATTGGAACACCCTCACCCCTGACCCCTTGGGCTTCTCTTCAGTTAGCTTCTTGATTGTGATGCACTTTCCGCCAGCCCCTTCCACTTTCTCTCTCGCCTTGCTGCTGAAGGAGAATGCGCTGACAGTCAGTTTCTTGTCGAGCAGGCCGGCCCCCAACAGCTTGCCTGGGACGATCACGACCTCACCCTCCTTTGCGTACCTCTGCAGTCGCGAGACGTTGACCTCGGGCCGTATCCTGTTCGGCTTTGAGAGCCTCCGGGCCACGTCGCGCCATATTGGAGCTTCCGCTTTCTTCAGCTCCTCTATGAGCCCCGCGAGTATGGGGTTGGTAGGCCCTCTTCTCATAAATGGGAGGCCATTTAGACCATTTTTAACTCTTTCTCTATTCCTTCTCGCCCAGGATGCAGAAGTGGTTGCCTCTTTCCTCCCAGATCTCGAGCTTGAACTGCCAGAAGAGATCGTAGATGGAGGTCTTGTCGAAGACGAAGTGGATGAGGCCTGCTTCGTCCCCCTCCGTGGGGAAAAATGTGTCTTCTGCGATCTTTCTCGCCTTCCAGCCCTTGCCAACGCCGCTTGGCACTGTGGCGAAAATCACACCTCCCTTTTTGAGGACCCTTCCCGCCTCCTCCACAGCCCCTTCGACTTCGTACTTCATCCCGTGGTGGATGGAGTTGGTGGCAATGACGCAGTCGAAGAAGCCGTCCTCGTAAGGCAGCTTATCGTAGATCGACTGCTCCCGGAGATCCGCTTTCTGCAGCTTGGCGGCCAGCCAGAGCCTCGCCCTTCTCAGGGCCTCTGGCGACTCGTCGATGCCGTGGACCTCAAATCCCCTCTCTGCGAAGAAAACCAGGTGGCGGCCAGTCCCGCAGCCGAGGTCGAGGACGCGCTGGCCGCCCTTTCTCCTCACCATCTGCTCCACTCTCCTCATCTCAGGATGCGGCTCCTCGAAGACCTGCCCCTTCTCCCTGAAGATGCGGTCCCAGGCGTTGACCATGCGCCCGCCTTCCCCCACCCCGTTATTTGCTTTGCGGGGAAAGCCAAATATAGCTGGATGCGCTCCCCTTCCCATGGGCCTTGCCAAAGAGTTCCGCGAGTTCTTGAGGGAGTACAAAGTCGGCGCCATCGCCCTCGCCTTCATCATGGGCCAGGCGGTCAATGACCTCGCCCGCTCTTTTGTCGACAACATGGTGATGCCGCTGGTCGCGCCGCTCGTGCGGGAAGGCCGTCTCGCCGACGCTGCCACCGTCGTCGGCCCCATCAATCTGACATGGGGCGCCTTTTTCTCCGAACTCGTCAATTTTTCGATCATCGCGGGCGTCGTCTTCTTCGTCTTCAAGAAAGTGCTCCGCAGGAAAGGTTAACCACTAAATAATAGTTAAATTTAAAAAGAAGAGGGGCTCCTATCTTTTGCATGGAGAAGAAGAGAGCAGAATACATCTTCAAAGGCTTCCTGATAGGCACTCAAGAGCAGAAGGACGAGATCGAGGAGTCAGCGATAGGGGAAGCCAACCCCCTGAGGCGGCTTTGGTTTTTCACCAAGCAGCTGGAAGTCGACGAGAAAATCTCCGTCAAGTCGGTGGTCTGGACCACGGGCGAGATAGGGGAAGATGAGAAGATCTACCTTTCGGCCAAGAAGGATGGGAGCATATCGTCGATGGGCGGGAGCTTCTATGCCATAGTGCCAATCGACGAGGAGAAGCTCGAAGACGACAGATATGTCGAAGAGGTGAGGGAGGCGATCAGCGGCCTGCCTGAGAGCAGGCTCGACGAGAACCTCAAGGCCCCGCTCGCATTCGCTTTCGGCTCCATGAAGACGAAGAGAGAGAAAAACGAGATGAAAAACAGGCTCAAGGAGAAGTTCCACTCGATTCCGGGCTTCAACCCGAGGGGGATCTCCTACGGAGAGAGCCTCTACGAGGCGGTCCTCACAGCAGTCGATGAGCTGTCGGTTCCCTTGGCCAAGGAAATGTATGAGAAGAGAGATAATGGTTCCTACAAAGAGGAGAAGGCCTGCAGGGAGAGCTTCGATGAGCTTGTCAGAAAAGTCAATTCCTCGCTGTTGGATTAGTGAGTCTACGGGCTGAAGCCTGGGCTCTTTTGCAGAAAGTCGTCAAGCGCCCCTTCCTTGTCGGGATGCTCTCTCAGCTCCCCGAAGGTGACCCACTTGTGGTTTTCTGCCTCGTCCGGGTCCAGTGTCAGTTCGCCCTCCACCTCTGCGTGGAAGAACATCAGCAGCCTTGAGGTCCTTTTCTCGTCCTTCACGTGGAATTGGTGGTCCTGGCCCCAGCCGACGAACCTCGGCTTCTCCACCTCCACGCCTATCTCCTCTTTCATCTCCCTTTTCAATGTCTTTTCCAGTTTCTCCTCAAACTCGGCCCGCCCTCCCGGTACCCTCCAGACTTTGAACCTTGGGCAGAAGACGAGGAGGAACTTCCCTCCCCTCTCGATGAACGCGCTGCAGACCACTGTCGGTCCCTTAACTTCCTTGTCCATGATCTTCCCTCCCTCGTGGGGGCCGTCTCTTTTTAGTCTTGACGCCTCGTGTTTTCCAGGACGCGGATGCCTGCGTAAGGCACCTCCTGGACTAGCGGCAGTCTCCTTCCCTCCACGTCTTCGTGGATGCGCTGGAAGTCCCCCTCGTACCTCTCCGCCAGGACGACCCATCCCGAGTTTTCTTGGATCTTTGTGAACTGCTCCAGTGTGTGCTCGTGGGGGACTGCCACCTCTCGGCCGGAGTAGAGGCCGACCTCCATTGGCGAAGTTGTCGCTATGCCGCTTTCAGTGTTCTCCTTCAAGTAGGCCCCGCAGTCGAGCCACTCAAAACTGTCGTCTGCCATCCAGGACGTTCTCTCCGGAAACTGTAGGGCGACAAGGAAAATGAGGGCGAGCGGCACCAGCTTGTTCACCTTCTCCAGTCGGGAGAGAGCAACGCCGATTGGCAGGAAGAGGATGGGCGCCACGGGGACAAAGTAGCGCGGCGTCTTCACGCTCCAGAGTGTCATGAAGAGGAGCGGCACCAAAAGCATGGCAAGCTCCTTTCTCCTCCTCTCCGCCAAGAAAACAGCCAAGGCAGAGAGAGCGAGGACGGGGAAGAAAGGCGCCAGGAAGTGGAGGTTCTGGAGGTAGAAGAGGGCGGACTGCCTCGAGCTCTCGGGCACCACCACACCGAGGCCTTCCAAGAGCCAGTTGTACCCGCCTGCCGCCTCTCCGGCCGGCTCGCCCATGCGCAGGGAGTTGAGGAATGAGAAGCATTTCCAGAAGGCATAGGCGGAGAGGTAGGGGAGATAGACGCTCATCCCCTCTCTCAGGCGGCCTTCGAAAAGGTCGAGGGCGTTCATGAGAACGAGGGCGACCAGCGAGGAGAGCTTGATAAGGGCGGAAGAGAAGACCATCAGCCAGCAGACACCCCGCCTGTAGAGGTGCGTGTAGACTGAGAAGAGAAGGAAGAAGGAGAGTGTCGCGTCAGAGAACGCCCTGGAGGAGAACTGGAAGAAGAAAGGGCTGAGCGAGAGCAGCATGGCGGCATAGGTGCCCGCTCTCCCGTCCAGCTTCTTGCCGAAAAGGTAGAGGGCGACGGCGGCCATGGAGCCCATGACGACGGAGACCAGCCTGTAGGAGATGAGCCCCAATTTTGATGCTGCCCTGACCGACGCGTTCAGCATTGCAAAGAAGGGAGGATGGAGCTTGAACGGCTCGCCCATCAGGGAGTACCGCCCCTCTCTCAGGCTTTCAGCGAGGAGGGCGAACTCCGCTTCGTCCCACGAGTTGAAGGTGGTGTTGCCGACCAGGAAAGCCCTGAAAACAAAAGAGCCGAAAACCACCGACAGCAGGAGGAGTCTCCAAGGCCGCGCGTTCTCTCCCAATGCGGGGGGTGGGATTTGAACCCACGCATGCGCTAGGCAACAGGATCTTAAGTCCTGCCTCTTTTCCGGACTTGAGTACCCCCGCATCCCAGCATGGCGCGGACCCGATATAAGTTTTATTAACAGGCCGGGTGGGGGACGGCCATGGAGAAAGGCACACTCGATTTCTTGGCGAGCCACCGTTCCTGGAAAGCGGTCTACAGGAGCCGCGTGAGACCGACGGACGAGATAAGCAAGTTCCTGACCTTCGCGACAATCCTCGACAAAGAGGTGGAGAGGAAGATACCAGACCTCCTCGTCGAGCTCGGCGTGGAGAAGACGAAACTGAAGAAGGCAAGGGACAGCGTGGGAATGGTCCTCGACAAAAACCTGAAGAAGGCGGTCCGCAAGGCGGTGACCTCCGTGCCTCGCGGACTGCGGAGGATGATACTTGCCTATGTCATGAGGAACGCCATGATCGTGAGCGAAGTCCCGCTTGCCTACGACCCCTCCACAGTCGAGGAGTCGCGGACCTTCAAGACGGCGGGCAGGCTCAGGTTCCAGGCGAAGCACAAGCTCTGGGACAAGACCATAGAGTTGGAGATAGAGGAGGGCGACCACTTCCGCAAGTTCATCGAGTTCGCGGCCAGGATCGACGACGAAGTACTCCTCAAGCTTCCCTTCTTCTTCGATAAGCTTGGCGTCGACATCTCCCGCTTCGAGGGGATGATCGACGAGACAAAGAAGGCGATAGACCCCGGCCTAGGCAAGAAGGTGATGGACACTCTCCCGTTCGTCATGCCCGAAGTGCGCGGCCTCGCCGGCGCCTACGCTGTCCGGGCCGCCCTGGCAAAGAAGAAGATCCCCTACGAGTACAGGACTGAGAAGATCAAGAAGCTCGTGAAGGAGTTGTAGTCAATAGGGGTGCCTACAAGAGAGACCCTCCCCCTCTTACATCAGCTCGCCGCTGAAGTAGAGTATCAGGGCTCCGGTGAACAGACCTACGGCTAAGAGCACAGGTAGACTCACACCCCTCCCTCCATACCCCTTACGCTCGCGTAATTAATATAACTATCAGGTCCACTTCCCTTTTGGATGATAGCGAAGTACATATTTCTCGCCCTGATCCTGATAGGAGTCATGATGCTTGTCCAGGACAGGAACCTCGCCTGGGGACTCGGGCTCATCGGCCTGGTTGTCATCTACTCTCTTGAGTTCTCGTCGCCGACGTGAGCGGTGGTTTTAAAAACCGGTTGGAGCCCCTCATTAGGGAGCCCCTGTAGTTTAGCTCGGCCAAGAATACCGGACTCTCAATCCGGTGACTCGGGTTCAAATCCCGGCGGGGGCACTAATTTCTCTTTGTCAAAAACCTAGCAGGAAGAGCAGGAGGCCGACTCCGAGGGCGAAGAGCGTGGTGAACACCTGGACGTAGAGTGTGTCCTCGAGGGAGTGGGAGAGGAGGGGGAGGAGGCCGTGGCCGTCCTGGCTGAGGGTGTTGACGAGGAGGACTGAGAAGGGGATGAGGCCCTTGGAGAAGAGGACGACGAGCATGAGATGGGGGCCTGACTCTGGGATGGCGCCGAGGAGGGCGGCGAAGATTATCAGCCAGAGCCTGCTTTCAGGCAGCAGGGCCTCCAGATCGAAGTTTGAGATCAGCCATTCGACGGCGATAAGAGTGAAGAAGAGCCAGGCGAAGAGCTGGGGGATGTGCTGCTTGATTATGTGCTCCCAGACGTGCTCCTTTAGAAAGTGGCGGAGGTCGACTCTCTTCTCGACCTTGTGGATCGGAACCTCGCAGCTCTTGCAGAGCTTGAGGTCCAGCTTCTCGGCGAAGAGGTCGCCCAGGTAGCCTCCCACCACGCCCAGGGCAAAGCAGGCAGCGAAGACCTGAATCGCGGCGTCAGGTATCATGGCCAGCATCACGAAGGCCTCGTCGCCAGCTGTCGAGAGCATCACCGACGATAGGGCGCCGAAGCCGACCACGCCGGAGATGTAGAGCGAGACCACGAAGAAGGCGTCCATGCAGCCAGGGATGGCGCCTAGGGCGGAGGCGGCGACGTACTGCGTCCAGGGCCTGCCCGTCACTTTCCTCTTGATTTCCTCCTCGAACCGCAAGACGAGATACTCCACTAAAGTCATCAAGACGAAGACCATGGAGAGGATCTTCACCGTCTCCAAGAAGACTTCAGCTATCAATTCTCACCCTCTCCAAGGACCCGCGGGACGGATATTTAACGGTGGAGGGCGGCCTGAAATGGGACAATGGCTTTGGGCAGCCCTTCCGACAGCTACTTCTTCACCAGACTCTTCTCTATCCTCTTCTCGTACTTCTTGGAGACATTGGCGACTGAGTCCTTTATCCCGAGGCCTATGCCAAGGCCGACGCCGCCGCACAGCCCCACGGCGATGGCAAGGATGATGTTGTTGAAGAGGTCTGTCACCGGCCTCAAGTTGAGGCCGTAGGCTGGGTTGCTGAGAGCCACCACCAGCGTGAAGTAGATTGTCAGGAGCCTCGCGAAGGCGCCGACCGTCTTGGAGTGGATGCCCTCCCCTTCCGAGAGTTGTGTGGAGACGTGCTTTGCCAGGAGGAAGCCGACCACGATTGTCACCACGCCGCTCAAGAGGGCGGGCAGGAAATTGACCAGGGTTATTGTGAAGTTGGTCAGAACTGGCGTTGTCGCTATGTTGTTGGCGATGAGGCTCGACTCTATCACGTTGACGGCGGAGGTGAAGAAGCCGAGGAACACTGTCCACTTGACGATGCCCCCTATGATCCCTGGCAGGGTGAAGCCCATCAGGGCGTCGTCCAGCCCCCTCTCCTTGAGGGCCTTCTCGACCGCCATCTTCCTGAAGATCTCGAGGAGGAACCGCTCGATGAAGGCGGCCACGCCGTAGCCCACTCCCATGATGAGGAGGCCGATGATGATGTTCGTTCCCACGTCCGAAGCGACAGCCTGCAGGTTGGCCATGTTGACCATGGCTTCCCAACGCCCTCGGACTAAATATGGTTTCCCCTGCTTCCTCTTTCCACGCTCTCGATGACCTGCTTCCTCTTCACCCAGTTGTCCCTCTCCTTCTCCTCCAGGTACTTCTTGATCTTCTTTCTCTTCTCTTTCAGCTCGGGCAGAACGAGATTGCTGATCGCGTTCAGCTTCCGCCTCACCATCTTCAGCTCGCGGGTCAGCCATCTCTCAGCCTCCACGAACTTGGCTACCGCGAGGAGGTCGTCCAAGAACCTCTCCGAGAAGTCGGCCAGGTCGTCGACCACCAGGCTGGAGAGTGTCAAGGAGTACCTCGGCTCCACGTAGACTGACGGATAAAGATAGTCAACGCCCAGTATGGTCTCCTTCTTTGTCTCCACCTCTAGCTGGCTCCCGCTCAGGAAGGCTATCCTTCTCAACCCGAGGAGCCCGTGCCTCTTTACCGCCTCCGCGGCCTTGGCTTCCAGCTCTTTCTTCCTGTCGTCGAGGCGCGCCCTCTTCTCCTTTATCTCCCGCTCTATGCCGGTCCTTTCCCTGCTGAGCGCCGCCGCCCTCTCCTCCATGATGCCCACGAACTCCTTCAGCGTCTCTATCTCCTCCTCCACGCCCCTCAGCTCGTCCTTGCTCGGCCTGACGAAGTAGCTCATTTCAGCAGCCCCCTGAACTCTTCCGGCACTTTCGACAGCTCGAAGTCGGGCAGGAGGCTCGCGACCTCCCAGGCGATGTCGAGCGAATTTTCGAAGCCCCTCCTCTCCTCCTGGTCGAGGAACTTTCCCTCAAGCGCCTCGCCGAACTCGATGTACTTTTTGTCCTCGCCGCTCAGCGCCTCCTCGCCGGAGATGAGGCGGAGCTTCTTTGCGCGGCGGTATTTCGAGTAGCTTGAGTAGAGCAGGTTTCCGATGAACTTGTGGTCCTCCCTGACGAGGCCCTTGGTCCCGGAGTGCATGAGGCGGGAGAGCGAGGGGATTATGTCGACCGGCGGGAAGATGCCCTCCTTCTCCAGCTCCCGCGAAAGTATCAGCTGGCCTTCAGTGATGTAGCCTGTCAGGTCGGGTACGGGATGTGTCAAGTCGTCGTTGGGCATGGTGAGAATTGGGATCTGCGTCAGTGAGCCGTCAGAGCCGGAGACGACTCCCGACCTCTCCATGAGGGAGGCGAGGTCGGTGTAGAGATAGGGCGGGTAGCCCATCCTCCCAGGAAGCTCGCCCTGCATCGAGGAGACTTCCCTCAGCGCCTCCGCGTAGTTGGTCAGGTCGTAGAGGACGGCGAGGACGTCCATGCCCTGGTCGAAGGCGAGGAACTCGGCAGTCGTCAATGCCAATCGCGGCAAAACTATCCTCTCGACAACGGGGTCTGTCGCCTTGTTCAGGAAGACGGAGCTGCGCTGGATCGCCCCTGTCCTTTCCAAGAGGTTGTTGATGAAGCTGTACTCGCCGAAGGTGAGGCCCATCCCCGCGAAGACCACCTTCAGCTCGCCGTTCTTTATCCTGCTGTCCTTCAGCAGCCTCCCCAGCATCTCGAGGTGGGAGAGCCCGTATCCGCTGAAGATGGGCAGCTTCTGGCCCTTCACGAGGGAGTTCAGCACGTCGATGCTGCTGATGCCTGTCTCCACCATCCCGCGGGGCGGCTCGCGCCGGGAGGGCCTGATCGGGGTTCCCTGGATTTCCCTCCTCTCTCCGAGGATGATTGGGCCGCCGTCTGTCGGCCTTCCCGAGCCGTCGAGCCGCCTGCCCAGGAGCTCCTCGCTCACGGCCATCTGGAAAAGCTCGCCGGTGAACCTTGCGGAGATCGCCTCACTGCTGACCCCCTCCAGCCTCTCAAACGTCCTCAGCACTGCCATCTTTTTAGACGAATCCATCACCTGCGCCTTCACCACGCCGGACGGCGTGTTCAGCTCAATCACTTCGCCGTACATCGCCCTGAAGTCGCCTCTCGCCACGACGACCGGCCCCTTGATCTCGTCGACGCAGAAGAACTCCATCAGACCTCCTCCTCCACGAAGACCAGCCCCTTCTCCATCTCGGAGACCTTCTTCTCCAGCTTCTTCCCCCTCACCTTCTTGAGCTCCATGAGGGACTTTTTTATCTCCGGGCTGGCCACCTCTTCCACGCCTCTCCCCGCCTCTATCGCCCCCTTCCCCCGCTCATAGTACTTCATCAGCGCCTCTACCATCGCCATCTGCTCCTTGGGCGGCCTGTGGGCGTCCGCGATCTCGTAGGCGCTCTGCTTGAGGAAGATGTCTGTGAAGAGCTCGCCGAACTGGAGGAGGAATTGGTCCTTGGCAGGGAGCATCTCCGGCCCGACCACGGCGGTCAGCTTCTCAAGCTCGTCCATCTTGCCGAAGAGCGCCCTCAATCTGTCGTAGTGGAGCCGCCAGTTGCCGTACTCCTGCCAGAACTCCTCCGCGATGTGGGTGAACTTGGTGTAGCTCAGCTTCCTGTTGATGGCAGGGTAGTGTCTCACGTAAGCAAGGGACGGGTCGAGCGCCCACAATGAGTTGGCGACCTTCATTGCCGACTGGGCGACGGGGTCGCTGAAGTCGCTCCCGTAGAGGGAGATGGAGCCTATCACTGTCAGGGAGCCAGCTCCCCCTCCCAGAGTCCCCACGTTGCCCGCCCTCTCGAAGAAGCTCCCTATCTCGCTGGCAAGATAGGTCGGGTAGCCCTCCTCGCCCGGGAACTCGCCTATGCGGTTGGACATCTCCCTCATCGCCTCCGCCCACCTGGTGAGGGAGTCGGCCACCAAAACGACGCTCTTGCCCTGGTCCCTGAAGTACTCCGCTATGGTCATGGCGGAGAAGACGCCGCTCGTCCTTGCGGCGACCGGCATGTTGGATGTGTTGGCGACGTAGACAGTCCGCGAGTCGAGAAGCTCCCCGCGGGACTTGAGGTTCGCTATCTCCTTGGTTATTGTCACTATCTCGTTCCCCCTCTCGCCGCATCCGACGTAGATCAGTATGTCGGCGTTGGACCACTTCACAATCTGGAAGATGAGCATCGTCTTTCCTGTCCCGAATCCGCCGGGCAGGGCGACCGTTCCCCCCTTGGCACAGGGGAAGAAGAAGTCGAGCACCTTCTGACCGGTCAGGAAGATCTTCTTCGGCCGGGCGCGGAAGCTGTAGGGCCTCGGCTTCCTTATCGGCCACTCGTGATAGAGCTTCAGCTCCCTCTTCCCTTCTTGAGTCTTGAGCGAGCAGAGGGACTCCTCCAGGGTGTAGTCCCCTTCGGTGAGCTTTCCCTGCAGCCTCCCGTGTACGAGAGGGGGGACAAGTATGGCGTGGCTGACGGGATGGGTCTCCTGGACGTGCCCGAGCACCTCTCCCCCGGAGACCTTCGACCCCTTCGCGAGTCCCTCCCTCGGAGTGAAGTGCCACTCTTTCTTCATGTCCAGCGCCTTCTTCTCCATCCCCCTCTCCAGGAAGAGCGACTCGCCCTCCATCGGCCTCTGTATGCCGTCGAACATGTGGGTCAGCATGCCGGGACCCAGCATGGCTGTGAACAGCTCGCCGGTCTGCTCTATCCTGTCGCCCGGCCTCAAGCCCTCCGTAGGCTCGTAGACCTGGATGGCAGTTTTATCGCCGAGCAGCCTTATCACCTCGCCGAAGAGCCTCTCTTCCCCTATCCTGACTATCTCAGAGACCTTCGGCCTCTCCAACTCCTCGCCAACCACCAGCGGCCCGGACACCCTCCTTATCTCCCCCTTCATATCCCCACCACCGTTTTCCCCTCTAGCTTCTCGCTCACTTTTACCTCCTCTTCCTTGGAGACCACCACCAGCTTGACGGAGTGGTCCATCTTGAACTCCTCCAAGGCCCTCTCCAGCTCCTCTTCAGAAAAGGCACGGAAGCCGAGGAGGGCAAAGCTCTCGCAGAGGGGGCTCGGGAGTATTGCTCCGCCCCTCATCTCAACCACCACGCCCTCCTGGCCGCATCGGCCTCCGCCCTTGACCTGAATGCAGTCTCCGCCAACACACCGAAGCCCAGCTGGTTGGTGTGCTTTATCTTTTCAATCTCCTGCAGGAGGAGCTTGTCGAAGGCCCTCTCGATCTCATAGGGCGACCCCTTCATTATGCTCTCGCTGAGGGAGGGCGACTCTCTTGCAATCTCCCTCATCAGCGTCTCCATCTCCATCTCCGCCAGTCTTTTCTCTTTCAGGCCGAGCAGTTCCGCTATCTCTGCCGGCCCGTAACCCCTCTTCTTGAGGCGGGCGACTGTCCTGTAGAGGTAGACCCTCTTCATCGCCTTTCTCACTCTTTCGCACTCCCTGTTGCCGGACGACTTCTTGAGCTCGTGGAAAAAGTACCTGTCGAGCGCGCACTCCACGCCTGTCGAGCCGTAGGCGTAGAGCGTCTTCATGGAGACGAACCTCCCCTCATTTCTCTCCTGCAAAATGCCGACCAGCTCCTCAATCCCTTCAGCCTCCAGCAGCTTGTCCAATTTCTCTGTCTCGGGCAGCAGGTAGAGAGGCAGGCTCCGACCGCTCTCCACAGCGTTGACGACCGCCTTGATGGCCTCGAGTTTTCTCTCCAGCCGGAAAAGGCACTTCAGGAACTTTTTGGAGTCCTCCGGGGCGAAGGAGAGGAGCTTTCTTTCCCTCCCTCTCTCCAGGTTTTCCAGACCCGCTTCGTAGCCGAGCCTGCCGTCGGCTTTCTGGAGCAGCGGCCAGTAGTCGGACCCCTCTAGCCAGGACGACATCTCTTCATCACCCACCCTCTCCATCTCTTCGACGCCGAGAAGTTTCCCCGTGATCGCCCTGCACCTCGCAGTCGCATAGGCGTAGGAGCCAGTCTTCTTCACCCAGCCGAGCATGGGCAGCGCGGCGAGGAGGGAGAGGCCGAATCCGATGCCTGCCCAGAAAAGGAAGCTCATCTCTCTATCGCCTCCAAGACCACTGCGGCGAGCTCGCCCTCGTGCCTCCTGATTGCGCTCTCAAAGGTCATGTCCACCCTCTTAGTTCTCTTCCTGTCCTCCGCGACTACGCCTCCGAGGCCCTCCAGGTCCCCCACCGTCTTTCTTCTCTTTAGGTGCTTCTCGTCCTCTTTCCGGCAGCGGACGAGAGGTGAGGGGATGCCTGACTTCTTCACCAGCTTGCGGAGCAGCTTGCCGTAGGTTTTGGTCTTCGTGAACCTCTTCAGTTTCTTCTCCAGCTTCTCGAAGGCCTCCTCAAGGAGTTCCTTCTTCGCCTCCCTCTTTTTCCTCTCCATCTTTGCGATCTCCTCGTCCTCTATCCTCTTTGCCTCCTCCTCCAGCCTCTCTTCACCCTTGGAGAGCACCTCCCTCTCGATCTCATCAGCCTCCTTCTTCGCCTGCGCCCTCTTCTCCTTCACCAAAAGATCGACTCTTCTTCCCTCTTCCTCAATCTCTTTTTTCACGTCCTTCTCCAGGGTGGCCACTATGTGCTCCACCGAGCCGTAGTCGAGTCTCATCTCCTATACCTGTATCAGTCCAAAGGCAAGCGCGATCATTACGATGGCTATGATGAAGCCGTAGATCGCCTGGGTCTCAGGCAGCACGGCGAAGGTCAGCTCCCTCACGTAGAGCGTCTTGTCCTCCGCAGTGGCCCCGGCAGCCGCAGCAGCACTCATTCCCTGCCCTATTGCGGACCCGAGGCCGGCCAGCCCTATCGCTATGCCCGCGCCCAGCCCTATCAGACCTGGTTCTATTGCCATTATTTCACCTCCAAAGTATGTTCTCTGGTGAGCTTGAAGACTTCCATCGCCCTGCCGTTGCCCTGGAAGAACTGGCCGAGGAACTCGACGTAGTGGAGGCGCATCGCCTGGAGGAATGCGCCGAAGGCGTTGAAGCCGAAGTTGAAGAGGTGGCCGCCAGCCAGGACGAGGACGCCCGGTATCAAGCCGTAGGGGATGGGTCTCAACACGCTGAAGAGCAGGTTTACTGTGAAGGCTATCCAGGCGGTGGCCATGGCGAGGGCGGCCAGCCTGACGAAGGAGACGAATGTGGAGAAGAACTTGGGGAAGTCGAGTATCTTGAGCACGCCTTTTCTCCAGAGCCTGAAGAAAACTGCGCCGCCCGCCACGACGCCCCCGAACACCCACTCACCCACAACCATTGCGGCGAGACCTGCCTCGAAGACCAGCCAGAGCCCCTCTTCTTCGGCCATCCCCTCCCAGTCCTCCTTCACCCATCGCTGTGCGACGCCGAGGAGCAGGCCGAGGTTGACGTAGAAGAAGCCGACGAGGAGCGTCAGCCCCATCAAGAGGAGAGGCTTCCGCAGGGGATCGATCTGGGGACCTGTCAGGGGATAGCCGAACCAGCTCCCGAAGACGAAGCCGAAAAGGATCGTGGAGATGGCGCAGGGGAGCAGTATGTTTCCCAGCGGCTTGAGGTCCTTTTTTCTCCTCATGGCGAGGGAGAGGGGGAGCAGAAGCGTGCCGTAGCCGCCGTCCGAGAGCATCATCCCGAAGAAGAGCGGGAAGACGAGGGCGATGATCGGTGTTGGGTCGATCTCGTCGTAGGAGGGGAGAGAGAACTGGTAGAGGAATGTCTCGAACGGGCGGAAGGGCAGAGGGTTTTCCAGCTTGGTCGGCGCCTCCTCCGGTTTCGGCTCCTCGATGAAGACGGCGGCGTGGGGTCCGCAGACCCTCCAGACCAGGTTCTTCAGGACTTGGTATTCTTTCTTCGAGACCCAGCAGGTCAGGGCGCTGGAGAACTTGGACTCGACCAGCTTCCTCTTCTGGTTCTCGCGCTTCAGCATGAACTCGAGCTGTTCTCTCAGCGCCAGCAGGTCTGGGCCGTACTCTTCGGGGAGTCTTTTCAGTTTCTCCTCTTCCTCCTCGATGGAGGCTTCGATCTCCTCTCTTTCCTCCCCTATCTCCTCTGCCACGACATCCGCCGGCCCCGACCTGAAGCCGGAGAGTATCGACCCTATCTTTTTGGAGTCCTTTTCCGTGGAGATGACCGCTACCAGCTCCCTGCTGACGCTGACCGCCTCCCTCAGCGAAGTGAACGTCCCCACTCTTGACTCGAGTCTCTTGTGGGTCTTCTCCCACTCGGAAGGGCTCATCACAGCGAGGTGCAGGTGGGGCTGGTACTCAAGCTTCAGGTCCTCGAGCGACCTGACCATCTCCAGTTCCCTCCGGAGGTGCTCCTTCCTCTCCCTCTCCTCTTTCAGAAGCGAGCGGACCCCCTCCTCCTCGAGCCTCAGTTTTTCAAGTAGCTCTTCTGCCTCCCTGACAGGCTCCTCTCTCTCCTTCCGCCTCTCTCCCTTTACCACTCCGAGCCTGGCGATCTCCCTGTCCAGGCCCATCAGGACCTTGGCTATCTCTCCCGTCTCTGCCTCCACTGCCTTGAAGTAGTGGCTCTTCTCCACTCTCCCGGGCGGCTTCCTTATCTCAGCTATGCCCTCCCTTCCCATCTCCTTCAAAAGTTCGTCCTGGAATTTCTTGGGGAAGATCACGACGACGTTCCAGAGCGGGGCGGGCTTAAACACTTTCCAGCACCTCCAGGAGCTTTTCCCTCATCTTTTCCACTATCTCATCCCCCTTCTTCTCGAACCGCCCCCTCATCTGCTCAGTCTCTTTTTCGCTCTCCCTCCTCTTGGCCGCCATCCTCTTCTTCACTCTCGACTTCAGCTCCTTCTCCATCGCCTCCAGTTTCTCCCTCGCCTTCTTTCTCGCCTTCTCTCTCACCTTCTCCGACTCCAACTCGACCTTCTTCAGCTTCTGGATGTTCTTGTGGCGGGCGACCTCCAAACGTGACGACAGCTCTATCTCCCTGGAGAAGAGAATGTTCAGACCCTCGGCCAGCTCGACCATCAGAGTAATGAGGGAGTCCGGTTATTTATGCGAAGCTGTTGGTTTTTCTCTCTGCGTGCCCAGAACCTCATTTCCAGCCCTTGACCGGGTTGAGCTCGAACCTGCAGTAGGGGTCCCCCCTCGCCACGCAGTTGGTCTCCACAGCGTCCATCTCTTTTCCAGTCACGGAAAAGGCGGCTCCTGCCAAGATCCCGGCCGCGATGGCGCAGGTGTGGTTCGGGTCTTTTTCGCTCGGCGCATTGAAGCAGTTGTCGACAGAGATGACTATGCGGTCCGAACTCGGGTCGATCGACTCCAGCGTGGCGATTCCGTAGCCCCTCTTCGGAAACTGCTTCAGCATCTCCTCCGCCATTCTCTTCCTGTCGAGCTTGCCGAGCATCCCTACTATTGAGTCTGCCACCGCCTTGGCTGACGCGGAGGCGTTTTCTTTTGCTGTCTGGTAGAGCAGCCGCAACGCAGGAGCTCCCATGCTTTCGACCATCGCCGTCTGGAGCTGGGCTGGGAAGTTTCTCTGGAAGATTATGGAGGGTGACTTGCCGAGGAGGACCTCGCCGTACTCTGTCTCCTTCAGCTTGACCTCCTCTTTCTTGGCCACCTGTCCGTATGGCTGAAGTCACTCTTAACCTTTTCTTCACCTGTAGACCTTGGAAGGCTCTATCTCCAGTGACTCCATGATTGTTTCGACGTCGTTCCTGAAAACTCTCCCCCTCTTCTCTGCGGGGACGGCGATTCTCAATGCATAGAACGCGTCTGTCGCCTCTTCGAGGGACTTTTTGAAGGCTGGGTACTGCGTGAAGAGCGTCGTCTTCTCGCTGCCGTTCTTGAGAACGGCGTCCTCCGGCTCGAACCTGTCCGCGTTGGCCATCCTGCAGACAAGGACAGAGTAGCCGAGCTCTTTGGAGAGTTTCTCCTCCTCGCCTATGACTCTCCTCCCCCTTATCCTCTCCTCGAACCTTTTCATCCCCTCTCTCGGGAGCTCTGCAACGGCCAGCGCCTTTTTTTTCCTGCTCTCCATCATCCCCCTCCCCTCGTTCTTGAGCGTGAGGACAGTCTTGTATGTGCCGCGTCCTCCCAAGACTGACTTCATCATCTCGCTTGGCGAGAGTTGGGAAGAGCCCCTCTTTCGCGCCCCCAGGAGCGCAGCCTCGACCTGGGAGTCAACGCCGTCGAGCAGGACCCTCCTCTCGAGCTCTCCCGTCTCCAGGGCGTGGTAGATGGCGCGTATCATCTCTTCCTGCACGAGCAGGACTTTCTTGCGGAAGTAGATCTCCTGGTGGCCGCCCCACCAGGCGTTCATGAAGTCTTTCGCCCACTTCGCCTGGCTGACGTCGAAGCAGAGGCCGTCCTTTTTGTCGTAGCTGGCGTACTTCGCGAAGCCGGCGGTCTCGACCGGGTCGAAGCCGCAGTAGTAGAGGTCGCGATTGACATAGTCCTGCTTGTCTGTTCCCATCCTCGTCCAGATCACCCGCCACTGCGGGTCTCTCCTCTCGAAGATGCGCTTCACCTTCGTGAAGTCGAAGCTCTCCTCTATCTCGTCCTCGATCTCGAAGAGGTGGTCGAGCCGCTCGTCATGGTTTTTCTCGTCGTAGAACTTCAGCGCAGTCTCGCCGTCGTGGGAGTAGGCGGTGTGGGAGATGTCATGGATGAGGCCGACCAATGCCACTTCAGGGTCGAGGCCGAGGACTTCCTCGTACTCTCTCGTCTTGTCGTAGGTCCCAAAACCGTGGCCTGCCCGCGTGTGCCTCGCTCCGTTGAAGACGGTCCAGGCGCACCCGAGCTGGCGGACTGAGCGGAGCCGGTTGAACTCTTTCGTGCTCGTGATGCCTGTGACTTCGGAGATGTCGACAAGCCTGCCTGTCGGGCCGTCCCTCACCGTGGTTGTTTTCACCATTATTTAGTGGCCTTAATGTTCCTTTATATGACTAATCTCTCTCCCTGAAAAAGACGACTCCCACTTCCTCGTCCGCGTGGCTCCTCTCGCTGTCCGCTTCCTGGTCTTCCTCTATGTGGACGCCCACGCTTGAGCCGGAGAGCTGGCAGAGCACCGACCAGCCGCCGTTGCTGCCGGCCATCGACAGCTGGCTCGCCACAACCTTCGGCACCCTGATGCCCCCCGAGGGCAGGCTCGAGGAGAAGCAGCCGTTGTCGTGGCCCTTCACACCGCTCACAGTCATGGTCCCGAAGGTGAACTCCTCTGTCTCGCCTTGAGTCTGGTTCTCGATGGCGACCCAGCCCACGGTCTCCTCGCCGTGCGACGTCGTCGCCTCCGCCCCGTTGAGGCCGATCTGGAGGCCAGTCGCCGTGGGCGGGCTCCCGGCAGATGACGGGTCGCTGACCCAGGTGGTTATCCAGGACGAGTCGCTGCTGCTCATCACCTGATGCAGCACGACGGGCGGCGAGCTGAAAGAGTGGGCGAAAAAGAATGCGTCGCCGTCCCAGTCTCCGCTGTGGCCGACAGTGTCTGTATCGTACTTGTGCGCCTCCAGCTTCACGCCGTCGAGAGTCCATCTCCCCTCCTCGACCACGAGGTAGTGGACCTCCTCCTCAGAGAGCGAGGAGTTGCCTGGGTTCTGGAGTTTCAAGTCGAAGCTGTTTGACGTCACGTTGGCGATCCTGACTGAGGCGGGAAGCGTGTTGCTCTCCTCCAGGAAGCTGGCCACCACCACCGGCGAGATGTATGTGTTCTCCATCTCAACGGAGACCCAGGAGCTTCCTGCCTCGGCATCCCCCACCTCGAAGGTCGGCCTCCCCGGCTCTATGCGGCCGGTGCACTCCCCCCTCTCCCTGTGAGTCAGTCCCTTGAGAGAGTACTCTATGGTGATGTTCACTTGGTAGGACTCGCCCTCCTCCAGCTCTGTCTCACAGCTGCCAGACTTCAGGATGTCGAAGCTCCCCGACCTCATAGTCCTCTCGCCGCCGCTCCCGCAGGAGACGTGGCTGCTCCCCACTTCGACGACTCGCAGGTCGTCTATCCTGTAGCCTACGCCGTTCCCGACCTCTATCCTGAACTGGCCGTTTTTGGGGAGGAGGTGATCCCTGTAGGAGAGCTTCCCGAGCCCGACGCAGTGGGAGCTGGCGTAGGAGGTGGAGTCGATTATCCCTCCCCTGATGAGGACGTAGCCGGCGATGGAGATTATGACCAGGACGAAGCCGTAGACCAGCAGCGTCCCTATTGCAGTCTGCCCTTTCACGCCGACCAGCTTCGCCACGCAGATTTATCTTTTGGCAGTCTTCCTGTAGATTGCCATCCAGCACTTCGGCCCTTCTCCCCTCATGTCCTTCTCCTTCCAGAGAACGAAACCCGCCCCCTCGTAGAACTCCACCGTCTCGAGGTAGCGCTCGTCTTTCTCCCTCGGGCTGACAGTCTCGACATAGATGTCGCCCTCAACTCTTTCGACCATCTCTTCCACCATCGCCGTCCCTATTCCCTCTCCCTGCCTCTCTCTCAGGACGCCGATCCAGTCGATCATCCACTCGCCTTCAGGGACTTCGCCTGTGTCGCCTCCGTCTGAACGAGAGAACGTGAGAAAGCCGATTACTTTTCCTTTCTCGACGGCGACCAGCCTCTCCTGCGCCGGGAACTCTCTCTCCATCGTCTCCACCGCCTTCTCAGTGAACCACCTCTCCTTTTCGCCGTGCTGGAGGTCTTTCGCCACCTCGAGCATGGCCGGGACCTCCTCTTCTCTCCCTTCTCTCACCTTCACTGTCATCACTCTCTCATCTTCACCCCCAGCTTAAAAGCCGAGCGCAAAGGATTAAGTGTCCCACTGCTTCCCCCTCCCATGGCGACAGAACTCTCCTGGAAGATAGCAGGCCCTGCAGGCTATGGCATAATGACCACCGGCCTCGTCTTCGCCAAGACTCTCTCCCGAGGCGGCTGGAACGTCTTCTGCTACCCCGAGTATCCGTCCCTCATCAAGGGCGGCCACAACACCTACCAGGTCCGCGCGTCCGAAAAAGAGGTGCTCGGCCCAGTACTGAGAACGGACATCCTCGTTGCCCTCGACGAGAAGAGCGTCTCTGTCCACGCGGAGGAGATGGCTGAAGAGTCCGTCGTCATCCACGACGACTCTTTCTCTCCGAAGAGTGAGAAGCGCCTCTTGCCAGTCCCCCTCGAGGAGCTGGCAGGGAAAGAGATAATGCGCAACTCTGTCGCCCTCGGCGTGACCGTCGCCCTCCTCAACTACGACCTCTCCCTCGCTGAGATAGCGTTGTCCGACGCCTATCGCGACAAGGGTGAAAAAGTGGTGAAGGCGAACGTGGAGGCCTTGAGGAGAGGCCATGACTTCGCGAAAGAGGAGAGCTTTCACATCGACCTTGCGAGACGGGAGAGCGAGAAGAGAATGGTCCTCACAGGCAACGACGCTCTCTCCATGGGGGCCATCAAGGCAGGGATGAAGTTCTACGCCGCCTATCCGATGACGCCCGCCTCTTCCATACTCCACTACATGGCTTCTCACGCGCGCGAGAAATCGCTCGTGGTCAAGCACACAGAGGACGAGCTGGCGGCAATCAACATGGTTTTGGGCGCGAGCTACGCTGGGGCGAGGGCGATGGTCGCCACCTCTGGCGGCGGCTTCGCCCTTATGACGGAGGCCCTCGGTAACGCAGGGATCTCCGAGCTCCCCCTCGTCCTCGCAGAGGTCCAGAGGCCTGGCCCAAGCACGGGGATGCCGACATGGACCTCCCAGGCAGACCTCAAGTTCGTGGTCAACGCCTCGCAGGGCGAGTTCCCGAGAATCGTGCTGGCGCCAGGCGACACAAAGGACGCTTTCCATCTCGCCTTCGACGCCTTCAACCTGGCCGACAGATTCCAGGTTCCAGTCATCGTCATGAGCGACAAGCACCTCGCAGAGTCGGCCAAGTCTGAGCTCTTCTTCGACACCTCCCAGCATGTGGTCGACAGGGGAAAGGTCGTGGAGGGCGACGTCCCGGAGGGGCTCAAGCGATACGCCTTCACGGACGACTCAGTCTCGCCTAGGTGGTTTCCCGGACAGAAGGGCGGGATGTTCAAGGCGACATCCTACGAGCACGACGAGGAGGGATTCACCACGGAGGACGCCTTCCAGTGCGCGAGGATGTACGTGAAGAGGCTGAAGAAGTTCGACTCCATCAAGCTGGCAATGCCGGAACCGAGAGTGTTTGGTCCGGAAAACGCGGAGACGACTGTGGTGGGCTGGGGCTCGACAAAGGGCGCAATCCTGGAGGCGCTCGAGCTCCTCGGAGGCGAAGTCAGCTTCACTCAGATAACGCACCTCTTCCCGATGACAGAGAAGATAGCCCACGCCCTGGAGGGCAAGAAGGTCGTGGACGTGGAGTGCAACGCCTCTGCCCAGCTGGCAGGGATGATGGAGGAGTACCTCGACTTCAAGGTCGACGCCAAGGTCCTGAAGTTCGACGGCCGCCCCTTCTTCCCCTCAAAGCTGGCAGAGAAGATTAAGGAGGTGGTCTAGATGGCCGAGATAGAGACCCGGGCCAAGCCGGAGTGGTGCCCGGGCTGCGGGAACTTCGGCATCCTCAACGCGGTGAAAAACGTCGTCCTCGACCTCGGCCTCCCCTGGGAGAAGACTGTCTTCGTCTCAGGCATCGGCTGCCACGGAAAGTTCCCCCACTTCATTGACACCTACGGCTTCGAGTCGATCCACGGCAGGGCCCTCCCAGTCGCCCAAGCGATAAAGCTGGCCAACCGCGAGCTGACTGTTGTTGTCAACGCTGGCGACGGCGACACCTACGGAATCGGGACGTGCCACTTCATCCACGCGATGAGGCGAAACGTCGACATCACATTGATAGGGCACGACAACCTGATCTACGGCCTCACCACAGGCCAGGTCTCGCCGACCAGCAAGCAGGGCCACCAGACCAAGTCGACGCCCCACGGCGTCCTGGAGAAGCCGATGAACCCGATAGCTCTCGCGCTGGCGGCGGGCGCAACCTTCGTCTCCCGCGCCTATCCCGCGAAGATGGACCACTTCAAGGAGACTCTGAAGGCGGCCATAGGCCATCGCGGCATCGCCCTGGTCGACGTCCTCCAGCCCTGCGTAACCTTCAACAAAAGCTACGGCTACGACTACTACAACGAGAGAGTATACCTCCTTGAAGAGTCTGGCCACGACCCGTCCGACTTTGGCGCGGCCTGGGAGAAGGCACAGGAGTGGGACGGCATCCCCCTCGGTATATTTTATCGAGAGGAGCGGCCCACCTACGGCGACGGCCTCCCGCAGATCGCCGACAGTTCGCTGGTCCACCAGCCCATAAGCGACGTGGATGTGGACGACCTGATGGACGAGCTCGTCTAGAGACTCAAAGCTTGATCAGGGCAACGTGGAGAACCATCAGGGAGATGGAGACATATGCGGCCCAGAAATGAAGCTGGAACGGTGCCTGGAGGATACCCTCTCTGATCAGCGAAGGGACAGTCGCCGTGAAGAGGAACGAGAGGAAGGCCAGGATGCCCACTATCCTGAAGAGGGGCTTCCCGGCAATCTTGCGATAACCAATCTTCTTCAGCATAGGTGAAAGAGAGTGGACGCCATTATCAGCTTTTCGCGTTTGTTGGAGTTGGGAGGTCAGAGGAGAGGTCACCCGGAGGGGTCATCCCTCAAAATTGTAGAACCCCTTGCCGGCAACTACTGCGGCCAAGCGGTCCCAATCACGCAAAATTGTCAGCTCTCGCGCTGTGGCCTTTGTGTTGGTCCACGGCCACGAGTGCTGTCCGGCCATGCCACACTTACGCACTCTTCCCTAATAAGATTTGCCATGGCCGCCGAGAAAAAACATATTAGCGGCGGCCGAGCCGCCCGAGCGTGAGAGGCATCACCCCAGTCATCGCCATTGTCCTCCTGCTTCTCATGGCCGTGGCCGCGGCGGGCGGCTTCTACTTCGTCTACCAGGGCTTCACAGAGAGCGGGGAGGAGTCCGGCTCCACGCAGATCGAGCAGCTCGGCGAGACATCTCTTGCAGCACTCCAGATAGAGTCGGCCGCAGGCGGCAGGATCTATGTGAAGAACGTCGGTGCGTCGGCCATAGATCTTTCTCAAGTCTCCGTCTACGTCGAGAACGTCCCCTACAACGTGAACGCGTCTTCTGACACTCTCGCGGAGCGCAGTCGTGCCGTGCTCAAGTTCACGCAGCGGCCGTCCTGCTCGTCGGAAAGGTGCGAAGTCAAGATCTCGGGAGCGGCTTCGACGTCGCGGACTCTCGACCTTTCGAAGTTGTCCTGTTCTTCAGATGCGGACTGCTACCCGGGCGAGAACTGCTATGGTGGAGTCTGTGTGGGGGAGGAAGAGACGACCGATGACGAAATGCCTGGGCCCCTCCTGCTTCCCGTAGGAATCGGCCAGGACAGCTGGCTGGCGAGATACGACTGGAACGGCACCACCTACGACTTCACGGAGAATGTCACCGACGCGGATGACCCCTCGGTTGCGACACTGCATCAGACCTCTTTTCTCTCCAACGGGAACCACATCGTGTCCGGCTCTTCCTACAATGGAGACTGGAGCTCCTGCTTTCACTCCAAGTACGACGGCTCGAGCTGGTCGTATCCCTCCAACCTCAGCAGCCAATACGACGTCGGTTCAGG
Organism: Candidatus Undinarchaeota archaeon; assembly: GCA_964527545.1. GTDB lineage: Archaea > SpSt-1190 > SpSt-1190 > DYHY01 > CAZGQF01 > CAZGQF01. The sequence goes on along the minus strand of CAZGQF010000003.1, from coordinate 41,780 downwards.
AGGACTGGTCGACTCCTGGTCGGACGTCGACTCTGCAGGTAATGCTATGTTCGTCTGGGAAGGGAGATTGGGGCCGTCCTTCAACAGGAGGCCCCAGTGGGTTTCTCTTCAGGACGGCGTTGCTTCTGACCCAGACAACCTGACGGACTGGGGTGTGGACAGCGGACTTACATTTGCTTTCGCTCCCGACAACTCTGGTTTTGCCATCTACGCGAACACATCAGACTTCGGGACCCACAACAACCACAAGATTCTCTACTCTCACTGGGACGGCTCCGCCTGGGACGACCAGGGCGTCGTCGCCAACTACCCCAACGTCGAGAACGCCAACGCCCTCAACTTCGGTTACTGGCCTCTTCTCTCATTCGCCGACAACGGTGATGCCATGGCGGTTTGGGTGCTTTCCAACAAGACAAACTACTTCGTTTTCGAATACGCTACCTATGACGGTTCCTCCTGGACCTATCAGGGCAACTTCGAGGGCTGGACGCCCGTGGAGTCTGTATCGGGGTCGGAGTACGTGCCTATGGGCGTCGCCCACGACAACGAGGGGAAGTCGATCTGTTCGGCCATGGCTCACGACGGAGGTTCGACGTTCTGGGACTTCTACTTCACCTACGACGGCACTTGGAGCTCCAACCAGACCTTCCCGGAGGCGAGCGGCAAGTTTCTCCCGTCCATTTCGAAGACTCCGGACAACACCCTTTTCGCCATCGACATGGACTACGGCGCCTTCGTGATGGGTGCGAATAACCCCTGGCGCTGGACGGTCTGGAACGGCAACTCCTGGTCAGATCCTGTCTACGTGGGGCCATGGCAGGCGGCTTGAGGCCCAAAGGTTAAATTCTCGGGCGTCAGGGCTCTTACATGTTCGTGAGCTTCGTGACAGAGCAGTTCCCGCCCAACACCGTGGGCGGCCTCGGGGTCCACTGCTACTACCTGACGCGCTCCCTGGCCAAGCTGGGCGACAAGGTCGAGGTCCTGACACCGGGAGAGGAGAGCGGCATGGAGGGCTTCGTGGAGGTGAAGCGGCTGCGGCAGTTCGACGCCAACTACATGGACTTCCTCCTCGCCGAGGAGCTCCAGAGGTGGGGCGACCCCTCCATCATGACCCGCTACCTCCAGTTCAACATACTCGCCTCCGCCCTCGCAGAGGGCGACGTCGTCCACTGCCACGACTGGCTCTCAGTCCTGGCCGGGGCGCTGGCCAAAAACCGCGGCAAGAAGTTCGTCTTGACGATGCACTCGACAGAGGAAGGCAGGACCGGCGGCCGGGGCTCCGACGTTGTCAGGAAGCTGGAGCACATGGGGGGTAGGCTGGCAGACAAGGTCATCACCGTCAGCGACTTCATGAAGGCGGAGCTGGTGAAGATGAAGTTCCCGGAGGAGAAGATTGAGGTCGTGCCCAACGGAATCGACATGGAGAAATTCTCCCCGCGAAAAGTGGAGAGGAAGAAGCTGGGACTGCCCGGGGAGCCGCTGGTGCTCTTCATAGGCCGCCTCGACTGGGTGAAGGGGATCGACAAGCTGATACTGGCGATGAGCAAGATCAACCACGATGCGCGCCTTGTCGTCCTCGGCGTCGGGGGGTGGGAAGGCCACCTCAAGTCCCTCGCAGCAGAGGCGGGCGTCACCGACAGGGTTGTCTTCAAAAACGAGTTCGTCAGCGAGGAGGAGAGGCTGGACCTCCTCGCCGCCGCAGACATCTGCTGCTTCCCCTCCAGGTACGAGCCGTTCGGCATAGTCGCTCTCGAGGGGATGGCGATGGGCAAGCCGGTCGTGGTGGGGGACGTCGGCGGGATGAAAGATGTGGTCGGCGAAGCGGGCCTCAAGGTCGACCCGGAGAGCGCGACCGACATAGCGAAAAAGCTGGACATGCTCCTTGAGGACGAGGCCCTGCGCGAGGAGCTTTCAATGAAGGGGAGGAAGAGAGCAGGGCTCTTCGACTGGGACGAGATAGCGAAGAAGACCAAGGCGGTCTACGGGGGGGCGCTTTGATGGCGAGGAGCAAGACAATCTGGCTCTACACGCCCGAGAACCTGGCGTTGATGGACCCGACTCCCCTCCGCTCGCGCCTAGCGCCGCTCAAGTTCGACGGGGAGAGGGGGATAGTGAAGAGCGAGAGGGACGACGTGCTCCAGGAGACCAGGTTCGACTTTCTCTTCACCAAGAAAAGGGCGATCAGCTTCCGGAGCTACGACGGCGGCCTCGTTGAGAGGGAGCTCTCCTACGAGAAAGTCTACACTCTCCGACTGAGGTTCAACGTGAGGCTCGACCTCCTGATTGTGGAGTCGTCCAACTCGAGCGTGGTCGAGGAGGTCGTTGAGGAGGTCGCCTCCGCACTCGGCTGCTCCCTGACTCGGCAGTCTTTCGACGCCATCGCCATGAACAGGCTGGTGGAGATGGCCGAAGACGTAAGAAAGGCGAGGATACACTCCATAGAGGACCCCTACCTGCGCGACCTCCAGCTCAAGGGCGACAGCCTCTCCTCTTCCAAGCCGTTCAAGAGTTTCAGGTCGAAGGGCAAGGTCAAGGAGCTGGTGGCGAAGGTCTCGCTGCCGAGCGGAGCCCTCCACACTGTCGCCCTGAACTCCAACGGCAAGATGAGGGTCTCCCGCCGGGGCGGCGAGCTGAGCGAGGAAGATCTCTTTCATCTCATAGGCGAGCTGGCCGATTAGGAAGCAATATAAAACTCCTTTGAGGCGTTCTTTCATGGCTTGCATATTCTGTGACATCGCCGAGGGAAAGGAGAAGTCCTGGACTGTCTACTCCGATGAAAAGTGCAGGGTTGTCCTCGACGCCTTCCCCGTGAATGAGGGCCACATGCTGATCCTCCCAAAAAAGCACTACGAGGAGCTGTTTGAGATACCGGAAGGTGAGATGGTCCACCTCTTCAAGGTGGCACGCTCCATGGCAAAGAGGGCTGTCGAGAGACTGGACAGCGACGGATTCAACATAACCACCGCGCCCGCGGCCATACCCCACTTCCACATCCACGTGATACCGCGCTACGACTACGACCTCATGGGACCGCTTGCCGACCTCGACAACAAGCGGGAGCTCCCGGAGGAGACCATGGACGAAGTGCTGGAGAGGCTGAAGAGTGATAAGTGAAAACTACGACGGCAGGGTCAAGTTTCTCAAGGATACCCCTGCCCCCGGCGAGGAGGTGGCGGAGGTCCTGTCGGAGCTGGGCGGGGCAGTCCTCAGTTCTGACATGGCCTGGCGGAGGACAGACAAGAAGACCCTCTGCGAAGGCGAGCTGCTTGTCTGCGACGATAAGAAAAGGCCGTGGCAGGTCCTCCTCGAGTTCGACGGCAAGAAGTGGAGCTCTGAGAGAAAGGACCTCCACAAGGAGCTTGGCGAGATGGAGGAAGAGGCCGAGTTCGCGGAGAGCCAGGAGTTCCTCTCTGAAGACGAGGCGCTGAAGCTGCTGAAGAAGGAGAAGGAGTTGAAGAGGGCGGCCAAGAAGGCGCCACACATCAGGCTCGTCTCAAGCGCCTTCACCATCTTCAACGAGGAGTTCGGCACCTCCACGTGGAGCTTTGTCCTGAAGAACTGGCCCTTCATCAGCTACCTCAAAAAGAAAGAGGAGTCCTGGACGGTCGAGGCTGTCTTCGACGCCCTCAAGGGGAAGAAGATTGCGTGCAAGGCCTATCAGTGACCAGTTTTGCGACGAAGAGCCCGAGGATCGCTGCCAGGGCGAGTTCCGTCATCTGCTTCCTGACGTAGTAGTTGGACTCCGCGAGATAGGTCTGCGCCAGGAAGAGGAAAAGAACGGCAATCGCCGCTTCTCTCACTCTCAAAGCAGCAGCCCCCATGCGTGCTCGCAGTTGCCCAGCCCCTCTCCGAGGTCCTCCAGGGTGATGTCGCCGCCGTTGAAGTCGAGCTTGGTGACGCGGCAGGGGTACTCGTTGTAGTGGAGCACCGGGGAGACCCTCGCAGTCGGCCTCTGGAACCTCCAGCAGGCCCTGGCGTAGGACTCTATCTCCACCTCTATGCTTCCTTTCTCCCCCCTCCCTTTCAGCTTCCATGTCGGGAGGTCCCCGCCCTCCCTTCTCAGCGTGAAATCGGGGAAGAAAAGCTTGTTTTTGTCGAGCTGCAGGTGACAGCTCTTGTGCAGCGTCAGGTCGAGAGTTCCCTTGTGCCTGTCTGAGAAGTTGAAGTTCTGCTCGCCGACCACCGGCTTGAAGTAGGAGAAGTTGGCGCCGTTCTCGAAGTGGGTGATGTTCCAGTACCAGCTGGTGGCAGGGGCGTTGCAGACCACTTTCTGGAAGTAGGCAGTCCCCTCGACCTCTTTTCCTTCCAAAGTCCCGCTCAGTTCGCACCTGTCTATGTTCGCTATCTTGAAGTTGAGGCCGAGCGGGTAGTCCACCCTCTTCAGCGGGGAGGCATTGAGTGACGGCTTGATCCTGAAATCGTACTCAGGCTCTTTTCCCAACACCCTGAACCCCTTTCCTTCGCTCGAGAAGAGATATCTCCCGTCATCGGTGAACAGCTTTTTTCTCTCGCCCCGCCTCACTCTCACCTTTTCAGGGTGGATTATGTGGCGCATCCCGGAGCCGTTGAAATACCAGGTCGCCGCCGCGCCGTTCATGAGGTCCTCCCCCTCCCCCCTCTCGACAAGGCCGCTCTTGAAGATGTCTTTGTCGTTGACTTTGATGTGGTCGCACTCCTTGCAGGACCAGAGCGTCATCAGCTGTCTTGGCTTGTCTCCGCCCCTTATGAAGAAGAGCCAGAACCACCACTGCCATGTCCGGCCCGAGGCCTCTTCGGCCCGCCAGACTCCGCTGTCGAAATCCGCCTCCATGGACTCCTTGACCAGCTTCACGCCCACACCCCATCCATCTCACATAAAAAGCTTCAGTCTTCCATCGCCTTCCCGAGCGACTCGGCCGCGTCTTCAGGCGGCATAGTGTTGATGAAGATGTCTCCGCCCTTCTCCAGGCCTGCAGGCGTCTGGAGCACTGGGAAGAGCTCGAAATGCCAGTGGAAGCCGTCCTGGGCAGACTGGAAGAAGAAGTTGTATGGCGGGTCGGAGAAGAGCTCGTCGTAGGCCTTGAGGAGAGAGAGCAGGAGGGCATCGAGCTCTCCCAGCTCTGCTTCGCCGAAGAACGGCGAGTGCTTTTTCGGCAGAATGAGGGTCTGGAAAGCCCACCTGGACGCGAAAGGCGCCAAGACGAGGAAGTTTTCTGTCGCCTTGACCAGTCTCTCTTTCTTTTCCAGCTCCGCGACTCGGCAGAAGAGGCATCCTCCCTTGTTCTTCTCGAAAGCCTCGAACCTCTCTCTCTTTTTCGCGAGGCGCGGGTGGACGAAGGGGAGCGAGACCAGCTGGGAGTGGGCATGCTCGAGCGACGCCCCTCCCCCTTCGAGGTGGTTCCTGAAAAGGAGGACGCTCTTCACGTTTTCGTCCTCGTACTGTGCCTTCTCACGCGACTGGTACATCTCCAGGAGCTCCCTCATCTCTTCTCTGCTGAAGTCCTGGGGCTGCTTCCAGTGCTCGTCTGTCTCCACTATGATCTCGTGGTGGCCGTAGGACGGCGAACTCTTGAGCAGGCCGCTTTTCAAGCTGAAGTCGTGCGCAGTGGTCGCGGCCGGGAACTTGTTTTCGAAGACCCTTATCCTCCAGGGCTCTCCCTTCTTCGCGATGGTGGGCGGCGTTGTCTTCTCGTTGCCCGGGCAGAAAAAGCAGCTCTCGTCCCTCTTCGTCTTCCCCCTCTCCTTTTTTTCGCCCTTGAAGTCGCTCGGCCTCTTGGACCTTTGAGCGGAGATGATGGCCTTCTCGCCGGTGAAGGGGTCGACTCTCAGCTCGTTCCTGTCCATGGCTTTCCTATGGGAGGCAGCTATATTTAGGTTGTCCCGGCCGCGGGAGTTAAATAGCCCTCTTCTGTCGGCTGGACATGAGCTTCGTGGAAGGCAGGGGCCCTGCGGCCGCCGCTGCCGCTCTCGCCTCTGGCCTCCCCGCCCGCGGGTCGCCGCAGCCTGAGCACGCTTTCCTTGCAGTTGACGGTAGCGTGGATGCCACTTCCCTCGTCGACGAGCTCGGCCTCTCGCCAGCCGCCGAGTTCGACGAGATCAAGCTGGTCTGCAAAAAAGAACACTCTCTCCGCAGGAAGTGCTTCTCTTTCTACACAGGCGACAGGGAAGACTCTGTCGAGTCGCAGCTGTTCGAGCAGGCCACGGAAGACGGCGAGGGAGAGAGGATACGGACCGAGGCGAAGGGCTCTGACCTCCACGTCCGCGTCTCCACGGGCGAGCCGGCCGACTGCCCCGCAATCCACTTCTACGGGGGAGGCGTCATGACACTTGTCCCCGCTCCCGACTACTCGACTCTCTGCTTTGTCTCGAGCGGGCCTGTCAATTTGGAGGCGGCGAAGGGGGTGGCTGAGAGGCATGGATGCGATCCTGCAAAGGGGTTCACTTTCATTCTCCCCCTCCCGCCAGTCAGCTTCAGTTCAGACACCCTCCTCGCAGGAAGGGCAGCTGGCTTCGCCTCGCCTTTCTACGGGTTTGACCTCGCCCTCCAGCTGAAGAGCGGCTGGGAGTGCGGCCGCGCCGGGACGCTGTCAGAGTACGAAAAGGCGATGGAGCAGGCCAAACAGGGGTTGGAGTTCCAGCAGGGGATCTGGAAGAGGCTCCCCCGCGTCAGGCCCATCTTCAAGGACTTCGCCCTTCTCTTCGCCAATTACGTCGACCTACGGAGGGCGGAGTTCCTCAGTAGGCTTTTCTCGTTCTAGCAGGCCCTGCACTTCTCCTCGCTCCTCTCCCTCCCCCTCACGGACCTGACAGGCTCCGCGTCGTAGCCCCTCTTCTTCAGCTCGGCCGCCAGCTCCCTTGTCGAGCCGTAGAGTGTGTAGACTTTCTTGGGCGAGACAGCCTCCACGAAGTCGCAGAGGCCGTTGAAGTCGGCGTGGGAGGAGAGCGGGAAGACGCCGTCGAGCTGGAGTTTCCTTGCGACACCTTCCTTGAACCAGTCGACCATCGCCCAACCGGTGGCGGCCGCAGTCATGGGGTCGTTTGTCTCCCATCCCTTCCCGAGCAGGAACTTGTTCTGCCTCATCTTCCTCGCCGTGAAGATGGCGACGAAGTCGTTCCTGTCGAGGCTCATCCCTTCCGGGAGGAGGTGGCATCCCAGCTTGCGGACGTTCCGCGAATAGATGTCGTTCATTGTGTGGATCTCCTCGTCCACGAAGAGGGGATACTTCTGGAGCAGGGCGGCCAGCTCCTGCGCCTTGCCGAGGGAGTAGGCGTAGAAGACTGCGGGCCTGTCGCGGGCGAACGCCTCCTGCACGAAGGCGTCGATCTCTTCCACCACTTTTTGATGGGGCGGGAGGACGTTCTCCGGCGAGCCGTAGGTAGCCTCCACTATCAGCGTCTCGGCGCTGGGCGTCTCGGCCGGTTCGACAGAGACCTGCCTGGCTGTGTTGATGTCTCCCGTGTAGAGGACGTTCCCCACCATGAACTGCCTCGAGCCCATCACGTGGCCGGCGTTGAAAGTCTTCGCGTCGAAGTCGTGGTCGCCGAGCTCTACGCCGTACCTTGCCTCTATAACCTCCCGCGTGATATTGCTCGAGAGGATGCTCTCGCCCGACGCGTTCCTGAAGGCGCTCGCGTGGTCGGTGTGGCCGTGAGTGACGAGGATGTGGTCCGCCTTCTCAAGGGCCATCTTGGCAGTGGGGTCGAAGAGAATCTTCTCGCCGTCAGACTCCAGCCAGAGGCCGCGGCGGTAGAAGAGCTCCATTGGAGAGGTGGGACGGCAGGATGTAAAAATGCGTTTGGAATGGGAGGGAGGGAAAAGTGCGTGTCGCCTTAGAAACTAGCATGTCTTGCGACGCACTGTTTCTTGATATTCAAGAACCGAAGTTCTTGGTATCTTCGACGACACGCATACAGTCTCACGCGACTTCTGATTATAAGTCTTTCCCCTCCAGGCCGTAGAGCTCTGGATGGAGCCGAGGAATAGCGGCGCAGACCACAGCCATCTCGCAGAAATCTTTTCTTGGGATGGCGCCTTTCGAGAGGAAGCCGATTCCGCCCTCTTTTCTCTTCGCGTCAGGGTCACCGGTCAGCTTCGCGCTGAGCAGGCCAATCTCTTTCCCCTTCTCGGCGTGGGCGACGAAGTGGGGAGGCCACTCGAACTGCGGCGAACTGCCCACTGTTACGCCGCCTTCGCTGTCCACTATCGCGCACCAGGCGACATCGACATAGTTGGTGATGGTGTTGCTGGCCTGCACGATGCCCGCCTCTATCCCCACACCCCACTCCCCTCCTTTCTCCAACGCCTTCCTTGCCCTGTTGATCGCGCCCAGCTGAATCTCCTCGAGGGTGATGGGCTGGTCGCTCACGCCGCTCTCCACCCTCGCACCCTCCACCTCTACTTCGTAGAATCTCCCCAGGCCGTCCCTCACCGCCTTTATCTTGACGGGGTTCCCGCTCCCCACGACGACCTTCATCTGCCCAGCCCCCGTCTCAGCTCCTCAAGCTGGGACTTGAGGGAGTGGTGGTACCTGCTCCTCAACTCCAGGACGACGAGGCCGCTGAACCTGGAGGCCTTGATAAGTGAGAAGAGCTTGTCGAAGTTCACTTCGCCTTTTCCCATTGGCGCGTGCTGTACCGACAGGTCGCTGGAGGCGTCGGAGATGTGGATCATGCTCGTGAACTTGGAGACCATGGCGTAGAATGCGATGGGGTCGAGGCCAACGCGGACGGCGTGGTTGCAGTCGTAGCAGACTCCCGCGCCGCTCTGCCTGACCAGCCTCAGGAACCGCAAGGGCGAGTAGACTGTGGGAATGGAGATCCCGATGTTCTCCTCCTGACGGGAGGGGTTCTCTATCAGGAGCTGGAGGTTGACCGCACTGCAGAGCTTGGCGGCCTGCGTGAAGAGGTCGATGTAGCTGCCGTAGGCGACGGGATGGACCACCATATACTCGGCGCCTGCGGTCTTCGCAGCCTTGATGCTCTCCTTGATGAAGTCGAGCCCGAGGGACGGCGTGGGGAGATAGGGCAGGTGCATCGAGAGGAGCGGCACTCCCTGTTTTTCCGCCTTCTTCTTGAGCCTCTCAAGCCTGGTGAAGTCGTAGTCAGACTCCCACTTGCTCCCCCAGTTCTCTTTCCCCTTGACGATTGGGTTCCACTGGAAGAAGTCGAAGCCCATCTCCGCAGCCTCGGAAAGGGCCTCCTCTGGTGGGAGGTGTTTCAGCTGAGAGGCGCCCACCCCAAACCTCATGGGCGGGGTGTAGGAGGGAGGTTTAAGAGACTATCGCAGGGCGAAACTGTTTTAACCGCCTTGCCAGCTCCCCGGGAGTGACAGGATGAAACGCCTTGTTGTTCTTCTGCTCTTTCTCTCCGCCGCTTCGGCACAGCACGTCCACGACCTCGCAGGCCTCTTCCCCGAGGCGGAACGCGCTGATCTTGAACTCTCGCTCGCTGAATATGAGGAGGGCTCGGCCGTGGAGATGGTCCTGGTGACCGTGGAGGGCGAAGAAAAGATCAGCTCTCTCGCCGACTCTTTTTTCGACGGCGTGGGAAGCGAAGGCAAGGGCGTCCTACTTTTGGTCGACGCGGAGAGGGGCGAGTTCCAGTTCAGGAAAAGGGGCGTCGGCCTGACCGACGTCCAGCTTTTTTCCATCTCCCAGAACTACCTGGTCCCTTCCCTCCAGGGCGGCGAGACTGATGGCATCAGAAAGACCTTGGAGGCTGTGATGGACGTACTCGGCCCCGACGGCAACGGGAGAACAGGGAGGCATCTCGCAGATGAGAGCTGGGTCACACTGGCGGCAGGAGCATTTCTTCTTCTCTTCCTCGGCCTCTTCGCAGCCACGTGCAGGGGCCGCTTCACTGAGCAGCTTGTCAGCTTCTTGGGTAGTTCAGTCCGTCTCGGCTCTGACTGGAAGAAGTAATTTATACGGCGCCTGCGATGGAAGGGAGTGTTGCGCCGCTACCACAAGATAGGTGAGGAGATAGTGGAGTCGATGGAGGCGCTGAGAAAGATGCTGGAGGACCTCGTCCCCCACATACGACTATGGAAGAAGAGCAGGAGGGCGAGAAAGAACATCCGCCGCCTGCTTCGGCGGCTTCAGTGAACTCTGGTGTTCTTCGCTATGAAAGAGCCGTTCCCTATCTTGGTGTTCCTGCCGATGATGGCAAAGTCCTCGACGATGACGTCGTGACCGAGGTGGGCGCGGGCGTCCACCACGCAGTTGAGGACCTTCGTGTTCTTGCCTATCACCACGTTGCTGCAGACTGTCGAGCCCCTCACCACTGCGTCGTCGTCGACCTGGACGCCAGTCTTCAGGTGGGTGTAGGGACCAATTACTGCGCCTGCGTCCACCCTGCAGCCTTCCTCTATTATGACAGGCCCCTCGATGAAAGCGTTCTCGTCTATCTGGGCGTGGTCGCTGATCATGAGGCGGTGGTACTTGCCCAGGGTGGCCAGCTTGATGGCGTACTTGTTGCCCGCGACCAGACCCCATGACTTTCCTATGTCGGTCCAGAACCAGTCGAAGACGAAGCCGTGAACCCTCTTCCCCCATTCGAGCATCATCTCGAAGATTTCGCCCAAGTTGTCCGGCTTCTCCCCGCGCTTCTTCTTCTCCTTGCAGTATTTTGGTACCATCTCGGTCAGGAACTCGCTGTCGACTGCGTAGAAGCCGGTGGAGATGAGGCTGGAGATCGCCTCGTCCTCTGCAGGCTTCTCCTGGAATTTCCTGATGTTGTTCTTCCTGTCGATCACAGCCACTCCGAACTGCGAGATCTTCGACTTCTCGGGGAGGTTGTAGAGGGCGATGGTCACGGGCGCCCCGCCCTTCTCGTGCTCGTCTATCAGTCTCTTGAACTCGAACTTGGGCGAGAAGTTGTCGGCCGCCACGACAAGGTAGCTGTCGGGCTCAAGCTCCTTCGTCGCGAACTCTATAGCCCCTATGGCGCCCAGCTTGCTCTCGTCGTGGTAGGAGTCCTCCACAAGGTAGTTGAGCTTGGCGCCGTTGAGCTTTCCCCTCAGCAGGTCGATGAAGATCTTGTTTCCCACTATTGTGATGTCGTCGATGCCGGCCTCCCGCAGTGCGTCCAGAGTGTGCTCTATGGCAGTCTTGTTCCCGAGAGAGATAAGGCACTTCGGCGTGTAGAACGTGAGAGGCTGGAGGCGCGTCCCGAACCCCCCTGCCAGGACTATGGCCTTCTTTATGCTCATGTAGGAAGGTGTAATACAGGGTAATATAAACTTTGTGAGCCTCTGGAGCGAACGCCTCACTGAGAGGAAATCACGCCGGAGAGGCCGGATTTTTACCGGCCCCCTACCCTCTGGGAGGCTCTTTAAAAGATGAAAACCTTGTTAAAGGGTTCAGAGGAGGCGGAAAAGATGAAAACAGAAACCTGCGTCAATGCGGTCCCGGAAGCGGCCGGGCCGTACTGCCGCCCGGAAGGGGGTCGATGAAAATGGGGTTCATGGGACCGCTCGTCTCCGTCCTGCTCTTCTTCTGCTTCTGCGAGTCTGGCATGCTCTTCGGCAGGTGGATAGCGAAGGGCTTGATGGCCTGAGCGATTCAAAAACCATTTTAGCTGCTGATGCATGGAGGCGGCATGGAGCTCAAGAGCATCCTTGGCAAGCTGAAGTCACTCCTCTCCATCCTCTTCTACGCAGGCCTCGCCTACTCTGCCTACCTGACCTACCAGCGATACCAGATTGGCGGCGTTGAGATGGTGATGGAGTTCTTCTCATCCCTCCCCGTCGAAGTCCTGCTTCTTGTCGTGGTGGGCGGCGCCCTGGTTTTGACCGCGGCCCTCGGCCAATAGCTTTTTATACCCTCCTCTGGAGGCCTTTCCATGCCCAAGACCAGGCGCCGCACCAAGAAGGTCGGCTCTTCAGGCCGTTACGGCTCCCGCTATGGCACAAAGCAGCGGAAGGCGGTGGCCAGCATCGAGAAGGCCCAGAGGCGGCCACAGCTCTGCCCCAAGTGCAAGAAGCGGAGCGTCAAGAGGCTGGCGATGGGGATCTGGGAGTGCTCCAAATGCGGCGCGAAGTTCGCTGGCGGGGCCTACAAACTGTGATCTAAATGTACGTCTGTATGCGTTGCGGGAAAGAGGTCGAGCTCGACGTTGCCTTCAGGAGGATACGCTGTCCTTTCTGCGGCTACAAGATACTTATCAAGAGGCGTTCGCCGGCAATGATGAAAGTCGTGAAGGCTAAATGATGGAGGCGGAGTTCAGGATAGTCCATCCCTCCGCGAAAGAGCTCCACGATTCCATTGCCTGCGAGAGCTCCTTCACCTCCCGCTCCCGCGTCGACCTCTCCCTCAACGGAGACGAGCTGAAGGTGAAGATAGAGGCGAAAGACTTTAATGCCCTCCGGGCAGCCTCGAACTCGTACCTGCGCATGCTTGCGGTTGCGCGGGATACGCTGAAGGTGCTTCCATGACAGAGAAACAGATCACTCCACAGATGCAGCAGCAACTAGTCCAGCTACAGCAGTACCAGCAGCAGGCGCAGGTCATTGCGATGCAGAAGCAGCAGCTGGAGATGCAGCTGAGCGAGATAGAGACCGCCCTCGACGAGCTGGAGAATGTCAAGAAAAAGACAGTCTTCAAGTCGGTCGGCCCAGTCCTCGTGAAGATGGAGACGTCCAAGGCGAAAAAGGAGATGAAGGAGACCAAGGAGACTGTGAACGTGAGGCTGGAGTCCCTGGAGAAGCAGGAGAAGCGCCTCAAGGAGAAGCTCAAGGACATCTCAGGGAAGCTCTCAGGCGCCCTTTCAGGGGGAGCCAATGTCGCAAAGGCGGGCTGAGCGTGGGAAATTTCCTGGAGAACTTCTCTGGTGAACTTGTCTTTACCACCCACAAGCAGGCAGACCCGGACGGCGTCGCCTGCGCGGTCGCACTGAAAGAGCACTTCGGCGGAGGGAGGATTGTCGTTCAATCCCTGCGCAGGGAGGGAAGGAGGATGCTCGAAGGGCTGGGCGTCGATTTCGAGGAGAGAGAGGAGCTGCCCGAGGCAGAGGGCACGATTGTGGTCGACTGCCTCTCCCTCGCCCAGACAGGATTCGAAAAGTTCTCGCGGCCGGTCGGAATGATAGACCACCACTTCAGCAAGGAGAGGAAGGCCGACTTTGTTTTCTTCGAGGAGAGGCCGAGCTGTGCGGAGATGGTCGCCGGAATGGTCGACCTCACCCCTCTCTCCTCCCGCGCGCTGCTCGCAGGCATCATCTCCGACACCAGGTTCTTCCGCCTCGCAGTCCCGGAGACCTTCAGTGCCGCGGCCCGCCTGGCTGAGAGCGCCGGAGTCGAGGAGGCGGCCTCGCTGATTTTCGCGCCCTCTCCGATCGACAAGAGGCTCGCACTCCTAAAGGCTGCCAAGAGGCTTAAGATAAGGATGAAAGAGCCGCTTTTCGTGGTCAGCGAGGTCGGTAGCTACGAGGCGGACGCGGCGAGGGCCTTGGTGAGGATGGGAGCGGACGTCGCAGTGGTCTCCTCCAGGAAGGGCAGCTCCCACAGGATAAGCGTGAGGGCGAGGGAGGTCGGCCTCCATTTCGGGAGGATGATGGAGAGATTCGCGAGGGAGAAGGGGGGCGAAGGGGGCGGCCACGACCGCGCCGCTACAATGAACCTGCCGGGGGACTTTCTGTCCGAGTTCGTCTCCGCAGTCAAGGACGAGCTTTCGGAGTGAAAAGCTTATAACCGCACCTCCAGGAGTCTGCAAGAGGCGATTCTGTGGGAGATCTAGAGGAGGCTTTCAAGATCCTGGAAGAGGTCGGGAACGACACTGCAGTCCCGAAGAACATCCGACGCGCAGCGGAGGAGGCGTCGCAGCGCCTGAAGAGGGAGGACCAGGGCATCAGCGTCAGGGTAAACGCTGCCACATCCCTTCTCGACGAGGTGAGCAACGACCCGAACATGCCTTTTCATACCCGGACTCTGATAATGGAGGCTGCGGGGCTGTTGGAATCGGCGAGTAGGAAAAAAGAATAAATAGTCTTCTTAAGTGAGGATGTCGAGGGAGTGTCATGAAGAAAACTCTGAGAGATTTAAGGTCAAAGGTTCTCGGCCCCAAGGGAGAAAAGAAGTCAAAGACGCCTGAACTGGTTGAGGCCAGCATCTCGGAAGAGGCTAGCAAGATGCTTACGCTCCGCCTCATAGTGATGGAGTCCTACGGTGACACGGAGGACATACTCCGCGCCCTGCGGACGGGCGAGACCATGGTGGTCGTGAAGATACGGCCCCTGAGGGAGAAGGACATGAGCGAGCTCAAGAGGGCAGTCAACAGGCTGAAGACCCACTGCACCGCGACAGACTCGCAGCTCGCCGCCCTGGACGACAACTGGGTCATTATTGTCCCGCCGACGGTGGAGCTTGAGCGCTCGTTCATGGAGTGACAATTCTTTTATAGCCACCCTCCCGGCGACTGGAGAGGGTACTAGAGTGGGAAAGATAAGGACCACGCTGATCAAGCGGACCGCAGAGAAGTTCATTGAGAAGAGCGACAGGTTCGGCGATGGCTTCGAGGAGAACAAGAAGATCCTCGACGAGATGGAGGTCGCCTCGAGCAAGAGGCTGAGGAACATGATTGCAGGCTACATCACTCACAAACTGAGCGGTAATGCGGCGTCGGAGTAGGGCGGGGCCCTGGGGACGAGTCAGGAGAGTCGTCAAAAAGAGCGACGTCGTTCTGGAAGTCTTGGACGCCAGGACGCCTCTCCGCTCCAAGAAGCTGGAGAGGATGGTGGAGAGGTCTGGGAAGTCCCTCATACTTGTTCTCAACAAGGCGGATCTCGCCCCTGAACGGAAAGTCAGGGAGTTCTGTAAGCGTCTTGAGAAGAGGTGCATCCCTTTCTCCGTTAAGGAGAGGCGCGGGACTCGGAAGCTCCGCTCCGCAATCCTCTCCGAGGAGGGCGAGAGGCCAGTGAAGGTGGGGGTGGCCGGCTACCCTAACGTGGGGAAGAGCTCCCTCATCAACGTCCTGGTTGGGAGAAAGGTCGCCTCGACATCACCAGTCCCTGGCTGGACCAAGGGCGAGCAGTGGATCCGCTCCGGCAGCATCCTCTTCCTCGATACGCCCGGGGTCCTCCCAGGAGACCAGAGCGAGTCCTTTCTCGCCCTGGCCAACGCCTTCGACCCAGACCTCCTCAAGGACCCGGAAGGCGTGGCATTGAAGATCTTGGAGATGACAGATGCGGCCGAGGTCTACGGCCTGGAAAAGAAGGGGAAGCCCGCTCTCAAGGAGCTGGCAGAGTCGAGGGGCAAGCTCCTCTCAGGGGGCAGGCCAAACATCGATTTCGCAGCCAAGCTGGTTGTGAGGGACCTGCAGCGGGGCAAGCTGAAAAGGGTGAAAAATGTTAAAAACAGGGCTTCGGGGGACTGAGCGTGGCCAAGAAAGAGGAGAAGCTGACCAAGTTCGAGAAGGCGCGTGTTATGGGTGCCAGGGCCCTCCAGCTGGCCTTGGGGGCACCGCCGCTAATGAAGTCCTCAAACGTTGACCCGCTCGAAGTGGCGGAAGAGGAGTTCGAGAAGGGGAAGATACCCATGGTGGTCGTCCGAGAGCTGCCGGGCGGAAAGAAAGAGCGGCTGGAAGTCGATTGAGGCCCGTTCTGAATCCTAAGGCCATGGTTCTGAAGCTTAAGACTTTGAGAGCTTCTTGACTGCCTCTTCCAGGCTGACAGTCTCCTGCTCTCCCGACTCCATCTCCTTGAGCGTGACTTTTCCCGCCTTTGCCTCTTCCTCCCCAATCAGAACGACGAAAGGTATGGCCATCCTGTCGGCGTAGTCCAAGTTCTTGGAGATGCTCCTGTCCATCAAGTCCACCTCTGAGGCGACCCCAGCCTTCCTGAAAGCCCTGACCGCCTTCTTTCCCTCCTCCATGAAATTCTCGTCGATCGGCGCGACAAGGACTTTCGTCTTTGTCTTTCTTTTCTCCACCCGTCCCTCCTGCTTCATGGCCTCCACTATTCTCTCGAAGCCGAACGAGATCCCCACCGCCGGCGTCTCCTCGCCGCCGAACTGGCCTATCATCCTGTCGTACCTCCCGCCCCCGGCGAGGGAGCCGAGGCTCTCCGGGCCCTTCACCTCGAAGATGCTCCCTGTGTAGTAGGCAAGCCCGCGGACCATGCCCACGTCAATCTCAATCCTGCCGAGGCCTTCCACTCCTTCGGCCAGCTCCCTCAACTCTTTCATTCCCTCGCAGTCGCCCACCCTCTCCTCCAGCTCGTCGAGGACCTCGAGACCGCCCTTGATGGAGGCAATCTCCAGTATCTCCTCCGCTTTCTCTTTCGAGATTCCGCGGCTTTTCAGCTCCTTCATCACGCCCTCCCTTCCAATCTTCTCCAGCTTGTCGATGGAGATCATCACGTCCTCCTCCCTCTCCCCCCCTATCCCAAGCTCCTCGACCATCTTGAGGAGGAGCTTCCTGTTGTTCAGCTTGATGGTGTAGTCCTTGAACCCGAGTGATTTCATAACCGCATCGGTAAGCTCGACGCACTCGATGTCTGCCTCGATGGAGTCCACACCCGCTATGTCCACATCGCACTGCTGGAACTCACGGAATCTCCCTGCCTGTGGCTGGTCGTAACGCCACACCATTCCTGTCGCATAACGCTTGAAGGGCTTGATTAGATGGGGATTTGCTGCGATGACGCGGCACATCGGCACGGTCAGGTCGAACCTAAGCCCCACTTCCCGGCCTCCCTTGTCCTTGAAGACATAGATCTCGTCGCGTATCTGCTCCCCGCCCTTCGCAGTCAGGAGCTCGCCGCTCTCGAGGGCGGGCGTCTGGAGGGGGACGAAGCCGTAGAGCTCGAAGACCCTGCGGATGGTCTCCATGATGTCGTTCCTCGCGTACATCTCTTCGGGCAGGAAGTCGCGCATGCCTTTTGGAGTCTGGAACATGTCGGGAGGCCTTGCCGCCGGCTTTTATCTCTTTAGATGGTAGGGTTTATATTGTGGTTTGTGCTTACATCCAGCATGAAGGTTAAGGACATCGACTACAAAGACGAGTACCTCCTGGTCCAGGCCGACGAGACTGTCCGCGAAGTCACGCGCAAGATCCTCGACCTCTTCCCCAAGCAGGTCGAAGTTATAGTGACCGACGGCGACGAGGCAGTGGGGGTCGTCTACCTTCACATGCTGGCCAAGAAGGGCATCGTCGAGGGCGAGCCGGAGGCTGAAGTGAGCGAGGCGATGAGCGACAACATCATAGAGGTCTCCCCAGAGGACGACGTATCGGACGTGAAGGAACAGGTCGACGAAGAGAAGCCGCTCGGAATAATCGTGGTCGGCGACGAAGGCGTCAAGGGCTTCGTCAGTCCGGTCGACTGGGCCGACATGATGAAAGAGGAGTAGTCCTGTCTCTTTAGTCACCAACTGGTGGAGACCAACTCTTTTAAGTTGTCTCCACAAACCGGTCTATGCTCGAGCGTTCTCTTGAGGTGCCCGGTCTTGTCTGATGTCCTGCAGAGTCTCTCCAAGAAGAGGGGGGACGTCGAGGATTTCAATCCCGTTCCCGAGGGCTACAAGGTCGGCGACACCAAGTACATCGTCATCGTCGGCTCTGTGATAAGCGGCCTTGGCAAGGGGATAGTCTCCGCCTCCCTTGGCCGTCTCCTCAAGGAGTGCGGCAAGAAGGTCTCTCCCATCAAGTTCGACGGCTACCTCAACGTCGACGCTGGGACGCTCAACCCATTCCGCCACGGCGAGGTGTTTGTGCTGGACGACGGAACTGAGTGCGACATGGACCTCGGCACCTACGAGCGATTTCTCGACAAGGACCTCTCCAAGATCAACTACCTCACCAGCGGCAAGCTCTTCAAGAGGATGATAGAGAAGGAGAGGCGCGGCGGCTACCTGGGGAGGGACGTCCAGTTCATACCCCACGTCACCGGCGAGATAAAGCGCTTCATCCGCGAGCTCGGAGTGAAGACGGAGGCTGACGTGGTGATGGTGGAGATAGGCGGGACCATAGGCGACATAGAGAACTCCTACTTCATAGAGGCGATGAGGGAGTTCGCCAACGAGGAGGGGAGGCGGAACGTCTGCTTCCTCAACGTCACCTACATACTGGAGCCCCAGGCCATCGGCGAGCAGAAGAGCAAGGCGGCACAGCTCGGCCTGAAGGCATTGATGGGACAGGGGATACAGCCTGACATAATAGTCTGCAGGTCGGAGAACGCCCTCCACCAGAAGATAAAACAGAAGCTCTCAGTCTTCTCCAACCTCCCCGTCTCCCGCATCATCAGCTCTCCTGACGTCTCCACGGTCTATGAGCTGCCGTCCATACTCCACAGGCAGGGAATCCTCGAACTGATCAGCGAGCAGTTCGAATGGAACGGCACCTCTCTCGACCTCTCCGCGTGGGAGAAGTATGTGGAGGGGATAAAGAACCCGTCCGGAAGCGTGAAGATAGCGATAGCTGGCAAGTATACCGCTCTCGCCGACTCCTACGCCAGCATAATAGAGTCGCTGAAGTTCGCCGGGGCTGAGAACGACGTGGACGTGGAGATAAGCTGGGTTGAGACGACAGGCCTCGACGAGGACGAGATAAGGCGGGAGCTGGAGGAGATCGACGGCCTGATAGTGCCTGGCGGCTTCGGCACGAGGGGCGTGGAGGGCAAGATAGCGGCCATCAAGGTGGCGCGCGAGAACGACCTTCCCTTCCTCGGCATCTGCTACGGCTTCCAGCTCGCAGTAATCGAGTTCGCCAGGAACGTCTGCGGCCTTGAGGCCCACACCACCGAGGTGGAGAAAGAGGCTGAGGAGCCTGTCGTCTTCCTCCTCCCAGAACAGCTCCAGAAAGAGTATGTGGGAGCGACCATGAGGCTGGGGGGGCACGACGTCGAGATAAAGAAAGAGACTCTCGCCCGCAAGTTCTACGGCTCCGAGAAGGCGAGGGAGAGGTTCAGGCACCGCTACGAGATCAACCCCGGCTACGTGGAGGCCCTTGAGAAAAAGGGCTTCGTCTTCAGCGGCAAGGCCCCGGACGCGCCGATAATGCAGATAGGGGAGCTTCCCGACAAGCTGTTCTTCGTGGGCGCACAGTTCCATCCTGAGCTCACTTCGCGTCCGCTCCGCGCCAACCCCCTCTTCAGGGAGCTGGTGGCTGCTGCCAAGAAGCGAAGCGAGCGCTAAACATAATAGCAGAGAGCCAGTCCCTCTTCCATGAGCGAGATAACGGAGACGCTCTATCCGGGCGAGAGGGTGGTCTTCACCAACCGCCCCTCCCGCTTCACACAGCTCCGCTGGTACGGCGCCTCCCTGCTTGTCTTTCTCTTCTCAGTCTATCTGGGCAGGTGGTGGGGAGTCGCCCTCGCTTTCCTCCCGGTCGCCGCGGCGGAGGTCTCTTTGATGGCGGTCAACTACCACTACACCAACAACAGGGTGATAGCTGAGAGGGGCCTCCTCTCCAAGGACTGGAAGCACATCTTCTACGACAAGGTGACGGACGTCTCCATCTCCAAAGGCGCCCTGGGCAGGTTTCTCGACATCGGCGACGTCGTCATCAACACTGCGGGGAGCGACATCTACGAGATGAGGATAGAGAGCGTCAACGATCCGGAAGCGATCCAGCGCTATCTCCTCAACGCCAACCGCTCGTCTAGCTAGGGGCTTCGCTCGTCCGGTTGGAGACTATCCTCGGCACCACGTCCGCGGCCAGCTTCTCCATCAAAGGGTAGTTGGCCATCGCGTAGGCGCCGTCGGTGGAGGCCTCTATGGAGACCGGCTCTCCGTTCTTGACCATGACGTATTCCTGCTCCCTGTAGCCGACTTTGAACTCTTTTCCCGCGGCCTCCACAATCTGGGGCTCGAAGGGCACTTCGAAAGTGTCGCTTTTCGCCAGCCTCAGCTCCACTTCAATGTCCTCGTCCCCTGTGGAGTAGAGCCCCCTTGCGAACCTCTTCTCCCCGTCGCGGCTCACTTCGACCTCAAGCAGGTGCGTCCCCTCGGGCGGATCGGGCAGGCCTTTGTAGAACCAGAGGAACTGGTTCCAGTCCATGTCGAGCCGCTCGTCGGAGCCGAGCAAATCGTTGGCCACGGCCAGCGGGTCCTGAGCGCTTATCTCATAGAGGTCGCTTCCGTTGAACCAGGAGCACCAGCTGTCGCCGAACCTGACAGTCGTCCCGTGGAGAGTCTCAGTGCTCCCTGCAGGGAGCGACTGCTTCTGCCTCTCCAGCGGCGAGAAGGTGACCACGGAGACTTCTGTCCCGTCCTCGTAGAAGAGGGTGGCCTGGTGGGGCGTCTGCCTCCCCTCAATGGAGAGGGGAGGGTCCTTCCTGTAGATGACGCCCTGCAGCGAAAGGTCAGGTATCTCCCATATGCTCCCGAAGAGGACGGGCATCTCCTCCTTGGCGTTGACGTTCTGCTGCTCTTCCACCTCCTCCACGAGGCTCCCAAGCGGTGAGCCTGGCCGCACGTAGGTGCAGGCGCTGGAGAGCAGCATAAGCGCGAGGATGAGAGCCCTTTTCACGCTACAAGCCCCTCTTCAATCCTATTTTACCCTTACGGACGGAAATCTTATAAGTCGCATTTATGTTGCGACTTTGAAGGTGTTAAAATGGGCAAGATACTGGGCAGGATCAAGACGGTGGGATACTTCGGCGAGTCGGACAGGGGCCTGGCTGCGGCACAGATGTGGCTGTTGGGTTTCTCTCCCTCTGAATACGCACAACATGCTTGCCAGTTCCCCATCTCCAAAAAGGTGCAGGAGAGCTGGGGTGGCCCCACGGAGGGCGTGAGGGAGACAGAGTTCCCTGCCCCCTTCATGAGAGTCCCCAAGATCTGCGAGGGCGAATGCACGCCCTACGACCTCCTGCTCGAGTCTGCCTCGAAGCTCTACGAAGACCAGTTCGACGGCGGCGTGATGGTCCTCATCCACGGCGATGCCCACTTCAAGGAGCAAGGCAGTGGCGAAAACTTCCTCTACACGGGAGAGAATGGCCTGCGCTTCACCCGCGACAGGGCTGCCCTCACCACAGGGAAGGGGACACTCATCCTGACCGCCAAGCCGCTCCGGCCGGAAGAGATGGAGGAGCTCGTCGATGAGGCGGAAAAGACCTACCAGGGGATCCTGGAGAGCAACAGGCGCCTCAGGGGAGTCCGCAACCTCTACATTTAGGGCTCTTCAGATGTCCGGACTTTTTCACTTGTCCTTCCCGAAAAGCCGCATAGCTGCAAGCGAGAGTGCAGAGAGGGCCAGGCCGTAGGACAGGTTGTTGATCACTGGCCACTTAACCAGCTCCGCCCCCGCGCCGTAGATCATTATCGACTCGATAGCCTCGACGCCAGAGCTGAGAGGTAGGAGAGTGGAGAGGTTCCTTACTTGCAGCGGCATCAGTTCGAGGGGGAACATCGCCCCAGAGAGGAAGAGTGAAGGGAGCGTGATCGCTATCGCTGCCAGGATCACTGTGTTGTCGCTTTTTGAGAGCGAGCCGATAAGGAGGCCGAGCCCTGAGAAAGCGAAACTGAAAGAGAGGACACTGGCGAGGAGCAGGAGCGGCGAGCCGCCGAATTTGATACCGAGGAGGAACTTTCCGATGGCGACGACGACAGTGAACTGGATGAGACACAATACAAGGTTCGAAATCATCTTCGAGAGGAGGAAGATGCTCAGTGGAGTCTTGGATATTGCCACCCTCAAGAGGGTCCCGCACTGTTTCTCCCTTATCAAAGAGAGGCCGGGCAGCATTATGGCTGAGAACATCAAGATCATCGCTGTAGCGGCTGGGAAAACGGCTTCGAAAAAGCTGACATCGACGAAGAGGCGGTTCTCTTCAACTGTTATCGGGTTGACCAGTGCGGTGGGCTGCTTCTCGATTATTCGTTCAATCTCGTTGTCAGCTATCTCTGAAGCCGAAATGAGCTCAAGGGTCCCATTCTCCATCACCAGCAGCCCCTCTTCCACATCATCCAGGGCATCCGCCCCCTCTTGCTTGGTTTGGCTGAGGGATTCCATCTCCGTGAGCAGGCGCTCCACGGAGGCGTTGTTCTGTTCCATGCGCTGGTTGGCGGCATGTATGCTCTCCTCGAGTTCCTTGGCTAGCTCCTCGTTGTCCTCAATCCTCTCCGGGTCGCCTAGTTCCACACTCCCGAGCTCAGAAAGCGCCTCCGTAGTTGGCATGCTCTGCAGATCGCTTATGCTTGAGGCGATCCCGTCCCTGGCGTTGTCAATGAGGGGGCAGAGTGTTTCGTTGCCTTCCGGACACCCCAGCAGCGCCTCTGCGGAGGATAGCTCGTAGTCGAGGGACCTCATGTCAGAGATAGAGTTCTGCTTCTCATTTTCGATCCTTTCGAGAAAGAACTTCGCCCTTGAGAGGGGGTAGGTTGAACTCTCGGCCGCAGTCCCCAGGTCGATGAGGTCGTTTCTTATTCTCCCCAGCGGCATGGTGTCGATTTTCCTGCTCTGCTCTCTGATGGCCTCCACTTCGCCGGTGAGACCCTCCACGTCCACGGCGTCGAGGTCTTTACGTGTCGCCTTTGTTTGTTCCAGCATAATGCCGATCCTGGCGTTCGCTTCCTTGGCTGTCGAATTCATTCTCTCAAGTTCCTTCTCCAGTTCTTTGAGTCGGTCCCATGAGCTCTGGACGAATCTTGAGCGCATCTCCGAACTCAAGTATTGCGTGAAACCTTGAGAGAAGAGCGAAACGAAGTTGGAGACTTCTGTCTGTGAAGAGTCTGTGATGACCTCAATAACCTGGCCTTCGCCTGACAACATCCTGCTGGTCATCCCCTGAGGGAAAACCATCGCTGCGTCGAGTTCGCCACTTCGTATTCTTTCCATTGCAGTCTTCCTGCAGTCTTCCTGGCCGGTCTCGTTGGAAATCTCTGACTGAAATGAATTGGAGTCCATTATCGCCTGTATGAACTCATCGGAGAGTTCGCCGTCATCGAAGTCGCAGATCATGATGGGGATGCCCTTGAAAGTCCCGAAACCGGAGCCCAGGACCGCCCCCAATACACCTATTACAAGAAAGGGCGTCAGCATTATGAATAGGGTGCTGGTGCCGGAGCGGAAGAATAGCAGCAGGTCCTTTTTCAGTAGCCTCAGCATCATCTCGCCCCCAGCTTTGCCTTGAAGACGTCCTCGAGTGAGGGGTTCCTCCGTGAAAGTGCGGAGATCCCTGTCCCAGTTGCTTCCTTGAATTTTTTCAGGACATCCGTGACTGGGGCCTCATCTGTCACGTAGAGGGTGAAAGAGCGTCCCTCCACCTGGACCTCCACGACGGGAGACAGACCATCCAGGTTCATGTAGAGGTCCTTCAGGTTCGACGGGTCTGTCTTTTCCGTCTTGAAACTTATGACTTCGATTCCCTTCATCTCCTCCAACAGCCGGTCGGGCGTGCCGAACATGGAGAACCTTCCTTTTTCTAGGATTGCTATCTTGTCACAGAGCAGCTCTGACTCAGCGAACCTGTGGGTGGCCATCAGGATGGGGAGGCCCAACTCTTTCAAGTTCTTGATTATCTTCCAGATCAACTGCTTGGAGACGGGGTCGAGCCCTGCAGTCGGCTCGTCAAAGAAGAGGACCTCCGGCTCGTGGGTCAGCGAGCAGATCAGGTTGAGCCTCTTCCTCTGGCCGCTTGAGAGGTCGCCGGCCCGGACATGCTTGGACTCCCCCAGCCCCACATATTCCAGCAGAGTCTCGGCCTGTCCTGACTCGAATTTGCCATAGAGCGAAGTGAAGCACTCAACGTTCTCCCAAGCTGTAAGTTCGTCGTAGAGGTGTTCGCTCTGGAAGACGAAGCCTGTCTGCTCCGGCTTAAGCCTCTCTTTCTCACCGTTTTTTGAGATGTAAACTTCTCCCCCATCCTTTCTCAATATCCCCGCTATCGATTTGAGAATGGTGGTCTTCCCGCTCCCGCTCTCCCCCAGGAGTCCCACTATCTCTCCTCCGTTGACGGAGAAGGAGAGGCCCTCTGCTATGGGGATGCCGTTGACCTTCTTGGAGAGCCTCTTAACTTCGAGCTTCCGCCCCATCGGGCAGACTTGAGAGAGCTGGTTTTTAAGCCTGGCTCATATGGAAGAGATTGCAGACTCGAAAGAGCCGCTCGCAGAGACCGCCTTTGCCATTGCAGGCTCCCAGGCGCCCTGCCAGACCTCTACGGCGCCTGCTACCATCAAGAGGACGATTGCAGCTATCACTATCCATTCCAGCGTCGCTATGCCTTTCACATTATCACCTCCGTCAACTTGTAGACAGCGATCGAGAGGAGGGGGAAGAGCGCTTTTGCCCTCGTCTCCAGCGCGAAAGAGGAGACGGCGGCCTGCACTGCGACGTAGAAGAGTATGCTTTCGCTTGGGAGGGCGCCGCCCAGCTGTCGGGAGATGGAGACAGTCGCCGCGAGGATGAAGGGGACGAAGAGAAGGCTCGCCGCGAGGAGAGTGTACCTCTGCGCAGAGGTGGCGCTCTTTCTCTCCCTCTCCAGCCGCTCCATCCTCTCCATCCTCCTGGCGCCGTCGAGGAGGAGCGACTTCTCCCTGGCGCCGAGCACGAGTATCTCGACTGCGCTCTCCATCTTGGGGTCGCCCTTCGCTCTCTCCCTCAGCACTGTCGCCGCGGAGCGGGAGGAGCGGGGTATGGCGCGGGCCGCCTCCCCGAAGAACTCTGACTCCAAAACTTTCACGATCTCGGCCAGGTCGCTGCTCTCAGACCTGGCTGCCCTGTAGAGGTCGGAGCTCAGCACGGCCTCATCAACCCCTGCATCATGTTGGCCGCGCCCGCGGTGAGGGGGAAGAGAGCGCAGAAAAGGATGGAGAGCTGTCCTCGGGAGAGCAGTGGGTCCCCGAGAGAGGAGGAGACCCCGGAGAGGAAGAGTAGGACTGCGGGCAGGAGGGCTGTCAAGGCTACGTGGACGGTCAGGAGCACCTGCGAACGGGAGATGAACTCCCTGTAGCCGTTGACCGCCCTCTCCTCGAAACAGTCGGCGAGCAGCTTGAGGCTCTCTGTTGCCCTACTGTGGCTCCCCGTGCGGTTGATGTGGCAGAAAACTGCGAGAAGATCCGAGAGTGAGCTCTTCTCCATCCCCTTTCCCGCCGACTCAAGCGACTTGGCGAGCGACCGGCCTTTTCCGAATTTCTCCATCGCCTCTCCCAGAATTTTTGACAGCTCCCCGAAGTTGCTATCCACAGTTTTCTCCAGCGCGTCCTCGAGGGGCAGTCCTGCCTCGAGGAGACTCGCGACGTAGTGGGCGGCGAAGGGAAGATCAGCCTCCACCTTCTTCCTCCGCTCTCTTTTTTTGTAGGCCCTCCAGATCTCCGGCGCCCTGAAGAAGAGAAAGAGCAGGGCCAGGGCGAGGCCAACAGCCAGCTTAATGGACACGGGAGGCCTCCTCGAAGAACTTTTCGTCGC
This sequence comes from Candidatus Undinarchaeota archaeon, assembly GCA_964527545.1. Classification (GTDB taxonomy): domain Archaea; phylum SpSt-1190; class SpSt-1190; order DYHY01; family CAZGQF01; genus CAZGQF01. Next base: position 16,464 of record CAZGQF010000003.1, on the reverse strand, counting down.
TTCCCTCGAACCCTTCCAGGAAACTCTCCCTCTTTTCCAGGCTCCCAGTCCTTTTCTCCAGCCTCTTCATCCTCTTAGACTCGCACGAGTCGGTCAGCTTTCCATCTTCTCTGTCGAAGATGGAGACGACTCTCCGCCTGACCTTTCCCTTGCTGACGTCCCTCCTGCAGACCACCAGCAGGTCGATCGCCTCGAGGTCGTCTTCCCTGACGCCCTGCCCCACCATCCGCCTGAGGGCGAACTGGGCGTTCTCTGCGTGGTAGGTGAAATAGGTCCCAAGCGCCTGCCCGGCCAGACAGCTCTCCACGAGCGCCCTCACCTCCTCGTCGCTCCTCACCTCGCCTATGACGACGCGGTCTGGCCTCAGCCTTAAGCTGTCGCTGATTGCGTCCCTGAGCGAGAGGCCCTGTGTGGAGACCAGCTGGACCACCTGCGACTGGGGCGGCCTTATCTCAGGCGTCTCCTCCACGCAGATAACTCTCGCCTCTCTCGGCACGAAGCGGAGGAGGGCGTTGAGGAGTGTCGTCTTTCCCGCCCCCGTGTTCCCCACCACACCGAGGTTGGCGGAGCCGCTCTCCATCACCATCCAGAGAAAGGCGGCCTGGCGAGAGGAGAGCATCCCCCTCCTCACGAGGTCTGCCACAGTGAACGGCGCGACAGAGAACCGCCGGATTGCAAGGGTGTGCCTCTTCGCGTAGGGCGGGACCATCACTGAGATTCGGTCCCTGTTGGGCAGGAGGCCATGCCCCCTGAGACTCCTCTCGTCCACCCTCCTCCCCAGCGACCGGAGCGCCCTGTTGGCGACTTCGCAGAAATAGTCGCCGCTCTTGAAGAAGAGGTTGGTGGAGAGCATCCCCCTCTCCCTGTGGCAGACGAAGATCGGCTCCCCCACACCGTTGACCATTATCTCCTCTATCTGCGGGTCCTGCAGGAGGAAGTGGATCGGCCCGAGCGACTCGTCAGTGAGGGAGCGGAGGATGCGCGAGTAGACTCTCTTCCCCTCTCCCAAAGAGACGCCCCTCTCCTCTTCCAGCTCTTTCTCATAGGCCTCCACTATCTCCTCAACGCTCAGCTCCGTCTCCTCGTACTTCTCAGCTATTCTCACTATCCTGAAGAGGTCGTCGTCGCTGAGGGGCGGCAGGTCGACGAAGTATCCCTCCTCGTTGACGAAGCCGACAGGCGTCTCTTCGCCGTCACCCACAGCGCTCCCTATACCGAACTGGAGCACTCCGCGAGAAAGAGGAACACCTTCTTAAACATTGCTACTCTTTAGCATGATTTGTCTTTTTCCGGTCCAGTCTTTTGCGAACAAGTCCTGCCGCCCCTCACAAACTACTATAAAGGGTTAATTAAATGTGACTCTGTGACAGGAGTTACTCTTTTCGTCCCGACGAAGAACAGGGAGGCAATCTGGAAGGAGGGTTTGGTCGGGGAGAAGGGCCATCTTGCTTATTTGGACTCGCTGAAGGGAATAGACGAGGTAGTGGTTGTTGACGACTTTTCCACTGACTGCTCAGGATCAGTGCTCAAAGATGGCATCTCTGCTATCAACACGGAGCACGGACGAGCCAAGTTCAAGCTCGTGACGCTCAAGAACGGGAGGGGGTTGGCAGATGCAAGGAACGTCGGTATCGCGGCCGCTTCCGGAAACAAGATCCTGTTCGCCGACGATGATGTGCTCCCTTTCTTCCCGGACAGATGGGCGACGGAGCTGACAAAGCCTCTCGAAAATGGGGCGGCAGTCTCATGCGGCGCTGTCTACACAGAGCAGAGACCGGAGCTGGTGAAGTACGGCACGAAAAAATACAGGCGTTTCCGTTCTTTTCCCTACCTGCATTCAGATGGCGTCAACGGGGCGGTCGAGGAACTGCAGGAGACAGATCACGTACCAGGAGGGAACTGTGCGATTCGCAGGGACTTTCTTTTCGAAGTGAACGGCTTCGACCCATCGTTCAACTCCCCTTCGCTGAGGGCAGAGACACTGCTGTGCAACAAACTGAAGAAATACGGAAAGATAGTGATAGTCCCAGGCGCTGAAGTGCTCCATCTCAGGGTCGACTACGGCGGTTGCAGGGACGAAGTCCACAACGGAGATGAGGGTTTCAATTACGAGGTCCAGCGCAATGCCAACACGGTTGGTATGCTGAAGAGGGTGAACAACGCCTTGACAGCGATACCGAGCCTGATCTCCTATGCGGGCCTCAAGTTCGTGGACGCTCTCAGGGGGAAACAGGACCATCAGCACTACAATCTCTCCAAGAAGGAGCTTATGGGTGCATTCCTCAAGGGTGCTTGGCGCGGCCTGGTCTCAAGGCCTGCAGAACCCCTAAATCTGGAGTTTACTCTCTACACAGGTGTTGAAAGCGTCGAGGAAAGCATACCTGTCGAGGCGCACCTAGGCAGCTGGAGCCTTGGATGAATAGGTCGGTTGCACGCCAGTGGCAGTTTTAATGACAATTGTTATGTTAATCAATTAGCACGATTTGCAGGGGTTTTCAGCCGAGGAAGAAGACAGGCTCTGGGATTTCGGTGACCCCGGACCAGGTCTCCCCTGTCCAGTGCGAGAACCTCGCAATCGATTCGTAGTCGTTGATGAGATCGAACATCAGGAGCAGCTTCGCCCCGTTCTCGTTCTCCACGATGTAGACCGGGAACCCCTCTGGGTCGCCGGTGATGTTCCCTTCGTAAATCCAGCCGTCCTGCCAGGAGAACCACTCCGGCCAGTATTGCGGTGACGTTCCATTGTTGGAGACGAGCACCCATCCGCCGTCGTCGGCTCCCAGCGCGAAAGGACGGAGGTCGCTGAACTCGTCGCTTACGTTCTCCACACTGCTCCAGCCGCTTCCGTCCCAGGTCGCCCACTGCGTGATCCTGTAAGGGTCAAGCCCGCACTCTCCGTAGAGCACGTCCCAGACCGCCATGAGATGGGTCGAGTTCGAGGCAACCTTGATATCCTCGATCTCGTACTCGCACCCCCCACCTTCAAAGCCGACCAAGGTGTCGTCGGGTGGCAGCCATCCGCCGTCCCAGACAGAGTAGTTGAGCCAGGCGGACGTCGATATCTTGTCAGGCCAGAGGGCGATTCCTTTCCCGTCCGGGTGAAACTCGAAGGTGGGGAGGTCGTCTGTGTTCCTCACGCCCGTGATGTTCTCTGCCTCCGACCACTCAGTCCCGTCGAAAGAGGACCAGCTGACGTTCTCGAAGTCGCTGCCAGCAGCCCAGACCGCTATTGCGTGCGTCGAGTTGAAGCCGACGTTGTCGAGGAGGTACATGTCGAACCAGCTGTTCTCAGTGATGTTGTCGGGGACAGACCACCCGGAGCCGTCGTTTTGCGACCAGAAGACCTCCATGCTGGAGCTATCCATGATGCTGCCAGTTATGCCGAGTGAGAGCGATGTCCCGTCCCAGTACTCTGCGCCGAAGGCGCTGTATGTGATTGTGTCGTTGGTGAGGTTCTCGCCCCTCAAGTAGGTCGTCCCGTTCCAGTCGTGGACGACGACGTCGCTGTCGAGGGTCACTTGGTCTTCAAGGACAGTGAAAAAGAGCGACCTTGGGCCGCAATCGGGGAAGCAGGTCTCGCCGTCCTCGTCAGAGTCGCATTGGTCGTTTCCGCAATAGCAGTCTGCCGGACAGCTCGATGAAGTCTCGCCTTCGTCGCACGTGCCGTCTCCGCAGCTTGTCCCGCCCCCTTCAAAACAGACTCCTCCCTGGCAGGCCTCTCCTGATAGGCAGTCTGCGTCTGAGGAGCAGAGGAGTTTCGCAAGGTCGACCTTCTTCGACGTCGAGGCAGCACCGGAGATCTTGACTTCGCACTCGTCAGACGCGCAAGAAGGTCTCTCCGTGAACTTGAGCACGGCACGACTCCTCTCCGCGAGAGTGTCAGAAGAGGTGTTCACGTTGTAGGGGACGTTCTCGACGTAGACTCTCGCCTTGCTCAGGTCGATGTCGCTTGCCCCCACGTTCTTCACGTAGATCCTCCCTCCCGCCGCCGACTCGATCTGGATGGCGGCGAGAGACTGCTCCCCGAGGCTCTCTATCTGCGTCGACCCAGACTCTTCCCCTTCCTCTGTGAAGCCTTGATAAACAAAATAGAATCCTCCAGCTGCCGCGACCGCCATCAAAAGGAGGAGTATGATGGCGATGACCGGGGTTATCCCTCTCATGTCCCTCTTTCTCCTTCTGCAGTATTATGGCTTTTCCTACTCGCCCATCTCCACGAACTCGCCCCAGGCGCTCCCGTCCCAGGAGCTCCAGTAGTACTCTGACCTGCCTTCGACCTGCATGGCCATGAAGTTTATGGAGAAGGCGAAGAGGGAGCCGTCGCCGGCCTTCGAGAGGAATGTCTGCTCCAGGGCCATGCCAGTCGGGAAGGTGGTCCCTTCGCTCCACCCTCCGTTGGCATACCTGTGGTATTGTGTGAAGACTGACGGGTCATTGTTTGTGTGGATTGCGGCGAACATTGGGTTGCCCAGGTGGTCGTAGGCCATCGACGTGGCCGCGATTGTCGTTTCGTTGGTCGGGGGGGAAGAATCGTCGAAGTTGCCCTGGTAGGTCCAGGCGGAGCCGTCGTATGTCGCGTACTTCAGCTTGCGATAGTTTGTTGAGTTCTGGTGGACCCACGCCGCGATTCCGTTGCCGTCAGAGGCGAAGTCGAGCGCGTAGTGGGATGCCCTGTTGTTGGAAGGGTAGGAGACAAGCGTGGAGGGGGAACCCCACCCGTCTCCGTTCCACCTGACCGTCTTGACGACCTGGTTGTTCATGCCGGCATTCAGTGTGCTGTTGGTGAAGAAGATGTAGCCCTCGTCATCGGGGGCGAAGGCGAAGGACCACATGTAGGGGTAGGTGTCGGTGTTGGTGTCTGGTATGGCGCTTGGAGGTGAGACGCTCCCGTCAGCATAGGAGGCCCAGTAGATTTCGTTCTTGTCGGATCCGTCTTCCACCCAGACCGCCATGATGTCCTCCGTGGAGTTGACTTCCGCCCCACCAAAATAGAACAGCTTCCTGCTCGGCGAATTGGTGATGTTCTGCGGCGAGGACCAGGAGGAGCCGTCGTACCTCGTGTGCCAGAGGTCCCTGTAGTCCTCTTGGCCGTTCCAGGAGAAGTAGGAGGCTGAGACAGCGTCGCCGTTGGGAAGGAAGGTCGTGAGTGGGAGCCACCAGTACTTCAGGTCGGTGTTGGTGAGGTTGCCTGCCCTCGCGTAGCTCGTGCCGTTCCAGTCGTAGATGGCGACGAGGTCTCCATCGTCGGTTGAGTTTTTCGCTACGAGGAGCAACGACTCCGGGTGGCAGTCGACGAAGCATTCGTAGCCGTACTCGCCAGTCTCGCAGATGCCGTTCCCGCAGGTGGTCTCCTCTTCTCCCTCCCCCACGCAGACGCCGTCCGTGCAGGACTCGCTTGAGTAGCAGTCCGCGTCTGAGGAGCAGAGCAGTTTCGCAAGGTCGACCTTCTTCGAAGTCGAGGCAGTACCCGATATCTTCACCTCGCACTTCTCCGAAGAACACGAAGGCATCTCCGTCAGCTTGAGGACCGCCCTTTCCCTCTCCGCGAGAGTGTCCGACGACCTGTTCACGCTCACAGGCTGGTTCTCCACGTAGACAGTCATCTTCGAGAGGTCTATGTCCGACGCGCCCACGTTGCGGACGTAGAGCCGCCCCCCCGCCGCGGACTCGATCTGGATGGCGGCAAGCGAAGTCTCGCCGAGCTGCTCTATCTGCGTCGAGCCCGACTCTTCTCCGCTCTCTGTGAAGCCCTGGTAAACAAAGTAGAAGCCGCCGGCCGCAGCGACGGCCATCAGCAAGAGGAGGATGATGGCGATGACAGGGGTGATCCCTCTCAAGCCGACTCACCCCCGTGTCCTGTCGAGCCGGAGGCGAAGACAGGACGTAGGAAAGGGTGGTGGACGGCTAGGGGGGAAACCATAGGTTTCCCACATATCGAGACGAAGTAGAAGCCGCCCGCGGCGGCGACGGCCATGAGCAACAACAAGATGATGGCGATGACCGGGGTTATCCCTCTCACGTCCTTGCAGAGCGGCGAAAAGTAATATGGTTTGCGCAGCAACTCTTTTAATAACATTTTGTTACATTAATCCAATGCTGGTGGACGAGCTCTTCGAGATAATGGGCAACAGCACCCGAAGGAGGATGCTACGCCTGTTGAGCGAGAGGCCTTTCTTCAAGTCCGAGCTCTCTGAAAAGCTGGGGGTTGGACAGAAGGCGGTCAACGACCACATCTCCCTGCTCAGGGAGAGCGGCATAGTGGAGTTCCGCCTCTCCCGCCAGGACAGGGGGCGCCCCCGCAAGTACGTCCGCCTCTCAAAGTCTCTCAGCTTCACAGCCTCCTTCGGCCCAGCCCTCTACGAGACGGGCCTCTCAGGGGAGCTTGAGGCGAAGGGGGCCTTGGCGAAGGGAAGTCCGGGCCTTGAGGAGATGAGGGTGGAGGCGAGAAAGACGAGGGCAAAGCTCGAGAAACTCGAGTCGGCGGCGAAGAGGTTGAGGGGCAGGCTGCTCGGGATCTCGAGGAGGGCGAGTTTGAAGGCGGAGAAAGAGGGGCTGGATGGGAGGGAGAAGGCAGCCCTCGTGGAGCTGGTGGTCAACGGCGGCGAGATGGGGCGGCTGGAGAGGCTCTCCTTCGAGGACCTCTCGTCGCTCTTCTCGTCGCTTCAGAGGAGAGGTTTCATAGAGTTCGACCCGTCTGAAAAGTTATGGACGATTCAGGAAGGCTTATAAATTCCAGAAAGGTCTATTAACAACCCATTGGTGATAAAAATGTCCATGCTTGAGATTGCTGCTGTGCTGCTGGGCATCTATTGGGTCTACTTGGTCTTCCGCCTCTCCTACGACACAATGGAGTGGGACGGCCCCAGTTAGCGCTTTAAGTGACCTCCGCCATCCCTCTATGATGCTCCACAAAGTCGTGAGATGCCTCAAGTGCAGGAACTTCTTCGTGACCACGGCCAGGGGGAGGGCGAAGTGCCCCAGATGCGGCCGTTCACAGAAGGCGAAGCCTGTCTATGTCACCGACAACGGCCTGAAGGCCGCGGAGGCGGTGAGGCAGCTCTCTTCTCCCGAGTAGCCTATAGCTCCATCTCAAGAGATAGGACGTAGTCGGAGAAGCCGAGCTCCCTGTAGAACTCGATTGCCCTTGGATTCGAGAAGGAGGCCTCGACCTTTATGCGTCCTGCGCCCTGGGAGGCGCACCACTCCTTGAAACTCTTGAAAAGGCCATTCCCTACCCCCCTCTCCCTCATCTCATCGACCACGAAGAGACTCTCAAGAAGGCCAATTTTTCCACATTTCCTGTACGCCTTGGGCTTTTCCAGGATGCCTGCGAGATAGCCGACAGTCTCTCCCTCGACCAGAGCAACAAAGCAGGCGCCCTCTGAGAGCCGCTTCTCCAAGAACGACGTGCCTTCTTCAGTCAGGGGAAATTCGGGGTCGATTGTAGGGTCGAACTCGTCGCTCTCCAGCCTGCAGAGCTTTAGGAAGAGAGCTCTCACCTCCTTGAAGTCGTCCGGCCTCCCCAACCTCACTTCGACCTCCATGAGCCGCTCCCCACGTTTGGAGATAAATAGGTGTGCCCTATCGCAACTGTTTATAATCCGGCTCTACGAGATTCCTGAATGCGCTGGACGACCACAGTCCTCTCCTGCTCGCCGAGCGACGGCGGCTACGTCGTCGAGCTCGCAGAGACCCACTTCCACCCGCGCGGCGGCGGCCAGCTGGCAGACCGCGGCACCATCGGAGAGGCCAATGTGAAGGACGTTGTCGGCACTGCCCACTACACCGACGCCCCCGCCTACGGAGAGGTCGAGTGCGAAGTCGACGACCTCTTCAGGGAGAGGATGTGCCTCCTCCACTCAGCGGAGCACCTCTTCATGGGCTCCCTCCTGAAGAAGAGCGACGTCGAGCTGGAGAAGATAGACCTCGGTGAGGAGACGGGAAAGGTCGTGATCGATGGCGATGTCGGTTGGGACGAGATAACAGCGGCGGAGGAGAGAGTGAACAAAAAGATAGCGGAGGGGCTTCCTGTCGTGGTTGAGGAGATGGAGAAGAAAAAAGTTCCGGACGACGTCAGGATAAAGAAGGAGAGGGTCCCTGAGAGGGTGAGTGTCGTCAGGATCGGCGACTTCGACGCGGCGGCCTGCGCAGGCACCCACGTGGAGAACACGTCGGAAATCGTCTTCTTCAAGGTGCTCTGGGTCAACAGGAGCGGTTCGAAGACGACAGTCGAGTTCGCGGCCGGCCCTTCCGCGCTCGAGCTGTCGCGCAATATCGCGAACAGCGCTCTCGAGGCGAGCGTTGCCTTGGGGACTGAGCCCGACAAGCTGGAGGCGACAGTCAGGAACCTCCTCAAGGAGAGGTCCGAGATGGAGGAGAGGCTGGCGAAAACGGCGAGGGAGCTCTCAGACTCTTTTGATTTGGAGGAAAACTGTGCGGCCCTCCCCCTCCCCAAGGAGGAGCTGACGCGGCTCTTCAACTCATCAGACGACGAAGACCTCTTGCTCGTCTCCTCGCTCGACGGCTTCCTGATTGCGAGGGGGGAGGGGAGAAAGGCGGCAAGGGAGCTTGTCGAGAAGCTGGGCGGCGGCTGCGGCGGCAGGGACGTGGTGAGCGGGGCCGTCAAAGAGCTTTCCAGGCTAAAAGAAGAACTCTCCGACATTGTTGAAGATTAGTTCTGGAATACGCATTTAGGTGACTTCTTTGGATGTTTGAGGTGCGAGGCCGTCGGGGGGAAGGACTATAAGCATGTCATCACAAGATTCCGTGATGGAGACCATAGAGACAGAGGAGCTGAAAAAGCTGATGGAGAGCGGCAAGGAGTTCGTCTTGGTGAACGCACTGTCAGAGGAGGCCTTCCAGCGGGAGCACATCCCCGGGAGCATCAGCGTCCCCATCGGGAAGGGCTTCGAGGAGAGGGCGAAAGAGAGACTGCCCGGCAAGGAGAAGAAGATAGTGGTCCACTGCTCCAGCCCGAGCTGCAAGGCTTCGACCAGGGCGGCCGAGAGACTGGTTGAGATGGGGTACGAGGACGTCTTGGAGTACGAGGGCGGCATAATGGGCTGGAAGGCGGCAGGCCACTCCCTTGAGAAAGGAGACTGACTCTATCGCTTCCAGGACTCGAGCTTGGACTTTATCGCCTTGATAACTGTCTTCCTGTTCTTGTTCTCCTTCTCGAACTCGAGCAGGAGCTTCAGCCCCCTCCTTTTCATCTCTCCGCCCCTCACTGCCTTCTTTATTGGCCTGGCGTTCAGGTTGAAGTATTCGGGCGCCTTGGTGCCTGAGAGCTCCTTCAGCTTGCTCTCTATCGCATCTATCACTGTGCTCCTCTTCTTGTTCTCCTTCTCGAAGTCGAGGAGCAGCTTGAGGCCCTCTTCCGTGAACTTGCCGTTCTTCACCGCCTTGATTATTGGCCGGGCGTTCATCCTGAAGTAGTCGCTCACTTCCGTGCTGGAGAGCTGAGAGAGGAGCCTCTGGATGGCGGTGACGACAGTCTTCCTCTCCTTGTTCTCCTTCTCGAAGTCGAGGAGCTGGCGGAGCTCCCTCTCCATGAACTTCCCGCTCTTGATCGCCTTGATTAGTGGCCGTGCGTTCTTCTCCACGTGCCTCTCAACCTTCCTGGTCAGGATAGGCTTCCCCTCATCTTCATCCTCACCCTCCTCCCTCCAGTGGTAGATCCTGACCTCCTTCTTTCGGTGGAAAGAGTCGCACCCCTTGACGTGGTCGAGGGCGCAGTCGAGATGGAAGCACTCCTTGGTGATTGGGCACTCGAGGTACTCGTCCTCTATTCTCTTGCCGCATTTCGCACACAGGGGCGGCTCTGTCCTCGCCATCGGAAAAAGTAGGCGCCGTTCATATAAAAAGCTCTTCGGTCAGTCGAGCGGGAAGTCATTGACGCTTCTCAGCACAATCTCTGCTCCCGCCTTCTTCAGGCTCTCCTCGTCGCCGAGGCCTGTGAGGACGCCGACCGGCCTGCAGCCGGCCCTCTTCGCTGCCAGCATGTCGTTGGGAGTGTCCCCGAAGACTGTCGTCTCTTCCGCCCCCACGCCAAGCTCTTCCATCGCCCTCTCGAGCCCTTCTGGGTGCGGCCTCCTCTCCACCACGTCGTCTATGGTGACCACGACCTCGAAGTCGAGGCCGAACTCGTCCAGCAGTTTCTCGAGATGGGGCCGCTTGTTCATGCTGACAAGTGCTGTCTTATGCCTCTCTCTCGCCTTCTCAAGGAACTCTCTCACCCCTGGGACGATGTGCCTCTCTGTCGTCTTCCGGTTGCTTTTCTCCCAGGCCATTTCAGCTATCATCGCCGCCTCCTCCCCGCTCACGCCGAGGTTGACCGCCACCTGCGACAGGCCCTTCGAGAGTACCCCATCTATCTTTTTTTCCTCCACCTCCTCGCCGAGGACCTCTTGAAAGGCCTCCTGGAAGGCCTCCACCACTGTCTCCCGCGTCTCCACGATCACGCCGTCGAAGTCGAAGATCAGCGCCTTCAAGGCGTCACCCTGTTGATGAGGCGCGGGAAGGGTGTGGCGTCCCTGATGTGTTCGAGGCCACAGACCCACCTGACCAGCCTCTCAACCCCGAGGCCAAAGCCGCTGTGGGGGACTGAGCCGTACCTCCGCAGGTCGATGTACCAGCCGTAGTTTTTCTCTTTCAGGCCCCTCTCTTTCATGGCGGCGAGGAGCTTTTCGATGTCGCTCTCCCTCTCGCTGCCACCCACAACCTCCCCATACCCCTCCGGAGCGAGGAGGTCGGCGCACTCTGCCCTGTCGCCATCTCTCTTCATGTAGAACGCCTTCGCCTTCGCAGGGTAGCGGACCACGAAGATGGGCTGGTCGAAGCCCTCCATCAAAACCTCCTCCTCCCTGCTCCCTATGTCCTCTCCCCACTCCACCTCCTCACCTCTCTCTGCTAGAATCTCGAGAGCCTCGTCGTACTCTATTCTCTTGATCGGGAGCTCCACTCTGATCTTGTTTGGATTCCTCTCCAGCTTCAACAGCTCTTTCTCGCAGACGTCCGCGACTCCGTTGACCATGTGGGCGAGCAGCTCTTCTTGGACTTTGAGAATCCCCTCCAGGTCGCAGTGGGCAGCCTCAGCCTCCAGGTGCCAGTACTCTGTGAGGTGCCTCCTCGTCCTGCTCTTCTCTGCCCTGAAGCTCGGCGTCAAGGACCAGACCTTCTCAAGGGAGAAGATCAGCGCCTCCAGGTAGAGCTGGGCGGACTGGGAGAGGTAGGCCTTCTCCCCGAAGTAGTCGAGTGAGAACGCCTCCGCCCCCCCTTCGCAGCTGGAGCCTGTCAGTATGGGGGGCGTCACCTCGAGGAAGTTGTTCTCCACGAACCACTCCCTGCCCAGTTTCAGCATCTCCGACTTGATCTTGAAGACGTGTGTCAGCTCGCGGGAGCGCACCCAGAGGTGGCGCACGTCGAGCAGGAATTCGGTGGACTGGTCTTCCGTGATTGGGAACCTCTGGGCGTTCTGGAAGACTTCAAGGCTTTTCACTCTCATCTCCGCCCCGCCGGGCGCCCTCTCATCAGCCTCGACTCTGCCTCTCACTGCAACGCTCGACTCCATGGTCAGCTCTTCCGCCTTCTCGAACTCTTCGCTGTCGGCGTCCACGACGCACTGGAGTATCCCTGTCCTGTCGCGCAAAACGAGAAAGACCTTGGTCTTCGTGGAGCGGATCCTGTAGACCCACCCGCGGAGGGAGACCTCCTCCCCGACTCTCTCAAAGACATCCTCCACGTGCATGGCCGGGTTGGGCAGAGGAAGTAAAAAAGGGTAATGACTCAACCGCGGTAGAGGTTGACGTAGGCGGTGATTATTCTCTCCACTATCTCTTCGTGCGACGAGCCCTGCGTTGGGACTTCGGCATACTCCATTATCTTTCTCTCGTCGACGGGTATTCCCACCACTCCATAGCTGCTCCTGCCCAGCCCTACGTACTCTGCGCTCTCTACCATCTTGGGAAGCGGGCCCCTGGAGTTTGCTTTAAAACGGTTTCCCCTAAAGGCCGCCAAGCCTGGTGTACTTCTCCAGGTTTTTCTCGTCCCAACCGTCAGGCTTCTCGCCCCTCTCCCTGGCGAGTTCGATCCCCCTCTCCAGCCACCTGGCCGTGTGGGCGTAGATCCCCTTCTCCACCTCTTCAGGCAGCTCGAACTCCATCCCTTCGTCTGCTGCCTTTTTCAGGCCGGTGATTCTCCTTATCGCCTTGAAGCAGACCTCCTTGTAGGCCTCCACAGTCCACTCATCTATCTTTAGATTGACTGCATAATCGTCCTCAACCACTATCTCGTCCCACTCTTTTTTGTCCGCCTCGAACTTCTCCAGCTCCCTGTAGCAGTTTTTCACTTTCTCCAAGAGCTTCGGGACGGCTTCATTGAGTATCTCGCGCTTGAGCTTCTCCGGCTCTCCCGGACCTGCTCCAAACGCTCGTCTCGCCTTTTTCCACCTCTCGAGCTCTTTCTCCATGCCGAGGACGGCACCCATCTCCGCGGAAAACCTCATCATCCTTTCCCAGTAGTCGACGCAGAGCTCTCCCGCGGCAGAGTAGAATGCAGGGAAGTTCATCTTCGGCTTCTCTCCGCGGCAGCCCACGTCGTCGATGAGGGAGTTCATGCCGCGCGCGAGCGAGAAGGCTTTCAGGGAGTTCTTGTTGACGTACCTGCAGTTTCCTGACGCTGCCTCCTTCTTCATCCGGACGAGTTCGGCTTTCAGCTTTCTCTTCGCCATGCGGAGGGCCTCCTCCGCTACGCAAGGATCGTTTCTTGTCTCGCGGACCTCTTTTCGGGGGAGGCCCCAGAAGTGCTTCTCCGCCTTCCTCTTCCAGACGTTCGAGGCCTCGAAGTTCCCAGTCCTCTCGAAATAGAGCGCCTTGGCGAGCGCCTTTCTTGCCTTCTTCACCCCTTTCTTCATCTTCAAATAATCACTGTAAAGTTATAAAAAGATGTCGGTCTGGAGAAAAGAGAGAAAAGAGAAAGGCAGGGGGTGGCCTAGAGGGTCTCGGGTCGGGGGTGGTATCTAGAACTCCCTGCCTTTCGTCCTGCGTGAGCAAAGCTCACGCAAGGACCTTGATGCCTAGGTTGCTCGCAGTCTCCTTCGCCTGGAGGCTCGGCTCCCTGACGTTCACAGGGCCTAGGATGTGTGGGGACTGGACCCCGGTGATTATTGTCATCACCCTGATGGTCCCGTCCAGTGTCGGGTCAACTCGTGCGCCCCAGATGACCTGCGCGTCCGTGGAGAGGTTCTTGCTCACCAGGTCGCCGGTCTCGTTCGCTTCCTCGAGTGTCATGTCAGAGCCGCCGGTCACGTGGATCAGCGCGCCGCTCGCCCCGTTGTACTCGACGTCGAGCAGGGGGTTTGAAAGCGCCTTCCTGACAGCCTCCTGCGCCCTCTTCTCGCTGGAGGACTCCCCTATTCCGATGACTGCCACGCCGCCGTTGGTCATGGTCGCCTTGACGTCGGCGTAGTCGAGGTTCACTAGGCTCGGTGTGCTGATGGTCTCCACTATGCCCTTTATCATGGTCGCAATCAGCTCGTCGGCCACGGCGAAGGCCTGCCCTATTGGCAGCTTGCCCGCCACTTCGACCAGCCTGTTGTTGTCTATGACGATCACGGTGTCGGCCACCTGCCTCAGCTCGTAGAGGCCGGTCTCCGCCTTGTAGAGGCGGGCCTTCTCCATCTTGAAGGGCATGGTCACCACGCCGATCACTATTGCACCCGTCTCTTTCGCGATCTCGGAGACCACTGGAGCGGCGCCCGTCCCTGTTCCGCCGCCCATCCCCGCAGTAACGAAGACGAGGTCAGCTCCCCTTAGTATCTCCTTGATCTTTGACTTGCTCTCCTCTGCCGCAGCCCTTCCCACCTCTGGGTAGCCGCCCGCTCCCAGCCCCTTGGTCAGCTCCTTGCCGATGAGGACCTTTACGTCCGACTCTCTAGCGTCCAGGTGGAGCTTGTCGGTGTTGAACGAAACCACGTTGGCGCCCTTGACGCCCTTGCGGTACAAGGTGTCGGCGGAGTTGCATCCAGCGCCACCGCACCCTGCCACGACTATTCTTGCCAGCCCAGCCTGAAGGTTCTTCTCTTCTGGCCTTTGGTTCTCTTTCGCATCCTGTATGAGGAAGTCCATCTTTTGTTTCACCCTCTAGTCCTTTTTTGCGGGCAATATGATACGGGCCACCAATATCGCTAAATATTGGTAGACCTACTACTACCCTACACCAAACCAAAAACAAGCACCGATTGGGATCGCTCACCAAGCGAGCCCATCACCGTAAACCACACCAGCAAAGCACCACCAATGCTGGAAGCACCATTTACGGATATTATTACATCCCCCGAGGGATATTTATCCTCATCACTATTAGGAAACATATTTTCAATTACATATGTTCAATGACCTCATTGAGCTCATTGACCTCAAACTGATGAAAAACGGGGTTTGGGAAAGGGTTATAAGTCCTTATTCACTTTAAAGTTGATATGAAAAGACGGCTTGTGAACTGGGAGAGAAAAGGCGACCGTTTTCTCTCCTGCGACTGCCCTCTCGTCCACGTCGTCGTCTGCGGCAGGTCGATCGCCCCCCTCGAGTATGCGGCCTATTGCTACCTGGAGGCGGGCTGCCGTGAAAAATACGAGGGGGTCCTGGAGAAGAGGAGGGAGTCCGGCTTCGACGCGGAAGAGTTCATGGAGAAGGGCGATCTCTTCAGGGAGGACCGTCCGCTCATAGCGAAGGTCTACTACGAGCTGGCAGGGGAGAAGGACAGCACAAACCAAATATAGGCCGGCTGCTGGCGAAGGCCATGTATTCCCCGTCTGCCAAGCGCAAGCTGGAGGGGGCAGAGGTCGGGGACCTCATCAATGTCGTCACCGAAACGAGCGAGTTCGAGGGATTTCTCCTTCCCCGCGTCACCGCTGGCGACCCCGACTGCATTGTCCTCAAGCTCTCATCAGGCTACAACGTGGGCATCGACTCTGCGAAGGTGAAGAAAATCGAGAAGCTCGGCGAGAAAAAAAAGTTCGGCTCCATTCCAGTCTGCGACGTCGAGAGAGACGACAGCCTCCCAGACATCTCATTCATAGCGACGGGCGGGACCATAGGGACCCACGTCGACTACCTGACCGGCGGCGTCTACATGTGCCGCTCCCCGGAGGAGATACTGGCCATGGCACCGGAGCTGGAGGAGGTCGCCAACATCCGCGCCTCCCGCCCCTTCACCATGGCGAGCGAGGACATACAGCCTTCCCACTGGCAAAAGCTTGCCAAGGAGGTGGCGAGAGAGCTGAGAGAGAGCGACGGCGCCATAGTGGCCCACGGGACCGACTACCTCCATTTCACGAGTGCGGCCCTCTCCTTCATGCTTCCCGACCTCTCCAAGCCGGTCGCCTTGGTCGGCGCCCAGCGCTCCCCAGACCGCGGCTCATTCGACGGCGCCCTCAATTTGCTCTGCGCCTCCCACTACGCCCTCTCTGACATGGCAGAGGTCGCTGTGGTGATGCACGGGACGATGAGCGACGACTACTGCCTCATAAACCGCGGCACCAAGGTGAGGAAGATGCACACCTCCGCCCGAAACGCCTTCCGCCCCATCAACGAGCTCCCACTCGGCAAGGTCTGGCCCGACGGGACGATGAGGCTCTTCCACGACGACTACAGAGAGAGGAGCGACAAGAATGTGAAGGCAGACACCGCCTTCGAAGAGAAGGTCGCCTTGATCAAGACCTACGTGGGGAGCGACCCCTCCATAATCGACTTCTACGTCGACAAGGGCTACAAGGGCCTCGTCCTCGAGGCGAGCGCTCTTGGCCACGTGCCGACAGGGGAGAGCGGCACAGAGGCGGGCTCCTTCGACAAGAAGCTCTCCTGGATACCCCACATAGAGTACGCAACAGAGAACGGCGTCCCCGTGGTCATAGCGTCGACCTGCCCTTACGGCAGGGTGAACGGCTTTGTCTACAGGAACCTCCGCCTGGCAGGAAAGGCTGGCGCCTGGTACGGCGCGAGATGCGATACTGGCGTCGAGGGCCACGACATGCTGCCGGAGGTCGCCTACATCAAGCTGGGGTGGGTGTTGGGCCACACGAGAGACCTGGAAGAGGCGAGGGAGATGATGTTCACCAACGTCGCGGGAGAGATGACGAAGAGAAGCGACCCGAGGGCTTTCCTATGGTAGACTACGACGAGATAGGCCTGAAGTGCGGCATAGAGATACACCAGCGCCTCAAGACCGGCCGCAAGCTCTTCTGCCACTGCTCCTCTCGTCTTGCAGAGGACCGGCCCGTCCTCGAGCTGGAGAGGCGGTTGAGGCCAGTGGCCGGCGAGACCGGCGAGATCGACCCCGCCGCCCTCTACGAGAGGATGCGCGGCAGGACGTTCAAGTATCAGGCATTCCAGGACCAGACCTGCCTTGTCGAGACGGACGGGGAGCCGCCATTCCCCTTCGACGCTCATGCCTTGGAGATCGCATTGG
>CAZGQF010000002.1:12834-479389 GCA_964527545.1 Candidatus Undinarchaeota archaeon | reverse complement strand
AAGCTTAAATAAAGGAAAATGGGCGGATATCCTGCTGAAGATGGGAAAACCGCAGATAGAGCAGATCTTCGAGGAGAGGGAGAGCAGGATAAGGCGCGATGCCATGGCTAGGGCCGAGGAGTTCGCGAAGCGTGAATTTGAGCTCTTCAAGTTCGAACTGTTCTACAGCTCCCAGTCCTCAAGGAAGAAGCAGAAGGAGGTCGTCGATTTCGTCAAGAGAAAGCGGTCCGAGGCCTGGGAAGAGGCGATGAAGAAGGCCAATGGCGACCTTGAGAAGGCAATCTCTATCTTCCACGACGCTTACTGACTCCCAAACAGTTTTTGAGCTAGTCTTCCCAGCTCTTTGATGGACGATTGATTAGTTACAAATTCTAAGAGAAAAATGAATCGTAAACTGATATGCTGTTATTTAGATTCAAGGAAAATCTATACAACTGCACTCGTGCCTGTATTGAGTGCACTTCGATAGTCTCTGGAATGTCTTTAGCCACCCGCGAAAGAAACCGTATTTTTTCACTGCGAGTATTCCGTATTCAGAACAGGATGGATAAAAGCTACATATAGTGACGACCCCTCTCTTCTTGTCATATTTTGCCTTTAATTTTTTCAAAAGGCCGCTATAAATCGTAGCTATAGACCATAGACTTATCTTTTGTAGAAGATTAAGTTTTTTTGAAGTATTTTGCTGTTCTTTTGACATTTGAACTACCGCATTTAGGGCATTTCCTTAGATCTGCAAGTTGTTTTTCTAATTGGGTGTTAGCATTGGCGGTTGAAGACGCTATACAAGGATTGCAACAGAAACCAACACCGAGGAATGCATTATTGCGCTTCATTCTTTCCATTTCTTTCTCAACAGATGCGAGGTAATGCCATTTTTCTCCACACTCATTACATTTGCAAGACCACTCTTTTGTGTATCCTCTCTTTTCCTTCCAACCTAATTTGTCATATTCTTTTTGATTCAATGCTGATGCCACGGTTCTCGATAAGAATTTAGACTTATGTAATTTTCGTTGATTTTTGTGAGATATTCAAACCATCTTGATCATATAGCTATTCCTTCGCCTGTAGCCGAGCTTGCGGTAGTATTCTCTGGCCCCGATGCCTGAGATGATGCGGAGGGCCTTGTGGCCTGCTTCTTGTGAGATCCGCTCTGCCTCTTTCAAGAGCTGCTCTCCGTAGCCCTGGTGCTGCGTGTGGTCTCCTTCCTCTCCCACTTCTGTCTCTGGGCCGTAGACGTGGAGCTCGCGGACCGTCGCCCTCTCGTCTAGTCGCAGTCTCAGGATGGCGGCCAGACTCTTGTTCCCTGCCTCGAAGGAGAGAAAGACCTCGCGGCCGCCGCTCGCCTTGTAGTCCTGCCTCTCGAGGGAGAAGGGCCCGCTCGGCTCCCTCCTGCCCACCTCTCTGCACCTGATGCAGTCGCAGCGGGTACCCCTTCCCTCCAGCTCTCTCCAGACAAGCTGGCGGATGTGGCTCTTCTTGATTCCGGCCGCTATCTGGCCCACTGGGATGTCGCGGTTGACTCTCATTATCCTCACCCAGGAAGGGATCGACTCCTTGAACTCTGCGAGCAGCTTGACTGTCGGCCCGAGCTCGGGCGGGTCGTACTCGCCTCTCTTCCACATCTCGTAGAGTTCTGTTCCCTCCATCACGAGAGTGGGATAGATCTTCAGCATGTCTGGCATGAACCTCTCGTCAGAGAAGAGGAGTTTCAGGCTCTCTCTGTCGTCCGCCCCGGGCAGGCCGGGCATCATGTGGTAGCAGACCTTGAATCCCGCCTCTTTCAGTCTCCTCGTCGCGTCCGCCACGTCCTTAACTCTGTGGCCTCTCCTCACTCTCTCGTAGACTTCGTCGTCTATTGCCTGCACTCCCAGCTCCACGCGCGTCGCGCCGAGGCGCAAAAACTCCTGCGGGTCGACGTGGTCGGGCCGCGTCTCGAGAGTCATCCCCACGACTCTGTGTTCTGCTCTCTCGTTCTTGAGCTGCGCCTCCTCGAGAGTCCCGCTCTTTTCTCCGTTCAAGGCGTCGAAGCACCCCTTGACAAAGCCCTCAACATAGTCCTTGCTCATGGCCGGGAAGGTCCCGCCCATCAAGATCAGCTCTATCTTGCTGGTGGGGTGGCCGATCTGGGAGAGCTGGGAGATACGGCTTTGGACTTGTCTCGCTGGGTCGAAGTCGAACATCTTCCCCCTCATCGCGGCAGGCTCGAAGCCTGTGTAGCTCTGCGCAGCCTTCTCCCCCCTCGGACAGTAGAGGCACTCGCCCGGACAGTCGCCCACTGTCATCACCGCCACGGGGGTCACGCCGCTCAGCGTCCTCGTCGGCTTCTTCATCGGGGAGAGCGTCTCTCAGCTGTTTATGAGCTTAACGACTCTTCCATCTCCACAGTCAGTCTTTCTTGGTTATTGAGATTGAATAGCTGGAGCACCACTCATTCTTTATCCAGGCAAATGCTTTGACCAAGCCAACACCGATGCAGACTTTGATGAGCGTTCTGTCCCAGCCGGGAGAGAGGCCGTTGAGCCCGAGGTTGAAGCTCCAGCCCAGCACAAAGATGTAGATCAGGGAGAATATCATTGTCGTGCCGCTCTTGGTGGCGTCCCTGTACAGCTCGTTGAGGTCCAACTTCACTGACTTGCTAAGCGGTATTTGGGGTGCTGCTCTGCCTTTTGACATTCTTCAGAAAACTCCTCAAGAAGACCAGGGAGGCGAAGACCAGAACCGTGAAAACAAACAGGTCCGTGGTAGATATGGCGTACCCCAAAGAAAGCCCAGCCAGGGCAACCTCCAACAGCGCCTTGATAGCAGTCAAATATTGCCCGGACATAGTTTCGCCTCCTATCTCTCCTGGACAATGGAGGCGCTGTGATATTATATCCCTTTCCTCCATACTGCCGCTAAACTCTGCTTGCGGAGAGTGAGAGCGGTTCAGACGGCCCGCTCCACCCAGTCCAGGAAGCGCTCAGCCCTCTTCACCGTGTCATCCGCCTCGTCCCCGGTCACCTTCCTGGAGCCGTACTCGGCCTTCTTCTTTATGGCCAGGACGTCCCTGACCTGCGACCTCCTCTTGCTGTCGACTTCAGAGATCTCACCCAGCAGGTCGACGATTTTCCCGTGGAGGTCTGCCCCTGTCCTGCCCAGCTTCGCTGCAGTGAGGGCGTCGCAGGCGGAGATGACGCAGTTCACCGCCATCACCGCGGCAGCGTTGGGATGGGACTCCCTCAAAGCGACCATCGCCTCCGCGAACTCCTTGGCCTTGGCGAGAAACAGCCTCTCCTCGCCGGGCCGCGACTGCCTGGTCTTCATGCTGCCTCCCTCTTCGACACCCCGCCACCGGCGTCCAGGTAGAGCCTGAACTCCCCGCAGATCCATCTCCCCTCCTCGACTATGCTGGCGAGCAGGGGAGAGTCCCCGCTCATCAGCTCCTCGAGTTCGTCCATGTCGTTGAGGTTCAGGGAGACCATCTTGCTGAACCTCTTCTCGATCCTCTCGATTTCTGGGTAGGCCCTCTCCTTGAACCTCTTTTTCTCCCGGACGCAGAGAAAGAGGTCGATGTCGCTCTCGGCCGAGTCCTCTCCCCTGGCCACACTGCCAAACAGGTAGGCCAGCTTGACGTTGCCGTCGCCTGTGAACAGCTCCTCCAGCTCGCTCAGCAGAACACCCTTCAGTCCGGCCTCCAGGTCGAACAGCTCCCTTATCTTCCGGGAGAGGACGTTCTCCCCGTTGAGCTCTATCAGGTTCAGGTTGCCCACCCTTCTTCTCTTCACTATCCCCTCCTTCTCCAGCGGTTCGAGGTTCATGTGGACTGCCTGCCTGCTTTTTTCGCAGAGCTCCGAGAGCTGCGTCTCAGTGAGCTCAGTGTCTGCGTGGAGGCTCAGTTCCCTCAGGATGGAGACCTGCGTCCCGGTCCCCATGACCGACAAAGGATTTACCAGTTTCACATAAAATATTATTACTTACTGTTAATAAATTTAACGAAGGCGCCCCACCGTTAGCTTTATTAACCACTTAATAGTGGCCCAAAGAGTTTCAATCATGGGAAAGTATCGTAAAGTTGAGGGCGAGAATCTGGAGGAGGCCTACAGCGAGGGCCGCCTCTGGTGGAAGAGAACGGTCTACAGGAAAGAGGACGACTCCTACGTCGTGCCTGCCAGGAAGACGGTGATGGAGTTCTCCAAGGAGGAGATGGAAGAGCACGGCATCAGTGTCGAGGGCCTCCCAGCCCTCGCGGACAGGGTCGAGTACTTCCTGCCAGACTGCCTGGCCATCACGGAGATGGGATGGTGGCTGGATGGGGCCTCCATGGACCCCGAAGGGAAGCTGGCTGCAGAGCTGGCCTTCGGGACCGCCCTGGACTCTCTGGAAGAAGAGGCGGGGGAGTGAGCGGGAATGGCTGAAAGGTATCAGGGCGAGAGAGAGGAGGCCTACAGGGACGGGACGAACAGGCCAGTCTACAGGGAAGAGGGCGGCGGCTACGTCGTGCCCATGAGGGCGGGCGGCGAGATGGAGATCTCCGAGGCGGAGATGGCGGCCCACGGCTTGGAGGTCGAGGACCTCGTTCCCTTCGCGGACAGGCTCGAGTGGGCCATGTTCACATACACTGCACCCATTGCCCTCATCGACGGAGCGGGGGGACTGGACGAGAAGGAGACGGAGGCCGCCAGGAAGAGGGCCTTCAAGGACGCCCTCGCCTCCCTGGAGGAGAGCGGGGAGGAGAGGTAGAGGAACTCTCTTAAGTCGCTCCACGAGAGCTCAAGGCAGCGGAGAGCAGCCACTTAATAGGTAACCTTATTAATTACTGGACAGTAATATATTGGGTGGTAACATGAATCCCTCAAAAAAGCTTGAAATTGACGAGAAGAAGAAAGAACGCAGCATTCCGACTGACTATTCCCTCTTTGTCGGCGTGTCGGAGAGAATCCTGAACGAAGGTGGCTTGGCCCTGGTAGACCTGCCCGTCCTGGCAGGCAAGGTCGGCAGGACAGTTGGCATGAAGATCTTCCCAGCGAGACCTCTCCCTGGACAGGCAGAAGACATGGAGTCTGTCAAAAAGACAGCTATGATGCTCGCCTACCTGGAGGTCCTCGGCGAGATGGGCGCTGGAAAGTGGGCGGCCTAGCCACGGAGCACCGCTCGCCGTCTCTGCGGATGCGAAGCTCTTATTAGGCCTTGACGCGGCCCCACGCCATGAAGAGGCTGCTGCTGGCCTTACTGATTCTGTCATCCGCTCTCGCCTACGACCCCTCAGACAATCCAAACCTCGTCCTCTCAGAGAAGACAGTCTTCGTCAGCCCGAACACCGGCACTGAGTGCGCCATAGTCCAGAACGGCGACGTCAAGGCCTTCGCGCCCGGACCGTCGTCAGTCAGCGTCTTGGACGGCGACTTCACTCTCTACTGCCCAGGCTACGAGTCGCAGGTCATCAAGGAGGAAAACGGGCCGCCCTACACGGCCTCGCCCGACGTCACCTTCCCGGAGGGCTCCACCCACTACGTCTGGGGCCAGGTCAAGAACGAGTGGGGCATCCCAGTGAAGAGCCTTGTCACCACCTTCTTCGGCGGCTTCCAGGCAGTCGCCATCTCGGACGACAGCGGCTACTTCGCTGTCAACGTCCCTGACGGCGCCCAGCTCCAGGTCCGAGCAGCTGCCCACGACGACTATACCACCTCCTCGAGCATAACGACAGACAAGAACATGGGCACCATCACCCTCTCCACGCTCGACCAGGACCTCTTCAAGACGTTCGGCATCGCAGACTACTGCCAGGAGGTCGGCTGCAGCTGTTCCGACTACGGCCTCGAAGATTGCCTCTACGACGGCCAATACATCTGCATCGACGACGGCGACTGCTGTCCCAGCGAGGGCAACTGCGTTCTTGTCGGAGGCGAGTTCCAGAGGGTCGATGCCCGCCTCTCCGTCGATCCCACTGAGCTCGCACTCACGCCGGGAGAGAAGGACACAGCCACATTCACGCTCCGCTCCAACATGAACGGCACCTACACCCTCACGCCCCAGAGCCTCAACTTCCCTGTCCAGCTCTCCTCCTCCCGCTTCTCCCTCTCCGCCGGCCTCCCGACGAGAGGGACTCTCACTGTCAGCTACCCCGAGGACACGACAGTGAAGAGCGAGACTGTACTCCTGAGGATGAAGTACGGCTCCGCGACAGTCGCGGAGGAGGAGCTCGTGGTCGGGATTTTGGTCCCGGACGCTGACGTCGAGGAGCAGATCTGCAGGGAAGAAGACGACAGGCTCGACTGCACATTCAAGATCTCGAACGTCGGCTCCTTCCCGATAGAGAACTTCACCCTCAGCGTCGGCGGCAAGACCGCAAGGCTCAACCTCACGCTCCCGCCGAGCGACTACATCTACTACCGCCTCTCAGGCCTCCGCTCCTTCTCGCGCGTCGGCTTCAGCTACACGACAAAGAACAACACCTGGACCGAAGACAAGAGCCTCTACGCCAAGCCGGTCGAGGAAAACGACGGCGAGACAGGCTTCCTCGAGACGCTGGGTGAGGTATTTAAGTCAATATTCGGGTGAAAACTCAATGAGCAAGGAAATCGTAATGCTGCTTCTCTTCCTCGGCGTCGCCGCCAACGCATTCGTCCCAGTAATCGCGCCGGGACAGATGATAGCCTTCCTTTTCTCCAACCTCGCCCTCACCGCCTTCCTCACAAAGCTGAGAGAGATAAGGGAGAAGCCGACGAGAGCATTCCTCATAATTCTGGCAGGCCTCTCCTCTTTCTGGCTGACGGGAGCAGCTCTCGTCCAGGCAGACATCTCCGCAGACCCGCTCCCCCTCTTCGTCTTCGCTTTCTCCACCGTCCAGACCTGCCTCGTCGCCTACACCCTCTCAGCCTCGGAGGGCGTGATCTTCGGCGCCACGGGCTTCGCCCTCGTCGCAGGCGCCTTCAACTTCGGCAGAGCGCCCCTCCCCATCTTCGACATGGCCCTGGACAGGCTCCTCGTCATCGCTGTCATCACCTCCCTCTCAGAGTCTCTCTGGGCCTGGCTCGTCGGCAACTCTGAGGGGCTAAAGAGCTCCCTCATCTCAGTCGGCAAGGCCTCCCTCGTGGCCAGCGCAATGAACTTTTTCTCTTTCTACGTCCAGTACGGCTCCTTCTCTGAAAGCTCGGGAGTGACTTGGTTCTACCTCCTCGCCCACGCAGTCCTCGTCTCCCTCTTCGTCCTCCTCCACGAGTTCGTGACGAGCACCTACAGCATCAGAAGGGTCGTGACAGAGGCGGGCGCCAAGTACAGGAGGAAGCTCCGCATGGAGGAGGCCATCTCCGAGGAAGAGGAGATGACAGACCCGTTCGAGGACTTGATAGCGGAGATGGAGAAGTTCAAGGAGTCTCCCCCCTCCAACAAGCTCGCCGCCACGCAGACAATCGCCCGCTTCAGGAACGAGTTCCGCGTCCTCTCCTCGAGGTACGACACGCCCTCCAAGAAGAAGGCAGAGAAGCTGCTGGAGGGGTTGGGATAGATGGCCTCCAAGCAGGACATCTACTCGAAGATAATAGGGAGCTCCGTAATCAAGGGCCAGGACATGGCCATAATCCAGGCCCTCAGATATGTCGACATGGGCTACCCAATCCTCTTCTACGGACCGCCGGGATGCGGCAAGACCACCCTCGCGGAGCACATCCTCAAGTCGATCTCCGACGACTACCTCAAGATAGAGGCGACAGAGGGGATGACTGAGTACCAGCTCGTCGGCGGCTTCCACCCGCTCGCACTCTCAGGCAGCGCAAAGCTCTCCAAGAAGCACGTCCACAAGGAGGGAGTGGTCACCCGCGCCATAAGGGAGAAGAAGAACCTCCTAATCGACGAGTTCACCCGCGCACCGACCAGCGCCTACGCAGGCCTCTTCCTCCTCCTCTCCACCGGAGAGCTCCCCGTCGAGTACAAGGAGGAGGTCCTGGACAGGCCGGACGACTGGATACTCGTGGTCACTGCCAACATAGGCGACGAGGGCACCTTCCGCGTCTCCTCCGCCCTCAAACGCCGTTTCATACCGATCTACATCGGCTACCCCTCCCGCACCGTGGAGAAGGGCGTCCTCCAGTCGAGGTCGCCGGGATGTCCGGAGGAGGTGATAGAGGCGATACTCGACTACGCTGAGGAGACAAGGCGCCTCCAGCAGGAGGAGCGCGCCCTCCCGCACGGACTCTCGACGGACGGGGCGATCAAGATGGCCAAGTACTGCGCCGCCACTGTGGAGGAGGGCTTCGATGCGAAGAGCGCCTTCCTCGACGCAGCATTCCAGCAGGCGATAGTGGTGGCGGACGAGACTGACGAGGTCTCCGTGCAGACGGTGCAGGAGACTGCTGTCAAGATCTCAAAAGGCCTTTAGGTGTAGAGATGGACCACGTCAAGAGAGCGGCACTCCTTTGCGAGCACTGCATGAAGCAGGAGTCGCCGATGGGGATGCAGAAGCTGAAGATGCTCTGCAGGAGGATAGGCCACGACATGATGCGCCTCGTCCGCCTAGTCCCGCCCGACGAGTTCGTGATGAAGGACGTCGACTACCAGGGCGGCCAGATAATGCTGACCAAGACCATCTCCAACTTCTGCACGAGAGGACGCTCACTCGACGAGATAGTGGGGAGGAGGAGGGTGAGGGGGGCGAGGAAGGTCGAGCTCCTCATCCTCTACGACGACTCCAACTCGATGACGTCGTGGTGGCGCTCTGAATACCTCGGGAGGAAGATACCGGAGCGAGACTCGCCCCAGACTGTCGCAAAGGTCGCCCTCCTCTCACTCCTCGAGACCTTCGGCAAGAACGCAAACGTCAACGTGGTCTTCTTCGGGAGCAAGGCGGACGGCCTCCACAAGAGCAGGATGCTCTCCTACTCCGAGCTCGTCCGCAGGAACGGCTCCGGAGGCACGCGACTCGACGAGGCCTTGAGGATCGCAGTCGAAGAGAGGTGGCACAGGAGGGGCGGAAAGAAGTTCGTCATCATACTGACTGACGGCGTCCCTGAGGCGGGAGATGAGAACCCGGGCGAGGACGCCTACATCCAGTCCAAGGCCCTCTCCCAGATCGACCTCCTCCTCGAGTTCAACGCCTCCGTCCTCTTCGCTCCCATCCTCACCAACCCCAAGCTCGCCTACAAGACCTACGGCGACTACAACGCCTACACTTTCTCCCAGGTCCTCGGGAAGAGGGGGGTAACCGTTAAAACCACCGAGCGGCTCCGTGAACTGCCGGAGAACCTCTTCGCCGGAGTGAAGGAGATGATAGAGTGAAAGGAATCGCGGACATCGCTTTGCTGGGCGTGCTCTCCCTCCTGCTCGCAGGCTCCATGGTCGCGACTGGGACGCTCCGCCCTGAGCGCTTCATCAACGCGACAGCCTCCCCCACAGTCCAGTCAAACATGTCGATGCTCAACCTCGACACGGGAGAGCACATCCCCCTCGGCTCAGACCCGCGCGCGGTCAAGAACTTCGTCGAGAAGGAGGGCCAGAAGGTCTTCGTCAGCACAGACAACGAGACAGTCCTTTCCCAGATCAGGAAGGAGGAGGTCATCGACCCTGAAGTCCTCTCATCGCAGAAGACGGTCAAGATGGAGTACGACCCCGAGACGGGAGAGAAGGTGGTCGTCCCCTACAACTACAACTCTGAGGAGCTGAAGCAGATCTCACAGAACGAAGACGTGCTGAGGGCGATCCGCGAGAGGCCGCAGGTCGACACGAGCCAGTACTCCCTCCTCAACGTCGACACGGGAGCGTCGGTCAGGCTCGACGCTGGAGAGGAGGTCATCACAGCCTTCCAGCAGTCTGCCAAGGAGAACGACCAGAGCCTCCTCATAGCGAGGTCGACCGACCCGGAGACTCTCGACCTCATCTCCCACTCCTACGACGTCCGCAGCAAAGTCGAGGAGATGGAGAGCTCTGAGCTATCGGAGACGATAAGGGAGAGGGGGACAGTCTTCGAGGACTCAGTGAGCGGCGAGAGCCTCTTCACTGGCCCGACAGAGCTCCTCGAGAGGGAAGACCTCGTCTCGGGCGAGGCGCTCAACCCAGGAGTCGAGGACTCCCTCCAGCAGGTCGAGTCGGTCTCGGAGGCGAGGGAGCAGGCGCTGGCCAGCTCCGTGAACAGGGGCCTCAACCTCCAGTCGATGGTCGAGGACGTCCTCCGCAAGCTGATGTGGGCCGGCCTCATAGGAGCGCTCATCTTCGTCCTCTGGAAGTTCGTCGTCCCCTACCTTGTCTCCTACGTCGCCCAGAGGGGCAAGAGCGTCCGCCACACCAAGGAGGTGGGCAGGAGGCCGGGAGCGGGCGCGGCCAAGGCGAAGGAGGAGAAGGGGGCGAGAGGCGCCCCGACCTGGGAGAGTCTCCTCGTGGTCAAGCCGACAGACACCCTCGTCGAAGTCGGCAAGGGCCAGACAGTCGAAGTCACCCTCAGCAACATCAGCGACTCCACGCTCAAGGACATCGAAGTCACGACCTCGGTCGCCTCCAAGTACGTGGGCGAGCTGAAGCCTGGCGACGAGACGGAGGTGAGGATAGAGGTCTCGTCGGTCAGCTCCCGGGACAGCAAGAAGAGCGTGGAGGTCTCCTTCTCGCCCATCAAGGTGGGCGGCCGCGTCTTCAAGAAGCACAAGTTCCCAGTCCCCATCAAAGTCGTCAAGCTCGTGGAGGAGAAGGAGGCGGGAGAGAACTGCGCCTTCCACCCCGACAAGGAGGCTGTCGCAAAGTGCACAGAGTGCGGCAAGCTCCTCTGCTCTGACTGCGCCCAGGAGAAGGACGGAAAGATACTCTGCCCAGACTGCATCTAGCTTCTGTGCTCGAACTTATGCCCCAGATGGCTTGAGACGAACCTGTAGTTCTGGACTGGCACGTCGTACTTGAAGGCCAGCTCTTCGTACCGTTTTTTGACCTCCTTTTCCGACAGCTCTGCCTCTCTTCCCTTCAGCCGCGAGAAGAGCTGGGGGTCGACCACTGCAGCCCTCCCCACCATAACACCGCCAACGCCCATCTCCTCGAACCTCTCCGCTTCCCTCCCGCTTTTCACGTCGCAGTTGGCGACTATGA
This sequence comes from Candidatus Undinarchaeota archaeon, assembly GCA_964527545.1. Classification (GTDB taxonomy): domain Archaea; phylum SpSt-1190; class SpSt-1190; order DYHY01; family CAZGQF01; genus CAZGQF01. Next base: position 468,346 of record CAZGQF010000002.1, on the reverse strand, counting down.
ACTTCCCAGTCTCAACGAGCTCGGGGAAGACAGAGGGGTCTGCGGGGTCGTCGTAGGACTCCCTCCCGTGGCGGGCGTGGACGACGAACTGGTCCGCTTCGCATCTCTCCACCAACCGCAGGTAGACTTTCTGCTCTTTCTGCCGCTCGTTCAAGCCGAGCCGCATCTTGAGGGAGACGTCCACGCCGGTCTCTTTCAACATCTCCACTAGGTCGCAGACCCTCTTGGTCCTCTTCACGAGAGCGGCCCCGCGGCCAGTCCTGACGATGTAGGGGTCCGGGCAGCAGAGGTTGAGGTTGAAGCCCTTCACCCTTGAGAGGTCGACCACGCTCTCCGCCCTCCCCTGGCCGCCCATCTTCTTCGAGAGCAGGTTGTTTCTTTCCGGCAATTCCAGCGACTCGTGCGAGTTGAACCACTCCACAAATCTGCGCGTCTCCTTCAGGTCGTTTGTCATCACTTGGACCTGCGTCGGAGTCTCGTTGAGAAGGTCGAACCTCAGGGTCGCCTTCTCCATCCCGCGCAGAAGCGAATAGAGCTTGACGAACGGTGTCACAGTCATGTCTGCCCCGAAGCCGTGCACCAGAGTCCTGAAGGCGCAGTCGGTCACCCTCTCCATCGGCGCCATCCAGTACTCCATACGAGAGACCTCACCTTCGCGGTTAAAAGGGTTGAGAGCCTAGTGGACGACCCGAGTCCCCGCGAGATAGTCGTAGGGCGCTCTCTTCTTGAAGGCCATCACCACGAAAGTGAGCAGGGCCAGCACGAGCGAGATCACTGCGCCCGGCTCTCCCATGGAGGCGGGCAGAACGACCAGCAGAAAGAGAAGCAGCGTCTTGGCAAGGCTGCGCAGTGCGGCAAAGACGAGGCCGGGCTTCCCCCCTTCTCTCTTCACTCTCATCGCCAGTATCAGCTTGCCCAGCGTCCTGCCGAAGACTGCAGTGAAGAAGAAGTCGTAGAAGAAGAGGCCGAGAAACGCGGCGAAGAAAGCGCCTGGCATGAAGCTCCTGAAGCTGGTCACGACGCCGTAGACAATCACAGAGACGGGCACGGAGAGGGCGAAGTCGATCCCGCCCGCCACGAGCCGGGAGATGGCTCCTGCAGGCCGCCTCTCTTTCTCCTCCCTCTCGCTCTCTTTTTTCTCCCCACTTTTCTTCTCCTCTTTGCTCTCAGTCTTCTCTTTCTTCCCCTTCAGACCCCTCTCAACACAGCTCTTGCACCACACCCCCTCCTCCAGCTCAACGGAGCACTCGTCGCAGACGAACCTCCCGCACTGGGAACAGCTCTTCTCCGCCTTCCTGTCGGGGTGGTAGAAGCACTTCATCTCCGACGACTCCTCTCTCTCGGTTAAAAAGGTGAGGTCTCTGTGTCATCAGGCAGGGGCGGCCAGCACCGCAATCGCCTCGAACTTCACGTCCCAAGAGGCAAGGTACTCCCTGAACTCATATGAGAACTCGAAAGGGATCATGATGCTGCCTGGGGAGAGCATCCTGCCCTCTTTCTCCTCGAGCATCCCCTTCTTGTCCCGCCTGCCGTTGAGGCTGTAGGAGAAGCGGACTTTTTTTGACTTCTCCATCCCGGAGAGGTCATAGGTCACGAGGAGATGCGGCGTGAAGCCGAGCATCTCACCCAACTTCTTGCCCTTGACCAGGCTGACGCCTTCCAGCAATATGCCCCTCCTCGACTTGAGATTTGGACTGAACAGCTCCTCCAACGTGGCCGCCTTCACGTCGGCCCCCTGGAACCCCTCCTTTCTCAACAGCTTCTTGAACTGGTGCGGGAGCTCGAAGAGAGCGTCCCCGCTCCCATCCTTCAGAAAGAGCAGGAAGTCCAGGTCCCTCGGCCTCTCTTTCCCCCTCGCCGCGGACCCGTAGAGGACGATGTCGATTACGTTTTCATGGCCTTTCAGAAAGCGCTTCGACAATCTCCTCAATCTCGAGAACCCCATTATGTTGGACTTCAGGACCTCCCTCTCTTCCATATTACTCCGTTAACCAAGAACAGGTTTTTATCGTTTTTGGTTAATATGTTAACGGAGGTATCTGTTCAAAGGAACTGCGTTGGTGAAATTGGTTTTCACCCCTCGGCGGCGGCCAACTCGCTGGCCCTCTCCAAGAGCCTTCCTATTACGAAAGGAATATTAGCTTCTTTTAACTTTCTTCTTCCATGTTGCCGCCGCTGGAAGAGGTGAAGCGCCGTCGCCTCGCTCTTGGCCTCACGCAGGCGGAGCTGGCAGAGAAGGCGGACGTCAGCCAGTCCCTCGTCGCGAAGATAGAGAACGGCAAGACAGACCCCGTCTACTCCAAGCTGAAGTCGATCTTCGACACGCTCGAGAAGCTTGAGCTCTCTGAGACGAAAACGGCAAGGGACGTGATGAGCACGCAGGTCTACTCCGTCACCCCCTCCAGCAAGATGAAGGAGGTCTTCGGTTTGATGAAGAGCCACAACATCTCCCAGGTCCCAGTGCTCCAGAGGGGCAGGTGCGTGGGCAGCGTCACTGAGAGGACAATCCTCTCCAGCTTCTCCGAGGGGAAGAAGGCGGAGGAGATGCTCGACAAGCCGGTCTCAGACTTCATGGGGCCGCCCTTTCCGCTCCTCGAGTCAGACGCCTCGACGCAGGCGGTCTCCAACCTCCTCTCAGTCTACTCAGCGGTCCTCGTCACAGAGGGCGGCAGGATAATGGGCATAATCACCAGGGCAGACCTCTTCTAGCCCTTGGCCAATCCCTGAGCGATCGACAGCAGCTCCGCCAGTCTCTTCTCGTCTTCAGCCTCCACTGTGATGCGGACGTAGGGGCTCGTCCCGCTCGGCCTGATCAAGAACCACCCATTCTCGAACTCGCACCTCACACCATCTGTCTTCACTACCCTCTCCGCCCCCAACTTCTCCGCCTCCTCTCTCACCCCTTCCATCACGACCTTTTTCATCCCGGTGGGGCAGGGGACGCTCTCCCTGTGGATTGGGAACTTCGGAAGGCCCTCAAGGAACTCGAGCAAGTCAATCCTCCCTGCCAGCTCGACCAGCTTTGCCGCCGCCATCGGCCCGTCTGGCGCGAGGTTGTGCTCCGGGAAGACGAAAGTCCCAGAACAGGCCTCTCCGCCGAGAGCTGCATCCCTCTCCTTCACTGCCTGGCTCACCGCCACGTCGCCGACAGCGACCTTGTGGACTTCGCCCTTCGCCACCCTGTCGACCACCATGGAGCCGTCGACCACTGTCACCACGTCTCCCTTTGTCTGCGAGACGAACAGGGCGAGCAGCTCGTCGCCCGTCACAAGCCTGCCGCCCCTCGCCACGGCGAAGAGCCTGTCCCCGTCGCCGTCGTGGACCACGCCCAGGTCCGCGTCACTCTGCTGGACGGTCTCTATCAGCTCCCCTATCCCAGCCACTCTGTTCCAGTCCCCTATCCTTGAGTCGTCGTAGGGCTCTGGCACGTAGTCTGGGTGCGGCTTTTTGTGGAGGGTCACCACTTCGCAGCCCATCCCTGAGAGGAGAGAGGGAGTGACGAGGCCCGTCGTGCCGTGGTTGCAGTCGACCACCACCTTCAGCGACGACGGCTTGACCAGCTTGAGTATCGACTCCACGTGCGGGCGGGCGAAGGACCTCTCCTTCAGCTTGCCCCCTCCGCACTCTTCTGCCTTCCCAAGCCTGACCTCCAGCTCTCTCTGCTGTCCAGAACTGAAGCCGCTCCCGTCCGGGTCCCAGAACTTGAAGCCGTTGTACTCCGGCGGGTTGTGGGAGGCGGTAACTGTGACGCCCGCACCAAAGTCCTTGGCGGCGAAGGCGCAGGTCGGAGATGTGGCGAGACCTGCCGACGTCACGCTCGCCCCAGCCGACTTTGCACCCTTCACGAAGGCGGAGAGGAGCGACTCGGAGGAGGCGCGGTGGTCCCTCCCCACTACCACGCTCTTTTTCCAGAGGCCGAGGGCGGCGCCGAGCGACCTGGCCAGCTCTTCGTTTATCTCCTGGCCGTAGATGCCCCTGATGCCGCTTGTACCGAAAAGATTTGCCATTTCAGATGGTCTCGAGCTTGATGTAGGTCTCTTCCTCTATCCCCAGTATGGTCACGAAGACGAGGAGGGCGAAGGCGACAGCGTAGATGTTGTCGCTCAGCTCAAGGACGCCGAAATGGCTCCAGGCCAGGGCGAAGACGACGCCGTAGTAGGCGGCGGAGGCCAGGTTGGAGAGGATGTAGAGCTTCGTCCCGGCGAGGTAGATGGAGACGAGGCCGCCGACGAGGAGGAGCAGGTAGCCCTCGAGGAAGAGCATCGACTGGGCGTAGGCCAGATAGCCGCCAGCTCCCATTATCACCAGCCCCATAACCTTCTTGGCCTTCTTGTCGAGCCGCTTCTTCAGCTGCGGACCCTGCACTGAGAGGCCGACAGTTAGCAGTGCGACGGAGAGGAATGGCTCAAGCATGGAGTTGAGCGGCGGGAGGGCGAAGTTGTCGAGCGAGGCCCCTATCAGGAAAGAGAAGAGGAGGAGGAACCAGACCAGAGGGTCCTGGAGGGTGAAGAAGTAGGGACCGAGAAAGCCCTTCGCCTCAAGGTTCTCTATCGCCTCCTCGACCTCCTCTATCGCAACGCCAAGCCAGCTGGCGTAGAACGGGTGGGACTCCTCGCCCTTGCCGTAGGCCTTGGCGTAGTGGAGGACTTTGCTCTCCTTCCCCGTTATCGCCTTCCTCGCGCTCGTGAATTCGTAGACGTTCGTGAGGGCGGGCAGAACGACCACGTTGGCGACCAGGGCGTAGGCGACTGCCAGTGCGCTGGCCACGCCGACCTGTGCGATTGAGGGCGAACTGGCCATGCTGAGAGAGAGGAAAGTGATTATCGCCACGATGCTGCCGCCGAGCAGCCCCTTCTCGCTCCTCTCGAAGGCCGCTTCCACGGCCGAGGCCACAGTCATCGGCTCAGACCTCGCCCTGAAGTAGTCGAGGAGTATGACCAGGTTGTCCGTCGCCCCGAAACCCAGCACCACGGCGCCGAACAACGCCGCCGCGCCGCTGATCTCCATCCCAAGCAGATTCGCAGTCCCCACAGTCCAGAGTACCGCCAGGATTATCGGGGCAGTCCCGAGGACAGCCTTCCTGAAAGAGCGGAGGACTATGGAGAGGAGTATCGGCACGACGAAGAAGAGCATCGCCACGAGGACTGTGTCGTTCTCTGCCAGGCCGAGCGGCTGGGTGGCGCCGAGGCCTGCAGTGATCGCCGCGACAAGAAAGATCGGCATGTAGGCGAAGACGCTCCGCCTCGCGATTGTTGAGATGAACCCCATTATTCCAACTCCAGCCTGAGTCTTTTCCGGGAGCGTATCAGCTTTCCTTCAGACATCTCTTCCCCAGTTTTCATCTTCTCCCTACCCTCCCTTAAAAGGCCTTCTACCCTCCCCAGCTCCCTCATCACCCTCTTGCCCTTCTCCCTCAGCTCCTCCGCCTTCTCCCTGTTTCTCTCCACGCTCTTTCTCTGTCTCTTCAGCGACTCCCTCAGCGCCTTCAGCTCCCTGCTCTCGCCTTTCTCTTGTTTCAGCTCCTCGCCCCACTCTTTCTCCGGCGGGTTCTCGACCAGCTCTTTCGCCTTCTCGAACAGCTCTCTCTTCTTCTCCTCGTCCAGGTCCTCAAAGTCGCCCTCGATACCCTCGACCATCTTTTTCCCGTACTCGCCGAGGGAGAGGTCCCTGACGAGCACCCTGCCTGCCGGACCCTCAAGCTTTTTGAACTCCTCCCAGCTCATCTCAGGGAAGTTCTTCCCCGACGGAGGAGGCACGTACTCTTCTCCCGGCTTGATGGTCCTGTGCCTCCACTCCTTCCTCTTCTCGCACCCCACTATCACGCCGTCCTTGACTAGGATGAGGTTGCCTTTCCCGAAGAGCTCCGCCACCAGCTCGTAGTCGCCCACCTCGAAGACCACTATCCTGTCCCATCCGAGCTGTCTCACCCTGTCGATTCTCTTTCCCTCCAAATGCTTTCTCAGCTGCATCACGAAGCCGCCCGGCCGACCGGCGTGGGGCTTAGTCTTCGAGAACCAGATGCCGCCGGGCTTGATCTTGATGAACGTCCTCTCCCCCTTGTGGACGTCCAGTATCCAGACGCCCTTGATTCTGTAGATCTTGTTGATCCTCGCGCCGCTCAAGTCGTGCCTGACGAACCTCCTCACGTCAATGCTCGACTGCTCCATCTCCTCTCACTTCCTTGCGTTTTTATAACACCTACCGAAAACTTCCAGCGATGGGGTTTCCCCCTTGAGAGACCATATTAAAGAAAAAGAGGATATTTTCAACATTTTTGGAGTTGTTAAATTATTCTTTAACAACGAAATTCTTATTAAAGAAAGGTGCCTATAATTTTTAATAACTGATTTAAAAGTGAAAGAGATGGAGCCCGAGGACTTTTCTTTGCCCAACGGTCGATTTGTGGAGGTATCGGAGGGCGAACACAGAGGAAAATTGACATTTGCACCCAAACCTCTGCCGCCCAAGAAGTTCTATGATGACGAACTCCTGCTTCACTACCTCCCCCCGGCGATGGAATGCATCGGAAAGCTGGCAGGGATGGGAGAGCGCCTCCCCAACCCGCATCTTTTGATCAGTTCTTACATAAAGAGGGAGGCGGTTTTGAGCTCACGGATAGAGGGGACGCAGGCCTCCCTTTCGGACCTGTTTCTGTACGAAGTTACGGAGAAGGAGCCTGACGAGTTTTTGCGGTTGAAGGAGGTCAGGAATTACGTAAGAACGGCGGAGAGATGCATCTACAAGATTCAAAAGCGGGGTGAAAGTGTCTCTCTCGGGCTACTGAAAGATGCGCATAAGCATCTCTTGCGGGGGGTTAGGGGGCAGGAGAGGTTCCCAGGAGAGTTTAGAGAGGTTCAGAACTGGATAGGGCCGGAGAGGTGCTCCATCGACGAGGCTACGTATGTCCCCCCCAACGTGCCGGAGATGAACAAGGCACTGAAGAGGCTGGAAGATTTCATACAGAGCCCGAATAAAGACGTGCCGCCCTTGATTCAGGTAGCAATGGTCCACTATCAGTTTGAGGCCATACACCCCTTTGCGGATGGCAATGGCAGGATAGGTAGATTGCTGATAACGCTACTCCTCCTAGAGAAAAAAATACTCCCCTATCCCATGCTCTACCCCAGCGCCTTTTTCGAAACAAACAAGCAGGAATACTACGACAAGTTACTGAGTGTCAGCAGGGAAAACGACTGGACTGGATGGATAAAGTTCTTCTTGGAATGCATGGAGTCCCAGGCCCGCGAGGCTATAGAGAACTCTCAGCAGATAATAGGGTTGCAAAAAAAATACGAGGACAAGTTGAGAAAGGAGAAGGGAAATTCTACAACTCGCCGACTTGTTGGCAGTCTCTTTCTCAATCCCTATACCACCACCAACAACGCCAAAGAGTACTTGGGGGTCTCCTATCAGACGGCAAGTAATCACATAAAGAAGCTGCAGAAGATGGGAATCCTCAAGAGATTGTCGGGGAAGCGGAACGTGGTTTACGTCGCCAGGGAACTCCTTAAGATACTGGAGCCAAAGGTCAAGCCGCTGAAGAAGAGAAAGAAAAGTGAAAAGCAGAAGAAGCTAGTATAGCAATGGGATGCCCTTCTGGCCCGGACTTCTTTCCTTGGGGTGCGTATTTCTCTAATCTTCAGGTTCCTCCCCCTTCTTGAGCAGCTCTCTCGCGTCCTCGCTCTCCACCTCGCCGAAGTACTCCTGGAACCTCGACGTCGTCTCTATCATCTTTGTGACGCCGCTCGGCTCGCTCGTGACCAGCCCCAGCCCCTCCAGCCTCTTCAGCTGTTCGTAGGCCCTGTTGCCGCGGATCTTCACCACGTCCGCCTGCGTGATGGGCTGATAGTAGGCCACGACCGACAGCGTCTTCATCTCCCCGTCAGTTAAATTGGTCAGCGACGAGAGCTGGTGGACGTGCGGCAGATACCTGTCTTTCACCCTCATCGTCCATCCCTCCTCGTTCTCCACTATCTGCAGTGCCGCGTCGAGCTCTTCCCACTTCTCGTGTAGCGACTCCAAAACGGAGGCTATCCTCTTCGCGTCCATCCCTGTCAGGTCGTGGAGCTCCTTGACAGTCATGGTCCTCCCCGCCATGAAGAGCGCCGCTTCAAGGAGGCCCTCCTGCCCTACCTCCTCACTTTTCAACCTTCTCCCCCCGCGGCTTGCTGATGTAGATGGGAGCGTTCCAGCCTTCCTGCTCCAGCTCCAGTTCGCCGTCGGTGCAGAGGTGGAGCAGGGCGAGGAAGTAGTAGGCTTCGTCGTACTCGGCGAACTCCTCCTCCGGAAGACCATCGACGAAGTCGGCGAGGTGGACGCTCCCCTCAAGGGAGTCGATGTGGCCCCCCAGCTTCTCGAGGAGCTCCCCTATCTCGAACCTGCTTATCTCCACGAACTCGCTTATCCTGATCCTCTTCGACATCCGCCTCTTCTCGACCTCGAAGGCGTCGTTGAGGGCGTCGACCAGCTCCAGGACAGTGACCTTCCTCTCCACCACCCTCCTCACCGGCTTCAGCTCCGGAATCGGCAGCTCGTCCCAGTCGATGTCCTCCTTGGTCCTCTCCACCTCCACCTTCTTCTGCCAGTCCATGTGGTCGCTCTTCAGGCGGAGGAGCACAGAGGCTGTCAGGACAGCGTTGCCAGGGATCCTGAAGTCGAGCGTCTCCATGTGGTTGATGAGCTCGAGGTACTTGTCTGTCAGGAGGGAGATGTTGATGTCCCAGGGGTTCACTTCGTCGTTCTTCACCAGGTCGACCAATCTCGAGTCCCACTTCTGGATGTCTTCCAACGCAATCTCCAAAAGCTCCGGTTCCATGGCTGAGGGCTCCTCAGACTCCCTTTTCACTCTCCTATAATAAAGTCCCCCGCCCCCTATTTATCCTTTCAACCCCAGACCGGCCTTGCATGCCATGGGAGCCCTCATGGGGTGGCCCCGGCCTTTTACTTTCGCAGGGCGCGTCGGGCCTTTTTGAGATAGTAGCACCTTTTGTGGATCAGCTTGCCGTAGTAATACTTTCCCGTGCCGGGATAGACTATCTTGCCGCAGAAATTGCAATGCTTGTAGTGCTTCCTCTTGGCCATCAGACCCACCCCTTGCGCCCCAGCAACATTAACTTATGTTAACGATTGTTAACTTGGGTTAACGGAGTAAAATACCGTCTTAAGCAAATATCCATTTTGGGAGTCTTTATTGATGGATTTTGGAGAAGCGCGAATTTGATGTCTTATGCAATCTTGAAACTCCGACCAAGTCCGTGAAGCGTCCGGAGCTTGTGCGTCCCTGGCGGGGAGGGTGGCCTGGCACCGGGGCCACACCGCACCCAAATGGCGCCGAGATAGCCCATTCAGGCCTCCATGGCTAGTTGTCTGGGAGCAGGGAGTCCATGATCTTCCGTCCCTCCTTCTCGCAGACCTCGCAGACGTCCTTCTTTTCCTCTCTCGCAATCTCCCTGAGGCGCGAGTCGAACTCGTCGTATCTCCTCTTGCGCGACTTGTAGGCGTGATAGACGACGGCCGGCCCGTCTGAGAGGCGGCCGAGCTCCAGCGCTTTTCCGAACCGGCCGCAGGAGTGGAAGTAGCCTTTTTCGTCGAGGACCAGCTGCATGCAGCAGTGGCCGGGCAGCTCCCTCTCCCCCAGCTCGAGCTTTTTCGCCCTCCCCGCCCTCACGATCATCGGCTCGTGGGGGACGATAACCACTTTCATCTTTTTGCCGAAGGTCGCCAGGCCCCAGTCGTGGTACGTGCCTCCCCTCTCCTCTATCCTCTCCACGAGCATCTCGAGGGAGTAGCCCCTTCTCTCGAGGGCCTCTCTGTGGAAGCTGTCGGTCGAGATCAGCAGCCAGTCGACGTCGGAGTCGAGCAGGCCGTCGAACAGCTCGCCCCTCTCGAGGAGCGGCAGGCCTGAAGAGACAACCCTCGTCTTCGTCACGTTCTCCGGCAGTTCGCGGAAGTAGGAGAAGTCGGTCTCGAGCGGCTCCCCGCCCGAGTAGGTGAGAGTCACTTCGCCGAAAAGCGAGAGGAAGTCGGCCAATTTATCTCTGCTCCAGGACGGTGTTTTCGGCCTCGAGCTGTCCGCGCCGAAGCCGCAGTGGTCACAGAAAAGCTCGCAGTACTTCGTGGGAAGCGCAGTCAGGCCGAGCCGCTCGTCTTTCAGCATCTTCACCAGTAGAGCTGGCTGAAGAAGGAGCCCCTCTTTATCCTCTCCAAGGCCTCCTTGATGTAGGGGACAGTCTCTCCCGGCAGCTTTCCCTCCTCTGCCCACTCCAGCTTGTCGTGCTTGTGCGGCTCGCAGTTCTCGACGCCGCCGTCGCAGGCCGCCCTGAAGAAGAAGTCGATCCTGCTCTGGTTCTCGTTCCTGTGCATCACGTGGAGCAGCTCGAGCGCCTCCGGCTCAAGCACCACACCCACCTCCTCTCTCGCCTCTCTCGCCGCCGCCTCCCTCACCGACTCGCCGTCCTCGACGTGGCCGGCCACCAAACTGAAGCAGCCGTCCATGTAGCCGGTGTTCGACCTGCGAAGGAAGAGTCGCTTCCCATCTCTCTCAAGAAGCAGGTGGACGGTCCCTATGAGGCCAAAACGCTCTTTTGCCATCCCTCCTCCCCATCTCGTCACTTTAAAGAGCTAACCCTTCTTGTGGAGCGTGTAGGTGTCGACCACAGCTATTGAGAGCGAGAGGATGACAGGCCCCATGAACATCCCAGCCACGCCGAAAAGCGAGAGGCCGCCGAAGAAGCCGAGTGTGAAGATCGCTGGGTGGATCCCCTTCACGAACCTGTTCCTGACGAAGACGTCGAAGAGGCCTCCCCCGACCATCACTGAGTAGAGCACCATCAAGAAGGCGAAGAGCGGCTTGGTCTGATGGTAGACGTAGGCGAGCGGGAGTAGGACCATCCAGACAGCGACCAGCGGAGCTATGGCCGCCACGCCGACGAGGGCCCCGACAGCGTAGGCGTAGGGGACTCCGAAAAACTTCAGGAGGAGGACGGAGATGGAGGCGATGAGGAGGTTGGTCAGGAAGTTGCCGAAGACCACCTCCTGCAGGTGGGTCTCTCCCTTCTCGACCAGTGTCGAGCCGAAGCCTCCCAGCGCCCTCTTCATGAACTTTTTCATCTTTGTCCCCTCGTAGAAGAAGTAGTAGGTGAGGAAGCTGAAGAGCAGCAGCTTGACGAGGAGGTTGGGCAGCTTCGCGAGCAGGGAGATTGTCATGTCGACTGCAGGCAGGTTCTGCTGGAGGAGCTCCAGCTTGGGCGTCTCAAGGAACTCTGTGAGGGCGGGGACTGGAGGCAGCAGCTCCTCGACAACCAGGAAGCTGTAGGCCTCCCTGCTCTGCCTGAAGACGAAGCTGGCCGCGTAGGAGGCTGGGACGATCACGGCCGCGAAGACAAGGAGCGTGCAGAAGAGGGCGGCCCCGCGCCTGCTTGCCCCCTTCAGCCTGTCGTAGATCGGGTAGAAGAGGGTGACGCTTATCGCCGCGTAGGTGATTACGTCCAAGTAGGGCAGGGCAAGCTTGAGCGAGGCGTAGAGCGCCACCAGAGTGAATATCGTCCTGTAGACCTCTTTCACGCCCCCACAAGTTCTCCTTCACATTAAAGCTTTCCTGAGGTAGAGAAGGAGCTTTTCAAGCAGGGCGAGCAGTCCCCCTCTCACCCTCACCGCTTTCTTCACCTCGAGGCCGTCGAGCTCCATCACTATCTCGCCGCTCTCTTCCAGGGAGGTCGAGAGCCTCAAAACCGCGGGCGGAGTGAAGCTCCAGCTTTTTCCGCTGGTGTTCAGCTCCATCTCTCTCTCCGGTCCCTCCACCTCCACGACGATCTCGAACGTCTCTCCTGCGAAGACCTCTCTCGGCCCCTTCACTTTGAAGTCGACTGGATAGCTCTCTTTCACAAGCGACGGCGGCCTGGCGAAGAGCTGGCCGGAGAAGAAAGCCGTCTTCTCCGAGGCAGGGAGGACAAAGACCGGCCTCGGCCCCCTCTTTTTTTCCCCGCTCTCCAGCTCAACAACGCTCTCGCCGCCGTGGACGACGTACTCGGCCATCTCCCCCTCCACGTAGTGCGTTGAGTTCGGGTAGACCTCGAGACCGCCTTCACTCTTCCCCCTCACCTCCACCTCGCCCCTCGCAGTCTCGAAGGCGTGGACGGCCACGGGGATGGCGTAGGCCTTTCCTTTCTCCACGCTTGGCGCCCTGACCACCCACCTCCACCTCCCCTCTTCCTCGACAACGCCCTCCACGTCCTCCCACACGACCTCTAACCCCTTTTCAAGGTTCTCGCTCTCGAGGTTGAGCAGGGGGGAGAGCTCCACCGGATGGGGGAGGAGGTTCCTCGCCTCCACAGTTACCAGGCCGTGGCCTCCCCCTCCCAGTCTCTCTGGCGTCTCCAGCTCGAGGAGGACGACCTCTCCGCCCTCCTCCAAAACTTCGCCCTCCACCGCGTGCGCCCAGGAGCCTGAGCCGGAGACGGAGTCGATCGGCTCTCTCGCGTCCTCGCCCTTGAAGTGGACGACGTGATAGCCGTCGAGGAGGCCGTGCTGTCTGAATGTCGGGTCGAAGGGGACCCAGAGGCCGTCCACGGCAGCCTCCAGCCAGGCGTGGGGCACCCAGCCCCTGCCATCGAAGGCGACGCCGCTCACGTAGCGGGCGGGGACGCCCATCTTCCTCAGCACGCCTATCGCCGCCAGTGCCATCTCGTCGCAGCTGCCCCTCCCCCTCTCCAGCGTGAGGGAGCAGGGGTTGGTCACCTCCCTGTAGCCGGGGTCGTAGACCACCTCCCTCTCCACCCACTTCACGGCGGCCAGCACCTCTCTGAAGCCTTCGCCCTCAATTCCAGGACCGCTCTCGCCGCCCAGGGAGGTCTGCTCTGTCTGCGCGAAAAAGCCGCCCTCATACTCCTCCCTTTCCAGGGGAGAGGTGGTGACGTTGCAGGAGTAGGAGTAGCTCCCGCCTGCGAAGACTGCAGGCCTCTCCACGCTGCACTCCGCCTCCTGGCCGGCCGTTGTGTAGGGCACTGCGAGAGTCGAGTACTTTTTTACTTCACCCTCCGCAGTGCCGGAGTAGTCGAGGCGGAGCTCCGCCCCCGCGCAGAGTGACAAGACGAGCAGCAGTGGCAGCAGGCGCTTCATTTCAGCTTGATGTGCTTCTTGGCGAACTTGGCCACTATGTCCTTGGTCCCAAGCCCGACGGCCAGCCCCACTCCCAAAGCCACGCCGAACCCTATGGCGGAGAGCGTCACAGCCAAGACTATGTTGAGGACCATCATCCCCTGCGGGTAGAGCTCCGCGAGCGCCATGGCGGCCGCCAGGTAGACCGAAGAGCCGTAGACGAGAAGGCCGGCCACGTTGCCCTGCGGCAGGTCAGACTTCTGTATCTCCTCCCTCAAGTACTCCCCTATCAGTATGCCGATGTAGACTATCAGGCCCGACTTGGCGAGCGTGGGGATGAAGTCCCTCAGCTGGTTGACCACAATGTTGACGTCCTGCAGGTTGATGGCTGTCAGCGCCTGGCTCAAGAAGACAATGATTATGTACCACTTCACCACCTCCGGCACCAGCACGTCGATGGGCATCCCGGCAAGGTTGGTGGAGAGCTTCAGCCGTTCAAGCGTCTTGTTGAAGTGGGAGTAGGCGAAGCCCTTCACAGTCAGCTTCTTCAGCACCTCTCCCAAAAGCACTCCGCCCAGGAAGATGAAGAGCGCCTGCCCGAGTGAGGGGAGGTAGAGCGACATCAGTCTAAACAGGTTCTCCACGAGTTGGGACTCGACCATGGCGATAGAAAAAAAGCAACGATTAAAAAAAGCCACCCCTCTAGACGCCCATGTTGAAAGTTATTGACCTGTGGGCGCCTTGGTGCGGGCCTTGCAGGGTCCAGCTCCCCGTCCTTGAGAAGCTGGAGCACGAGTTCGAGGGCGAAGTCGAGTTCGAGAGGGTCAACATCGACGAGAAACCGGAAGAGGCGAAGAAGAGGGGGATAAGGGCGATACCGACCATAGTCCTCGAAAAAGACGGAAAGGAGATTAAGCGGCTCATCGGCCTCACCTCCGAGGAGGCGCTGAGAGGGGAGATAGAGAGCTGGCTATGAAGCAGGTTGTTGGACTGGAAAAGATGGACGGCTACCCCCGTTCCCGCGTCAGGAAGGCGGTGGAGCTCTTCAAGAGCGGCGCCGTGGAGAGGGCAAAGAGGGCGGGAGAGAGCCTCTACTTCAATGTCAAGAGCAACCAGGTCCACGAGGTCATCTACAGGATACCGATCAACCAGTTCCTCTGCGACTGCCGCCACTTCGCCCTGAAGGACTCCCACTGCTCCCACATACTCGCGGTCAGGCTCTTCTTGGAGAACGTCGCCTACAGCCAGTCAGAGAAGTCGTAGCGCCGCCTCTCCAGCTTGCCGGCCACCGCTTTCAAGGCGTTCGAGAGGACGTTCTCGTCCGAGACCACTTCGTACGCCTCCGGCCCCGCCTCCTCCGCAATAATGCCCATCGCCTCCGCCTCGCAGTTCTCCCTGATCTTCTCCGCGCCCCAGCCCTTCTCCTCCAGCCTCTCCTCCAGCTTTGACGGGTGGAGCCTCAGCACTATCTTGACGTCGGCCAGGAGCTCGTGGGAGAAGTGGCCCTCCAGGACTGCGTCCTCGAACTTCACCTTCCTCAGCCTGTCGACGTCGACCTCGTCCGCCTTCCTCTTCTCGTCCCTGCCCACGACCATGCCGTGTTTCCTGGCGTAGTCGTTGAGGGAGACGTACTGGAGCCCAAGCTTTCTCGCCAGCCACTTGGCAACTGTCGTCTTCCCAGTGCCCGGCGTCCCAGAGACTGCGATCAGCAACTCTTGACCGCCTTTGAGAACTTCTTCATGATTGATGGGTCCTCCTCGATGGCCGTCCCAGTCACAACGAAGTTGGCGCCGGCCTTTATCTTCCTCGCCGCCACGTCCGGGTCCCTCAAACCGCCCCCAACGATTATGGGGAGGTCGACGTACTTGCGGATGGCCGCGATTATCTCGTCAGGCACGCTCCCCTCCGCACCCGACCCCGTCTCGAGGTAGATCACTTTCATCCCCAGGTACTTGGCTGCCAGGGCGTGGGCGACCGCTATGTCAGGCTTGTCGGCAGGCAGGGGCTTCGTGTTGCTCATGAACTCGACGCTTGTCATCTTCCCGCTGGAGACGAGCAGGTAGGCGAGCGGTATCGCCTCCAGGCCGTACTTGTAGACCACCGGCGCGGCCTTGACCTGCTCCCCTATCAAGAAGTCTGCGTTCCTCCCGGACAGAAGGGACATGAAGAAGACTGCGTCCGCCTTGCCGCTGACGTGGGAGCTCGCGCCCGGGAAGAGTATCACGGGCAGGTCGCACCTCTTCTTGATCTCCCCTATGGTATCGTCGAGGCCGCCCTTCAGTATGATGGACGAGCCGACCATGAGTGCGTCCGCCCCCTCCTTCTCCGCTTTCTCCGCCAGCTTTCCTGCCTCTTTTGGGCTCTGCTTGTCGGGGTCGATGAGGACGAGGTAGCCCTTCCCTTCGAACATCTCAGCTATCATATCACTCCAGTCTCCTTCGCCAGTTTTCTCGCCTCTTTCTCTTTCAGTCCGCCTTCCAGTATCGTGTAGCGGTCCCTCACCTTGCCTGCCATCGTCAGAGCTTTAATAATATATTCTTCCCCTATCTCCAACCCCTCTGCCGTCGTCGGCGCTCCCAGCGTCTCCAGCGCCTTCCTGATCTCGTCATGGCTCTTGACTTTGAAGTAGCCCCTCTTCTCGTGGAGGCGGGCCATCATTATGGTCCCCACGCCGACCTGCTCCCCGTGCATCGCGGGCTGGGGCGCTATCCTGTCCAGAGCGTGGGAGAAGCTGTGCTCCGCCCCGCTGGCAGGCCTGCTCGAGCCAGCGATGCTCATGGCCACGCCGCTCGACATCAATGCCTCAAAGAGTATGTGGACGCCGAAGCTCTCGTCTTTTGCCATCCTCTTTGCGTTCTTCTCCACGCTCTCGGCTGCCAGCTTTGCCAGTTCGGCCGCGTAGTCGCCGTAGTACTCTCCCTTCTTCTCGTGGGCCAGCCTCCAGTCGAGCACGGCGGTGAACTTGCTGATCGCGTCGCCGCAACCGGCGGCGAAGAGCCTGTGGGGGGCAGCCTCTATCACCTGCAGGTCGGCGAAGACAGCCATCGGCACTTTCGACGCTATGCTCTTCTTCCTCCCGTCCACCAGCAGGCTCGCCCCGCTTGAGGCGATGCCGTCGTGGGAGATGGTGGTCGGTATGGAGAAGAATGGCACCTCGGCGTTGAAGGAGGCGACTTTGGCGACGTCGATGACGGAGCCTCCCCCGACCGCCAGCGCCAGGTCCCTCCCCCCTCTCAGCTTTTCCTCGACTTTCGCCGCCTCCTTCAGCGTGGCCCCCTCGATTATCAGCTTCTTTGCCCCATCCACCTTCTTCTCGACAAGCCGGCCTGCCAGCCTGTAGGTGATCTCGTCCGCCACCACCAGCGGCCTCTTCCTCCCTATCTCCTCTGCGACCGCGGCCACGCTGTCGAAGACCTGCTCGCCGCGGATGATGTACCTTGGCAGCTCTATCCTCCGCGTCACGGCAGCTCCCTCACCAGCTTGTCGTGCTCCTTCTCCGTGATCCTGCCACTCTCGACTTCCCCCTTCAGTTTCTCGAGCGCCGCCTCCCTCGCCATCCTCCTCGCCTTCAACATCTCCTCGCCCTCCTCGCCCTTCAGCTTGGCGGCCGCCGCGATCACGACACTCACTGTCAGGGCGAAGCCGAGCACCTGGAGCGACGGGTTGAGAAGCTCCTGGTAGTCCACCTTCCTCTCCGGGAGGCCGGAGAAGACGCCCTCGTAGAGCCTCGCCCTGTAGCCGAGATAGATTGCGTCCAGGAGGCTGGTCCTCGACTCCTCCTCGATGCCCTTGTGGATCAGGTAGAGGGCGTGGCGCCTGTAGGCCTCAGAGAAGCTGTCGGACTGGAAGTCTGCTATCTCCACTGACAGCTCCTCCAGGCCTGCCATGGAGCCGCTGGCGGTGGAGGCGCGCGAGTAGGATATGGAGTCGACGCTGCTCAGCACCGCCGCTTCGTAGAACCCTTCCCGGTAGGCCTTCCCCGCTATGGCGAGCGCCTCCACGGCCCTCTGGTCCTCTGCCCCCATCGCCTTTGCGGAGGCCAGGTCCTTCTCAGCCTTGTCGAGATAGGTCTGCGCCCTTCCCGAGAGGGCAGAGACATCGAGGCCCTTCCTCTTCGGCATCACCTCCAGCATCTTCTCTGCCGCAGCTATCCACTCCGCCCTTGCGCAGTCGCCCTCCCTCTCCCTCGCCCAGAGGTATCTCAGCTGTGCGGAGCCGAGCCAGGCTGGATCGCCGTTCCTCGTTATGTTCTCCTGCAGTATCATCGCCTCGAGCCTGTCCAGGCTCGCCTCCACCTCCGGCTCCTCGCCGCTCCTGCAGAAGTAGACAGCGGCCAGGAAGGCGTTGTTGGCGACGGAGTAGGGGTAGCCCTCTCCCTTCACTTTCTCGGCCTCTCCGAGGAGCGTCTTCCCCACATCATAGCTCTCCGTCGAGCGGTTGGCGATCTTCTCGAGCATCCTCGCCCTCGAGATCTCGTGCTCTCCCAGCTTTTCCAGCAGGGGCAGTTCGGGAAGCTTCCCCAGGGTCACGTTGACCGCATTTCTCTCCACCCCCTCCCTCTCGCCGAAGAAGACTGGCAGGGCCTGCTCTATGCTGGAGACCTCGATTATCTCCACCCCCCACTTCTCCCCCACCTTGGTCAGGTTGACAGTGACAGTCTTCACCTGGCTGCCCACCTGGACGTTCGTTGTCTGGACCGACTGGCCCCTCGGTATGAAGAAGATGCTCGCGCCGGCGTCGGCAGCAGCCTTCGCCTTGGGCGCGACAGAGCTGACGGAGCCGATGGAGCCGTCCTCGTGGAGCGTCCCCGTTATCATCACGTCCCTCCTCATCTCTCTCCCTTCCAGTGCGGAGATTGTGGCCACCGCCATCGCCGCCCCCGCGCTCGCCCCGTCCACGATGGTGGCGTTGGTGTGGATTGTGAAGAGGATGTCCTTGTCGTCCAGGCTCTCGTTGGTCCAGTTCTCCGCGAAGTCGACGGCCACCCTCTCGGAGTTCTGGGTGTCTATCCCTATCAGCGGCTCGCTGGAGAAGAAAGTCCTGCCGCTCCCCGGCAGTATCTCGACGGTGAGGTTGGTGATCATCCCCCTCCCGTCCGGGCCGACTGCGACCAGGGGCATGCCGCCCTCCAGCCTCTCGGCCGCGCTGGCGAGGGAGAGAAGCAGGATGAGGGCAGCAATCGCCTTTTTCATCATCCAGCAGAGCTCTCACGCTCATTAAAAAGTTTGGCAGGAAACGCATAAATGCGAGAGAAGGCGCTCTAGGCGCATGGCAAAGTCAAAGTCAAAGGAAGACGAGAGCTCCAAGATACTCTACGCTGTCTACGTGCTGGCACTCACGGGCGTGCTAGCAGTTGCCGGGCTCGTCTTCACCAACTCGCCGCCCGAGTTCACCTTTCTCGGTTTGATAATGCTGATGCAAGTCATCGCCCAGGGACTGGACACTGTCTACGCCGTCCACGTCAACCAGTAGTTCAGGCCATCCTCTTTGCAATCCCCGGCAGCGAGAGCGCCAGCAGGGCGTTGGTGGCTGCGTGGAGCAGGAAGATGGGAAAGCCGCTCACAATCGCGGCCGGACCGAGCATGGCGATCCACATCATGTTGGTGACCATGTCATAGACTGTGGTGGCGGCCAAGGCGCCGACCACTGCGTTCAATCTCTCCGTCACCACCAGCCTCGCGCCGACCGCCCCTGCCATCGCCATCCCCAAACACTGGAGGAGCGTCCACGGCCCGTTGCCGCCGAAGACGAAGAAGTTGCTGACGTAGATGAGAGTGGCGCCGAAGAGAGCGCCCTTCTTCTCCCCCCAGAGGCTTCCGGCCAAAAGTGCGGCCGCCGTGATTGGCTCGATGAAAGGGAAAACCTGCAGTGCGACCCGCGCCGCCGTCGCAGCAGCCATCAGGCCGCCCATCTTCAGCATCTGTCTCTGGAGAGTCTCCGTCTTCTCCGCCAAAATCTGGACCTGCTCTGCCCTGACACCTGCTCTTGAACGCTTCATCGGCACCGCCACGGAGACTCCCCAATAAAAGATTTCGGTGACGCAATACTAATATACGCCGCGACCACGCTCATAGCTGATGAACCCCTTCCTGCAGGCTGTCCTCTCTCTCGCCGTCCTGGTGAAGAGCGCCGACTGGGTGGTCAAGTCGGCTGTCCGCATCGCCGACAGGTTCGGCGTCAGCGAGTTCGCGGCCGGCTTCGTGGCCATAGCTGTCGGGACCTCCCTCCCGGAGCTCGTGGTCGGCGTGATGGCCTCCCTCCAGAAGCAGAGCGAGCTTGTTTTGGGCAACGTCATCGGCAGCAACATCTCCAACGTCACCCTCGTCCTCGGCACTTTGTCCATACTCCGCGGCAGACTCAGGGTGACCAGCTCATTCGTGAAGAGGGACGTCTACTTCGTCCTCCCCATCGTCCTCCTCCCTGTCCTCCTCGGCATCGACGGCCTGATAAGCAGGTTCGACGGCGTGGTCCTCCTCATCGTCTTCGCCTACTATGTCCACCTCGCCCTCCGCCAGTCGCGCAGGTTCCGCGCCACGCAGGACATGAAGCTGGAGGAGATCTCCCACCCGTGGTTCTGGCTCCCCGTCGGAATTGCGGGCGTCGTCCTCTCCGCGGAGTTCCTCGTCGAGGCATTCCAGGCCATCTCCGTCTCCTTCGGCATCCCTATGTTCTTCATGGGCCTCACTGTCGTCGCCCTCGGCACCTCACTCCCCGAGCTGGCTGTCGAGCTGAGGGCGGTCCACTCCGCCCACGAGTACATAGCGCTCGGCGACATCCTCGGCAGCGTGATGACCAACACCACGCTGGTGATAGGCGTGGCCGCACTGATCAACCCGCTTGAGACTCCTGCCTACCGCTTCCTGGGCAGCGTGATGTTCATGGTGACAGGCGTCTTCCTCTGCACTCTCTTCCTCGAGAGCAAGCTCGACCTCGACAGGCGGGAGGGGATAGCGCTCCTCCTCGTCTACCTGACATTCCTGATAAGCGAGATCGACCTGGAGCTCCTCATGCTCAGATGACTGCGAAGACGCTCTGGAGGACCATTATCCCCCCGATGGTCGCGGCCCAGACCCAGAAGTTCCAGGACGCAACTGTCCCGCCGTCCAGCGGGCCGATTGGCAGCAGGTTGAAGAAGGCGAGCGCCAGATTGACGCGGACGGCGAGGGTGCTCACACCTCCCAGCAGGGGCGTCAGGGCGAAGAAGACGAAGGCCATGGCCACGTTTGTGAGAGGCCCTGCCAGGGAGATCTTTGCCCTCTGCTCCCTTGTCAGTGAGAGGAAGGGTATCCCCCCGATGAAGGGCGAGAAGTAGGTCGCGCCCGGCGCTATGAAGACAAAGGGGGTGTTGGGTATCAGGACCTTTATCAGCAGGGCGAAGAAGAGGCCCTCCTTCCACATCCTGAACTCGCTCCAGCAGCCGTAGCTCTGGGCAGTGAACTTGTGGGCGAGCTCGTGGAAGATGAAAGTGGTTCCGAGCACGAGCAACAGCGTGCCCATCTCCGCTCCCGCGCCGGCCAGGGTCGAGACTCCGCGGAACGGGTAGGCGACCACGAAGGAGAGGATGAAGGCAGAGATCAGCAGGTCGCCTATCTCATCCCTTGAAAACGTAAACTTCCTCAAGTTTCTTCACCAGTCCCTTCACATGGCCGGCACCGACGACGGCGACGCCGTCCTCCATCTCTCTCAGTCTCTCAGCCATGTAGTCGTCCCGCTCCGTGATGAGAACTTTATAGAGCTTTGGGAACTCGTCTTTGAGCTCCTCCACCAGCTCGCCGACCATCTCCTCGTCGGGCACAGTCTCCAGGTCGAAGGGAACCTCCTCCCCCCTCACAGCCATCCAGACAATTCTCAAGAGGTCCTTCAATGAGAGGGCGTCGGAGAACCTCTGCATGGTGATTGAGATGGGCCTGTCGATGGCCACCAGCTCCGCCCCAGCTTTCTCTGCCTCCTCCATCGCGACTCGCATCTCCTCTCCCGCCTCGCTGCCCGCCTTCTTCGCGTACTTCTCCTGCACGTAAAGCAGCAGCCGCGCGAGGAGTGACGGCCTGCTCAGCTCTGCCTTCACCTTTCTCTCCCCCCTCCTGAACGCCTCCAGCCTCTCAGGCCCGAGCTCGATGCCGACCTTCTCAGGCTTCAGCTTCTCCATCGCCTTTCTCACCCTCTCGCCGCTCTCCCTGGCCACGTGCGAGATGGGGACGAGGACAATCATCTCACCTCCCCTGTCTCTCCAAAAATAAGGGTTCCTATCCGTCGATGGGATGCAGAGTCCTGCCGTTCCCTTCGCCGAGAGGGCGGAGGTCCTCGAGACCTGACAGGGACGACTCGCGTTTGCCACTCGCCCATAGGACCGTTTTCGCAATTAAGCATTAAACTGCGCGGCGCAAATGCTCTCCATGGACGAGAAGGGAGTCCTGCCAGCCTTGATGAGGGAGGTCGGCCAGGCGATTGTGGCCCACGACAGAAAGGGCAGAATCATCGACTTCACCAAGGCCTTCTCCCAGCTCTCGGGCTACGGCCCAGAACAGATGAGGGAGATGACTCTCGGCGACATCGCTGTCAACCCCGAGGCCGTCTTGAAGTTCCTCTCCAAGCTCTCTGGCGAGCCGCTCGAGTTCGAGGCCGAGGTCTCCCTGAAAGACGGCTCGAAGGCGGACTGGCGCTTCAGGTCGCAGGAGGTGGAGTGCGGAGGGGAGAGTGTCGTCATCAGCAGGGTGGACGACGTCAGCGAGCAGAGGTGGAAGGAGAAGCACCTCGACTCCTGCAGGTCGGAGCGCGACCTCCTCAAGAACCTCCTTGAGACCGCCAACGTTATCATTCTTCTCCTCGACTCGGAGGGAAGAGTCCGCCTTTTCAACAAGAAAGCGGAGGAGCTGACAGGCTTCAGCCTGGAGGAGGCGAAGGGAGAGAGCTGGATAGAGAGCTTCGTCCCTGAGAGGGCGAGAAAGGAGGTCAGGAAAGTCTGGCAGGAGACGGTCTCAGGCGAGGAGACCGCCTTCACCCACACCAACCCAATCCTTACCAAGAAAGGCGAGGAGAGAGTTGTGAGGTGGAGGAACACACTTGTCCCGCTCGAGGACGGGAAAGGCGTCCTCGCGGTCGGCGAGGACGTCACCGAGAAAGAGGGCCTCCTGGAAGAGCGGGAGAAGGAGAAGAGGCGGCTCTCCCAGATAGTAAACGGCTACGCAGCCCCCACTTTCGTCATAGGAAGAGACCACGAGATCACCCACTGGAACTCTGCCATGGAGGAGCTGACAGGGGTCCCTGCCGAAGAGAAGCTCGGCACCAAGGCGCCCTGGTCGCCCTTCTACGAAAAAAAGAGGCCTGTGATGGCAGACCTGGTCATCGAGAACGACAAGGAAAGGCTCGAGAAGCACTACGGCGACAAGGGCCTGAGGAAAGCGCCCTTCAGGGAGGGCGCCTACGAGGCAGAGGACTTCTTTCCCGCCATGGGCAAGTGGCTCCACTTCACCGCCGCTCCACTGAAAGACGAGTCGGGTGAAATCATCGGCGCCATAGAGACTGTCCTCGACGTCACCTCCCTCAAGAAAGAGGAGGAGAGACTGAAGAACTTCATTGAAGGCCTCGCAGACCCGGTCTTCGAGATGGACACGGAGGGGAGGTTCGTCCGCGTCAACAAGGCATTCGAAAAGCTGACAGGGAGGGAGAGAAAGGAGGTGCTGGGGGAGAGGTTCGACGAACTCGGCCTCCTCCCCGAAGGCGAGCTCCCGCGAGTCTGGGACGAAGTCAAGAAATTCATGAAAGGCGAGCCGACAGAGCCAGTCTTCCAGTTCCACGTGGAGAGGGACGGTGAGAGGGTGCCTGTCGAGGTGAAGGCCTCCCTGGTGAAGGAAAGAGACGAAGCGAGAGGCGTCAGGGTGGTGGCCCGAGACGTCTCCGCGAGGGAGAGGGCTGAGGAGGCGAAGAGAATGTTCAAGGCGGTCTTCGAAGCGACCAAGGACTCGATCTTCATCATGAGCTATCCCGACCTGGAGATAGTGGATGTCAACCCCGCGGCCGAGGAGCTGACAGGCTACGCCGAGGAGGAGATGCTCGGGAAGGGGCCTTTCGACTTCGGACCGGAGAGCATGCCGAGGGAGGAGCTGAGGAAGAGGGTGCTGGGGGAGGCTGCCAGCGGAATCTTCGAGACGCAGAGGGTCCCGCTCGTCCGGAAGGACGGCTCTGCTGTCGTGGTAGAGCAGGTCAACAGCAGGTTCGAGCTGGAGGACGAGACCTACCTGGTCTCAGTGATGAGGGACGTGACAGAACTGGAGGAGAAGGAGAAGGAGCTGAAGAGGAGGGTGGAGGAGCTGGAGGAGTTCCATGACGTGGCTGTCGGCAGGGAGAAGAGGATAGAGGAGCTGAAAAGAGAGCTGGAAGAGACAAGGTCGAGGTTGAAGCAGTGAACAGCGAGTCGAGGCTGAGAGAGGAGAGGGATGCCCTCAAGGAGAGGGTCGGGGAGCTCCACGAGGAGAAGAAAAAGCTTGAAAAGAAGTTCGAGGAGAGAAGGAAGAAGCTGGAGGCGTCGCGCTCGGCAATGCTCAACCTCCTTTCAGACATCAAGGAGGCCAAGGAGGAGGCGGAGCGGCGCCTCGAGTACCAGAAGGCGCTCTCAGCCCTCCTCTCTTCTGCCCTCGAGAAGGCCGAGTTCCAGGAGTTCAAGGTGGATGCTGCCAAGAGGGTCTGCGGGGCGCTGGACGCGGATTCGTGCGGCGTGGTGATGGTCGACGACCCCTCAGGGGCCTGCTGGCCGGAAGGCCGCCCCATAGAGAGCGAGCTGACAGGGCGCATAGTTGAGAAGGTCGAGAGGGGCGAGGACGTGGTGGTCGTCGACGGCAGGGTGAAGGGGCCTGAAGCGGCAGGGGAAGGGGTGGAGGCGGCAGCTGTCCACTTCACCTACAGCGACGGCAGGAAGGGCTTCGTCTGCATTAGTGGCCCCAGGAGGTGCGGCGAGACTGAGCTTACATTCCTGAGGACGGTGGCAGACATACTGGTCGAGGAGGAGGCGATACGCTCCGCAGAGAGGGAGCTGGAGAACAGCGAGTCCAAGTACAGGAGGCTGATCGACAACTCGCCGGTCCCCATCTTCACCGTGGACACGGAGGGGAGGTTCGTGGACGTGAACCCCGCCCTCGCCTGGGTGGTCGGCAGGGAGAGGGAGGAGATCGAGGGCGACATCGCCCTCTCCAAGAAGTACGTGGCCGAGGAGGACCTGAAGGCGGTGAAGGAGAACTTCGCGAACCACCTGGAGGGCGGGACGCCCGGCCCCTACAGGATAAGAATCAACAGGGGCGACGGCGCCAGCAAAGTGCTGGAGCTCCACCCGAGAGTCCTGATGGTGGAGGACGAAGTGGAGGGCATACAGGTGGTCGCCATCGACATAACCGAGAGGGTGGAAGCGGAGAGGGAGCTGGAGAAGTACAGGGAACATCTTGAGGACGTCGTGGAGGAGAGGACGGAGGAGCTGGAGCTCCAGAAGGAGAGGCTCGACTCCATCATCGAGAGCATGGGAGAGGCCTTTTTCTTGCTCGACGAGGAGAAGAGAATCGTCATGGCAGACAAGACTGCCAAGAATGCCTTTGGCGGAGAGCTGGAGGGGAAGGACTTCGGCTACGTCCTCAGTGAAGAGCTCTCCCTGCCGGAGCTGGATGAGCTCTCCGGCTGGAAGAGGGATGTGGCGGCCAGGGACGGCAGGTCGTACATGGCGAGCTTCGCCACCTCGGAGAACCCTGACGGGACGACTTCAATAATCGTCCTCCTCACCGACATCACTGAGATAAGGAGTGCGCAGGAGTCGCTCGCCGAGACAGTGCGCAAGCAGAGGCAGCTCGACGAGGCTAAGGACGAGTTCATCTCCATGGTCTCCCACGACCTCAGGACGCCGCTCTTCCCGATCAAAGGCTACATCGAGACGCTTCTTTCAGAGGACTTGGGAAGCCTCAACGAAGAGCAGAGGGAGGCGCTGGAGGTCGCCCACAGGAACTCTCAGCGCCTCCTGAGGCTGGTCGAGGACGTCCTCCAGATCTCCAAGCTGGAGAGCGAGAAGATGAAGTTCAATTTCAGGGAGGTCGACCTCAACGAGCTGGTCCGCAACATAGTGGAGGAGACCAGGCCCCGCGCCGAGGAGAAGGGCCTTGAGCTCCGCTACTCAAGCGAGGAGCTCCCCAAGGTGAAGGCAGACCCGGACAGGCTGGCACAGGCGGTCAACAACCTCCTCTCCAACGCCCTCAAGTTCACGAGAGAGGGGAGAGTCGAAGTCCGCCTCTCGCGTCAAGATGACGAAATCAAAGTCGAAGTCGAGGACACGGGCATCGGCATCAAAAAAAAGGACATCCCCCACCTGTTCGAGAAGTTCTTCCAGGCAGAGGGGGCGCCGTCAGGCGAGAAGGGGACGGGCCTTGGCCTCTCCATCTGCAGGGAGATAGTGGAGAGGCACGGCGGCGAGATCTCCGCCCAGAGCGAGTACGGGAAGGGGAGCCTCTTCAGCTTCACACTGCCCCTGGAAGGCTGACCCATTCAAAAGGTTTATATTGGAGATAGGAGAGATTTGGGGTGAGAGGCATGGCAGTTCCGATTATGCGCATTTCAGAGATGTATGACAAGGATGTCTACACCGACGCCGGCGACTTCTTCGGCAAAGTATCAGACGTGGTCCTTGGCAAATACATGATACACGGGTGGATAGTCCGTTCCACTCCCGGCTCCCTCCTGCAGAAGAGCTACGGGAGCGTGAGGGCGGTCGTCGTCCCCCACAAGGCGGTCAAGGCGGCCGGCGACATCATGATAATCTCCCATTCTATTGAGATAAGCAGGCCAGAGGAGGAAGAGGCGCCGGAAGAGGCCCCGGCCACGCTGACCGCCGCTGAGTAGTGTTCATGAAGTTGCCCGACAGTACGGAGGAAGTCAGCGTTCCCCCTCAGCTGATAGGCCAGGTGATCGGCCAGGACAGGGCAAGGGAGGTTGTCAGCAAGGCCGCCCTCCAGAAGCGGCACGTCCTGCTCATCGGCCCGCCGGGAACCGGCAAGTCGATGCTCGCCCAGGCGATGGCGGAGCTCCTCCCCAAGGAGAGGCTCCAGGACGTCTTGATGGTGAGGAACGAGACCGACGACAACAACCCCCGCGTGAAACCGATGCCTGCCGGCCACGGAAGGATAGTCAGGGAGCGCCTCTCCAAGAAGAAGAAGTCGTTCGAGGAGATGAAGAAGTACCTCTTCATGATGCTCCTCGCCGCAGTCGCTCTCGTGACTCTCTACTACTTCTTTGTCATGGGGACGCCCCTCGTCCTCTTCGGCGGCATAGTGGCGTCAGTCTTCCTCTTGATGGGGATGCAGTACGCGAAGGGGAGCAACGTCACCTTCAACATCCCCAAGCTCCTCGTCTCCCACAGGCCTGGCGAGGTTGCGCCCTTCGTCGACGCGACCGGCGCCCACGCAGGCTCCCTCCTCGGCGACGTCCGCCACGACCCCTTCCAGGCTGGCGGTCTCGAGACTCCGGCCCACGAGCGTGTAGAGCCCGGCGCCATCCACAGAGCCCACAAGGGGGTCCTCTTCATCGACGAGATAGCGACTTTCACCCCAAAGATGCAGGTCGAGCTCCTCACCGCCCTGCAGGAGAAGGAGTATCCCATAACCGGCCAGTCTGAGAGGTCGAGCGGCGCCATGGTGAGGACTGAGCCAGTCCCGTGCGACTTCGTCCTGGTCGCGGCCGGCAACCTCTCCTCCGTGGAGAAGATGAACCCCGCCCTCCGCTCCCGCATACGCGGCTACGGGTACGAGGTCTACGTCAACGACACGATGGAGGACACAGAGGAGAACAGGGAGAAGCTGGTGAGGTTCGTGGCGCAGGAGGTCGAGAAGGACGGGAGGATACCCCACTTCTCCGCTCCCGCCGTGGAGGAGATAATCCGCGAGGCGAAGAGGAGGTCTGGGAGGAAAGGCCATCTCACACTGAAGCTCCGCGACCTCGGCGGATTGGTCCGCGCTGCCGGCGACATCGCCAGGGAGGAGAGCGACGACCTGGTCGAACTCTCCCACATCGACAAGGCGCGCAGCTACGCCCGCTCGCTGGAGCAGCAGATAGCTGACAAGTACATAGAGAAGAAGAAGGACTATCACGTCATCCTCACAGAGGGCGGAAAGGTCGGCCGCGTCAACGGCCTCGCCGTGGTCGGCGACAGCGACTCTGGGATAATGCTGCCGATAGAGGCGGAGGTCACGCCCGGCGGAAAGAAGAGCGAGATAGTGGCCACCGGCCAGCTGGGCGAGATAGCGAAGGAGGCCATCCAGAACGTCAACGCCATAATCATGAAGTGGTACGGGGAGAGCTTCAAGGAGAACTACGACATCTACGTCCAGTTCCTCCAGAGCTACGAGGGTGTGGAGGGAGACTCCGCCTCCATCGCCTGCGCCACAGCCATAATCTCCGCCTTCAAGGACGTCCCAGTCAGGCAGGACGTGGCCATGACAGGCTCCCTCTCCGTCAGGGGCGACGTCCTACCCGTGGGAGGCGTCAACGCCAAGCTGGAGGCCGCGAAAGAGGCGGGAGTGAAGAGGGTCCTCATCCCCCACGCCAACCTCAAGGACGTCCTGCTGAAAAACCACGGCCTTGAGATAGTCGCAGTGGAGAGGATGGAAGACGTCCTCGAGCACGCGCTCGTGCCGGAGAAAGGGTTCCTCGAACAACTCAAGTCCGTGGTCTCGGGCGTCAAAGTCCTGCCCAAGCCTGAGGGATCGGCTACATCTTCCTGACAGGCTCTATACCCAAGAGCGTGAGGGCGTTCTTCATCACCTGCTGGAAGGCCTTCACGAGGAGGAGCCTCTGCCCTTCCTTCTCCGATCCAAGCACGCGGCAGTCGCCGTAGAAGGAGTTGAACTCGGAGGCCAGCTCGCAGCAGTACTCGCAGAGCGAGTTGATGGCCACGCTCGTTCCCCAGACTTCGTGCTTCATCTCGCCCGGGATCCTCTTCACAAGCGACGGGAACTCTGCCAGCTTCCTGACCAGCAGTCTCTCCCGTCCCTCCAGCTCGAACTCTGCGTTTTTTGCCTCTCTTTTCTCGAGTATCCTGCAGGCCCTGGCGTGGGCGTACTGGAGATACGGGGCGGCGTCGCCCTCGAAGGAGAGCGCCTCCTCCCAGCGGAACACTATCTCTTTCTCCGGCGCCATCCTGAGGAGAGCATACCTCACCGCCCCCCTCCCCACAGCCCTCGCCACCTCTTCCTTCCCCTCGAGGTCTGGGTTCCTTTTCTCCACCTCCTCTTTCGCCTTCTTTTCCGCCTTCGAGACGAGGTTGTCGACAGTGTAGTCGACCCAGTTGCCCTTCCTCCCGGAGAACTGGACCACCTCGCCCCCCTCCTCGAAGGAGACCTTTGAGTAAGAGAGATGATAGCTCTTCTCGAAGGCCTCTTCCTCGCCCAGGAGCCTGAGGGCTGAGAAGACCATCCTCTGGGCGTGGGCCTGAGGCATCCCTATGACGTTGACCACGATGTCGGCCTCTCCCCACCCCTTCTTCTCTCCCTCTCTCGAGGTCGTCTCCACCACCTTTCCGTTCTCCTGCTTTGTGAACTCCGCGTATCTGAAGGGGTCCTCCACGAGGCCGCACTTCCACATCTGGAAGGCGATGTCCTTGGCCGCGTATGTCGCTGTCCCGTCCGACCTGAGAAGGACTTTCTCAGCGTCTTTCATACCCGAGAACTCGTCAAGTTCTGAGAAGTCTGCCACAAGGCAGCCCTCCTTCTCGCCGCTCCCCTCGGCTATCTTCGCCGAACTCTTCATCTTCTTGAGCGCCTCCTTGAAGAGGCCGCTTTCCACTATGTCGCTCTCCCAG
Source organism: Candidatus Undinarchaeota archaeon (assembly GCA_964527545.1). Classification (GTDB taxonomy): domain Archaea; phylum SpSt-1190; class SpSt-1190; order DYHY01; family CAZGQF01; genus CAZGQF01. The sequence continues at coordinate 439,431 of CAZGQF010000002.1, read as the reverse complement.
ACCATCAGGTCGTGGAAAACTCCCAGCTTGTAGCCTGTCTCGTACTGCGCCTCCACGCAGCGCACACACATCTCTCTCGCCTTTTCCGCAATCTCCCCGCCCTCCTCCATCCTCTTCAGGAATGACCTCACCTCCTCCTCCGTCTCGGGCTTCTCCATCTCTTCCTCCGCCTTCACGTAGAGCTTGCCGAGGGCGAGGTCGAATTTCTCCTCTCCCGCCCCGAACCTCTTCAGACCCCAGAGCGTCTTGGCCACCTGCAGGCCCAAGTCATCGATGTAGTCCGTCCTCACCACATCATACCCCACCGCCTCGAGCAGGTTCGCCAGGGTGTCGCCCAGCACCGCGTTCCTCGCGTGGCCTATGTGCCACGGCTTGTTGGGGTTGACGCTCGGGAACTCGACCAGCGCTTTCCTGCCGCCGTGAAGCTCCCACCTTCCGAACTCGTCCCCCTCCTTGAGAATGGCCTCGACCAGTCTCTCCGCGAACCTGTCGTAGTCGAGGACGAAGTTGATGTAGGGGCCGATCGGGCGGACCTCCTTGATGAGCTCGAACTCGGAGCAGTCGACCTCCTCCGCAGCCTCTTCGGCGATCTCGACGGGGCTTTTCTTCTCTTTCTTGGCCAGGGCAAAGCAGGGATAGGCGAGGTCGCCGTGCTTGGGGTTGAGCGGCTTCTCCAGCTCTCCCGTCTCCACACCCACAGCCTCGCTCACCTCCCTCTCGAAATTCCCCCACGGGTCCATGCCTCTCCTCTATCCAGACAGCCTATAATACTTCTGGCCAGGCGAAGCTAAATATAGGCTCCCGCCGACTCTTCGCCGTGGCATACTCTGACAGGGAGAGGATAGGTTTCCGCTCGACCTCCATAGTCCTCGACAGGGGAGAGGTGAGGGAGGCGAGAGTGGGCAGGGAGGAGAGGGAGAGGCGCCGCTCTTTCGACAAGGGGAGGTGGACCTACTCCTGCGGCGGCCTTCCAGTCCCCTCCCCTTCCCTCCTCGACCCGAGAGGCTACGGGCTCGCTCCCCTCGAGCCTGGGAAGAGCGGGAAGGACAGCCCAAAGACAGACCCGCGCGACCTCTCCCTCGAGGAGAAGCTTGAGTTTCTGAGGGAGATGGAGAAGAGGCTCTCCACCGACCCGCGCCTCTCCCTCCGCCTCTCCTACCAGGACGTCGTCCTCTCAGTCCGCCTCGAGTCGGGCGGCGTCGACCTGGAGCAGGAGCTGGTGAGGACAGCACTCACCGTGGTGGCGACGGCCCGGGAAAACGGGAGGATGGGCCGCGGCATCGCCAGCGACGGAGCGAGAGCGGGCTGGGAGTTCATCGAGTCGTTCTCGCCCGAGATCGCGGCGGAGAGGGCCCTGCGAACTCTCAAGGCCGAGAAGCTGAAGGGCGGGGAGTACACTGTCATACTCGACCCGCTGATGGTCGGGACGCTCATCCACGAGGCGCTGGGCCACATGGTTGAGGGCGACACCGTGGCCGCGGACGCGAGCGTCTTGAAGGGCAGGCTCGGCGACACCATAGCGAGTTCCCTGCTTGCTGTGGTCGACGACGGCGAGAAAGGATATGGTTCATTCTTCTTCGACAGGGACGGCTCCGCCCCGCGCAAAACCGCCCTCCTCGAAGACGGCCGCCTCCTCTCTTTCCTCCACTCCCGCGACTCTGCCGGCCAGCTCGGCGGGGCGTCGACCGGCAACTGCCGCGGCGAGTTCAACGCTGTTCGCATGACCAACACCGCTGTGCTGCCTGGCCAGGACACTCTCGACGAGATGCTCGACGTGAAGAGGGGAGTCTTCCTCTGCGGCACCACTGGAGGAGCCACTTCCCCCGCCTCGCGCACTTTCAACTTCTCGGCAGACGAGGGCTGGCTTGTCGAAAACGGCGAGCTGAAGAAGAACGTCGGCGAGGCGACCCTCAGCGGCGACCTCTTCGAGGTCCTCCGCTCAGTCGACATGGTCGGGAAGAAGGTGGAGATGAACGGCGGCTCCTGCGGCAAGTCGGGCGAGTCGGTTGCAGTGGGGAGCGGCGGGCCGCACCTCCGCGCCAAGGCGGTGGTGGGGGGCCTCTCATGACCAGGGAGCTGTTCAGCGTGGAAGAGGAGACTGTCGAAGTCTCCAGCGAGCTCGGGAAGGTGAGGGAGCTCTCCGCCGAGAGGAGGGAGGGATGCGGCATGAGAGTCGAGAAGGAGGGGAAGCTCGGCTTCTCCTTTGCCTCGTCGCCCGACCTTCTCCCTTCAGACCTTTTCTTCTCGCAGGAGTTCTACGGCTGGGGGAAGGGCGGCAGGCCCCTTCTCTCGGACGAGGGTGCTACAGGGCCTGAAGAGCTCGTCGACGCACTTCGGGGGATGCTCTCCCGCCTCGACGGCGTGAGCGCGAACTTTGTCTCTGTCTCTTTCCACAAGACCGGCCGCTCGCTCGGGCGCTCCCCCCTCTCCCTCTCCGAGACTCTCTTTTTTCTCTCCGCCCAGGTTTTCGTCTCCACGCCCTCCTCCGTCGGCTTCGACTTCGACTCCTCGCGCGGGGAACTCGACTTCCCTGCCGTCGCTGAGAGGGCGAAGAAGACTGCCCTCGAGTCCAGAGAGCCGGGGAAGGCAGAGAGGGGCAGGATGAGAGTCACACTCCGTCCCAAGGCGGCGGTCTCCCTCCTCTCTGTCCTCCTCGACGCTCTCTCGGGCACTGAAGTCATCGCAGGCCGGAGTCCCCTCGCCGACAAGCTTGGAGAGAATGTCTCCTCCCTCCGCATCGTTGACGACCCCCTCAAGAAAGACGGCCTCGAGAGCAGGGGCTTCGACGACGAGGGCTCGGAGACAAAAAAAAGGACGCTGATCGACGGTGAGCTCCTCTCATTCCTCCACACTGTGGAGACTGCGAAGCGGCTGGGGGGAGAGCCCGGCAACGCCGTCAGGGGCTACTCGAGCCTCCCGGTGGCAGGCTCGACCAACGTCGTTGTGGAGGGTCCGAGTGGCAGGGAGGGCGACACTGTCGTCGACTGGCTCTCCGGCACTCACACCATCCCGCCCTCCGGCGACTTCTCCGTGGAGGCGAAGAACGTCTTCCAGGACGGCTCTCCTGTGAAGGGGGTGATGCTCTGCGGAAACCTATTCGAGATGCTGAAGGAAGTGGAGCTCTGCGGCGAGAGGAGGGAGCTGGCAGGCGTCTCCACGCCCTCCTGGACTGTTTTGCTGGACGTCGTCTAGAGCAGCTTGGGCACGAACCTCAGCAGAGACGGCTTCTCCTTGACTATCTTCACCAAAGCGCCGAAGTCCCTGCCTCCCACCGATCTTGCCAGCCCCTGGCTGGAGATGTGGCCGACCAGGAAATCGATGTCCTCGTCGGAGAGCTCCTGGAAGAAGGCGTTGAGCTTGCTCAGCTTGCGGTTCCTTTTCTGCATCTCTCTTATCATCTTCCCGTAGAGTTCCGGCGTCCCCTCCGCAGCCAGCTCCCCGGCCAGCTTCCCGGACTTCATCGCCTCCTCCATCCCTCCGCCGTGGATTGGGTTGACCAGCCGCGCGGCGTCGCCGACAAGCATGAAGTTCTCTCCGCAGAGCTCGTGCCTCGCAGGCTTCATGGGGATGGTCCCCGCCGCAGCCCTGACCACGCTCCCGCCGACCTTGTTGGCCTTGACAAAATTGTCGAGGTAGTGCTTTGCCGTCTTCTCGTCGTCTCCCGGTATGCAGACGCCGACGTTGGCCCTCCTCTCGCTCTTGGGGAAGACCCAGACGTAGCCGCCAGGCGCCACCTCCCTGCCCAGAAAGAACTTCACCCTGTCGCTCTCGAACTCCCCGACCATCTCGTACTGGAAGCCCTTGTCGAGCTCGTCGAGCTTGAGTGTCGTGTCGAGGCCGAACCACCTTCCCACGTTCGACTCCCTCCCGTCCGCCCCAACAACGAGGGGCGCGCCCGCCTTGAAGTCGCCTTCCGGCGTCTTCACTTTCACCTCGCCGTTGACCATGCCGACCGCCCTCGCCCTGGTGAAGAGCTCGGCGCCCGCCTCCACCGCCCTGATGGCAAGGAACTTGTCGCTCGCTATCCTCTCCAGTATGTGGCCCTTCCCCTTGGTGACAACGCTCTCGCCGGCTGGCGATATCACCTCCGACGACTCCACTGTGTTCGCTATCACCCTGTCCGGGATTGCGAACTTTGCCCTGACCTCTTCAGTGATCCCTTCTGCGCACCTCACGGGCTCCCCTATCGACTGCCTCTTGTCGAGGAGGAGAACGTCCAGACCCCTCCTCGCAGCTTCGTAGGCGCAGGTGCTCCCCCCAGGCCCGGCGCCGACAACTATCAAGTCATACTCCATTATTTCACCTCATCTTGGGGAGGAAGCGCAGCAGCTTCGGCTTCTTCATGAGAAGCTCTATCGCCTTCCTCTTCCCCTTTCCCTCCGTTATGTCGTTGATGAAATCTCCGTCCGTGTTTCCCACGATGAAGTCGAGCTCGTCGTCCTCCATGGAGACGACGACTTCCTTGAATCTCTCCAGGATCTCAAGCTCCTTGATGACCTTGCCCAGCTCGACGGAGTAGACTTCGAGCGAGGAGGCGGAGAAGTCGTTCACACTGGCGGCCAGAGAGGCCACCTCTCCCGCCTTCCTCCCAGAATCCATCGCCTCCGTGATGCCGCCGCCGTGCATCGGGTTGACGAACCTCGCGGCGTCGCCGACCAGCATCATGTTGTCGGCGTGCACCGGGTGGCTGGGGGGCTTGAGGGGGATTGTACCGGAGACGTGCTGGAGCACGCTCCCCCTTATTTCGTTCTCCTCCATGAACTTGTCGAGATAGTGCTTTGCGGTGCGGGGGTCGTCTCCGTCGACGCCGACGCCGATATTTGCCCTGTTCGGCCCCTTGGGGAAGATCCAGATGTAGCCGCCGGGCGCCACCTCCTTTCCGATGTGTATCTCCAGCAGTTCCGGCGCCCCTATTGGCGTCAGCATGTCGTACTGGAAACCCTTGGCGATCTCCTTCAGCTTCAGGGATGTATCTATCCCCATCCACCTCCCCACGTTCGACTCCCTCCCGTCCGCCCCCACCACAATGTCTGCCCTCACCTTTCCCCTCTCGCCCATGAAGTCGACGCCGACAACGACCTCCTCCCCGTCTCTCTCCACGCCCGTCGCCCTCGCGTTGGAGAGCACTGTCGCCCCAGTTTTTCCCGCCTTCACGGCCAGCGCCTTGTCGAAGAGGAACCTCTCCAGTATGTAGCCGCCCGACCTCGGCCCCCTGTAGACTATCTCGTGGCCGCCGGGCGAGACCAGCTTGAACCCCACTATCTTGTTGGTGCAGTAGCGGGCGTCGATGGGGATGCCGAACTTGGCGAAGGCAGGGAGGCCGAACCCTTCCCCGCACCTCACGGGCTCCCCTATCGACTGCCTCTTGTCGAGGAGGAGAACGTCCAGACCCCTCCTCGCAGCCTCGTAGGCGCAGGTGCTTCCCCCAGGCCCGGCCCCGACGACGACGCAGTCGAACTTGTTCTTGGGCAGTCTCATCTCAATCTTCTTTGGTTATGGCGCCGACGGGACAGACCTTGGCGCAGAGGCCGCACTCTATGCACCTGTCGGTGAAGATCACTTCAGAGTCCGTGAACTCGTTGGCGTTGACCGGGCAGACCGGTATGCATCCTCCGCAGCGGAGGCACTTTTCCTTGTCTACTTTCATCATGGGATCAGCCTCTTGGTGTCCCTCGGGAACATCACCGACTCACGGATGTTGTGCAGTTTTAGCAGTTTCGTAACCACGCGCTCTATCCCCAGCCCGAAGCCGCCGTGCGGCGGGCACCCGAACCTGAAGGCGTCGACGTAGAACTGGAAGGCGTCGACGTTCATCCCTCCCTTCTTCATCTCCGCGAGCAGTATGTCGTGGCGGTGCTCTCTCTGGCCGCCGCTGCTCATCTCCCAGCCCAGGTAGTCGAGGTCGAACCCCCTGCTCAGCTTGCCGTCCTTCATTATGTAGAAAGGCTTCTGGACTGACGGGTACTTGGTGATGAAGAAGGCCGGCTTCTCCTCCTCCAGCATCACGTCCCCGAGCTGCTTCTCCGACTCCCTGTCGATGTCCTCGCCCCACTCTATCTTTTTCCCGTCCTCTTCCAGCAGCTCCAGCGCCTTGTCGTAGGTTATCCTGGGGTAGGGCCTCTCAGGGATGACCAGCTGTATGCCCATCTCCTCCAGCTCCTCCTGGCAGTGCTCGTCAACGTATCTCAGTATCGCGTCGAAGACGCCTTCGCAGACATCCATCACGTCGTTCTCGTCCTCTATGAAGCCCAGCTCCACGTCGATCTGGTGGAACTCAGTGAGGTGGCGAGAGGTGTGGCTCTCCTCAGCCCTCCAGCAGGGCGCTATCTGGTAGACCCTCTCCAGCCCTGCGGAGACGAGGTACTGCTTGTAGAGCTGGGCTGACTGGGAGAGAAAGGCCTCCTTGTTGAAGTAGGAGATGGGGAAGAGCTCAGCTCCCCCCTCAGCGCCGGCCTCCACCACGAACGGCGGGTTGAACTCGAAGAAGTTCTTGCCTTCCAGGAAGTCCCGCGTCGCCCTGTTGACGGCGTTCCTAACCCTGAAGATGTCGAGGATCTCTCGCCTTCTCAAGTCGAGGAAGCGGTTGTCCAGCCTCGTGCTGAGCTCGGCTGGCACCTTCCCGGACGGGTCGAGCGGCAGTGGCGACTCAGCCTCTGCCAGGACCTCTATCTCTTCCGGTATCAGCTCCGCCCCGCCTGTCGCCTTCTTGCTTTTCTGCATCCTGCCCTTCACGCGGAGGACCGTCTCGAAGCTCTGGGACATCTTCTCGAAGACGTCGGACGGGACTTTCCCCTCCGGCGCCGTTACCTGCAGTTTCCCGCTTCTGTCTCTGAGAACTGTGAACTTGATGCCCCCCAGGTCCCTCGTCTCGTGGACCCATCCTGCCACCTCTACGTCTCCCTCGCTCTCCAGCGCTTCCTTTATTGCAGTCCTCATCTAGTTCACCATCAGTATCCACGAGAGGAGCCAGGAGCCCAGGAGAGTCCCTGTCTCGCCATCGCTCTTCTCCCGCATCAGCGCACCCGCCGCCACCGCAGCAGTTATGGCAAGTGAGCTGGAGACCTGCGTGCTGGCGATGCCGAGCAGGCTTCCGGCCGTCACTGCCCCAAACTGGCGGAGCGCCGGGTCCATGGTCGGGGGAGAGTGCGGCCGCTATTTAAAACCTGACTCGAGGGAAAACCATTTTAAAACGGCCTCCGGCCAAGCCGCATGGACTTTTCAATTATCTGGACCGAGAAGTACCGTCCCAAGACACTCTCGGACCTGATAGGCCAGGCGAAGATCAGGGAGCGCCTCCAGGCCTTCGTCAAGGAGGGCTCCATACCCCACATGCTCTTTGCCGGCCCTGCAGGGGTGGGCAAGACCACGGCAGCCATCTGCGTAGCCCGCGACCTCTACGGCAAGAACTGGAAGAACAACTTCACGGAGACCAACGCCTCCGACGAGAGGGGGATAGACGTGGTCCGCAACAAGATAAAGAACTTCGCCAGGACGAAGCCGCTGGGGGCGGACTTCAAGATAATCTTCCTCGACGAGTGCGACGCCCTGACCAAGGACGCCCAGCAGGCCCTCAGGAGGACCATGGAGTCCTACGCATCGACATGCCGTTTTGTCTTGAGTGCCAACTACTCCTCCAAGATAATCGACCCCATACAGTCGAGGTGCGCAGTGTTCCGCTTCGGCAGGCTCGGCGACAAGGACGTCGCCCAGTATGTCGACCGCATAGTGGAGGGCGAGGACCTCGAGATGGGGGAGAAGGGGAGAAAGGCGCTTGTCGACCTGGCGGGAGGCGACCTCCGCAAGACCACCAACCTCCTCCAGACAGCGGCCGCACTCGGAAAAGTGACAGAGGAGTCTGTCTACTCCGCGGCCAGCATGGCCAAGCCGGAGGAGGTGGAGGAGGTGCTGGAGATGGCACTCGCGGGCAAGTTCCTCGAGTCACGCTCCAAGCTCTTCGACCTCATGGTCTCCGGCGGCCTCTCCGGCGAGGACCTCATAAAGGAGATCCACTCCGTCATATTCGGCCTCGACATCCCGGAGAAGAGGAAGGCGGCCCTGATCGACAAGGTCGGCGAGTACGAGTTCAGGATAGTTGAGGGCTCCAACGAGCACATACAGCTCTCCGCCCTCCTCGCCCAGATTGCCTTCTCCCAGGGGTAGAGTTTAATAATCGGCCTCTCCCTATCTAGCCGATGAAGCGCCTCCTCGTTTTCGTCTTTGTCTTGATGAGCATTGGCGCCGCTGCCGACGAGTGGGAGGAGTGTTTGGCAGACTTTGATGCCTCCGCCACGGTCTACTCCTGCGGCGGCGACCTACTCATCCTCGACGTCCTGAACAAGCAGGGCGCCCAGTACTCCATCGTCCCCAACGAGACATTCATTGAGCTGGCAGGCGGCCTGAAGATACCGATAACACCGGAGAGGAGCTATCCAAACCTCGACTACCTGGAGAGCTGTCCGCCCTGCGAGAACATCACCTTCTACTCCGCGCCCCCCCAGGGCATCCCCGACGAGTACAGTTTGACCGCCCACATAACCGCGGGCGGCCAGTGCGCCGACATCCCCATCTCCGGGGAGAAGATCCCGTGCGAGGGCGAGATGGATCTCCCCCCCATCAACGCCACCTTCGAGCCTGAGACGGGCAAGGTCCACGTCAACGGCAGCCTCGACACCTCTGACCCCTCCCGCATCTACACGCTTGGCATCCTCCACAAGCCGTCCGCCGCCGTCCTCGACTTCAGGTTCGGCCTCGACGTCTTTCCATTCACCTCCCGGCGCATTTTCACGAGCGAGCAGGCGCGCGACCTTGAGATACAGCTCTTCGTGCGGAACGTGACTGAGGGCTACCACGGCTTCAACACAGGCAACACGCTCTCATTTGCCGACGTCGACCTCGACCTTGGGATACCCGAGGTGATGGCCCCTGGCGCGTCGTCCACTCTCTCCATCTCCCTCGAGAACGTGGGCACCCTCCAGGACAGCTACTCAGTCTCCCTCGACACGCCGGCCGGCTGGGAGACGCAGACGTTCCAGACGCGTGAGCTGACGCCTGGAGACGAGGTGGAGGTCGACATGCCCCTCAAGGCGGCGGGGGACTTCAAGGAGTCTGAAAAGTTCGCGCTGCGCGTGGCCAGCTCCCAGGGACGAGTGATAGAAAAAGAGTTCACGATCACCGCGGAGCGCCAGCTCCAGGTCGAGCCCGAATTGGTGATACCCTCCATCATCACAGTCGGCGAGGAGATCGACTACACTGTCAAGATGAGGGCCTATGGGACCACCTCCAGCGAGGTCCAGTACCTCGTTCTGCCCGACCCCTACACGAGGAACGACTTCGAGGACGGCAAGGCCTCAGCGACTCTCGGCAGGCTCAACCTTCACAATGATGTCGGCAGGATCGTGGAGGCCTGCGGCCTCGACTACGAGGGGACCTCCATGGTCCAGAGCGCCAAGCTGGCGTTGATGTACTCCAACATGGCGAGCTGGATAAGCAAGTCGCCGGAGGGGAAGATATCGCAGTTGAGGACGATCTCCGAGAGGCTGACAGAGCTGAAGCTGGTCCTCGTCGACGTCAGGATGGGCTCCAAGGTGGAGAACGTGGTCGACAGAATCGGGAGGTTCGTTGATGACTACGAGGACGGCAGGGACTTGACGAGCGCAAGGGAGAACCTCATCTCCAACATCAACGAGCTCGAGGAGAGCATCCCCGAACTCGAGGAGGACCTCTTCAAGGAGGGCTGCACGCAGGAGGAGGAGGTCACCCTCAGGCTCCTCGTCCTCCCCTACCAGGACCTCAACCTCACCACGTCAGACAAGCTCGTCGACCTGACCGGCTCGAGGGTCATAATCGTCCAGACGGATGAGACACACATCCGCGTCCAGAGCGGCAAGGAGAGGTCGATCATAGTCAACCTCACAAACGGCGGCCAGACGGAGAGGGAGTTCGACTTCAGGGCGGGCGGCTCCGCGGCCAGCTGGGCCTACCTCCCGAGAGAGGTCGACCTTTTGCCCGGCTACAACGAGCTGTTGGAGGTGGAGATAGAGCCGCCCACCTACGTGGCCGGCGAATATGACTTCTCACTCATAGTGGAGAGCCCCCCCTACACCGCGGAGGTGCCTTTCGTGCTTGAGGTCGGCACCTTCGAAGTCACCCTCACCGTGACCGAGGAGACCACAATAGAGCCGGGCGAGACGCAGGAGCTGAACGTCAGTATCAAGAACATGGGAGACCTCACGGACATCTACGAAATCACTGTCTCCGGACCGGTCTGGGGCGAGATCTCCGAGGAGGAGGTTGAGGTCGGCCCGGGCAACACCACAAAAATCCTCTTCACGCTCTCCCCGAGCGAGGACGTCGCAGAGGACAAGTACTCCTTCACCATCACCGCCACCAGCCAGGCCTACGAGAGGACCTACGAATTCGGCAAGGTAACAGTCGACGTGACAAGGGAGGCGGCCATAGTCAGGTCGAGGCTGGCGCGCTCAAGAGAGACGCTCGACATCCTCGTCTCAGAGTACGGCTGGAACTCTGACTTGAGAGAGGTCGAGAACACCCTCGACTCGGCAGAGGAGTACCTGGACGCGGGCCGTTTCTCCTACGCCAAGACGAGGATTGGCAGGGCCGAGGACGACCTCGCCGATCTGAGCGACACCCTCGGCCAGGAGGAGGGGGGCGGAGGCCCCAACTACCTCTTCGTCGTCATAGTTGTCGTCTTCATAGGCGGCGTCGGCTACCTCGTCTGGAAGAGCATCAGCTTCGGCAAGAAGGAAGAAGAGGAAGAGACCGGTTACTACGGCTACGAGGAGTACGAGTACTAGGCAGAGAGCTCCCTGACTTCGAAACCCTTCGCCTCCAGCTCCTTCTCCACAGGTATCTCGTGCCAGGAGTGGACGACGGCCAGGACCTTCTCGTTCTTCTCAGCTATCTTGGCGATCCTCTCTGCCATCTCTTTCTCCCTCATCCTGTCGTACTTGTGGAGGGCGTAGAGGTAGTCGGACTGGTTGCCGGGTATCAGGTTCATCGTGTGGGCCAGCACGGAGTGCCAGAACCTTTCCCACTTGATTCCCAGCTTGCAGATCCTGCACTCTGCAGGGTGGTCGAATGGCGACTTGTGGGGGTTGTGGCCCAGCACCATCTCAAGGAAGTGGAACGGCGCGTGGACCAGCTCCGAGAAGAAGAGGACGCCTTGAGACGGGGCCACCGCTTTTTTCTCCGCCGCATCCATTATCTCACCCTTCTCCGCCGCCCTCAAGCTATTCTCCACTTTCTTCTTGATCTCTCTCATCCTCACGTCGACGGCAAAGGCCTTGGCCCCTGCCTTGTTGGCGGCGAGGATCATGTGGACGAAGGCGCCGTCTGGCGAGAACTGCGAGAGGTCGAGGGTGCTGACCTTCTTTTTTTCAAGCTTCTCCAGCAGCTTCTCGTCGATGCTGAGGGAGCGGCCGAGCAGCTTGCCGAACTCCTCGTCCAGGTCCTTCTCCTTGATCTTCCCCTTCTGGAACTTGTCGATGACCTTCTGGAAGCTCTTCGGGAGCTCCAGCGCCACGGCATCCGGCTTGGTCTTCTTGATTATGCTTGCCACCCAGAGTGCGTGGGGTGTGTCATACCTGTTCTGGCCTATTACGACTATCATTTTAGCACCGATACCTTCTTATTGCGTTGAACTGATGCTCTAAGGATGCAGTGGGTAGATAAATATTTCCCATCCCTGGACACTCTGGTCGGCCAGGAGGGCGTCGTCTCTCAGCTGAGAAGCTGGGCCCGCTCCCCAAAGAAGCCCCTCCTCTTCACTGGCCCGCCCGGCGTGGGGAAGACGTCCGCCGCCCTCGCGCTCGCGAAAGAGATGGGCTGGGAGGTGGTGGAGATGAACGCGTCGCAGGTGAGGGACAGGGAGGGCGTCAACTCCATACTCGGCGCCGCCGCCCGGCAGGCCTCGCTATTCGCCGACAACAAGCTCCTCCTCATCGACGAGGTGGACGGCACACACGAGCGCGGCGGCCTGGGAGAGATCTCTAAGATCATCAAGGAGACCAAGTTCCCTGTCATACTGACCGCCAACGACCCCTGGGACCGCTCCATTCGCCCCCTCAAGCCGCTCTGCAGGGAGATAGAGTTCAAGAGGCCGACCTCCCGCCAGATAGCCTCCCACCTCGAGAAAATTTGCGAAAAGGAGGGTGTCGACTCTGAGAGGTCCTGCTTGATGCACATAGCGAGCTCCAGGGACGTCAGGAGCGCCATGAACGACCTGGAGATGGTCTCCCGCGGCCGCGAGACTGTAGGCGCAGACGACCTCGGCCTCGTCGGGGGGAGGGACCCCATGAAGGACATCTTCGACTTCCTCGTCGTCGTCTTCAAGACCACCAACGCCTCCACCGCGAGGGAGGCTGCCTGGGACGCCAGCGAGTCGCCCGACGACCTCCTCCTCTGGGTGGAGGAGAACATCGCCCGCGAGTACGAGGGCGAGGAGATAGCGCGCGCCTACGACGTGGCCAGCAGGGCGGACGTCTTCCGCGGCCGCATCTTCCGGAGGCAGAACTGGCGCCTCCTCAGCTACGTCAGCGACCTCTCCTCCGCCGGAGTCGCCCTCGCCAAGGAAAAGAAGCACAGGAAGTACGTCCGCTACCAGTTCCCGACCTGGCTGAGGCGCATGGGGAAGAGCAAGAGGATGCGGGCGATGAGGAAGTCGATCGCCTCCAAAGTCGGGCGCGACCTCCACGTCTCCCGCCGCCGCTTCCCCTCCTACCAGCCCCTCCTCAAGGCAATACTCCGCAAGCACCCGGAGGCGGGGAGAGAGCTGGTCGAGCGCTGGGAGTTCACGCCGAAAGAGGCGGCCTTCGTGATGGAGACCACGACACGGACAAAGATGGTCCAGAAGCTGTTCCAATGACAGAAAAGCTTATAATTTACTACTGTTTAGTATTAAAAATGTATCCCCTTCTGAAAGAGGCCGTCCTCGAGCCCATCCCCGAGAAGATGGACGACGACGAGTGGGTACTCTCCAGGGCCAAGGAGGAGGAGGTGAAAGGGTATATAGATGCCTGCAGGTCGATGGGTGAGGCGCTTTTCGACATAGTCGAGAGTTCCGAGAGGGCGCTTGTCGTGGTCCCACTCAGAGGTTCTTACCCCATCACCATGGGTGCGATGAGCAGTTTTTCAGACCTCTGCGAGCGCGAGCGCGACGTTGCGGATAAGATGACCCTCCTCTACCTGCCAGGCTCCATCTCCAAGCCCCGTGAGAAGGCGATTTTCGAGAACCAGCTCGGAAAGGTTGATGCAGAGAGGTATGACAGCGTCGTCGTGATGGACGAGTTCAAGTCGGGTTCATCTCTTAAGGGGATCTCCGAGATAGCATACGAGAAGCTCGATATCTGCGAAGAGAGGAGGCTGATGCTGCTTGCCATGTCTGAGGATGTTAAGGGGGATACTAGGAAGCACCAGAGAAACAGCTCCGCAGCCATCTCTGAATGCGATTATACAGAGCTCACGGAGTACTCTGTCCCCCGCATACTGACACTCGACTACGAGAACCAGCGCAACAGGCGCTTCGCCTCCGGAGCGCTCTCGCGTTTCGAGTCCAAGAACAAGAGGGGAGAGGAGGGCTACATAACCATAACCTCCCATATCCCCTTTGACCTCTATATCAAGCAGGGGTGGGTGGCCGATCTCGAGAAGAACGAGAGGCCTTTCTGGCTGGAAGAGAGCAGGGAGAACGGGGAGAGGAAGGAGTCTCCCTGCAGGCAGACGCCCACGTGGGTCCGCGGGAACATGAAGACAGAGAAGATCAAATTCCAGCCTGGCTACAACTTCACAGACCACCTGGACCGCAGGTTCGTCAATTACGTCCAGAAAATGGTCAAGGGGATTCAGATCAGGAGCGACTAGAGAATGCTTTTAAATCTTCACTACTTCGGAGGGTTAAGATGAAGGAGAAGAGCGAGTATGCCAACGCTTGCGCCTTCCTGGGGGACAGATTCTACGAGCTGGCGAAGGGCAGGAGACCTTTGGTTGTCGTCCCCCTGCGGGGAGGCTACCCTATCTGGCAGGGGATACTCTCCCGCCTCTCTGACAGGGTTGAGATATCCGAAGCCTTGGAGGAGGGAGAGGGAATCGGTGAAGAGAGATTGGACCTGGAGAAGATGACAGTCCTCTACATCCCCGCCTCCCATGAGTACCCGCACATAAACAGGATATACGACGAAACCATGGAGGACTTCTCAAGAGCCGGCCTGGAGGAGGACGACTACGACATCTTCTTCGTCGTGGACGAGATCAGGAGCGGGGCCAGCGCCAGGAGGACTGTGAAAAGCCTGCAGGGCCTGGAGGAGGAGAGGGGCAGGAACATCTCGCTCTTGGCCATGGCCGATGTCAAGGGGGCGGGCCTCACGCACCAGTCGGACAACTTGGAGAAGATGAGGAAAGAGGGGGTGGACATCCATGTCTATCAGGTGCCCAACATACTCTCCATGGACTCCCCCAAACGCCATGGCGCGAAATACATCCTGGACCGGGAGAGAGAGCACTATCACGTCCTTACAGAGTACACGCTTTCAGAGCTGGCCCACGCCGAATCGGTGCCGGACATCATGAAGCCGGCCAGGGGCCAGGCCCGCAGCAGGGAGTACCACATAGAGCGTGGCTTCGTAAAAGAGATCAAGGAGCTCGTGAAAAGATCGCCTGTAATCGGTTTCCCTTCAGTTCGGGACCTTGGCTATGACGGCGTCTCGCTGGAGAACAGGCGCCCAGTCCACAACAATTCATAAAACCCCCCTTCCCTTCTGCATCTCATGAAAGTCGAGCTCGACCTCCAGAGGTCTGCGGGCGAGAACGCCAACATCTTTTTCGAGGAGGCGAAGAAGCTCGAGAGAAAGGCGGAGAAGGCGGAAGAGGCGGCGGAAGAGCTGGAGAAAGAGATAAAGGAGTTCGAGGCGGAGGGAGACGAGGAAGAAAAGAAGACGGTCCTCAAGGAGAGGAAGTGGTTCGAGAAGTTCCGCTGGTTCAAGAGCAGCGGGGGGAAGCTGATCATCGGCGGCAGGGACGCGACCACCAACGAGATAGTTGTCAAGAAGCACACCACTCCCGACCACTTCGTTTTCCACGCCGACGTATCGGGCTCGCCCTTCTTTGTCGCCCCGCCGGACGCGAGCGAGCAGGAGCTGAGGGAGGCGGCCATCGCCACGGTCTCCTACTCCCGCGCCTGGAAGAAGGGGATAGGCGAGATGGAGGCCTACTACGTGAAGGCGTCCCAAGTGACAAAGGAGACCAAGGCGGGCGAGTACATAGGGAAGGGCTCATTCATGGTCTACGGCGAGAGGGAGTATCTGACGGTGCCGCTCCGCATCGCAGTCGGCTTCACGGAGAGGGTGATAGGCGGGCCGCTCTCCGCAGTCTCCGCCCAGACCGACAGCTACGTCGTCCTCCGGCCGGGATACACGAAGTCCTCCTCCATCGCCAAGACAATCAAGAAGAGGTTGAAGATTGACGCCTCGCTCGACGAGGTCATCCGCTTTCTTCCGCCCGGCGACTGCGACGTCGAAGAAAGTCGGAGATGATTTTCGCGTGGTCGAAGGCCAGTTCCATCTCTCTTGCCTCTTCCAGGCCGAACCAGCCCACCTCTTCTGCGTCGTCGTCTGCCTCGAGCTCCCCCCCGGTCGGCCTGCAGACGAAGACGACGGTCACTATGTGGTGCCTCGGGTCCCTCTCAGGGTCTGAATAGACGCCCAAGAGGTCCTGGACCTCCACCTCCAGTCCAGTCTCCTCTCTCACCTCCCGCATCAGCGCCTCTTCCACATTCTCGCCGTACTTCACGCCGCCGCCTGGCAGGGCAGTCCCCATCCCGTCCCTCCTCTCTATGAGGACGACTCTCTCCCCCTCCACTATCACGCCGTCGACGGCGAGGACAGGCCCCTTCTCCATGCCGGAAGGGGGCTCTCACCTCTTATAAATCCAGCCGTGCCCGCCCCCTGCATGGAGCTCTCCTCTCTCGCCCGGAGCCATCCGCACCTCGGGGAGGCTGTCGACTTTCTCGCATCCAACGACGTGCTCAAGCTCTACCCCCCGCAGAGAGAGGCTGTGGAGGCCGGCGTCCTCGAGGGCAGGAACCTCCTCCTCTGCTCAGGCACAGGCTCCGGCAAGACCCTCATAGCGATCTTCGCCATCCTGAACGCCGTCGCCCGGGGAAAGAAGGCGATCTACCTCGCGCCGCTCAAGGCGCTCGCAATGGAGAAGTACGAGGAGCTCAACTCTTTCGGCGTGAACGCAGCCCTCTCTCTCGGCGACTTCGACTCGTCCGACGGCAGACTCGGCTCGCACGACTGCATCGTCATGACCACGGAGAAGTTCGACTCCCTCTTCCGCCACAGGGCCTCCTGGATCCGCTCTGTCGGCCTCGCAGTCATCGACGAGATACACGAGATAGGGAGCGACCGCGGCCCAACCCTCGAGACGGTCATCATCAAGCTGAGAAAGAGCACCGACCCGCAGATTGTCGCCCTCTCCGCCACTGTCGGCAACGCCCAGGAGATAGCGGACTGGCTCGACGGGGAGCTCGTGGAGAGCGACTTCAGGCCGGTCCCCCTCCACGAGGGTGTCTACCACGACGGCGTCATAGAGTTCGATCACGAGAATGTGGAGGTCGACGGCTCGGACGACGAAGTGGCCGTGGTCAAGAACACGCTCGACCAGGGCTTCCAGAGCCTCATGTTCGTCAACACGAGGAGAGGTGCCATGGCCAGCGCGGAGAAGATGAAGGACGTCACCTCGCCAATCTCCCCCAATCTCGACGAGCTGGCCGACGACGTTCTCAACGTCCTCTCCCACCCCACAGCACAGTGCAGGCGCCTGGCGAAATGCGTCGAGAGGGGGACGGCTTTCCACCACGCAGGCCTCGCCTCCGGCCAGCGCCACATCATAGAGGAGGCCTTCAGGGACGGCCGGCTGAAGCACCTCTCCGCAACCGTCACCCTCGTGGCAGGCGTCAACCTCCCCAGCCACAGGATAATCATCCGGAACCTCAAGAGGTTCACCTCCAAGGGGATGAGGGAGTGGCCGGTCTCACTCTACAAGCAGGCGGTGGGCCGTGCAGGCAGGCCGGGCTACGACACATTCGGGGAGAGCGTCGTCCTCGCCAAGAGCGGCAAGGAGGCAGAGCACCTGCGAGACCGATATCTGCTCGGCGAGCCCGAGCCCGCCTTCTCGAGACTGGCCGCAGCGCCGGTCCTCCGCAGCCAGATACTCGGCGCCATCGCCTCCCTCTTTGTCTCATCGCAGGACGACCTCTTCGACTTCTTCGAGTCGAGCTTCTTCAGCTTCCACTACGGCGACAAAAAGAGGTTCCGCTCCCTTTTGCTCAGCGTGGTCAACGACCTCGAGAATTGGGGATTTGTCAGAAGCTACACGGCGACCAAGGTCGGAGCGAGAGTGGCCCAGCTCTACCTCGACCCCCTCACGGCGAGCTGGCTGCTGGAGCGGCTGGAGGAGGCGCCCACGTCGCCCTTCGGCTATCTCCAGGCGCTCTGCCACACGCTTGAGATGAGGCCGCTCCCCTACGTCCGCAAGGCGGAGTGGGAGGAAGTCAACTCCCTCCTCCAAGCCAGGGGCGACGAGCTGCTCGAGCTGCCGCCGAGAAACTGGGAAGGCGAGCACGACGACTTCATGCGCTCCCTGAAGATGGCCCAGATCTTGGAGGAGTGGATAGGGGAGAGGGGCGAGGACGACCTCCTCGAGAAGCACAACATAGCGCCCGGCGACCTGCGCCGCCGCCTGCTGAGGATGGACTGGCTGCTCTACGCATTCGCCGAGCTCGCCTCCCTCACGGGCAAGGAGATGCTCCTCCCCGGCCTGAAGAGGCTGAGGTTCCGCGTCAAGTACGGAGTGAAGAAGGAGCTCTCCCGCCTCGTCGAGGCCAAGCACATAGGGCGCGTCCGTGCGAGGCTCCTCTACGACAAGGGGATCCGCAGGCCTGCCGACATAAGGAAGAACAGGGAGAGGGCGGCGGAGATACTCGGGGAGAAGACTCTCGAGAGGGTTTTGGCCGCCATGCCCTCTGGGTAGCTATTATATATCTGTTCCCACAGCAGAATAATGATGGCAATCAGGGTTGCGGTGACCAGCGGCAAGGGCGGCGTCGGCAAGACGACGACCGTGGCAAATCTCGGGCTCGCCCTCGCCAAGCTGGGAGTCGACGTTACGATAGTGGACGCCAACTTCACGACGCCGGACCTCTCCATGCACTTCGGCTCGCAGGCGACCGACAAGACCATCCACCACGCACTCGGCGGCTCAGTCAATGTCTTGGACGCCATTCACATCCATCCGTCCGGCCTCAAGATCCTTCCCGCCTCCATCTCCCTCGACGACCTTGAGGACGTCGACTACGAAGACCTCGACAAGCTCGTGGAGAAGATACCTGGCGAGGTCGTCCTCTTCGACACCTCCGCAGGGCTTGGCGACGAGATGCAGAGCGTCATCAAGGTTGCCGACAAGACCGTGGTGGTCACCAACCCTGAGTGGCCAGCCATCACTGACGCCCTCAAGGCCGCAATCGTCTCGGAGTCGCACGGCGTCCCAGTCGACGGCGTCATAGTCAACAAGGCAGGCCTCGACAGCTTCGAGCCTGACGTGGCCAGCATAGAGGCGATACTCGACGCGCCCGTCCTCGCCCAGATACCACACGACCGCTCCATCCGCAGGTCGATCTCGACCAAGAACCCAGCAGTCATCTCCTCCCCGTCGTCCCGCGCTGCCAGGGCGTATGTCGAGCTCGCCCACGAACTTCTCGGCCTCCCCTACGAGAGAAGCTTCTCGCTCAGGGAGTTCATCGACAGGCTCTTCAGCTGACTTTGCAGTCGAGATAGTTTATGAACTCTCTCTTTTCCATCTCCGTCTTGAAGGCGAAGCTGGGTTTCTTGGTCACCCAGACGACTGCATGGGAGTTCGAGCCGACGAAGACCCTTCCCCCCTTTATCGCCTCCTGCACCTTTCTGTAGAGAAAGAGCTGTCTCCTGCAGAACTCTTCCCGCGACTTTTCGTACGAGCCGACCCAGTGGAGTTCAGCTCCCGTTTTTTTCGCCAGCTCCACGAAACTCGCCTTGATCTTCTCGGCGCCGCCGTTGTAGTGAGTTTCTATCTCATTCTCGTCGACCACGAGAAAGCTGTTTCGCGGCTTGAAGCTGGCCTTGATTCTTTTCACGAGACCGACTGCAGCCTCCGTCGCCTCGTCGCCGAGCGACCAGTTTTTGTAGTCCTCGTTGCCGCAGCCGTGGAGCAGCTCGACGAGGGAGAGGCTCTTCGCCTCCCTGGACGCCACCTTCTCAGCGGTCTCAAGCGGGACCGTCCCGAACCTGCCGTCGAAGGCTGGGCTGTAGGGCAGGCTTTCGTCCCAGCAGGCGAGGCTGTCGGCGTCGATGTCGACGTGGTCGTAGACCTCTCCGTTCGGCTCTGAAACGTGGTTCCACCTCCTGAAGCTGTAGCTGTGGCAGAGCCGGAGGGTGTCGCGGGGCTCCATCCACGTGATTGAGCAGCTGCGCGGGTGGATTGGATAGATGCTGGCGTAGACTCCGAAGAAGGAGGGCGAGCAGGCCTCGAGTTCCGTGCCGTCCACTTGATGGGAGAAAGCGGCGCAGTGGTCTGGGTGGCGGTCCAGCAAGAGAATGCTCTCCTCCATAGTCAGCCATCTTTTGCCCCCATTATAAAATTACTCTTTAGTGGCAACTAGATGTATGGGACTTCGAACTCGAAGGCGACAGCGGGGACAGCTATGCTGAAGTTCTCGAGGACTTGCGGGTGCACCTCGCCGAGCAGGACCCTCTCTGTCTTCGCGCATCTGCCCGGGATGAAGGACGGGTTCTTTGCCTCCTCGAAGCCGGCATCCCATCCCATCGACCCGCAGACCGCCTCCACGACACTCTTCACCTCACTGAAGCTCGCCTCTGGCCCCGCTATAACCCCTGCCAGCCTCCTCTCCGTCACGGCCCCGACCTCGTTTTTTTTCAGGCGGCAGACCTCCCCGACCTCGAAGAGGCGCTGCGGGTAGGGGTTGTGGGCGTTGTTTCCCAGCATCTCGAGAAGCGAGGGCAGTATGGTGTCCCTGACCAAGGTGAACCTCTGGCTGGTCGGGTTCTTGATGACCGCCACCTCTCTCTCCCCATCTCTCATCTTGTCGAACAGCATCTCCGGGTTGGTGAGGATGAACGTGTAGGCCTGCTGGAAGCCGAGCCCGACCATCGCCGTCCTCAAGACCTCCGCCATCTCTTCTGCGGGGTGCATCTCCCCGCTCAAGCTGAACGACGGTATCTTTCTCTCGAACTCGGGGTATCCGTAGCTGATGGCCACGTCCTCGACCAGGTCGATCGGGTGCATGACGTCTGTCCTGTAGGCCGGGATCCTGAAGGTGCCCTCGTACTTGCTAATGCCCATCTTGGCGAGAAGCTCCTCCACGTCGTAGTCGTCGAGCTCGAGGCCGAGAAGCCTGTTGACGTACTCTGTCTTCAGCTCCATGGTCTGCGGCGTGAAGTCGGGCGAGAGCTTCTTCCCTATCTTGACAAGCTCTATCTCCGCCCCCCTCTCCGCGAGAGAGGTGGCGACTATGATCGCCGCCTTCTCCACCGCCCTCTTGTCGGTCCCAGTCACGTCTATCAGCAGGTTTCTCGTCGAGGCCTCGACCTTGGAGTACTCGCCGTTCAGTATTGGCGGGACGGAGAGCACCTCTCCCGTGGAGTCGCGGATGACAGGCACCCTCTCGCCCTCAACCAGGTGGGCGTAGGCTTTCCCCTTCGACGTCTTCTCGAGCACCTCGCTCGCGGTCATCGCCTCTTTCTCGCCCAGGGGGACGAACTCCACTTCGCTCTTTGGCTCGTCGCCGTAGGTGACGGGCCCCTCTATCTTGTCGAGGTCATGGATTCCGATGGCGACCTTCTTCCTCTTCCTCCCGTGGGTCGCGTGGAGCTTCTCCTGAAGCTGCATTATGGAGGCGACCGCCTCGTGGGTGAACTTCACTTTCCTGACAACGCAGAATGCGCAGGCAGGCCTTGTCTCTCTCTTCCCCAGCTTGGCTTCGATGTTGGGCGGGAGGAGGTTGTAGACCTGTATGCCCTTCTCCTTGCCGAGGAACTGCCTCATGCTCCTGGCGATGCCCTCAACGCTCAGCATGTCGGGCCTGTTGGGGAAGACCTCTATCCTGACGAGGTCGCCCTCCTCCTCTTCCACGGGCGTCCCGAACATGGAGATGGTCTCCATCAGTTCCTGCCTCTCTATATTCACACCCATCAAGTTCTTCATATCCTCGTAGCTCACTTCGACTACTGCCATAGCTTCACCCCCCTCAGCCAGGCCAGGTCGTTCTGGTACGGCGTCCTTATGTCGTCCAGGCCGTAGATCAGCATGACCAGCCTGCCCAGGCCGAGCCCCCAGGCGAGGACAGGGTAGTCCTTTCCCGTCAGCGGCTCGACCACCTCAGGCCTGAAGATGCCGGCACCGCCCAGCTCCAGCCAGTCCTTCTTGGGCTCGTACCAGACCTCCGGCTCCACGCTCATCTCCGTGTAGGGGAAGTAGGCAGGCCTGAACCTGACCTTCTCGAAGCCGAGCTTCCTGTAGAACTCCTTGAGGTAGCCGAGCAGGTGCTTGAAGTTGACGTCGGGGTCGAAGACTATGCCCTCTATCTGGTAGAGCTCCATGAGGTGCTTGTAGTCCAGAGTCTCGTTCCTGAAGGCCTTGTCGATGCAGAACATCTTCAGCGGCGGCTCTGCGTCGACCAGCGTCCGCGCGCTCAAGGCAGTCGTGTGAGTGCGGAGGACGGGCTGCTTAGCTATCTTCTCCTCCCACTCGTAGCCCCAGCCGAGAGACCCCCGCACGCCCTTCTCGTGCGCCTCCTTCACCTTCTCCTTGATATCCGGCAGTTTGCTCTCGGACGGCTCGGCCATGAAGAATGTGTCGGCCAGATCCCTCGCGGGGTGGTCCTGCGGCTGGAACAAAGCGTCGAAGCACCAGAAGCTCGACTCTATCATCGGCCCCCTCTTCTCTGAGAACCCCATCTCCAGGAAGATCCGCCTTATCCTGTCGATGAGCATCTGTATGGGGTGGAGCTTGGCCATCACAGCCTCGGGCGCAGGCGCCTTCACGTCGTATGACCTGAACTCGAGCTCTTTCCACTCGCCAGTCTGTATGTGGCGCTGTTCCAGCCTCTCAGTCTTCTCCTCCAGCTTTTCCGTCTCGATTTTCAGGCCCTCTCTCGTCGCCTGGACCCACCTCTCCGTGCGTGTCGAACCCTCTGCGAGCTGGCGCGACTTGAGTGTCCCGGCGATTTTCTCCCCGACCTCCGCCACCGGCTTCCGCCCCTCCGCCAACACCTCTATCGCCTTCTCGTCCTCACCTTTCTCCTCCAGCGCCTTCTCTCCCTCTTTGGTGATCTCAAGGACAATCTTTCCTTTCTCTTTCTTAATCTCAGCCCAACCCTTCTTCTTCAGCCACCCCAGGGCGAAGTTCACCACTGCGGGCGGCAGGCCGAGCTCTTTTCTCTCTGTCGGCCCCTTTTTGATCTTCTCCAGTATCTGCCTCTCCGCCAGCCCCTTCTCCGCGACTCTCTCGCCCTCATCAGTCAGCTCAAGGAACTCTGTCGTCTCTTCCCTCACCTTGGCAAGCCCTTTCTCCTCAAGCCAGAAGGCCGCCTTCACGACGGCCGCCTCGTCGAGACCCGACTCGTCGGCAAGCTCCTCCACTCTTCTCTCCTTGCCGTCGCTCAGCTCTGAGAGAAGCGATATCTCAAGCCTGTGGAGTTCCGGCCCCTTTTTCCCTGCCATGGAAAGCCCCTACTTGAAGAGGGCGCCCACGCCGAGCCCCTTTCTTTCTGACTGCTCCTTGAACTTCTCCTCTACTTTCTCGAACTCCTCTTTTTCTAGCTCCTCGAAGCCCTCGCCTTCCATGACGTCCTCTGCCTCCTCCCAGAACTCCTCCCCCCCGTCGATCCTGAGGTAGAAGATGTTTCCCTCGAGGCCGAGCCCCTCGGCGCTTCTCAGCTCGAAGCCGTTGCTGCGGCGGGAGAAGAGTTCGTCTTTTGTGACCTCTCTCGCCTTGTCCACTTCGTCGCTTTCAACTTCAAAAATTCTGACTTTCATCTTTCAAGCACCGCTCTCTTTGTCGTGATCAGGAGCCAGCCCTCGTCGAGGCCGAGAACTTCGCCCCCGTACTTGGCTGCAGCGAGCTTGATCCTGGCGATGACCCTCTTCAGCTCTTCGACGTTCCTGAAGTTCTCGATGTTGACGAACAGAACGTCGACGCGGGCCAGGGAAGCGCTTATCTCAGCTATCCCGTCCACGCTCTCCAGCTTGGTGACTTTGACTGCGTGGTGCTTCTTGACTTCGACTTCGGGGAACTCCATCTCCACCCTGGGCGACGGCTTTTTCTTCTTGAAGAGACTCTCCAGCATGCCACCTGCCCGTTTCGGGCGATTAAAAAGCTTTCTCGAGCCTCAACCCTTCTCCAGGAGGATGCCCCAGCTTTTTGCATAGCTCTCCGCACCCGCAGTGAATCCCGGCGCCATGGCGTGGAGGGTGGAAGGCAGGCCCCACTCAACAGCCCTCATCCTGAAGTCGCGGAGTTCGCCCTTCCCCACAGTCTTCCCGCTGACCAGGGCGATGTGGAGCTGTCTCTTCTTCGGGTCGAAGCCGATCGCGTCGAACTTGAACTTCTTCACCTTCGGCCCCTCCGCCCCCAGCACCCAGGTCCCCGCATAGAAGTTTTTCTGGATTCTCCAGCCGCGCTTTTCCCAGAGCTCTCCTTCCCCTTCACTCTCCGCCTCCAGCTCCAGGCTCTGCAGGTCGAAGCCCTTCCTGTGGATGACGTACCTCCCTTCAACCCTCGACTTCTTTGCCAAGGAAAACTCCTCCAGGAGGTCGGCGGCCAGGTCGAGGAGCCGCCTCTGGTAGGGCAGCTCGCTCTCGAAGACGTAGCCGCGTTCGTTGACCTCTTTCAGGACGTGGGAGGCGGTCGAGTCGCTCTGGAGGACTATCTCCTCTACCTTCGCTTTCAGCCTCTCCTCGTTTTTGTAGAAGATGTAGCCGTGGTAGTCTTTGCCGAACTGTATTATCCTCTCAGTCTTCTTCACGCCGCTCTCTTCCAGCTTTTCCTTCACCTCCTGCGCCACTTTCTTCAGATTGGAGACCACCGCCATGTTGGCTGTCGACGAGGAGATCTTTCTCTTGTAGCGCAGGTTGTAGAGCCGCCTCAGGCGTCCTGCAGTCTTGGCCACGCCCTTCTCCGCGCCGAGCGCCCCTACCACCTCTGTCCAGATCTCGTCCTCTGTGAGAGGCTCCTTCTCAAGCCTTGCTTTCACGCGCTCCAGCGCCCGCTCCCTGGCCTGCTTTTCCCACTCCTCTCCCAACTCGAGTTCTGGCCTGGGCACTGCCCTCTAAATCTCCATTGATAAAAATCACTTGCGGAGGGGGAGCTCCCCTATCCGCGACTTGAACTCTTGGAGCGACCTGTTAACGCTGGCCAAGTCCGACTCTATCTTCTCCAGGTGCTGCGGCGCCCCTTCCTTGACCTTCGCCCCTTTCGTGGTCGCCTTCACTATCTCTGCATCCTGGAGCTCCCTCAGCGAATATCGCACCTGGTGGGGCGGGTATCCCGTCTTCCTGCTCAGCTTAAGTATGCCGAGCGGACTGCCGTTCTCTACGAGGGTGCTCAATATCTCTGCGTGGCGCAGGAGAAGCTCCATCTGCTGCTCGATGTTCCTGACTAGGTTGTTTGTCATGCCTAAGACCTCCGAACTCCAGAACCATGTCACACAATGTCATATAAAAGAGTTTGCTTGGGTCAGCCGCCGAATGAGGCCTCTTTCTCCACGAGCACCAACTCTTCCCCGACCTCGTCCATGACCTTCGGGACGAAGCTCTTGTCAAGCACCAGCGTCTCCATCTAAACCACCTTATACAGTATACGCCTTTCACCTTTTTATAGGTTTCACTACGAAAAGGTAATGAAAAGATATAAAAAGTTAAACAGCTTTCGGAAAGGAAAAAGGTTTTTTACACATCTGTTTTTGGCCCTGCATGGGAGAGCTCTCTGACTTCAAGAAGCGGGTGAAAACAAGGCTGGAGGAGACCAAGGACTATTTCAGCGCCGTCGACGTCCTCCAGGCAGAACTCGAGGCGTTGACAAAGGAGATGGTCGACATTCTTGCCAAGCGCTCCGTTGTGCTGGGTGAGCTGGATGAAGTGAAGCACGCCTGCAGGATGCCGATGGAGAGCAGGGAGCGCCAGCTCTTCGAGGAGATGGACTCCATGATAGAGAAGAGGAACGCAGAGCTGGAGAAGCTCGACTCTCCCCCTCTCGACAGGGAGGAGGTCCGCGGCCTCATGGAGGACCTTCTCGACTTCGCCATAGAGGCGGAGAAGCGCTGTCCCCCTTCAGATTGAGCACTCAGACTTGAGCTGGTCGAGGGGGACATGCTCGTGCAGGGCCGCCTCTCTCAGCACTATCGGGTTGTCGCTCATCGCGCCGCGCTCGTAGAGCAGTCCCAGCAGCAGCTCCCGCCTCTCGGGATCGCCAGCGGTCCTCGCCTTCAGAGTGTGCTCGATTCCACAGTAGTTTCTGTAGCTCTCCACCACGGCGTCCTCGACCTCGACGAGCGGGGCAGGCCTGCCGTAGAGGCCTGGGTAGCTTTTGTGGCGCTTGTCCGCCCTCGAGGCGTAGAGTGCCATGTTGTCGAGTGCCCCGGGCGTCAGCTCCACCAGCGTTCCCTCCAGTGTGGCGTACTTCTCCCTGACCGCTCTCAGCCTTTCGTCGAGGAGCGGAGTCCAGATGCGACTCCCGCCCAGCACCTTCCCGCCGAGCTTTTTACGCCTCAACTCTTCTTGAGTTGCCTTCTTTACGACCTCTTTCTCCACCGCCATGGTTATTGTCTCCAGGGCGAGCAGGGCCATTTTTTCGTCGTCTCCAGGGAGACATCCCGCAGTGCTTCCAGCAGAGAGGATGCCCCTGTATGTTGCCGTCTCTTCCATCTTTTTCACCTTTAGACTTCTCACATGTCCAGTTTGTCTGCTGAACGGGAGCTTGAGTCTTGGCCTACTGGCCAAACCAAAAGCTAAATGAGAAGATGCCGTACGCGTTCTCCGCGGGCATGCTACGCCGTGTCAGGAATGTGTATAAAAGGCTTTCTCTCTCAAGCGGAGCTCCTCTGCCTCAAGAACCATCTCGCTCCCTCGCCCACGGTCTTCCCCTCATACTTGCTGCAGAGCCTGTGGAGCCAGGCGTCGAAGATGAGGCCGTTCAGCTGTCGCATCTCGTTTCTGTCGAGGTTTTCGAATCTCTTTCGCATGCAAGAATACCCCATTCTCCGCTTATAGGGCGGAGGAGGGAGCGGCCTGCCGCTAAACTCAAGACCACTCCGCGCGGCTTTCCTGATGGGAAGCAGAAAACCCTTATATTGGCCCTCAAGTTCTCCCGGAGATGCGCTCTTTCAGGGAGAAGGCCGTCTACGAGATAAAGGACTGGATCCTCTGGATCTCCCTCAGCGTGATCATAGCGACGGCGGTCGGCAGCCTCTCTTCAGTCCTCCTCGACACCGGCACGCCCTTCATGGCAGTGATGAGCTCTTCGATGCTCCACGACTCCAGCGTCTCCAGGAACTTCTATCTCTGGATGGAGAACAGGGGCTTCTCTTCCGAGGAGCTGGAGTCCTTCCCGTTCCCCCACGGCTTCTCCAAGGGCGACGTTGTCGTGGTCGTCGGAAAAGACGACTACGAAGTCGGCGACGTGATAATCTACAACGTCCCAGTCCAGGAGACTCCGATAGTCCACCGCATCATAGGAAAGAACGGCACAGACTACAGGACCAAGGGCGACAGGAACCCTGTCGAGGACCCGTGGACCGCCGAGGCCGACGAGATAGAGGGCGAAGTGGTCCTCGTCTTGCCATACATTGGTTTTATAAAGGTCCTGCCGATGGAAGCGCTCGCCTGGGTGTTAGGAAAGTGAAATTTTGCAAGAAATGCGGCGGCCTTCTCCTCCCCTCAAAGAACAAGAAGGGGGAGACAGTCTTCAAGTGCAGGAAGTGCGGCAAGAAGTCCAAGAGCGTTGAGGAGTCGCCCGTGCTGAAGAGGAAGGTCAACTCGAAGAAGGGGATACCTGTCATCGACACTGAGAAGAGGGCGAAGAAGCTGTCGACCATCTCCACAGTCTGCCCGAAGTGCGGCCACGACAGGGCGATCTGGTGGATGATGCAGACCAGGAGCGGAGACGAGCCTGCTACCCGCTTCTTCAAGTGCGTGAAGTGCGGCCACCAGTGGCGCGACTACGCATAAACCGGAAAAGCCTTTTATTTGGCTCCGGAGTCTCTCGCGGATGAGGTACGTGGTCTTCCAGTTCGTTGACTTGTCGCCCTCTCCCGACGAGGCGAGAGAGATGATTGAGGGGGTCCTCCTCGAACAGCTCGGCCGGATCCAGGTCGCCAAGCACGGCGTCAGCTTCCTTTCAAAACAGTACGACGAGAAGACGGCGACAGGCCTGGTCAGGGCCGAAAACCCGGAGCTGGTCAGGGCCGCCCTACTCTTCCTCGACTCCGCAATCAATATAAAAGGGGTTTCCGGGACAATCAAAGGGACGAAGAGATTCAGATAAGCTTCTTCTCATTCAGAGGTGCAAAAGAAGATGCAGATAACAGGTGCAGGAAGCATGGGATACGACAGGGTAGTCACTGTCTTCTCGCCAGACGGACGCCTTTTCCAGGTCCAGTACGCGATGGAGGCGGTGAAGAGGGGCGCGACAGTGGTCGGAGTTGTCAGCAAGGACGCCGTGGTATTGGCGGCGGACAAGAGGATAAACAACTCCCTCATAATCCCCGAGAGCCTTGAGAAGATCTACGAGGTGGACGTCCACATAGGGGCGGCCACGAGCGGGCTGGTCGCTGACGGAAGGAAGCTGGTCCAGGAGGCGAGGTACGAGGCGCAGAGGAACAGGATGCTCTACGACGAGAAGATCACAGTTCAGGCACTCGTGAAGGCGATCTCCGACATAGCACAGATATTCACGCAGTACGGCGGCCTCAGGCCGTTCGGCGTCTCCCTCCTCATAGGCGGCGTCGACAAGGAGCCACGCCTCTTCGAGACAGACCCTGCGGGAGTCACGACTGAGTGGCAGGCGACCGCCCTCGGCGAGGGCAGGAACGAGGCGCTCGACGCGCTCAAGGGCTTCAAGGAGGGCATGTCCACCGACGACGCCATTGTCCTCGCCATCAAGGCGCTGAACAAGGCGCTCAAGAAGGGAGTCGAGGCGAAGAGGGTCGAAGTCGCAGTCATAAGGAAGGACGGCTTCAAGAAGCTGAGCGAGAAGAAAGTGAAGGATTACATTCCTAAGGTGAAGTCATCGGATGACAAGTCTTGACGATGCAGTAGTTGCCCGCATGGAGAGAAAGGGCAAGAGCTTTGAGATCTTCGTCGACCCGGAACTCGCTTGGAAGGTGCGCCGCGGCGAGGAAGAGTTCGACATGGAAGTCCTCGCTGTGGACGAGATCTTCAGGGATGCGGGGAGCGGCGAGAGGCCGAGCGAGGAAGATCTTCTCCTCGCCTTCGACACGACAGACATCCCGGCCATCGCCGAGAAGATCATAGAGAAGGGAGAGCTGAACCTGACTGCGGAGCAGAAGAGAAAGAAAACGGAGGAGAAGAGGAAACAGGTCGTCTCGCGCATAGCGAAGAACGCAGTCAACCCGCAGAGCGGGATGCCCCACACCCCTGACAGGATAAGGGGCGCCATGGAGGAGGCGAGGGTGAAGATCGACCCCTTCCTCCCCGCAGCGGAGCAGGTCAGGAGCGTCGTCGACGCCATAAGGCCCATCCTCCCCATCAGCTTCGAGAAGAAGCGCTACCGGATCGACCTCCCGCCTCGCTACGCGAGCAAGTGCTACGGCAACGTCAAGAGGCTGGCAGAGATAGTGGACGAGGAGTGGCTGAACAGCGGCCACCTGGTCCTCACCGTCGAGGTCGCGGCCGGAGACTCGACAGAACTGATAGACATACTCAACAAGAAAACACACGGAACGTTGATGATAGAGGAAATCTGAACAGAAGGTGAAAGAGATTGACTAACAAAGAAAGGAGTGTCGTAACGCCTGGCGAGACGATAGTCACGGGACTGGATTTTCTGCCCGGCGACGGCACCTACAGAGATGGAGAGAACATAAATTCCGCATACCTCGGCTTGTCCGAAGTGCGGGACAGGATGGTGAAAGTGATCCCCCTCAGCGGGAGCAGCTACGTGCCGCGGGAAGGGGACAGGGTCATCGGAGTGATAAGCGAAGTCCGCTATTCCAGCTGGAACGTCGACATAGGCGGCCCCTACGGGGCAACCCTGCTGGTGAAGGAGGCGGTGGAGAGGTACGTCGACCTGAAGAAGGACGACCTCACGCAGTTCTTCGACTTGAGGGACGCCTTTATCTGCAAAGTGCGTGCCGCCGACCCCAACGGGGGGATAATGGTCTCCCTGCGCGGTCCCGGCCTGAAGAAGCTGAACGAGGGCAGGATAATAGAGGTCGACCCTGCCAAGGTGCCCCGCATCATAGGAAGGAACGGCTCGATGGTCTCCCTCATCAAGGAGGGGACCGACTGCCAGATCTTCGTCGGGCAGAACGGGAGGGTCTGGGTGAGCGGCCCGGACAAGAAGGCCCGCGAGGCGATAAAGGCGATCAAGAAGGTGGAGGCTGAGAGCCACGTCTCCGGCCTCACGGAAGAGGTCAGGAAGATGCTCGGACTGAAGGAGTCTCCGCAGAAGCCTGCTTCAAAGCCCAGGAGCGAGGAGAAGCCCTCACCGAAAGAGGAGGAGCCGAAAACGCCGCAGAAGCCACCGGTTCCCCAGGGCGGCCACGCCAAGGAGGGTGAGGAGTGATGGGAGGAGGACCTGACGCTCCGGAGAGCTTCCTCAAGGACGGGAAGCGGCTGGACGGCCGCGACCTGGACGAGATGCGGCCCGTGAAGATAGAGGCGGGAGTGCTAAAGAACGCGGACGGCTCTGCCTTCATACAGGTTGGCAGGACCAAGGCGATAGTGGGCGTCTTCGGCCCGCGGGTCATGCACCCGAGGCACGAGATGCTCTTCGACAGGGCAAAAGTGAGGTTCCGCTACACGCTGGACTCCTTCTCTGTGGAGGACAGGGCTAGGCCCGGTCCATCCCGCAGGAGCAAGGAGATCTCCAAGGTGGGGAGCGAGGCGCTGGAGGCCGCCGTGATGAACGAGAAGTTCCCGCGGACAGCCATCGACATCTTCGCCCACATAGTGCAGGCGGATGCGAGCACGCGCGTCACCGCACTCACGGGAGCGAGCGTCGCCCTCGCCGACGCGGGCATACCCATGCACGACATGGTGACAGCCCTCGCCTTCGGGAAGATACACGACAAGGACGGGAAGGCCTACGTTGTTTTGGACGTCGACAAGGCGGAGGACAACTACGGCCTCGCCGACGTGGCGATGGCGGTCATGCCCAACCTGAAGAGGAACGTTCTCCTCCAGATGGACGGCAACCTGACCTTGGACGAGTTCAAGGAGGGCCTGAAGATGAGCAAGAAGGGAGTTAAGAAACTCTACCAGCTTCAGGTCGATGCCTTGAAGAGGAGGTTCGATTGAGATGTTGAGCAAGCTGACAATTGAGACGATACACGACCTCGCCGATGCAGGGTCGCGGCTGGACGGCCGCGAGCTCCTGGAGAGGCGCGACCTGAAGATAGAGACCGGAGTTGCGGAGAAGGCGGAGGGTTCTGCCCGAGTCACTCTCGGCAACACAGACCTCATGGTGGGCGTCAAGCTCTCCATGGGGACGCCTTTCTCAGACAGGCCGGACGATGGAGTCTTGATGACCATGGCAGAGCTGTCGCAGATCGCCTCCGAGGAGTTCGAGAGGGGACCGCCAGGCCCTGACGCAGTCGAAGTTGCGAGGGTGGTCGACAGGACGCTCCGAGAGTCGGGAATGATCGACCTCAAAAAGCTGAAGATCGACGACGAGCACGTCTGGATGGTGAACGTGGACATCTATGTCCTCAACGCAGACGGCAACCTCTTCGATGCGGGACTGCTCGGCGCCGTGGAGGCGCTGAGAACTGCGAAGATCCCCAAGATAAAGGACGGCAGGGTGCTCTACGGCCAGCCAGACAAGGACTTGCCCGTGGCCTGCAAGCCGGTGAGCTACACCTTTGCCAAGGTTGGCCACGCCATAGTGCTCGACCCGACGCTGCACGAGGAGGAGGTCATGGCAGCCCGCCTGACGGTGGGGCTGAAGGAGACCGACATCTGCGCCCTCCAGAAGGGGGGCAGCGGCTACCTGACCGACGAGGAGATGGTGACCATCCTCGAGAAGGCAGTGGAGCTGGCGAAGTCGGCATGATAAGGGAGGTCAGGGCCTGGAGGGTTCTCGATTCGAGGGGGAACCCGACGGTCCGCGCCTCCGTGAAGACTGAGAAGGCGGAGGGCTCGGCCACAGCCCCCTCTGGCGCGAGCACCGGCTCCCACGAGGTCTCTCCTTTCGGCGAGTCTGCCGAGGCTTCCGTGGAGCTGGTCAACTCCGAAGTCGCATCTCGGCTGAAGGGGCGGGACGAGAGAGACCAGAAAGGCGCAGACTCAGTCCTCCACGAGCTCGACGGCACGGACGACTTCTCACGGCTCGGCGGAAACGCGGCCCTGGCGGTCAGTCTTGCCGTCCTCAAGGCGGCAGCTGCCGGCGAGGGGGAGCCACTTGCTCTCTACATCAACCCGTCAGCCAAGACGTTCCCCTATCCCCTCGGCAACGCAGTAGGCGGGGGCGTCCACGGAGGCGGGACAGACATCCAGGAGTTCCTTTTGATACCTGCCGGCGCCGACAACTACCCGGAGGCCGCCTTCGAGAACGCCGAGATGCACCGCCTTTTGAAGCAGATGCTCTCGGAAGAGGACCCCCACTTCCTGGGCGGGAGGAACGACGAGGGCGCCTGGACCACTTCCCTCTCCGCCGACTCAATCCTCGAGCTGATGGCGAGCGCAATAGACGAGTTCGACCCAGAGGCCAAGATCGGCCTCGACGTCGCGGCCAGCGAGTTCTTCGACGGCGAGGAGTACGTCTACGAGAAGCAGGGGATGGTCTTGAGCCAGGGAGAGCAGATCGACTACATGGCAGACCTGGCAGAGACATTTCCCATCGCCTACATAGAGGACCCCCTCGACGAGGACGACTTCGAGGGCTTTTCAGAACTCAACAGACGGGTAGAATGCCTGGTCTGCGGCGACGACCTGACAGTCACCAACCCCTCGCGCCTCCTCAAGGCGATAGAGGCGAAGGCCTGCAACTCGCTCATAGTCAAGCCAAACCAGATAGGGACCGTCTCCGAGGTCTTTGAAGTCCTCGACATCGCAAAGAAGAACTCGATCGCCCCCGTCCTCTCCCACCGCTCCGGCGACACGTGCGACCCCGCAATCGCCCATCTAGCGCTCGCGAGGGAGTCGTTACTCTTAAAAACGGGCATAGTAGGCGGCGAGAGAACAGCCAAGCACAACGAGCTAATCGGGCTGTGGAAAGAGAAGAGCAAGATGGTGAAGCTTTGAAAACCGATGCATTCCTGGCCGCGGGGGTCCACATAGGCGCTCTAAAGAAGATGAGGATGATGGACCGCTTCGTCTACAAGATGCGGTCCGACGGCCTCTACGTCCTGGACATGGAGAAGATAGAGCAGCGCCTGGAGGTGGCGGGCAAGTTCATCGCCAGGTACGATCCCGCGCGCGTCCTCGTGGTGGCCGGCCGTGAGTATGCACAGGCCCCGGCCAAGAAGTTCGCGGACCTGATAGGCGCGAAGCACCGCCTCGGCAGGTACATGCCAGGAACTATGACCAATCCCAATCTCGACGAGTTCACGGAGCCACAGCTTCTGGTGGCGAGCGACCCCCTGGTCGACAGGCAGGCCGTCAAGGAGGCGGGCCAGGTCAACGTCCCCACGGTGGTGCTCTGCGACGCCAACAACCAGACGCAGTTCGTCGACCTGATAGTGCCCTGCAACAACAAGGGACGCCGCTCCCTGGCCGCCGTCTACATTGCCTTGGCGACGCACGTCCTGCGGGCGAGGGGGACCATCGCGGAGGACGCCGAGCTAGAGGTCGACCTGGAAGAGATAATCGAGTAAGATTTTATACTTGAGACGAAGTCTGTCTTGTATGAGAAACCCCGCCGCCGCGGGCAGGTTCTACCCCGCCGACTCTGAGACGTTGCGAAAAATGATAGAGAGGTGCTTCTCCTCCCAGCTCGGACCGGGCAAGGAGAACATCGCCGACAGGCTGAAGGCCGCGGTCGTCCCCCACGCAGGCTACGTCTACTCCGGACCCTGCGCCGCCCACGTCTACTCGCGCCTCTCGCCCTCCACCGCAGTGGTCCTGGGCACCAACCACACAGGGAGCGGCAGCGGCCTCGACACGTCCGGCGAGGACTGGGTGACTCCTCTCGGCGAGATAAAGCTCGACAGGGAGATGAGGGACAAACTCATGGAGGAGTGCGACATAAAGATAGAGGAGTCTGCCCACGCACTCGAGCACTCCATCGAAGTCCAGCTCCCCTTCCTCCAGTTCAAGGGGTTCGAGAAGTTCGTCCCCATCTCCGTCTCCCACCTCCCGCGGGCGAGGCTGATGGAGCTCGGCGAGGCGCTGAGAGAGGTCAGTCCCCCAGTCATCCTCGCCTCCAGCGACTTCTCCCACTACGTCTCCCAGAAGACGGCGGAGAGGATAGACCTGCAGGCGATAGAGCTGATAGAGAAGGGCGACGCGGACAGTTTCCTCGACTTCGTGGAGAAGAACCACGCCAGCATCTGCGGGGCGGCCCCGATCGCCGCCCTCCTCTATGCCCTCCAGTCGAAAGGCAAGCTCCTCAAGTACTACACCAGCGGCGAGGTGACCGGCGACCGCGACCAGGTGGTCGGCTACGGGGCAATCGGCTTCCGCTGAGAGCTCACTCCCAGTCAGCAGGACCCATGTGGACAGGGTCTGACCAGCCGTTTCCGTTCCAGCTCATCCACCGCCACAGCTCTTCTGTGACGTCCCCGTCGATTGCTAAGAGTGTGTCGTCCGAGGTTTTGTAGAGCTGGGGCACGAAAGCCTGCTCGCTGTCTGGGAGTGACTGCCGGCCTCCCCAGGCCCCGTCTTCGTAGAGAGCATGGTAGCTCCCAACCCCGCTGAGGTCGCTCAAGACTGCCACTGCGTCGCCTCCGTGGTCATGCTCCAGGCCTGAGAAGATCAAGCCGTTGGTCTCGTTGAGGGGAGTCCAGCCCTCGAAGTTGCCCTGATAGGTCCAGGAGCCGTCGTAGGTGGCGTATTTGGGGAAGGCGTGGTTGGTCTCGTTGCCTGTCATCCAGACAGCCACGCCGTCGCCGTTCTCGGCGAAGGAGACGAGCGGCGGGTTGAAAGCCTGTAGGTCTGCGTTGTTGGCTCTGTTGTAGAGGAGCGTCGGCGCGCTGAATGAGGTGCCGTCCCACTGGCGGTAGAGTATCTTGTGCTGGTAGTTGCCCACGTCGAACTCTGTCCTGTTGGCGTAGACGAGGAAGCCGGTGTCGTCTGGGAGGAACTCGAAAGCCGGGCTTGCCTCGTTCAGGCCTTCTGAAGGGGTGGGGTGGAGCCAGCCCGTGGCGTTCTCGGGCGAGGAGACGACGCCGTTCACGAGGGAGGCATACTGTATCTTATCCATCCAGATCGAGCTCTCTACGTATCTCCAGACGAACATAGCGTTCCCCGACGAGTCGACGTCCGACGACTTCACGGGCCAGGGCTGAGGCGACAGCTTGTAGTTGCCGCTCAGGTTGTAGGGGTACGACCAGCTCGAGCCGTCGTACTTGGAGTACCACTGGGAACCTATCGGCCCGTTGTTGAAGGAGCCTGAGAAGAGGTGGTTGCCGTTGGCGAGGAAGGTGGCTGAGAGATAGCTGCTCTGGTACGGCTTGACCCAGGGCGTGAAGTTGGAGACGAAGTCGTAGGTGGTTCCGTTCCAGTCGTAGGTCGCGAAATGCGTGGCCGGCAACACTATGAGCGACTCAGGGTGGCAGTCCTCGAAGCAGTCGTAGCCGTGCTCCCCCTCCTCGCAGTTACCATCTCCACACGTCGTCTCCACCACCTCTTCCTCGACGCAGACTCCCCCTTCGCACGTCTCGCTTGAGTAGCACTCCGCATCCGACGAGCAGAGCAGCTTCGCGAGGTCGACTGTCTTCGAGGTCGACGCAGCTCCGCTTATCTTCACCTCGCAGCTCTCCGCCGTGCAGCCCGGCCTCTCCGTCAGCTTGAGAACGGCACGACTCCTCTCTGCGAGAGTGTCCGACGACCTGTTCACGCTCACAGGCTGGCTCTCGACATAGACTGTCGCCTTGCTCAAGTCGACGTCCCCAGCCCCCACGTTCTTGACGTAGATCCTGCCCCCGGCAGCAGACTCTATCTGTATCTGCGCGAGAGACTGCTCGCCGAGGCTCTCTATCTGCGTCGAACCGCTCTCTTCCCCGCTCTCAGTGAACCCTTGATAAACAAAGTAGAACCCTCCGGCGGCCGCCACCGCCATGAGCAGCAGCAAGATGATGGCGATGACTGGGGTGATGCCTTTCATGCAGGACCCTGACTCTTGGTCTGATTTAATCTTTTGTCATTCCTGATAAAGCGAATGCCACCATTCCAAGAACCTCTCCATCATCAGCTCGTCGTAGAACTTCCCGCCAACTCTCAGCTCCTTCTCCTCTCCATCTCCTCGAAGCCGAACTTCCTATAGAGATGGAGCGCCGTCTCCTGCTCCGGGTTGACTTCGATCTTGGCCAGCCTCCAAAAGGATAAATCCGCAGAGTGAGACGCGGCTCCATGGCCTGCAGGTTCTGCGAACTGCTCGAGAGCGGAGACTGGCCGGTCTTCTACGAGGACGGTACGACCATCGCAGCCCTCTCCTCGAGCCAGACCACCTTCTGCAAGAGCTATGTCGTCTACAAGGCTCACGCGGAGTCTCCCCTCTCCCTAAGCGAGGGGGAGCTGTCCGGCTTTCTCCAGAGCGTGAGAAAAGTGGCTTTCCTCCTCCAGGAGAAGCTCGAGCCCGCCCTCCTGAACTACGCCATCCTCAGGAACTACGTCCCCCACCTCCACTGCCACGTCGTGCCGAGGTTCCGCGACGTAGAAAAAGATGCCTACTTCATCGACGGGAAGATAGAGCCGATAGAGTGGGGCAGGTGGACAGAGGGCAGGTTCAGGGTCGGCAGGGACGAGCTCGAAAGAAGGGCTGAACTTTTGAGGGAAGGATGAGGGTAAGCAAGGAAAAAGCCAGCGGCGATCACAGGAGGTGGAGCGTCGCCTCGGACCGCAAGTCGGTCTCCCGACTGCGCAGTTGGGGTGCGTTCTCAACTTGCGCGTGCTATCTTCGATAGCACAAAGAGAGTAAAAAGCCAGCGGCGATCGCGGGTTCCCGCCGTATGGCAGTACAGCCGCGAACGCGGGAGTGCTTAACTTCCGTGTTCGAAATGGGAACGGGTGTGGCCACTCCGCTATGGCCGCCAGCGTTGAGAACCCCCTCCAGTTATTTAAAAAGGTTTAGCCGTCACCTTTTTAAGCCACTCTGGAGTGGCAAGAGTCATGGACGATTACACTCAAGAGCACGTGGGCGCCTGGATGGAAGCCATCAACGCGCCGCTGGAGACTGATTTTGCATTTGGCATCCTGGAGAGGGGAGAGCTCTCGCAGAGAGGCATTGTCGAGCTGGCCGACGACCTCGGAATCGGCCTGCCCTACGTGGTCGCGAAGCTGATGTGCGTCAACATCTGCCCAGTGCGCGAGGAGGATAATGTGAAGTTCAAGCGGGTGGGGAAGGCCCACCTGAAGGAGGACGCTGAGGCTGTGGTCGACTCCATTTTCTCAACATACGTGGAAAATTATGGTGAGGACTGGCAGGTCATACCTTTCATAACCTCCACCAGCGTTGTCGTGAAAGCAGAGGGCGAAGTTGCTTTGATCGAGAAGGAGAACCACTTTGCCGGCCAGTATGTCCACCTCCAGCTAAACGGCGAGAACACCCTCGAGTACTTTCCCGGGGGGATGTGCGAGTACAGGGACGCCTCCCCGAAGCTCTCCGCCGCGCGGGAGGTGGAAGAGGAGACAGGGCTCAAGCTGAACCCCCACTCCCTCGAGCTCCTCGGCGTCAATCTCTACAGGGAGGCCGTGACTCTCCCCGACCTCGGTGTGAACGGCGTGGAGCGGGACGCCTTCATGCCGACCTACGGCTGCACTCTCGCCTCAAGGCAGGAGCTCCACGCTTCCGGCGACTCGAAAAAGGCAGGCTGGAAAGACGTCAACTACGTCCTGGAGAGGCTCCCGGAAAAGAGCGACTACCTCCCAGTTCTCGAGGTGAAAAAGTTCCTGGTGGCGGGGAATGGAGAGTGAAAAAGTCGACAAGGCGAGAAGCGATCTCGGGATCTACTTGGCGGACGCGCTCGACTGGTTCGGCAGTGAAGACGCAATGGACATCGCCTCTGTCGCCTTCACCGAGATGAAGCCTGCCGCCTTCGTCGGGCTGAACCCAATGATCGCGAAGGACTTCTGCAACTTGAAGAGGCTGGCAGAGGGATGCGGCCTTGAGGTGAGACCCGACTACTACAACCAGCACGTCTTCATCGCCAAGGACAAGGAGACCCTCGACAAGCTGGAAGAGGTCCGCTACCCCAAGGAGCTCTATCCCGAAGGGATCGATTCTGCCAACAGTTACTTTGCAGAGATGCTTTGTTTGAGCGCGGACATCTTGGATGGCGCCGAGGAGCTGGAAGGTCTCCTCGACTCCGGCAGGCTCTTCGAGGCCTTCAGCTTCATGGCTGAGAGGTTCGACACGCTCGGGGAGGGGAGGTCGCGGGCAGAGAAGGAGATAGAGAAAAGGTTCGACGAGCACAGGACCTCCCTGAAGAGGGGGAAAAAGGTCTCCTTCCCCGACGATTTTGAGTTCAGGATCGGCGAGCTTCTCGGCTATCCGCCATGGGACACGCAGGGGCTTGAGGACGGCAAGAGGTCCCTCCCCAACGCGAAAGAGCTCTACCCCTCCCTGACCCACGCCATCTACTCAGAGAACTTCGTTGACGAAGCTCTGGACGATATCAGGACGCAGAAGGTCTGGGCGCACTCGCCAAGGCTCGCCTCCGCGCTCGACCTCCCTGAAGTTGACGAGGAGCTAGTCGAGGCGAGACGCGAGTTCGGCAGGTACGTCGTCGACCACCTCGACGACTTCAGGGGCAGCGGCCCTTTCCACAGATATGGGAGTGCGATAGAGATTCTCGCGGTCGCCCTCGCAGAGAAGCCGCTCTCTTTTCTTCCCATCAACAAGGTGACCGACTTCGAGACTTTCAAGGAGAAGGCGGAGAGGTGCGGCCTCTTCGTGGCGAGGGACGAGGCGTATCACATGAACGTCGTCGTCGCGAAGAACAGGGTGCTCTTCGACCGGTATGTGGCCGTTGAGTATCCTCAAGGCTTTGGCGTACTGCCAGAGCCTGCCCAAGAGTTCGTCCAGTACTTCAGCGACAAGGTAGGTCTCGGCGACGAGGTGAGAGAGCTGATCGAGGACGATGACTGGGAGGGCGTCGACAAGCTTCTGAGACCCAAAGTGACCGCCTTTTTGTCAAAGCATGGCGGGGAGGCGGGAGAGGTGAGAGAGAGGTACGAGGAGATGAAAGAAAAGATCGCGGCAGGTGTCCCTGACGACATGGAGTACCGCCTCGGGCTCCTGCTCGGCTATCCGGAGCGCGACGTCATCGAAGTCCTTCTCCGCGGCTACTCGGGGAGGGAGAGCACTGTGACGCCTCAGTATCCCGCACTCGCTCACTGGATCTACGAGAAGAACGGCGAGGACGACTTTCTCAACAATCTCCGCGTAAGCGCCTTCAGGCACTACCTCGGAAAAGATGCGGAGAAGGTCCTCGATTCAGAGTGAGTCGGCGACCTCTTTTGCCTGCTTGCCGTCCACGGTGAACCCCATCGACCTGGCGACGCCGAGAACCTCTTTCACTCTAGCCGTCTCATCAGCTCCCAGCATCTGGTTTTTCTTTTTCTCGGCCACCTTCTTGACAGTCTCCATGGAGACGTCTGCCGCCACCTCCGAGCCTGGTGCGTGGGCGCCGTCCTCGACTCCCGCCTCCTTCTTCAGCATGGCGCTGACTGGCGGCGAGCCGACCTCCACCTCGAACTCCTTGGTGCCTGGGTCGACCTTCAGAGTGATCGGCACGTCCATGCCGTCGAACTCCTTGGTCTTCTTGTTGATCTCAGCTATTATCTGTCCCACGTTGACGCCGAGCGGACCGAGAGCAGGACCGAGCGGGGGTCCTGCGGTCGCCCTCCCTCCGCTGACCAGCGCGTTAAGCTTTATCTTAGCCACTCTCTTCACCTATCGATTTCTGTTCTGCGTGCTTCACGAGCCTCACACTCTCTATCGCCACAGTCACGGGAATGGGCACTGCCGCCTCTACCAGCTCCACTGTGACTTCCCTCTTGGTCTTGTCGACGCGGGAGACCTTGGCCCTCTCGCCCTTGAACGGCCCCGCCACCAGCTCGACTATGTCGTTCTGGCCCATCTTTATCTCGGCGCTCTTCTTCTTCAGGAACTTCTTGACCTCTTCGAGGGGGACAATCTTCCTGACCACGCCGCGGGCGTGGTGGACGCCCCTGACAGCTGTCTCGATTGTCGAGAGGCTGTCCGCCTCGACCATGATGTAGCCTTTCAGCTCTTTGGGGAGGACTATGGAGTAGATCTTGTAGCCCTTCTTGCGGGCAACTGCGGCCAGCTTGTCGAGTACGTTCTCCTCCCTGCCGACCGTCGTCCGTATTGCGTAGATTACCATCTATATCCCCAGCATCATTGCGAGCATCTGGACCAGGAAG
Organism: Candidatus Undinarchaeota archaeon; assembly: GCA_964527545.1. Taxonomy (GTDB): domain Archaea; phylum SpSt-1190; class SpSt-1190; order DYHY01; family CAZGQF01; genus CAZGQF01. The sequence continues at coordinate 399,580 of CAZGQF010000002.1, read as the reverse complement.
CCTATGCCGCCGATGACCGTCATGCCGAGAGCGGTGAGCTTTATGGCCTGCTCGTACTCTTCTCTGCTCGGCTTTCTGGTTATCTTAAATACTCTCCGGCAGTTCTTCAAGAACGCCTTCGCTCTCTTCAAATACGCTTCCACTCTCCTTTTCACCTATGAACTCTATTCCAAGCTCGCTCTTCAGCTTCTCTTTCCGCTTGGTGCCCAGGAACTTCCCGCGCCCGCTTATCTGGGAACTGGAGACCCCTGTCACTATCAGCATCACGCGGAGGGAGTTCTTGAGCGACTCCTCTATCTGGGCACCCCAGATCACCCTCGCGTCCGGGTCGAGCCTGTTGGTCACCGTCGAGACGACCTGCCTCGCCTCTTCCAGCGTCAGCTCGGGGCCGCCGATCACGTTGACCAGGGCGCCGCTTGCCCCTGAGACGTCGACGTCGAGCAGGGGGTTTGACAGCGCCTTCTGGACTGCCTCCGCCGCCCTCGACTCCGAGTCGCTCTCACCCAGACCGATGAGGGCCACGCCGCCCGACTTCATGACAGCCCTCACGTCCGCGAAGTCGAGGTTGATGAGGCCCGGCTTGGTGATCAGCTCCGTCACGCCCTTCACCGCGTTGACCAAGATCTCGTCCGCTATCTTGAAGGCGGTGTTGAGGGGCACGTCAGGCACTATCTGCAGCAGCCTGTCGTTGGGGATGGCGATGATGGTGTCGACTATCTCCTCGAGCCTCTCAAGGCCGTACTTGGCATTGGCCCACCTCGTCTCTCCCTCCATCTCGAACGGAAGCGTGACCACTGCCACTGTGAGTGCGCCCAGCTTCTTGGCGACTTGAGCGACGACAGGAGCGGCACCAGTGCCCGTTCCGCCCCCAAGGCCGCAGGTCACGAAGACCATGTCCGCCCCCAACAGCTTCTCCTTGATGTCCTGTTCGTTCTCCTTGGCGGCGGCGTCGCCGACCGACGGGTCCGCTCCAGCGCCAAGTCCGCCAGTGATGTCCCTGCCGATCAAGAGCTTCTTGTCGGCAGCTATTTTGATTAGGTCCTGGGCGTCGGTGTTTACAGCTATGAGCTCCGCACCCTTTATCCCTACCTCCTTCATCCTGGCGATGGTGTTTCCGCCAGCACCTCCAACGCCGACCACTTTTATCTCGGCCTTGTGCTCGGAGAGCAGCTCCTCGAGCTCGGCGTCGAGCGGAGAGTCTGACCTGTTCCTTTCCACAACCTCGTTAACCATCTTTTCCAAGTTAAATCCCCTCTAAGCGAAAGCGTAGACGAATTCAGCACTTTTTATACTTGTCCATTTCTTGAGGTCCTGGGCGACCGCTTTCATCACCGCGGGGGGCAGGTTCATGCCCTCCGGCACAGTGATGGTCGCCTTCGTCTTCTTTGCCTCTATCTCAAGCCCCTCAAGGCTGCGGAGGTGGAGAGAGAGGAGGCCTTTCACCTTCTCTTCGTTCTTCTTTATCTTTTCCTCGACCTTGACGTTGTAGACAAGGTTCTTTCCTGCCAGGGGGTGGTTGAAGTCGACAGTCACCCTCCCTCCGGAGACGCTCTCTATCCTCCCCAGCGCTCCCCCCATCTGGACAGCCATCCCCTGCTTCGGCTTGACGTTCTGGTTCTTGAAGTACTTGAGGGGGAGCTTCTGCTTCTTCTCCGCGTCCCTCTTCCCGAACGCCTCTTCCGGCTTGAGCGTTACCTTTTTCTTTTCCCCCGCCTTCATCTTCTTCAGGACCTTGTCGAGGCCCTCGAAAACGTGGCCTGCGCCGACCACGACTATGGCCGGACCGTAGCCTGCGTTCTTCTTGAATATGCCCGCCTCTTTTGCGGTCTTCTCGTCTGTCGTGTCGAAGATTTCTCCACCTTTCACCTTGCCAGTGTAGGAGATCTTGACGAAGTCGCCTTCCTTCATGTGAGGGAGCGGAGAACACTGTTTTTAAAAGGTCGGTTTCAGCCAGTGATCTCCATCTCCACGTAGTCGGCCCACGAGGAGCCGTCCCAGTGGGTGTAGGACATGTAGCTCCCGCTCGCCCCAGCTATTACCACAAGGTTGCCTTTGTCGTCATGGAGGGGCCCGCCGTCCCCGACGAAGTCCTGCGCCGTAAGGTTGGAGAGGGCAGACCAGCTCGAGCCGTCCCAGAGGGAGTAGCGGAGCCACTTCGGGTCGTCTGGCGGCTCCATCTTGGAGATGAGGACGCACTGGTCGTTGGCATCGAAGACGATATCGGTGGTGAAAAGCTCTTCGAAGCTGTCTGACACGTTCTCCACCTGGCCCCAGCTCGAGCCGTCCCAGAGAGAGTACTGAATCACCTTTTCAGCGCCGCTGACCGGGTAGTTGGCAACCCAGGCCGCCACAGCGTTCCCTTCCGAGTCGAAGTCGACAAGGGTACCGCCGAACCAGTCAACCTCGCTGGTTGCTGACGTGATGCTCCCCGACTCTGTCCATGACGACCCGTCCCAGAGTGAGTAGTTGACCCACTTCGCAGCGTAGCCGGGAGCGGTCGATGCCCAGACGAGAAGGGCGGAATCATCGGGCGCGAAAGCGATGTCTGGCATCCCCGTGTTGTTGAAGTCGGTGTGGTTGTGGACGGGAGACCAGTCAGTCCCGTCGAAGGAGGCCCACGCCACCTCCTTGTCGCTTTCCTCTCCCGTTATCCACGCCGCCATCACGTCGCCGGTCGAGTTGTAGTCTGCGGAGACTTTGTGGTCGAAGTCTTTCCAGTCGTTGTCGGTGATGTTGTCGACAGTCCAGGAGCCGTCATGGCGGGCGTAGAAGATCTCCTGCGTGGAGCCTCCCATGAAGTCCGTGACTCCCAGCGCCATCGCTTCGCCTCCATGGAGAAAGAAGGTTGTGACCAGGTCGGAAATCGTGTTGTTGGTCACGTTCTCCCCCTTCACGTAGGTCGTCCCGTTCCAGTCGAACTGGTAGATGTCGGCGTCGCCCTCAGCGGGGTCGAACTCGTGGAGGGGGAACAGGAGCGGCCTGCAGTCCTCGAAGCAGGAGAGGCCGTTCTCGTCGTCAGAACAGACGTCATCTCCGCAGTAGCAGTCTGCCGGACAGCTCGATGATGTCTCGCCGGGATCGCAGACGCCGTTGCCGCAGTCGGTCTCTCCACCCGCGCAGATCCCACCGCTGCAGGTCTCACCCGCATAACAGTCCGAGTCCGACGAGCAGAGCAGTTTCGCAAGGTCGATCTTCTTCGACGTCGAGGCCGCGCCGGAGATCTTGACCTCGCACTTCTCCGCCGTGCAGCCCGGCAGTTCAATCAGCTTGAGGACCGCCCTGTTTTTTTCTGCGAGAGTGTCAGCCGACCTGTTCACCTCTACTGGCTGGTTCTCCACGTAGACAGTCGACTTCGACAGGTCGATGTCCGTCGCGCCCACGTTCCTGACGTAGAGTCGCCCCCCTGCGGCCGACTCTATCTGGATTGCGGCGAGAGACTGCTCCCCGAGGCTCTCGATCTGCGTCGCCCCAGACTCCTCCCCGCTCTCCGTGAACCCCTGATAAACAAAGTAGAACCCTCCGGCGGCCGCGACCGCCATCAAAAGGAGAAGTATTATGGCGATGACAGGAGTTATCCCCCTCGACATCATCCCAGTACTCCGTGCAGACTATTTACTCTTTTCCACCAAGAGGACTGTCTCTTCCTTGCCAGTGACCTCCACTTCGTCGCCCTCTTCAAGAGCTCTTCCTTTCGCCAGGAACTGCTGTCTCCCGATCTTCACCTTCGCCTTCCTTCCCTGGGCGGAGATGACCTCCCCTTTCTTTCCCACCACCTTGTTCGGTTCGCACGGGCCGGGGAAGAACTTGGAGTAGAAGCTCCTTGCAAGTATTGCAGTTCCTCCTCCGCTGACCAAAAAGGAGAGGAGTATGTCGAGCGGCGGGTATCCGAGCGAGGCGAAGGCGCTGGCCACGAGGGAGCCCACGCCGAGGGAGATGATGTAGAGGCCCGGTATTGCGAACTCGACAAGGACAAGTGAGATGCCTATCAGGAGGAAGACCAAATCGAAGCGCATAAATGGTCCACCCGTTTTTCCTATAAAAAGAGTGGTGCAATGGTTTCCTACTGGAGTTACTGGATTCACCGCATTCAAGAGCTCTGGAACAACTATGAAGACGTCAATGAGAGGCTCAACAACATTGAGAAGCGTCTCGAAACGCTCGAGTCTTCGTCGCAGGTCAGGCAGGCGCCTGTCAGGTCGCCGCGCGAGGCGATAGAGAAGGCCCAGGAAGGCGGCGCCCCGCCTTCATCAGTCGGCGTCGTCATCTCCACCCTCCGCCACCTCGGCAGGCCTGCAACCGTCGACGAGATAAACGCGATGCTCAAGAAGCAGGGGATAGACGAGAGCTTGAAGGAGACACTGCTCGGAAGGCTGAAGGAGGGCGTCAAGAAAGGCTACCTCGCCTACGACCCCGAGTCCAAGAAGTTCGGCCTGGCAGGATAAGGTTTTAATTGGGCCGCCCCCGGTAGCTTTCCATGGAGGCGAAGCTGAGGGGCGACAAGGTGCTGGTCACTGACGGGCTGGAGCTCTACGAGGAGAGCGGCTACGGCTCGCCTCGCGACGGGGTCGTGATGCTCTCCCTTGAGGAGGCGCTCTATTTGACAGAGCGCGGCAAGATCGAAGTGAGAGACGACGGCGAGGCGCTCGGCTTCGAAGAGCTCCTCAAGCACGCCAAGCAGTTCGCCTTCGACATCTTCGTCCGCTACCAGGTCTACAAGGACCTCCGCTCGAAAGGCCTCGTCGTCAGGAGCGGCCTCAAGTACGGCACCCACTTCCGCATCTACGAACGCGGGGTGAAGCCGAGGAAGGGTGCGAGGGCTCCCTGGGAGCACGCCAAGTTCTTGGCCCACGCCCTCTCGGAGGGGGCGGAGGTCTCCCTACCCGAACTCTCCCGCTTCGTCCGCCTCTCCCATTCAGTGAAGAAGAGGCTCTGGGTCTCTGTCGTCGACAGCGAGGGAGACGTCACATACTACCAGGTCACCCGCGTGACGCCGTGAGAGGGGAATAAACGCCATTCCCAAGGGAATGGGCGGAGCTGAAAATTCGCTTTCTGGGCCTTGAGAGGGGGAGATTTTCTAATTCTCAAAAGAATAATTTTCATAAAATCGTAGCACTTATATACTTGGAGGCCCTATTACTATTAACAGGTGGTAAAATGAGGAAAGGCCATGTTGGAGATGTGGAATGGGAGGTTCTCGACGTCGCCCCAGACGGCAGAGAGTTCTTCAGGGTGACAGATGCCGGGAAGAAGGTCCTCATAGAGGGTGAAGTCGACGGGCCCAGGGTCTACTTCGACGTGGAGGGCATGGACAGGGAGGTAGTCAAGAAAGAGAGGAGACTCTTTGAGAGGGAGTTGGTCCGCCTCGGAAAGCTCGACGAGCCCCTCGACGAGATACTCCACGAGATAGCGGACGACCTGGCCTTCACTCGGTAAACCGGGGGATCTCCTTGACGAGCAGTGAGGGGAGCGGCGCACCGAACTTCTTCAGCGCCGAGTCGCCCGCCTTTCCGTTGATTGTTGCCCCAGAGACTGCGGCTTCGTAAGGCTCTTTCACGGCCCTCAAGGCGGCCACAACGCCGGCCAGCGTGTCGCCAGTCCCGCCCACAGTCATGCGCGGGTTCCCTGCCTCGATCGTCTCCACTTTCTCACCGTCGCTGACCACGTCGACGTGGCCCTTCAGCAGTATGACGCAGCTGTTCTCTTTCGCTCTTCTCTTCACCGCCTTCTTCCTCTCCTCCAGACTCTCGGGCCTCTCCCCGAAGAGGATCTCGAACTCGCCGAGGTGCGGCGTCAGCACAGCTCCCTTGGGAATTATCTTGGCCTTCAAGGCGTCCGCGTCGACCACCAGCTTCTCCCCCTTCTCAAGCAGGGCCTTCACGGCGGCCATGGTCTTTTCCGCTCTCCCAAGGCCGTTGCCCACGAGGAGGGAGTCGTACTCTTCTGCGAGGATCTCGTCCACGTGCTCTTCCCCCAGTCTCTCCCCCTCCAGCTTCAGCGTGATCAAGTCCGGCGTGATGGAGTTTATGGCCCACGCCACCCTCTCCGGCGCCGCTATCTTCACAATGTCTGCCCCCGCAGCCAGGGCCGCCATCCCTGCGAGCGCAGGCGCGCCGACGTACCTCTCGCTCCCACCCACTATCAGCACTTTGCCGAAGTCGCCTTTCTTGCTCCACGGAGGCCTCATGCCGCTCCTTGTCAATGTCGCAATTTAACTCTTTAGTCGCTTTGCTTCTCTCCATCGATCCGTCTTCCCAGCAGTTCTGCCGACCTCTTCATGAATCGTTGGGCGCAGGCCGCGTTTTTTCTTGAGTACTCCAACAATCCTTCGTCCACCTCATCACACCCCCTCCGCCTCATGAACAGGGGCAGGCCTGAATACGGTTTGATCCTGAACAGGTTCTCGAACTCCAGTTTGAACTCGTGCGAGACTCGGACGTCCTTGCATTCATAGCTGCGCCCAACCAGCTGTCTCGCCTCGCCTTCCTCGATCAGTATGCAGACGTACGATGCGTGCATGCCCTCTTTCAGGCCGCCCCTTTGTGAGACGTCAGTTATCAGGTGAAGGAGCGAATGGTACATTCTCTCGCCCCTTTTTTCGAAGGAGAAGGGCGTCAGTCCTTTCGATAGTTGAAGCCATTCCTGCTCTCCCTCATAAGGCGTTCCGAACCAGTCCCGCCTCCCCGCGAAAGGGAAAAGGGGGGTTCCGTCTATGCAGCGGAGCTTGCCTTCAACCTCTGCGTTGCAGACGAAATGGCATTCATGGTAGAGGCCGTATCTCGTGTCCCTCGAGACGATGACCTGGCCTTGAGTGAGGTCTGCAGTTCTTCGTGCAGAGTCGAGGCAGTCCCACCACTGTTTGGTCTCTGCTTGGTCTCTCTGGACTTTGATTGCGAGAGATGAATCGATCTCCATGAGTGCGCCGTCGAACGCTCCCTTTACACCGTAACTCTCCGGCGGGAACTCTTTCCTGACCTTCCTTTCGAGCTCTTTGAGGTTCATCCTTTCCACCTCTCCAGCGCCTTTGCCGTCCCTTTCACGAAGACCTCAGCCATCAAAGAGTCGTTTTGAGCATGCTTCACGAGCCCCCGGTCTGCCTCGGATGGGGTGAGGGGGTGGGCAGAGGTGACGCCTGGCGCGCCCGCCACAGGCTCGATCTCGAAGAGTCCTTCATGTGTCTTCTTGAAACCCCTCTCGCCCTTGACATAGGTCGCCTCAACAAGCTGCCTTACCCTGCGCCCCCCAATCAAAGTGCAGTGGTATGTCCCCCTCACGCCGCCGAAGGGTCCGCGGTTCACGTAGAGCTGGCCGTGGTAGATGCTGCCGTTCTCGCGGTGGAAGGAGAAAGGTGCCATCCCGACGGAGAGAACCAGGAACTTTTTTTCACTATCGTAGGCCCTCCCTTTCGCAGGCGACTTGACGAAATCGAAGAGCGGCGTGCCGTCCACGCACCTGCTCCCACCCTCGATTTCTGCGTTGCAGACGAAGTGGAAGTTGGAGTAGAGATTGAGCTCTGTATCGCTGGTGAGTATGACGTCCCCGCCGGTCAGTCTCGCCGCCTCCGCCGAAACGTCCCAGCAGTCCCACCAGCGCTTGACTTCTGCCTCGTCCCTCTCCACCTTCACGTACGTCCTGCCTCTCACCTCCTCAATCTCTATCTCCGTGAACTCGAGGGAGTTCTTGATGCCGTAGTTCTCTGGCGGGAAATCAGTTCTGATGGCCTTCTCCAGCTCTTCGATCTCCACGTCCACCGCAGAACGCATGGCTTTTTAAACACTACTATAACGTGACAATAGTGTACAAACCAAGAACGCTCATAGTGGTCCCGCCAGGCAGGGTAAAGGTCAACGCTCCCGGCGCGTCCATAGTGTCCGGGGAGCTCAAGAGGCGCGGACTCCAATCAGAGGTCTACGACATGTGCCTCTTCGACAGGACTATGGACGACTTCAGGGAGAAGCTCGACGAGGGATATGACTTCGTGGGCACAAGCGCCATCAACGTGAAGCCTGCGCAGGAGCTGTCAGAGCAGGCGAAACGTTCGGGCGCTGTGTCCATTGTCGGCGGCTCCCTGATGACGGTGCTGCCTGAAGAGTTCATGAAAGCGGCCCCCTCCATAGACATAGGCGTGATAAGCGACGGCGGCCCGGCGATGGCAGAGATAGTGCGCGGAGAGGAGCTTGCAGAGATCAAGGGTATAATCTACCGTGAAGGCGGCCGGCTCGAGCTCACGCCCGGCCGCAGGGCGCAGCACATAGACGAGCTCGTCTTCGACGACGACTATCGCAGAGAGGCGGCGGGCAGGGCTTACAGGATGGGCGAGATAATCAGCACCAGCTGCCAGTTCGACTGTGGTTTCTGCTCGGCCCGCGAGATAGACGGGAAGCGGAACCTGACCGGCTACAACCTCCGTGACATCAAGAAAGTCAGTTCGGGCCTGAGATACCTGGTGAAGCACGGCGCCAGGTCCATCCAGCTCTTCATGGACAACGTCGGAGTGGACGACGGCTACGCAGTCTCCCTCTGCGAGGAGCTCAAGCACGGGCCTGACGCGGACTACCTCTTGATGATACGCGCCGACGACCTGCTCCGGCTGGGCGGGCCCATCGCCGAACTCTCGAAGGAGAGGAGAATCAAAGTCGCTTTGGGCTACGAGAACGGCTCGAGGAACGTGCTCAAGCTCCTGAACAAGTCCCTGGTCCCGGAGACCATAGTGAAGAGTGAGAACTTTCTGAGAAAAGAGGAGATACCGCACAAGATATTCTGGATAAACTTCGGCCACCCAGAGATGGGTTGGGAGGACATGAGGGAGAACGTCAACTTCATCCTTGACAACGAGCTCGACATAGACGAGAACGACTACACATCGTTCCTCATAATCAACCCCGGCTCGAAGATGTGGCACCAATACAGGGCACACTCCGAGCCAGACCCCGAGAACGACTTCAAGATTCCCTACAATTTCTGCGACGAGCTGGAGAGACTCTACGACAGGGCCCGCCTCTCGTTCAAGCTGGTGAGGCACTTCGACGAGCTGTTCAACTTCTACGCCTGCGGCGGCAGCGACGTGAGCGACGGGCGGACGTATGGGATAGCGCGCGACGTCTTCGCCGCGGCTTTCCACTCCCAGGACCGTGACGACCTCGCCCTCCTTGAGGGGGCGCTTATGAAAGCGGTCGACGCGGTCGACGAGTTCCGTGCCGTTCCCAAGAGCCCGAGCAGGTACCGGCCGAAGCACGAAGTCTACGCAGTCAACAACAACGTCCGCGCGCTCGAGAACTCGACCTACGAAGAGCTGGTCGCGGCCGTGGACGCCTGCATGAAGACAGTCTCGTGCTAACCCTTTTATCTCTCTTTTTCCTCCCCCCGCTCATGACCAAGATACCCCGCACCGTCATACTCCTCGGCATCGTCTCCCTGATCAACGACGCCAGCTCTGACATGATAATGCCGCTCCTCCCTGTCTTCATCTCCAACATCGGCGGCGGGGGCCTCGCAGTCGGCGCAGTCGGCAGCATAGGCGACGCAGTCGCCTCTTTCCTCAAGGCGTTCTCAGGCTACATATCAGACCGCTTCGAGTCGAGGAAGCCCCTTGTGATAGGGGGCTACGGCCTCAGCGTAATCAGCAAGTCGACCTACTTTCTCGCCCAGAGCTGGCCTGCCGTCCTTGTTCTCCGCATAGTCGACAGGGTAGGGAAGGGCATCCGCACCTCCCCACGCGACGCTCTCGTCGCGGCGGTGACCCCTGAGAAGATACGCGGCAGGGCCTTCGGCCTCCAGCGCGCCCTCGACACCGCCGGCGCGATACTCGGCTCAGCCCTCGCCTTCGTCTTTCTCTACTTCCTCGACCTAGATGTCCGAACCATCCTGATGATAGGCGGCCCCCTCTCCCTCCTCACGATGATACCGCTCTCCCAGGTCAAGGAGGCGAAGGGCAAGGCGGTCAAGGTCTCCTCCAGCTTCATCGAGGAGCTCGACCACCTCCCCCGCGAGTTCAAGCTCTCCATGATTCCTGTTGCCCTGTTCTACCTCGGCAACTTCACCTACATGTTCTTCGTCCTGCGCACAGTCTCCGTCCTCCCCCTCGAGAAGTCGCTCGCCTTCACCATCGCCCTCTATTTCTGGTTCAACCTCTTCTACGCGGCCGCCTCCTATCCAATGGGCGCCCTCTCTGACAGGTGGGGGCGCAAGAAGCTGATAACCCTCGGCTATTTCCTCTTCGCCTTGACCTCTCTCGGCTTCGCCTACGCCTCTTCCCTGCCTGCCCTCGTCTTTCTGTTCGCCCTCTACGGCCTCTTCAACGCAACCATAGAAGGCAACGAGAAGGCGTTCGCTGTCGACCTCGCGGGCAGGGCGAAGGGGACAGCTGTCGGCGCCTTCTACGCGACGGAGGGTCTTATGATGCTCCCGTCCGGCCTCATAGCAGGCTTCCTCTGGGATGCAGTCTCGCAGCAGGCCGCCTTCCTCTACGGCGCTGTCATGGCTGTCCTGGCAATGGCTGCTCTCCACTTCCTCGTCAAGGACTAGCCCATCAGGACAGGCTCTTCCCACCCAGCCCCGTTCCAGCGAGAGAACTTGTAGAACATGTTTTCCGGCGTTGAAGGTCCGCTTATGTGCATCAAGGCCCCGTTCTGGTTGTTCTGCAGGAAGCAGGTTCCGTCTGCGCTCGACCAGTCGTCATCCGTGAGGTTGCCCCTCAACGTCCAGCCGTCCTGCCAGCTCGCCCATTCCGGCCACGCCGGGTCCCCGGTCTGGTTCATGAATGCCAGCACCCAGCCGTCGTCGTACGTCTCAAGAAAGAGTGCGCCGAACTCGCTCCTCGTGTCGCTGAAGTTCTGCGGCTCGCTCCAAGAAGAGTTGTCCCAGGTCGACCACTGCAGGACCTCTGTCGGGTCTGAGAGATAGTCGTAGTCGAGTATCCAGACCGCCATTGCGTGCGTCGAGTTGAATCCTACTGCGAGGTCGTTGATGTAGTAGCTGAGGCCGTCCTCGAGCGAGAGGACTGTCCCGCTCTCCCCCCAGCCGCCCTGCCAGAGTGTGTAGTTGATCCAGCGGTCCTGTGGCGGCATACCCTCCACGCTCGACTGCCAGACTGCCATCCCGTCGTCCCAGGGAGCGAAGGCGAAGGAGACGCTGTAGATTTGGAGTCCGTCGTTCGAAGTCAGGTTCTGCGGAGTCGACATCGAGCCGTCGAAAGAGGACCAGCCGAGCGCCTCGTAGTCGAGTCCCGTTGTCCAGACAGCCAACGCCTCGTCAGAGGAGTTGAAGTCCCAGTCTGAGTTCTCGTTGTTGCCCCACTCGGGCGACGTGAACCGTTGCGGCGTCGACCACGAGCCGTCCCAGCGGGACCAGGCGAACCCCTCCACGTCTCCGGGGTCGATTCCGCCGATGGAGAGGGCGTTCCCCTCCGAGTCGAACTCGGAAAAAAAGTGGAAGTTGTTGTCCGAGGACTGGGAGACGTTCTCGCCCTGGACGTAGGTCGAGCCGTTCCAGTCGTAGGCGTAGACGTCTGCGTCGACGCCGACTGGGTCGAGATTGAACAGCAGCAGGGAGCGAGGCGAGCAGTCCGTGAAGCACGAGACGCCGTCTTCAGTCGGGTCGCAGATGCCGTCCCCGCACTCGCCTTCGCAGTCGGCCGGGCAGGAGTCGTAGTCCTCGCTTTCGTCGCAGGTCCCGTCGCCGCAGCCTGATGGCTCTCCCTCCTCCACGCAGACTCCGCCATCGCACGTCTCGCCCGAGTAGCAGTCAGCGCTCGACGCGCAGGACAGCTTCGACAGCTCTATCCTCTTCGACGTCGAGGCAGCACCGGAGATCTTGACTTCGCACTCGTCAGACGCGCAAGAAGGTCTCTGAGTGAACTTGAGCACGGCCCTGCTGCGCTCCGCGAGAGTGTCAGAAGACGCGTTCACGTTGTAGGGCACGTTCTCAACGTAGACTGTCGCCTTTGACAGGTCGACATCTGACGCGCCCACGTTCTTGACGTAGATCCTGCCGCCCGCCGCCGACTCTATCTGGAGTGCTGCAAGAGATGTCTCGCCGAGCTGCTCGATCTGCGTGGAACCGCTCTCCTCCCCGCTCTCCGTGAACCCTTGATAAACAAAGTAGAACCCGCCCGCCGCAGCCACCGCCATCAGCAACAGCAGTATTATCGCGATTACCGGCGTTATCCCTTTCATGGAGACCACTCCCCGCGCTCCCTAATAGCGGTTTCCTTGCTCTACGCTACACTCTAGCACGAATGGAAGGACTTATAAACACCGCCGGCACAACATCTCCAATATAGTAGGGAGAGAAGGACGAAACGAGGGCCTTCTTGAGAGACTTGGAAAGACTGATAGAATGAGAGAATTTAGCAACTTGGGCATAAGCAGGCCCATCCTCCAATCAATTCAGGAGGAGAACTTTGAGAGACCGACGGAGATACAACAGAAATCGATACCCCACGTGTTGGATGGTAACGACGTAATCGCCGGCGCAGCGACAGGATCCGGCAAGACGCTCGCCTTCGCGACGGGCGTTATCAAGCGGACGGACGAGGGAGAGGGCATACAGGCCATCATCCTCACGCCCACCCGCGAGCTCGCCCGCCAGGTGGCGGAGGAGATAGAGACATTCTCCAAGCACAAGAGGCTGAAGGTGGTCCAGATCTACGGAGGCGTCGCCTTCGGACCGCAGATAGAGGGCATGAACACCTGTGAGATAGTGGTGGGCACGCCGGGACGCGTACTCGACCACATCCGGAGAGGCAATCTCGACTTGAGCAGGGCGAGGACTGTAGTCCTCGACGAGGCAGACAGGATGCTGGAGATGGGCTTCCGCGAGGACGTGGAGAGGATAGTCTCCAACTGTCCCAAGGAGCGCCAGACGCTCCTCTTCTCTGCAACAATAACCAACGAAGTGAGGGCGCTCTCAAACAAGTACACTGTCGCGCCCATCGAGATAGCGGCAGAGTCCTATGTCGACCCGGACAAGCTGGAGCAGGTCTACTACGACGTGCCCCACAACCTGAAGCTCTCGCTTCTCGTCCATCTTCTCAAGGAGGAGAGAGGAGGCCTCGTGATGGTCTTCTGCAACACGAGAAGGGGGGTGGACTTCGTCGTCCACAACCTGGAGAGGGAGGGAATCGAAGCCACAGCCATCCACGGCGGCTTCTCCCAGGACAAGAGGGAGAAGACGATGGACAGGTTCGACGAGGGGAAGGCGAGGGTGCTTGTCTGCACCGACGTCGCCTCGAGGGGCCTCGACATAGGGGGCGTCTCCCACATCTACAACTACGACATCCCTTCCCACAGCAAGGACTATGTCCACCGCATCGGCAGGACTGCCCGCGCAGGGGAGAGCGGCAAGGTAGTCAACCTGCTCTGCAAGAGGGACCATGACAACTTCCGGCAGGTCAACGAGGACCACTTCTTCGATATAGAGAGTGTGAAGAGGCCCTACGTCAAGATGGTCAAGGCCCGCTCACCGCCAAGAAGGAGAAGGGGCCGCAGGAGAAGGTAGGACCCTCTACAGCCCCGCGAAGCAGGCGTTGCCCGGAATCAGGACCGGCTCCGTCCACTCTGTCCCAGTCCAGTAGGTGAAGTGCTGGGCGAAGGGAGGAGTCATGCCCGCTGTCGTGCTGTTAATCAGCAGGGCCATCAGGGCGCCGTTCTCGTTGGAGACCGTCTCGAGCACTATGCCGTTCGGGTCGCTCGACGTGAGGTTGCCTTCATAGTTCCAGTCGCTGCTCCAGGAGTACCACTCAGGCCAGGGAGGGGACGCGCTCTCGTTGGTGAGGAGGAGCAGCCAGTCGCTCCCGTCGTGCTCGAGCTCCACGGTCCCGACGGATCCGAGCTCGTCGCTCACGTTCTGGACGGGACTCCAAGTGGCGTTGTCCCACGTCGACCACTGGATGACATAGTTGTAGGGAGAGGGCATGTAGCTGTACCTGAACGACCAGACCGCCAAGCCGTGCGTTCCGTTGAACTCGACGTCGACGGAGTAGATGCCGTGGCTGAGGGAGTCCTCGAGCGAGAGGAGCGTCTTTTCTTCTCCCCAGCCGTTGTCCCAGAAGGAGTAGTTGAGCCAGTCGTTTGCGGAACTCGCAGAGGCCCAGACCGCCATCCCATCGTCCCAGGGAGCGAAGGCGAAGTCGGGGAATGACTGCACTGTCAAGCCGCCAATGTTCTCCGTCAGGTTCTGCGGGGCAGACCAGCCCCCATCATGGGAGGCCCATCCCACGTTCTCCTCATTGTCGCCCGAAGTCCAGAGCAGCATCGCGCCGCCGGTCGAGTTGAAGTCGAAGTCAGAGAAGGCGTAGAAGTCTTGCCAGCCGTTGTTTTCGGTCACGTTCTCCGGCGAGGACCACGCTCCGCTCGAGTTGCGTGAGGCGAAGATTTCGAGGCCGTCGTAGTTGTCGTACTCGCCGACCAAGCCGACAGCGAGGCCGTCTCCGCTCGAGTCGAAGTCGTTGTCGACGTAGATGTAGAACAGGTCGTCCTGCGTCATGTTCTCACCCTTCGCGTATGAAGAGCCGTCCCAGTGGTAAGGGTGCAGATCACAGTCGTAGTCGACGATGAAGTTTTCGTCGACGGGGAGGAGGAGGGACCTCGGCCCGCAGTCAGAAAAGCAGGAGAGGCCGTCCTCATCCCCCTCGCACTCGCCATTGCCGCAGTAGCAGTCAGCCGGACAGCTCGAGGAAGTCTCGCCCCCGGAGCAGACACCGTCCCCGCAGACAGGCCCTTCCTCCCCGCCCTCCGAGCAGACTCCCCCTTCGCACGACTCTCCCGAGTAGCAGTCAGCATCCGACGCGCACGACAGCTTTGAGCTGTCGAGAGTCCGCGACGTCGAAGCCGCTCCTGAGATCTTGACTTCGCACCTGTCCGACGAGCAGGACGGCCTCTGCGTGAACTTGAGGACTGCCCTGCTCCGCTCCGCGAGAGTGTCAGAAGACGCGTTCACGTTGTAGGGCACGTTCTCTACGTAGACGGAGACTTTGGAGAGATTGACGTCTCCAGCCCCCACGTTCTTGACGTAGAGCCGCCCCCCAGCGGCCGACTCTATCTGGAGTGCTGCAAGAGATGTCTCGCCGAGCTGCTCGATCTGCGTGGAGCCGGACTCCTCCCCGCTCTCCGTGAAGCCCTGATAGACGAAGTAGAAGCCGCCCGCCGCGGCCACTGCCATCAGCAACAGCAGTATTATCGCGATGACAGGAGTTATCCCTTTCATGGAGAGCGTTGTGTGTTCTCCCTAATTATAGTTTGAGCAGAGAACCAGGAACGTTTTTATCCCCGTTGGCCCCCTTCTGTTGGATGAAGAGGCAGACTGTCAACAAGGTCATCGCCCTCAAGTTCGGCTACACCTTCGCGGCCGTGGCGGTGGCGAGCTTCCTCCCCATTTTCATGTCCCAGTCAGGCTACTCCGTCGAGACCATAGGGACTGTGATGATGGTCGGCTCTTTCGTCATGCTGGTATCGCCTCTCGTCGGAGCAGCCTCTGACATCTGGTCCAGGAACAAGCTGATCACAGCAGCCTTGCTGTCGAAGGCGCTGGGCTGCTTTCTCTACCCAATCAGTCTTTTCTCAGGCAGGGCTGTCGACATTCTCGGAAACGTCCTTGTCTTCCCCCAGCTGAAGCCGATACTGGTGGAGGTCTCCCCTAAGAAGAGGCTCGGCTCGATCATGGCATCGCTCAGCCTCGCCGAGTTCCTGCCAGCCATCCTGGCGCCAATGGCAGCTGGAGCGATAGTCGGCCGCTTCGGCTTCGTCGCGTTCTTCATGGCATGCAGTCTCTTCTCACTCTCCCTCCTCCTCTTCGTCCCCAGGCTGGAGTCCCGTCCAGAGCATGTCGAGTTCAAGGTCGACCCCAAACCTCGTCTCGGCCTCGTCATACTCTCCCTGATAACTGTCTTCCTCGGCCTCTCGGACGGCGTCAGGTCTGTCCTCTACCCCCTCGTCTTCACTCAGTTCTACGGCCTCTCTGCCTCGTCAGCTGGTACATTCATGGGAATCGGCTCGATTGGGTACGTCGTCAGCCTGGTGTTGCTGAGGAAAAAGTTCGACATCCATTGCCCGAAGAAGATCATGCTCTTGTCTTTCGCTGTCGGCATTCCGCTCAGCTATCTGATGTACTCTGTCTTCAGCTTCCCCCTCTTCATGGTGCTGGTCTTCACTGGGACTGCTGCCTACAGCGTTAGCATACCTGCACTCGACAAGCTGGTCGCGAGCAACTCGAGGAGTGAGACGCTCGCCTTCGACATGGTCTTCCCCTCGTTCAGCTACAGCGTCGGCCTCATCGCAGGCAATTACGTCGCCGCGCCAGTGAACGAACTCTTCGGCCTGAAAGGGACTTTCATCGCGATGATGGCGAGCGTGATGGTAGAGGCACTCCTCCTCGGCCTTTTCTACAAACAGATAGCTTCGCACAACGACTAGTCGTAAGATGCGTCGAACAACATCTCGTCATCAGGTAGCTGTAAAATGCCCTGAGACGCCACATAGTCGCGGATTTCCTTGATTGTGGTATCACCGCGCATGTGGCTGAAGGCTCTGTCTCTGAGCACCACTACTGCTTTATCACCGTTCACGAGGTGTGTCCACCATCTCTGCCTTATCGCGGTCTTCGCTTTCTCGACAAAATCTGCCACGCTTTCATCGGCAACATGCACGGTATGGAAGTGCCACTCCCCCTTCTCCTCTTCGCCTTCGAGCGTGGACACCTTCGTCTTGACCACATTCACCAGTTCCAGGAGAGATTTGTCCTCCAGACTCTCCTCGATGACGACTCCTTTCCACATAAGAGCCTCCGGTGGGATTTGAACCCACGGCCTGCTGCTTACGAGGCAGCCGCTCTACCGGCTGAGCTACGGAGGCTGGGCCGTCAGGAAGGCCGAGCGTTAATATAGTTTTGCGGCTCGCCCAGGGGGCACTGCAGGCAACAACCTTTTTATAAGCTGGAGGCTCTCCAGCACTCAAGGCGCTGTCCGGCCATCGACAGCCGCGCCGCGCCGGGAAGTGGACGAAAAAATGGATCCGTCAGAGCTTGTTGAAGAGGGCTGGATAAACACAAGGATGATTATAGAGGCCCAAGGAAAGCCGGAAAAGCACGTCATAAAGAATCTGAACTCTCTTAAGGACCAGATGGCTTCCTTGAAGGGAGTAGAAGTCTATGAAGAGAAAATGGGGGAGCCTAACGAGGAAGAAGACGGCCTGATCTCCGCCCTCATCGACATCGGGGTGGTCGTAAAGGATTTAGACACTCTTATGCAGCTCGTTCTCAACTACGGACCTTCCGCTACCATAATAATCGAGCCAGAGGAGATTAAAGTTGATTTCAGAGAGCTACAAAACGTTATAAATGACGTTTCAAACTTTCTCCATCAGATTTCGCAGGAAAACTTCAAGCTCCGTGTCCAGAATCTTGCCGCCGCGCAGAAGTTGAAAACTAAAGAGTGACTACGTTTCGGCAGATGTCTAGGTTGTATTGTGCGCATATCGTAGCTAACTATATATATCGTGGGGCGCCCAAATCTGTAATGCTTGGATGAGGCAGTGGACTCACAGGAGTCGCTGTTGAAAAGCAGAAGAAGAAAGGATCGAAACCGGAAAAAAACAAGGAGGAAAAAAGATGCAAAAACTGAAAGCAAAGGCTAAGGCAGTTGCTGCGGTGGCCACAGGCGCCCTGATGGTAGGGGCGACACTGGCCGGCTCGGCAATGGCCGTAGACTTGGGAGACTTCCCGGGTCCCTTTGTAGAGGACAACGAATGGAACTGTGTGGGAGTTCTGGGAACTGGAGGTACGTCCCGCAGCGGTCTCGCTGAGGACATTATCGCCTCCGCGCAGGTGTTAACCACCCTGGCCCAGCACACGGTGCCAATCGAGGAGACAGAACCGACAGGCCTGACAGGCGTGGCGAAGGTAATCGTCTCAGGAGTCAGCGGAGAGAGCGACGAAGTCGAGCTCTTCGATGCCCTGAACAACGTATTCGGAACCAACCTGGACGACTTGGACCTGCCGATGCTGATCGACAAACAGTACTCTGCAACGGGCGGGGACAGCTATGACGTCGAGGAGACTGTCATACTGGGATCGGACATTAAGATCGACCAGTATGAGGGCGACCTGGGAATTGAGATCCCCGGATCTCAGTTGAAGTACCAGTTCGGCTTCAAGGACGAGATCGACGACAGCAACGACGATGGCATGCTGACCTGCGCAGACTGGGAAGGCGACGATGCCGACGACGTCGGAACGATGGACGTTGAGATACTGGGCCACGACATAACTGTGACCTGCTTGACCAACACCACGCTGAAGGTACAGGGCGGCAACGAGGCAGTCCTGAACATCGGCGAGTCTGTCGAGTACACGTCCGGCGACGACACTTGGGAGATAGAGCTGAAGGCTGTGTCAGAGGACTCTGACAAGGCCTACTTCTTGATCTCCAAGAACGGCGGCTCTGCCAAGAGTGCGGTCATCGATGTCGACTCGCAGAAAAGCGAGTCTGGGATCGACGTCTCTCTGGAGGAGGCATTCACGACCGGAACCGGTTCAGATGCCTTCGCCGAGATAAAGTACGGCGACGAGCTATCGGACACGCTGACAGATGGCGAGGAATGGCCATTCGACGAGGACTACGAGGTTAGTTTCCCGACCTTGTCGAACAACATGAAGCCGGCCTTCCAGCTGGTCTACGCGCCCGACGAGTCGATCGAGGACGAGGACGCCATCGGCATGGACGAGAGGTGGCAGTCTTACAAAGAGGCCTTCGACATAAAGAACAAGGGCCTCTACGTGGACGACACCGTGAGCGTGACCATCGAGAGGACTGCTGCTTCGGTCTACGAAAGCATGACTGATGGCGACACTGGTTCGGAAGAGACGATACACATGAACATCCCTGACGAGATGAGCATGTACAACGCCTCTTCGACCTCGGTCGAGCTCTACGACGACCTCTGGCTGGTACGCAGCGGCGGAGCCGTTGTGATCAACAGCAGAAACAGCGACGGTACCAAGCTGGCGATCGGCAAGTCCGACATGGTCGGATACGACCCCGACCCCGGATCTTCGGCGCTTCTGTCGACGGGCTCGTACGGGTCCACCGACCTGAAGCTCTGGTGGAACAACACCAACGAGATCCTGACGCTGGAGATCGAGGAGATGGAGAACCTGACCATCGTGACCTACAACGATGCTACGGACTTCATCGAGCTGGTCGGCGCTGACGGCGACGCAGTTTCGAGCGACCTCGTCTACAACGGCACGCTCCCGTCGGGTGCGGCCATGGACGACCAGATCGGTACGGACGACTACGACTTCTGGACCGCCTACGGTCTGCTGGTCGCTGACCCCCAGGACAACCTGGAGTCTGGCGACGGCAAGGTCGAGCTGACCATACCGGAGTCGCAGCAGAAGCTGGTCGTCTTGATTGGCAAGGAAGAGCCCACCACCAGAGACCTCTCTGAGGGTGAGTCCTACGGCGATGTCGAGATAGATGAGATCACCGTCTCCGGGACAATCCGGGAGGCCGGCGATGTCATGCCGATAGCTGTAGACGTTGCCAAGCTGGACACCGAGATTGCGGACCCGACGGCCACCAACATGGTGATCTTCGGCGGGCCCTCAGTCAACGCGCTGGCGGCTGACCTCGGCTACACGAAGAGCGACTTCATGGACGGGTCTACCAAGATCGGTCTCGTGGAGTTGGTCGAGAACGCCTTCGGCGGCACCAACACAGCCATGATAGTGGCCGGCTACGATGCCGTGAACACGAGAATGGCTGCCTGGGTTGCTGCCCACTACCCCGACTACGACCTTGACGGTAAGACCCGATTGGTCGTGAAGGGTACTTCGGCCGAAGAGCTCGACGTCGAGTAAAGAAAGCTGGGGGCAACAGCCCCCTACTATTTTTCTTTTTTTGATCTTCAGCGTGAGCTTTTTCCCGCCAAAACCTTTATTAAACGACTTCAAGGCCTTCACCCATGGCACGCCTGAGACCAGCCAAATGCCACCGCGAGCTGAAGGGCCCTGCCTACACGCGGACCGCCAAGAAGGTGGCCAAGAAGGCGTTCATCACGGGCGTCCCAGGCTCAAAGATAAAGGTCTTCGACCTGGGCGACAGGGAGCACGGACAGGAGAACTCCCACATGGTCTCCCTCGTCTCTCTTGAGGACTCCCAGCTGAGGCACAACCAGCTGGAGGCGATGCGCATCGCCGTCAACCGCTACCTGGTGAGGCGCCTCGGCCAGAAAGGCTACTACCTCAAGATAAGGATCTTCCCCCATCACGTTCTCCGAGAGCACTCCCTCGCAACGGGGGCGGGCGCGGACCGCTTCTCAAGCGGGATGGCAAAGGCGTTCGGAAAGCCGGCAGGCCGAGCTGCCCGCGTCTCCAAGAAGCAGAAGCTGGCCAGCGCCTGGGTCCCCAAGTCGTCGGTCCCAGTCGCCAAGAAGGCGATGGACCAGGCCCGCCACAAGGTCTCGCCGAAGTGCACTGTAGTCGTGGAGAAGAACCCACTGCTGAAGTAGCAGCTTCTGGGAGCGGCGCCTCCGCAACGCATTAAAGCATCTTCTGAACATTTCCCGCAGGTGCTTCAGGATGAGCAAGATTGTCGCATGGTTTGAGGAACTGAGCAAAGACTCCATTGGGCTGGCAGGCGGGAAGGGCGCCAACCTCGGCGAGATGGCATCACTTGACCTGCCCGTCCCGCCAGGCTTCGTGGTTACCGCCCCGACCTACACGAAGTTCCTGCAGGAGACAAAACTCGACGAGAGGATCTACGGCCTCCTCGGGGAGACGGACGTCGACGACTCCGACGCCCTGAACTCCGCCTCTCAGAAAGTCAGGGACATGATCCTGGAGACTCCACTGCCCGACGACGTGGGAAACCCCATCCGCGACGCCTACAATGAACTTGCGCAGAGGCTGGGCAAGGAGCCCTTCGTCGCTGTCCGCTCGTCCGCCACCGCGGAGGACCTGCCTGAGGCCTCCTTCGCGGGACAGCAGGAGACCTACCTCAACATCAAGGGCGCCGACGAGGTCGTCAAGGCGGTCCAGAAGTGCTGGGCCTCGCTCTTCACCTCTCGCGCCATCTTCTACAGGGAGAAGAACGACTTCCCGCACGACAAGGTCGCCATCTCCGCCGTGGTCCAGAAGATGGTCAACGCCGAGCTGGCAGGGGTGATGTTCACAGTCCACCCTGCAACCAACGACACCCACCGCATCATGGTGGAGGGCGCCTACGGACTCGGCGAGACGGTTGTCTCCGGCACTGTCACGCCCGACACCTACGTGGTAAAGAAGGGGACATGGGAGATAGAGGAGAAGACAATCTCCAAGCAGAAGATAGCCATAATCCGCAACGAGCAGGGCGGCAACCAGGAGGTCCAGGTCGACCCCGGGAAGGCGGAGAAGCAGAAGATCCCTGACAAGCTGATAGTCAAGCTGGCAAAGCTCGGAAAGAAGATAGCGGACCACTATCACTGGCCGCAGGACATAGAGTGGGCAATCGAGGACGGCCAGCCCTACATACTGCAGACGCGGCCGGTCACCACTCTAGGCAAGGGGGAGGAAGAGGCGATCAGCGTGGCCGACGCCACCGTCCTCGTGCAGGGGATGGGCGCCTCGCCAGGAGTCGCCCACGGGGGTGTCAAGAAGATCACGGGCCTCGAGGAGCTGAGCAAGATCAAGGAGGGCGACGTCATGGTCACAACGATGACCACCCCTGACATGGTCCCTGCCATGAAGAGGGCTGTCGCCATCATCACCGACGAGGGCGGCATGACCTCCCACGCCGCCATCGTCTCGAGAGAGCTGGGGATACCCTGCATAGTGGGGACCAGCGAGGCGACCAAGCTGCTCTCCGATGGCCAAGTCGTGACGGTCAACGCTGGCCAGGGAATAGTCTACCAGGGCGTCGTCGCCTTGGGAGAGAGCAGGGCGCCTGAGGAGGCGAGGAGGGTCGGCGCCGCCCAGGTCACTGGCACCAAGATCTACGTGAACCTCGGCGCCCCAGGCCTTGCGGAAGAGGTCTCCCAGAAGGATGTCGACGGCGTCGGCCTGATGAGGGCAGAGTTCATCCTCGCCGAGGAGGTGGGCGAGCACCCCCGCGCCATGATAGAGGACGGCAGGGAAGAGGAGTTCGTCAAGGCATTCGTGAAGGGGATGGAGAAGGTGGCGAGGGCCTTCTACCCGAGGCCGGTCATCTACAGGGCCCTCGACCTCCGCAGCAACGAGTTTGCCGGCCTGAAGGGCGGTTCGAAGTTCGAGAAGGACGAGGCCAACCCCATGATCGGCTTCCGCGGCTGTCAGCGCTACGTCCAGGATGCTGAGGTCTTCGAGCTGGAGCTCCAGGCCATCAAGAAGGTCAGGTCAGAGTTCGGGATGAGGAACCTCCACCTGATGATACCCTTCGTCCGCACCGTGGACGAGTTCAGGAAGTGCAGGACGATTGTGAAGAAGAGCGGCCTCCTCGAGGACAAGGACTTCAAGCTCTGGATAATGGTCGAAGTCCCCTCTACGGTGGCGCTCATCGACAGGTTCTGCGAGGAGGGCATAGACGGCATCTCCATAGGGAGCAACGACCTGACTCAGCTGACTCTCGGCGCAGACAGGGACAACGCCCTCCTCTCCGAAGTCTTCGACGAGAGGAACGAGGCGGTGATGAGGTCGATAGAGAGGGTGGTCAGGGAGACAAGGAAGCGGGGCGTAACGAGCTCGATCTGCGGCCAGGCGCCGTCGTCATACCCGGACTTCGCCGCCAAGCTGGTCGAGTTCGGCATAACCTCCATCTCCGTCAACTCGGACGTCATCGACCAGACAAGGCGGAACGTCGCCTCCGCCGAGAAGCGCGTGATGCTGGACAAGCTGTCCAGGCTCTGCGAGAAAAACTGAACTACTTGAGGGCGAGCTCTCTCAATTCGCGCAGCCTCGGCTCCGCAATCTCCCTGGCCGACTCAAGGACCAGCTTTCTCTCCGCCTTGTCGTAGAGGGCCATGAGTTCGTTTCTCGACAGCTCTTTTCTGCTTTTCTCCTGCCACCTCTCGTTGAAGAGCGTCCCCAGGATGTCGGCGGACTGGAGGACTTTCACTTCGAGCGGGTCTTGGCCGCCGCAGAACCTGGTCCTGTGCTTCAGGACGCACTCCAGGACCATCTCCTTTTTCTTTTCCTCCATCTCGACGTCTTTTAAAAACTCCTTGGTCAGCTCCCGGCCGCGGAGGTGGTGCTTCTCCCTCCCATCAGGCAGGCCGACGTCGTGGAGGACCGCCGCGATTTCCACCACCTTTCTGTCAGCCCCCTCTTTCTCGGCCAGCTCAACTGCGAACCTCCTCACCAGCTCGACGTGCCTCTTTAGCGCCTCCGAGTGCGGCGAAGCGTCGTAGTATGGCTCCGCGAACTCTTTGGCCTTCCTCACGAGAAGCTCAGACAATGGGCCCGACGGGATTTGAACCCGCGACACTCTGGTTAAGAGCCAGATGCTCTGCCATACTGAGCTACGGGCCCCAAGAGTCAGGTCGCGCTGAGCCGTTATTAAAAGTTATGGCTCCCTGCTCATCACCACTTCGTCGACATACTCACTTTTCTGCTTGATGCGCCTCGGCACGACTGCCTCCTCCTTGAAGCCGAGTCTCTTGTAGAGCTCTCTCGCCGGGTTGTTGGAGAAGACCGTCAGCTCCACCATTTCGAACTCTCCTTTCGCCTCCTCCAAGAGCTTTTTGACCATCGCAGTGCCGAGGCCGGCGCCCCTCCACCCATCAGCCACTGAGATGCCGAGGTGGCCGACATGGGAGCTCTTCCACTTTTTTCTCGTTATCGCCCCGCTGGCCACAATCTTCCCCTCTGCCTCCGCCACCCGCATGACCGCGTCGCCTTTCCTTGTCCCTTCCAGCCTTTTCTCCAGCCACTCCCCCTCCTCCTCGAGCGACGCCTTTCTGTTCCGGAGAATGAACGTCTCCTCCTCCACGAGTCTGTTGATGAACTTCTGGAGTTCGGCGGCGTCCTTTTCTCTCGGCTCCCGGATCTCAACCTCCCTCCCATCCCTGAGCTTGAACATTGCCTTCACACCATCTCACAGCAATTAACCGTTTCCTAAATACATATATGGCAGTAACTCCAAGATGGGGTATGAAAAAGGGAATAACTCCTGTTATATCGATAATACTGCTTTTGCTGATATCAGTGGCCGCCGCAGGCGCCCTCTATCTCTGGTACTCTCGCTCGCAGGAGGACGTCGCTTCCACCGCACAGACCGGCATGGAGAAGCAGACAGAGCAGTCCTCCTACCGCATGAACATAGAGTCGATCTGGAAGGTCGACAACCAGCTCTGCCTGTCTGTGAGGAACACAGGGGTGGAGGACTACACGGCCTCCGAAGTCGAGGGGACAGGCATCTACATCAACGGCACTCTCGTCGACTGGGACTCATCGGCGGCGGCCGCCCTCGCTGAGGGCGACAGCCAGACGATCTGCGCCTGCAACGGCACTGTCTCCGGCGACTGCACTGCAAGCTCGCTGACATTCCAGTACACGCAGAACGCGGACGGCACATACCCGACAGTGCCTGTCAGGGTCTCTCCCTCTGTCGGCTCTGGCAGCTCGCAGAACTACCAGTACGAGGAGTAGTCAAAAATCAGTCCAGTCTCTGCTTGGAGCCCGTCCTTTTCTTCTTCTGCCAGGAGAAGCTCTTGATGCGGGCGCTCTTGCCGTAGCCGCAGGCAGAGCAGACGCCCTTCTTGATGTGGAAGGAGGCGTTGCCGCACCTCCTGCACCTGGTGTGGACTTTGTTCTGGCGCTTGCCGCGCGATGGTGTTCCCTTGCTCATCTTTTCACCCCGATGGCGAGACCACTTTGACGGAATCGCCGCGTATCAGGACCCTTCCCAGCTTTCTCTTGACCTCGCCGTCTTCCCTGTGCTCAGTGTCGTCCAGGACCAGGTTTATGTGGATGTCGAAGGCCTGCAGTGTCCCGACATATGTGCTCCCGTCCTTGAGCTCAGCTATCACTTTCTTTCCCTTTGCCGCGTTTAAAGCGTCGAGTGGCCTGTCCATAGTCTGGCCTCTTGCGGACCATATAAAAGAGTTCTCGTTGCGGCCGGAAGAAACGTTTTTAAACCGCTCCGAGGGGCTTTGGCCATGGCGCAGGTTCACACCAAGTCTCTCAGGAAACGCAGCACTGGCCTCAGGAGGAGGGCGAGAGGCAAGAGGAAGAGGGATCTCGGCGGTGCATGGTCGAGGACGACCATCGGCGACGTCAGGCGCACCACGCAGAGGACGAGGGGGGACAACAAGAAGACAGCCCTCCTGGCGACCGACGAGATGGTGGTCTCCGACGGCAAGAAGAGTGAGAAGGTGAAGGTGGAGACTGTGATGGAGAACCCTGCCAACCCCCACTTCGTGCGGAGAAACATAATAACGAAAGGCGCAATTGTCAAGACCGAGAAGGGCTTTGCGAAGGTCACCTCCTCTCCCGGCCAGAGCGGGACTCTGAGCGGCGTCCTCCTCCCCGACTACACGCCCAAGGCCAAGAAATCCAAGAAGAAGCTCAAGAAAGAGCAATCCAAGAAAGAGGAGTCCAAGAAGGCAGCCTCCAAGAAAGAGGAGTCCAAGAAAGAGAAGGCTCCCAAGAAGGCAGAGAAGCCCTCCAAGTAGGGTTTACCACTGTATTTGAAAGCAACGTTTGGAGTGGGTGTTTAATAAAACGATTTCGAAGAATTTATAAATTCCAAACTTTCCTTCTTTAAATATTCTGGTGTTAGGATGGCTCTAGTAGTTCGCGGCTCAAAACGTACACTGAAATGCCCTGAATGCGGTTCCAAGAACATCTCCAGCGACAGGAGCAGGGGGGAGATGGTCTGCCAGAACTGCGGCTTGGTGATAGAGAGCTCCATGGTCGACTTCTCGCAGGAGTGGAGGGAGTTCGACTCCGGCGAGTCGAGCAAGAGGAGGAGGTCGGGCGCGCCCATCTCCCTGGCCCGCCACGACAAGGGCATCTCCACGGAGATAGGGATGGGCTACAGCGACATCTTCAAGCTCCCCGCCTCGCAGAGGCCGAAGTTCTTCCGCCTGAAGAAGTGGCAGAACAGGATCTCAACCTCCACGGAAAGAAACCTCAAGTACGCCCTCGCCGAGCTCAAGCGCTACACCAGCTTCCTCAACCTGCCCTCCACCATCGAGGAGGCAGCAGCGCTCCTCTACAGGAAGGCGGTGGCCAAGGAGCTCGTTAGGGGCAGGTCGATGGAGTCTGTGATCTCCGGCGCCCTCTACGCGGCCTGCAGGGAGCAGGGCACCCCGCGCACGCTGGACGAGATCTCTGAGGTCTCCAACGTCCCCAAGCGCGAGATAGGGAGGACCTACCGCTTCCTGGCGCGACAGCTCGGTCTCCGAATACTGCCAACAGACCCTGCAGACTACATACCGCGCTTCTCGTCACAGCTCAACCTGACAGGTCCCGTCGTCACGCGGGCGCTGGACATTCTGAAGAGGGCCAGGGAGAAGGAGCTGACCAGCGGACGGGGCCCCACAGGCGTGGCAGCGGCCGTCCTCTACATCTCCGCCCAGCTGATGGGCGAGAAGAGGACTCAGAGGGAGGTGGCCGACGTGGCAGGAGTCACTGAAGTCACAATCCGAAACCGCTACAAGGAGCTGGTGCGGGAGCTCAACCTTTCCGAGCTCTCCTCTTGAGGATCTCCGCAATCTCTTTCCTTTCCATCCCCGTCTTTATCCCAGTCTCGAGAAAGTGGGTCCTGACGCCCTCCGTCTCCTCAAGCACCGTCTCCATCTTCACTGGGGAGACGCCCGCCTCCCTGCAGATCTTGTGATAGTCGTGGTAGAAGAGGGGCGCGTCGATCTCGCCCT
Source organism: Candidatus Undinarchaeota archaeon (assembly GCA_964527545.1). Taxonomy (GTDB): domain Archaea; phylum SpSt-1190; class SpSt-1190; order DYHY01; family CAZGQF01; genus CAZGQF01. The sequence continues at coordinate 372,755 of CAZGQF010000002.1, read as the reverse complement.
CTATCCTCTCCAGCAGTTTTCTCGTCTTTTCCGGCCTGGCCAGCTCCGCCCCCTCCGCGATCTTCATCGCTTTCTCAACGACCTTTCCCTCCCAGAGACTGCCCATCCACATCGGCCCCGCCTCCCCGCCTTTCTTTCCTTTTTCCGTCTCCCAAGTGCCCACATCCTCCAGGACTCTGTTCGCTCTTTTCGCGCCTCTCGAGACGGAGAAGTAGGCTCTGTAGTAGTGGCGCGTTGCGTGAACAAATATTGGCCGCAGGGCGACGTCGTACTTGGCGGAGTTCCTGACAACGTAGCCGCAGAGTATTCGCACTGCCGCCTCCTTGAAATATTCGTTGTGGATCGGCCTGGCAAGATACCTCCTCCTGCAGACCTGCGGGTAGTTCCCGGCCAGGACAGCGGTGTCCGTTGCGCAGACGCCCAAGACGCCCTTGGCGCTGCGGCAGGCAGCGTCCAGGAAGTGGACTGGCGAGCCGAACGGGTCGACGTCGACAATGTCGAAGCACCTCCCCGCCAGGAGATTGTCAGCCCTCTCGTTGGTGACTTCCACGTCGAGGCCGTTCTTCTCCGCATTCTTTCTCATCAGCTCCGCCGCTCGCGGGTCTGCGTCGTTGAGGGTGACTTCCAGATGGCCGGCCAGCCTCAACCCCCTCGCCCCGCTCGCAGCGAGGAGGTCGCAGAAACTCCCCTCGAACTGTGAGTAGATGCAGAGGGAGATGTCCCTGGCCAAGGCCATGTGGGGGTTGTAGAAGACCTCCCCCTCTTCCGGCGACTTTACGTCCGGCACTTCGAGCTCGACGCTCCCCTCCCTGACTTTCTTCATCTCAAAGACCTTATCCTCTCCACGAGACCCCTTTTTTTCAGGAGATCGGCGACCTCATCAGGCACCAGTTTTTCCCAGTCGCCACCCTCCCGGATGAGCTTCCTTATCCTCGTGCCGTTGAACCTCTTCTTCTCGAGGAACTCGACCCTCTCCACATTCTTCCCTCTCTCTTCCAGCAGTCTCTTCACGAGGGAGTTGCCGCCCAGTGCGACGTCGAAGTCGACGTTCTCGAGCAGGTAGTCTGTCCACTTTTCGTCGTCGTTGAAGTCAGGTATCTCGGCCACCTCCGCCTCTATCCCTTCCTTCTCCAGGACGCGGCCGATGCACTCTCTCCTCTCCTTTGCCGTGAGAGGGTTCTCCGCCGTGCCGGAGACGTTGGAGCTCCCGATGGCGATGACAACCTCCTCCTTTCCCCTCTCCGCCGCGTCTCTCAAGAGCTTTAGGTGGCCGAGGTGGAACGGCTGGAAGCGGCCTACCAGAAGGACTCGCATCTCCCGCCCCTCTCCCGGCCGCTTAAAGAGTTAATTGTTTTATAAGCCGCCTTCCCAGCCTCTCCATGCTCTGCCCGATCTGTCGCCAGATTCACGTCCTCTGCCAGGTCTGCGAGGCGAAGCTCTCGGAGGGGGAGCTGACCAAGGCGGAGATCCGCCTCGACCGCCTGATGGCGAGCCGCGGCAGGGAGCTCCAAGTCGTCTCCGCCTTCGACGTCGGGAAGAGGCTCGTGATAGTGGTGGAGCCTGGCGAGGCGGACAAGGTGAGGGACCTCTGGAAAGAGTACGTGGTCTTCGAAGAGAACGGCGTCGACGTCGCGAAGATACTCTCGCCCGTCCGCCTCCGGAAGACCCGTGTCTTTCTGCCTGACGGGACGGAAAACGAGAGGCTGGTCGCTGGCAGGGGCGAGCTCTCCACAGCAGGTTTCGACGTGGATAAGCTCGAGGAAGCGCTCGGGAAACTGCTGCCGGAAGGAAAAGTGAAGCTGATATGAGGATTGCAGTAATCGACAAGGAGAAGTGCAGGCCGGAGAAGTGCGACTTCCTCTGCAGGAGGATGTGCCCGCGTGTCAGGGCGGGCGACGACGATACCATCGTCATGGGCGAGGACAACAAGCCTGTCATAAGCGAGGTACTCTGCGTCGGCTGCGGCATCTGCGTGAAGAAGTGTCCCTTCGACGCCATCAAGATAATCAACCTGCCCGAGGAGCTGGAGTGCCCCGTCCACCAGTACGGGCAGAACGGCTTCCGCCTATTCAGGCTGCCGATCCCCTCCGAGGCAAAGGTCGGCCTCCTCGGCGAGAACGGCATCGGCAAGACGACTGTGCTCGACATCCTCTCCGGCACCCTCGTCCCCAACTTCGGCGGCGAAGTCTCGACGAGGGAGGAGGTCATAGGGCGGTACGCGGGCACTGAACTCCAGGACCACTTTTTGAAGATGGAGAAGGGCATGAAGGTCTCCGTCAAGCCCCAGCAGATAACAAAACTCCCCGACATCTGGAAGGGCACTGTGAGAGGGCTCCTGGAGAAGGCGGCCTCCCGTGACTTCAGAGGCGTCGTCTCCTCCCTCAGCCTCGAGCCGGTCCTCGACAGGAAGCTGGAGAACCTCTCAGGCGGCGAGCTGCAGAGGGTCGCCATAGCGACGGCGATGGTCAAAAGAGCGGACTTCTTCTTTTTCGACGAACCCGCCTCATACCTCGACATCAGCCAGCGCCTCAAGGCCGCCCACCTCATCAAGTCGATAGAGGGGCCCACTCTCGTCGTGGAGCACGACCTCGTGGTCCTCGACTTTTTGACCGACGTCGTCCACATCATGTACGGCGTCCCTGGCGCCTACGGCATCACCTCCATCTCCAAGTCGACGCGCTCCGGCATAAACGCCTACCTCGACGGCTACATAAGGGAGGAAAACATGCGCTTCCGCAGCGCCCTCCACTTCACGGAGAAGTCCCACTCGGATTTCACCGGCAAGACGCTCGTCGACTTCTCCTCCCTCTCCACGCAACTCGGCGACTTCACGCTTGACATCTCTCCCGGCTCCCTCGCGGAGGGGGAAGTGGTCGGCGTGGTCGGCCCCAACGGCATCGGCAAGACGACCTTTGTCAAGATGCTGGCCGGCATCGTCGACTACGAGGGCGAAGTCGAGAAGCAGCTGAAGGTCGCCTACAAGCCTCAGTACCTCGAAGCAGAGAAAGGCACTGTCGACGACGTCCTTGCAGAGTGCAGGAAGCGGGCCGCAGACGTCGACTTCGACGGGGAGATAGGGCGTCCCCTCGCCCTCGACCGCCTCCGCGGCAAGGAGGTCACACAGCTCTCGGGCGGAGAGCTCCAGGCCCTCTCGGTCGCGACCACGCTTTCCCACCAGGCGGACCTCTACCTCTTCGACGAGCCAGCCGCCTATCTTGACGTGGAGCAGAGGATAGCTGTGGCAGACCTGGTACGCCGCCTCACTCTGAAGAGAGGCGCGACCGCCCTTGTCGTCGACCACGACATAATGTTCATCGACTACCTCTCCGACCGGCTGATGGTCTTCGGCGGGGAGCCCTCAATCCACGGCAAGGCGGAAGGGCCGATGAAGATGAGGGATGGGATGAACAGCTTCCTCCGGGACTTGGACATCACCTTCCGCCGCGACCCCGACACGAAGCGGCCGAGGGCCAACAAGCCCGGCTCTCAGATGGACCGCCAGCAGCGCTCATCCGGCGAGTTCTACTACACCTGACCCAGCAGGGCGAGCTGTCCTGCCACAGCCCCTATCGCCGTCGCAGTCTCGAGCGAGACTTTCTTTTCAGTCACGTCGAAGTGGAGCCTGCAGAGCTCTTTCGCCTTCTTTGGCATGCCACGCGGCCCCAGGCCGAAGACGAGAGTGAGAGGCTTCTTCTCCACAATCCTTCTCAGTTCTTCCAGAGTCACAGTTCTCTCGGGCCTGCTGGTCGCAGCCACCACCTCCCCCAGCTGGGGCGGCCACCCGCGGTCAGGCAGCTCAAAGGAGGCGATGCGGTTGCTCTCCACCAGCTCCCTAAGAGTCTCCCCCTCTCCTCCAATCGTTGTCTTCTCCTGCTCTTCCTCGAGAAAGCGGTGGACGTTCTCCACGTCGAAGCCGAAGAGGGCGAGGCCGAATTCGAAGGCGTGGCAGAGGTTTCCCGTCCTTGCGATTGCCCGCCTGTGGGGCTCGGAGAGCGGCCCCCTGTAGGAGTTGTAGAGCGCCAGCCAGATGCTCCTCATCCTTTCTCCCCTCTCCAAACCGTTATATCCCCTTCGCTTCTCTTCGTTTCATGATAGAGATCGAGACGCAGCTCTCCCTCTCAAAGCTCCTCTCCCTCAAGCCCTTCTTCTTTTTCTACGGCGAGAGACCGAAGAAGAGGATCTTGTTCCGCCGAGAGCTCCTCCTCGGCTTCTCCCAGGAGGGCGAGACGCTCATGGTGGAGCACAACGCTCCGGAGCTCGAGGACCTCCTTGAGAGGAGGTTGAGGTTCTGCTTCGGCGTCGGCGAGGACCTCTCCCCCTTCTACGAGCTTGTCAGGGAGGACCCCGTCCTCTCCCCCCACTACAGCGAGATAGTCAACACTACCATCCTCTCCGCCATGACGCCCTTCGAGGCGCTGGCCGGCGGCATCGCCTCCCAGAACACCACATTCGCCCACTACCTCCAGCTGATGCGCTCTCTCGACGGGGTCGCCTTCAACCCCTCCCGCCTCGACGAGTCGACTCTCTCGAAGATGGGCTTCGGCTACAAGGCAAAGTTCATAGCCCGCCTCCCGCTTAACCCAGACCTCTCTTCCCCCCAACAATACGACGGTGTCGGCGAATACACCGAAAACCTTCTCGACCTCTTCCAGGACCGCAACTTCTCCGCCTTCTACTCTGACGTCCTGATAAAGAGGATAGTCAGCGAGAACTACGAGAAGGTGGAGACCGACAAAGAACTGCTCGACTTCGCCAAGGAGAGGTGGGGCAGGTGGCGCGGCCTGGTGGAGGCCTACCTCCAGAAGTTCGTGGCTGACCTCAAGCGACCATAGCTGCGAGAAGGAGGTCTCTCAAACCCGGCCCAGCCCCCAGGGCGAAGACGAAAGTCTCTGTGAAGACCTTCACTTCGTCTTCCAGGTCCTTCATCAGCCAGAAAACGACAGGCAGGACGGTGCCTTTCAGCAGGAAGACCCCGGCGCCGCCCCCCAGCCCCACCATGAGTCCTGCAAGGACGTGCTGTTCGACCAGGCCGACAGCGAGGCCGACCGACGTGGCGGCAGCCTCGAAGAGGTGGGCAGACCAGATCCAGAGGTTGTAGCCCTCCCAGAGCCAGCTTCTGCCCGCCAGCTGGGAGAGAGCGACGACTGCCAGGAGGGACGGCACCAGCAGTTCGAGGGAGCTGATGACGACCCCCGCGTCGAGCGGCTTCAGCAGCGAGAAAAGAATGAGAGCGACCAGCCACCCTACCGCCTTCGCGAACCCTTCCTCCCTGCCCATCAACTTGCCGACGACGACGGAGAGAAAGCAGAAAGAGAGGACTGTGATGTAGATGCCTGGCGTGACCACGAGCGGCGACCTCGCCACCACTCCGACGTCGACGAGGGGCCTGAGAACGCCCCCCACAACGACCCAGGGGAGAAAGAGGCGCCTGAACTTCCTGACGTCAGTCAGCTTCTTCGCTATCTCGAAGGCGGCGGCCGTGAAGAAAACGAAGCAGAGGGCCCAGACAAATGTGTTGACAAGGTTGTAGCCCCCGCCGTAGAGAATCGGGTCCAAGACATACCGCTCAACCCAGTCCATTCAGTACCTTCTCCACGACTCCAGGACGTTGAAGATGTTCTTGAGCTGCTGCTGGATGACGTCGAGCTTTTCGTCCATCACTTTGATCCTCTCTTCGAGGATGGCTATGCGGTCGCTTTCCGCCATTCCCCTCTTCTCAGGCGGCCTCTCCTTTCCCTCATGTGGCTTCTCCCTCTCCTCTGGCGGACCCTGCGGAGGCTTCCCTTCAGGCGGCCGGGACGGCACCCTTTTCTTCTTCTTGAGAAGCCCCTCCACGAAGTCCTCGACTGTCATGGCCTACCTCCCCGTTGCTCGCTCTTATCAGTTTCGCCCGACCAAAGCCTATTAAAAACGGCCTGCCCCCCATTTCCGCAGCCTCCGTAGCTCAGCTGGTAGAGCGGCTGACTTGTAATCAGCAGGCCGTGGGTTCAAATCCCACCGGAGGCTCCTCCTCTTTGTGCTACTTTACGTAGCACGACAGTGTGAGGTGATGTGTCGAGCACCTCTTCGGAATCCCACCGGAGGCTCCTCCTCTTTGTGCTACTTTACGTAGCACGACAGCGTCCTAGCGAGCAAAGCTCGCGGGATCCCACCGGGCCTCTCCTAGAACCTGAACTCCTTCTTCCCCCTCAGCTTCTTCAGCTTCGCCTGGAGAGGGTCGAAGAGCTTCGACTTCTCGACGGGGAACCTCTTCTTGTTTTTCTCGTGCTTTTTCTCGAAGGCCTCCAGAAGATCAATGTCGCAGCTCCTCGTGAGGTTGAGGAGTATGATGAAGACGTCGGCGAACTCGCCGGCCAGCGCCTCCCTGAACTCCTCGTTCTCCATCGCCTCCGCGACCTCCTCGTCCCCCAGCCACTCGAAGAGCTCCAGCACCTCCGCCGCCTCGACGGAGAGCTTGATGGCCAGGTCCTTCGGCGTGTGGTGCGGACCCCAACCCCTCTCCTCCGCGAACTTTTTCAGCTCTTGCTTGACTTTCTCGAACTCCACATTCGCCCGCCCCGACCAGTTTTTATATTACTTCTCTGAGAGAGAGCCATGATAGTTGCGGCCAGCGACGTCCACGGCGAGATTAGCCCCTATCTTTTCTCCTGGATCTCCAAGGCAGACCTCTTTGTCTTCGCAGGCGACCTCGCCTCCTGCTTGGAGAGCAGGCGCCTCTTCCTCAAGTACTACGGCGAGAAGCCGCCCGAGAAGGAGCTGAAGCTGGCTGAGAAGAATGACATGGAAGAGGCGAGAGAGCTGCTTGCCCAGCTGGAGAGCTTGGATGTCCCTGTCTGCGTGGTGAAGGGCAACGCGGAGCTCTACCACACTGAGTCGCTCCCCACCTACGAGGAGTTCGTGGAGGAGTTCGACGTCATCGACCTGGACGGCACAATCTACAAGCACAGGGGGATGAAGATAGGCGGCATCGGCTTCTTCCACGAGGTGGAGAAGCTGAGAGTGACGGGGACCGACACTCCGGACAGGGTTGAAAAGGCGAGCAGGGATGAGAAAAGGGCGGAGAAGAAGCTGAAAAAGCTGGAGGGCGTCGACGTCCTTGTCAGCCACGACCCGCCTCAGGGCTTTCTCGACCTTGTCACGTCGCCGGAGGCCCCGGAGGCCGCCCAGAACAAGCATCTCGGCTCCCTCCTCCTCCGAAGGTTTGTGGAGAAAGAGAGACCGAAGTTCCATGTCTGCGGCCACATCCACGAGGCGCAGGGCGAGGCGCGCCTCGGCCCGACCACCATCCTCAATGTCGGCAGGGAGAAGGGCAAGATAGTGACAATAGAGGGCGAACTCCACGAGTGGGTCTGAGGGGAGAGTTTTTAAACGAGCCTTCGGCCTCTCAACCAGGGCTGGTAGCTCAGCTTGGTAGAGCGCCTCCTTGGCATGGAGGAGGCCAGGGGTTCAAATCCCCTCCAGTCCATGGCCCCCTTTCTTTTCCAAAGAAAGGTTGTCCAACCCCAAAGAAAACCATTTTGACGCCCAGTATGTGGTTTGGTTTTGGCCATTCAGGCGGCCAAAACTTTTTGAACTCAAGACCGCCCCCTCTTCTTGTGATAGAGGAAGGCGACTATGTTCTGCTCAAGGGGAAGCTCTGCAGGGCGTCCGGCGTGGTGGACGTCGGCAAGGTGATCCCTGCCAGCGAGCTCGTAGGAAAGGAGTTCGGCGATAAGGCGGGGGGCGTCTCAATCGGCAAGCCCCGCCTTGCAGACTTCCGCTCGCGCTTTCGCCGCGGCCCCCAAATTGTCACGGAGAAGGACATCGGCCTCGTCCTCTCCAAGACTGGTCTCGGCAGGGACGACGTGGTCGTGGAGGGCGGGGCAGGCTCTGGCTTCCTCGCCGCCTCTCTCGCCCGTGTCGCATCCCATGTCCACTCCTACGACGTCGACAGGAGCTGCGTCCGCATGGCTGAGCGAAACGTCGAGATTGCCGGACTCGACAACGTCACATTCCACAACTCAGACCTTTACGAAGGGGCGGAAAAGGCGGACGTCTATGTCCTCGACCTTCCGGAGCCCTGGAGAGTCCCCCTCGAGAACTTGAGAGCAGGCGGATTCCTGGTCTGCTATCTCCCCACCATCGACCAGGTCCAGACGCTCGTCAAGAAGTCGCCCCTCAGATTCAAGGTCTTCGAGCTGGTCGAGCGCCAGTGGCAGGCGGAGGAGGGCAGGTTCCGGCCGCACTCGTCCGGCCTGCTCCACACAGGCTTCCTCTGCTTCGCCCGCAAGCGTTGACGGAACCCTTTTAAGCGGGCCGCAGGCCCGAGAACCAGCCGGGGTAGCTCAGCTGGCTAGAGTCTCCAAAAGCAGACGGCTATAGCGCCAGACTCATAATCTGGAGGCCGCGGGTTCGAATCCCGCCCCCGGCACCTCTCAGTTCTTGCGTTTTCGGCCTATCTTCAGATAGGCCAGGCTCGGAGGGACATCGACTCCTTCTGGAACCCGCCCCCGGCACCTCCCTCAGCCCCTGAACCCCGATTCCACGTTCTCTTCCCTGAACTCGATCTCCTGGCCTTTCGAGAAGAGATTCTCAGGTGCCGTGACCACCACTGCGACCTCCTCCCCCTCGCCTGCAGACGGGACGTTCTCCTTGTTCTTCTCGATCATCTTGACGTTGGCGGAGTAGTCTCCCTCCAGGTTGAGGGCGGCGTTGGTCCTGAGCGTCCCATTCTCTATGGTGACCATGAGCACGGTGCCCAAGCCCCGCATGACAAACTTATCCTTGACCTTCATCGAGCCCATGCCGTCTTTCTGCGCCTAGAGTATAAAACTGTGATGCGTGAGCGGCTCCCGGCCACCTTTCTTCCCGTAAAAGGTTAAATCCGGCGTCTGACATCCCCGGGAATGCTCAGGAAGAGTTTGGCCGTCTGTCTCGTTGTTCTCTTTCTCGCCTGCGTCGCCCCCACAGTCCTGCCCTCTGGGGGGACGCGGCTCGACTCCATATCCCTCCCAGATGGTTTCAACATAGAGCTCTATGCCGAGGCTGAGGGGGCGAGGTCCCTGGAGGTGGGCGAGGACGGCGTCGTCTTCGTGGGGACGAGGGGCGAGGGAAAGGTCTATGCCGTCGTCGACGAGGACTTGGACAGGAAAACAGACCGCGTGGAGGTCGTCGCGGAGGGACTGGACACGCCGAACGGCGTAGCCTACGCCAACGGCACCCTTTACGTCGCTGAGATAAGCAGGATACTGAAGTTCGAAGTCGCGGGCAACCAGTTCTCGGACCTCACGCCGCAGGTCGTTTATGACGGCTTCCCGTCCGACACCCACCACGGCTGGAAGTTCATCTCGATCGGGCCTGACGGCAAGCTCTACGTCCCCGTGGGCGCGCCTTGCAACGTCTGCGAGCAGGGCGAGAGTTACGCCAACATACAGCGCATGGACCTCGATGGCTCAGACCTGGAGCTCTTTGCGGAGGGAGTGAGGAACACAGTCGGCTTCGACTGGGACCCGGAGACGGGCGAGCTCTGGTTCACCGACAACGGGAGGGACTGGATGGGCGACAACCGCCCGCCGGACGAGCTTAACCACGCTCCCGAGAGGGGCCTCCACTTCGGCTTCCCCTACTGCCACGGAGGGGACATCCAGGACCCCGAGTTCGACAACCGCTTCTGCGACGAGTTCACACCGCCCGAGGTCAAGCTCGGCCCGCACGTCGCGTCCCTGGGCATGAGGTTCTACACCGGCGGCATGTTCCCCGAAAAGTACGTTGACGGCATCTTCATCGCTGAGCACGGCTCCTGGAACAGGGCGGTCCCCATAGGCTACAGGGTCACATTCGTGAAAGGGGGAGAGTACGAGACATTCGCCCAGGGCTGGCTCCAGGGCGGCAACGCCTGGGGGAGGCCGGTCGACGTGGAGATCCTGGGCGACGGATCTCTCATTGTCTCAGACGACAAGGCTGGGGCCATCTACAGGATAAGCTACTCTCCCTAGCGGAAAATACTGGAGACGAGTCCAAGGAGGTTCCTTAGGTCGTTCCCCTGGCCGAAGTCTGCCGTGGTCATCTTGGAGGCCGCATACCTTATGGTGAGGAGGGAGGCGCTTATCAGCACGCCCCTGACAACGTTCCGTCTCAGCTCCTCCCAGCGGCCTTCACTTGACATGGAACACATCAAGGGCGGTGCTCAGTAAATAATGGTTTCCCAGGTTCTTAAATAGGCTCAAGCCTCCCCACCGCCATGAGGGTAGGCTACCCCTGCATCAACCGCTCGCTGGACTGCACTCCCAACTCCACGTTCCGACTCTCCTCCTACTCCGACGACCTCCTCAAAGAGAAAGTCTCCTCCAACCTCTCCTGCCTTGAAAAGACGCTGAGATGGAATCTCGACCACAAACTCCTCTTCTTCCGCATCGGCTCTGGCTTCGTCCCCTTCGCCTCCCACCCTGTCTGCGGAGTCAACTGGAGAAAGGAGTTCAAGAAGGAGCTCCTGGCGGCAGGCCGTCTCATCCGCAAGAACGACATGCGCATCTCAATGCACCCTGACCAGTTCGTTGTGCTCAACACGCCGAAGGAGGGCGTGCTCGAAAGAAGTCTTGCAGAGCTCGAGTACCACTCTGACCTTCTCCACGCCTTCCGCCTCAACGCCACTGCAAAGATCGTCCTCCACGTGGGCGGCCTCTACAACGACAGGGAGAAGGCCCTCTCCCGCTTCGTCGAGAGGCACTCTCTCCTTTCTCCCCAGCTCCGAAAACGGCTCGTGATAGAGAACGACGACCGCCTCTTCTCCCTGCAGGACTGCATCGCCGTCCACGACGAGACTGGCGTCCCTGTCGTTTTTGACTTTCTCCACCACACCTGCCTCAACCACGGCGAGAGCTTCAGGGAGGCGCTCGAGCTCGCTTCGTCGACGTGGGGGAGGGATGACGGCCCGCTCATCGTCCACTACAGCTCCCAGAAAAGGGGCGCCAGGCCCGGCAGCCACGCCGAATCCCTCGACGTTGACGATTTCAAGGCCTTCCTGGAGTCTGCAGAGGGAAGAGAGTTCGATTTGATGCTCGAGGTGAAGGAGAAGGAGAAAGCAGCTCTCAAGGCGCTGGAGATCTTGAGAAGGCGCGGCTTCCTGGAATAGCGGCAGAGCCCCCTCCTCCCACTTAAATCACCGTCTTGAGAGTCTCTTTCATGAGGACAGGCCGTGCAGACCTCCCGCTCCACCGCGGCAGGGCGCCCCGCTGGCTCTTTGGCAGGATGGTGGAGCTCGCCGCGGCGGTCTCTTTTGTCGTCGTGGAGGAATACTCGCAGGGCGAGCTCCTCGCCCGCCTATCAGACCCCTTCTGGTTCCAGGCATTCGGCTGCGCCCTCGGCTTCGACTGGCACAGCTCCGGCCTCACCACGACGGTCTGCGGAGCCCTCAAAAAGGCGCTCTCCACGGAGCACGGAGTGCTGGGATGCGGCGGAAAGGGCGCTACTTCGCGGAAGACCCCCCGCGAAATCGACACTCTTCCCTTCCCACTCTCCACCCGGAAACGGGAAGAGCTGAAGGAGGCGAGCAGGATGTGCGCCAAGGTCGACTCCTCCTGCGTCCAGGACAGCTACCAGCTCTACCACCACTCCTTTTTCGTCTCTGAGAGGGGAGAGTGGACTGTGGTCCAGCAGGGAATGAACGCCTTTTCCCGCTTCGCGCGCAGGTACCACTGGCGGGAGCCTGAGAGTTTTGTTGAGGAGCCTGGCCAGCTCATCTCCTGCCCGAGAGCGGAGGAGGACGTTCTCGACATGACGGCGCGCCAGAGCGATGAGACGAGAGAGACGGCGCTCGACCTGCTCAACGACAACCCAGACCGCCTGAAGAAGTTCTTCCGCCCCCGCTTTCAGACCTCCCTCGCCCAGTTCACGCTCCCCGGCCGCCATCCCGTCGTGGAGATGGACATCAGTCCGCGTGGCTGGAGAGAGCTCAAGGCCGCCTACGAGCTCCAGCCCCAGAGCTTCGAGGAGTTCGTCTCTCTCAGGGGGATTGGGCCGAAAAAGGTGAGGGCGCTCGCCCTGGTCTCACAGCTCGTCCACGGCACTGAGCCGAGCTGGAGGGACCCCGTGAAGTACTCCTTTGCCCACGGAGGCAAGGACGGCCATCCCTACCCCGTAGATAAGGGGGCCTACGACCACTCAGTCGACGTCCTGAAAGACGCAGTGGAGAGGGCGCGGGTCGGGGACAGCTCCCGCCTCAAGATGATGAAACGGCTCTCCGACTTCATCTCCAGTTAACTTTTTAAGAAAACTTTCCTGTGCGGCATTGTGGCAGAGTACGACATCGACAAGCTGCTGAAGGAGTTCGAGTCCTCCATCTCAAAAAAGGAGGAGCTCAGCTTCGAGATGGACCTTGAGGAGCCGCTCTCTGAGAAGCTCTCGGAAGAGGAGATAGAGGAGGCTGTCGAGAAGAAGAGAAAGAGGAAGGAGGAGGCGGCCCTCAAAAAGAGGATAGAGGAGATCCGCGAGAAGCTGAGAGAAGAGAAGGAAAAGAAGGGGAAGGAGGAGAAGAGCGAGGAAGAGGAGGCGGCCGAGGAGCTGAGGAGAGCGGAGATTATCAGGAGGCTCAAGAGGATTCTCCAGATGCGCGGCGCCCAGAGGGCGAAGGCGCTTGAGGTCTTGAGCGAGGAGTTCTCGCCCGCTGAGGTGGAGAGGCTGGCGGTCGAGTACGTGAGAGCGGCAGAGCAGGCCGCTCCTGAGCAGGAGGACGAAGAAAAGGAGGTCGAGGAGGTTCCCGTGGCGCCGCCCTATTCAGGAGGAGGCGGCGAGCTCTACAAGGGAGGAGGCGGCGAGACCTACGGCGGAGCCCCTGAAGAGGAGGAAGAGGAGGACCTCTTCTCAGCCGACAAGCAGATCAAGGCCTACCACAAGGAAGAGGAAGAGGAGGACCTCTTCTCAGCCGACAAGCAGATGGAGAAGACCTACGGCAGGGCAAAGGAGCCGGAAGAGGAAGCGGAGCTCTACGCTGCAGAGTCTGAAGAGGGCGGCCAAGGCTACATGCCGGAGTGACCACCTCTCGGTAAAGACAAATAATATTAATCTGGGCTGTCCTATATTAATGGAATGGCAGAGACAGCCCAGAGGTTCAAGAAGGGAAAGAGGGGGATTTTCGGCGCGACAGTCGCCCCTTCGAACCAGCAGGCAGACTTTTTCGCCCAGCTCCGCAACACTTTCCAGCGCGGCGTCGTCTCAGCTGAGATCGACATTACCTCTGCCTGGAACGAGAAGGCCGGGATGACAGGAGCGAGGAGCATAGGCCAGCCCAAGAGGGACCAGACGCGCAGGATAATCGAGGAGCACGGCGGCCAGGCCAGCCTCCACGCACCTCTCCAGTTCGACTTCTCTTCGAGCATGTCATTGAGCCAGCGGCGCGGCGCGCAGGCACTGAAAGAGACCATAGAGTATGCCGACGACGTGAAGGCGAAGAGCATAACCCTCCACCCTTCGATGCTGATGGGCGCAGCCTACATCGACCCTGCCACCAGCCAGGAGGGAAACGTAGGCAAGTCGTACCTGCTCTGCCAGAACCTGAATGAGCTGGAGGGCTATCTCAACAGGCACAAGGTGAGGGACCCCCTCGTCAAGGAGCAGATCAAGGCGGAGTGGAAGAACTTCGCAGGCGCCCAGGCCGCCGCTTTCCAGCAGAAGAACGCCTCTTTCGCCCCGCAGAAACTGAGGGACTTCGCTGCAGACGCCTCTCAGGGAGCTGGGATGGAGGTCTTCGTCAGCGACCTGAAGAAGCAGGGGATGAGCGACAGGGCGATAGCTGAGAGGGTCAACACGCGCTTGGCCAGGATGCGCAGGTTCGGTGCTGAAAGGGAGGTCCAGGATACCGCCGACAAGGTGTTGAGGAGGTTCGAGCAGGACAAGATTGGCTTCGTGAAGAAGAGGCTCAAGCGTATCGAAGATAATAAGAATCATCTGAAGAAAAACCGCCCGGACGTCTACAAGGAGATAGTGGAGGAGCACGGCTCTTACGAGGACTACCTCAAGTACCTGGCTGAAAGAGAGTGGGCGGGCGCATCTGCCGCGTACGGCGGCGACATCACCCGTGAGGGGTTCAAGGCTTCTGCAGTTTTGAGGGGGCATTTCGAGGACGAGCACAAAGGACTGAGGGAAGAGGTGATGAGGAACAACAGGCTCGCCGACGGCGGAAAGCTGGACGAGGACACTTTGATTGAGTTGGGCCCGCAGGGCGCCCTCTTCGTCCAGTCGCTCTCCCTTCAGAGGCGCGGCGACATCAACGAGAAGACAGAGAGGAGGGTGAGGGACAACTTCATGAAGACGATGAGGATGTTGCTCGACGACAAGGCCGTCCAGAATAAGCTGAAGTCAGGGAAGATACAGCTCAACCTTGAGAACATGTGGGGGAGCCACCCAGACCACGGTATGTTCGAGGGCGTCCCATTCTTCAACGACCCGGACAACATGGCAGAGGTGATACTGGAGCTGAGGGAGGAGGCGAAGAAGAGGGGCCTGCCCGAAGAGGTTATAGGCATCACTTTCGACACTCAGCACGCCATGGCGTCCGGAGTCTTCGACGAGGAGGGCAACAGGCTCAAGCCCAGCGAGTGGATCGACCGCCTCAAGAAGAAGGGCGTCGACATCGACCACGCCCACCTGGTCGGCGGCTCGGACGACAGCAAGGGCCACGCTGCATTCGGCGCCTGGGACGACGAGCTGGCCAGGAAGGACCCCAAGCTCTTTGCCAAGCTGGCAGAGGCGGGCGCCATCAACATAGAGGGTAGCAAGGGCCTCGCAGACGTCGAGAAGGCGATAGAGACCATGTGGAACGAGGGCGTCCCGCTGGAGGCGATGGCGGCCGCGGCCCACGCGCCTGCAGAGGTTGAGAACCTCCTCTACCAGGGAGCTCCTTCCTTCTACGGCGAGATGGCCCAGATGTACGGGGAGATCACCACGAAAGGCGGCCTCTACTCCTTCGGTCCGTCGCTCCAGCAGCCTGGACTGACGCAGTTCGGCGCGGAGCTGGCTCCAGGGATGTACGGCGGCGGCATAATGCACCGCGACATCTCACAGATGTCGAGGACCTACATGAGCGCCCAGCCGATGCTCTACAGCTCGGGCAGCAAGTAGGCGGCTAAAGTTAAATAAGTGAGAGGACTCTCTCATTCCCATGGTCGAGAAAGAGGAATTCCTTTCAAATGCGCGCGAAAAGCTGGAGCTGCGCGACAAGCAGCTGACAGCAATCTACGACTTCACAGTCAAGGTGGTCCAGGACTTCGGCACTTTCATCAAGTCTGTCGTCGTCTTCGGCTCTTTCGTGAGGGGCGAGTTCAAGGAGAAGAGCGACCTTGACATCCTCATCATCGTCGACGACGCCTCCGTCCCGCTCACGCCGAAGGTGATGTCGCTCTACCAGGAGGAGCTCGTGAAGCTGCTTCACGCCGAGGAGGACCAGGAGAAGCAGCGGGGGGTCCCTTTGAAGATCCATGCCAACACGGTCACCATCTCCCAGTTCTGGGACGGAGTGAGGCGGGGCGACCCCCTGACCATCCAGATACTGAGGGAGGGGTCGGTTTTATTCGACTCAGGCTTCTTCGCTCCCTTCAAGCTCCTCCTGCGGGAGGGCAAGATAAGGCCGACGCAGGAGGCGATAGACACCGCCATGTCCCGCGCCTTCTTCCACCAGAGCCAGTACAGGCGCCTCCTCTTGAGCGCGGCCAACGCCCTCTACTGGGAGGCCGTGGAGGCGGCCCACGCCGCATTGATGAAGGCAGAGGCAGTTCCTGCCTCGCCGCGGACCATACCCGACGAGATGAGGGAGATGCTCGTGCCCGGCGGAGTCGTGACAGAGGACGACATAAAGACCTTCGAGGAGATCTACAGGCTGATGAAGGAGATAACCCACGAGGAGACCCTCGAGATTGCGGAGTCGGAGCTGGCCTCCATCAGGAAGAAGGTCAACGGCTTCACGGAGAAGATGTTCGAGTACTCCGGGACAGAGGTCTAGTCGGTGTTTTGTTGGAATCTGGGCGGAGCTTTCACTGGTTTGGCTAGATGTTGCGGGAACTGGTGTCGAGGATGATGTGGAGTGCCTCGTTGGTGCACGCCTGCGCGCTTTCAAGCACTGTGACTGCTGGGATGTAATTGCCTTCCTGGAGCCAGCAGTATTTGTGGGCCAGCGAATTTCCGGGCGCATTGAAGATCTCTTCTTCGCTCCTCCCTTTTTTGATCAGTTCGATCTGGTTCTGGAAAGAGACGTTGATCGCCCTGTAGACCTCCTCCATGCTCACGCCGACTGTGTCGAGCATGGGGTCGTCGTATAGTCGCCGGGCCGCGTTCCTGAGCATCATCTCCTGCGGCATCGTTATCTCCACTTTCATCCCTTCGTCGCAGGCCCTCTCCTTCAGGTACTGGGAGAGCTCTGGGTCCTGCACGAAGGCGTAGTAGCCGACCATGTTCTCAGCTGCGGGCTTGTTCTGGTTCCGAAGCTCCCCCAGCATCACGTCGTCTGTCGGCTCCCTGCCGCAGACCATTCCCTCTTTGGGACGGAGCGCCTTGTCGTGGATGGTCACCACCCTGTAGCTGAACAGTGTCTTGCGGAATAATTCGTTCTCGTCGAGGAGAATCGCCTCTTTCAGCGCCTCCCTCTTCGCTATCTCATTGCCCGTCAGGCCCTGCCAATAACTTATTGCATCCTGGGCGGAGTGAAACATCATCCTGAATCATTCAGTTCTGGTAGTGGTCTTTGAGTTCTGCCAGCGCTTCGAAGTACGCCGTGGTCACGCTCAGAGCCCTCTGCTTCACTGGAAGGAGGTCGTTCGCTTCGATCGGCTTCTGGGCTTCAGTGATTATGTAGGCGACCTGCTTGTTGATGGGCTCGCCGGCCACTGAAATCGGGTCGACCGGCCCGCCGAAACCGCCAGGGTCACGAACTTCCTCGTAGAGCATGTCGAACTGGTTCTGGGCGTAATCCTCGACCTTGGTATCGAGGTGGTCGACCTTGCTTGAGAGGGGGACTCCGGGCCGCACCTCCATCGGCATGACGGCGTTTTTGGCCTCGTCTACAGCGTGGCCTTTCATCTCGTCCACGGCGTCGTCTTCCGGCTCCTGCCTGTGGGGGAGGTTCTCCCACTGGACGGCGCCCTCGTTGCCGTTTTCCAGGCGGTAAGGCTCCCCAGCTACGCCCACAGCTTCGCAGTACTGCTTCAGGGCGATCAGCGCTACAGTGTCCATCACGAGCGGACTGTCGATGTACCTCTCCGGGTGCCTAGCCGAGTAGTTGAGGAGACCATCCATGGCTGCATCCAGCAATATGCTGCTGCCGCCTGCCTTCCTGAATACGTTGGGCTGTGTCTCCACAAGCCCGGCGCTCTTGATCTCGTCCCTGGCGTCGGCGTCCCCGGCCACGGAGCTTACGAAGTTGATTCTTGCGGTCGTCTCCTTGGCAGGAGTGTTCCTGTCTTCTGAGAGGTAGGCGTTGTAGTAATCCAACACTTTTGTTGTCATATCAGGGTGAATAAAACATCCTTTAAATATCTTTTGCTACTTAAAAATGGAGCGGTACTCGCCCACCATGCCTGCCACGAACTCGTGGATTTTCGCAGCTTTTCCCTCCACCTCTTTCGCCTCCAGGAAGCTCTCGTTCAGGTAGGGGCTCTCCACATCGCCGAGCCAGTTTTTTGCCTTGAAGAGCTTCTGCCTCGCCGCGAACTCCTCCCGGTAGAAGGTCTTGTAGGCGTCGTCGAGGATCAGTGTGTTCTCAACAGCTTTCCACCCCTCCTCGGAGGTCGTGTTCCAGATGTATTCTGGCACGCCTTCCGCGAGGGAGACATCGCCGTGATCGCCTTCTGACAGCTCTATCGCATCTGGCCAGCTGTCGTTCCAAGCCAAGAAGCCAAAGGACTGGTGGACATTGTGGTTGGACCTGTAGTTGAACAAGCTCTCGAAGAGAGCTGTTGCCGGATCCCATTCAGGGAACTTCAAGGAGGTCCCGTCGACGTCAGACCAGATTCTCGCGTCGAGGAGGGCCGCCCTCTCTTCGCTTGAGAGGAGGTCGATGGCGCCGGAGACCACGCCGCTCAGCCAGTCGTCCGCCTGCAGCTTGCCCCTGCTGGCTTTGAGATCCGCGTAGGCCTTCAGGATGGAGCCCCATCTGCTCATGGGAGTGCCAGTCTCGCCACACTTTTAAGATTTCCCAAAATTAGCAACTAAACAGTGGCCACTACGCCGACGCCTTCGCCTTGTAGTTCGGGACCTGTGTAGGGCCGGCACGAGCGTAGCCCTCAGTCTCGTTGTAGAGCGGCTCGAGCAGCTCCCCTTCAGTTTTTCTGATGCCCGCGGTCTGCCTGAACTGATTCCTGATCGGTCCCTCTGTCTCCAGCTTCTTCTCTATCCTGCTCTTCACCAGCTTGAGCTTCGCTTTCGCAGAGTCGGTGTAGAACTCTGCCAGGGCGTCGTCCATGTTCTTGAATGTGCTCTTCAGCCTGTCCAGGTCCTCTGCCATCAGCCTCTCTCCGTGGGCGTCGTAGAGCTCCCCTGCGTCGATGTCGACCTTCTTCCCCTCCTGCTTGATGACCTTCCCGCCGTAGGTCTCTTTCAGGTACTTGGCTGTCAGCGTGTTCTCCAGCATCTCGGGGCTCTCCTGCAGAAGCTCCTTGATCAGCCGCTCGCTCGCCTCCTTGTCCTCTTCGTCAGCTATGTTCTCGCTCTGGCCAGCGAAGTCGTAGAGGACGAAGTCCTCTATCTCATTGAAGAGGTCGCCCTCAGTGATCTTCTTGCCTATTTCGTGGGCCGCCGTTATCCTGGCGTCCCTCGGGTTCAGGCCGCCCTTCTCGAGCTTGTCCACCCTGTCGAGAAAGACGAAAAGGTAGTTTCCGGCTGTCATCTTCTTTTTCTCTTCAGGCATTTCAATCGCCTCTTGACTGGCCCATCATTCGCGAGGCCAGCTTCGCGTAGTTCTGGAGCTCTTCCCGCAGAGCCTCGTTCATTGCTTCCCTGTGGGCCATTCTCTCCTCTCTTGTCATTTCCTTGATCACCAGATATATCTATACCCCTCCACTCATTTATATAATTACTGTTGAGTGAGAACAACATTCTGGAACCTTTTTAAGTCAGTAGAGCCCTTCTTTTCAGGAGCATAGATGGCCGGAAAGAGCAAAAAGTCAAAGTCCTCCAAATCAAAGAAGAAAAAAAGTTCTAAAGCCTCGAAAGAGGCTGAATCGAAACCAGAAAAGGGGAAAAAGGAAAAGAAAGAGTCTCTGATAACCAAGGCCTCCAAAAAGCACGGGCTTGAAAAGTACAAGCTGACCAAGAAGAGGCGGAAGACGCTCCTCAAGGCAAAGATAAACAACACCAAGGCCTTCGCGGCCGCCGCCAGGGAGAAGTTCGGCAAGTACATCAAGTCGGTGATAGTGGTCGGCTCCTTTGCAAGGGGCGACTTCAAGCCGACCAGCGACATCGACATGCTCGTCCTCATCGACGACACTGTGAGCAAGGAGCCCATAGACGATGAGATGAGAAACAAGCTGGGGAGCCAGCTCCAGGTCATCGGCAAGAAGATCGACAAGGAGATCCACGTCCAGCTCCACCTCATCACGGAGTTCTGGCAGTTCATCAGGGAGGGCGACGCCATCTTCTTCAACTACCTCCGCAACGGCTCTGCGGTCTTCGACGCCGGGTTCTTCAGGCCGATGCAGCGCCTGCTGAGGGCAGGGATGATAAAGCCCTCCAGGGAGGCGATCTTCAAGTCGATCGACGGTGCTGACAACTACGTCACCCGCATCGAGAAGTACTACGAGTATGCGCTTGAGAGGATGTACAGGGCGGTGACGTGGTCTGCCAACGCCTTCCTGATGGCGGCGGGCATGCCGCCCGCCCAGCCGGTCGAGATAGCCCACGTGCTCAACTTCTTCTTCGTCAAGAAGGGGAAGCTTGAGAAAAAGATGGTGGAGCAGTACGAGGACGTCAGGACCACCTTCAAGGCCAACGAGCACAACGAGATCAAAGTGACTCCAGAGCTTTTGAAGAGGGTCGACGAGGAGACCCGCCAATTTGTCAAGCACATGAAGGAGATGACTGAGGATGCCCTGAAGGGCAAGTTCGAGGTCACCGAAGTGAGAGACAAGATACGCTCCACGCCCAAGGTCTTCTGGATCTACGAGAGCGAGAGGCGCGGATACGCCTGGCTGTTCGAGGAAAGGATCTTCACTGCTGTCTACGGCGAGAAGGGGCTGGAGACTGTCTTGGAGGCGCCCATCGACAAGGGCAAGCTCGGCGAGTTCAAGGAGTCGGAGAGCGACAGGCTCTTTGCATTCCTGGAGCAGAGCCAGTTCAAGCCGATAATAACGCCCAACCTGATCAAAGTGATACTCGGCAAGCTGCCGGGAGAGATGGCGAAGGGCATCGTGAGGCTGGGGGTGGAGTTCCCGGACAGGGCCCTGCTCGACCTGTCGTCGACGATGCTGGGGACGAAAGGCGGAGAGGAGGAGAAAGGCAAGGCGCCGCCAGCCGCCGGGAAGAAGGCCAAGAAGGGAAAGAAGGCCAAGAAACCCAAGAAAAAGAAGAAGTCCAAGAAGGGGAAGGAAAAAGGATAAAAAGCGACTTCTCGTCCTCGGGCCATGAAGTTGAAGATAAGCGCCTTCAGGGGCTCACACAGGACACAGAACCCCCGCCAGATTATAGCAGTCTCTGACGCAATCGACTCCAGGGAGAAGGCGGAAGAGCTGAAGGGGAAGAAAGCGGTCTGGGAGACGTCTTCAGGGAAAAAGATAGAGGGCGAAGTCAGCGGACCCCACGGCAACAAGGGCGCAGTCAGGATACGGTTCCACAAGGGCCTCCCCGGCCAGGCGCTGGGCACAGAGATCGAAGTGGGATGAACCTACGCCAGCTCGGGATTGAGCTGTCCAGTCTGAGAGAGCTCGCCGAGCCGGACGCATCGCTCGAGCAGTGGGAGACGCCGGGCAGGATTGCGGCCGAGGTCCTTTTCGAAGTCAAGCGGCGAGGGGACCTCACCTCGGTCGTCGACCTGGGATGCGGGACTGGCCGCTTCGCGATAGGCGCCGCTTTTCTGGGCGCTGAGAGTGTTGTGGGCATAGACATCGACCCGAGGGCGGTCGAGATCGCGCGGGAGAACGCGGAGAGGGCGGGCGTCGAAGTGGAGTTCAGGCAGGGCGACGTCTTCTCTCTCGACGAGAGCTTCCACACCGCTATCCAGAACCCGCCCTTCGGCACGGTCAATGAGAAGGAGGACACGCGCTTCCTGAAGAAGGCGCTCTCCGTTGCTGAAGTCGTCTACACTCTCCACCCCCACCCCAGTGCAAGTTTTATAAACCGCCTTGCAGGAGGAGGCTCAGAGTTGCTGGCGACCTACCGCTTCCCGTTGAAGGCGAGACAGCCTTTCCACAGGAAGAGAAAGAGTTCGGTTGCCTGCGACCTGTGGAGAGTGGTTTCATGAAAGTCGATTTCGAGAAGGTGAAAGGCGGGATGAGGCTCCACTTCGAGGGCGAGACGCACACTTTCGTCAACCTGCTGAGGTCCGCACTCTGGGATGCAGGGGCGGACGGCGCCGCCTACCGCCAGGAGCACCCCCTCAAGGAAGAGCTGACGCTTCTGGTCCAGGGGAAGAGCCCCAAGAAGCTGCTGAAGAAGGCGGCCAACCTGATAGAGAAGGATGCCTCCGCGCTCCAGCGCCACGCCTCCGACAAGCTATAGTCGATTTTTTAACAGAGAGGACCACACCACTTTCATGGCCGTCTCCTATCCGCCCCTCGCAATCCGCGAGATGGTGAAGTTCGCCCAGGACAGGGAGGTGGCGGGCAGGTACGAGACAGGCTCCTACTGCAAGAGGCCGAACGTCATCCAGTACGAGAGCGACCTGCAGGCCATGCTCGCGGAGGGGATGGACTCGTTCCACGCCTCTGTGGAGAGGTGGTCGCGGCCGATGATGCTGGAGCCGGGCATGAACTCCTCTGAGCTCGACAAGCTCCGAATAGGCTGGGACTTCATAGTCGACATCGACACAAAGTTCTTCGAGTACTCCCGCCTCTGCGCCGACCTGGTCTACAAGGCATTGAAGGCGCACGGCATCTCCTCACTCTCCGTCAAGTTCAGCGGCAACAACGGCTTCCACATAGGCGTCCCATTCGAGGCGTTCCCCTCCTCCATCGACGGGAAGCCGACAGCCTCCCTCTTTCCCGAGGCGCCCCGCACCATCGCCCTCTACCTCAAGGAGTTCATCCGCGAGAAACTGGCGGACGACATCCTCCGCTACGAGGGCTCCATCGACGCCTACGCCGAGAAGACAGGAAAGAGGCCTGAGGAACTCCTGGTCGACGGCCAGCTCGACCCCTACGCCGCCCTCGAGCTCGACACCATCGTCATAACTCCCCGCCACCTGGTGCGGATGCCCTACAGCTTCCACGAGAAGAGCGGCCTCTTCTCAATACCCATCAAGCCGAAGGAGATCACCGGCTTCACCAAGGAGAAGGGAAAGAGAGTGAGGAGGATACTTCCCTTTCTCTCCCGCCGAGCAGAAAAAGACGAGGCGTCGGACCTTGTCTCGGAGGCCTTCGCCTTTGCGAAGAGAAAGCCGGAGGAGAGTTCCCACGTCAAGACGGAGAGGATGGAGAACGCCCTCCCCGAGGAGTTTTTCCCGCCCTGCATCAAGAACATCCTGAAAGCAGAACTCAAGGACGGGAGGAAGAGGGCGGAGTTCATACTCCGGTGCTTCCTCTCCCGCTGCGGCTGGGGATGGGGCTCCATCGAGGAGATCGTCCTCGACTGGAACTCGCGACTGCCGGAGCCCCTGCCAGAAAACTACCTGAAGAGCCACATTTCGTGGCACAAAAAGCAGAAGCGCGTCACCATGCCGCCCAACTGCGACAACGCCTCTTTCTACAAGGACCTCCTGATCTGCGAGCCCATCCCCCTCTGCCGCTCCGCCAAGAACCCCGTGGTGGCGGCCCTCAGGGCTCTGAGAAAGCGGAAGAGATCCAGAGCAAAGACTAAAAAGGCGGCCAAGGGCTCCCGGAGCTAATGGGGCTCCTCACTTACGACTCCCTCAGGGAGGTCTTGAGAAAGCAGAAAGACCAGAAGTCCCTGGTGGAGGTCTCGCCCGATTTCTACAGGAAGGCGGCCGCCTACATAGGGGAGATAGAGTCTGTCATCCAGCGCCTCGAGGGCGAGACTGAAGAGTTCAGCTCCAAGAGGCTCGCCCTGAAGCGGGAGGAGCTGGAGAACGCCAAGTCCACGCTCAAGGACATCTGCACCATCAGGGGCGGCCTGATACTCTCCCTGGCCTGGGAAAAAACGGCCCTCAGCCTCCCAGTCTCGAAGGAGGCGCTGACGCCGGAGGAGGAGAGCATGTTCAGCTCAGCGAAACAGCTGGCTGAAAACAACTGGGATCTCTTTCTCTCCTTCCTGGAGGGGAACGAACCCGGAGAAACTGTTAAAAAGGAAGTTTCAGGCCAGAGGCTCAAGGTGAGGGTAAAGGCCCCTCTTCCCGCCTTTGTGGGCACCGACCTCAACACCTACGGCCCCTACGAGGGGGGCGAGGAGGTTGAGTTGCCGAGGAGGATCGCGGAGATGCTGGAGAGGCAGGGAAAAGCCGAATCAGGTGAAAATAGATGAAAATGCCGAAGGAGATAAGGACCATCTGCCCCTTCTGCAAGAAGCACACAGTCCACGAAGTCAAGGAGAGCAAGAAGCACAAGGCGAGCGCCATGAAGCGGGGCGCCAGGGCCAAGAAGAAGAGGCCCCCGGGCCACGGCAACAAGGGAAGGTTCTCCCGCCGGCCGCTCGGCCAGTGGAAGATGACCGGCTGGTCGACGCCCCGGCGCGACTTGAGGCTGGAGTGCAAGGAGTGCGGCAGGCAGCACCCCAGGAAGAAGACCTTCCGCGCCAAGAAGTTCGAGGTGACAAGGAGATGAAGACAGCCACAAGCAAGTTCCTGAAAGTCAAGTGCACCGAATGCAACAACGAGCAGATAGTTTTCAGCAAGGCCTCTACCCCAGTGAAGTGCCTGGTCTGCGGCGAGCCCCTCCTCGAGACGACTGGAGGCAATGCCAAGGTCGTGGGAGAGGTCTTAGAGGTGCTTGAGTGAGCAAGAAGGAGCAGGAACTGCCAGAAGTTGGCGAACTCGTCCTCATAACCATAACCAAGGTCCATCCCCACTGCGCCTTCGCAAAGCTCGACGAGTACGGGGCAGAGGGGATGATCCACGTCTCGGAGCTGACCAGCTCATGGGTGCGGAACATCCGAAACTACGTCAAGGAGGGCAAGCACGACGTCGCCAAAGTCATCCGCGTCGACCCCGAGAAGATGCACATCAACCTCTCGCTCAAGAGGGTGAGCGACAAGGAGAAGCGCGACAAGGCGTCGCAGATCAAGAGGTCTAAGAAGGCGGTGAGGATGATGAAGATGCTGGCCGACTCCCTCAAGCTCAAGGCCAAGGAGAAGAAGAAGCTGGATGAAAAGATGATGGAGGCCTTCGGCGAGGTCTACTTCGCCTTCGAGGAGGCCAAGAGGTCGGGCGTCGAGGAGCTCGAGCCGATTCTCGGCAAGAAGACTGCCAAGGCCATCCACGAGATAGCGGAGAAGAACGTCACTCTCCCCACTGTCACAGTGTCGGGCATAATTTCGGTCACCTCTCCCGCTCCGAACGGCGTCGAAGTGGTGAAAAAGGTTTTGTCCAAGGCGATCCCCAAGGAGGCGAAGACCTCCTACCTCGGGGCTCCCAGGTTCAAGATCACCCTCGAGGGCGGCGACTACAAAGGCGCTGAGAAGCGCCTGCTGGAGATAGTCGAGAAGGTGAAGGAAGCGATGGGCAGCGACGGCAGTGTCGAGTTCGAGAAGGAGTAGCTCCTGGTGTCAACATGAAGATGCAGAAGTGCGATTGCGGGAGGTACACGCTGAAGAAGGTCTGCCCTGCCTGCGGAGAGAAGACTGAGTCGCCCCACCCCGCCAGGTTCTCGCCTTCAGACAAGTACGCCAAGTACAGGCTTGAGATGAAGAGGAGGGCGGGCCTGCTTTGATAAGGTGGAACGTTGTCAGCGAGCCGGAACTCGAATCGCCGGTCCTGGTAGAGGGCCTGCCCGGCATCGGTAACGTCGGCAAGGTCGCGGCAGAGTACATGATAGAGAAGCTGGAGGCAGAGAAGTTCGCGGAGCTCTACTCAGACGCCTTTCCCTACCACGTCTTCGTCAACGAGGACGACACTGTCGACATGCCGCGCATTGAGCTCTTCTTCAGCAGGGACCCGGAGATGGTCATAATCACAGGCGACGTCCAGCCGCTCACGCCCGAGGGCCACTACGAGCTGGCCGGCGAGCTGGTCGACTATCTCAAGAAGTTCGACGTCGGCCTCTACGTCACTCTCGGCGGCTTCGGCGTCAAAGAACTCCCTCTCTCGCCGCGCGTGCTCGGGGCGGTGACGGACGGGTCGCTCAAAGAGAAGTACGCGGATGCCGGCCTCTCTTTCGAGAGCGGCGAGAGGGTCGGCATAATCATAGGGGCGAGCGGCCTGCTCCTCGGCTTCGCCAAGCTGGAGGGCATTGAAGGCCTCTGCCTCATGGGCGAGACGCTCTCAAGGCCCATGTTCACCGATTCCAAGGCTGCCAAGGCGGTCCTCCAGGTTCTCTGCAAGGTGGTCGGCCTCTCCCTCGACATGAAGGAGATAGAGGAGCGCTCCCAGGAGCTGGAGAAGGCGGTCACCAAGGCGAAGGAGATAGAGAAGAGGATGATCGACAGGATGAGCAAGCCTGCCGCTGAGAACCTGCGCTACATCGGCTAGTCACACTTTTAACCTGCGCTTCCCTGAGGGGAGCCATGCTCGTGGACTGCGACCTCCACATGCACAGCAAGTACTCCGCTGCCACCAGCGGCGACATGGAGCTGAAGGTCATGGCGGAGCAGGCGAAGCTGAAGGGCCTCGGCATTCTCGGCACGTCAGACTGCCTCCACCCCGACTGGCTCGAGTCCATAAAAGAGTTGGAGCGCGTGGACGAGGGCACTTTCGAGTGGGAGGGCACGAGGTTCGTCCTGACGGTAGAGGTCGAGGACAGCGACAGAGTGCATCACCTGCTTGTCTTCCCGTCCCTCTCTTCGGTCTCCGACTTCAGGGCCTCCATCTCCAACTTCTCGCCCAACATAGACCAGGACGGGAGGCCGCACGTCAAGCTGAAGGGCGAGGCGATAGCGAGGATAGCTTCGGACGTCGGCGCCCTCATAGGGCCTGCCCACGCCTTCACGCCCTGGACCGCCGTCTACAAGAGCTTCCACTCCCTGGAGGCCTGCTACGGCTCCATGTGGGAGAGCATCTCTTTCCTCGAGCTCGGCCTCTCCGCCGACAGCTATTTCGCCGACCAGATATCGTCTCTCGCCCCTCTCACATTCCTCTCCAACTCGGATGCCCACAGCCCCTACCCCCACAGGATGGGGCGGGAGTTCAACAGGCTGGAGGTCAAGTCCGCCACCTTCTCGGAGGTGGAGAAGGCGATAAAGAGAAAAAGCGGCCGGAGGGTCGCCCTCAACGTAGGCCTCGACCCGCGCGAGGGGAAGTACCACTGCACCGCCTGCAGGAAGTGCCATCAGAAGTATTCGCTCGACGAGGCCAAGCACTTCCGCTGGAAGTGCGTGAAGTGCGGCAAGTCCATCAAGAAGGGCGTCAAGGACAGGATAGCGGAGCTCGCCGACCAGTTCTCTTCTCCTCCCTCCCACCGTCCGGAGTACGTCCACATCTTCCCGCTCCCCATAATCATCCAGAAGACTCTCGGCCTCTCCTCCCCAACCCTGAAGACCGTCCAGGAGATCTACTCGGCCATGGTCCCGGACAAGGGGACTGAGACCGAAGTCCTCCTCGACGTCCCCATCGACTCGCTCTTTTCTGGCGGCCCCGACATCGAGAAGGTCGCGGAGTCGATAAAAAAGTTCAGGGAGGGCGAGGTCGTCATAGTTCCCGGCGGCGGCGGAAAGTACGGCGAGCTGATAATCCCCAATGACAGGGCCGAGCTGAAGAGGATAGTGAAAGAGAGGTCGAACGAGCTCAACTGCGTCTCTGGGCTGAAGCAGAGGACACTGTCAGACTTTCACTCCTCTGCCGCCTCCAAGTCCAGCTCGAAGCTGTCGACCTCGTAGAACCTTATCCCTGTCGCGTAGGCCTCGAAGAGGAAGGTCTGCTTCTTCACGTCCGCGGCAAACCTCGGCAGTATCAGGGAGAACTCCTCCTCGAATTCGCCATCAGCTGAAAGCTTGACTTTGTTTTCCACGAAGCAGGTATAACCCTCTCCGCACCGGGTGGTCGAGAAGCCGGAGAGGCCCATCACCTGGAAGCCGCTGGGGACCTTTATCCTGACCTCCTCTATGTGGTGTGAGCAGCCGCCCTCTGCCTCGATGCACCTGACGCCGCTGCTTGGCGACGAGTCTGCCTCTATCCTCATCGTCGCCGAGACCCTCGAGCCAGTCTTGGCGGGGACATCCTCTATGGTGAAAGAAAGCTCTGCCGGGCCGTAATCGGCGCTCGCCTCCGCGTCGCTCTGCGACGGGTCCTCAAGCTCGAACCTCTCTTCGGAGAGTATCTCCACGCCATCTATGCTGACGTCCAGGTCCCCGGTCCAGTCGAGCTCGTACTCTATCTCCTGGCTCCTGCTGGATGAGGGGACAGCTTTCACTCGGACGTCGCAGTCGACCTCCCTGCTCTCGCCAGCCGTTATTTCGGCGAGTGAGATGGAGCCCTCGCAGGAGCTGCTGGTGAGGTAGGGCCCGAAGTTGCTGATGATGAGGACTGGCTTTCTCAGTCCGCTCTCTGACGAGATGGTGAGTGAGAACTCCTCTTCCCCTCCCTCCTCCGCGAAGATGCTCTCCGGCGCGTTGACCTCTATGCTGACGCCGCCGAAAGAGGTGGAGGTCGAACTCCCGCTCTCCCTCTCCTCAGCGGAGAAGCGGCAGCTGCCTGCCACGCACCTCATCCCGGGGTCGCAGTCGCGGTCGCTCTGGCACTCCGCGCCGCCGCCTTGGCAGGCGGCCAGAACAACGGTAATCATCAACGCTGCAGAGAGTTTGGCTGTGTTCATCTTCTCACCAGTTTGACCTCAAGGTCCTTTATTTCATAGATGCCCTGTGAGCGGAGAATGAGGTTGTTCGTCCCCTCCACGGCCTCGGCATCTGTGAAGGAGAGGCGTTTCCTCCCCTTGTTGAGGTTCCTGTCCAAGAGCGTCGTCTCCTGCTCCCCGACGAAGACTATCTTCAGCGGCCCGCCTTCTTCCACATTGACCACCTCGAACCCTATCTCTCCCACCAGCATGTCATCCCTCATCAGGTCGATCTCCTCGCGCGAGAGATCGAAGTCGAAGACCTCTGACCTGTCCTCCGCGCTCGTGAAGACTATGATCTCCAACTCCCTTATCTCGTAGGAGGCGGACTTGCCAGCCTCTAGCGAGAGTGTGTTGGTGCCTGGCTGGATGTCGGCAATGACGCTGGAGAAGTCAATGGTATAGGAGATCTGCTTCGGCGAAGGCCTTCCCCTGAAGACGATGGCGTCGTTCACCCTGATTATGAGGTCGTCCGAGGCGTCGGCGGAGTCGATCTTGAAGACTGCCCTCCCGACCTCCCAGTTCGCGACCTCGTCTGAAGTCAGGTCGAATTCGAACGTCTGCGTCGCCTTCTCGTAGGCTCTCTCCGATAGCTGCATGTCATCGAGGACGTAGACCGTGGGCGCCCAGATCCTCCATCCCGAGCTGGTGGCCCCTATCTGGATGGTGTTGCGGCCGTCCCTGAAGAGGGACCTGAATGGCGCCATGTCGATCTGGACGATGTCGTTGACGTCCGGCATCCCCGACCAGACCACCTTGTCGTTGAGGCTGACCAGCAGAGCGCCGTAGTGGTTGGTGTCCACGATGTGGAAGCTGAGTGTTCCCTTGCTCAGGGCGTCGAACTCCGCGGCATCGGCCTGGAAATTCAACTCGTGCTCCTGGAGCGTCAGGACCCCTCGGGCAACCGTCCAAGGCCCCTCTTCCTCAAGCTTGGCTCCCTCGACCGGCTTGTAGGTCACGTGGGTGTCGCCGAGGTTGATGTGTCGCAGGGCGAGGTTTCCCTCCCCGACAGTGCCGACGGTGGAGACGGAGAGGAGAGTCCTCTCCTCTGCCTCGACAGGCTGGGAGATATCGCCCCCGAAGAGGAACATCATGGCCACCAGGAATATCACGGCGGCCAGAGTTATGGCCAATGGGCCTTGTCCCTTCATGGTGAAAGGAAGGAAACATTCTTATTTAATCTTTCTATTGGTTCTTCATGAAGATACTCGCTCAAGACCTCAAAAAAGGGGAGCTGAAGCTGAAGGCGGAGACTCTCGACGACCTCTGGGAACTGAGCCACGTCATACAGCCCGGCGACCTGATGAAGAAGCATACCTACCGCAAGGTAAAGATTGACTTCGGCGACAGGACAGAGGCGGACAAGAGGTCGATGGTCCTTGTCGTGGAGGTCGATTCGGTCGAGTTCCACGAGTTCGAGACTTCCCTGCGCGTCGGAGGAGTAGTCCAGGAGGGTCCGGAAGGGGTGACCGGCCACCACACATTCTCCATCCAGCCGGGGGACTCTTTCCTTTTGAAGAAGGAGAGGTGGCCGAGAGTCGACCTCCAGAGGCTGAAGTCTTCCAAGGAGACGCCCAAGGTCGTGATGTGCGCGGCAGACAGAGAGCAGGCGACATTCGCCACCCTACGTCCTGACGGCTTCAGGGTGGAGTTCGTCCTCAACTCCAGATTGCCAAGGAAAGGCGACGACTCCTATGAGGAGGTCCTGGAGAGCTATTTCAGGGAGGTGGCGGACAAGCTGGCCTCTTTCGAGGGGGCGAAAGTGGTTGGGGGGCCGGGCTTCGTGAGGGAGCACATCGCCAACCTCGTGGAGGGGGCATCCATCGTCCCGGCCTCCAGCGCCACGGAGAGCGGCATCCGCGAGATGGTGGAGAGCGACGAGCTGGAGCGCATTGTCGGCGAGTCTAGGGCGAGGGAGGAGGCAAAGGCGGTCAACGAACTCCTCAAGAGGATAGCGAGGGACGGCCCCTGCGCCTACGGCTTCAACGAGGTGGGAGAGGCGGCCGGGATGGGGGCGGTCGAGCTCGTCATGGTCTCGGAGGAAACTATATTAGAGCGCAGGCGGTCTGGAGGCTACGAAGGGCTGGACCGCCTGCTTGTGCAGGTCGAGAACCAGGGAGGCGAAGTGATGCTGGTCGGGAGCGAAAGCGAGCACGGCGAGAAGCTGCTCTCCCTGGGAGGCGTGGCTGCCCTTCTGAGGTACAAGGTGAAATAGATGTTCGAGTTCAAGACAAAGGTTCTGGACATAGAGTCGACAGGCAAGATGGAGGTGATCATGCACGTCGAGGACGCGGAGAGCCTCTCCATTCACGGCGGCGACCGCGTACTGGTGAAGGGCGAGACAGAGTTCGTCGCCATCCTCAACACGACGAACTCCCTGGTCGAGAAGGGCGAAGTCGGCTTCTTCAAGGAGCTGGAGGCGAAGGGCCAGAAGTTCGGCGACAGTGTCACTGTCCAGCCCATCTCCCCGCCCAAGTCGATAGACCACATCAAGAAGAGGCTCTTCGGCTCCTACCTCTCGGGGAAGGAGATACAGTCTGTGGTGGAGGACCTAGTCGACGGCAAGCTGACCGACACGGAGATCGCCTACTTCATCTCCACAGCCTACGTCCACGAGCTGGACATGGAGGAGACTGTCGCCTTGACGAAGGCCACAATCAACACAGGCAACGTGATGGACCTGAAGGTCCCGACCATCGACAAGCACTGCATAGGCGGCGTGCCCGGAAACAGGACCTCGCCGCTCGTCGTCCCCATAGTCTGCGCGGCCGGCCTTGTGATGCCCAAGCTCTCGTCGAGGGCGATAACCTCTCCTGCAGGGACCGCCGACACCATGGAGGTCCTGGCCAACGTGACCTACCCCATCTCCGAGGTGGAGAGGATAGTCAAAGAGACTGGCGGCTGTCTCATCTGGGGCGGCGGCGTCAACATAGCGCCTGCCGACGACATCCTCTCGAGCGCGAGATACTCCTTGAGGCTCGACCCGACCTCCTTCCTCCTCTCCAGCATCATGGCGAAGAAGAAGGCGGTGGGCAGCGACAAGGTTTTGATCGACATACCGATGGGCAAGGGCGCCAAGTATGAGACTGTGGAGTCGGCCAGGAAGCTCGCCGACAAGTTCGTGGAGCTGGGCAGGCGGCTCGACATGACAGTCGAGGTCGTCCTCACGCCCGGCGACCACCCCATAGGGAAGGGGATAGGGCCTGCTCTCGAGGCGAGGGACATACTCGAGATACTGAACGGCTCCGGCCCCGCAGACCTGAGGGAGAAGGCGATCTCCATCTCCGGCGCCATCCTGGAGCTGGGCGGCAAGGCGACTGAGGGCAACGGCCACGTCCTGGCGAGGGAGCTGCTGGAGAGCGGCAAGGCCCTGAAGAAGATGAAGGAGATACTCGCCGCCCAGGAGGGCAACCCCGACATCAAGCCTGAAGACGTGCCGCTCGGCCAGCACCAGCACCTTGTCACCGCAGAACGCGACGGGAAGGTCTACGGCTTCGACAACCACGGCATCGTCTCCGTCTGCAGGGCGGCCGGCGCGCCCAAGAGCAAGGGCGCAGGATGCGAGCTGCTCGTCTCACGCGGCTCAGTGGTGAAGAAAGGCGACCCCATTATCAACGTAGTCTCCGAGAGCGAAGCGAAGCTGACAAGGGCCTTGGAGAAGTACGAGAAGCACCAGCCCATCGAGATGGAGAGGACAATCCTCGGCATCATCGAGCGGCGCTGAGAGGACGCAACTCCACTTGCCTGCAAGTTATTTAAACTCCTAGTGAGTAGTATAAAAATGCGCAGCAGAGAAGGGGGCGTGATGCCGTCCCAACATACCAAATCGGTGCAGACATTCTCTTCGAGCTAGTGAAGACTGGGCTGAACGAAAACCAGCTGCGCCTGCTTGAGAGTTTTGGAGGGGGATACCCGACAGTCACGTCAGCGATCCGCTCCCTGTCAGAAGAGACATCCCTGCCCGAATCTACAGCGCGCTGGAACTTCAACGCGCTCGCGAGGAAGGGGCTTGTCGACCGCGACAAACTCTCCCTGACGAATCTCGGTCTTCTGGTCCTCGACCTGGTAAAAGGTGAGTGTCTTCATACAGGTCATGCCTGATTCTGCTCCTTGCGAAAGGAGAGGTGACTGAAATGAAAACAGAAAAGGAGAAAAAAAGTGAATGCGTTCACCTTGGGCGTGCCCAAGAGTGGAAGCGCCCTGAACAGGGGCGCAGGGACCTACCTTGAGAAGAGAGGTATAACGGCAGAGCCGGAAGAGAAGAGGGTCTGCATCGCGCCGCCGCTCAGGATGGGCAACGCGTATATGCCTGCGCGTTATGCGGAGACGCCGTCCCGTAGATATTGGCGTCGCTCCGGAGGCCTTGAGCTTTTCTTCGGGAGGCCCAAAGACTTCCCGAAGCTCATCGCGAGCGAGGCGATGGAGGAGTACAACGGTATGGCATTGGACGCGGGCATAGCTGGCCTCGACCAGCTGTTGGAGTTCTACTGTGAGTTCGTCCCGTTGGAGGCGGCAAACCGGGCGGTGGAACGCGCAGTCTCGCCGGAGGACGGCTATGTCCCGCCGATAGCGGCGGAGCCCCTCGGGTTCGGCGGCGGCCGCGTGGTCCTGGCGGTGAAGGAGGATGAGCCACCTTCGGAGGTCTTTTCGAAGGAGCCAATTCTCGTCGCCTGCTCGGAAGACTACGCCAACATAGCCAAGCGATGGCTCGAGAGGAGTGGCATCTTCACCTATTCGTCCTGGCCGAGAAGGTCGAGCCTGGACGAGGCGCTGCTGATGCCGGTGCTCGGCTCGGCGGAAGGTGTGGAGGCAGATGTCTACGTCGACTTCGAGGGCAGCGGAGAGACGTTGGAGGACAACGGACTGAGGAGGCTAGCTACCCTCTTCGAGTCGGATGCGGCCCTGCTCTCCGGCCTGAACGCTCGGAACGACGAAGTGTACTGCGGACTGTTCGGCTTGGAGTGCGGCGTCGGCGTCCAGCCCAAGTTCAAGAACGGAGAGAGGTTCGAGGTTGAGGTGGTGGACTCGAAGTCTCCGGCCGGCAAGCTGTACATGGACAACTTCAGCTACCAGCTCGCGAGGGCGACCCTGTGCCTGGGTTTCGACGACGGCTTCGGCGAGGAGTTCTACGACCTGAAGCAGATGGGCGCGAAATGGGACGGCTGGGGCGCATACGCGGAGTTCGAGCCCTGGCTTGAGAAGCGGAAGAAGGCCAGCCTCTAGTAGGCGCTCCGGCGCCTGCCCCTTTTTTATTTGTACCTGCCCCTCTTGTCGATCTTTCTCTCCCTCTCGATCGCCTCTTCAGCCCCGTCAAAGATCTTTTTGTAGCCTTTCAAGACTGCCTTGAAGCTCTTTTCCGGCTTTTTGTGCGCCGCCATCAGCGCCCGCCTCAGGAGGTGGAGGTCGACGCCGAAGTCCTCTGTCTTTCCGTAGCTGCTGAGACCGAAGTCGATGAAGTAGAGCTTTCCCCCGGCGAGTATCATGTTGCTCGTGGTCAGGTCGAGGTGGGCGATGCCGGCAGAGTGGAGGAGGCCGAGCTGCTTTCCGATCATCTCGCAGACCTCTTCCGGGATTTTCTCCATCGACTTGAGCCTCTCCCCCTCCACCCTCTCCATCTCCAGCTCGAACCCCTTCTTCTCGAAGACGCGCGGCACGTTGACGCCCGCCCTTTTCGCGTCCTCCAGTATCTTGGCCTCGCTTTTCGTCCTTCTCTTTCTCAGCCTCGAGTCGATCTTGGGATGCCTGTAGTTTTTCTTCACCCGTCTCTTCCTTACTCTCTCGCCGAGCTCGACGACAGCCTCCGCCCCTACAAAAACTCTACCGCCGCTCCGGCCGCTATCAGGCATATGGATGCCACGAAATACCTCCAGTATTTCAGTGTTTTCACTATCTCCGCGCGCCTCTTCTTGAAGCTCCCCTTTTTCTTGCCGCGAAGCCCCTTTTCTATCTTCTCCCCTATCAGCCCGGCCAGCAGGAGGCCGAGCACCTCGAGGGGGACGTGCTTCAGGAAGGAGACCTCGACCATCCGCGCTATGTAGCCGACAAGGGCGCCGTTGAGGAAGGAGCCGCCGTAGGGCATCAGCTGGAGCGAGAAGAGGGCGTCCCTGAACTCGCACTCCCTGTAGATCGGGTCGATTCTGGCCATCAGCCTGTAGAAGCTCTTCATCTCCGGCCCGAAGTCGAGATAGGTGAGGAGCAGTCCCCCGTAGGCCATGAAGAAGACCGCCACGAAGTTGTTGAGGAAGGCCCACTGGGACGGCTCTTCCTCCGCCGTTGGCACCACTCTCGCAGTCACTTCCATGCTGGTCTCGTACCTCTTCTTCACAACAGTCTCGACAGTTGCCTTGGCAGCGTAAGGCGCGGCGGCGGCGAAGATGTGTCCGATGATGAGGCCGCCCAGAAGGAACCAGAGCACTTTCACGTTTCTCTTTCTCCCCCACAATAATTAACCCTATCGTGGCATCGATGACATTCCAGAATGAAAACACTTTAAACAGGACTGTCTTTTTCTGGTATGTTGGTTCCACGTGAAGACGCGAGGCGCCTCGACACTCTTGGGGCTGCGCACTTTTCTCCGGAGACGCTCAACTCCCCCTGGGGCATGAAAGAGAAGTGCGGCGTCGTCGGCGTCCACTCCTCCTACCCAATCTCCATAAAGTATCTCCTTCTCGGTCTCCAGCACAGGGGCCAGCAGTCGACTGGGATGCTCTTCTGGGAGAGAACAAGGAACAAGTGGAGCTGGAAGGGCGGCCTCGGACTGGTCAGCGAAGTCTTCAACCCGCCGCGCGCCTCCTCCCGCATGGAGTTCTCTGCGCCGCTCGAAGATGTGAAGGAGACCATAGGGCTCGGCCACAACAGGTACGGCACTGCCGAGCGCCTGGGAGGCGTCTCATCGAAGACGCGCGGCAACATGGGCTTCTCCTACAACATACAGCCGATCGTCCGGGGCAACGTCGGCTACGCCCACAACGGAACAATCGCCAACTACCGCGAGCTGAGAAAGGAGGTCGGGACTATGTGGGGGGACACAGACACCGAGGTCGTCGCCCTCCTGGTCGCGGACGAGCTCCACAAGGGAAAAAAGTTCGTCGACGCCTTCAGGGCGATAGAGCCGAGGCTCCAGGGCTCCTACTCGATGACCGCCCTGGTCGAGGAGAACGGTAAGTCCTCCTCGAGTCCAGTCCTCTACGGCATGCGCGGGCCGCTCGGGAACAGGCCGCTGAAGTTCGCCCGCCTTGAGCTCGAGGGCGAGCACATAGGCCACCTCTTCGTCAGCGAGGACTGCACTCTCGAGAACTCCGAAGGACTTGTCAACGCCGTGGATGTGAGGGACGTCGAGCCGGGCGAGATTGTCAGGGTCGACGACCACGAAGTCACGAGCTACAGGCACTCCTGCCCGCGCGAGTCGTTCTGCTTCTTTGAGGGCCTCTACTTCATGAGGCCGAAGTCGACCATCAAGGGGAGGTCCGTCTCCTCCATCAGGCAGGAGATGGGTGCCCGCGTCGCTGAGAGGGTGCCCCACATAGACGAGGCTTCGTGCGTCCCGGACTCGGGGAGGCCGATGGCGCTCGGCGCGGCCCGCAGGCGCGGCGTCCCGTACACGGAGGTCTTCGACAAGAACAAGTACGCGGCGAGGACGTTCATCATGAGCACCGCCAAGGAGAGGCTCTACTGGCTTAACGTGAAGCTCGGCGTCATAGAGGACGCAGTCGAGGGTAAGGACGTCCTCCTCTGCGACGACTCCATCGTGCGCAGCCTCACCGCCGGCGTGGCGACCAAGAAGCTGAAGAAGGCGGGCGCCAGGAAGGTCTACTGGGCAATAAGCTCGCCGCCCATCATCTCGCCCTGCTATCTCGGGATGGACTACCCCACCTACGAGGAGCTCGGCGTCCATGATTACTTGAGAGAGCACAGCTACGACCCGTGGAAAGAGGGGGACGTCGACGCTGTCGGCGAATGGATGGCACAGAGGGTGGGGGCTGACGGCGTCTACTACGCCTACCTCCAGGACGTGGAGGCGGTCCTCCCGATGGGCAAGTGCCTCGGCTGCATAACAGACAGCTACCCAATCGAAGTCCCGGAAAAGTGACGACTTCAAAGTAATCATTAAAAACCGCAAAAAGTTTCTTTTCTCATGTCATCCGATCCTGTCGGCCCGAAAGGGCCCTTCAGCGGCATTTTGTCGGGTGCGGGAGCGACAGCTGGCTCCATCTACGGCCTCGACGCGATGGAGAGGAGTGCGGCCGATCTCCCCACCGCGGTGAAGATCAGCGGCTCCGGCGCCTTCGGAGCTGTCGGCTACGTTGCAGGACTCCAGGCGGGCAAGTTCATAGACGACCTCTACAGGTCGGTCACGAACAAGGAGTACAAGGGGAAGCCTGCAATCGCCTACTCTAACAGCGACATGGTCGCCGTCTCCTTGGCCAGCGTTCCAGTCTCCTACCTCGTGGCCAAGGCTGCCGCGGAGAGACTCGGCGCAGGCGTGGCCGCCACGATTGCCACGGCGGCTGGGCTCAACCTCTTCACCACGCTCGCTTTCATGTTCCTCAACGAGGGCGGCCTCGGCTTCCTCGACACCATGAGGGGCGGAGGGGATGCGAGCAAGGAGTCTGGCGAGGACAGCCCCGCCCCGAAGAAGGAGAAAGAGAAGTGCACCGGCATGACGGGCCCAAACCCCATCGACGGCTACGGAGTCACTGGCAGGCCGATGAAGAGGGAGAACACTGTGCTGAAGTTCATGGACGACGGCTACGGCCCGCCGATGGTCCCGGCCAGCTCTTAGCGCAACTCTTTTAACCGCTTTTCCCGCCATCAAAACAGACGCAGGAGTAGCCAAGTTAGGTCCAAGGCGCTAGATTGAGGGTCTAGTGGTTTAGTACCCGCGGGGGTTCAAATCCCTCCTCCTGCATGCGAGGTGCAAAATCAAGTCACACTTCAACCGCGAACAGAGTTCGCGTGCCCCGCGGACCCTGTCCGCAGGGTCGTGCTACCTCCGGCAGCAATTTCCATTCTTTCAAAACAGCGACGGCCTCTCAGAGCTCTTTCTTGAACGCCTTCGCCTTGGCCTCGAGGACAGCGCCTGCCTCCTCGACTATCTTGGCGACGCTCCTTTGTCCGAAGCTCTCAACTCGGAAAAAGAACTGGTCGTTCTTCTTGTCGAACTCCTTCATGTTGTAGGTGCAGAATGCGCATTGGAACCTGGCGTGGTCTTTTCCTTTTCCGAGCACTGCGGCGCACTCGATGTTGACGCTCTGGTTCTCGGCCAGCAGGGTGAGCGGTATCTCCTTGAAGACAGGAACCGCCTCGTCGTGGTCGCTCTTCAGGTCGCCTGAGTAGACGAGGCCCGGCCCCTTTTTCTCGAGCTTGAAGAGCACTGTGCACTTGTGGCAGCCCTGGCCGCCGCAGTCGCACTCCTCCCTGGTCAGCATGTCGTCCGGCGTCTTGATCGGGACGAGGCCGAGCCTCAGCGCCAGCATCTCGTCGTAGAGGCCGCTCGAGTTCTCGATGAAACCGACTTCGTCGATGGCCAGCGTCTTGACCTCGCTCAGTATTGCACGCCTCACCGCATTCGCGAAGGCGGCGTTGATTCCGCTGATCCTGAACTTCGCCCACTCGAGGGGCTTCTTGCCGCCCTCAATTCTCTTGACTCTCATACTCGCCGCCCCCTCCTGCCTCCCTTCTTCTTGGTGCCGTCGTGGGGTATGGGCGTGACGTCCTCTATCTTGCCTATCCTCAGCCCCGCCCTCGCCAGTGCCCTCACGGCCGGCTGTGCCCCAGGACCGGGGTGGCGCGCCCTCGTCCCTCCCGGCGCCCTTATCTTCACGTGGACGGCGTCGACCCCCTTGTCGAGCGCCGTCTCCGCAGCTGCCTGGGCCGCGTTCATCGCCGCGTTGGGCGAAGGCTTGAGCCTGTCCGCCTTGACCACCATCCCGCCGCTCGTCCTCGCGATGGTCTCAGCGCCGGAGAGGTCTGTGATGTGGATGATTGTGTTGTTCTTGCTGGAGAAGATGTTGGCCATTCCCCACCTCGTCTTTGCCATTACTTCTTCGCCTCCTTGCCTTCAGCTTTCTTCTTTTTTTCCTCGGCCTTCTCTTTCCCCTTCTTGCCGCCTTTCTTCTTGGACTCTGACTTCTTCTCAGTTTTCTCCTCTTTCTTCCCCGCCTTTGACTCTGATTTCTTCTCCGCCTTCTCTTTCCCGCCTTCCTCCCCCTTGGCCTTCCCGGGCTCTGATCCCTCCTTCTTGGTCTTCTCTTTCCCGCCTTCCTTCTCCTTCTTCTCCTTGGATTTCCCCTTTCCACCTTTCTCTTTCTTCTCCTCTTTCTCCTCCTTCCCGGGCTCAGCCTTGCTGTCTTTCTTCTCCTCTGCCAGCTTCCTCTCCTTTATCTCCGCCAAGGCCTTCTCTGTCTCGCTCTTCAGGCTCGCCTTCGGTATCTCCCTGATCGGGTGGCCTGGCATGGAGATGGGGCTTGTCGGCGCGTACTTGACCTCTTTCTCTTCCGCTTCCGAGACCATGTAGCTCGGCCTGGTGACCTTGTGGTCGCCCACTGCGATGTGGCCGTGGACTATGAGCTGCCTCGCCTGCTTTGGCGAGGAGGCGAGCCCCTTGCTC
Source organism: Candidatus Undinarchaeota archaeon (assembly GCA_964527545.1). Classification (GTDB taxonomy): domain Archaea; phylum SpSt-1190; class SpSt-1190; order DYHY01; family CAZGQF01; genus CAZGQF01. Next base: position 334,100 of record CAZGQF010000002.1, on the reverse strand, counting down.
TTGACTATGAACTGCAGCTGGCGCGCCAGGATCTGCTCGACGGTCATCGGCAGGACGTCGTCGAGCTCCGCCTTCTCTGGCAGGAGGCCGTACCTTGCGAGCTTGCCGAGCAGCTCTTTCGCCCTCACTTCAGCGGCCTCGCTTTCCTGCGAGAATAGCCTCTTGGCGCTGCTCCTGAACCGCCTCAGCATGCTCCTCGCCTTCCAGAGCTGGCGCTTGTTCTTGAGCCCGAACTTCTTCATTATCTCATCCTCCCTCTGGAGGCGGGTGGAGTCCCACTTCTTCATCGGCACGTCATACTTCTTGTGCTGACGCTTCACTTCGACTCACCCTCTTTCTTCTTCTTCATCTTCTGCTTGATCTTCTTCCTGACCACTCCGACAGTGGTGCCTGACCTGCCCGTGCTCTTTGTCCTCTGGCCCCTCACTTTGAGGCCCTTTCCGTGCCTGAATCCGCGGCGGGTCTTGATCTTCTTCTGGAACTCTATGTCGCCTTTCTGGTTCATGAGAAGGTCGACTCCGACGACGTGCAAGTTTTTCCCAGTTTCAGGGTCTTTCTGCCTGTTGACCAGGTGGCCGGGGACTCCGAGGGAGGTCGGGTTCTTCAAGCTCTCCTCAAGCTTCTCCACTTCCTTCTCCGAGAGCTTGCCGAGCAGCTTCTTTCCATAGCCGAGCTGGCCGACCACCGCGTTGGAGATGACGGGCCCTACGCCCTTCACTTTTTGGATCGCTCTCTGGACTGTCTTGCTGCCGTCCAGGTCGGTGCCTGCAACGCGCACAATGTAGTTTATCTCTTCGCTCTCTTTCGCCATCTGACCACTTAAATCGCAGTCAGAGGCCAGGAAGAGGCAATATAAAGGTTGTGGTAGCCCCGAGCCGGGAGAAAAGTTATCATTTATAAATTAAGAGACTCCCCTTTGGCGGCATGATGAGCTTTGAAGAGGTCGAGACGCGGAGGTTCGAGAGGAACCCCTACACCAACGGCTACCACAACGCGAGAGAGTACCTTTTGAAGATATTTGACTTCGCGAAGGGGGTGTTCGACGAGACTGAGCAGCCCATCCAGAAGGCTGAGCTGAAGTACTGCGGGGGCGAGAGGCAGGACTTCGCCCTCCTCGACTCGGTCGCCCACGCGATTCCATCGGACGTGGAGCTCTCCCTGAAGCCACACGACTGGCCCGACCACAGGAAAGAGATGCCTCAACTCTACGCCTCTGTCGAGCTCTCGTCTCCGGGCGTCTCAGTGAAGGCAGCAGGCGAAGTCACTCTCTTCTTCAACCATGAGTGGGGCGCCGTCGGAGAGCCCAACATAGTCAGGACTCTTGAGATAACGGCGCCTTCGTTCTACTTCGAGTCTGAGAGGTGGGAAAAGCGGGAGAGGCAGCTGACTGCCTTCTGGCCTCGCGGCCACGGCTACTCAGAGCTCTAGGCAACTCTTTTAAACAACCCTACAGCCCTCTCAGGGTCACTGGATGAAGGCGGAGGCCGGACGTGCACGGAAGTGGTGATATGGGATACTACAAATACCTCAAGAAGAGTTTTGGAACGGAAGAATCTGGGAAAGAGCAGAAAAAGCGCCTCATGGAGTGGCGCCGCCAGCCAGCCGTAATTCGCATTGAGCGGCCCACAAACACCGGCCGCGCCCGCTCCCTCGGCTACAAGAGCAAGACAGGGTTCGTTTTGGCGAGGGGCAGGGTCAAGAAGGGCGGCAGGCGGAGGCCGAAGCCGAGCGGCGGCAGGAAGCCGAGGAGGTCGGGCAAGTACGGCTTCTTCGCAGGCATGAACAAGAGGGCCATCGCCGAGAGGAAGGTCAGCAGGAAGTACCCAAACCTCGAGGTGCTCAACTCCTACGAGGTGGGCGACGACGGCAAGAGAAAGTGGTTCGAGGTCATACTGGTCGACCCGTCCCACCCCGCCATAAAGAAGGACAAGGACGTCAAGATCCTGCGGCAGAAGAGGAGGACCTTCCGGGGCCTCACCTCCGCGGGCAAGAAGTCGCGCGGACTCCAATGATCTTCCGCGCCTTTTTGGAGGCCTTCGTCTACCCCACGGAAAACGAGGAGAAAGTGAGAGAGGCTGTCAAGACACTCTCGTCTGCCGAGCTGGAGGAGACCGTGGCGAAAAACCACTGGGGCTCGAGGATGAAGATACTCTCCGCCGGGCCGGATCCAAAGTCCCTTGACCTCTCCCCAGTCTTCTCAGGCTGGGAGGAAGAGAGGCTCCGCCGCCTCGCCGAGAGGAGGATGGACGAGGACGGCACACTCCACCTCCGCTTCGACAAGCAGGCCGCTTTCGAGGGCAGTCTTGAGCTGACAGAGAGCTCCGACTGCATCAAGCTGGAGCTCCACACAAAGAACTACCCGAGCGACCTTGAGAAGAGCGAGCAGGACCTGCTATCGTTCCTCTCGCAGTAGCTTCCCCCTCTCCTGCGGCACTATCGTCTTCCTTCCCTCGAATCTCTTTTCCAGCTCCCTTCCCTCGAAATGGTCGTGGAGGAAGACCGCCAGCGCCGCTATCTCGGAGTGCGGCTGGGAAGTGACCGCCACGTTCCAGTCTGCCTTCTCGTAGACTTCCCAGGGTACCTTCTCCCCTCCGACCACGACCAGTAGGTCCTTTTCACGCATCTTCTCGCCGATTTCCTGCAGGGGGAGGCCGTACATCGTGAGATGGACTACCCCACCACCCCACTCTTCCAGGACGTTTCTCCAGTCCTTCCTGTACTCTGCCTTGAAGTCGCCACCCCAACTCTCCGCGACTCCGCGGACGCTTTTCAGTATCGACGAGTCCTTCTCGCCTGAGTAGATGACTTTGTCCGCCCCGAAGGCCCTCGCCACCAGGCCGCAGTGCGTGCTTATCCTCGTGTCCCTTCCCACCCTGTGGCCGAGGCGGAGCACTGCTATCATGAGAGCCTCCACTCAAGAAGTTTCAAGAAAGTGGCGAGAGTCCGGAGCGGAGTCTTCCAGGGAGAGAGATAGCTTTTCCCTCCCTTCCTATTATAGTGGGAGATGGGGACCTCACCTATAGAGTGGCCGAGCGAGTGGGCCACAGCGAGGACGAAGCGGTGGTAGGCGCGGTGGGCGTTGAATCTCTCCAGCATCTCCTCTGCGAAGAGCTCTTCCGCAGTCTCTTTCCTGAAAGCCTTCAGTCCTGAGTTGACGTCCTTCACCTTCAGGCCAACCGTGAGTCCCTGGAAAAGGGAGAAAAGCCTGCTTATCAATTCCCGCCTAGCTCCCTCCGCCCTCTCCGTCCTCACTCCGTTGACCACCTCGAACTCCTTCAGTCTCTCGACCAGCCTCTTCACGTCTCTTGGCTCATACTGCCCGTCAGACTCGAAGAGGACGATCTCTTCTCCTCTCACCCTCTCCAGGCCTCTCGCGAAGGCGGCCGTCTTGCCGGCGTTCTTCTCGAGGAGCACGCAATCGACGTTGTGGACTGCCTCCATGCCGGCGCAGAGCTTCCCGGTCCCGTCAGTGCTCCCGTCGTCGACCACAACTATCTGGGCATCTGGCAGCTCCGCCCTCAGGCCGGCGACCACCCCTTCCAGGGCCTTCCTTTCGTTGAAGGCAGGCACTATGACCGAAATCACAGCCAAGGATTACGCCTATATATTATATCCCTTCTCCCTCTCCCATGATCGACGTCCTGCTCCCCGGGAGTCTCTCGCGAGAGGCGGAAAAGTTCGGCCTGGAGGTCGTCCCGGAAGGAAAAAGGCTGGTCATCGACGCCTCCCGGAAAAGCAGCGTGTCAAAATTGGGAGAGAGGGAGAAGGTGGACCTGGTGATCGTCCGCGCCTCTTCCCGACCCCCGCTGATGCGCTTCCTCAAAGACAGGCGCGTCGACGTCGTCTTCCCAGACCCAGCAAAGGTGAAGCTCGACGCCTCGCTTCTCAACCTCGCCAAGAAGAACTCCATAGCAGTCGGCCTTTCGCTCGACTCTCTCCGCTCAGAGAAAGCGCTCCGTTCCGTTGCCAAATCTGCGGGACTGATAGAGAAGAAGGCGATGCTCGTTTTATCGACGGGGGCTGAGAGAAGAGAGGAGCTGAGAGACCTCCGCTCCGTCGCATCCCTACTCCACCTCCTCGGCTTCTCTTTTCCCTACCTCCTCCGCTCCCTGAAGACGCCTGAGCTCCTCGTCGCAAGGAACAGGGAGAGGGGCATCGGCCCCGGCGTCTCCCTGGAGGTGGAGCCTTGATCTTTCTCTCCGACAGGTACTGGCTGCTGCTCATCGTCTTGGCGGCCGTCTTCCTTTACGCGCCCCAGCTCGAGATGTATCCTTTCGAGTGGGACGAGGGGCTGGAGGCTTTCTACTCCCGCCGCGTCCTCGAAGGCGAAGCCCCCTACAAAGACTTCTACTACGAGAAAGGGCCGCTCTCCCTCTACCTCGGCGCCGCCGCCCTCTTCCTCCACGACTCCCTCTTCTCCCTCCGCCTCCTCGCAGGTCTCTCCAACGTCGTCTTACTTGTCCTGACCTACCTCCTCTCTGAGAGACTCTTCCCAGGCTCCGGCCCCTTCTCCGCCCTCCTCGTCGCCAGCCGCAACCTGCTCCCTCCCCTCTTCTTCGTCTTCCACAACAGCTCTTTCTGGGCCCTCTTCTCCCTCGCCTCCATACTCTTCTTCGTCGAGGAGAGAGAGTCTCTCTCAGGTCTCTTCTCAGCCCTCTCCTTCTGCGTGAAGCCGCTCGCCGTCCTCCCCCTCCTCGGCCTCCTCGGCTGGTCGTGGCAGAGAAAGAAGACAAAGCGCTTCATGGAGACGGTTAAGTGGTTCTTTTTCTCCCTCGCCCTCCTCTTCTCTCTCTTCTCTTTCCACTCCGGCCTCTCGCCTTTTCTCAACAACTTCGTCTTCTCCAACCTCGAGGGCTTCCCATTCGGCCTCTTCCTTTTCGAGCGGACTGAAGTCCTCCTCTTCTACTTCGTCCTCTCCGTCGCCTCCCTCCTCTCCATCTGGGGCCTCAAGGAGAGCTACGCCTCGGACGAGGGCGCCCTACTCGCCTGGCTCTGCGGCTTTTCCCTCCTCTTCTTCTTTCTCTGGAGCAACATGAACGAGCACTACCTCTACCTCACCTCGCCGCTCTTCTTCCTCTTCGCAGGGAGATGGCTCCGCGACTTCTCCGCGAAAAGAAAGGTGCCCAAGGCGGCTGTGCTCTTGCTCCTCCTCCTCGCCCTCCCCATCGACTCCCAGCTCTTCTCCTCCTCCCGCCTCTACTACACGCGCTTCGATCCCGGCGTTTCTCTCGACTCCGTCGTCGACGTGGCGAGATACGCTGAGGAGAACGTGAGATCGCCTCTGCTCACTGACTACCCCATCGTCCTCTTCCTCGCAGACCGGGACGGCCTCGACCTCCCGCCAATCTCCCTCAAGAACGTCCGCTCAGGCCGCGTCTCTGACGAGAAGCTCCTCCCCCACGTCTCCGCTGGCAGGGAGACTGCAGTCCTCGCCCACTCCCGACTCTACCTCCTCCCCACCTTCGTCAGCGAGCTCGACCTCCACTACGACATCGCCTACGAGTTCCAGACAGACGGCAGGCTGAGGCTCTTCACCAGGGAAGGGGTTTTAAGCGGGACGGAGGGGGGACGAGAGTGAAGCTCTCTGTCAGTCCCTCTCGCCTGAGATACCTCTTTTTCCTTCTCCTCCTTCTCGGCCTCTCCTTCTTCTTCGCACGCATCCAGGAGGCGAGGACCTTCTCCGCGGACGGCTACGACCCCTACTACCACATGGCGATGGCCAAGATCGTCGCCGAGAGGGGCGTCGACTACAGCGAGAACTGGCTGGCAGGCACCATCTTCGAGACAGCCTACGGCAACACCCTCCTCGGCTTCCACGTCCTCGGCGCCTCCCTTCTCTCCCTCTCCCCCGGCCTCTCCCTCTTCGCGGTCTCCGAGGCGATGACAGTCGCCCTCGCCCTCTCCGTATTCCTCCTCATCTACGCCACGCCGAAGGGGGCAGACCCGGTCTTCCGCCTCGCCATAGTCGCCTTGATGCTGGCGAGCGGCTCCGCGGTCTTCAGGACTGGCGTCTTCCGCCCCCAGCTCCTCGGCTACCTCTTCTTCTTTTTCACGCTCTTCTCCCTCTCCCGCCGAAGCCGCGTCCTCCTCTTTCTCTCCCTCCTCGCCCACATGCTCTCCCACACCTCCTTCCCGTTCAGCGTCGTCGTCGTCCTGCTCTACCTCCTCCTCTCCCGGGACTGGTCCGCTCTCTCCGTCCTCGTCGTCGCCTCCATCGCATTCTTTCTTGTCCACCCAGACTCTGAGGCCATCCTCCTCCGCCAGCAGCTCCAGGTGGTCGACATCCCCTTCGGCAGAGTCCAGAAAGGCGCTGAGTGGATGCCCTCAGCCACCACCCACTTCGTCCAGTCGGTCGGACCGCTCCTTTTCATCTCCTTCGTCGGCCTCCTCTGGATAGTCCAGGGCGAGAAGAAGGCGGGCGTTGAGACCACTCTCTCCCTCGCATCCCTGCCGATGCTCTTCTACGCCGCCGCCCAGCACTCCCGCTTCCACGCCAACCTCGTCCTCCTCCTCGGCCTGGTCTGCGGCCAGGTCTTCTCAGAGCTCTCCCTCCGCGGCAGGAAGAAGGCCTCCTTCGCCCTCCTTCTCGTCTCCCTCCTTCTCTTCTGGAGGGTCGCGCCTTTCTACCTCCAGACAGAGACTCCCCGCGAGGCCCTCCGCCTCAACACTGCCCGCTGGCTCTCTGAGAACTCGCCTCCATCCCGCGTCCTCAACGACTGGGACGCCTTCCCAGTCCTCTTCTACGCCTCCCACTACGGCTACTCCTACTCTGCCGGCCTCGACCCGATGTACCTCTACTTCTACAGCCCGATAAGGTACTCGCAGTACATGCAGACCATCCACGCAAAGCTCGACATCCAGACCCGCCACACTCTAGTGAAGGACGTCTTCGGCGCAGACTACGTCGTCCTCGACGACGCCTCCTTTGAGATGGCCAAGAACCCCTACTTCGAGGTCTGCCTCAAGGGCTTCCACGGCGTCCTCCGCGTAAAATGAACTTTTTCTCCCGGAAAGGATTTTAATCTACAATTGAGTGCAACAAACGTGAAGCTGTCATTAGGGAAGGTTGGCTTGAGAAAATCGGGCCTCATGCTTCTGGTGATCTGCACGTTCTTCTTTTTCGCATTCATCCAGTCTTCAAGGGGCCTCTCTGCTGATGGCTACGATCCCTACTACCACATGGCTATGTCCAGGATAGTCTCTGAAAAGGGCGTCGATTACCATGAGAACTGGCTCGAGGGCACAATTTTCGAAAGCTTCTACGCCAATCTCTTGATAGGATTTCACGTTTTTAGCTCTGCTTTGATAACGCTGGTACCTAATTTTGATATTTTCACCCTGAGCCGATTTCTGATAATTGGGATCTCTTCTTCAGTTCTCTTGTCGGTCTACGTGCTTTCGAGGTCGAATCCGCTGACAAGGGCGTTGATTATGTTATTGCTGGTCGTCACGCCGACCGCCTTTTACAGGCTTAACATATTCCGGCCGCATCTTCTTGGTTTCTTCTTTTTCCTTTTGGTCCTCTACTCGATAACTCGCGGCAGGCATCTCCTCCTTGTGATGGCCTTGGTGGTCCATCTCCTTTCTCACGCATCGGCCCTCTTCAGCATCGCTCTTGTGGCGATCCAGCTTTTCATGAGTTGGGATTCGAGAGTCCTTGATGCGTTGCTTGCGGCCGCCGCCCTCTTTCTCTTCCTCCATCCTGCAGGCGTGGGTACGCTTTTGCTCCATTATAGGTTGCAGGTGCTTAACGTCCCTTTTGATGATCTGGATAAAGGTGCGGACTGGCAGCCAAGCACGAGCGCCTATTTTGTGAGGGAGCTCGGGCCTTTCTTGTTTTTGGTCTTTTTGGTCTTGATTCTCCTTCTCAAGAAAGGGATTGCCCTGGACAGTGAGTCTACATTGAAGATGGCGGCGGTTCCCATGTTCTTTCTGGCGGCTTCAAAGCACGCAAGATTTCGGGTAAACCTCGCGATTGCACTCGCCGTGTTGTTCGGCGACATTTTTTCCGCAGTGGAGAAGAGGGTTCGGTTCGGCTTTAAGACGTTGGCACTCATTCTGATTGTTGGCTCTTTTTGGTTCTCTTCCTATTCCTACCTCTATTCCAATTACAGAGACTTCCAAGGCGTTGACTTTGAGGAAGAGGCTCTTCGCCTTAACACCTCACTGTGGCTGGATGAGAACACGGGTCCGTCCCGCATCCTCAACGATTGGGACGCCTTTCCAGTCCTATTCTACGGAAATGATTATGGATATGTGTATTCATCGGGCGTGGATCCCGCATTTCTTTATCAGAGCGACCCGATCCGTTACAAAAGACACTGGGACGCCCTTCACGGGTACATGTCCTTCGATGAGCGCCACTCTCTTGTAAGAGGGGTTTTTGATGCAGATTACATTGTCTTGAGCGCACCTGACGTGGAACTCGAAGAGAACACATTTTTCGATCTCTTGCTTACAGGGGGGCACGTCGTCCTCGGTGTTGCTTGACCGTGATTGTGTGATCCCTCTTCCCCCTCTTTTAAACAGAAAGCATATATTTGCGGTCTTTTGTCCCTTGTGTGATGAGACGGCCATTCCAACTTCTGCTTGTTTTTTTCCTAATTTTACAACTGGCAAGTTCCGAACATTGGTACCCTACTCAAGCTCCGAACTTTGGCGGTGTAACTGAGAGTGATGGAACTGTTACAGCAACTTTCTCTTACAAGCTAAATTGTCCGGATTGTCTCAATGAAGGTGGCTTTCCAGGCAACAACAACAACATGGCGAACACTCATGAATCTACTTGCATCTGCCGCAAGGTTGGCAATTCTTACGACTGTGAGTACGATCACAACAAACTTAAGGTATTCAAGGATCAAAAAGAGGATGGACCCAGCGTAAGTTACAATTTTGGGGACCTCACTTGCAAGACGGAAACGTTTGTAGTACGTTTTGCAATAGGTTGCTACGACGCTAACGACAGGTGTGGCTGGGGGGAGTGGAAAGATACGAATTATGACACTTACTGCAACATACCATCTAGTGTTCCTAACGGCCAAAGGGCTTGCAAGAAAGGGGAGGCATGGGGGGGGCGTTGTGCTTCGCTAGATACTTTGTGGGCGACTAACAACGTCATGCATTATTGCGAGGATTCCGGCCAAGGCACAATAGAACCAGGTTGGTGGGGTGAGGTGTGTTACTATCAGGAGACTTTCTCTGCAGGCAACTGGAAGCATATAGGTGCCGGCGTTACGTTCGATTATTCTGGCCTTTCGGGTGACGAGGACGATCCCGATGACGATGATGACGACCCCCTTGTTGCCACCAACTACAAGGATGAATCTGGCTTCGATGTCGATGTCTTAGTCAATTCACACGACGCTACTGGAGAGGAGGTCAAAGTCTGTTGCGGTCTCTATGACGACAGCCCCATAGAGGACAACTTGGCCTATTATAGTGGTGGCTCATCTGGCGTAGTGGAAGAATGCAAGATCGAGACTGAACTTGCCAAAAGTCCTTTAATGTCAACCGTTTCGATAACCGTCCCCACGATGGATGTCGAGCCTGGCCCGTACAAGTTCGCCTGTGCCCTTAGAGAAACACCTGCCTCTGGTTGGGAGCGTAACTCTAAGCCTGGCACCGCGCATCCTGGTGACAAGATAGAGGCTTCAGGATGCGGCTCGACTTTTCTCTACGAAAAGATAAGCAACTCAATAGACGATGTGATGATCTGCAGAAGAGATGGGGAACTCAATACTGGCGGACAGTGCTGTGAAGGCCACGAACGTTATGACGTTTCAGACCAGAACACTGGCTGTTGCAGTCAAGCTTCTAACTGCTGGGACAACGATAAGAAGGATTGCGTTCCCCAAGGCACGCTCAAGGGCAGTAGAGTTGCTGTCTGCATAGGAGGGGGATGGAAGAGGTGCAACGCCAATAGGGCAGGCAATAGGATAAGTGATTACGTCTCCAGCCCGCCGACCAATGCGATCTGCACATCCCTTTACAGCGGCGGGACGTTTGTGTACTACTGGACTGACCTTAATAGGGCGGGGTTTTTCGGGGAGTCTTGCGGAGGCGACTGCTATCTGCGTGAGAGCAGTGTTTTCGATCCAGGCTCTCCGAAGCCGGGATGCGGTTCAACAATACCTTTCTCAGGGGCAGGTTCTTACAGTTCTGCAGGGTGCGGGAGCGGCATCTGCGCCGGCGACTACTGCTTGTGGGCGGCGAGCAAGGACGACTGCACCGATTTCTACTCCGGCGATGCGATAGACTCGGTTGCTGTGACTTCGGCGGGTACACTAAGAGGGGTCTCTGACGGCATAATCGACTCTTGCGATTCTGACGAGTTGGACGATGACGATAGGGACTTGGACGGGGATCTCTCTGACAACTTAGGCCAGATGTGCGACGACGAGGGCGGTCTCGCGAACCTGGCGAGGGCTGAAGAGATCGTCTACTCCGACGGCTCCTGCGACCCCGCAGTCAAGACGACCACAGTCACTATCGACAATCGGCAGAGGTCCTTCTGGCAGATAAACGGCGGACCCGCTTCAGATGTCAGTTTCGGAATTGCCACGGTTGGAGAAGACACGATATCCCTGGGTGGCATGTACCTCTTCTGCGCCTCCCCTGCAGGCGACATAAACCTAATAGAGGTTTCCCAATCCACGGACAGCTACGGATCTGGGACCACTCCTTTCTCTAAGACCATGTCACTTGACGATTTTCCATTTCCAGGGGGGCTGTTAAGTTGCACCAGTTCTGCGGACTGCCAATCTGACACCAACCGGTTTACTTGGTACTGCGCGCCTTCCGTGACCAAGGACAAGGAGACTCTCTCTGCTGGCGATGCCCTATATCCTTTTGGCGGCTCGCGCTATTTGACGGAGGGCCAGGTCAGGTTCAGGGAGGACGACATAGTCGAGGAGATGTATGTCCTCTCCAAGAGTGGCGCCAGCTTCTGGGACTACGTAACAGAGGCAGATAAAGAGAACATCGGAGTCGGCAGAAGGACGGAATGGTCTCACTCTGCCTTTGAAGTATTTGTGGGTCCTGAAGACTCCGAATCACACTTCTTCGAGGTCTACATGGACGACATCGACCTCGGGCTTTCACTCCCGACAGGGGTCTCCTGCAGGCTGCCTAGGGACGACCCGAAGGGGGACGTTTTGGTTGATGGTGATAACTGTGCATTTACCCCCATGTCCCCTGAACATCTGGGGACTGTGAAAACAGGATTCTTGATATCGCCTCGACCCTATAATCCAGACTCTGTCGCGGCAAAGACTTACAGACTTTCCTGCAAGGCCTACAGCGGGCCCGACCTGGACGGGGAGGAGCTCAACGACGGCAACATCTTCCTCGACGACGAGGCCGGCCTATTCGAGATCTCCCACGGGAAGGCTTCTTTCTCGCCCGGCGCCTCGATGGCGGTCGGATTCGACGACTTCAATGTGGTCGCCCACTTGCCGAAGTTCAGGGACTACCTCGGCAACCCAGGAATCTGCGGCGCGAGCGACGGCTTGCGGGCCCCCTACAGCTCCTGCGACTATTCCATTGAATGCGAAGTAGAACTTGTCGATGAGAACGGCGATACCATGATGAGCAGGACGATCGCCGTGACCGACCAGTCCGCCCACGACGTGGGCACGGATTTCCAAAAAAGGCCTCTCGGCCCCTGTGTGGATGAGGGCATCAACACGGATGTCTACTGCATGAGCCTCCTCTGCGAGAGGGGGACTTGCGCCCCGAAGTCGGGGGCTTGCAATTTCGGAGTCCCCTGCTCCAGCGACGACGGCTGTCTCGGAGAGGGCTTCTGCGAGGAGGACAAGTACGAGGACATCTCGACCCGCTACTTCTGCCCGCAGGGGACCTGCGAAGGCATCTGCATGGATGGCACGACAACGTCTGGATACTGCCACCTCGGCTGCGTGAGAGGCGGCAGGGAAAGCGACTCGGAAGAGAGGAACTTCTACTGCGCAGGCAACCTGCCTGTGTCGTCTCCTTCACCTGGCTGTGACTCGCTCTGCATGTTCGAGTGCGAAGACGACCCGTTCGCTTCCTGCGACCTCCAGGTCGGCGAGAATCACTCAATGGAGTTTGGGTACGGCTCCATCCTCGTCTACGACCCAGAGCAGGAGTTGCGCGAGCTCGCATGCGACTATGAGGACACCGGCTGTCCAGTCAGCGTCCCCTGCATTGACTGCTGCGACTTGGAGTGCGACCTTCTTGCCAGGTATCCGAACGAGGATTATGGTGATGAGCCAGAGAGGTCTGCGCGCTATTACCCGATAGATGGCATAGGGGAGACCAGCTATCTCTGTGGAGTGCCAAAGAAGAAGATAGGTGTGCCTGACTACGATATCTGCTCCCCAGGCTGCATCGGAGAGAACGTGCAACAGAAGAGGTTCCAGGGCGGTTCCTACACGCTGTTAGAGAACTTCTTCGGCGACGGCATCGACGGCAGCGGCTATCCTATGAACTACCCATTCCTGAAGAGCCCCGTTGAGCCGCAGATGGGGACAGTGGTCCAGGAGTGCATAGGTGAGGTGGCGGGCGGGCCGGTCTGCACAGAGTGGTGCTATCCGCGTGAGACTCTCATCGACAACTGGCGGATTGATACTGTGAAAGAGGGAGATGTTTCCCTCTTCTGGGGTTCTTCGCCAGAAGAGGCAATGGCGTTCTGTCAGGACCCGACAAATTGGCTCGAACTCCTGGAGGCGCAGGAACTCCTTGAGGACGACGAGATGACCTACCAGACACACCGCCTCAGTTTCGGTTCCGACGGCATGGAGTCTTCAGCCCCTGCGATAGGGTTCTCCTCCTGCGGCCTAATCGACGAGAACGAACTTTATCTCCAGCCAGAAGGGGATGACCTTTCCTACGATCCCCTCAAGTTGCAGGAGGAGAACAACGGGGCAGCTGCATATGTGATGGGTTTCGTCCTCCCGTTCAACCCCCACTGCCCAGGAGAACTCCGTCTCGACGACGAAGGGAACGTAATCGACGCCTGTAGCGTTACTGCAACTTCTGAAGACCCTGACGCGTGCGTCTCTCTTCCCTTCGCCCAGTTCGACGACACGTTTGAGCCTGACTCTGGTGTCTCTGAGATACCCTTCCTCGACAGCGACGTGACTAAGATCTCCAACCTGGAGCTCGGCAGGGACGCATCTCAGCAGTATATGGGAGGGGAAGGCAGTGCTCCGCGCGACCTGTGGATAGTCTGCTCCTCTCTCGGGAGGCCGATAATGTTCGTCCCAAGATACGTCCCGAGCGGAAGCGGCTGCGCGATGGGCCAGGACAACACATACACCCTTGATTTTGAGTTCGACGCCTTCGGGAAGCGGAAGGGCGAGGACGTGCATGACGTGCCCTATTCCTTCACAGGCATGTCGGCCGACTACAGGGCGACTTACGGTAGGGAGGACACTGACGCGAAGCGCGAGATGCTTGACAAGGAGTGCGCCACCGACCAGCCGATGTGCGCTGAGGACAGCGAAGCGAGCCCGTGCGGCTGTGCGACCAACAACTTCTGCTACAGCCACTTCGACTGCTACTACGGCAAGGGCTGCGTCCCGACGCCTTTCGATGAGGAGACGTCCCCGTGGCTCTGCACGCCATCCCACCGCTGTGCCTATGAGGGGGACTTTGGCAAGATAATCCAGGTATCAGTTTTCAACTACGACGAGACCATGCACGACGCGGACGACTACGCCAACGAGCCCTGGCAGTGCAGGGGACCGACCTATGAAGGTCCGGAAGGGCCGCAGGCCTGCGCCCCCGGCGACGCCGCAACCAGGGTGGCGGAACTCGACGGCACGCTGGAGGAGGGCCGCATAAAGCCCTGCGACTTGATCAACGTGGTCGGGAGGATAAATTCGGAAGAGCTTGAGAGCATGGGTTGCACCTCTCTTGACGACCTAGAGACTTTGACGATTGGCGGGATGGAGTACGGGAACCTCGTCGCCAACACTAAGAGTGAGAAGGACTATGATGAGCAGGTCGAGCCTATATCGCGAGTCTACATCTACGGCTCAGAGTCTGGCGGCCGCGTCTCAAAGCTCTGGGTGCCTGTCGGCGTGACGAAGAACAGGGAGGTCGTGGAGCTCAAGCTGACCTGCAAGGACGCCAACGGAGTCGAGCACGCCTTTGTCGACCACTTCTCTTACAAAGTCGGGACTGCGGACGGCCACACCATCCATGCCTGCCCCAACTGGGAGCCGACGGCCAGGGACGACTGGGACGACTGGTACCAGTGGGAGTACGGGAGCTACTGCTCGGAGGATGCAGAGTGCAGTTCGACATATGGAGTCCAGGTCTGCTGGGAGAGGGAGGAGATCAAGGACAACACTATCGCCCCACACCTCTACCCGCCGCCCGAGACCGCTACCATCAAGCAGTGCATGTTCAGGTGCGGGGAGAACCCGGGCGAGATTGCGGAGTGCGACCCGAGAAGAGAGGACTTCCTCGTCTGCGAAGAGTGCTGCAACGAGGACGGAACCGCGGCAGGCCACACCATACCGGGCGACACCGGCTCAGAGGCCCTTGACTGGGCTTTCATGAAGGAGCGGTACTCTGAGAGGGATCCCGATCTATTCGACAATGCACAGGAAATCTGCTGGAAGGAGTGCAAGGGCGAGGACATCATCGACTTTGGCTACAGCTGTGACCGCAAGAAAAAGGGAAGTGAGATGTGCAGCGAAGAGTGCGAACCGACCTGCGGCGACGGCGACTGCCAACCCGAGTTCGGCGAGGTCGTCTATGTCCCAGCAACCGATTCTTACGATGTCAAGTGTCCTTTGGACTGCTGCGACTTCAGCAACGGCCAGAGTGTCACATTCGACAGCGGCAAGCTGGAGGTTGACAACGAGTACATAGTGGGATACGAGAGGGCAGGAGAGGAGGGACTAAACTACTTCGTCTTGGGGAGAGAAGACGGCACCGTAGTGGAGGACAGGCCATCTATGCCTTTCACGACGACCTCCCAGGGCGTCTGCTGGTCTGTCTGCAACAACCGAGAGAACCCCTGCGACGCGATTTTCCCGGAGCTCCCGGAGAACTCTGGCCGTCCGTACTCGACAAGCCCCTGCACGCCACTATGCACGAACAAGAGGCGCGACCTGACGATAGAGTTCTTCGACCCAGAGAACTGCATGAGGTGGGAGAACGGCCTCGCTCCTGACGAGGACATTCAGCCATGCACCAGCTACACTGTCGGCATAGCGGCTGAGTACCCGCTGGAGTGCAGGGATCCCGACGGCGACAACTGCACTCTCTCCTTCACTGGCACGAACCAGATAATTGAGTACACCATAGACTACCTTTCGTTCCCACCAGGGACGAACGACCCTGATAGCGACTTCTTCCAGGCCAACTACATCTGCAACGGACTGGTTGATGGGGAGCGGGTGCCGATAACCTACCGCTTCTCTTCTGCCAGCGAGGAGGGCGCGGCTTACGACTGGTACCTTTCAGTGGAAGATGAGGCTACTGGATTGGTCCAGGACAGGTCTGCAAGCTTCTCCGTGAAGGGCGGCCCTGGCGGGACCTTTTGCGGCGAGGACGCCAACTGCCGAGTAAACGCGGACTGCGACGACGACCTCTACTGCAACAGGTTCCTTGATGAGCCTGTCTGCAAGCCTGTCTGCAACGAGGAAGAAGAGCGCTGGCTGCAGTGCGGCCTGATAGAGTCGCCCGACTATTGTGAGGAGGAAGGTGTTGGCCCGACGGTCGGCGTCTGCGAGCCCCAGTACAGGGAGACCATCCGCAACGACTGCAGTGACAACCTCCGGGACATAGGGCAGTTCAGCGGCGAGAAGATAGGTGACTGCTGTGACGCCACAGGTCAAGCGTCTATTGGTTCTCCCTACGCAGGCCTCTGCAAGGTGGAGTGCGGGGCGGAGAGCGCCTGCGATGACAGGGAGCCTGGCTACGCCTCGGTCGACAAGGTCACAGGATATGTCGAATACATCTGCAGCGACAACTGCGAGAAGGTGACAGAGAGGATGGATGTTAACCTCCAGATAACCACCGAAACCGGCCTGACAGTTGTCGACACCTCGAGCGACGAGGGGTACCGCTGCAACAGCGACGAGGACTGCAGCGGCGGATTCTTCTGCGACTTGGCGATGGACCGGCCGGTCTGCAGGCCCACTGAGTGGGAGATGGAGCAGGCGATAGGCAAGAGAATGATCATAAAGCCTGAAGTCTACACGAGGGCGGACCCGACTGGCGCTGAAATAACCATCCTTGCCAACGGCGAAAAGCTGGTAGAAGACTCTTGGGAAGATGGCAACACCTACTCCTTCGACACCATGAGCGAAGTCTTCCAGAAAGGAGAGAACAAGATCAGCGTGGTCGTCGACCACCCGCGCATAATATGGGGTGAGAAGAACATCACAATGAGGCTCTACAGGAACATGCTCCTGGACGCCAAAGTCTTGAGCGGGGAGGGAGCCAGTGTTGACTGCGTCTACCGCACGGGAAGCCCGAGGAAAGGCTGTGAAGCAGGGAAGGTCTTCGTGGACGTGAGCCTGGAAGACCTCTCCACGGGGGACGTCCTGATAGACAGGGAGGCGTTGGCGGATGGACAGTCGCTCGAGGAGGCAGGTCTCTCCTGCACGCTCGACGGCTCCGAGAGCTCTCTCACGAACAACGGCCTCATAAGGCTCGACATTCCGACTGGGATGGAGGTCGGCCTGAAGAGCCTTGCCTGCACTGCGACGCGCGACGGCTACCAGGACGCGCACAAGTCGTCCTCAGTGAGAGTGCTCGGCGTGACCCGCTCCGTCTCGGTCGATTCGCCGGAGAGCATCTCACCGGGAGAGACCTATGACCTGTCCGTGAAGAGGGTCGTGGACGAAGAAGGCGAGCAAGTCTACAACTACGACTGGTACTGGTCTGTCGGTTCGCGGAGGTTCTGCTACAATGTGAAGGACTGCGAGGTCCCATCTGACATATCATCAGGCGAACAGGAGGTTGAGCTGACTGTCTTCGCGAACTACTACGAGCCCTATGTCCAGAAGTTCAACGCGACTATAATGCCAAGGCGCGAATACCAAGTCTCGCTCAATCCTTCAAGCAAGTACGTATCGCAGAGGGGTGGGAGAGTCGCCTTCAGCGTTGAGTTGGAGAATTCGGGGAACGAGAGGGTGGATCTTTCATTTGCGGTGGCTTCTGGTCTTGAGGATCTCTCCGGGCTGGAGAAAGCTGATGAAGGCCTTAATGATACGATGGGTGAAGAAGAGTTTAGGGGAGTTGTTAGGTCGTCTTGGGATGAGTTAGCTCCAGAGACGCGAACCGGCATACAGGAAGAGATAGGAATGGCCGGGGCCACAGAAGAGGAGGCCTTCGCTAGGGTATATGACCTGCTTGTCGCCGAGGAACTGGAGTGCACAGCAACTGGACAGGATCGTAGCGAAACCTGTCTTTTGATGGAAGGGGTGGACTATAAGTTGAGAGATAGGCCGAGCTCCTTGGAACTTTTTGCAGAATCGATAAGTGATTCTAGGGTCAGTGACTGGGCCAGTGTGGCTTCACCAGTAATTTTCGCTGATCCGTCTGAAACCGCTACCAATTTCATCTACTTTGACGTTCCTCCAGGCGAGCTGGTGGGGGACTACGATTTTACCGTTCTCTACCAGGAAGAGCTAGTTGGTGCGCAAGGAAAAGTCCAGACTCTTCTGGGCACGCTCAGGATAACTGACAAGAAAATATACGAGTTTGAGCTGCGTCCCGAAGAGATTCCGGGAAAATCGATAGTCTTCGGCTCCGATGAGTCGTTCAATCTCACGCTGGTCAACACTGGCACGATGGAGGACGAGTATGGCTTCAGAGTCGCCGGGTCGGGCGCCCGCTACGTGGAGACGCCGCTCGTTCTTGAAGTCCCAGTGACGGGCTCGGGTTCGGCCGGCGTACCCATAACAATCGACGGCAGGGAAAGGGGCAGGTATGACTACCAAGTCTGTGCCCAGAGCGCCAACAACATCACCGGCGAGCACTGTTCGTCCGGAGAATTCTCTGTCAGCGTGGCGGATCTCGCTATCATGGCGCCGCAGAGGATAGACGCGAACATGAGCCAGACAGTCAACTTCACTGTCACGGTGGCGACCGGGGACATTCCGACAGCTGTGGATGTCTCATTCGACGCACCGAGCATAATACAGCAGAAGCTTTCCGTCACTGAGAAGAATGTCGACCTGGAGGCGAACAGCGAGGAGAGCTTCGATGTCTCATTCATTGCCACCAACGAGGGCAACTTCACAATCCACATACGGGCGACGAGCTCCAAGATGCCAACTCTGGTGAAGAGCGCCGACATAAAAGTGGGTGTCTTCCCGTCTCCGCGCGTCCAGTCGTTCAGGCGGGACTACCAGATCGCAAGGCAGAAGCTCAACGACCTCAATCAGCTCGTGGAGAGGGCTGGAGAGACTGGAGTTGACATAGTGCTCGCCCGTCAGCTCGCCTCCGACGCCTCCGACTTGATGGACGAGGCGGAGGCGCTCATCGCGGCGGGGAGGTACGCTGAGGCTGAGAGCAGGATGGAGGAGGCCGAGGAGATGATAAATGAGGCTGAGGGCTACGCGGAGGTGCCTGCGGTCGAGAAGAAAGCGGCGGGCGGCATCTCCCTGCCAGTAGGCGTCCTCGCCATAGTCGCCGTCCTCGTGGTCCTGGGCGGCATCGCCTACGCATTCTCGCAGGGCATGCTCCCAGGCATGTAGAGAGAGAAGGCTTAATAGTTTCTGAAAGGGTAGGTTTACATGCGCAGGCTGATGCCCTTCGTTTTCATTCTCTGCCTTGCTGCCGCCCTGGAGGTCACGCCGCAGGAGGCCTTCCACGCGGAGGTGGGGAGGCCTGTGATCTTCACGGTCGAGGTCAGCGGCACTGCCGAGGTAACAGTCGAGTCTGACGATCGAGGCCTCTTCAGCTGGACGGAGAAGCGGATCTTCGGGAGCGTCGGCGAGGACACTCTGGTCTTCACGCCGGACGAGCCGGGCGACTACGAGTTCACAGTCTCTGGCGAGGGGAGGAGCGTCGGGGTCCTAGTCGAGGCTGTGGAGACGACCAACCACACAGCGATAAAATCGAGATACCTGGAACTTTTCTCTGAGCTGGAGCGGCTGGAGGAGGAGAGGGAAGGGCATAGCGGCGTAAACACCGCGGACATCTACAGGACGCTCCAGAGGGCAGAGTCGCACCTCGAGACAGCGAGCGAGGCCTACAACTCCTCCCGCTACGCGACTGCGGAGCTGGAGATGGGGAGGGCTGATGCGGAGCTCGAGGAGGCGGAGGCCGCCCTGGCAGGCGTGGGAGGGAGGCCGAGGGAGAGCCCGTTCACCATCGACCTCGTCGTCATGGTCGCAATCATGGTCGGTGCCATCGCGCTCGCCGCCAAATACTTCCTCCTATAGAAACGTTTTTTAATTCTGTGGCGGCCCTTCGTTGGAAGGGACTGTAGCTCAGTCTGGGAGAGCGCACGGCTGAAGACCGTGATGTCGCGTGTTCAAATCACGCCAGTCCCATATCGCCTTTTTGGGGTGAAGCACTTTTTCCAAAAGGGCTCTGAAAATCACGCCAGTCCCATATCGCCTTTTTGGGGTGATTGGGCGACTAATGTCGCTGATCCCGTCGAACTCTGTTCGACGAGGAAGCACTTTTTCCAAAAGGGCTCTGAAAATCACGCCAGTCCCACTCCGTTCTTTTCAGCTTCTAACTGTTCGGGGGGCTGTTTAAGCCGCTTTTTCACAACCTTTATATAGTGAATCTCACCCTCTTTTTCTGAGGGAAACCCACTAAATGGATACACTGATAGTGTTGACATTCCTGATGGGCTCCTTCTGGTCGTGGATGTTCCTTATGGAGACATTCAACGCCATGAGGGAGTACCGTTAGGGTGAGGCAGGGCGTTTGTTGAGACCTCCTGCTTGGCTTCAGTAGATTAAGCTTATTTATCCCTCTCCCTTTCTCTGGCTGATGCTCACCGACTCCGACGGCAACGTCCACCTCGGCAGGTCGTCTTCCACACTGGAGAAGTACGGCGAGAAGGGCGCCCTCCTGCTTGGCAGGCGGCTCCACGGCGAGGAGATGGTCTACGTCGACTCGCTTTCGCCCCACGTGATGTTCCTCGTCGGCACTAGGGGGACCGGCAAGTCCTACACTCTCGGCGTCGTGGCCGAGGAGCTGGCCAAGAAGAACACCAACGTGGGCGGCGTGATAGTCGACCCCATAGGCGTCTTCTGGTCGATGAGGCTCCCCAACTCCCAGGAGAGGGAGGTGGAGATGCTGAAGGATTGGGACCTCGCGCCCTACGGCTTCGACAACGTCGTGGTCCTCGTCCCCCACGGGGCGGAGGGCAAAGTCCCGAGCGAGACCTTCGACGACACATTCTCCCTCAAGCCGAGCGACCTCACTGTGGACGACTGGTGCCTCACATTTGACCTTGACCGCTTCTCTGCCGCCGGCCTCCTCCTCGAGAGGGCGATAGAGAAGGCAGGCAGCAACTACACTCTGGAGGAGCTCTCCAGCGTAATCTCCGACGACAAGGAGCTCTCCTCCCGCGATAAGGGGTTCAGCAGGCAGACCCGCAGGAGCATGATCTCCCGCCTCGACGCGGCGAGCGGGTGGGGAGTCCTCAGCTCGAAGGGCACGCCGCTCGAGCAGATCAGCTTTCCCGGCCGCATCACTGTCCTCGACGTCTCCTTTTTGGAGGAGTCTGTCGCCGCCCTGGTGGTCGGCATCTTCGCGAGGAAGATCCTGGAGGCGAGGAAGATAGCTGTCAGGTCCGAGGCGGCCGGCCACGAAGGGGCGAGGATTCCCCCTACCTGGCTGATGGTCGACGAGGCCCACACCCTCGTCCCCACCATCGGCAGCACCGCGGCCAGCGAGGCGCTCATAGAGTACGTCAAGCAGGGGAGACGGCCAGGATGCTCTCTCGTCGTCTCCACTCAGCAGCCGTCATCCATCTCATCGAAGCTCTTGAGCCAGATCGACCTCATGGTCGTCCACAAGCTGGTCTTCCAGGACGACATCAAGGCTGTCTTCAAGAGGATGCCCTCCCAGATGGACGAGGACGTGCGCGACGTCGACGTGATAAGGACGCTCTCCATGGGAGCGGTCGTGATAGGCGACAAGGAGGAGGAGAACCCAGCCTTCATGATGAGGGTCAGGCCCAGGCAGAGCCAGCACGAGGGGAGGAGCCTCCTGGCGGTGAAGAGCCACGTGCCCGTGGAGCCGCCCGAGATAGAAGAGATCGAGATGGAGATGGAAGAGGAGGCGGAGCAGAGAAAGGGCGACTTTTTCGCCATCGCGCCGGAGGTCTCCTTCTCCCAGGCGAGGGAGACAGCGAGCAGAGTCTTCTCCAAGAAGTTCGGCATCTTGAGAGACGAGGAGGTCGTCGGCAGGAGGATCGTCTACTACCCCATCTACTCCGTTCTCGTAGACTACCCATCCCAGAGGAAGAGTGAGAGGTGCTACGTGGACGGCATCCTGGGCGAGCTCTTCGCGAGGGAGAGGACAAAGGGAGTTCTGGAGCTGAAGGAGCTCTCCCCGCTGGAGAGGACAGTCGCCCTCAACGCGGAGGGAGAAGTGGAGAAGATAGCCTCAAAAGTCCACCTCAGCGAAAAGAAGACCAAGCGCATCCTCAACAAGCTGGTGAAGGAGGGGTTCGTCTCCATGGAGGGAGAGGAGTACGTCGGCAAGGAGTATGACCTCCCCCCTCTCGAGGAGATCGACTTCCCGCCCCTCGCGCCAGCCCACATCGAGAAGAGGGGCACTGTCCTTTCGCCCGAGGTGGGGAAGGACGAGCTGGCCGACATCTTCGAGATATTCGGCAAGGCGAAGGTAAAGTCGGTGGACCTCTTCCACTACCCCTACTGGCTGGTCAGGACCGACAAGAGGTTCCTGGCGGTCGACGCCCTCCGGGACGAGCTGGACGATGAGGTCGGCGCGATCCTCTCCACTAGGGTCCGCTGACTACCTCATGTAGCTGGGCTTCTCTGACTCTTCCTTCCTTATCAGGCTCGTCTTGAGGCCTTCCTTGATCGATTTGTAGAAGCTCCTCAGGGAGTCGTTCATGCTCGGGCCGACGCGTTCCATCGCCTTGTCGAAGTGGGCCATGAAGACCTTATCGGCCTCCATGTCATCCCTCAGCGCGAAGATGGCGGCCTCCCTGCAGACAGACTCTATGTCTGCCCCTGTGAAGTTCTCTGAATCCTCTGCCAGCTTCTCGAGGTCGACGTCCTCCGCGAGCGGCATCTCCTTGGTGTGGACATTGAAGATCGCCCTTCTCGCGTTCACGTCCGGGTCCGGGATGAAGATGTGCCTGTCGATCCGTCCAGCCCTCAGCAGCCCTGGGTCGATGATGTCAGGCCTGTTGCTCGCCGCTATCACCACGACGTCCCTCAGCTCCTCCAGTCCGTCGAGTTCCGTGAGGAGCTGGTTGACCACCCTCTCGCCGACCTTGGCCCCTATCTCGGTCCCCCTCAACGGCGCTATGGAGTCGATCTCGTCGAAGAAGATGATGCAGGGTGCCACCTGCCTCGCCCTCCTGAAGACCTGCCTGACCGCCTTCTCGCTCTCGCCGACCCACTTGCTGAGCAGTTCCGGCCCCTTGATGGAGATGAAGTTGGCTTCCCCTTCGTTGGCGACCGCCTTGGCGAGCATAGTTTTTCCCGTGCCCGGCGGGCCGTAGAGAAGGATTCCGCGCGGCGGCGTGATCCCCATCCTCTTGAAAGACTCCTTGAACTTCAGCGGCCACTCGACCGCCTCCCTCAAACTCTGCTTCGCTTCTTCCAGTCCGCCGATGTCCTCCCACTTCACCCGCGGGACCTCGACGAAGACTTCCCTCATTGCAGACGGTTCGACGATCTTGAGCGCCTCCTTGAAGTCGCCCATGTTGACCTCCAGCTTCTCCAGCGCCTCGTTGGGAATACGCCCCTCCTCCTCTATCTGGAGTTCGGGCAGGAGGCGCCGCAGTGCGTTCATTGCAGCCTCCTTGCAGAGGCCCTCTATGTCGGCGCCCACGAAGCCGTGGGTTATGTTGGCGAGCAGGTCTGGGTCGAAGTCCTGGGAGAGGGGCATGTTCCTCGTGTGGATCTGGAGGACCTCCTTCCTCCCCTCCCTGTCGGGGACCCCTATCTCTATCTCCCTGTCGAGCCGTCCTGGCCTCCTCAGGGCTGGGTCGAGGGAGTTCTCCCTGTTGGTCGCCCCTATCACTATCACCTGGCCGCGCTTCTTCATTCCGTCGAGGCTGGCCAGCAGCTGGGCCACGACTCGCCCCTCCACGCCGAAGCTCTCCTCCCTCTTCGGAGCGAGTGCGTCGATCTCGTCGAGGAAGATGATTGACGGCGCGTTCTTGCTCGCCTCGTCGAAGACCTCCCTTATCCTCTTCTCAGCCTCGCCGACGTACTTGCTCATCACCTCGGGCCCGTTGATCAGGATGAAGTGGGCGTTGGTCTCGTTGGCGACCGCCTTGGCGAGAAGGGTCTTGCCCGTGCCCGGCGGACCGTAGAGGAGGACGCCTTTTGGCGGCTCTATGCCCAGCCTCTTGAAGAGCTCCGGATGCTTGAGAGGCAGCTCTATCATCTCCCTCACCCTCCTGACCTCCTCCTGCAGGCCGCCTATGTCTTCGTAGGTGACCTCCGGTATCCTCTCCTCCGCGACTTCGACCGCCTCCGGCCTCAGCTCCACCTCCGTCATCTCCGTCACCCTCACTGCGCCTGACGGGTTGGTGTTGACCACCATGAACTTCATCTCGCCGAGGCCGAACATCCCCAGCCCCCTGTCGAAGTCGCCGAAGAGCTCCTCGAAGGGGCTCTGCCAGCTTTTGCTTCTCCGCGCTATCGACTTCGCCTGTATGACGTCGCCCTTCATCAGGGCGCGGCCGAGGAGCATCTGGTTGAGCGCCTGCGGCGAGGCCCTCACCATCATTCCCTTCTGGGCGGGCGCGATGACTACCCTCTTCGCCTCTCCCGCCTCGACCCCCTCTATCTTGACGTTCTCACCTATGCTGGTGCCAGCGTTCCGCCTCATCAGGCCGTCCATTCTCACGATGCCCAGCCCCACGTCCGCGGGGTAGGCGGTGTCCACTATGGCGACAGTGGTGCGGCCTCCCGTTATCTGGACTGTCCCGCCCGGCGAGACGCCGAGCTTCTTCATGATCTTGGCGTCCAGCCTCACGATTCCGCGCCCGACGTCGTCCTGGCGCGTTGAAGGTATCTCTCCCACTCTCAATTCGACTTCAGTCATGAGCTTTCACCTCTCTCTGGCGCCGGCCCTTATTTATCTTTATCATAGTAATTAAACTAACATTAGGTTACTTTAATTAAAAGTCTTTTCATGGTGAGCTTTATAATCTTCAGAAGACAACCGTGAGAGTGAGTAGCACGATTTCCTTCTCTTCCCCGCTCGACAGGATAGCCACGCTGGAGAGGGGGATAGTCACTCTCGTCTACGGACCGCCGGCCGTGGGGAAGACCAATGCCTGCCTCTGCGCCCTCCGCTCGGCGAAACAGCCCGCCTTCATCGACACTGAGGGCGGCTTCTCGACGAGACGCGCCCGGCAGGTCGGCCTCGACCTCGACAGGGTCCTCTATCGCCGCGTCTCCAGTTTCAAGGAGCAAAACGAGCTCCTTGCCTCCATCGAGATCGGCAGCGACCTGCTGGTGGTCGACTCACTGGTGATGCTCTACAGGCTCCGGCTGAGAAACGACCCGGATGGGACAAATGCTCTGCTCGCCAGGCAGATGGCTTCGCTCTCGTCCTACGCGTCAGAGAACGATGCCGCCGTCTTGGTGACCGGCCAGGTCTACAGGGAGTTCGAGACGGGAGAGACGAAGATCTGCGGCGGCGACATCCTCAAGTACTGGCCCAAGACCATCATAGAGCTCTCCCACGACGGCGACCGCAAAATCGCGCGCCTCCAGAAGCACCGCTCCCTCCCCCCTGCCGAGTGCAGATTCGTGATAACCGGGGAAGGCCTCGATGAGAAAAGCGGCCTCTTCGGATGAGGCTCTGCCTCTTCAGGAGAGTTTCCGCAGTAGCGGCCCGTCGACGGAGAGCTTTCTCTTGAGCGCCTCTTCCGGCGTGAGAAAAGCTGCTTCGAGGTGCTCGCCGTCAACCGCCCTCGGCTTGCCGTCCAGCTCGACTGGGTAGTAGATGTGGAGTGAGCCTTGGAAAGGCGGTGACGACATCCCCAGCCCCTCTGCCTGCTTCTCCAGCTCCTCCCTGCCCACGTTGACCATAATCGGCTCGCCCACTATCCTCCCGCCGACGCCGGTCTCCTCCTCCAGCTCTCTCAGCACGCCCTCTCTCGGGTCCTCGCCCTCTGCAAGGCCCCCTCCTGGCGTCTCCCAGTGGGGCTCTGCGTGGGGCGGAGCGTGGTGGACGAACAAGATTCTCCCGTTTTCTCGGACAAGAGCGCGAGTCGAGACCCTCACGAGGCAGAGCTCTGTCATCTTCCATCTCCTCTCCATCCAGATTAATGCGTTTTCCTTCTCTGCTACGGCATCATACCGTAGCAGGATTAAATATATAAATCTTCGATACATATCTATAATCGATACATTATGGAAAGCGACACTCTGCCAGGACCTTACGACAAGGGATACGGACCAAATGGCATCCACAACATGGTGATATTCAACAAGGTCAGCGGCGCCTCAGTCATCTACAGGGACTACAGGTCCCTCGACATCGACCCCAACTTGGCGTCAGGGATGCTGAGCGCCCTGACCTCTTTCTCCAAGGAGGCGCTGGGCTCACGCGAAGGCCTCAAGTCGTTCGAGGTGGAGGACTTGGAGTGCATCCTTGAGAACACGAATCACTTGGTAGGCGGACTGGTCGTGGAGCCCCAGATGAAGAAGAAGGAGAAGAAGAGATACGTGGATAAGATGAAGGAGGTGATGAACTACCTGTGGGAGAGATGTGCCTGCGAGATACAGGGCTGTGAGGACATAACGGATGACATGAGCCTCTACGTCGACAACGTGATGGGCTTCAACTACCAGGCTGTGAAGCTGCACGAGGAGCAGCTGGAAGAGGAGAGGAAGAAGAGGCAGATAATGAGCAAGATGGACATGATAGAGGAGCAGCAGATGCAGGAGTCGGAGGAGATGGCCCACAAACTGAACAAGTACAACGGCACCTATTTCATCCAGGCGATGAGGCGGCTGGTCGAGCAGAAGCAGGCGGAGATGACAGCAAGCAACTGAGAGGCAAGGGGGGATGCTGGACCTAAAGTTCGCAATACTGAAGGTTCTCTCAGGCTCCCCGATGCATGGCTACATGATCCTCAAGGTCCTTGAGGAGAAGCTGAACAGGAAGGCGAGCCCGGGTTCCCTCTACCCCGCCCTCGACAGGCTCGAGGGGGACGGTCTCATAACTTCCACTGAGACTGTCGAGCACGGCAAGTTCAAGAAGATCTACATGCTGACTCCTGAGGGCAAAAAGTTCGTGAAGAAGAAGTCCCGCCTCCTTGAGGACTTCATGGGATGGTAGCCATGGAGCCGCCAGTCCGCGCCTGCATCTTTGACTTGGACGGGACGCTGGTCGACGCCTTCCAGGCCCACTTTCTCGCCTACAGGGAGGCGTTCTCAGAGCTGGGCGTGGAGATCGGCAAAGAGGAGTTCGTGGAAGGGTACGGCAAGAGCAGCAGGGAGATAATAGAGATGCTCCTTGAGAAGCACTCGCTGGATGCTGACTGGCGGGAGCTCCACTCCCGCAAGAGAGAGCTCTTCTCCCGCTACCTATCCTTCGCCCGCCTCCTCCCTGGCGTGAGGGAGCTGCTTGAGAGGCTGGGAGGGATGAAGACGGCGATTGCGACCTCCGCGTCGCGCGGTTCCGCAGAGGAGATGCTGGAGGAGGTGAGGCTCGACTTCCCCGGGCCTCTCATAACCGCCGACCATGTGAAGAGGGCGAAGCCCGACCCCGAGATCTTTCTGCTCGCCTCCGAAAAGCTCGGCACTCCTCCGGGGGAGTGCGCAGTCTTCGAGGACTCGCTCCACGGAGTGGAGGCCGCGAAAAGAGCGGCCATGAGGGTGGTCGGCGTCTTGACAGGGAAGGCGGAGCGAAGAGCGCTGGAAAAAGCTGGGGCAGAGCTCGTGGTTGATGATATGGAGAGGGGGAGAGAAGAGATCCTCCAGTTCCTTGGCCTACTCGAGTAGGATGGGCTCCGCCCACGAGGAGCCGTCCCAATATGTGAACCCGTAGAAGCCGGTCCCCTCGCCAGTGGTCAGTGAGGCGAAGATTGCGTCGTTGTGGTTCTTCACCATTCCGCTGTTGGCTATGGGGTCTCCCGTGAAGTTGCCCTGATGGACCCAGCCGCCGTTCCAGGTGTAGTACTCCGGCCATCTCGGCTGTATCTCTTCCTTGGAGACTGTCAGGAGCCAGAGGCCGTTGCCGTCGACCTCCACCCTCGGGAAGTTGTACCTGCTGAGCGTGTCGCTGACGTTCTCCGCCTCGCTCCAGCTCGCGCCGTCCCAGGTGGCCCACTGGAGGACTTCGTTAGGCGACGGGCAGTCCCACTCCATCACCCAGACTGCCATGGCGTGCGTCGAGTTGAACTCCATGTCGCACCAGTCTGCGTGGCGCCCGGACGGGATGGGAAGGGTGTGGATGTAGCCTTCCTCCGCCCATGACGAGCCGTCCCAGACAGAGTAGTTGAGCCAGAGCTTTTCTGACGACTCTGAGCTCCAGACAAGCATCCCGCTGTCGTCTGCTGGGGAGAACGCAAAGACGGGGTCGTCCACGGTTACGTCGCTCCCCTCGTTTGACGTGATGTTCTGGACAGGCGACCAGGTTCCGTCGAAGGAGGCCCAGGCCACGTTCTCCGAACTGCCGTCGCTGCCCCCCGTCTTCCAGGTCGCTATCGCCTCGTCGGAGGAGTTGAAGTCGAAGAGGGGGAAGACGTTGTCGTACCAGTCGTTCTCTGTCACGTTTTCGTCGATGGGCGACCAAGAACTGCCGTCGTAGAAAGACCAGCTCACTTCGTCGTCGAAGGCAGGCCCCATCGCTGTGATGACCCCCATGGACATCGCGTTGCCTTGAGAGTCGAACTCTATGCTGTAGAACATCTCGTGGCGGCTGTTGGCGGTGAAGTTCTCTTTCTGGTAGTTGGAGCCGTCCCATGTGAAGACGAAGGCCTCGAGGTCGTTGCCGTCGGAGTCGCTCATCATCAGCGTCTCCAGGCCGCAGTCTTCGTAGCAGTCCATGCCGTCCTCGCTTCCCGTGCACTCGCCGTCGCCGCAGACAGCCTCTCCAGTTTCCTCCTCCACGCAGACTCCCCCCTCGCACGTCTCGCCCGAGTAGCAGTCAACATCGGACGAGCAGATCAGTCTTGAGAGGTCGACCTTCTGCGTCGTGGAGGCCGTCCCTGAGATCTTCACTTCGCACCTCTCCTTCGTGCAGCCGGGCGCCTCCGTCAGCTTGAGGACAGCCCTCTCCTTCTCACCCACTCTGTCCGACGACCTGTCCACCTCCACGGGCTGGTTCTCCACATAGACCGTCGACTTGCTCAGGTCGATGTCCGTCGCGCCAGTGTTCCTCACGTAGAGCCTCCCTCCCGCCGCAGACTCTATCTGTATCTGGGCGAGCGTCTGGTCGCCGAGGCTCTCGATCTGCGTCGCCCCAGACTCCTCCCCGCTCTCCGTGAAGCCCTGATAGACGAAGTAGAAGCCGCCGGCCGCGGCGACTGCCATGAGAAGCAACAGGATGATGGCGATGACTGGCGTGATTCCCTTCATACCCACAAGACCCTCCAGGGGGTAATATGCATTGCCCCACCCTCACGCAGAGATGGCGACCGGCTCCGCCCATTCGGTCCCCGCCCAGTAGGTGAAGAGGCCCTGGCCGAAGATTACGGTTATCGCGTCGTTCTCGTTCTTTATGACGAAGGAGCGGCCCGCGAGCGGCTGGGACGTAAAGTTGCCTTCGCAGCTCCAGGCGTCGTCGAAGTAGCACCACTCCAGCCAGTCCGGCTCTGTCGTCTCGTTGGTGTAGACGAGGAGCCATCTGTCGCCAGACCATTCGAGGTTGAGATATCGGACGTCGGAGAGATCGTCGCTTATGTTCTGGACAGGACCCCAGCTCGCGCCGTCCCAGGTTGACCACTGTATGACGTCTTCTCCGCCGAGGAAATCGTGCTCCAGCACCCAGACCGCCATCGCGTGGGTGGAGTTGGAGTCGACCATGGGAGACTTGTAGTCGTGCGAGAGCGAGTCACCTTCTTCAGAGCAGATGACATTGTTCGGATCTGACCAGCCAGCCTCCCAGACAGAGTAGTTCATCCACTCGTCGAAGCCTGCCTCAGAGCCCCAGACTGCCACCCCCTTGTCGTCAGAGCCGAAGGCGAAATCGGGGTTGGAGAGGTAGAGCGATTCGCTGTTGTCGGTCACGTTGGCCGGAGTTGACATGCCGGTGCCGTTGAAGGAGGACCAGGCGACGTCTATCGCGCCCGTCAGCCACACGGCCATCGCCTCGCCGCTCGAGTTGAACTCCCACATTCCTTCATCCTCCCGCCATTCATTGTCGGTGAAGTTCTCCGGGACAGACCACCCTGTGCCGTTGTAGTAGGACCAGATGAGCTCTATGTTGTCTGCCCCGGATTCCGTTCCTGCAGCGCCGATGGAGAGGCCGTTTCCCTGGGCGTCGTATTCAGCGTGTATGATGGAGTCGGAATACTCTGTAGACGTGAGGTTCTCGCCCATGATGTAGTTAGAGCCGTTCCAGTCGAAGACATAGACATCTGAGTCGCCCTGTGACGGGTCTGTCATGTAGAAGAGCATGCTCCTCGGCCCGCAGTCCTCATAGCAGTCCTGGCCGTCCTCGCCAGCGTCACACGTCCCGTCGCCGCAGAACGCTACCTCTCCTTCGACGCAGACTCCTCCCTCGCACATCTCCCCAGAGTAGCAGTCAGCGTTTGACGAGCACATGAGTTTCGACAGGTCGATCGACTTGGAGGTCGACGCAGCCCCCGAGATCTTCACCTCGCACCTCTCAGTCGTGCAGCCCGGCGCCTCAGTCAGCTTGAGGACTGCCCTGTTTCTCTCTGCCAATGTCTCCGCCGACCTGTTCACGCTCACGGGCTGGTTCTCCACGTAGACGGTCGACTTGCTCAGGTCGATGTCCGTCGCGCCGACGTTCCTGACGTAGAGCCTCCCCCCTGCAGCAGACTCTATCTGGAGTGCTGCAAGAGATGTCTCGCCGAGCTGCTCGATCTGCGTCGCCCCAGACTCCTCCCCGCTCTCCGTGAAGCCTTGATAGACGAAGTAGAAGCCGCCCGCCGCGGCCACGGCCATGAGAAGCAACAGGATGATGGCGATGACTGGCGTGATTCCCCTCGACATGCCATAGGCTGTCTCTGTCGGTATTTATGCCTATTTTGCTCTCTCACGCCCAGACCACTGTGCAGTTGCCGTCCACGCAGGCGCACCTCCCCTGGCCGCAGTCCATGGTCCCGGGCACGCACTCCTGGCTGCAGAAGACAGTTTCCTCTCTTGAGCGCAGCTCCTCGAGCGCCTCCGTCCGCAAGACGCATCTCGTCGGGTGGCACTGCTCCCAGGCCACGCAGTCAGAGTCTTCCTCGCAGCCAAGTGTCGCGTATCCCGCGCCGCACTCGCCCCTGAAGAACGCCCACTCCTCGCACTCTTCCTCACCGAAGACGCAGACGCCGTAGGTGCCGTTCTCGTTCTCGCGCATCTCCAGCTCGTAGCCGTGCTCCACGCAGTAGACCGAGGCTGGGTTGGCAATTTGGGACTGTTGTCTTTCAGTCTCCCTGACGCATCCCGCTATCAGGAGGCAGAGCACCAAGGCAAGGACGGTGTCGGTTTTCATCTCCATGCAGTCGCCGGGATTTGAACCCGGGTATCCAGCTTGGCAAGCTGGCATCCTGACCAGACTAGATTACGACTGCTCTCCTCCTGGCCCTGCGCAGGCGGTTAAAAACCTTTCGCGGCCCTACTCAACGACAGTCTCTATCCTCTCAAGGTCGCAGAAGTCTGAGGCGAAGTTGTAGGCGCCCGCGTTGAGGAAGGTGATGACGTCCCCGACCTTCGGCCCGTCGAGGTAGGCCCTGTACCTGAAGATGTCCATGGAGCAGGGCGTGACGCCCTTGATGGTGTAGGGCTTTCCTTCCCCTCTCTCCAGCTCGCCCTCCACCAACAGCTTCACGGGAACGACGATTGCGTCGAGGTCGCCGTTGTAGACAGAGGCGTCGACTATGACAGTGTCGCCGTGGACGGAGACCACCTTGGTCTCCAGCCTGCAGGCTGGCGCCGCGATGAACCTCCCCGGCTCAGCCACCATCTCGAGCCCCTTCTCGTTGAGCCAGTTCTTGAGGTCTCGAATCTTCTCGAAAATCCCTGGCAGGACATCCATGTTGGTGTTGGCGTAGCGGACGGGGAGGCCGCCTCCTATGTCGACCACGTCCACCATCTCCCAGAAGCCTTCGGAGAAAGTGTTCTCCAGCTCGTACTTGAGGCGCCACTCGCTCAAGTTCTGAGTCTTCCTGTGGAAGTGGATGCCGAGCCTTTCAAGCTTTTTGTCCAGCTCTTCGTCTTTCCTTATCTCCGCAACCCACCTCTCTATCTCGTCGGAGCCCATCCCGAAGACGTAGTACCTCTCAGTCTTCACTGTGTGCTCCTTCATCCTCATCCTCAGCAGCAGGTTCGCCTCGATCTCCAGCCCGCTCAGGGCGGAGAGGAAGTTCTCCAAGTCAGTTTCGTTGTCGACGACGAACCACCTCACCCCCATCCCTGCGAGCTCCTCAACGTCACGCTCACTCCAGCCCTGGGCGATGAAGATGACGCGTGATGCGTCGTCGAGATGCTTGAGCGCCTTTGCGGTGTGGATGCTGAACATGGCGTCCGTCTCTTCTTCCAGGATTTTCGCCACTTCCGGGTTGGTCTTCAGGCTGTAGGAGACCATGTCAGCGAGCGGCTTCACCTTTTCGTACTGTTCGACGGCTCTCTCTCTCGACAGCACGAACCTCGGCGTCTTCAAAGGAGTCCATCTCCGTCCAACTCTTCTAGCGCCCTCATCATGGCGAGCGGGAAGGTGATGGTGGCATCCCCTATCACCGTGGCCACGTCGCTCTCGTCCTTCACCTTCCCCCATGACTTCGCTTCGTCGGTGGTGGCGCCCGACATGCTGCCAGACGTCTTCTGGGAAGTGGTCATGTAGACTGCGTAGTCGGCCCCGCCGTTGAGGAGCGTCGAGAGGATGGCGTGGTGCTTGGAGACTCCGCCGCCGAGCGCTATCACACCCTTCTTCTCGTCTTGGCTGGTGGAGAGGAGGATGTTGCCGAAGTCCTTCACCACGTCGACGGAGAAGTCCGGGTTCTTTTGCTGGAAGAGGTAGAGGTGGAAGCCGAAGGCGCCGTCAGTGACGGCCGGGCAGAAGACCGGCACTCCGTTCTCTGCCGCCTGGAAGAGTATCGATTTTTCGTCGTCAATCTCCTTTCCCATCTCGCGGAAGAGCTCCGACGGCGTCCAGCGACTCTTCTCTTTCGCAAGCCGGTCGAGTAGCGGTTTGACTCTGTCCTCGAACTTCATGTAGCTCTCGTTCTTGACCAGGAGGTTTCCGACCCTGTTGACTCCGCGCTCGTGCAGCTCGACGTCGTCGGCGGAGAAGCTGCCAACTTCGAACTCCTCGCCCATCGCCTTCATGAAGTCCTCCTCGAGGCCACCCACTGTCGTCACCACGACGTCGACCATTCCCAGTTCGATCAGCTGGGCGAAGAAGCCGCGCAAACCGGAGGTCGCCATGTTGGATGTGAACGTCAGGAAGATCTTGGCAGAGTTCTTCTTCATCTTCACGAAGACGTCAGATGCCCTGGCCAGCTCCACGCTCTGGAAGCCGGCCTGGCGGAAGTCGTCCACGAGCTCCTTCACGCTCATCCCCCTCTTCCAACTCAAGTCCTTGACATTGACCATTTGAACACTTTGATTAAGGCGCCGGGGATGGGAATTTCAAGGCCCTTGCATTGCACAAGACCTGGCGGTTGGTTCACCAGGCTTTGGCCTTTTTGAACCCATATGAGGCGAAGCCTCACAAGATTTCGAGTCTTGCGCGTTAGCCAGATTCCGCCACCCCGGCTGAATGGGTTGGTCATGCGCTTTAAAGAAGTTTTCGTAGCACCGGCTTATCGGGCCGACGGCCCAACCGATAAATAGGCTCGGCCCCTTTTCCCGCCGTGAAACTCCGAAAGGCGATGGAGACACTCATCGGGATGCGGGACGTGCTGAGGGATATGCGCTGGCACAAGCGCATCGCCAAGAAGATCTCCATAGTCGGCGACCTGACAGACGTGGCCCGCGCCCTCCAAGAATCTCCCGAAGTGAGAAAGTACCCCGAAGACGGGAAGAGAGCATTGAAGCGACTCCAAGAGCTGGAGGGGGCCGTGGAGGAGGACGACTACCTCGAGGCCCGCAAGAAACTCGACGCCGCCATAAAGGCGATCGCCGGCTTGGTGGCCGACGGCGAGATAGAGAGCTGGAGGAAAGGCAAGTGACCGTCAATCCCTCATTATCCTGGCGATCTGCTGCCTGACCGACTTGAGCTCCCTTTTCCTGAACCTCTTCAGCTCTCCCTCGGCCTGGCCGGCCAGCCTCTCCAGGCGCCTCTCTCTCAGCTTAAGCTCCTTGATCTTCTCCAGCTCCTCGTAGGAGAGGCGCTTCTTTTTGGTTGCGGGGAGGATTGAGGCCAGCGACTCCGCTTCCTGGACGTGGTTGGAGGCGGGCCGGCCCATCTCTGGGAGTGGCTCTTCCTCGCCCTCGAGGATCGACCTGGCCTCTTCCAGGAGCTTCTTGGCCTCCATGTTTCGGAAGGAATATATTGATTAATAACCTTTCCCGGCCATGAGAAAGAGCGCAGTCTTTGCCGCCGTGACAGTGGCCAGCTTCTTTCTCTCCTTCAGCTTTTTCCCCGAGATCGGCGCTTCCTCTCTCGCCTCGCCTCAGGGGGATGGCGTGGACATCGCCCCTCTCGCGCTCTCACTTTTCTTCTTCGTTCTCTCCTACTCGCTTGTCGGCGTCAGCGCAATGGTCGACCTCAAGAAGCCGCTGGTCTATGCGGGCGTCGCAGTCGCTTCCCTCCTCCCCATTCTCTTCTTCGGCTTCTCAATCCCCGTGGCTGTCGTCTCGGCCGCCCTGTTCTTGAGCGGGGCGCTCTACTACCACAGGACCCACGCCGTGGCCAGGAACATGATCCACTTTTCCGCCCTAACCTCCAGTGAGCTGGCCCTCCCCTTCTCGCTCACCATCTTCGTTGCAGGCCTGACCGCCGCCGTCTTCCTCTCTTCCAGCGGAGTCCCCATCGAGGCGCTACTCCCAGACCAGGTGATCGACATGTCTGTCGGTGTCATCGAGGGCCAGGTCGACTCGCTTGGCTGTTCCATGGACCAGACTGTGAAAGAGTGCGCCAGCACCCAGGCCTCCCGCCAGCTTGAGGGTGGGAGGGACGAGCTCTACGCGCAGTGCGACCCTCTCAAGGGTACGCCAGCCTACTCCCCTTGCATCGACGAGATCGAGGCCCAGGAGGAGAGGCTTGCCTCCTCAATCACTGAAGAGGCGGCGGGGGAGCTGAAGGAGGCCTTCGGGGCGGAGAGCGAGGACGATGTTTTGAGAGACGTGGCGAGAGAGGCCATCAGGGAGAGGGTGATGGAGGTTGTCTCCCCCTATGCCGTCTATCTCCCATTCTTCGTGGCAGCAGCGGCCCTGACTCTCCTCGGTTCGGTGGCGGCCGCGGTCAAGATGGCAGTCCCGTTCGTCTCCATGCTCCTCTGCAGGGGCCTCATCTTCGCGAACTTCTTGAGCGTGGAGAAGGTGGAGCGGGAGGTCGACGTGCTTGAATAGCCGCCTCTTGCTCGTTTTCCTCCTCTTCGCCTCCCTCGCCTGCACCTCCCAGTCAGCGCCTGATAGGGCAGAAGTCACAGTGGAGATAGACTACGGCGACTCTTCAAGGAGCGAAGAGATGGCCCTTGTCAACGGCACCGCCTTCGACGCATTCTCCAAGGCGGCAGACCTCTCCCTCTCCTGGCACGACATGGACGGCGACGGAGAGAGAGAGCCCCTCGTCACCGGCGTCGACGGCTTCAACCAGACCGCCACCCGCTTCTGGATCTTCTACGTCAACGGGAAGATGGCATCGGCTGGCATCGACAGCTACCGACCGTTCGACGGAGACGTCCTATCACTGAAATACGAGAGATCGCCTTTCTGATCCATTGGAAAGGGGAGCGGGCCGGAGGGGATTCGAACCCCCGATCTACTGCTTAGGAGGCAGTTGCCCTATCCAGACTAGGCCACCGGCCCTCTGCGTGAAGGCCTCCGCTCCGCTTTTAAATCTGCCTTTTCGACTGTGTCAAGCTTACCCACACTTCGAAAGACATATAAGTCATTTTCCAATGGCAAAAAGCTATGAACGGCGACCAAGTCTACTGTTTCGACGAGAAGTTCAAGGAAGGAAGAGAAAAGCTCGAGGAAAGCCTCTGCATCCATGACGGGGAGAACGAGTTGTCCCTGGCCCGCCTGAGGGAGATAAACGGGATACTCCTTGAGACAAGCGAGAAGCTGGTTAACAACGAGGCCGAACTGCCTGAACTTCTGAAGGCCTTCGAAGCCTCCCAAGCAATTGGCGTGGCCAAGGGCTGGCTGGAGGGACTGAAAGGAAAGAGGATAAGCAACAATGAGCCTGAGTTCTACCTGCTCCAGGAGGCGTGGGAGACAGTTGCCTCATGCAATCCCGATGCGTTGATGAGGGCGAGAATAGACTACTTCTTCAACAGGAAACCCGGCTTCAAGTACCACCAGCCCGGCGTGCCGATGGGGAAAGTCCCGGGCCCGAAGCGCCAACCGGGGACGCACAGCGGGTGGAAGCCAAAGAACGGCACCAAGCGGGAGAGAATAGAGCGCGCCCAGAGAGAGATGGGCTACCGCTAGCTGCGGGCCTCTATCTTCTTGGCATTGGCGAGCATCTCCCCTATCTCCGATTTCTTGTCGAAGGAGGCATCTCCCTTCCGCGAGATGGTGGCCGAGGCCACGAAGTCGCCGTCCGCGTAGAGGTCGACGTTCTTTCCCTTCATCTTCTTCCCGAAGTCGAGAGTGACAGAGCGCTTGGTCTCCTTCATTTTGAAGCTGGTGTTCGCTCCGCTTTTCTCGGTCTCGCCTTCCATCTCCTCCCGAGATCTGACGTCGATGTGGATGCCGAGTCTCTTCTCGAGGGCTTCTATGTTCCTGCCAGACTTGCCGATCAGCTTGGGTATCGCCGACTCGTCGACGTAGACAGTTGCTCTGTCTGGCGAGACGACCTCGGCGTCGACTTTCGCCCCCGGCACGTCGCCGGCCACCACGTCAGCTATCCTCTTCGCCGCAATGCCGAAAGCCCCACCCTTCATGCCTCCGCCGGCCTGGACAGGGACTATGGTCGTCTCCTCGCCGTAGGTGTAGATCTCGTACTTGGCCTCGCCGGTGAAGAAGTCCTTGACGACGACCACGGGCCTCGCCAGGTCTGCCTCGACCATGCCGGACGGCACCTTGACAGTCATCTCCAGCGTGTAGACGTCTGCCACCTGTCCGCCGCGTATGAAGAGGACTGTGTCGATCACCTGCGGCATGACGCCCATCTCAACCCTTGCCAGGAAGCGCTGTATGGCATCTATGGGCCTGCTGGCGTGGGTGACGCCGACCATGCCGACGCCTGCCAGCCTCATGTCGGTGAAGATCTCGAAGTCGTTTGTCTTCCTCAGCTCGTCGTAGATGGTGTAGTCCGGCCGGGAGAGGAGGAGGATGTCAGACGTCTTCTCCATGGAGCCCTCCAGGGCAGAGTACTGGGTTATCGCCTTTGAGACCTGGAGGTCGCGCGGCGACTCCATGGTCTTGACTATCTTTTTCTGGGAGGCGTAGAACTCCGCTATCGCGGAGGCGAGCGTGCTCTTCCCCTCGCCGGGCGCGCCCGAGATGAGGATGCCCTCAGCCTTCTCCTTTATCCTCTTCTCCAGCCTCTCGTCGAGGTCGTAGTCGTCGAGGTTGAGCTTGACCACAGGCCTGACCACTGTCACTTCGTGGCCGTCCGAGAAGGGAGGCCTGCAGAGCACTATCCTGTACTTGTCGTACTGGACGACTGTCCCGCCCTCCCTGTCTATCTCCACGAAGGCCTCGGGGTGCCTCTTCGCCTTCTCCACGATCTCGCGCGAGATATCCTCTATCTCTTCCACGCTCATGGGCTTCTTCCCCAGCTCCACCAGCTGCCACCTGCCCGGGACGCCCTTCTTCGCCATTGTGGGGACGCCGTCCCTGAAGTGGACGCTCATTGTCGTCTCGTCGAAGAACTTCTCCACGCTCAGCACAGGCCTCTTGTCAGATTCGTAGAAGAGAACCTCCACCCCCTCCGCCCTGGCGAGAGCGGCCTGAACGGAGTCGGCGGTGAGGAGTATTGCGCCCTCAAATCTGGCAGTCTCCCTCGCTATGGCGTCTGCCTCCTCCACGAACCTCGGCCTCTCTCCCGGGAAGCTGAGCTCCAGCCTCCCCTCTCTCGACATATCTGTAAGCTTCTCCAGCTCCTTCAAAGCCACGAAGCCTGTCTCGTGGTTGGCCCTCGCTTCTTTTTCTATCTGCGCCAGAACGGCGGCAGGTATGACCAGCTCTCTTACGTCTCTCTCTTCCAGGATCTCTGAGATCCCCCGTGCTATGACACTTAGGTCTGCTACGAACATGGAGAGGGCCATGCCCCTCCCTTTAAATAGTTGGAGAGCGGCCTCCTGGCGTGAAAACCAGCTCCCTCAGACTCTTCGAGGAGACAGAAATCCTTGAGGAGGCGGCCTCCCTGGAGGGAAACTTCGCCAAGAAGCTGCTTGGACTCTCTGAGAGCTACCCCAGGGAGGCGGCCGCCGACGCTTTGGAGCTGACAGGGCTGAGGCGCAGGGGCAAGTTCGAGAAAGCGGGCGAGATGTGGTTCGACAGGGAGGGCTTTGAGATGGCCACCCCGGAGGAGGTGGCCCGCCACAGGGCGGAGAGGTTCGGCGGCAGGATAGTGGAGCTCTGCTGCGGAGTGGGCGGCGACTCCATCGCCCTCGCCGAAAAGGGCGAGCTGCTCGCCTTCGACAGCGACCCGGCAAGGGTTGAGATGGCGAAGCACAACCTCTCTGTCTACGGCGTGGAGGGCGACGTGAGAGTGGCGGACGTCGAGGAGCTCGACCTTCCCTCCCTCAACGCCGACTGGTTCTTCTTCGACCCGCAGAGGCGAGGCGGCGGCCTCGACTGGCCTCTCGTCTTCTCCCGCATCAAAAAGACAGGCGCAGAGTATGCCGTCAAGCTGGCGCCCAATTTCCGCGGCTCCGGCCCGATCGAGTGGATCTCCCTGCGCCACGAGATGAGGGAGGCCTGCCTCTGGTCTTCTGGCAAGAGGAGGGCGACAGTCCTCCCCTCCGGGGAGTCGCTCGAGCTGGAGGGCGCAGAGCCGCCTCCAGTGACGGGTCTCCGCGACTTCCTCTTGGAGCCTGACCCGGCCGTCATCGTCTCGCGGGCTTTCGGCGAGCTGGCAGAGAGGTATCCCTGCACGCGCATCGACGAGAGGATAGCCTACCTCACGTCGTCAGAGACCTACGAGACCGATCTCTTCTCTTCCCAGCTCCGCGTCCTGGAGAAGACGTCGGGCGACCTCTCCCGCGTGAAAGAGGCGCTGAGGCGCCACTCCATCGGCAGTGTCGACGTCAAGACCCGCGGCTTCCCTGTCGACCCGGAGGAGATGAGACGGGAACTCGCTGGTGAGGGGAGGGACGGCGTAGTGGTCTTCACCAGGGAGAAAGAGAGGCGGGTGGCAGTGGTCTGCCTGAGGGAAGATTTTTAACTCCGTGAGCCCCGTTCTGGCCATGGCAGGCCCCCTCTTTGGAAAGAGCCTCCCTGAGGAGACTGCCCTCTCCGACAAGGACCCTCTCGCGATGGCGGAGGAGAAGGGGTTGGGGAGAGAGAAGGCGCTGGAGGAGATAAGGTCTGCCGCCATCAAGTTCTCAAAGAAGAGGATAGAGAGCATGGTGGGGAGGGACGAGCTGATAGTCCAGGCAGTCTCCTCGCTCGACGAGCTGAACGAGACGATAAACCTGCTGAGCAACCGCCTCAGGGAGTGGTACGGCATCCACGCCCCGGAGCTGGTGGACGGCCTCTCCTCCCCCGAGCAGTTCATCTCCGCCGCGGAGGGGAAGGAGGGGGAGAGCGAGATGGGCGTCGAGCTGAAGAAGGGCGACTTCAAGGTTATAGAGGGCCACGCCGAGAGCCTGAAGGCGCTGATTGAGCAGAGGAGGAGGGCGGAGGCCTATCTCGAGACGCTGACGGGCGAGCTCGCCCCGAACCTGAGGGAGCTCGCCGGAGCCAACCTGGCCGCCCGTCTCATCGCCAAGGCAGGCTCCCTGGAAAAACTCGCGAGGCAGCCGGCCAGCACAATACAGGTCTACGGCGCCGAGAAGGCGCTCTTCAAGCACATGATCAAGGGGACGCCCTGCCCCAAGCACGGGATAATATTCCAGCATCCCGCAGTGATGGGCTCAAAGCGCTCGCTGCGCGGCAAGACGGCCCGTGCCCTCGCCGGCAAGCTGGCGATATCGGCACGGATCGACTTCTACTCACAAGAGTTCAACCCCGAGGTCGTGGAGGACTTCGAGGAGAGGCTCTCTGAGATAAAGGGTGAAAAAGAATGAGAAACAACAATGAAAGCATACTGATGTTCGTGCTCGCCGTGGTGAGCGTGATAGGCCTGCTCTACTTTTTGATGGTCGTCAAGTTCGTCGACAGGGACCTGCTCTACGACATCAGCACCTTCGGAAACATAATGAGCGTCCTCATCCTGCAGGTGATGGTCATCAACACCATCTTCCTCTCGAAGATAACGGACCAGCTCTACACCGCCAACCTCCTCCTGGCAGGCAAGGAGACGAAGAAGAAAAACAAGAAGGGGAAGAAGAAGTGATCCCACACCTGAAGACAAAGCCGCTGTCCACTGAGAACCTTGTCCCCGGGAAGGACGTCTACGGGGAGGCGCTCATCAAGAAGAAGGGGAAGGAGTGGCGCCTATGGGAGCCGAAGAGGTCCAAGCTCGGCGCCGCCATCCTCAAGGGCATGAGGCCCCACCTCGAGGAGTCGTCACTGGTCCTCTACCTCGGCGTCTCAAGCGGCACGACCGCCTCCCACGTCTCCGACATAGTGAGAAAGGGGATGGTCTTCGGCGTGGAGTTCGCCCCGCGCGTGGGTAGGGAGTTCGTCCTCCTCGCCGAGAGGCGGCCCAACATGGCGCCCATCATCGCCAACGCGGCCCAGCCAGAGAAGTACAGGGGCCTCGTCCCCGAGGTCGACTTCCTCTACCAGGACGTGGCCCAGCCCAACCAGGCGGAGATCTTCGTTGACAACGCAGACCTCTTCCTGAAACAGGGCGGCCAGGCCCTCTTCATGGTGAAGTCGCGCTCCATCGACGTGACGAGAAATCCAAAGGACGTCTTCAAGGAGGTCGAGAAGGAGGTCCGCAAGCATTTCAAGGTGCTGGAGACCCGCCGCCTCGAGCCCTTCGAGAAGGACCACCTCGCAATCCTCTGCAAGAAGGAGTGAGTGTTGCTGAAAGCAACACGTTGACGCGGACTGGCGTAACGGTCCTTGTGGAAGGACCACCTCGCAATCCTCTGTAAAAAAGAGTGAGGAGGGGAGAAAAGCGGGCCTCACAGAGCACGGGGTGTATGCCTCAGGGGGACCCATGCTCCTGCGGGCCCTGGGTGTGTGTCGGCATACTCTGAATATGTGTAGTGGAGTCTTTAAATAATTTACTACGAGCGGGTGCTAAATATCTCACTCCTGGCTCTTGGCGGCCTCGAGACCTGCCTCCAGGGTGTCGATGACGTCGTTTTCCAGCTGTTTCAGGTCGGGCGCCTCTTTCAAGTTCATGTAGTTGATGAAAGTGGTGAAGAGGTAGCTGTCGACTATCTCGTTTAGGCCTATCTCCTTGAGCGCTCTCGGGTCCTTCCCTTTCATTTTCTTGAGGATGTTGGTGCGGACGGTCCCCCTCGTCGACTTTACGTACCGGTCAGCTTCCTCGATCTCTTTTTTGCTCATGCTCTCCTTGAGGCTTTCGACGCCGTCCTTGACAAGGCCCTTGTAGTTCATCGCCCTCGAACGGAAGTATTCCTTTTAATAATTAACTACTATTTAATAAAAACATAACGGTCAGTCCTTGACCATGAAGTCGTCGAGCTTGCTTTTGGCCT
Organism: Candidatus Undinarchaeota archaeon; assembly: GCA_964527545.1. Classification (GTDB taxonomy): domain Archaea; phylum SpSt-1190; class SpSt-1190; order DYHY01; family CAZGQF01; genus CAZGQF01. The sequence goes on along the minus strand of CAZGQF010000002.1, from coordinate 292,885 downwards.
TCTCCCTCTTTTTCTGGTGCTCTTCCAGGAAGTCGGCCACCCTCTCGGCCAAGATTGATTTGCACTCGCCGCAGAGGATGTCGCCCGCCTTGCAGCGGCGGTGGAGCTCAGCCAGCTTTTTGTCGTCTTTCTCGAAGAGGGTCGCGTAGTAGGCGAAGACAGAGCAGATCTCCGGGTCGCCGCCCTTCTTCTTCTGCTCCTCCACGTCGACGCGCCCGCCCGTGAACGCCTTCATCACCTTCTTCTTCGCCTCTTCCGGCTCGTCCGTCGAGAAGATGCAGGTCTCCGGCTTGGAGGCGCTCATCTTTCCGCCCTTGCCAAGGCCGGGCACGAACTTGTTGTGGATCGCGGCCGGCTTGTAGAAGCCGAGCTTCGGCGCGACGTCGCGCGTGATCCTCCAATACGGGTCCTGGTCGATGGCGCAGGGGATGAGGCAGGGGACGTTCTCCCCCCTCTCGAGCGACTCGAGGAAGGAGGGGACTGCCTGGAGGGCGGGGAAGAAGATCTGGCCTATGTTGGTGGAGTTCTCGAAGCCGAAGACTGCGCGCGCCGTCGAGAATGTGACGCGGTCAGCCACCTTGAGGGCTGTCCTGTAGAGCGTCTTGATGTACTCTGTGTTGGCGAAGATCTTTGTCTTCTTGGGGTCGAAGCCGCAGGCGATGACGTCGAGGGCGTTGTCGTAGGCGAACGACCTGGTGTCCTCCAGCGAGAGGTTCTCCTTCACCAGGAACTTCTCGTCGTCTGTCATCTGGAAGTAGAGCGGCACGTCGAACCTCTCCTGCAGCCACTGCGTGAAGATGAAGGGGATGAGGTGGCCGATGTGGGTGTGGCCGCTCGGGCCGCGGCCGGTGTAGAGGACGAATGGGTTGCCTTTCTCGTACTCGTCCAGGATCCAGCCAAGGTCTCTGTGGGAGAAGTAGAGCTTCCTGCGGAGGAAGACGTGGGACCCGCCTGCAGCCTTCTCGAACCTCTTCAGCAGCTTCGGAGAGATCTTCTCCGTTCCGAACCGCTTGATCAGGTCGTCGTAGTCGACGTCGCCCTTCACCTCCCAGGGCGTCACCACGTAGTCTTTCATGCCAGCTCCTCCATCAGACGCTCCTTTAAGGTTTCCCATGACTCCTTCCTCACGCGCAGTCCGGCCGCGTTCTTGTGGCCGCCGCCCGACCCTATCCCCTCCGTCACTCTCAAAACGACCTCCCGCAGGTCGCCGTCGTTGCCCCTCAGCTCCACCCTGACCTCCTTCTCGTAGAGGCCTGAGTTGCTGACCGCTATTGTCTTGTCGGGGAAGATGGCCCTCAGCCGCCCCGCCACGTAGTTCTGGAGGTACTGCTTTGTGTCGAGCTGGCAGAGGACAAGGTTGCCGTGCTTTTCGTACTCCCTCTCCTCCAGTATCTCCCTCACCTGCCTGCTGGTCGTCTTCATGTACTCCATCAGCTTGCTCTCCAGGACGATCTCGGGCTTCCTCTGTTTCGCCGCCTCGACAAGCAGCTCTGCCGCCTCGACAGCTCCCTTGCCTGCCGCGAACGACCTCCCGCTTGAGATGATGCCCACGAACCTTTTCAGTATGGCGAAGTCGCCGTAGCTGGGACCGCCCTTGAGGTTGGGGTAGAGCTGGAATGTTTTCTGGAAGATCTGCGGGTGCCTTTTCTCCGCCCTGTCGCCGAGGATCCCTATGGCCGCCACCCAGACGAAGGGCGTCATGTCCTTCTCCTCCTTGAAGTAGTCGTAGACCAGGTAGCTTGCGGGCGGCACTGGGTTTTCCCCTTCGTTGTGCGGGTTGATGTAGAGGAAGTCGCCGTCGATCCTCTCCTCGTCCCTGTGGTGGTCGATCCAGATCAGCTTTCTTCCCTCAGCCAGTTCGTCCATCATCTCCTGGCTCTTCTCGCCGATGTCGACCACTATGATCCTGTCGAACTTCATGACCTCCTCGAGCAGGTCGTCCTCGAGTTTTGAGCCGCCTTTCCACGGCGAGAAGAGCTGGAAGTCTTTGCCGACGCCGAGGGCGGCGAGCGCCCCGGAGGTGCAGCCGTCCGCGTCTCCGTGGTGGACTATCGCAGTCTTCATCCCAGCTCCTTCTCCATCCTCTCCAGGACCCTCTCGAACTCGCCGGCCGGCACGCTCAGCCCCGCCGCCTCGGGATGGCCCCCGCCCGATCCTATCCCATCAGTCGCCTTCTTCGCCAGCTCTGCGAGGTTGACGCCCTCCCCGCGGAGGGACGCCCTGACGCCGCCGTTCTCCTGCGCCACCACTATCACCTTGTCCGGGTATCGCGTGAGCAGCTCGTTGGCGATGGCGCTCTTGACGCTGTGCTCGCTCTTGTAGCGGAGGACGACCATTCTCCCCCTCACTTCCGGCTCTTTCTCCAGCACCCTTCCTATCTCTTTCCCCATCTTTTCCCTCGCCTCCTTCATCTTCCCTGCCTTGCCCTCCCCCATCAGTATCTCTTTCGGCGTGAGGGAGATGAGGGCCAGGACGTTGTCGATGCCGCCCTTCTCCCCGTTGACGGATGAGTTCGAGTCGAGCATCTGAGTGATCTTCCCGAGGGGCGAGTTGAACATTGCCTCCTGCTCTATCTCTTTCGCGACGAGCTCGGGGCTGTCCTGCTGTATGAGCTCGAACAGCAGGCGGGACTGCTCCACTCCCTTGTCCCCTATGACGCCGGCCCCCGCTATCCAGGCGGTCTCAGGCTTCCCGAAGAGGAGCCACGTCGCGAAGGAGGCGGGGAAGTTCTTTCCCAGGAACCTCGGGTTGATGTGGGTGCAGGGGAGCTTATCAGTGAGGTGGTGGTCGATGACAGTGACGTCCTTTCCCTCGACCTGCTCCGGCCGCAGTCCCCCTATGTCGAGGACCAGCTGCTTTCCCTCGCCGAGCTCTTCGACGGCGGGGTTCCCGTGGGCGTGGAGGGTGAATTGGGAGAGTTCCCTGCAGACCACCGCGGCGGAGCAGCAGCCGTCTGCGTCGTTGTGGAAGTGGACTGTCGCCCCCTCGAACTCATTGACGTCCATCCCTCACTGCCCTCCCATCGCGAGGTCCCTGGCCATCAGCCCTATCGAGAGCTCCTCGGTGTTCGCGTAGGCGTCGATGGAGTCGGCGAAGTGGAGTATTATCGCCTCCGTCTCCGTCGGCGAGACCGGTCCGCTTTCCCCGTGGTGGGCAGCCGCTATGTGGATCACCTTGGGCGGGAACTTCCTGGCGTAGAGCTCAGCCACGCCGAGGGTGAGATGGTCGAGGTACATCGGCAGCTTCAGCATGACTATGCCGTCCACCTTCTCGAGCTCCGTTGTCTTCATCAGGTCGTGGCAGAGCGACGCCGCTATCAGGGCATCCATGTCAAGCTCTTCGCCGTACTGCTCCTGGAAGACATCAGCCACGGCGATGGCGATCTTTGTCACGCTCTCGATGTGCTTGACAAGGCCGCCCCCGCCGGTGTGGTGCCACGCCTCGCTGGCCGGCGCCTCGTCGAGTTCAACTCCTTTCTTGAAGCCCCGGTGCTTTGGTCGGGTCTCTTTCAGGAACTCTGTGACCTTCTTCTTCAGCTTTTTGTCCTTGATCTTGCCTGCGAGCTTGAGCAGGGGTTTTATACCCTTTGACATGAGCTCCCCGCTCCCGACAAGTTTATTAAGTTTCAGGGTCGTAGAGTCGCTATATGGTGGATGAAGCTGATTATGAGCTAGTTCCTGTTACACCCATACGCAAGCTTGAGAAGGAGGTGGAGGCGTTGAAGGGCAGGATGGCAGGAGGCGGCTCCGACCTGACCTCCCACGTCATCGAGGTCCTGAAGCTCAACCAGAAGATAGTGGACGAGCTTGCCATGCGGGAGAGCGAGCTCATCGCAAAAATCAACGAGACAAACTCCAGGCTCAACGAGCTTATTGAGAACGTGGCCGCCCTGACGGCAGTCCTGTCGACAGCGGCCGAGGAGGAGATACCTGCGGAGGAGTTCGCGCCGGAGGGCTACGAGCCCGAGAGGGCTCCGCCACAGCAGGAAGGGGGCGGCGAGGTCGGCGAGAAGCTCGACAGCATAGTGGAGCAGAACGCTGCCCTGCTCAACTCGCTCGAGGTGCTGGGCAAAGAGCTGGAGAAGCTATCGGAGAAGTGAAAAATCATGAGAGGAATTACACCAGTGATCGCGATTATACTGCTGCTGCTTATGACTGTCGCCGCCGCCGGCGCAGCCTACATCTGGATCTCCAGGGTGCAGGAGCAGATCTCCAGCCAGACGTCGACCGGGCTTGAGGCCCAGCTGAGGGAGATGTATGCTCGACTTGCGATAGACTCTATCTGGAACCAGAGCAGCCAGGTCTGCCTTACCATACGAAACAGGGGGACTGAGAGCGTCTCCGAGGACGACCTCAACAGCACCGCCGTCTACGTGGGAGGGAGTGCTGTGGACTGGAGGTACGAGTCGTTCTCGTCTGGAGGGCTAGACGCCGGGGACTTCACCTCCGTCTGCGTCTGCAACGGCACGGTGAGCGGCCAGTGCACGTCAAACTCGCTGACCTACCAGTACACCTGCACGAACTGCGCGCCCTACCCCCTCGTCGAGGTGAAGATAGAGCCCACGGCGGGGACGGGTGATACCTATCAGTACCGTTACTCGGAGTAGGGGACAGTCTGAGATAGTCGGCGCAGTACTTGTCGTCGGCATCATAATCGGGGCCATAGCAGCAGCCTACACTTGGGGCGTCCCCCTCCTGACCAAGAGCTCCGATGTCAACAGGGTCGACTTCGTCCGCTCTCTCATGAACAAGGCTGCAGAGAGGGTGATGATGGTCGTCCGCGAGGGCGGCCAGGCCACGCTCAACGTCCAGGTCGACCAGGGCGACTTCGTCTTGGAGAAGGACAAGACCGGCGAGTACGTCCTCCGCTACGAGCTGGGCACCAAGATACAGTTCTTTCCTGAGACGGAATCGCCGCTCAACGACTGGGTCAGCCCCTACGCCCGCGAGGAGCACTGGACCAACACCACGCCTGAGTCGTTCACCCACGGCTACTGCACTCCTGCCGACGCGCGCAAGGGCCAGGTCACGCTCGGCGGCGTCGAATACGACGTCCACGTCTGCAAGATCTACGACGCTCAGGCCTATGATGTCATCTATCTCGAGTCGGGCTCCATCTCCAACGCGCTCCAGGAGGGCGACTACGCTACCGGGGAGTTCATGGTCAAGAGCATCGACGTGGCAGGGACCTACGTCGGCTTCGAGGGCGGCTGGACCACGGTTGAAGGCGTGGCAGGCGTTAGCGAGCCGGTCGTGGTGATGGGCCAGAGCGAGGGGACGGGCGGCGACTTCCTGACAGCTCTCATACTGAAGCCCCGCGACATAGTCGACCCGTCGCGCGACGAGGTCCTCAGGATAGAGTTCAAGCCGATGGAGGGGGTCAGCACCTTCGCGGCAGGCACATTCAAGCTCCACTTCCGCTACGACAGCGAGAGGGTGATAGAGGAGTCGGGCAAAACGATAAGAGTGGCCACGGTCGAGATTGGCATGAGATGAAAGGACAGACCGTAATCCTGGAGCACGTCTTTTTGACGGGCGGGACATTCATCATCTTCCTCATGGTCGTGGTCTCCTTCGCCGCCATCAACCAGTACTTCATCATCCGCAGGACCAACGACGTGCTCCAGGTGATTGCGGAGAGGACCGCGGTTGCCGTGGTGACGGCCTACGAGGAGGGGAGAGAGATCAACTCGACTGAGGAGCCCGTGGTCAAGCTCTACCTCGACCTGCCGCAGGACATCGCCGGCCGCCCCTACGAGGTCCAGTACGACGACTCCTCGCGTTCCCTTCTGGCGTGGAGCGGCCAGAGCATGGCGCGCTCGACGCTGCTCGGCATCCCAGACAGGACGGAGCTCGAGGGCAAAATAACGGGCTCCAGCGGCAGCGCTTACGTAAGTTATTATAGGAGTGACAACAGAGTAGTCCTTGGGGTAGAATGGCGCTAGACCTGAAGAAATTGAAGAATAGGCGGCGTAAGAAGAAAAGGAAGGCCATTCGGGACCGTAACAAGCCAAAGGACGTCAAATCGCTTGGAAAAATCCTGCCTGGGACTTCTGCGGGAGAAAAGAAGGGAAAAAAGCCCTCTTTGGTCAAGAACATCTCCGGCAAGTCCAAGAAGATCTTCAAGGACATCGGGAAGAAGATCCCGGGCGTCAAGAAGTCGGATATCAAGGAGCTGTTCCAGAAGGCGAAGTCGAGGGTCCCCATGAAGAAAGGGGCTGCAGCAAAGGGTGCGGCGCCGAAGGGGAGGAGGGCGAAGCTACAGGAGATAACGTCGAGCGCCATGGGGCAGGGCGGCGGCGCTGCGCTGAAGTCGATAATACGGAGGGCGCGCAGGACGCACAGGCCGATGGTCTTCAACTACTACCCGCAACAGCAGGGTGAGAGGGAGGTGGTCAGGGAGGTGGTCAGGGAGCAGGCGCCGCAGCAGCAACAGCAGCCCATAGTTGTCCAGCCGCAGGTGATCCAGGCGCCCGCCGAGGGAGGGCCATCGGGCGAGAGCATGTTCCAGCTTGAGAAGGCGGCTGTGAAGGCGGCCCACGCCCTGGAGAAGACGATAGCGGCCGGCATAGTGATCCCCGAGTCCCAGAACATCAGGAAGAAGGTCTTCTCAATCACTTCGATGCCGAAGGAGTGGAGCGAGAAGTCGAAGAGGGACATCTACGAGCACTACAACCTCATCCCTGCCCACCCGAAGCCTGGCGAGCCCGTCTTTGCGTCGGCCACTGTCAGGTTCAGCGAGGAGGACCAGACGCTTCTCTACTCGGTCGACGAGCCGCCAATGAACTCCCACGAGATCGAGGTGCTCCGCAAGGTCGAGGACAAGATGGAGGAGAAGCTGGACGTCTCCTTCGACACTCTGGCACTCGTCTCACAGAAAGACTACCTCCGCAACCAGATCTCCGACATAATCGACATGTTCGGCTACTCAATCACGGATGACCAGAGGGCGAAGGTGGAGTACTACATCTTCCGCGACTTCATAGGGATGGGCAAGATAGAGCCCATCATGCACGACCCCAACATAGAGGACATCTCCTGCGACGGCATCGGCATCCCAGTCTACATCTTCCACAGGAACCCGACCTACGGCCAGATGAAGACCAACGTCGTCTACCTCTCAAAGGAGGACATCGACTCTTTCGTCATGAAGCTGTCCCAGAAGTGCGGCAAGTCGATCTCCGTGGCCACGCCCCTGCTCGACGGCACCCTTCCCGACGGCTCCCGCGTCCAGGCCACTCTTGGAAGCGACATCGCAAGGCGCGGCTCCAACTTCACCATCCGCAAGTTCACGGAGAACCCCTTCACGCCGATCGACCTGATGCGCTTCAGCACGCTCGACTCCATGGGCTTCGCCTTCCTCTGGCTCTGCATAGAGTACGGGAAGTCGATACTCATAGCAGGCACCACGGCGACCGGCAAGACCACCCTCCTCAACGCAATCTCCCTCTTCATCCGGCCGGAGATGAAGATAGTCTCCATAGAGGACACCGGCGAGCTCCAGCTCCCGCACCCCAACTGGATACCTGAGACCGCGAGGAGCGGCATGGGCGAGGCGGCCTACGGAGCTGTGGAGATGTATGACCTGCTCAAGGCGGCCCTGCGGCAGAGGCCGGAATACGTGATAGTGGGAGAGGTGCGTGGCAAGGAGGCCTCGGTGATGTTCCAGGGAATGGCGACCGGCCACCCCAGCATGGGGACCATCCACGCCGACAACGTCCAGAGGGTTGTCGACCGCCTTGTCACTCCCCCGATCTCCCTCTCGGCCGCCCTGCTCGAGAACCTGGACGTGATAGTCTTCCTGGTCCGCTCCAAGGTGAAGGGCGAGTTCCAGCGGCGAGTGCTGAAGATAACGGAGGTCAAGGGGGTTGACGTGAAGAACGGGCGGATAATCCCCAACGACGTCTTCCAGTGGGACCCCATCCAGGACCAGATATTCCCCATGAACCCGTCCCTCATGCTCGCCAAGCTCGCAGCCTTCAAGGGGACGACAGAGGAGAGCGTCAAGGCGGAGCTGGAGAGGCGGGCGATGCTGCTGGAGTTCCTGGCCAGGATGAACGTCTCCAGCTACGAGGCCTTCGCCTACTACATCAACCAGTACTACGCCAACCCGGACGCTCTCTTCAAGCAGATGAGGGGCTGAAATGGATCCGACAGTGCGGCTGTTCGTGAAAATCGCCTTGAGGCTCTTCGGTCCCTTTCTCGAGGGCCAGGACGAGGCGCTGAGACCGCTCCAGGAAGAGATCCACGAGGCCAACATGCACATCACAGTGGAGGAGTACGTCTCCGGCTCCATGCTGGCCAGCCTCCTTGTCCCCCTCTTCTTCACGCCGACAGTCTTCGTTGCAATGATAGCGATCGGCCTCCCTTTCTTCCTCGCCGTCGTCCCCGCCATCTTCGCCTACGTCTTCATACTGATACTCTGCATAGCTGGCTTCTACTTCTACCCCTCCATCAAGGCGGGCGAGACCAAGAAGGCGGTCTCCAACGCACTCCCCTTCGCCACGGTCTACCTCTCCACACTTGCGGGGACCGGCATGCCGCCGCGCGAGATGTTCAGGATAATGGCCGGCTTCAAGGAGTACGGGCCGCTGGCCGACATGGCCGCAGGCATCACGCGGGACACCGACCTGATGGGCATGGACATAACCGCCGCACTGGAGAGGGCGGCAGAGAGGACGCCCTCGCCCCAGCTGAAGGAGATGCTCTGGGGCATGATAACTGCCATAACAACTGGCGGCGACCTGAAAATCTTCTTGATAGAGAAGAGCAAGAGCTACATGCAGGACTACAGGCGGAGCCTCGACAAGTTCGTGGAGGAGCTCTCCCTCTACACTGAGATCTACATAACAGCGGTCATAGTCGGCTCCATCTTTTTTATTGTGATGAGCACCATAATGAGCATGATAGGCGCGTCCGGGGGCATGATGGACATGCTCCAGGCCGTCGTAACGTACATCGGGCTGCCCCTTGTCTCAATAGGGTTCCTCCTGCTGGTCTCCTCGATCTCCCCGTGATATAGATGGTCTCTCTCAAGATGCTGATGGCGGACAGGAAGAAGTTCTTCCTCGGCGTCAGCATAATCCTCACACCCCTCCTCATCGGCATTGCCCTCCTCTACGCAGAGTTCGAAGTCTCGAGGGCGACGCCGCTCGTCCCCATCGCCATCATGATAGGGGCAGCCCCCTACTCCATCTACTCCTACCTCGCCTTCCAGAGGATGAAGGCGATAGAGGAGGCATTCCCCGAGTTCGCCAGGAGTCTGGCAGAGGCGAAGCGCTCGGGGATCACCCTTCCCACCGCCATAACCAACGCGGCGGAGGCGAGGTACGGGCCGCTCACTGAAGAGATAAAGAAGATGGCTGCCCAGCTCTCCTGGGGCGTCCCCTTCCCCAAGGTGATGAGGCTGTTCCAGAGGAGGATGGAAGACTCCTCATTCATCCAGAGGGCGGTCTCCATCACCATGGAGGCCTACAAGTCGGGCGGCGACGTGGCCGAGGCGCTCGAGTCGGTCGCCTTCAACGCGCGCCTGCTGAAGGACCTGGAGCGGGAGAGGAAGATGAAGCTCTCACAGCAGGTGATAGTGATGTACGTCATCTTCTTCATCTTCATGGGGATGATAATAGCGCTCCACTCAATACTGACTCCCATGTTCTCGATGCAGGCGCAGTCGGCAGGGGGCGGCTTCGGCTTCGGCGGGGGGGCTGGCCAGGGCAAGACCGCCTCGGAGTACAGGACCTCATTCTTTCACATGGTCCTCATCCAGGGCTTCTTCTCCGGCCTCATCGCCGGCCAGCTCGGCGAGGGCTCGCCAGTCGCAGGCCTCAAGCACAGCATGTTCATGCTGGTCGCGGCGATCATCGTCTTCTCAGTCGCCCTGCCCCCTGTCGAGATCTCCATAATGCTGCAGGCCTCCCTCACATCGCCGCGCCCCGGCCAGAGCTACGAGGTGGTCGGCCTCGCTTCCTACCAGGACGGCGCTCCGGTCAAGAACGGCGACGTGAGGATAACCTTCGGCGATGAGATGTCTTTCCTGGCGAAGACAGGCTCTGACGGCTCCCTCAACTACAGGTTCGACCTGCCGGAGGCCGGCACCTACACCATGGAGGTCACAGTCCTCGACGAGGATGGGAAGAAGGGCACCGCCTCCACTGAAGTGACAGTGAAATAGCGCTGCTGAACTCATCAGCCTTTTAATCTGGGGGGCCTTCCTTCTGCCATGCCTCTCACTCTCAAGGAGATCTGGTATTTCGGCGATTCCGGCGGCGAAGAGGCGGACAATGTCGTCTCCGAGGAGGACCTGGCGAGATACAGCGGCGAGCTGGTCGAGGGCAAGATACCTTGGGTGGAGATTGAGGGCAGGGAAGACCAAGACCTCGTGATGAGTGCGGCGGAGCGCTCCGATGTGGTGGTGGTCTCCGGCCCGAACTACTCCATACCGGAGAGAATAGCCCTTGAGAACATCATCGCTGAGACGCAGGGGAGCGGCACTAGGCTGCTCTCGTTCGCGAACTCATTCGAGGAGGCGCGTTCCACCGCCCAAAGCCTGGAAGTCGGGATGGGCGTGGTCGTGAGGGATGAAAAACTGATACGAAGCTTCAGGAACTATTTCAGCCCGCTCGAATTCGAGCTCGCTTCTGTCGAGATAGACTCTGTCAGGCCTGCAGGCTCTGGCTGGCGGTGCTGTCTCGATACCGCTGATATTATGTCCGAGGGGGAGGGCATGCTGGTCGGCTCCTCATCCGACTGCTATTTTCTGGTGCATGCTGAAAGCGTGGCCTCTGAATTCACGGATCCGAGGGTGTTCAGGGTGAACGCCGGCCCTGTTTCGAACTATGCTGTCACAGGGAGGGACGAAGCGGGGCTGAAGACGAAATATCTGATTGAGATGGAAAGAGGGGCATCGCTCCCGATTCTGAACCACGAGGGCAGGGCGAGGAGGGCGACCCTGGTCAGGAACAAGATGGAGTACCGGCCGCTTGTGCTGGTCTCTGCGGGGGAGTGTTCAATACTCCTGCAGGAGGCGGAGAGCGTCTATCTCACTGGGGCGGACGGGACCGCGGTCTCGGTGCTCAGTCTCGAGCCGGGGGACTCTGTGTTGGCCTATAGGGGCGCGGGCGGGATGCACTTCGGGACCCAGATATCGGAGGGCATAAGAGAGCAGTGATTGGCCGCTCGCCTAAGCTTTTGATGCGCCGGGCACTCCCTAGGCGTGTAGCTTATTAATCTCATCCCTCTGCTTTTTCTGATGGAGAAGCAAGTGCTCCTGCTGTTCCTCCTCTTGCCGCTGGCCTCGGCCGCCCTCTGGCAGGACGGATGGCACGATTCTTCCGGCGGCCTCTTCCGCTTCCGCCGCTCAATTCTCGTCCACCATCCCGTCGCGTCCGAGGCATCCGGCCCTGCAGAGATCAACCTCACCTTCAGCGGCGTCTATCCCTACTGCGACGACGCCAACCTCGACGGCGACCTCAACGATGCCGGCGACTCCCTCGCGCTGAGGGCGGCGAGAATGTGGTCCAACGGCTCCATCGGCGACGTCGCCTTCCAGGTGGAGAACTGGACCGACCTCGGCTGCGTCTCCAACCAGCTCTTGAACGCGACACTCCGCTTCCAGGCCAACTTCTCCCACTCTTCGGAGGACCGCGGCTTCGGAGAGGGCAACACGCTCTATCGCATCTACCACGAGACAGACGACAGGTTTTCGCAGGCGGACGGCTCTCTCGCATCCCAGACAGAGACTGCGGAGCTTCTCGTGGGCGCGGAGGAGCGCCTCTGGCAGGGCGAGTGGGAGGACTGGAACGGGAACCTCTTCTCCCACAGGGCCCGCCTCCATCTCGAGAACTCGTCGTGGAGGTTCAGCGAGGGAGTCTCCGCGAGCCTCGACTTCCACGGCAACCTCTACTGCTACGACGTGGACGGAGACGACGACGTGGACGAGGATGACCTCCTCGCCCTCAGGGCGGTCCGCGAGGATGACGGCCTCTTCGTCGAGCTCCCGCTCAACTTCTCGGGCGGCTGCAGCGAGGAGGTGGAGAGAGCTTCTGTCTCTCTCGTCTCCGACCTGCCGGCAGGCTCCTGCGAGAAGGGACTCTTTCTCTACTACACGCCGACAGGCCTCAACGCGCCCGACTTCCCTCCAGTCTCGCCGAACGCCACGAGCAGTGCGACGCGCGGCAGGGAGGTGCCTCGCGGGGAGACTGCCTACTGCGGCAATTTCGTCTGCGAGGACGGGGAGGACCTCTGTGCCTGCCCGAACGACTGCTGTCCCGCGGAGAGGAACGGCGCCTGCTTCTCTCTCTGCTTCTCAAGCGACCCCGACTGCTGTGAGGACTGCTGGTCTTCCCGCTACCTCTGCGACGGCGGGAGGGGCGGCGACTGCTATCCGGGCCGATGCGACGCGGGGGCGTGCGTCTCGGCCTGCTCCTCGCAAGACGACTGCTCCAGCGGCTTCTGCTACAACCTGACAGCGTCGAAGGAGTGCTTTCCCTTTCCCGCTCCGGAGGGCACACTCCTCTCATTCGACGACGGCACTGCCTGCGAGGGCGACTACGACTCGTCGACTCTGACATGCTCCGATGTCTGCGTGGACGTGACCGACAACGGCTACTACGAGTACGACGGCTCCGACCTGATAATGACCTTCGAGGTCGAGAACAACTGCGCCATGGTCAAGACCCCGGCAGTCAGCCTCCACGGGCCGCTCGCTTTCCACACTCTCCTCTCGTCCCCACACTACAGCTGGGACGGGACCAGGCTGGAGCTGACGCCCGGCTCCTCTGCCGAGGTCGTGGCCACCCTCTCCGACGTCCCCTCGGACCTGGTCGGCGTCCACGAGCTGAAGCTCTCCGCGCGCTACGGCAACGACACCGCGGGGAGTTCGCCCCAGGTTGTCGTCTTTCCCAACGTCGCCTACCTCTTCGGGAGGGAGGTCCCGCCCTTCGTCCAGATCGGGCGCGCAGACTACGTCTCCTCGTCTGGAGGCGTACCCGTGAGGGTGGAGGTGACTGTCTGGTGAGAGGACAGGCATCGCCCGAGTTCCTCGTGGCGATGATGCTCTTCCTCGGCTCGTCGGTCTTCGTGGTGACATCAGTGATGAGGACCTACTTTTTGGCCAGCGGCGAGTACCACTCCGGCTTCCTCGACCTCTCGGCCGAGAAGGTGGGGAGGTATCTCCTTGACGACCCGGGCGAGGAGGGGTGGCTGGAGAACCCGGCCGCGGCGGTCAGCGCAGGCACGGACTCTCTCAGCGGCGACCGTCTTGATGCCCTCTCAGGGATGAGCTACCCTGAGCTGAAGCGCCTCTTCGGAATGGAGTCAGACTTCAAGGTGAGAGTTGAGTACCTCCCCTCCTACGTGATGGTGGTCGACGACAGGACGCAGTACCTGGCAGGATGGACTAACATGACTCTCGAGGTCTACGACTCCTCCGGCGCCCTCGTCTCCCCGGCCAACGTCACAGCCGCGCTCGTCGGCCCTGAGACTGTCCTTGCCGTGGTCACGGAGAGGGGCCCCTCCTACCGGCTCGGCTTCTACGCCACCACGCCGGGGAGCTACACCCTGAGGGTGGCGGCGGTCGACGAGAAGAGGTACGGCTCCTACAGGAGCAGGGTGGAGGTGATCTCGTGAAAGGAATAGTCCGCTCTGTCGAGGCGATGCTCGCCATAATGCTCCTCTTCATCTCGCTCAGCTCGTTCTTCAGGATAGAGGAGGAGACTGCAGTCCCAATCAGCAGGTACCAGAGGCTGGTTGAGGAGACGCTGGAAATCTACGGCGATACCTACGGGACGCTCGTCTTCGACCGGCCAGCCGAGGTGGAGCCCTTCACGCGCGGCGTTTTGCCCGACTATGTCAACTTCAGGGCGGAGATTGAGTACCTCCAGCCGCTTGACTTCTTCTGGGGCTCAAGCGAGACCAACGTCCCCGTCACCTTCTACGTCGACTATCCCGTGGGGACAGACACGGACACCTTCTCGGTCTACGACGGCAGGGACTCCCTACCCGTCCAGAAGGAGTTCAACTGGTTCCGCGTCCCCTTCTTCGTCGACAACGACGCCACGCCACGCCTTGGTTATCTCGTCAACGTGACCGCCGAGCTCCCCTTCAAGGACACCAACCTGGACGGCAGGGTGGAGCCCGTCGACCCGCGCTCCGTTGAGGTCTTCTACGAGTCGGAGAGGCAGGGGTTCGACTTCGACGTGATGGAGCTGGGCGAGGAGTCCGTGACAGTCTCCGTGGTCTTCGAGACGGACCTGGAGGCAGACGAGCTGGCATCTGGCTACATCTACTACATGGCGGGTGACGTCTATGAAGGCTAGCCTCGTCTTCATCTTCTTGCTCGCCGTCGCCTCCGCCGTGGTGGTGGTCAACACCCTCGACGCGGAGCCTGCGCCCCGCCTCTCGCTCACGGTGCTCGCCAACTCAACGCACGAGCCCGGCCACCTCTTTGCGCGGTACTCCGCCGGCGTCTCCCGGCTTTCTGAACAGCCCTCCACCGACCTCTTTTCTTCCAGCGACGGCAACACAGTACACCTCAACAACTCGCTGTCGCGGGTCAGGTACTTGAGCGGAGCCTTCGCGGTCGCCAACTCGTCTCATGAGCTGGCTGAGATGAGGAGCTTTTTCGGGCCCCTCAACCAGGCGCCCTGGTGGGACCACAACTTCGAGAAGAGGCGCTCCGTGGTGGTGAGCGAGGGAGCGGGCGCGGCCAGGCAGAACGAGCCAGTCATGGTGGCCGTGGACTTCTCGGACGGCGAGGCCTACAACGACTCCCTCAGGATGAGGCGCTGGGACGGGATTGAACACGAGACCGTCCCATTCGAGGTGACTTCCTATTCCCTGGACGGCAGCCACTACGACTCAGCCACTCTCCTCTTCCTCGCCAACGTCTCCGCCAACGGGGCCTCCCAGTACCAGCTCTACTACTCGTCTTCGGACCGGGGGTCGGAAAACTACGACCCGATGGACTTGAACTGGACTGAGACGCACCTCGTGCTGAACGACACCCTCCAGGCTGCCTTCCGGAGGGGCAACATGACGGGCGAGGGCGAGATCGACTCGCTTTTCTTCGACGGCGTGGAGATGGCCTCCTACGACGTCGGGGACGAGAGGGGTGCCTACTCGTTCGAGCTCGTGACCTCCGGCCACGGCGTGATGAGGCCCACAGACAACAGGAACGACGAGTCGATACTCTTCAAGGAGCTGGTTGTGGAAAAGAACACGGCCGTCCGAACAGTCGTCCGCCGCACGAGCTTGATGAGGGGGACGCTGAACGAGTACTACACATTCTACCGCGGCTCCCCCTACGTGAGGAAAAAGACTGAGTTCTTCCCCTTCGAGACGATCGACATCCCTGCCACCAGCTACGGCGGCGTCAGGGAGCCGGACTCATCTGTCTCCTTCACGGCCCACAACAACACGTTCACCTGGGGCGGCCTGGGCACTCGCCTTGCGCCCTACAACTGGACGACATGGTATGACAACTCCCAGGGCCTCGGCTTCGTCCCGATCAGCTCCACTCTCACGCCGACCGACGAGTACCTCCTCTCAGGCAGGGTAATAGTCTCCTACAACGACACGGACTCCTCGCCCCTCTCCCTCACCGCCAGCAGGTACGACTTCTCGTCCGCACTGGTCGCCTTCACCGGCTCAATCGACATGGAGTCGTGGCACACCCGCTTCTCCTCTCCGGTCTCTGCCTCCGTCTCCTCGCCGCAGGAGTCGATACCTCCCCAGCTGTTCTCAGGCCCCCTCCGCTCCCGCCTCCTCTTCCAGCCGGTCCAGAGCGGCTCGCTCGACGCCTACACCTACGTGTCACTCTCTGCCTACCGTCCGGAGGTCAAGACCTCCAGCTTTCTTTTCCCCAGAGCTTCGTTCCACCTCCCTGTCTCGCTCGACGCCTACAACCTCACCACCACGAGGAACGTGACAGTGAACGGGAGGGAGGGCGAGTCTGTCTTCAGCGGCGAGAACAGGACTGTGGAGAGCTTTCTCGGCGGGTTCGAGGTGAACGGCACCATCTCCTCCGCGTTTGAAGGGGCGGAGGAGCTCCAGTTCTTCTTCGATTCGGGCGTCCTCTCGGTCTCGCCTTCAGAGGTCCTGAAGCTCGAGGCGGAGGAGCCGGTCTACAGGCGGACAGTCCACCATCCCGCCTCCGCCGAAAACGTCCTGGTGAGAGAGGGTGCCCTCTACCACGTCAACACCAGCAGGGCATTCTCACAAGGCGTGGTCTTCGAAGGGGAGACCAGCAGTGCCCACTTCTTCTACCACCCCACCAACGCGACAGTCGCCTCACTCTCCGCAAATCTCACCCCTCTCGAAGCGGGCTGGCTGGTCTGCAGTTTGAACGGCGACTTTCTCTTCAACTTCACCTCCAGCTCGACCACTCTCCTCCCCATCTTTTTCCTGGAGGAGGGCAACAACACGCTCTCCTGCGAGGCCTTCAACACGACCTTCGAGTTCGGCTCTGCGGACGTCCGTCTCTCGACTGTCGCCCGCCCGGAGTACGTCTGGGGCGGCAGGTGGTCGATGGTCCCCATCTTCGTCGACTGGCACCGCAACTTCTCACAGTTCACGGAGGTCTCCCTCGAGCCTTCGAGCTACGGCCTCTCCTCACAGACATTCAGGCTGGTAGACGGCAGGGGCAGGGAGCTTCCCCTGATCGACGACCGCTTCAACACAACCCTACAGTCCTTCAGGGCAAACGTCCACTACCTCGCCTACTCTGACGAAAACGGCTACGACGCGCCGCCCCTGCCTGGCGGCGAGCCTGCCTCTCCCAGCATCGAGGCTGGAGTGGAGGGCTCCTTCTCGCCCCGCGCCTTCAACCCCTTCAACGGGCCGTCCGGCGAGGAGTACCCCACCAAGGTGATGCCGCCCGTCGAGGTGAGCGGCTCGGCCGAGAAGGTCTTCGTCGACGGCGAGACAGGGATGGGGGCGGTCGTCAGGCTGGTGATCTGGTCATGAGGGGCCAGTTCTTCATCCTGGGCGCCATCGTCATACTGATCAACCTCTTCATACTGACACACTTCATCTCTGAGAGCAGGGTGAGTGCGGTGGCCCCGCCCCGCGGCGGACAGCAGCTCGTGGAGAGCTACCAGGAGGACGTGGAGGGCCTCTTCGAGGAGACGGCGCCCTATCTCGCGCCAAAGGCCTTCCAGACCTACCGCCTCCTCGCCAAGGAGAAGTCTGCCTGGGCCTATCAGCTCTACGACACATGCGGCGACCTCCCGTGCTCCAGCTACCACGCAGGACTCAACGACTGCGTCCTCAACCTAACGCTCGTGGTGGAGGGCAGGGACCAGAAGATACGCCTCGACAGGGAGCTCCCACTCTCCGGTCCGGAGTGGTGGAACGACACCTGGCCGAAGAGGGTCGGCATCGTTGTCAGGGAGACTGACGGCGAGGCGGCGGTGGACGACACACTTCTCCTCCCCGCCTCCCTCTTCCCGGAGGGGATATGGATCAACTCCACCCGGCTGATAGGGGAGGGCGAAGAGCCTTTCTGGATAAACGACACCGACGGCGACGATCTGTTCGACGGCGACGATCTCCTCCACATGCGTTTCTCCCTCGCCCCCTCCGGCTCGCGGACCTACTACCTCTACTACTCGACCACAGGGATCTGGGAGTGGCCTGGCTACGGCTACAGCGACAGCGTTGCGGTCTTGGAGGACGGCTACTGGGGCCAGGGCGGCAGGGAGGTCCCGACTGCGGGCGAGTTCAGGGCAGGCCTCGGCGGTCTCGGCTACCCTGCCACTCCGCTCTCCGCTGACCAGCTCGCCCACTCCCTGCAAGAGGCGGAGCCGAAAGTGCTTTTCCTGTCTGAGTGGGAGAAGTTCCCCGTCTTCGCCTCCAACTGCTCTGCCGGATGCGAGGGGACAGTCGACGACGTCTGGCTCTCGCTCAAGGAGTTCGTCTCCGACGGCGGGACAGTGGTCGGCGTGGCGGGCGAGGGCTTCTGCTCTCCCTTCTACTACTCCGGGAGCTGGCAGAGCTACCTCGCCGGCTCTGGCGAGTACGCTGACGGCTGTACCAGCCAGCGTCTCGTCCCCTACGAATTCAAGGCGGCGGCCGACAGAGACCAGTGGGGAGGCGACAACGAGAACATGACTGTCACGCCTGAGGGCGCTGGGGTCTTCGACCTTCCCGACGAGATCGCCATCAACTGCACGGCCGTTGTCAACACGACAGGCCCGCGCTGGTTCACTGTCCAGAACTCGACCGGCGGGGACGCGGCTGATGAGTGGTCCAACTCGACCAGCTGCATCTCGCCCGGCTCGCACTCTGAAGGCGAGTTTGTCTTCTCAGGCACGGGCAGGTGGCTCTACCCGAACGGGACACACTTCGACGGCTTCATGGACGGCCTCCTCTCACGCGCCGGCGTCAGGAAAACGCACGTCTTTGTCTCTCTCTGCCCCCCCCAGGACAGGCCCTGAGGAAATCGATCTTCTTTTCGCGCGGCAGCTTTTTGACTGCGGCCTCGAGCTTCGCGGCCTCGCTCCTGTCCCTGCAACTCCTGCTCGCCATGAGTCGCTTGAAGCCGCGCCCCGCCACGTACTTGCTCCCCTCCCCTCTCGCGTGCTCCTTCATCCTCCGCTCGAGGTCGGTGGTGATGCCCGCATAGTAGGAGCCGTCGCCGCACTCTATGAGATAGACGGACCAGTTCATGTCGCTTGCCATCGCTCTCGCTATTTATGGGAATAGCGGCAGTCCACTCCCTCCCGGGGTTTTAAACTTCCCAATGGTTAGTCCACAGGAAACGAAGGCGTTTCGGGCATGGAGGACAACATTAGTTTTAATCCCAACAGAAGTGGCCGGGACATGGACGGGGAGGAGGTGGTCGCCAAGTTCGAAAAGTTCGTGAAGCGAACCCACCTCCCCAAGCTTTTGAAGGCCATAAGGGCAGGGGAGAAGTCCCTTGTGGTCAACTTCAAGGAGCTCGACCGGTACGACACAGACCTTTCGGACCTTCTGCTCGGCGACCCGGACAAGGCCCTCGAGCTTTTCTCCCGCGCGCTCGAGAACCTCGACCTCCCCACGGAGGAGAAAGTCTTCGTCCGCTTCAGCGGCCTGCCCAAGTCGACGAGCGTGAAGATAAGGGACCTCCGCAGCAAGCACCTTGTCAAGACGGTGACTGTGAACGGCATAATCCGCCAGGCGAGCGAGGTGAGGCCGGAAGTGATAGAGGCGACATTTGAGTGTCCGGACTGCGGCAACCACATAGTCGTCCCACAGGACGGCCTCGTCTTCACCAAGCCTTCGATGTGCATCTGCGGCAGGCGCAGCAAGTTCAAAGTCCTCGAGAAGAAGTTCACGGACATGCAGACGCTCACCATCGAGGAGCACCCCGAGGACCTCTCCGGCGCACAGCAGCCCTCCCGCATCAAGGCGCTCCTCTACGACGACCTCGTCGACCCTGAGCTGAGAGAGAAGCTGACGCCCGGCAACAGGGTCTGCATCAACGGCATCCTGAGGGAGATGCCGATCAGGGCGAACGGCGGCGCCATCAAGAAGCTCTACGACATCTACGTCGGCGCAAACTACGTGGAGCCGACAGTCCAGGACTTCGAGCAGGTTAAAGTCTCGCCCGAAGAGGAGGAGAAGATAAGGGAGATGGCCTCTTCGCCCGACATCTGGGACAGGATAGTCTCCTCCCTCGCGCCCAGCATCTACGGCCACAGGAAGGTGAAGGAGGCGATAGTCCTCCAGCTGTTCGGCGGCCTCAGGAAGGAGAGGCCGGACGGCGTGGTGACCAGGGGCGACATGCACATACTCTTGATAGGCGACCCCGGCGCCGGCAAGACGCAGCTCCTCAAGTACGTCTCCGGACTCGCGCCCAAGGCGCGCTACGTCTCAGGCAAGGGGGCGAGCGCCGCAGGCCTGACAGCGACAGTGGTGAAGGACGAGGTCCTGAAGGGCTGGACGCTGGAGGCAGGAGCACTCGTGCTTGCCAACAACGGCATCGCCCTGGTCGACGAGATCGACAAGATGACCCCTGAGGACCGCTCCGCCATGCACGAGGCCTTGGAGCAGCAGACGGTCACCGTCAACAAGGCGACAATCCACGCCACGCTCAACGCCCGCGCCGCCGTCCTGGGCGCCGCCAACCCAAAGTACAGCAGGTTCGACCCCTACAAGACCGTGGCAGAGCAGATAGAGATGCCGGACACTCTCCTCTCCCGCTTCGACCTGATCTTCCCGATACGCGACATCCCAGACTCCGGCAAGGACGAGAGGCTTGCCGACCACATACTGAAGCTCCACCAGTCGCCGGAGGCGGCGCCGCCCGAGATATCAACCGACTTCCTGAGGAAGTACATCTCCTACGCGAGGAGGAAGTGCCGTCCGCAGCTGAGCAAGGAGGCGGTCAGCACGATCAAGAAGTTCTTCGTCAGTTTGCGCGGCAAGTACGCGGGCGACGAGAGCAACTCCGTCCCCATCTCCCCGCGCCAGCTGGAGGCGCTTGTCAGGATGTCAGAGGCCTCTGCCCGCGTCACCCTGAACGACGTCGTCTCCAAGGAGGACGCTGAGAGGGCGGTCGATCTCCTCCGCTACTGCCTCTCACTCGTGGCCACCGACCCCGAGACTGGGATGCTCGACATCGACCGCCTGGAGGGCGGCGTCCCCTCCTCGAAGAGGAACAAGCTGAGGCTCTTGATGGGGGTAATAGAGGACCTGGAAGGGGAGGAAGGGAAGAACGTCCCCATAGTGAAGATAGTGGAGAGGGCGACCACGCGCGGCATCGACGAGAGGACCTGCGAGGAGCTGTTGAACGACCTGAAGAAGAAAGGCGACATAATGGAGCCCCGGACTGGGCTGATTCAGAGGCTTTAAAATGGGGAGAGGGGCGAGATCGACATGCGGATGACGGCGATGAGAGTCCCAGTCTCCGACCTCTTGTCGGGCGACTTCAGGAAGCAGCCGGGAGAGTGGGGAGTCTCCTACGTCTTCACCCCTCTCGGCCTCGCCGTCTCCCGAGCCTCCGTGGTGGGCAGGGTCGTCGAGATCTTCAAGGCAGACAACCACGTCACTCTCGCAATCGACGACACCACCGGCGTTGTCCGCGCCAGGTTCTTCAGCGACGTGATGAAACGCGTCGAGGACGTCCAGGCCGGCGACCTGGTCGACGTCATCGGGAAGGTGAGGGAGTACCAGGGCGAGAGGCAGATGGTCGGCGAGGCGGCAGTGGTCTTGGAGGACAGGAACTGGTGGCTGCTCCGCAAGGCTGAGATCGTTCTTCTCCACAAAAAGGCGAAAAAGTGGTTTGAAATCCAGTCGAAGATGGCGGGAGAGCTGGAGGGCGAGAAGCTGAGGGCGGCATTGCTGGAAGAGGGCGTCCCGGACTGGTACGCCGACGGCATCCTGGAGGGATGGGGGGAGGTCGAGGAGGAGGCCCCCGCCGCAGACGCCTCACTCAAAAAGAAAGTCCTTGGAGTCATCCCGTCAGACGACATGATCACCTACACCGACATCATCAAGGAGTCCGGGCTCGAGAGCGACGTCGTGGACCGCTCCCTGCAGGAGCTGATCACTGAGGGCGAGATCTTCGAGCCGAGGAGCGGCAAGTTCAAGCGCCTTTGAGCTTTTGAAAACTCTTAAAAACGGCCTCCCGCCCTCTCTACCATGGCACTCCCCTCCTACGACAAGATGCTCTCCCGCCTCTACGAGAACCTGCCGGAGACTATGACCAAGGAGACCAGGTTCGAGCTTCCCAAGGCGAAGGCCATCATCCAGGGCAGTCGCACAATACTCCAGAACTTCAACGAGATAGTGGACGCCCTCGGCCGCGACCCGGACCACGTCCTCAAGTTCCTCAACAAGGAGCTGGCCACGGTCGGCAACCGCGAGAAGCACAGGGTGATCTTCCAGGGCAAGTTCCTCTCCCACAAGATCAACCAGAAGGTGGAGCTCTACGCCAAGGAGTTCGTCTTCTGCCCGGAGTGCGGCAGGCCGGACACCAAGCTTGTCAGGGAGGACAGGGTCCAGATGATAAAGTGCATGGCCTGCGGCGCGAGAAGGCCGGTCAGGAACATCTGAGCGGCGAAAGCATTTATCTGCCTCTTCGAAAACACCTCTATGAGAGGCATCACTCCCGTAATCGCCATCATCCTCCCGCTATGCTGGGGGAACCTAGGGTTCCAAGTTGAGCAAAGCTCAACTGGACCTGAGAAGCCTCGGCTTCTCTTGTTCCCCCCTCCTGACCGTCCACCAACCCCCTTCCTACGCTCCGCAGGTGATGCGGCGTGAGAGGCATCACTCCCGTAATCGCCATCATCCTTCTTCTCCTCATGGCAGTCGCGGCCGCAGGCGGCTTCTATTTCGTTTATCAGGGCTTCACAGAGTCTGGCGAAGAGTCGGGCTCCACGCAGATAGAGCAGCTCGGGGAGCAGTCGCTCGCCGCAATCCAGATCGAGTCTGCGGCCGGCGGCCGGATCTACGTGAAAAACGTGGGCGCCTCTGACATCGACCTGAGCAAAGTCAGTGTCTACGTGGAGAACGTCCCCTACAGCGTCAACACATCTTCCGACACTCTCGCAGAGAGAAACCGCGCAGTCCTCAAGTTCACGCAGAGGCCGTCCTGCTCGAGCGACAGCTGCGAAGTGAAGATCTCCGGCGCAGTCTCTGCCTCGAAGAGTGTCGACATCTCAAAACTCTCGTGCTCTTCTGACGCGGAATGCTACTCAAGCGAGACATGCGAGGGAGGAGTCTGCGTCGAGGGAGAAGGAGAGACAGCTGTCTGCGGCGACGGCGAGTGTGCTGCCTCAGAGCACGGCTACGACTGCTGGGAGGACTGCCACCCGGAGTCGGTGGCCTTGCCGTCCGTGGAAGTTGCGTCTAGCTCTCTCTGGCTCACCCAGTATGACTGGAACGGCACCACCTACGACTTCGCGGGAAATGTCACTGAAGCCATAGACATGGTAATCCGTTTGGAGTTCCAACCTCTTTTTCTTCCCAACGGCAATCACATCGCGGCAGGGACTGCCAATAGTCAAGATCATTTCTATTCCTACTGGCTATCCAAGTATGACGGCAGTTCTTGGTCCTACCCCTCCAACCTGAGCAATCAGTACGAGCTGTATACGGGAAGCGGCTTCCCTTCCCCAGACTCCGACTCCGCCGGCAATGCGATGTTTGTCTGGGCCTATGAGGAGCCGGGCCAGCCAGTGCCGAACGAGAAGGTGCAGTGGGTCACCCTGCAGGACGGCGTGGTCTCCGACCCCGACAACGTGACTAACTGGCTGGATACGGGTTCGGGTCCATCCTTCGCCTTCGCCCCCGACAACTCAGGCTTCGCCCTCTACAAGAACGTCTCCGACTTTGCCACCCACAACAACCACAAGATACTCTACTCACACTGGGACGGCTCCTCATGGGACGACACTGGCGTGGTCGCCAACTACCCGAACGTGGCCAGCGCCAATTCGATATCGTTCTTCTACCCTCGTGTCTCCTTCGCCGACAATGGCGACGCCATGTCTGTGTGGGGTGTCAGAAACAAGACCAACTACGTCTATTACAAGTACGCCGTCCACGAAGGCTCTGCCTGGAGCTCTCCAGCCAACTTCGAGGGCTGGACCCCTGTCAACTACTCTGACCCCGACCTTCCTCCCGTTGGGTTGGCCTATGACCACCAAGATAAGTTCGTCTTCGCCACTTCTAGTATGGCATCGTCCTTCGAGGACATCCAGGACTTCTTTTTCACTTATGACGGCATCTGGAGCGCCAACCAGACCTTCCCAGAGGCGAGCGGAAAGTGGCTCTCGTCCATCTCGAAGACTCCGGACAACACTCTTTTCGCCATCGAAATGGACTACGGAGCGGTCATGGCGGGAGAGCGCGACATCTGGCGCTGGACTGTCTGGAACGGCGACGGCTGGTCTGACCCCATCTATGTGGGGCCGTGGGAAGCGGCCTAAAGAGTTAAATCAAGAAGGTGGGAGTGAGCGTCATGAGAGGCATCACTCCCGTAATCGCCATTATCCTTCTTCTCCTCATGGCAGTCGCGGCCGCAGGCGGCTTCTATTTCGTTTATCAGGGCTTCACAGAGTCTGGCGAAGAGTCGGGCTCCACGCAGATAGAGCAGCTCGGGGAGCAGTCGCTCGCCGCAATCCAGATCGAGTCTGCGGCCGGCGGCCGGATCTACGTGAAAAACGTGGGCGCCTCTGACATCGACCTGAGCAAAGTCAGTGTCTACGTGGAGAACGTCCCCTACAGCGTCAACACATCTTCCGACACTCTCGCAGAGAGAAACCGCGCAGTCCTCAAGTTCACGCAGAGGCCGTCCTGCTCGAGCGACAGCTGCGAAGTGAAGATCTCCGGCGCAGTCTCTGCCTCGAAGAGTGTCGACATCTCAAAACTCTCGTGCTCTTCTGACGCGGAATGCTACTCAAGCGAGACATGCGAGGGAGGAGTCTGCGTCGAGAGTGAGGAGGAAGAGGAGGAAGAGCCTTGTGAGTGGTACTCCGGCCCTGGATGCGGGGACTGCGAGTGTGGAGCTGGAGAAAACGGCGAGAGCTGCTTCCTCGACTGCGCGCCCAGGTCGCTCCTTCTCCCCATCGGCTGGCTGGAGGGCGGCCAGCCCGCCTTAGACGTCCACACCTTCAGCTGGAACGGCTCCACCTACGAGAAAGGTGAGAACGTCACGCAGGACGAGCTGGTCTACATGCTCAAGGACTATGAGATCGATTCTGGAGGCAACGCCCTGTCTGCCGGGACTGTAGCTCAATTCTCAGGCGGAGACGCCGAGGTCTGGTTCTCCCACAACTCCAGCGGGGCGTGGTCTGCGGTCGACAACATCACTCAAGCCAACGGGTGGGAAGACAACTACGTCGACGTCGACTTCAACTCCACTGACGAGGCGTTGGCTGTCTGGCGGGCAGGTGACGGGGTTGAGGAGAACTTGGCCTGGGCTTCTTTCGACGGGACTGCGTGGTCGATGCCGCAGAACCTCACAGCGGAGGGGGAGGTCAGCATCACCGACACAGCAGAGCCCAGCTTCTCTTTCGCGCCGGACGACAAGGGCATGCTCGTCTGGGGCTCCAGCTCCGACCCGGACGACTGGCTCAACTACTCTCTCTGGGACGGCGGCTGGGTAGAGGAGGGCACGGTGGCTGATGAAGTCGCCTATTACAACCCGGTCGTTGCCTCCAACTCCACACACTTTCTCGCGGCGTGGAGGGCCTACTACTCCGGCACGGGAGACGAGGTGATACAGTGGTCGACATGGGACATCTCTGCGGGAGGGCCGTGGGGCCCTGTCCAGAACGTCTCCGACGAGCCGAGCGACCTCTATCGCGTCCTCCTGGAGAAAAACAGCGGCGGCGACTGGCTGTTGGTGGTCACCAACGAGACCTCCCGGCCGCGCTGGCCTGAATGGTACTCCTGGCAAAACGGCTGGGTCCACGAGGGCAATTTGACCGGCGACCCCATGGGAATCCCCACGGAGATTGTCAAGAGCGAGAAAGACGCTCTCATCCTTTTCCTGGACGTGGGTGAAGTTGGGATTTCCACCTTCACTTATTGGGACGGCGACTCCTGGCAGGAGACTGTCGAACTGGACGGATATGTCTTCTGGTCAGGCTGACTTTTCAGACGGCGTACCAGGTGTAGAGGACAAGCGCTGACAGGACGGCCATGGCTGCGGAGGCGACCATCACTGGCGGGTTCCTCACCTTGTAGAGGGAGAGCAGTGAGAAAGCGAGCAGGACGGCGGCGAGAGGCATCGCCTTGTCGCCGAGCGGCTCGACGGCCGCCTTGTAGAGTATGGCCCAGATGGTCTTCTCCACTTCGACCTCCTCTGTCTTGATGACGACCCTCTCGTAGGCGTTCCCCCTCCCGTCAGAGTAGTCGACGTTGAGCGGCGGCACGTCGACCGTCCCCTTCTCGGTCGGTATCATGATGGAGAACCTCTTTGTCTCGCCGCTGCCTATCTTCTCCTCGAGCCGCCAGACGTTGTCCTGGATGTAGCCCTTTGCGGGGACAGCCAGCTCCGTCGTCTCTGGCAGCTGCTGTGCGAGGCTGATGTCTGCCTCAGCGCCGCCGTCGTTCTCCATCTCCACCGCCACTGAGATGAACGGCTTGAGGAGCTCTTCCTTCTTCCACTTCACTTCCACGTCCCTGGTCACGAAGAGGTCTGGCCTCACGAAGCTGAAGCTCTCCGACTCCATGGCAGGTGCATAGCTCCTCCCGCCGACGTCGGTCCATGCCGCCATCACTGCGATGCTGTTTTCGCCCTCGGAGAACTGGCTGATGCTGGGGGCGCGCCCCGTCAACAGGAAGGACGTCGACGCGTCCGGCCTCAAAGTGGCGAGGCTCTTCTCCTCAGAGAAGAGCGGCGATGTGACCTCGAGCGAGAGGTTCTGGGCATCGATGGAGCCCGGGTTCTTCACCTGCAGGACGATGGAGACCTCCGTGTTGGGCAGTATCTTCCCGTCGCTGGGCAGGCCGTCTTCCCTGAAGTTGGTGAGGTTGAGGGAGATCTTTGGTAGGCCGACGAAGAACTGCCTCTCGATGTCGTTGCTGACGACCGACTCCTCCACTTCAGTCTCCGGGTTGACGTACCTGAGTGTCGCGCCCGGGATGCGGATGTTCTTGCCGCTCTCAACTGCGGCGAGCTGGTAGGAGATTGAGAATGTGTCGATCCTGATGTCGTAGCCGCACCTCAGCTCCCGCCCCTCCTCCGCACAGCTGGCAGGGTAGTTGACCGGCTCGAAGTTGTAGGGTATTGTGTCGACGAGGGAGAGGAGCTGGAGGCTCTTGTCGCTCTGGAGTTCGAGGCTGACAGTAACCATCTCCCCTTCCTTCAAGACGCTCTCGCCTTCCACACTCTTCTCCAGCGTCACAGCCGAAGCCAGGGAGAGGACGAGAAAGAGCACCAAAATCCTCTTAAGCATGCTTAAAGAGCGTCCCACAGGTTAAAATAGTTATTGAGGGCGAAATGGAGGAGAGAAAGTTCTGCGCCAAGTGCGGGAGAAAAGGCGATTTCGAGGACAACATCTGCCTTGACTGCAGCGAGGAGCAGGAGCCGGAGCGGAAAGAGAAGAGAGTCGAGGTCTGCAGGCTCTGCGGCAGGTGGAGAGACGGCGGGAGGTGGCGCGCTTCCCCTCCCGAGGGCGAACTCACGTGGGTGACCTGTCCTGACTGCTCGAAGGGGCCGGACTACGTGGAGGCTACCATACAATTGAGGTCGAGATACATAGAGAGTTTCTGGGAAGAGGCGCTCGACATCGCGGAAAAGGTCGTCGAGTCGGAGAGAAAGAGGGGCGTCCACGTCCTGGTGAAGGTGAAGGACAGCGACCTTGAGTTCTCCAACAAGAAGGCGGCCGAGAGGGTGGCCAGGGAGATAGCTGACCGATTTGGCGTCTCTGTGAAGAAGACGCGCAAGCTGGTCACATACGACCACGAGAAGGGGAGAAAAATCTACCGCATCACACTCCTGGTCAGGCTCCCCCAAGTGAAAAAGGGAGACGATGTGGTCCTCGACAAGCAGTACACCGTCAAGAGTGTCGGGAGGGCGGTTATTCTCGAGGACGAGAACGGGGAAGAGAGGACTGTCTCCCACAAAGAGCTTGAGAACGCCAAGCTCCGGTAGGCAGACAAAGACTTTTAATGGCCCCCTCCAGTCTTCTACAGATGGCCAGGAAGCGCTCTAAGAAGCCGGAGAACATGGCGGAGGTCATAGCCCGCACGAAGCTCCCCAGGGGGAAGCAGGTCTTTGGCATCATAGAGCAGCGCCTCGGCTTCAACAAGATGTACGTCCGATGCTCCGACGGCAAGGTCCGCCTCGGCCGCATCCCCGGAAAATATTCACGCCGGCTCTGGGTGAGGGAGGGCGACCTCGTCCTCGTCGAGCCCTGGCCAGTCCAGTCCGACAAGAAGGGAGACATAATCTACCGCTACTCGCGCGCCCAGTGGGCCTGGCTCTCGAGGAAGAACAAGATCCCCGAAGAGTTTCAGTGAGAGCTTTTATGTGAGTGAGAACTTCTGCTTGAGATGCTCGACAAGGAGTGGGAGAAGAGGGACTTCAAAGTCTTCGGCTCTGTCTTCGGAAGAAAGACGCTTCTCTCGCTCTACAGGCTGATCCACAAGGGCGCCTTCGACTCAATGCGCGGCGAGCTCTTCAGCGGCAAGGAGGCCAACATCTTTTTGGCCAGGAGGGAAGAGGAGCCGGTCATACTGAAGATCTACAGGATAGAGACGGCCGACTTCCAGAAGATGGCGCCCTACATTGCGGGCGACCCGAGGTTCGACCTGCCCTCGAACAAGAGGAAGATGGTCTACGAGTGGGCGAAGAAGGAGTTCAGGAACCTCCACCGCTTCTCGGAGGCGGGCGTCCGCGTCCCCCAGCCCATCGCCTTCTTGGAGAACATACTTGTGATGGAGTTCATCGGCGCGGACTCTCCCGCCCTCCCCATCAAGAGGGACCCGCCCGAGAGGCCGCAGGAGATGTACGACAAGATTATCTCCTATGTCGAGCTCGGCCTTGATGAGGCGAGGCTGGTCCACGCCGACCTCAGCGAATACAACGTCCTCAACTTCGGGGAGGAGCCGGTCCTCATTGACTGCGGCCAGTCGGTCGACGTCCGCCACCCGCACGCCAGGGAGTTCTTTGAGAGGGACGTGAAAAACATAAATAGCTTCTTCAAGGGCCGCTGTTCTGTGAAGGAGGTAGAATGGAGTTCGTGAAGGTCCCTGACGACAGGGTTGGCGTGGTCATAGGAAAAAACGGCGAGGAGAAAAAGAGGCTCGAGTCGCTCTTCTCCGTCAAGCTCCAGGTCACTGACAACAGGGTGGGCATCGACGGCGATGCTCTTGGCGTTCTCAAGGCAAAGGACGCAGTCAAGGCCTTGGGGCGAGGCTTCTCCCCGGAGAGGGCCCACCTCCTCGCGAAAGAGGACAGCGTCTTGGAGACCATCGACCTCTCCGCCTACGGAGACAAGGAGAGGGAGCGACTCAAGTCGCGCGTCATAGGAAGAAACGGCAGGGTCCGCGAGCAGATTGAGACGATGACCGGCGCTGAGATAAGCGTCTACGGAAAGACCGTAAGCCTTATAGGGACCCCATCATGCGTCTCGCTCGCCAGGGAGGCGATTTCGCTTCTGCTGGAGGGCGCCTCCCACGGGGCAGCCTTCAAGTTCATATCGAAAAAGAGGAGAGATTCATGGCAGCTGTGACAGAGAAGTTCTTCGACGAGAGATACAAGGAGGTCGGAGTGGTTGAGTTCTTCCGCAAGAACCTCCACATGCTCGGCTACTCCGGACCGATCCGCTCCTTCACCACGCTAGTCCACGAGTACGTGACCAACGCCCTCGACGCCTGCGAGGAAGGCGGCATCATGCCTGACATCAAAGTCACCATCCGCGAGCTTGAGGGCGAGAACCACTACCTTCTCGCAGTGGAGGACAACGGGACAGGCATCCCTGAGAGCTACATCCCCAAGCTGTTCGGCAGGATGCTGACAGGGACCAAGTTCCACCGCTACCTCCAGCAGCGCGGCCAGCAGGGCATTGGCTCGGTTGGCGCGATGCTCTACTCGCAGATCACCACAGGCCGTCCGATCAAGATAATCTCCTCCACGGGTGAGGGCGAGATCGACACCGTGGTGATGGAGATCGACGTCAAGAAGAACGACGCTAAGATCCACGAGGCGAGCAAGAGGGGCGGCGACTGGCGGGGGACCAAGATAGTGGCAGAGTACAAGGACATCCTCTACAGGCGCGGCGAGCAGGGGCCTTTCGAGTATTTGAGGCGGACGAGCATTGCCAACCCCCACGCCAGGATAGAGCTGGTCGAGCCGGACGGGACAAAGACGGTCTGGGACAGGGTGACCAAGAAGCTGCCAGCCATGCCCAAGGAGATGAAGCCCCACCCGAAGGGCCTCATACCTGACGACATCAAGATGATGGCCCACACCACGCGGGCCCGCAAGCTCCGTTCATTCCTCGAGAGGGACTTCACGCGCGTATCAAAGAACAAGGTCGACGAGCTGGAGGAGGAGTACGACATCAAGACCGACATCGACCCTCATCTCCTCACCCACAAGCAGGCGGAGGAGCTGGTGGAGGCCTTCAAGAAGATGGACTTCTACGCCCCGCCAACCGACGGACTCGTCCCCATCGGCGAGCCCTATATAGAGAAGTCTTTCCAGGACGTGCTCGAGCCGGAGTTCCTGGCGGTGGTCGAGAGGGCGCCCTCGGTCTACTCAGGCGGCATCCCCTTCATCGTGGAGGTCGGCCTTGCCTACGGCGGCAAGGCTGGGCGGGAAGGGACTGAGAACCCGCTGGAGATAATGCGCTTCGCCAACCGCGTCCCCCTCATCTTCGACGCAGGCGGCTGCCTCCTCACAAAGGCGGTCCACTCTGTTGACTGGAAGAGGTACGGCCTCAAGGACGTCCAGAATGCTCCGCTGACTGTCTTCATCAACATCGTCTCGCCCCACATACCCTACAAGAGCGCGGGCAAGCTGGCCATAGCGGACGACGACGACGTGAAGGGCGAAGTGAGGTTCGCCTTGATGGAGGCGGGAAGGAAGCTGAAGAGGCACCTGGGCAAGATAAGGAGGGCCAAGGTCGCCATCAAGAAGAAGGAGATACTTGAAAGGTACGTGCCCGAGGTCGCCTTCGCTCTCGCCTATCTCACCGGCGACAAGCAGAAGAAGATAGAGAAGGAGCTGGAGGAGCTCGTCAAGTCGAGGTTCGAGAAGCAGGGGATAGAGTTCGAGGACGAGGAGGAAGAGAAAAAGTCCGAGGAGAAGTCCAAGAAGAAAAAGTCGAAGAAGAGCTCCAAGAAAAAAACGTCGAAGAAGTCCAAGAAGTCCAAGAAGAAAAAGTCGAAGAAGTCCAAGAAGAAGTCCAAGAAGAAAAAGAAGGAGGGGGGTAAGTGATGGCGAAGAGCAAGAGAAAGAGGAAAGAGGAGAAGGTGGTCAAGAGGCTCGAGGACCTCGGCTCCAGCATCAAGAAGAAGCTGGAGAAGGAGAAGAAGCTGACAATGGACATACCTGTCCGCTCGCTCTCCAACGTGGTCTTCGACGAGAAGAACAACGTGCTGCAGCTGGGCGACAAGACATCATCCCGAGCCTTCCTGAACGTGGCCCACGCCAAGAAGTTCATGCAGACGCTCCTCATCGCCGCCAAGTGCAAGGAGATCATAGAGGACGACGCCATGATCTCAATCCGTGACCTGTTCTACAACCTGAAGCACACCATCGGCGGCTCCAACGAGAACACCTTCGACGAGCAGAGCGAGTCTGACCCTGTCATAGAGGACTTGGAGTGCAAGCTCGACGTGCTGAGGGAGCAGCTCAACCTGGAGGCGTCTCGGCGGGGCTACATGGTCGGCAACGTCACAGTCATCGACAACGGCGACAAGATCAACTGCAGGAAGATGGGCACCGGGGGCTACTCCATACCATCCATAGTGGAGGACCACGTGATAGAGTTCGGGAAGGTCGACGCCGAGTTCGTTTTGGTGGTGGAGAAGGACGCCGTCCAGTCACGTCTCAACCAGGACAAGTTCTGGAAAAAGCACAAGTGCATACTGGTGACTGGCCAGGGGATGGCGCCGCGCGGTGTTCGCCGCCTCCTCTACCGCCTCAACAAGGAGAAGGGCCTCCCCGTCTACGTCTTCGCAGACAACGACCCGTGGGGGTACTACATCTACTCCGTCTACAAGAAGGGGAGCATCAACCTCTCCTACCTCTCGAGCGACCTCGCGATTCCGGAGTGCAGGTTCATCGGCCTCTCCTCCAAGGACCCGAAGGCGTTCGACCTGCCCGACAACGTGGCCATAAAGCTGAACAACAAGGACGTGAAGAGGGCCCACGAGCTCCTGGAGTACGACTGGTTCCAGACCAAGGAGTGGCAGAAAGAGATAAAGCTGATGCTGAAGAACAACGTCAAGTACGAGCTTGAGGCCCTCAGCGCGAAGAACATCCGCTTCGTCACCAACAACTATCTTCCCCAGAAGCTGGAGGAAGAGGACTTCCTCCACTGAAGGCTACTCTGGCTTTTCTACCCTGAAGCCGAGCTCCGCGAGGCAGCCCTCCTCCATCGGGACGAGTTTGACGTAGCCGCCGGAACTCTCCATCATCTTTTTCACCCTGGCGAGGCCGACACCGCTCCCTCCGCATCTCTTTTTCGTCGTGTATCCCAGCTCGAAAGCCTTCTCCGCGTTCTCAAGCCCCTCACCCCAGTCCCTCACCTCAACGACTCCGTAGCTCCCCTTCCTGCAGGTCTTCACGGCAACCTTGCCACCTTTCTTGGAGGCCTGGACAGCGTTGAGGCAGACGTTGTCGAGGACGGCGCCAACATTGACGGGCGCCATGTAGACGCAGAAGTCTTTTTCATACTCCGCCTTGAGCGTCACTGCCTTCTTGAGAGTGTCGCCGTGGCCGTCCACCCTCTCGATCGATTCAGCGACCTCTTCCGCGATGCTCTCGCAGTGGTCTCCGTTCCCGTTGCAGAGCCGCTTGAGCTGTTTCACCGCACTGTGGATACTTTTGGCGTACTTTTCCCGCGTCTCGTTTTCTTTGAGGTCCATGACACCCCTTGAGACGAGCTGGTCGTAGACTGAGAGCGTGTTGACGACGTTCCTCACGTCGTGGAGCAGTCCGTAGTTTTTGTTCTCCTTCATGTAGAGGAGGGAATAATCTCCCACACTCTCGACGGTCACGTCGAAGAAGCTCCTGCCGACGAACTCCATCTTGGCAGTCCCGCCTTCGACGAGGTCGGAGGCCTCTTCCACTTCCATCTCTTCGAACGCCCTGTTCTGGGCGACCACCTTTCCCTCCGAGAAGAGGGCAACGGGCTCGGGGATGGCCTCGATGACCTTTCTGTACCTCTCGATCTCATTCATATCACGCCGGCGTGACAAACCCTTTAAATGTACTTCCCTTGAGTCGGACTTTGTTTTCCGAAACTCTGCCTCTTCGCTACACTTTTATATCTCCTTCAACACCCAACTCCATGGCAATTCTGGAAGCGATCGCTGTTCTGAGTTTACCTGGACTTTTTCTGGCATTCATTTTCTTCTTGATGAGCATCAAAGTCGTCGCCCAGTACAAGAGGGCTGTGCGGTTTAGGTTCGGCAAGTACAGGGACACGCTCGAGCCCGGCCTCCACTTCATCATCCCCCTCGTCGACTCGCTGAACTTCGTGGACATGAGGATAACCACGGTCGACATCCCCAAGCAGGGGACCATAACCAAGGACAACGTCCCCGTCGCCGCCGACGGAGTGGTCTACTTCAAGGTCATCGACCCGGAGAAGGCGGTCATCGACATCAAGGACTTCAAGTACGCAGTCGCCCAGTACGCGCAGACAGCCTTGCGGGACATCATCGGAGGCGTGATGCTGGACGAGCTCTTGGCGCAGAGGGACGAGATAGCTGACGAGCTGAAGAAGCTGGTCGACAGGGAGACCGAGGCATGGGGGGTGGACATCACCGCAGTGAAGCTGCAGGACGTGGAGCTGCCCACCGACATGAAGAGGGCGATGGCGCGGGAGGCGGAGGCAGAGAGGGAGAAGCGCTCCGCCATCATAATCGCGGAGGGCGAGTTCATCGCCTCCAAGAACCTGGCCAAGGCGGCCAAGACCCTGGAGAAGAACCCTGCGGCGATTCATCTCCGCACCCTACAGACCATAAACGACGTCTCGCCCGACCAGAGCAACACCATAGTCTTCGCGGTGCCGCTCGAGCTGTTCGGCCCGCTCGAGACTTTCTTCAAGAACAAGAAATGATTTAAGGCTGGACGGCGCGGGCGGGAGATGGCGGAACTCGATGCGCGCCAGACCTACTGGCTTTTGACATTCGGCAGGTTCGAGGAGGACGAGATGGAGTTCGTCCCCGCCTTGGCGGGCCCCGACGCGCCCAATCGCTTTCCCACGTTTTTCAGGGCCCTGGAGCGATACTCTCCACTAAAACTGAGGGCGAAGTGAGCAAAGCATAATTACTGCCTCACTACCATTCTCACTAGAGAGTGGAAGATGGAGACGCCGTTTCAGTATTCGGGTGAAGTTGTGAGTGAAGTCGGCCCTGACGCCGGCCTGCCAGAGGGCCTCTCTTCTGAGAGGGAGTATCTTGAGGCTAAAAAGGCCTACGAGGAAGTCAGGTCGACCGACTGGAACTCTTCCACGGAGGGCCTCTTCGGTTTTCTCGGCGCGCTGAGAAGATATGCAGCTGCGAGCAGGGAGTACTCGACCGACTGCGAGAGAGTCTGAAAGGGAAGAGCATATAAACAGATAGCAGTCACTTTTGCCACGAAACCATCGTGGGGGTTTGAAGGATGAAGCGAGCATTAACTGGACTCTTAGTTTACGTATTTCTGACAGGACTTGTGGCTGCTGTCCACACGTCCACTATGACGACCAACGCAACCGACTTCTGGCTGGGTTACGTTGACATGGAAGAGATCTCTCTCAACGTGACAGTCACCAACGAGGCCGGCTCTACGGGCAACATCACAGACATCACATTCTGGCAGGACGACCAGGAGTTCGGCGGAGCGGACCAGGCGATGCTCCTCGGCCCGGTCGACATCCACCAGGGCTGGGACGGCGTCGAGGGCATAAGCGCGGGGAATTGGGCGGACCCCATCCTCGTCGACTACAACAACGGGACCGGCCCCTCTGACAGCTCAGACGACAGGCTCATAGCGAGCGTCAACTCCCCACTCGGCAAGGTCAACGCCACCGACTTCGTCAACATCACCTTCAACCTCGACCCCGAAGACGGCAACTCAGGCAACTACACATGGTGGTTCAACACCACAGACGACAACTCCGACAACTCATCTGGATTCTTCAACCTCGGCCTCGACATCTCTGCTCCGATCTCGCCGGGCGTGGTCGCCAACGTCTCGTCGCCTGTCAACTCAACTGCGGGCGACACCTCCTCGCTCGGAAACATCTCCGCTGAATGGCAGGACGAGCACAGGGGCCTCGACTACTGCTGGTTCGAGAGCAACGAGACAGGCTTCTGGGATAACCACTCCTACGAGGACAACTGCGACGGCCTCGCCGGCTACGAGAGGATAGAGGACCAGGACCACATCGACTTCTCACTCTACCCCAACGAGACAATCTGCTTCAAGTCACACGCCAACGACACGGCCGGATTCACGAACAGCACGGAACAGTTCTGCCTTTACGTCGACTCCTATGAGACGGAGGTCTACAACCAGGGTTCTTCCTCTCCCGACTACGAGAGCGAGACCGCCCTTCTCTACGCCAACTGGAGGTACACCAACGGCACTGAGATAACCAGCACGAGCCAGGTCGCCGAGTTCGATGTCAACGGAACCGACTACGGCGCTTCCTACGATTCGGGAGACGGGAGATGGGAGAGAACCATCGCGCCCGGGACGCTCTCCCCCGACTACTACGAGTTCAACTGCCTCTTCGGGGAAGACGACCACCAGGACGCCTTCGGGACGGACATGCCCCTCCTCATAGAGTCAGACTTCCACTATTCCAACGCGACCGTCAACACGACGGACATGTGGATCGGGGACGCTTTTGCGGAGAACCTTTACTTCAACCTGACAGTCTGGAACAACGAGAGTTCGAGGGCCAACATAACCGGCATAACCTTCTGGCAGGACGACCAGGCTTTCGGCGGGACCGACCAGGCTCAAGTGATCGGCCCGATAGAGGTCTACCAGGGCTGGGACGGAGTCGAAGGAATTGACGACGCGGATACTTGGGCCATGCCGAGCCTGGTTGACTACAACAACGGCACCTCGGAGTCGGACGGCGAGGACAGAGTAATCCTCAGCATCAACAACACCCTCGGCAAGGTCAACGCAAGCGAGTTCGTGAACATAACCTTCCTCCTCAACCCGGAGGACGCCAACTCAGGCAACTACACCTGGTGGTTCAACACGACAGGGGACTCCTTCACGCCGTCCAACCACTCCGGCTACTTCAACCTGGCCCTGGACGTCTCAGCCCCGACCTCATCGCGCTCGGACTGGAACGTCTCATCGCAGGTCAACTCGACCGCCGGCGACGCTTCGTCCATCGGCAACGCCTCCGCAGACTGGGCTGACCCACTGTCTGGCCTCGACTACTGCTGGATTGAGAGCAACGAGACGGGCGTCTGGGAGAACCACTCCTACGAGGACCAATGCGACGGCACAGTTGACTACGAGAGGGAGGAAGACGTGGACTACTTCGACTTCTCTTTCTATCCGAACTCGACCATCTGCTTCAGGTCGCACGCCAACGACACCAACGGCTACGTTGGGAGCACCGCGCAGAGCTGCGTGACCACAGACCCCTACGAGACGGAGGTCTACGACACGTCCGCCGCACTGCCGACCTACTACAACGAGTCCCACGATTTCTACTACAAGTGGAGGTACAGCAACGGCACTGAGATAACCACTGCGGACTACGCCGAGATAGAGATCAACGGCACAGACTACGGGGCCTCCTACGGAGGTAGCCAGTGGGAAGCCACCGTCGGCGCCCACGCCCTCGCGGCCGACTACTACGAGTGGGACGTCTACATCGAGAAGGGCGGCCACCAGGACGGGGACAGCGCCCTCAGCGGGTTCAGAGTCCTTCCCACACAGACCGCCATCGGCGAGACGGGCTCCTCCTCACCGGACGAGTTCATCGACGAGCACCGCCTCTGGGCCCAGTACCTCTACGGAAACGGCTCACAGATCACTACTGCTGACCTCTCCCTGTTCGAGATCGACGGCACCAACTACACGGCGGACGAGCACAACGGCACCCACTGGGTTGTCACCGTTGAACCCAATTCGCTCCCTGTCGGCAACTACAGCTGGAACGCCTACTTCGGCCTCGCCAACCACGAGAACCAGACCTACTCCAGCCCGGCGGACGACTTCGATGTCTCACCGGCGTCGACACTGCTCCTGGGCGTGGGAGAGTACCAGCCCACTGAATTCAGCGACAGCATAGGCTTCTTCGCCGAGTACAACTACACCAACGGCACGGGGATAAGCGACGCCGACGTCCACGAGTTCGAGATAAACGGCCAGAACTACACGGCCAACTGGGACAGCAACTATTACGATTGGTACGTCGAAATCGGCCCTGAAACCATACCTGTCGGCAACTACACCTGGACAGCCTACTTCGAGAAGGCCAACCACGAGAACCAGACATCAATACCGCGGGACTTCGACATCGCCTACACGACGACGCAGCTCGGCGACGTGGGCTCCTCGTCTCCGGACGAGTACGACGACGAGCACGTCCTCCATGCCAACTTCCAGTACGCGGACGGGACCAACATAACCGCCGCCGATGTCCATGAGTTCGAGTTCGACGGCACCAACTACACCGCCTCCTACAACGGCACCCACTGGGTGGCGACAGTCCCCGCCAACTCCAAGGCTGTCGGCTCCTACACCTGGGACATCTACTTCGAAAGGATTGGCTACGAGAACGAGACGCTGACAGGCATCCCCTTCGAGATCGAGGAGGTCGAGACGCAGATTGCCAACGAGGACAGCTCATCCGCCGACGAGTACAGCGAGTCGCACGTCCTGACCGCGGACTACCAGTACGCGAACGGGACGGACATCTCCGACGTCGACGTGGCCAACTTCACCTTCGACGGTGTCAACTACACCGCCTCCTGGACGGGCTCTGCCTGGATGGTCACCCTCGGCGCGGAGACGGTCCCGGTTGGAACCTACACATGGACGCCCCACTTCATCAAGGCCAACTTCGAGAGCCAGAGCGGCGCCGCCAACTCGTTTACAGTGAACCCGACATCGACGCAGGTCGCGAACGAGGCTTCGACGACTCCGGACGAGTATGACGACCCCCACGTCCTCTGGGCCGACTACCAGTACGCCTCCAACAGCTCCGACATACCCAACGAGACAGTGACTGTCCGCGAGTTCGAGGTCGACGGCACCGACAACTACACAGCAGTCTGGAACGGCTCCAACTGGGTGGTGAACCTGCCGCTCCAGTCACTCGCTGTCGGAAGCCACACCTGGATACCCTACTTCGGGAGGGCCAACTTCCAGAACCTCTCCGGCAGTGCCAACGTGATCGATGTGGTTCCCGTCGCGACGCAGGTCGCTGGCGAGGGCTCCTCGACGCCCGACACCTTTGAGGAGGAGCACATCTTCTACGCCGACTACCAGTACGCCTCCAACGGGACAGACATCTCTGACGTCGACGTGGCCAACTTCACCATAGGCGGCGTCAACTACACGGCCAGCTGGAACTCCACCTACGACAGGTGGCAGGTCAACATCGACGACACCCTGGCGAGGGGCGACATGATCTGGACGCCCCACTTCATCAAGGCCAACTTCGAGGCCCAGAGCGGAGGCTCCAACGACTTCAGGGTTGCCTACTCGCACGTCTCCAACGTCACTGCGAACGAGACGTCGTGGGTGACCGACTCCGGCGCCGTCCAGGTCAACTTCACGGTCTGGAGCGAACCAGACAAGGTCTATGACGTCTACGACATCTCGCTCTGGCAAGAGGTCTCTGCCTCTGACCAGTTCGACATAGTCTCTGCAAGGCTCTGCAACTCCACGGGAGTCTGCACGCCCACGCTGGGCTGGGACGTCTCGACGCTTGAGGACACCAACTCAGACACCAACGCAGACAGGTTCAACGCCTCGACGGCCGACTCGCCGCTCGTCGTGGACAGCTACGCTGTCGTGACGCTGACGCTGACGCCGGTCACCGACGGCAACTTCACGTGGACGCTCCTGACGACCGACTCGATAGGCGAGACCTACCAGTCGACCACGAGCTTGGCCCTCGACATCAACGCACCGTCCCTGAGCGGCGTCTTGCCAGGGGACGGCTACACGGCCGCGAACGAGGACGAGCAGTTCAACTTCAGCGTCGTCTCCACGGATGCCGGGAGCGGCCTCGACTACTTGATAATCTCGGCCAACAACTCGGATGACGGCAGCTGGGAGAACTTCTCCCTCGTCTCCGGCGGCCTCCTCCAGCCCGGCGCGTGGAACAGCTCAAACAACTACTCCACCTCCACGGGAGAGGATCTCGAGTCGGCCAGGAACGTGACCTGGTACTTCTGGGCCAACGACTCCGCCGCCAACTCGATCTCCAGCGCGCAGAGGTACTTCTACGTCACCAACAGGGCGCCCAACGCCTCCGCGGTGACGGCGGTCTCGCCGACCGACGGCCAGTACACTGCGGACAACACGCCGACGCTCGACTGGAGCGACGCGACCGATCTGGATGAGGACGACCTCAACTATAGCTTGACGGTCTGCAACTCCACGCCGCACTGCTACGACTTCTACGACATCGACGCGAGCACCTACTCCGTGGGAGACGCCCTTCAGGACGGGCCGTGGGAGTGGAACGTGACCGCTCACGACAACCACACCGACTCGCCCTACCAGAACTCGTCGAGCTCGAGCGTCTTCACCTTCGTGGTGGACGCCTCGCCGCCCATGGCGATGGACAGTCTCTTGACCAACGGCACCTACATGCCGCCCTGTGATATCTCGACCACTGTGGGCATGGGCTACGGCGACGCACTCTCCTCGGTGGACACCGTCAAGCTCTACTACGACGACGGGACCGGCTGGACAAGCGTCGATCTCAACGAGAGCAGTGGCGCCTACACCTACGACATCTCAGCCGACGCCGGCGACAGGGTGGACTACTACTTCTGGGCCAACGACACGCTCGGGAACGCAAACAGCACCGACCAGGCCTACTTCTACTTCACGGCCGCCTACAACGGTGCGAACAGGTATGAGACCATCCAGCGAGCTCTGGATGCGGCGAACGACGGGGACACGGTCTACGTCTGCCCAGGGACCTACACAGAGGCCCTACAGTTCAAGTCGGCGGACACGACGCTGGAGTCTGAGGCGGGGAGGGGAGCCACGACCATCGCGCCCAGCGGCGCGATAACCTTCCCGGCGCCGAACGGCCAAAACTCTGCCGGCTCGACCCTGAGGGAGTTCACTGTCGCGGGGTCCACAGACCCGCTGGTCTACATCGGGATCCAGAACATAACCATAGAGAACTGCATCCTCGACCAGAACAACGCCGGCGCTGACGCCATCTATGTGCAGACCGGCGGCAGCAACCTGACCGTCTCGGAGAACGTCTTCACCTATGGCGGGATTGCCGTCAACCTGAACCCCGGAGCGGGAGTCTACGGAGACGTGACCATCTACAGCAACCAGTTCACGGCCGACGACACCAGCTCCACTGCGGTGCTGGTCGGCGCGGTCGACGGCTTCAACATGAGCTACAACCTCTTCCAGGGGACGTCCGTGCAGTTCAACCTGGTCTCTGACGGCGACACCAACGACCTGACAATTGAGCGCAACGAGTTCAGGGGGCCGGACAGCGGCGCCATGCGGTTCACCGACATCAGTGCGGGTGCCACAGAGAGCCTGGCCAACCTGACACTCCGCTACAACAGGTTTGTCAACAACACATACGGCATCTTGTTCAACAGCGACCTGGAGGCGGACGACGTCGACAACGACACGCTGGCCTTGAGCTACAACAACTTCATCAACGCCAGCTACGGCGGCGGCGGGACGGACCTGGGGATCTACATGCCCGTGGCAGAGGACATCAACGCGACCTACTGCTTCTGGGGCAACTCCACGGGCCCGACCCACGCCTCCAACCCGGACGGCGGCGGGACGGAGATATCGGACAACGTGCTCTACGAGCCCTACTTCCTTGAGCCTGGCCGCGCCACCATGGCCGACTCGCAGGCGTTCATCAGCGGCGACTACAACGTCACCAACACGACGGAGCTTGTGATAGCCGACTCGAGCGTCAGCGCCAACATCCGCATACCGAGCAACGTGACCAACGCGACGCTCCACGTGGGCGGGATGGCAGACTACGACGAGGAGACGGGCGACTTCAACGTCACACTGGGCGGCGAGATCAACATGACCTCCGAAGTCAGCATAGGCGGCCAGGCCAGGGAGGTGGAGGTCCAGATGCCGGCTGGCGTGAGGATAAGCGGCAACACGCGGGGCTCACTCGCCCTCAACGTGCCGCAGGTCAAGGAGAGGTCGAGCGTCTCTCCGACGCCGAGTTCAGGAAAGACAGCCTCCACCTCGAGCGTGATAGAGGTGGGTATGGGCCTCGAGCCGGTCTACTTCGACAAGGCAGTCCGCATCAGGATTGCGGGCCAGGCAGGAAAGAGGGCCGGCTATTCGCGAGACGGGAGCTTCTACAAGATAACCGACATCTGTGCCAACGACACGCAAGTCGCGGGCGACCTGTTGCCTGCAGACGGCGACTGCAAGATGGACAGTGCTGACGGAAACGACCTAATAATCTGGACCAAGCACTTCACGGAGTTCGTGACCTACACTGAGAGCGACATCGAGGAGGAAGAGGAAGAAGAGGAGGAAGAGGACGACAGCTACGGACCGTGGGTCTCAGAGACCGAGGGCGTCACCGACGTCGGCGACTACTCGCTCAGCGTCTCCGCGCCCTCGCGGGTGAGGACCTTCATCGGGGAGCCGAAAGAGTTCTCCGTGGTGGTCGAGAACACTGGCGGCGACGACTTGACAGACGTCTACGTCTCGCTGACCATGCCATGGGGCGACTCGCGCTTCGAAGTGGAGGCGGACGGCGTCGCCGGCTGGGACTACGAGACCAGCAACGAGCTCGACCTGGCCGCGGGCGACGAACAGCTCTACCTGGTCACCATCGACCCGCCGGAGACCGGCGAGCACGTAATCTACGTGATGGCCGGCTCGGATGAAGTAGGGGACGAGGCGACCGGACAGGTAATCGCGATAGTCCACGAGACCGAAGAGGAGATGGTCGAGGCAGAAGTGGAGGAGGAAGAGGCAGAGCCCACCCCGCCCGCCCCGACAGAGCCGACTCCGGCCGTGACGCCCAGCGACCTAGGGATCCTGGGCAGCTACATCTCTTCCCTGGAGGGAGAGGTCTCTGCAGAGGGCCAGGCCCTCCTCGGAGAGGCGGAGCAGCTCTACCAGCAGGCTCTGAACGCCTACCAGGCAGGAGACTACGACCAGGCCAAGGCGCTCCACGACCAGGCCAAGGCGAAGGCGGACCAGGCGAAGGCGGCAAAGGCGGCCGCAGGAATCGGCGACTGGATGCCGATGCTGGCAGTCGTGCTGCTGCTCGCACTGCTCGGCTGGCTCTTCATGAGGGGCAAGTAGAAAGAAGGGGGCCGCGAGGCCCCTCTTTTCTCTCTTTTTCTTTGAAAAACTTTTAATACTCTCCAGCAGCCCTCTCTCTCAGGCCAAAAAGGCCCTCATGCCCCTGTAGCTCAGTAGGTAGAGCGAGTGGCTGTTAA
This sequence comes from Candidatus Undinarchaeota archaeon, assembly GCA_964527545.1. Taxonomy (GTDB): domain Archaea; phylum SpSt-1190; class SpSt-1190; order DYHY01; family CAZGQF01; genus CAZGQF01. The sequence goes on along the minus strand of CAZGQF010000002.1, from coordinate 250,598 downwards.
CCACTAGGTCGCAGGTTCGAGTCCTGCCGGGGGCGCCATAACATAACACAAGACAAGTATTGTTTAAACCACCTTGTGGCTGCTGGATCCTCAATATTGCATACCCTTTTATACTTTAAAGTATTTTTACGTATATGGAGACAAAACAGGTTAGCCTTACCATTCCTAAAAACCTCTTTAGGGAGTCTTTGAAATACTCAGAGGAGTTTGGTTATGAAAGCTTGCAGGAATTCATACGAGATATGTTGAGACGCAAGGTCATTCATGAAAAGGTTGATCGGTACTCCGCCATAGAAGTGCGAATGAAAGAGGGCAAAGGTGTCAAGAAATTTTCAAGTAAAAAGGAAGCTCTCGACTTTCTGAAGGGGCTTTAGTTTGACGAGTGTGGAGTTCAGCAGTGAATTTGAAGCTTCAATGAAGAAGCTAAAGAAGAAGGACAAAGTGATGTTTAGTAGAATCGTCAAGAAAATCGAGGAAATAATAAAGCATCCGAAACACTTCAAACCCCTCAGAAATGCTCTCGCAGGGTTTAGACGAATACATTTTGGTAGTTTTGTGTTGATATACTCGATTGATGGTGACGTTGTCAGAATAATCTCGCTAGACCACCATGACAGGGCATACTAGCCAGTGAAGGGACTTTGACCAACAGTAAAACCTCTGCCGATGGCGCTGAACCTTTGGTTCGAGTCCCTCCGCAAGTTATTTAACTCGGTAAACATATATGTTTACATGATTCAGGTCCAGGTCAGGATGCCGGAGAAGGCTGTCAAGGAGATAGACAAATGGGTCGAGGCCGGCAGGTTCAGCAGCAGGAGCGACGCCATAAAAACAATAGTTTCGTTCTACGAAGACCGTGAGAAGACCAGAAAGTTCTACAAGATGCTGAACAAGAGAAGCAGGGAGGCCAAGAACAATCCGGAAGAGCTTGTCCCGCTGAGTGAACTCTGATGGTCAGGGTTTTTCTCCATCCAAAAGCTTGGAGTTTCTTGGAGAAGGTAGATCCCAAAATTAGAGACGAGATCAAAGCCAAGCTCACCGAACTTGAGAAATCCCCGGAAGTGGGGAAGCCTCTCAAGCACTCTCCTTTTTGGAGCCTTAGGGTGGGTGACTACCGGGCGATTTATGAGCTGGACGGCAGAAAGATTGTTGTGCTGTTTATCGGACACCGAAAGAAGGTCTATGATGACTTTTCAAAGCTGTTTTGAAGCTGCCGATGGCGTGAGGGATCTTATGATGGTGCATCGACCATTTTCAATGGCCATGAGTCAGTAATGTTTTTCTATGCCACCGAAACCAATCAATTTGTTCTCTCTCGTCTTTCTGATGAAGTTGTTGAGGCGTTTCATGAACTCTTCCGGCCGCTTTCTCGCGGTCTCGATATAAGCGATTCGGATTCTTTTGTACGAAGGGGAGAACTGCTGATAGTTTTTCCAAGCGATTTTGTCGCTCTTTATTGAATCCATTATGTCCTGAGGAAATACGAACTTCTTTTCCAATACTTTCCTGGCAGTGTCCCGCATCGAGGGATGAACTTTCTTCTTCTGCAGAAGCCACCTCAACCGCTCTTTGTTGGCCTGGGAGTATTTACTTTTCAGATTTCTCGGAGAGAAGCGCTGCATACTATTTTCTTCATCGACATTCTTTACGGTACTATCGATCCAGCCAAAACACAAAGCTTCCTCCACCGCGTCGTTGTATGAAATGCGTGGCCTGCCGGAGGATTTGTGAGGGAACAACAACCACACCTCTTTCTCCTTGTTGAAATTTTTTTCGAGCCAGCCACGCCAGTCCTCCCTTTTGGTGAAGTATAAGGGGTTGAGTTTTTTCATATTGAGCAACTTCTTGGAGTTCACATTCCTTTTTCTTCGGAACTCATAACTTGCTGGAAGAAACTTCTGCTAAAATGTGTTTAGGTGAAAACTGCTTCATAGTTTGTTCCTTCCATGACCCGACCTACAAAAGTAAGACCTGGCATAAAGGGTAAACCTCTGCCGATGGCGCTTTCTCAATTGACGGCCTGTCTTGAGAGCTTTTCCCTGATTCTGTCTATGTCGGCCTCCTTGAGCACGACGTTTTTGCATTTGACCAGGAATCTTGGGGCCTCGTCCTTGATTTTGTCGTAGGTCTCGTTCGGCACAGACCGGTCCACGTAGTATTGGGAATCGATTCTCGCGGAGTATGCCTTCTCCACCAGCTCAAACTCCTCGGATGAAAAAAAGTTTTTGAGAAATCTTTTGGCAAATTCGATCGTGCAGGAGTGGATTTCGCATTTGACCCCGAGTCTCATGAGCAGAGAATAAAGACCTTGATAGATCGTGTAATATGCAGTGATCATCTTCCAGTTCTTGCTTTCCGAAGCCCTCATAGTCTCAAGGGACTCCTCTGCCATCTTGAGATAAGCGACTCTCAAGTTATCGCTGGGGGTGACTAGCTCGAGCCCCTTCTTCTGCTGCAGGCACCACATTATTTGGTCCATTTCACTGCCCTCCCGACAAAGCCCTCCACGTTTTTTATCAAGATATGGTTTTGGGCGATCTCCTTGAGGAGGGGGTCCTCCCTCATCTTTTTTTCAAGAGTCTTCATTGGGTAGCTCTTGATCTCCATTTTGATCCCGTAGGTCTTGCCGGCCTTCCTGATCTTTTTTTCATCGAATTCGCCTACCACAAACAGGTCGAGATCAGAGCCGTCTTTGGCTATGCCTTTGGCATGGCTCCCGAAGACGACAAGGATGCCTGAGGAGAGGCCGTCTATTTTTTCAAGGACCTCCATTATCACAGGGTTCTCCTTGAGAAACTTCACCTTTTTGTATTGCTCTGCCAAAACGAAAAACTCCCGTGAAAAGAGAGACTTTCTTATGGAGTACTCCTTTATCTTGCCCCGTTTCTCTGATTTCAGAACGCCCCGCTCCTCGAGCTTGTCCAGTGTCACGAGAGCGGTCCTTGAGCTCACCTCCATCAGCTTCGCGACCTCGCGGATGTAGTATCGTCTGTTGTAGCCCTTCGTGAAGAGGGCCAATGCCATCATCTCATTATCGTTTACATTAATAAACATATGATTACATAAGTAAACAATAGATTAAATGGTTTTTGTGAGGCCCTGGTCACGAAAGCTATCTAACCTTGTAAAAACACATGTTTACATGGTCCAGGTCCAGGTCAGGATGCCCAAAAAGGATGTCGAGGAGATCGACAAGTGGGTGAAGGAGGGCCGCTTCCGGAGCCGCAGCGATGCGATCAAGACTATTGTCTCTTTGTATGAGGAGAGGGAGAAGACTCGGGCTTTCTACAAGCTGCTTGAGAAGAGGAGCGAGGAGGCCAAAGAGCATCCGGAAAAGCTCGTTTCGTTGTGATTGAATGGCCTTCCAAGTCCTGCTGCATCCGAAGGCGGCTGAGTTTCTGGAGAAGGCGGATCCAGGGCTCGAAGAGCGGGCCAGGGCCAAGCTGTCCGAGCTCAAGGGAAAACCAAAGAGCGCGGGAGAGCCCCTCAAACACTCGAGGTTCTGGAGCCTCAGAATGGGCGACTACGGGGCGGCCTACGAGCTGGACGGAAAGAGGGTCATCGTCCTTTTCATCGGCCACAGGAAGAAGGTCTACGACGACTTCTCGAAGCTCTTGTAGCTTAAAGCTTTGCCTGCCGGGGGCGCCTAACATTAAGTTCGTGTTCCCATAATTGGAATGGGGAAAGAGCCACAGCTTTTTCTGTGGGCCTCTGCTATTCTTTTGGAGACTTTCTTTCGGCAAAAAAGATCCCAGTTGTCGTAATGATGATGGTCACGAGGATTACCGTAAAGATCATGTCAGTAAACCCTTCTGTTCCCGGGATTTGGTTTGCAAATATGTAGTTGGCCATTATGGCGGCTGAGAGACCGACCGGAATCATGAACCTAATCACCTCGAAGTCATAGTCTTTGAATTTTACACCAGCCAAGTTGAGGATTTTTAGGCTTGCCTGCTGTATGAGGAGGAGGAGCAGGGCGAGAAGGAAGCCAATCTCCAAAAAGTACGGATTTCTGATATCTGTCAAAGCTCCCAAGAAGACGAAGAAGAACGTCCGCATGAAAAAGGAGGTTATCCGATGGGGGTTCCTTATCAGATAGACCTTGAATTTATTGTCCTCCCCCCCAAGTATGCCAGCTACTGTTTTGAAATTCCCAAAAACCAAACCGAAAAAGAAGGCTGCTATTGCTCCGCTCGCTCCGATGTATTCGACCAATGGGTAGAGCAAAAAAATCATCGAAAGGGTTCCTACGTACCGAAGGTCCTTGGATTCAACCCTTTTCAGGATGTAGACCCCCACTACACCAAATAGGATCCCCATCACTATGCCGGTGGAGAAGCTCCCTGCAATCATTTCGGCGACGGAGCCGGGACCTGTGGGACTCAGGGTGATTATGTCGATGACCACAAATGCCAGGACAACGGTGAAGTTGTCTGTGAGGGAGCTTAGTGAGAGCACAGTCTTGGCCTTACTGCTCAACCCGTCAAGCCTCAGTGCAAGAGGCACAACCACAGCGAAGCTCAAACCTCCCAGGATGAGGCCCATGAGTATCGCCGGGAGAACGCTATATCCAATTGCCGTCAGGATGGCTGAAACGGAAACAAGTGCCAGCGCAGATCTCACAAAGCCAAGTCCCAGCCCTTTTAGCCCGTGCCTGCGAATTGTCCCGAATTTGGTTTCAAGGCCTGCTTCAAAAAGGAGTATAACGATGGCAAGGGAAGAGACGAGTTCGCTAAGGGGGGCAAGCGCTGGAGTTTCTAGGGTGTTGGTCACAGGCCCGAGGAGAAATCCAACAAGGAGCAACCAAATTGTTTCAGGTAGGCCCACTTTGTCGAAGATTATCTTGCCTGAAGCACCTATGGAAAGAATGAAGCCCATAAGGAATAGAACGGAGAGCGGGTCCATAGCAAATTAGGCCAGCAACTTTCTCTTATATCCCTTTCCTGGTTTCGAGCACCAAAGGCCGCCTGAAATGCCTTTTCCACCTTTTCACGGATGTCCAGTTTTTTAAAAAACTCTTTAATACCTATGACTGCCCTCCCTCGCTTGTGATAGACCTTTTCTTCTTGCTCGGTGCCATCCTGTTGTTGGGGTTTTTCTCATATGAGTTTTTCCAGCTGACAAAGATTCCCGACACACTCATACTGATCACCCTGGGCATCCTCATCGGACCTGTCTTTGGACTGCTAGAGGCACCAACGGGAGCCAAGATATCTTCCGCAGCACCTTTTATCGGCAACCTCGCCCTGATCATCATACTCTTTGACGGTGGCCTCAATCTCAAGGCCTCGAAAGTGATGTCCGACCTCAGGGATGCTACTGCTTTCACCCTGTCCAACTTTCTCTTCTCCATGTTCGGAATTGGGGCATTGATGCATTTCTACTACGGCTGGAGCCCCGTGGAGGGGTTGCTCCTTGGGGCGATGCTGGGGGGGATCGCCAGCGCCGTGGTCATGACCATAATGTGTGATCTGGATGTCACACCTGATGTGAGGACCATCCTCTCCTTGGAGAGTGCGTTCTCTGATGTCATCTGCGTCGTAACCACGTTGGTCCTCGTCGCCTTCCTCAAGACCGGCGCAATAAACTTCCAAGCGGGCCTCGCCCTCCTCTCCAATGCCTTCTCAACAGCCATAATGACCGGCATCATCTTTGCAGCCTTGTGGATCGCCTTCCTCCACAGTCTCGGGTCGAAAGACTATGGGTATATCCTCACCATTGCAGTCCTTTTCATGCTCTTCTCGGTCACCGAGCTTCTGGGAGGGGATGGCGCGATCGCTTCCCTCGTATTCGGCCTTGTCTTCGGAAACATAGGCTGGATCAGCAAGAAGCTGGACTTCAAGGGAGACTACCGCATAGAGAAGGGCATGATAAGGTTCCAGAACGAGATATCGTTCTTTGTGAGGACTTACTTTTTTGTCTATCTAGGCATGATTTTCGATCCCTATGCCGTCACAACGGAGATGTTCATTCAGGCCTTGGGGGTAACTGCAGTCATGCTTCTTGGGAGGAGTATCTCGGTCAAGCTCTTCACCAAGGTGGAGCCGCAGCTGGATAAGAGCGCCCTCGTCTTGGTTGTTATGTTGCCGCTGGGTGTGGTGGCCGCGGTCCTTTCCCGCTCTCCGGCCCAGATTGGGGTCCTCATCCCCAACCTCTCTCAGCTTGTCTCCCTCCTGATAATCCTCACCAACGTAGTGACCACAATCGGGGTCTTTTTCTATGAGAACAGCATTCCAAGAAAAGAGACCAGTGGGGCATAGTCTCTGTCTTGATTCTGTGTAGAAATCTTGATGGCGATGGTGTGAAAGTTTCCTTATTCCAAGAACTGGGAAAGGACCTCGTCTTTTCTTAGTTTTTCATCCAACTCCCTGCAACGAGATTTTCTTTTTTCCAAACTTAAACTCATAAGAGATCTGCAATTCAGGAGTTGTACGAATACCACACCTATCGTTGCCCTGAATTTTGGGGAGCTTACATTCAACAAGTTTTTGTGTCCAGGGAACAAGTCAGATTTTGCGTCTTGGATAAGTTCCATACCTTTAACATTATGCGCTATAATGTTCCTTTTGTGCATAATATCTTCTATAAGGGAGTAGAGCGTTTTTGGCACAATCCAATAATGCCTGAGAATGTCCAGTTTTTGTTTGAAATCTGGCCGTAGTTTTTTCCTCAAAAAGTAGTCTCGAAATTCCGTTCTTATTTCCTCGGATGGCCTAACAAAATAATGGGAAATCATCAGGTCGAGTAATGAATCGATATAGTTGGAGGTTACAAGGACGAGTTCTCTCACAGATTGTATTTTGTTTATGTCCTCGACCATCATACATAGTAGCTCATGGACTTGTTCATTATTTCTTTCAATGGCAGCCCTTTCTAGTTTGTCCATTTTTACTGGACTCCTTTCCCCCAACAGCTAAAAAACTTACTTATGCATGCGTTGTTGAATGAATCCTCCAACCCACCTTCAGACCACAAGGGGTGAATAGTGGAGTGCCTCTTCTTTAGCTCATGGTATCTCATTGAGTGAGTGAATGGCTTTTCGAGTTTTTCTCCATCCAAAATCGGCAGAGTTTCTAAAGAAGGCCGGTTCAAAGCTCAGGACTGAGCTAAATCTAAAACTCTCTGGGCTGGAAGCCAACTCCCTGCTCGGCAGACCTCTAAAGCACTCAAATTTTTGGAGCTTGAGGGTTGGGAACTACGGGGCAATCTAGGGATTTACAGAGAGAGCATTCCGGTTCTCTTCATCGGCCACAGGAAGAATGTCTACGACGACTTCTCAAGGCTGATCTGAACCAAGAACGATCTACTCTCTCCTGTCTCTATTCGGCGCCTTGTTCTTGAATCTCTGGCCTTTTCTTTTCCTGAAGCAGCTGTCGCAGAAAACATCCTTCCCTCTCGCCGGCTTGAATGGGACATCACACCTCTTCTTGCACTTTGTGCAGACTGCAGGGTATCTCTTGATTGAACTCCTCCCACCCTTCTTCTCTTTCACCATCCCCTGCGGCCAAGAGGGCGCTTCTTATGGATTGCTACCCACGCATCCTTTTTATTGAACTCTTTGATTTTGATTGAGTGGAAAGTTCTTTTCATCAGCCACAGAGACGAGTCTACGACGACTTCTCGAAGCGGTCTTGTTGAGCCATTAGCGGCATCGGGGCTGGCGAAGTTTTATATGTAATTATTTACACAATTGTGTAATATGTTACACGATAAGTATTACCATCTCCTTGAGCCCTTTCTGGGCGACTACGAGCTGAAGGTATATGGACGCGATCTCGTCGGAAAGGTTCCGATGAGCCACAAGACGATAGCGCTCGCCCTGAGCGAGCTGGAGGAGAGGTCCGTCCTCAAGTCCGAAGTGCAGGGCCAGATAAAGCATTACTCCCTGAATCTCAAGAATTCAGAGATCCGTGACATCCTCGCCATCACGGAGCTGACAAGAAAACTGTTGTTCCTCTCAGAGCACCGGGGCCTTGCCCACCTCTTCGACCACGACGAGCGAATGGTCGGAGTTTTCGGCAGCTATGCGAAGAGCACTCAGGATAAGGGTTCTGACATCGACCTGTTCGTTGTCGGCGAGCGCAGTCAAGACGACTATGGAGAGGCCGGCGAGCTTCTGGGGCTGGATGTCCGCGTCAAATACTTCCGGGAGGAGGTCTGGAGGGACGCGCTGGAGTCAAAAAGCAATCTCTGGAGGGAGATAGTAAAGCACCACGTGATGGTCTTCGGTGTTGAGCGATTCATAAGCAACGTGTGGAGGCACCACTATGGTCTCGATTGAATGGTGCTTGGAGAAGAGAAGGGGGTTGAGGCTGGTCGAGCCCAGCGAGGCCATGTCAGAATCCTATCTGGAGATGGCCGAGGAATCGATTCGGGCACTGCAGAAAGTGGAAGAGAGCAGAATCTGGAGAGCTACTACCGCATATTACGTCTTCTACTACGCCCTCTATTCGTTGATGCTGCGCATCGGGGTGAAGTGCGAAATTCATTCCTGCTCCATCGAGTTCATGAAACGCTATCTGCGCGAATTTTACTCAGGGAAAGACATGTCGATGTTCGAGAAGGCCTTCTCAGCCAGGATCAACCTGCAGTACTATGCCGACCGGACGGTTGACGACGCGGTGATCGATGATGTGGACCAGCACTGCAGGAGATTCTTCGTGAAAACCAAGGACTCTCTCGCGGGGCTAGGTGAAGCAGGCATAAGAGAGATCAGGAAAGAGCTCGAAGACAGGCCTTGATATCGGCCAAGGGAAAGACCCCCATGGCGACTTCCCGGAAGTTTTGTAGTCTAAATTTTGCCTGCCCGGGGGCTGGCAGAGCTTGCTGCGCAACTGAACCCATTCAGTCTGCGCCGATTGTCATGCGGTGTGCAGGTGTTGGGGTGGAATGGCTGTCGGACGATGCGCACGGCGACCATCAAGGTTAAAACTGCCCGGAGCCTGGCTCGGGAATGGCCTATCCCATAAAGCTGATCGGGCCTTCTGAGAAGGACAGAAGGATTGGGGAGCTCAGGGGGAGGGTTGGCTTTCAGTCCAGGGCCGACATACACGGCGTCTGCGTGGAACTGCTCACTGACGAAGAAGAGTTCAAGGAGATGTGGAAAGACAACTTCAGGCCGATGGAGGGCCGCATACAGCCCCACTGCACTGTCGTGGCGCTCAAGGGCGAGGGAGAGTTCAGTGTCGAGTACGAGCCTGCCACCAACACCGCCTTCCTCTTCAACTGCGACTACTACGGATATGTCAAGTCGATCGCCCTCTCCGCGGCTGGGGACGTGCTGGAGGAGCGCTCCATCTCCAAGCACGACAGCGTCCACGGCTCGCTGGTTGACGTGGACGGCCGTGGACTGGCCTTGATAGGGCCGTCCGGCGTGGGGAAGACCACCCATTCCTACGGCCTTTTGATGAGGGAGGGGACCTCCCTGGTCGCGGACGACTGGTTTTTCGTTGAGCTGGCAGAGAGGCCATTGGCCTACGCTTCGGAGAGGCGCAGCTACGTCAGGAGCGACATAGGCGATTTCTGGGAGAAGTTCAGGGGAATCGTGGAAAACGCGGAGAAGGACAACGCGGGGCGTGCCATAGTAGACGTCTCGGATGCCATGGGCGAGGAGAGGGTGAAGGCGGAGACTGTTCTCGAGCGCATCGTCCTGCTCAAGAGGGACAAGAGCGACGGAGAGCTGGTCAGGGAGCTCTCTCCAAGCGAGGGGATGGAGTTCCTCAAGGAGAACGACTTCTGCAACCCCCACCTCCTGGTCAAGAACAGAAGGAAGTATGGCCTGAGGGTGGACTTTTTCAAGGGCCTCCTCTCAAGGACAGGCTGCTGGCTAGTGAACACGGCCGCCCCTGTCAGCGAGAGCCAGGAGGCCATCCGCGAGATAGCGGACGGCATGGCGTGAGGGTTTGGCACTTTCCGCCCGAAGTGATGCCCATACCGAATTAGTGGCCCAAGCGCTTTGAGGTCATTCTCTGGGTCCAATCGCTTTTGCTGGAAAGCTCTGCCAGCGGCGCTGAACGAGGAAAGCTTTAATTCCTTGTGAGGACACAAGGACGGGTGGTAGTCCAAGAGGAGCTTCTTGCTGCTGTCTATTCGCTCGACATCGCTTCAGTTTTCTCCCTGCTGGCACCTCTCTTCCTTTTTGTTATCGGCATAGCTGCCTACTCGATCTTCATCTTTCACTTCTACAAGTTCATCGCGAGAAAGGACATCTTCCATCTCGACCTCTCGGTCTACAACAAGGCCAAGCTCGGCTTGCTGAGAAAGCTCGTCAGCTCCCTTTTCTACCTCCTCAAGTATGCCATCCTCTTCCCGGTCTTCACTTTCCTCTGGTTTTTGGTGATGACGGTGATGCTGACACTCCTCTCTTCCGAGCCGGTGATAGAGAACGTGCTCCTCGTCTCCATTGCGGTGGTGAGTGCAGTGAGGGTAACCGCCTACTACGACGAGAGCCTCTCCCATGACCTGGCCAAGATGCTGCCCTTCGCCCTCCTTGGCGTCTTTTTGGTCGACTCGTCCCTCTTGGCTTTCGACAAGTCGCTCCCGGTGATATTGGCGCTTCCCGCCAAGGCGGAGCTCGTCGCCTATTACCTCGCGTTCGTGATACTTCTTGAGTTCCTGCTCCGCTTCGCATCGACGCTGCTCTCTGCCGTCTTCCCCAAGGAGGAAGAAGAGAAGCCAGCCAAGGAATGAATATGCCCCTCTGACCGCCTCAAGGCAGTTGGTGCTTTGGATGGCGCTGGAGCCATTTTATTGGCCTTTGGGAGGGCTGGATGAGGGATACGCTTAATATGCGGGACTGTCCAATTATGCTCCGGAGTGGAGATAGATGAGATCACAGAAACTCTTTGCAGCAATTCTGACCGCGTTGTTCTTGGTGTTCGCGCCCGCCTTGGCACAGTCCGAGCTTCCCGGCCCGGGCATAACGCCGGACAGCCCCTTCTACGCCTTCGACAAGATGTTCGACGCCTTCCAGTCGCGGGCTTCAGTGGCGGATGAGAGGGCTGCGGAGATGGTGGCCATGGCGGAGAAGGGGAACGAGGCTGCCCTGGAGAAGGCAAGGCAGGGGTACGAAAGGGCGATTGAGAGGCGCCAGAGGGATGCTGAAAGAGGTCCTGAGGATGCGGAGGGGGTCGCCAACCAGACCAGCATGCACTTGAGGGTCTTGAGCAGGGTCAGGGAGCAGGTCCCTGAGCAGGCGAGAGCTGGAATCGACAGGGCCCTGAACGAGAGCGCCCGCGGCCGTGAGAGGGCGATCGAGGCGCTGGAGAAGCAGGACCCGCAGAGGGCCAGAGTGGTGGCGGAGAGGACACTTCAACGAGTCATGGAGGGCGCGCCTGAGCAGGCGAGGCCTGGGCTGCAGAGGGCCCTGGAGGCGGTGAGGTCCGAGGTGAGGGGGCCCCAACAGTCGGGAGAGGCGGGAGGGACTCCGTCAGGGGGGAGGGGCAACGAGAGCGGGATGGCTGAAAGGGAGATGGGAGAGGCCGGGGAGTCTGGAGGGACCCAGTCAGGAGAGGGGGGAGGGATCCCGTCAGGTGGGATGGGCAATGAGAGCACTGCGCGGGGCAGTGAAACTGTTTAAGGAACTCCCCAGTTTTCAGGAGGAAATGTCTATTGGGCCGAGAAGGCAGGCGCTGTTGAGGGTGTTTTTGTCCCCTCCATAGGCGTTCTCCAGCCAGTTCTTGGCAAGCTCTTTTCTCTCTCCCCCGCAGGCTTCGGTCACCTTCTTGAACATGCCTTGGGCGATTTCATCTATGCCGTAGCTCTCTTCTAAGTCGTCCCTCTCTACTCTCTCCTTAAGGTAGAACAGCCCGGCGCCCAGCTTCAGGCATCCAAGCCGCAGCGAGAAGACGTTTGGGTTGTTGCACATCCACTCTGTCAGCTTCTCCGCGCCTTCGATCTCACCGTCTATGACATTGCGGTATACTCTCTTCTTTTCTCTCTCCCTGTCGAACTCAATGCCGAAGTTCTCCGCAGCCAGTTCGGCGTTGCCCAGGTACCATTCTTCATCTCTTCCTTTCTCAGCTTCACTTAAGTTGGAGTCTATGCAGAGCTGGCCTATCAGCTCGGAGTCGTATTCAGCCTGCTTCCCGCAGAGTTCGCACGCCTTTTGGACGTTCTCCAGACTCTCCTTCAGATACTGGTGCTTCCGGCCGACTTCCCATCGGTCTGGATTGCCATCCTCTCCGATATGGAAGGCTACTGCCCTTTTCGCAACTTTCTCCAGTGATGCACTGTACCTGTCGACATAGTCCTCTACAATCCACTTGACTTCTGAGATCTCTTCCGGGGAACTGGCCGACTGGATCAGTTTCTCCACCTTGATTTCAATGTCCCCCATCAAGGGGTCTTTTCTGTTGATACCGGCCAGGATCTTTTCCTGGGCTTCCCTGTAGTTCATACCCTCTTCAGCATCAGTTCCCGTCATTTGACTACTTTCTCGTGGTTAAATATAAGAGTTTCGTTTTTCCAAACTTTGAAAGCTTAAAAGGCAGAAAGAGAGGCAGCCGCTCATGGAGAGTTTTCAGAATGCCCTGGGTTGACAGGGAAAGGTGCGTGGGCTGCGGTGTCTGCGTCGAGAGGTGTCCTGCCGGCGCCATTTCCATGAGAGAGGGAAAGGCGGAGATTGAGATGGAGAAGTGCATCAGGTGCGGCCAGTGTCACGATTTCTGCCCCCAAGGAGCGATAATGCATGACAGGGAGAAGATCCCACAGGAAGTGGAGGAGAACATGGAGGAGACACGGAAACTATTGGGGAACTTCAAGGAGGCGGGGGAGAGGAGAGAGTTCCTCAAAAGGATGGTCAAGCACTTCAACAAGGAGAAGACTGTCTCGGAGAGGACAATAGAACGGATAGAGCAGATGCTGAAAGAGGAGAAAAATTAGCTTTTTCTTAACGGGCGTTCTTGTCTTTTGGGGACTTGCAGCCGCCCCTCCCCCTGTTGGCCCTTCGTCCCTTTCCGCTGCCGTCCCGCTTTGGTATTCCTTTTGCCATCTGTATCACTGGTACGCTTTTTTCCCCTATTGATATTGTTTTTGGTCGGGGAGTCAGGGATATAAGTCAATTCAAACCGTTGAGGTTCTGATGTTTGGGAAGGAAGAGAGGTACGCCGTTGTCGGGGCAAGCAGGGAGAGAAGCAAGTACGGCAACAAGGTGCTGAGACATCTGAAGGGGGAGGGCTTTGATGTGGTCGCCGTCAACCCTCACGCCAGCGAGATAGAGGGCGTTCCCTGCTTCCCGAACCTCAAAAAGGCGGGCGAGGTCGACGTCGTCGTCTTCGTGGTCCCCCCAAAGATAACAGAGAGGATTCTCTCGGAGGCCAAAAAGTTGGGCATAAGGAAGGTCTGGATGCAGCCAGGGAGCGAGAGCGAGAAGTCGATAGAGTTCTGCAGGGAGAACGGCATGGAATGCGTCCACGGCGCCTGCATCATCATGGACGGCCCTTGAAGCCGAGCTCCTTACTCGCTGCAGGAGAGCTGATAGGTCTTGAAGAGCCACTGCCTGTTGTCTTCTCCCCTGTCGCAGTAGGTCTGGGACTCTCCTCCAACGAACCCGAGCGACTCCAGGTCCCTGTGGATTTGTTTTGTGTAGTCATGGAGGTGCGGCGATGTCTTCTCGACTTCGTAGCTAACCACCAGCCTCCCTCCCTCTTTCAGGTTCTCCCTGAACTTTCTCGCCACTAGCGACCTTCCTTCGTCGTCCATGTTGTTGAACAGTCTTGAAGCGATGATCACGTCCGCCTTCCCGTCACATTCTATCTCCTTGACGTCCACCTTTCTCGTCTCTATCCCCTCTTTCGGCTCGTACTCCCGTATGTCGAAAGAGACAATTCTGGTTTCAGGCACGGAGCCGACGAGCATCTTTTGGTAGAGGGCGCCGCCACCCCCGAAGTCGAAGACTTTGTCTCTTTTTTTCACCACTTCCATGCCGAGTATCAGCTCCCCTATCTCTTTCTCGCTCTTTTCCCAGGGATGGTACTTGTCGATCATGTTCTGCGCCTTGCTCTGGACGAAGCACTTAACGAGGTTCCAGGGCTTCATGTCCACAAGCCTGCGGCCGACCTCGGAGAGGTAGCTCTTCCTCATCCGCTTTCTCTCCTCTTTTGGGAGCCCTTTCACGAACACTCTCGTCGCCTTTGCCAATATCGCTATCTGCTTTCCGCGCGAAAGGTCCGTGCCCAAATCGGGGAACTGTTCGAGAACAGACTCCCCCAGGTTCTTTCTCACCTCCAGATGCTCGCCCACCTCTCCGCAGTATTCCCAGCTTTCGTCACTGTAATTCATACTACTAGTTAGTGGTATACTCATTTAAAACAGTTTACAATCCCTGACGATTTGGGTTAGGCATAATAATGGGAATTTCATTTTGCTTGAGTGCGCGGCATAACCCCAGTCATCGCCATTATCCTGCTCTTGCTGATGGCGGTCGCCGCAGCCGGCGGCTTCTACCTCCTCTACCAGGGCTTCACAGAGGAGGGGGAGGAGTCGGGCTCCACGCAGATCGAGCAGCTCGGGGAGCAGTCTCTCGCCGCGATACAGATAGAGTCTGCGGCGGGGGGCCGGATCTACGTGAAGAACGTGGGCGCCTCTGACATCGACCTTTCGCAGGTCTCCGTCTACGTGGAGAACGTCCCCTACAGCGTCAACACCTCTTCTGACACTCTCGCGGAGCGAAACCGCGCAGTCCTCAAGTTCACCCAGCCCCCGTCCTGCTCGAGCGACAGCTGCGAAGTGAAGATCTCCGGCGCTGCCTCGGCCTCGAAGAGTGTCGACCTTGCGAAACTGCTCTGCTCTTCGGACGCGGACTGCTACTCAAGCGAGACCTGCGAGGGCGGAGTCTGCGTCGAGGGAGAAGGAGAGACAGCTGTCTGCGGCGACGGCACCTGCGACGCTTCAGAACATGGCTACGACTGCTGGGAAGACTGCCACCCAGACTCCCTCGCCGTCCTCGGAATGGAGAACAGCTTCTATCCTGCCTGGCTGATGCAGTACGACTGGAACGGCACCACATACGACTTCGTCGAGAATGCCACTGACACGAGCGGGCCGGCCATCAGCATCCCCCTCTCCTACTTCCCGCTCGCCAACGGCAACCACATAGTCTCCTCCCTGTCCCAGAACGGTGTCTGGGACACCTGCTGGTATTCCCAGTACGACGGCTCGAGCTGGTCTTATCCTTACAACCTCAGCAACGAGTATGAGGTCGCATTCTCGGAGCAGGTGGCTCCTTGGCCCGACGTCGACTCCTCGGGGAACGCGATGTTCGTCTGGACCTACGTCGAGGAGCAGCCCGTCCCCAACGGGAAAGTCCAGTGGTCCCTCCTCTCCAACGGCGTAGCCTCTTCCCCCGCCAACGTCTCTGACTGGGTCTCTGGCTATGGCGGTGACTTCCAAACGCCGCCTTCCTTCGCCTTCGCGCCCGACAACTCAGGCTTCGCTCTCTACAAGAACGTCTCCAATCTCGCCACCCACAACAACCACAAGGTACTATATTCCCACTGGGACGGCTCCTCCTGGGACGACACTGGCGTGGTCGCCAACTTTCCCAACGTCCTGAACGCCCATACCATCGCCCTCACCTTCCCCCTCGTCTCTTTCTCAGACAACGGCGACGCCATGGCTGTGTGGGCGATCAGAAACAAGACAAACCACGTCTTTCACAAGTATGCCACCCACGACGGCTCGAGCTGGACGTACCAGGGCAACTTCGAGGGCTGGACGGTCACCAACCAGACGCCGAGCTATCCCTATGATCTTGCTCACGACCACCAGGACATGCCTGTGGTGGCTGCCATGGGCGTGGGGGTGGGTGGAGGCGACGCTTACTTCACCTACGACGGGACGTGGAGCGAGAACCAGACTATGCCCGAAGGATCCGGCAAGCTTGGGCCCTCCATCTACGAGATGCCTGACGGCACGCTCTTCCTAGTCGACCTGGACATTGAAGCGCTCGCGGCCGGCGAGAGGTCGCAGTGGCGCTGGACGGTCTGGAACGGCGACGGCTGGTCTGACCCCGTCTACGTGGGGCCTTGGGAAGCCGCATAACCGTTAAATGGCAGTGGACTGAGAGACCTCTGTGAGAGGCATCACACCAGTCATCGCCATTATCCTGCTCTTGCTGATGGCGGTCGCGGCCGCGGGCGGCTTCTACTTCGTTTATCAGGGGTTCACAGAGGAGGGGGAGGAGTCTGGCGCGACGCAGATCGAGCAGCTCAGCGAGACATCTCTCGCCGCTATCCAGATCGAGTCTGCGGCGGGGGGCCGGATCTACGTGAAGAACGTGGGCGCGTCGACAGTGGACCTCTCCAAGCTCTCAGTCTATGTCGAGGACAAGCCAGTCAGCGTGAACCGCTCCTCCGACACTCTCGCGGAACGCAGCAGGGAAATCCTCAAGCTGACAGAAGTCCCGTCCTGCGCCTCTGGAGAGTGCGACGTGAGGATCTCCGGCGCTGCCTCGGCCTCGAAAAAGGTCGACCTCGACAAGCTTGTCTGTGCCTCTGACTCTGACTGCCTCTCCGGCGAGTCTTGCGAGGGAGGTGTCTGCGTGGAGGGAGAAGGGGGGACAGCTGTCTGCGGCGACGGCGAGTGTGCCGCCTCAGAGCACGGCTACGACTGCTGGGAGGACTGTCATCCCGAGTCCATCACCATGCCGCAAGTCCTCGCGCCGAACGACCTCTGGCTTTCACACTACGACTGGAATGGTACCACCTACGATTTCGTGGAGAACGTCACGGATCCGGCGGATTTCAAGGTGATCTACTACCAGCAGCTTTTCTTCCTCGCCAACGGCAACCACGTTGCTGCAGGATTCGCGAACAAGGGCGGCTGGAACTCTGCCTGGCACTCCAAGTACGACGGCTCGTCCTGGTCCTACCCCTCCAACCTCAGCAACCAGTACGACATAGAGGGCGACATAGTCTCTGCCTGGCCCGACGTCGACTCGTCGGGCAACGGGATGTTTGTCTGGACATACTCTGAGAAAGGCCAGCCATTGCCGAACAAGAAAGTCCAGTGGGTGACAGTACAGGACAACGTCGCCTCGGAGCCGGACAACGTCACCGACTGGATAGGCTCGTACAGTGCATACTATCCGTACTTCGCCTTCGCTCCCGACAACTCGGGCTTCGTCGTCTACGGGAACGTCTCCGACTTCGGGACCCACAACAACCACAAAGTCCTCTACTCCCACTGGGACGGCTCCTCCTGGGACGACACTGGCGTCGTCGCCAACTATCCGAACGTCGCCAGCGCGGATTCTATCTCGCCGTCCTGGCCTCTTGTCGCCTTCGCCGACAACGGCGACGCCATGTCGGTCTGGGGCATTGAGAACGCAACCAACTACATCCACTGGAAGTACGCCACCCACGACGGCTCGTCATGGTCCTATCAAGGAAACTTCGAGAGCTGGACCCCTGTCAACGACTCGGCTCTCGACTTCATGCCCCTTGAGCTGGAATACGACCACCAGGGGAAGTTCGTCTTCGCCGCCTCAAGGATGGCTGGCTCCATTGACGGCTTCCAGGACTTCTACTTCACCTACGACGGGACTTGGAGCGCCAACCAGACCTTCCCGGAGGCGAGCGGCAAGTGGCTTCCGTCCGTCTCGAAGACTCCGGACAACACCCTTTTCGCCATCGACATGGACTACGGCGCAGCCATGGTGCACTCGAAGAACCCCTGGCGCTGGACGGTCTGGAACGGCGACGGCTGGTCTGACCCTGTCTATGTGGGCGAGTGGGAAGCGGCATGAGCGCTGCGGTGTTCAAAAGGCCAGCAGTCAGGAGGCTCCCCAAATATCAGGAAAAACTCGAAGACCGGTCTTGATTTCGGCCACAGAGAAGAGTCTACAACGGCTTCTCGAAGCTGTTGCAGTCGACACACTTGGGAGGGGCGCTTCATGCAAAGTCAAGCGTCCATCATCGATGAAATCTTGTTCACAAAATCGGTCGCGTCCCTCAGGACGTGCTCTGCTTCTCTTTTCCGTAAGGCCTCTTCGGCGTCGTATTGGGCAGTCTCTCTTCTGTTCCGTGCAGCCCTCAATTTGGTGGTATCCTCTTTCCTTAACTGGGCCTGTTTGAGCCGTTTCAAATCTTCTTTGCCCAGTTCTTGCTTGTGGACGAAGTAGTATTCCAGGGCCAGGACTGTTGCTGCATGGTTCTTGCTCTTTAGGCTCTTGGTGGATAGCAGGGCAAGCGCTGCGTGATACATTGCGTAATAGCCTGCGATGATCACCCAATCAAAACACTCAAAGCCTTCTCGAATTCCCACGGCCCCTTTCACCTCAGGGTTTTTGGAAAGGTTGAAGAGGACATGGCCGGTCTCCAGATTGTGGCGGGACCTGTCGAGGAAGACTTCCGTAAGGCGGGGCATTGTGGTGTCGCGTCTGAGCGCCCCGTCAGCCCTGAAGGACTCAAGTTGACGCTTCAGACTGCCGAGTCGGGTCATCTCACCACCTCGAAAACCAGAGACCAAAACCTGCATGCTCCGTCAAGAACCAGGCCAGATCTGGCAGCCTCCTTGACGACGTTGTTTTTTGGCGTTTTCAGCATCCCAAGAAATTCCTTGTCCGTAATTGTGATGGGGATCACTTTTGAACCGTATCTGAACTCGATACCTTGGGCCTCTGCCTGGACAGACTCGTCAGTTCTCTTTGAGACTGAAGAGAGAATCACCAGAACGTCAATGTCACTTTTCTCGATTTGAGCATCCTTGGCCCAGCTGCCAAACAGGACAATTGATTGGAGCTTGTCGCCGAGCCTCTCCCTCAGACGGGACGTGAATTCATCAAGAGACTTTCTCAATGTGGTGCGGCGGGAGAGGACCCTTTCCGTCATCAGCCTGGAGGTCAGGCTGAAGAGCAAAAGGTTGGTCTCGTTGTTGAAATTGATGCTGCATAATGAGGCGTTGCCTTTTTTCTCAACAGTGATCAAACCCGCCTGGGTGAGTTTCTGGACAACGTTATACAGGTGGCTGTATGTTGTACCTGTTTTTTTGGAAATCTGCAGGATTGGAAGTTCTTGGGTTGGCTCTTTTATGAACGTCTGGCAGATTTTCAGGGTGGTTTTTGAAAACAAGGAAAACTGGTCAGTATCTCTCATAAGATAATATTATCTCTCAATAGATAAAAGAATTTTGCTTCGGCGCAACACTGACAGAGAGGCACCTTTTCAGGCCGTCTGAGTTCTGGAGGGAGCGGAGTTCGAGAAGCTTGCAGTCGGCCTGGTGGAGGCCGAACCTCCCAAAAATACACGCTAGATAACAAAATTGTTATATTGTGTAAATATTGGGCCTTATCCGCGTTTGATTTATAAATAACATAATAATTTATATTACTATTGACTAGTAGTTATATGTCAGACGGATATATCTATCGCAAGTATACGGAAGAAGGGCCAAAGATAGTTTTGGGAAAAAACGTGCCCACCAGGAAGAGCCTCATAAGGAAGAGACCGGTTCTGGGCAGGGGGGCGGCGAGGGATCTGAAGGAAATGATGAAGGACTCGGGTCCCGACATAGAGATCGAGCTTCCTGAGAAATACAAAGAGGCTTTGAAAAACACCCTGAAAAAGCAGTTTACACATGATATGTACAAGGGAATTGCGAAGGTTGCGGCAGGGGTGGCAGTTGCTACTGCCGGCGTTGCGGTGGGCGGACCAGTCGGGGCGGGACTCGTTACTTATGGTACAATAAACAATATAGGTGTAACATCCAAAATAGGAACGCCCAAAGCCCCAAAGATCTCATACCTCGAAGAGAATGAAGACAAGGGAGGTCCGGAAGTGGACACGGACACTGTAGGGACGTCGAAGCATGGTTACAAAGCTGACTTGTACAAGAGTGAAAAAAACTGAAGCTGGTCTTGGAGCGGGTCCTCCCGGGCTGAGCCGCCCCACTCTGCTCTGATTGCGGCGTCCCGGCCGCCCCCGGTCACCCGGAAACCGGGTGACACAGGGATTTAAGCGTCGAAAGAGGTCGGACGCCATGGTTACCTACAAGCAGGCGGGCGTCGACCTGGAGATGGGCGACAAGGTCTCGAAGATCTTCTTCGAGGCGAGCAGGAAGACGTGGAAGAACAGGGAGGGCAGGATAGGGGGCGTCGAGGTCGCCTTCGAGGAGTTCTCTGCCCTCAGGTACATGGACTTCAGCGGACTGGAGGACGCTGCAGTCATGATGAACTTCGACGGCGTGGGCACGAAGGTCAAGATAGCCCAGCGTGTGGGCGACCACTCCACCATCGCCTTCGACCTCTTCGCCATGCTGGTCGACGACGCCTCCAGGGACGGGTACGAGCCTGTGGCCATCGGCTCCATACTCGACGCCAGCTCACTCGACGTGGAGACAGCTGAGCAGCTCGCAAGCGGGATGGTGGCTGCCGCGGGGAGGGCAGGCGTCGCAGTGGTCAACGGCGAGGTCGCCGAGCTCGGCGACTGCGTGGGCGGCTATGGCGACCACCCCTACAACTGGGGCGGCTGTGTCCTCGGCGTGGCGAGGAGGGAGAGGTTGATGAGCGGCCACGACGTGCGCGAGGGCGACGCGATAGTGGCCTTCCGCGAGTACGGCTTCAGGTCGAACGGCATCTCCCTGGTGCGCAGGACTCTCCGCGACGCCTACGGCGAGGAATGGCAGGACAAGGAGTTCGGCCGCTCCACGCTCGGCAGGACGGCCCTCACCCCTTCGAGGATCTACACGCCCGTCCTCCTCGACTGCACCGGCGGCTACTCAGGCGAGCCGAAGGCCGAAGTCCACGCGATTGCCCACGTGACAGGCGGCGGCATCCCGGGGAAGCTGGGACGCGCCCTCAAACCGAGCGGCCTGGGCGCAAGGCTCGACAGCCTCTACGAGCCCTGTCCCCTGATGCAGCACGTCATCGAACTCGCCAACATCGACGAGGAGGAGTCCAACCGCGTCTTCAACAAGGGCAACGGCATGCTCGTCGTCACCCCGGAACCGGCCAAGGTGATCGAGGCCGCCCTGGCCCGCGGCACGGAGGCCCGAGTCGCAGGCTATGTCACCGAGCGGCCAGAGATTGAGATAGTATAGAGGGACGGCCAATTATCGGCCGACCACTCCCTCCGAAGCGATTTATGGACCCGCTTCCAGACAGCTTCGGGAAGAAGAATGTCCGAAAGCAGTTTGTCCAATCAGGAGAAGGAAGAAGACCGACCAATAAAAGCGTGCCGGCCCAGCATCGACCGCCTCTTCACCATCACATGGATCGTGCTGAGCTGGACGGTCCTGGCCTGGATGTTCGGCATGAACATCACGGCGAGCGGCACCCTGCTGGAGATGGGGGAGGCCTTCGTGGTTTTGTGGGCTTTGGTTGAACTCGTTTTTTTAGATCAACTAAAAGGAAGTTGTGAATCTAATAAGGTAGAAAACAGAAATCAGGTTAAAACCAACACGGCACATTCAACCCCACATTTTTATATTTAAAATGTAGCTTCCCGATTTGGGATGCTAAGCGAAAAGGAGGGCTTGGAAGTGTTTTCTTTCCGCTCTAAAAATAGGAGGTATTTTAATGAATGAGAAGCCGCGAAAAAACAAGGAGACCCCTTCATCTGAAGAGAAGTTCTCATTAAAACTTTCTGAACTTTTTCAAAAATGTGAGAATGAAATTCTTGAAAAGGGATTTAGGGATAAAATACCCCGAAGAAGACGGTTAAAGACTGTCGTTTTGGAAATGAAGAGAGACGAAATTGGGTTTTTGCGCCCGTTTTCATTCGATAAAAAAATCGCTGAGGAACCTTACTATTCTGAGGTGTCCGAGGAAGTTTTTGGGTATATCCAAGACTCCAGAGCCTTTTCGGAGTTCTCAAAGTTTTTAGAAAGTGACTTTGAATTGGACGAGAACAAGGCCAATTTGGCTTCTCAAAAAATAATCAAGGATTTTATTTATCGGTTGATGCGTGAAAAGGAATTCGAGCCAAATCCAGATGAGATAAGGGATTATTTTCTAAGAGAAATAAAGGGCCAGGACGTTCCTTTTTTGGCAAATGTTATGGTCGATGGCATACTCCCCAAATTTTCTGAAGAGGATGTTTGTGAATCAGTTAAAATTAGAGAAGCCCAAAAGGAGGATTTTGAATTTTATGCGGATCAGTTTTTGGTGAGAACATATTTTAGGGGTTTTACTTCTGGGGTTGAGATTAAAAGGGAAGCAAAATCATTTCCCGACTTTCAGAAAAAGATTTTCAAGCTGGGAAATATTTTACGACTCTTTAGGGTTGGCACTGTAAACCTTCTTAATTATTCTATGGAGGGAAAATCAGTACTTAGTTGGGGTGGTGGGGAGGTTAATAAAGTAAGATCTAATAATGGAAGGCCAGCATATATTTTAGAAAAAGGGGATTTAAACATATTAGGGAGATTTATTGAGGAAATGTTCAGTCTTGAATTTGAGGCTTCACGTCAACCAAAGGGAGAGTATTACAATAGTCTTGCACTTGATCTATATAACAAATCTTTGGCAAGCACTCAACCCTTAGAGAGCAGACTTGTTCAGGCGATGATGGGTTTAGAAGCGATTTATCTTGAGCACGAGTCTGAAATGTCGCATAAGTTATCCCAACGGTGCTCTCGACTTATGAGTTTTTTGGGCGAAGATCCGATTGTGGTTTTCAGAAGGATGAAGCGATCTTATGGTCTTAGGAGCAAATACGTACACGGGAGTGCATTCGACAAAGAGGATCACGAAAAAATCAGAAAATACATTATTAGCATTTGGGATTATCTTAGAAAGAGTCTTGTGGTTAGACTTTTCGATGTTCTTAGATGGAAAAAGAAAACAAAATTCCTTAGAGCTTTGGACAACGCAATCTTGAGCGAAAAATCTGAAATTGAATTTGAACGGGATTTGGATCCCTTGAAGAAAAGATTTTGTACTGTTTTGGGCGAGGAGAGTCTGAAAAAGGTCATTTTGGGCTGAACACAGTTCTATATTTTTTAATGGGGGTCTGAAATGTCGTTATATGGTTCGGTGTGGCGTTTGCGGTTCTGAATTGAGTGAGGAGAAGACATTTGAGTGTCCCCAGTGTGGCAAGGCGTTTTGTGAATCTCATTTGGAAACCCCAGAACACAGATGTGAATTCGATAGTTTAGCTGATTTTGTGAAGTCGTTCAAACCAACTAAATTTTCGGAGAGTCTAAGTAAAGCTTATCGGCAATCCGATTACAAAGTTTTCAAGGATGCAGCGATTTTTCATTTCGAGATTTCAAAATTTTTCCCCTTAGGTTTATTGTATCAAACTCCCCGCGAAACTCCCATTAAGCTCGATGGTGAGTATCAACATATTTGGAAATGGGGGATCATGAGTAGAAATCATATCGGGATTGGGGCGGAGTTACTGCTTAAATCAATCTTTTTGAAAAGGGGCAAATTGATTAATCGCCTGAAAAGAAAGTACCGATCTACGAACAACAACCCTGACAGGAGAAACGTTTCTAAATATTGGAGATTCTCAGGGCCACTTTATACCAATAGCCGAGTTGCCAATAAATATATTGATGTTAGTAATACACATAGTTTTGGGTTTTTGATAAAAAAACTTCATGAGCTTAGACTTCAAAGCAAATTGAAAAAATTTAGATTTATACTTAACTCTGGCCAAAAGAGGAGCATAAAAGTGGAGGAGGTTAAGGCTGGGTTGGAAATATTGCATTCTTGGAGAAACCTGGATGTCCATTCTGCCAATTCAGGGTTTCGTCAAAGCGGTATGGATATGTGGGTAGCAAAATTGTCAATTGAAGCACTATTATTTGCATCCTACGATATGAAATTTGAATGGCGTGCTAAGGATGAGGCCGCATTGGAGTTTCTTAAACATTCTGTTGAAAAATACGAAGGTAACGGAACGACGAAACGAGCTTAGTCAAAGCTGTTTTGAATTTAACATATTCTTAATCCAAGAAATTATTTTTTTACACTGTTGGTTGGCAATACAAACAAGAGTATTACCATAGCGATCACCAACGATATAGCGCCTATCTCGAGTGTTTTTCCCTTCAAGTTCAATAGTTTATGTAAAACTAAAAGAGCGTTAACCGTGTTGTTAATAGCATACATCATGAAGGGGGCATCTCAGGCGGCGCCCTTTCGAGGAGTATTAGAGACCTATTTTTTTCGTGCCTTGTTTTTGCGTTTTCTGCTTTGCTTACAGCTTCTTGGTGGTTAATCCATGTTTCACGAAATCGTTTAATCTTTTCTATTTCTGAGGGGGTTAGATCGAGCATTTTAACGTCTTCCACAAGAAAGGGGGGGGCAATTTTAATTATTTTTTAAGGAACCTTACTTAGCATAAAAATATGGAGTTGGTTTTGACTTTTTACTAAATTTATGATAATGTGGAAATACCTGAAATTAGCAGAGGTTTGATAACTTCTACTCCGATGTAAATTGAAAGTGTTGCCCAGGCTACAAACCAACCGTACCTTTTGAAAAAATTAGGTGGGTTCAATAACTCACGACCATAATCGGTTATTACATAAGAGTCTTTGTTTCTGTTAATGTCCTTTTTGACAATCAATCCCCGGGCCTGCATTACTGCCAGGAGTTGTTTCTTCGTCAATCCTATATTTTCCTTAACTTCTTCCGAGTTTATTTTGTTGCTTCCAGTTTCCTTGATATTTCTTAATGCCTGTAGAATAAGGCAATTCATTTCTATGTTTTCTTTCCTTCCTTGCATCTGATCACTTTCCTTGTTTTTCTCTTCTACTTCATAAAGTGGACCGAGAATGAAAGACAATTCTAAAATAGAACCTGTGAAGAACCAAGTGCCATACATCAAAAGGACGATAATTACGAGATTTATTATATTTACAACGAAAGAGAATTGGGAATCCAGTATTATTTGATGTAGCATATACTCTGGTTGATTAAGTAGTTGAAGTAAGAAGGTTACCATGAAAAGTATGGTAGAACCAAAAAGCCAAAGTGCTGACTTTTTCAATATGTTTGAAATACTTTGTTTTTTGTTCTGTATCAGAGTGTAAACTTCAACACACAACACGGAAAGTGTTGCGGATATTATAGTCATTTTTTCGAAAAAATCAAATAGAGCCTGAACATCTTCCCCTTTACTTAGCCTTAGAAATGCATCTAAAACCAAGAGTATGAAAATCGCTACTGAAGGTAACCAGAATAAGTGTTTCCATATCACGCGGGATAGGCGTGTTATTTTAGCAGGGATTCTTTCTGGTTGAAACATCACCTAAATTATTTCTCCTAATTTATTAATGATCTAGCTTGTGGGTGTCGTACGATGTTTTACTTGAGGGAAATGAGTATAAACGTTAAGGCTTACCCAAATCTATGGCTTCTTTTCCACAAGAAATTAGAAACAAAGTTCTTTTATGGTCTCAGAGACATCGCCGTCTTTGTGGCAAACGATGTGAAGCCTCGGACCATCCAGAGATTCATTAGAAAAAGGATTTAATAAATGATTATGGGTTGTCTAAGCATTACATAAACCGAGCATTTGAATTGAGGCCCGCCGGGAGCGATTAACAAGTTTCTGTATCAACAAACTTATGTAGTTACCAAAGTTGGATCTTGACAAGCTTTGTTTTTTTCTAATTCTCAGATCGGCTTTAAGGACAGGAGTATCGTTCGATAAACAGATCCATCTGTTTGGTTTCTTTGGGTTTGAAGTTAACCCTTCTTGCATAGAGTTTTACTGGAGTTTCCCAGAAACCACTTTCTAGATATTCTTCATTTATGCTATCCTTACCTTCTACGTTAAACCACCCACCCGTCACAATATAACAACTTTCTTGGTTTTTCTTTGATTCCCAAACCCTAATTCCTCTCAAACCATCTTCTTTCGGTCTTATAGTTATGTTGACGGGTACATGGTAAAGTGGGAAATCCCAGATGTTGGTTACGTTGAATACCAATCTGTAGCCCTTTAATTCGCAGTTATGATCGTAGAGATCTCTATGGAATCCTCCAAAATTTATTTTGATGTAATCTTCTATCGTCCGGTTGGGTGTTGTCCTGAATTTTGCTGGAGTCGAAACAGTTCTAATGTTCCATGAACTCTGCCTAGCCATAAGTTGCGTCTTGTTGTCCTTTTCATATTTCCACAAACCAGGTATTGCTTTTTCTGGCCAAAAATCCTTGAAAATTTTCTTGTCTAGGATGTAGGATGGAAGCGCGGGCATAACAGGGTAATGTACCGTCACTTCACCAGCCAATTCCTCTACCATCTGGGTTTTTTCAAAGTCAAAAAAAGCCAAGGTGGTTTCTTCTTGTTTGATTTCAAATTGGGGAGCGAATAAGGGGGTAGCTGTTTGAGCTGCAAATAAACCGATTACGAGTGAAAAAAACAAGACGACATTTTTAAGAAGTTTATTTGAGAATTTCCTTGAAGCTTCTAGGGATCTTTCCTCTCTTTCTTTCCTCTCTTCTTTATCTTTGGCTAATTCGAGATTCTTAATTGCGTCGAGTTCCTTGTTTTTTAATCTTAAGAGATCCGAGAAGATTAAGGCACACCCCACTCCAGAAGCAACAAGGAGCGTGTGTGCCATCAGCCAGTCGGTTAAACTTAACTCGCTTGCTATAACTCTATAGTTCCAAATTATTTGGAAAAAAGCCGAAAGGACAATACAAATCAAAAAAAATTGGAGGAACTTAGCTATCAAAGGCCATCCGAACTTATCTTCCCTCAGTATTGCGAGAACGAAAACTAAGTTTAATAACAAAACCAACCTTAAAACCTCTCCTTGATTAACTTGAGAGATTATTGCAAAAAAAAGTAGAAAAAAGAAGGAGGTTACGAATAAGCTTTGTATTACCTTTTTCATTCCTCGTCATTATTCTCTCTTGGTTATTTAATTTTTGAGCAAGTTAAGATTGCATGGCTGTTGCTAGAAGAAAGGTTAAATACGAAGGTCGTTTTAGCAGCGTGAGCTTAGATTGGCGGGAATCTGTTTTGAGGCCTGCGGAATATGGCTATTTTGTGCAAGCTTTTGTAGTTGCAGATTCTTTCTTAGACGCCCTCTTAGATACATTATTAAGGCAGGTTTATGATGGCATTCAGGCACAAGACCTGATTAATCGACTCCCAAAGAGGTTCTCATTAGGAATGTCAATTGCAGAAGTCCTAAAAAATCACGGGATTTTGAGGCTTTCAAAGCCGGAACAGTTTGATGAAATAAAGGATTCGTTAATGAAGTATCCTGGGGGTTTAGATTGGGAGAACCTCAATCTTATACCTAAGGGCGATTTAACGTTATATAGTAGGATTAAGAAATTCAAAGCCAGAAGGAATAGTGTGGCACATTCGCCGACGGGAGAGGATAATTTAGTTTCCTGGAGCGACAGGAAAGACTGCGAGACTCAAGGAAACCACGATGTTTTGACTCAAAAAGAGGCAGAAAAGTGGCTTTCTGAAGGACAATCCATTTTCGAAAGTCTTTGCGAACTTTGTAATTTAGTTTCTGAATTTAAAGAATAGGTGATTCATATTACCTCCTTACGAATTGGAAACTAGAATTCTTAGAACAACCATTTTAATAGGAAGAAGTTTTTGTCAAGACTAAGCTTTGGACCTCTTACTTGCTGTGGGTGATGGTGACCTTGACCAGTTCTTCCTGGCGGAGGCCGTCAGGGGTGCCCTCAACCCGCAAACCCATAAGTAGGTGGCTTGGGGGATGGAGTCCATGCTCCACTGGTGGGTGCTGCTGCTCCTGGCCGCTCTGGTGGGCCTGGGGTGGTTCAGCGACAAGGCCACCGACACTGCGGCCGCATTGGCCTTGATGCTCGAGATCTCGCCGATGATAATAGGGCTCGGCCTGGTCTCGGTCGGGACTTCCATCCCGGAGATCTCCAACTCCATCGTGTCGTCTTATCGCGGCCACGGCGACATAGTGACCGGCGACAACATCGGCTCGACCATCGCACAGCTCACCCTCACCATGGCGCTCGTCGTCTTCGTGGCCGGCGAGGTCGAGGCTGACAAGAAGGACATCCTCCTCTTCGGCGGCACGATGCTTTTGGCAGCGATCATCGGCGTAATGGTCGTACAGACAGGCTCCATAGGGAGGGGGAAGGCCCTCCTTTTGATCCTGAGCTACTTCGTCATGGCACTGCTGATACGCAAGTATGCACTGCACGACTACTACATGCCCCCCATCGAGAAAAAGCACCACGTCCACCTCTGGAAGCTCGCTTTCTACATGCTCGGCGTTGCCGGCTCCGCCGCCCTGGTCGTGGAGTCGACCATAAGGATCTCCGACATCCTCGGTATCCCAGAGTTCGTCATCGCCTTCATCCTCGTCTCCCTCGGGACCTCGCTCCCGGAGCTGGCGATAAGGATATCGGCCATAAAGAAGGGCCACCACGAGATAGCTGTCGGCGACATCTTCGGCAGCAACATAGCGGACATGACCCTCGGCCTGGGCTCGGGGCCATTGCTCTTCCCCATAGAGTTCAGCGCCAGGATGGCGTCGGGGCCTGGATGGTACTTGATCTTCGTGACCATCCTGGTGGTCGCCCTCTTCGCGAAGACGCGGAAGATCGACCTGCCTTTCGCAGTGCTCCTCGTCCTGCTCTACCTGCTGTCGTTTGCGGTGGCTGGGATACCTTTGGTCTTGCCTGAACTGCCGCCCTCCGCAGGTCTGCTGGCGTGAGTGTCAGGCGCCTCTGGCTCCCGTTTTCGGGTTCCATACTCCTTTCGCAAGCTTTTTATACCACTATTAAATGAAAAAAATATGCGATTCGGTGACCAAAGGTACGAAAGGATTTTTCGTCTCGTCGATGAGGATTTAAGGAGGAGAGTTGAGGAGAAAGGCGTCTACAGGGGAGCGGTTGAAGTGGCCGACCTCTTTGAGGAGTCCTTCGAAGACGTTCTCTCTGACCAAGAAGAGGAGAAGGGCAACAGGGTTGTCAGGTGGTTCGGGAGGAAGAGGCCCTTTCGCTGCATACGGAGAAGAAAACTTGAGAAGGAGAGGCAGAGGATGAGGGAGACGTTTCTGAGTAGGTTATATATAGACTATCTCCCTGACAATGATCCCCGCGGGTGGGGGGGTTACAAGGGGTTATTGGAGGGGGCGGTGAAGTTCAAGTACCTGGCTCCAGAGATTGCCAAGTTCAAGCACGAGACGACCTGGGTTACTATGAACAGGATTCACGTTAAATCGAATGAGGAGGCGGTTTCGAGATTCAAGGAGGAGATTGTCCATAGCTTATCAGCTCTGGGCGGGGAAGAGGCTCGGGACTATCTGAAGCTTGCCGCAGATCTGGCAGAGGGAGAAGAGGAGCTTGAGAACTATTTCCTTGCTGCAGCTTTCTCAGACGGGCCGATTTAGCTCTGAGGGAAGGGGCGGACTTCGGGATTAGGTCTGATCCTGCTCTATCTCCTCTCCTTCGCAGTCGCGGGAATACCCCTCGTCCTCCCCGAGCTGCCGCCCTCCGCAGGTCTGCTGGCCTGAAAGGGAGAGGACCGACTGGGCGTGGAGGTCTATGTTTGGCCGGATGTTCTATCCGGGGGAGTCGTCCAGTATCTCGACCTGGTAGATCTTGGGGTCGTTCCAGTTCTCGCATGTCCTCTGGATGGTCCAGAGGTGCTCGCCGTCCCAGGCCATCGCCCAGGTCCCGTCGGCCGCCGGGTAGATCTCGCCCGCCAGCTCGCCGTCCTTCGCGTACCTGCAGAGCCCCTTGGGGCAGGAGTAGGCTGTCCAGAAGTGGTCGCCCGTCCAGACCAGGCTGGCGCCGGGGATTTGGAGGGTGCCGGCCAGCTCGCCCCCCTTGGTCAGCCTGTAGAGGCCGGAGCCGTCGCGCTTGCGGAGGTAGAGGAACTCGCCGTCGGTGGCGAGGCCGTTGGAGCCGCCCTTCTCCTTCTCTGGGATGGGGAAAAAGTCGACCACCTCGATGTGGTCTCCTTCCAGCCTGAACTTGAAGACTTTCAGGAGGCTGAAGTCATTTGCATAGAAGAACTCTCCGTCGTGGGTTAGGCCGCGCGGGTTCATGATGACGTCATTTCCATATCTCTCCGTCTCGCCAGTCTCGGGGTCGATGCGGATGAAGTCGAGCGACTCGCCCGCCTCCCTCGCGTCGAGGCTGAACCTCCAGAGGTGGCCGTCCGCATATGTTAGGCTCCAGCCGAAAAAGAGGTCCCTGCCCAGTCTCTTCACGACCCTCCTCGTCTCGTCCTCCTCTGCGTAGACGTAGGGGAATCGGTCGCCCTCGTCTCCGGGGATGTAGCCCAGCTCGAAGTTCTCCAGGTTCTCGAAGCCGAGGTCCGGCGCCCTCTCCACGCCGAACTCGTTCCCCTCAGCCTTATGGTTCGCCCCGCCGTAGACGTGCCACCCCGCCTCCACACCCTCGCCGAAAAAGTTGTCGACTATCTCCACCTCCGACTCCATCCCCGCGGTTATGGGCGGCCATCTGTAGTTGGAGAAGTGGTTGCCGACGATTCTCGACTCTGTCTTCTCGTTGTGGACTGCGCCCACCCCGTCGCGGAAGAGGTTTCCCCTGATGACGACGCCCTCGTTGT
Source organism: Candidatus Undinarchaeota archaeon (assembly GCA_964527545.1). Classification (GTDB taxonomy): domain Archaea; phylum SpSt-1190; class SpSt-1190; order DYHY01; family CAZGQF01; genus CAZGQF01. Next base: position 220,110 of record CAZGQF010000002.1, on the reverse strand, counting down.
ACTGCTCGAGCGCTATCTCGTGGTAGCCGTTGGAGTAGAGCAGGTTCTTCTCGAAGAGCGGGCTCGACCTCTCCGCATAGAGGCCCTCTGCGTTGTTCCACCTTATGATGGAGTCTGTCACTGGAGTGCTCGAGTCGAACTGCTCTATCCCCATCTGCCCGAACTCAACCACCACGAAGCCGAACTCGGAGCTGTCGGAGTCCTCGACAGAGATCCCCGCCCAGTCGCCGTTTGTCGGGTCCTCCGCGTCGGAGGTGAACCAGATCATCGCGCCTCTCTCCCCGACCGCCTTGACTGTCCCCTCCACGGAGAGGCCTGCCCTGTCGAACGTCCTGTAGTCTCTGTCGTGCCTGAACTTGACCACCGTCCCCGGCTTGATGGTCAGCTCCACGCCTGGCGGGACGGTGACGGTGCAGGTGACGTGGACGTTGCCCTGCCAGACCTCGTCTCTTTCCAGCGCCCCGCACCTCTCTGCGAAGAAGCAGTCGTTCGGACAGCTCCAGCCGCAGTCCCTCCCCTCCTCGCCCTCGTTGAAGAGGCCGTCCAGGCAGTGGGCGGGCAGGTCCCCGTAACGGCCCCTCTCCTCCACGGTAAGGGCTGCCTCCCTCTCCCCGACAGTCCTGACTGGCCCGGCGCAGGCGGAGGCCAGGACGGCGCAGAGCAGAAGCGTGAGCAGCCTCATCCCCATCGCCCTCCCCCCTCTGATAAAACTCTGTTGGTCTTCCACCCTCAGTCACTCGAAAAGCGCTCTCCTGCTGGGGGCTGCTTTCCGTCAGCCCCCCAGATCTCATCCCTCCGAGGCGTCGAAGCGGGTCGGCCTGTCCAGGAGCCAACATATCCTCTGCGGGGTCAGGAAGCGTTCTCTCCCTATCTCCCAGGACTCTTCCGTCTTGTGGGCGTAGTTACTGGAGACCCACTCCAGGACTCCCCTGAAGCCCTCTCTGCCTGTGGCAGACGTCAGCTCCCCCATCTTCCCGCCGCCGGAGACGAAGTTGTCGCCGAGCAGGTGGCCGACAGAGTATCCGTAGTCTTTCGGGCTTGGCTCGCCTTCTTCCACGACCCTGAGAAGGGAGCTGTAGCTGCCGCGCGGCTTGGGTAGCATCTCAGGCGTCACCTGCCGCCCCCACCTCTCCTCCGTCTTCATGGAAAGGAACTTGACGAAGCAGGACCTGCCGTAGAGTTCCGTGGCCGAGTAGAACTCGCGCAGTTTAATCTCCCCTTCCCTCGTCCTCTCCACTGGGGGCGATCCGAAGAGGGAGTCGAAGACCGCGTGTCCCAGCTCCTCTCCAATGGAGGCGGTCTGGTAAAGGCTAAATGGCGAGGGCACGACTGCGTCCTCCGCGTAGGCGAGGAGGGGTATTCGTACCTCCCTGTCGTCGGGGACAAATATGGCGCCCGGGTACCCGCCGTCCAGCACAACAGTGTATCCGCTTGTGTCTGGCAGTTTGTCTGACTCCCCAGCCATCATCCCGAAGAACGAGCTGACGTCCTCTTGAATGCGGGATTGGAGCTCCTCCAGCATGGGCTCGTCCAGGCGGACGGTCTTTCTTGAGACCTCCATTACGCCTTCGCTGCACCTGCTCTCGAACTTCACCATCTCTCGCAGTCCATTACGCTTTGCTGAACCCCTCTTTTTCGAGGTAGGAGACTATTTTTTCCGCCTCTTTTCCTTCCGCCACGCTGGCGGAGAGCTTCGTTGTCTTCTCGACGACCGCCTTCAGCTTGAAGAGAGTCTTCGTCGCGTCGTTCAGCTTCAGCTCCGCGTAGAGAAAGGAGTCGGAGCCGGCGTAGTGGCGCTGGTCGTAGCAGGCGACGTTCAGGCCTGTCCCGTTCTGTATCTCTCTTGTGAGTCCCACGTTGCGGTGCTTCAGGCGGACCTCCTTGACATTGTCGCCCAGCAGTTTCTTTACGCTCTTGTAGAGCCCCACCATCTCGAATTTGGTCTCTTCCTCGCTCGAATCCCTGATCTTGACCATCTTTCTGTACATGGGGCCGCAGACCGCCCCCGATTTATAAAGATACCATAAAGTTACTACTCTAAATAGGTAAAAAATACAAAGGGTTTTAAACTTGGACACGGTAGGTGGAGTTATGGATGAAAACTGCAGGAATTATGGTTGCATGGCGAAAAACGCAATGCCGATGAGGCCCTCCGGGGAGCTGGCACAGCAGCCGCAGACACCGAGAGATTACGCTGAAAAGGGGACAGAAACCTATGCAGGTGACGTGGATGATGTCAAGAAGGTATTGAAGGAGATTCTCGGCCATCTCTCGTTTCCGGAGAGAGGGGATACCTACGAGAGATGATTGGGCTTGGACAAGGAGCGTATGGACATGGCTGAAGACCGCGAGAATTACGATCCCAAGAAAATGATGGAGATGATGAGGAACCTCCAGGAGGAGGTCTACAGGCTCAAGGCTGAGAAGGGGGAGACCGACGAGTTTGCCGACTACCTGCAGAAAAGCTTTGAGAGCTGGGACGGGGACGGCGGAAAGGTGAAGACCGACACGCCGATGGGGCCTGCCACGCAGGCAGATCCCGCCAAGCCGATGGGGCCCTCCGGAGGGCAGGCACAGCAGCCAAGGCCGCCGAGCGGGAGAGAGTACTCTGGGGAGAGGGACGTGAAAGGCCCCCAGGGGAAAGTCAATAAATTCTTGGAGGGGCTGGTCAACACCCTCTTCATTTCGGAAAAAAAGGACAGCTACAGCGACTGACTTTCCAGGTGCTAGGAGCTGTGTGATTGGTTGAAGGGCAGCAGCATTCGTGAACTGCTGAAGACTCAGAAACCGAGCTCTCTCTTGACGAGCTCAAGCTTTTTCTTGCTTGAAAAGAGCAGGCAGGCCCTCTTCGCTCCCATCTCCTCCGAGAGGCGGTCCGTGGAGATCTCGGCAGGGGAGACGAAAGAGTGGCACTCGCCCGCCGCCCTGCCGGCAGCGAAGAGGTCGAGAGTCTTCTGCTCGAGGACTGCCCTTCCTTCAGCCCGGCGGAGCCGCACAGAGAGGATGTCGAGTATGGCGGAGCCGGGCATCAAGGCGACCGGGAAGAGCTGTTTGGAGAGGAGGGAGGAGATCCTCTCTGCCGAGTTTTTCTCGCTCTTGACGAAGTCGAGGCAGAGGTCGACGAGGAGGACTCCCTCCGGCTCGCCTGTCTTGACTTCAGACTCCGCGAACTTTGAGCCGTCCCAGAGGAAGCGGGAGAGGCCGTCGTCGAAGATGTAGGCAGAGCTGTCAGAGAAGTCCAAGATCCCCGTGGCCAGGCAGTCGCCTATGGAGAGCTCACTCTTGTCGGGGTAGAGGCTTACCGCCGAGCAGAACCGCGACGAGCCGCGCTCCATGTTGACAGAGCCGTCGATTGGGTCTGCCACGGCCACCAAGTCCCCGTCGCCTTCAGCGACTCCCCTCTCCTCCGAGGCGTAGAGGGAGAAAAGGTCTTTGAGAGAGGAGAAGAAGGCCTCGTCCGCGGCCAGGTCTGCGTTGGTCGGGACTTCGCCGAAGATGTTGTCGCCCTCCACCTCTTCCAACCCCCCTCTCGTCTCGTTGACTTTCAGAAAGGCCTCAGTGAGGGCGTCGAGAAGTCTCTGCTTCATGGACTTCTCGCGATGTTGGAATTAAAATCGGTTTGGATGCTATCCTTCCCTCTCCTCTATCCTCTTCCCGATCTCCAAGACTTTTCTGTAGACCTTGTCCGACTCGTCGAGCGGGACTCCGTGGGCGAAGACTTCGTAGTGGGGCGTCTCCACGTCTGCCTGGAGTCTTATCCTGACGTATCTCTCGTTCTCCGCCATCCCAAGGACCTCCCCGCTCGGCTCAGTGTCCCTCGTCTTCACCCTGTAGCCGAAGGCCGAACTTTTGGGCCCCCATGAGTGGTACTCTTTCCCGATGCCGGGGGCGATGAACTCTCTCTTCCTGCCGCTGATGTCGAGGGGGGTGCGCCCTTTTCTCACCCCTGAGAGTATATCGTCGTTGGTCTCTATCATGCCCCTCACGAGGTCGTCCAGCTCGGCGTCGACGAGCACCCAGACGCCCTCCTCTCTCTCCCTTGTCACGTAGGTCCTGCCCTCTCTTCCCTTGGCAAAGAGGTGGATCTCGTCGTCCTCTCCCTCCGGGTCGAAGAAGGCGTCGACGACGTACTCGACGCCTGGCTCTTTCAGCTTCTCTTCCGCCTTCTTTGAGAGCTTTTCTGCCTCTTTCACGGCGTCCTCGACTGGCCTCTTTTTTTCGCGGTCTCTCTCGCCCATCGTAGTTACTTATATGTGGTGAAAATTTAAAAGGATTTCCTTTCGCATTAGGCTACCGTTTTAAGAGGGGAGAGGAGAGAGGAAGGGATGAAGATGGGATGGTTCTCTCTTGCCCTGCTCTCGATGTTTGCCTTCAGCGCGATGTGGCTCGCCTACAGGAAGCTGGGGGAGCTCGGCCTCTCGAGCGGGGCGGTCTTCGCCTACAGCTTCGCTATCTCATCGGCCATCATTTTCCTCCACCTCGCGAGAGGCGGCGCTTCCCTCGCTGTCGACGGCCAGCAGCTCGGCCTCCTCGCCATCGCATCAGCTGCGAGCGCGGCCGGCAACATCTGGGTGCTCGACTCCATGAAGCTCTCCCCAAACCCGGGCTACTCCCTCGCCATCATCAGCCTAAACACCATCCTCGTCGCAATCGCATCAGTCTTTCTCTTCGGCTCTGAGGTCACTTTGACCAACGGGATCGGCCTCCTCCTTGCCGTGGCAGGAGTCATAATCTTTGGCCTTTGAAACTGCCGAGTTGCCATTCCACCGTTGCACTTAAAAGCCCCAGCTCTCGGCCGGTGCCATGTCTGTCACGGCCTCCACATACGGCGAGCTCTTCAGCGCATTCCACAGGAGGAAAAACGGCGGACGCTGCCTGAACGGGGCAGGAGTCCTTTCCTACTCTTTCGTGCCAGACCTCTTCTGGGGAGGCGACACCTTCTCTGTCGGCAAAAAGGCGATACCCAAGAGCTACAACTCTGTCCTCCCCCAGATAAGGTCTGCCCTCTCCGAGTCCGACTCGCTGGAGGAGGCGGAGAAGAAAATCGACGACGGTCTCAAGGGCGCCTTCAGGGCCTACGCCTCGCGGCTTGGCAGCGGGAGAGCGAAGGCGGACAGGGCGCTCGTATCCTACCTCAAGTCAGAGACTGCGCGTAGAGTTGCTAGGGATTACATGGAGATCGCCGCGCCGGTCATGAACTCCGACCCCCTCTTTCTTGACGAGGCCTTCGGAGAGGTCCGCTTTCGCATCGGGGAGCTGAAGTCCAAGAAGGTCCCGCGGAGGATGAGGTACGCCCGCCTCAAGTGGGTGGAGGGGCTGGAGAACTACGTCGACCATCTTGAGGGCGCCCTCTCCGACGACGAGTTCGTCGTCAATCTCGGCCTCCTCTCAGACTCGCTCGCCTCCGGCGGGGGATACGCCGGAAAGCGGCCCGAGAGAAAGGCTTCGCGCAAGAAGAAGCTCCTCGCCCTCGGCGCGGTCGGTTTCGTCCTCTGGAACACGTCCGTCTTTCCTGCGCTCAAGACACTCCGCGACTCTCTCTACGGCGGCCCGCTTGGGGGCAGGCCCTACCGCCCGATGGGGTCGCAGTCTGAAGAGTCGGATGACGATGGTGGCGGGGGCGGGTCCTATGACACCGACGGCGACGGCCTGCCCGACGACAAGGAGAACGAGATAGGGACAGACCCCAACAAATGGGACACGGACGGCGACGGCCTCTCTGACGGCAAGGAGTGGAACGACTTCTTCACTGACCCGCTCAGAAAGGACACCGACAAGGACGGCCTCAACGACAGGGAGGAGATTGAGGAGTATGATACCAACCCGACAGACTGGGACACTGACGGCGACGACCTGGGGGACGGCGACGAAGTCAACGTCCTGAAGACCGATCCGCTGAAGATCGACACCGACGGCGACTTCGTTCCTGACGGCAAGGAGGTGGAGGTGGGCACCGACCCGAACGTGGACGACACCGACGGCGACCTCTTCCCAGACTGCGTCGAGCTCTACTTCGAGGACGTCGGCCTCGACCCCACGAGGTTCAACTGGGAGCACTACGCAGCCGGCGCAGGCACGCTGACAGCACTGATGTTCCTCTCCTACAGGCTCGGCAGGAAGAGGGGCGAAAAGGGAGAAGGGTCTGAAAAGGACGGGGAGCCTTCAAACAGGGGAAAGAAGAAAAAGAAGGGCAGGGAGAGGACGAGGGCAGAGACGAAAGAAAAGCTGGCCAAGAAGGGCGACAAGTACGTGCCGCCCTGGTACAAGGAGGACCCCCTTTGGAGAAAGCAGCTCCGCAGCCGCTAGAGCCGATTTTTGGCCCCCTTTTGGGAGGTATCGGCCCTTCTAAAAGTATATAAGGGGACTGTTCACCCAAATCCCAAAGTAAAGGAGGTGAAAAGTTGAAAGGCACAGTCAAGAAGTGGCTCCCCCGCGGTTTCGGGTTCATAGACCCGGACGAAGGGGATGACGATATCTTCGTCCACCACTCAGAGGTTGAAGGCGCTGACGAGCTTGAGGTTGGTCAGCGGCTTGAGTTCGGGGTCGAGGACTCCGACAAGGGTCCGAAAGCGGTCAACGTGAAACTGATCCAGTCTGAGTGAGCAGTAAAGAGCCATCTGAGAACTAACTCGCCGGAGCGGGAGCTCTGTTCTCGTTTTTCCGGAGCAGCTAAATAGCTGTAGCTCCAGAGAGAGGAATGAAAATGGGAAAGGTCAGCAAGTCGCTGGCTGCTGGAGCCCTGCTCGGCGTTTTTTGCATAATCGGCATAGGGTACAGAGTCGGCTTCGCGGGAAACGAACTTTTTCTCTTCTCCGCCTGGTTTAATCGCGTCTTGATGGGGCTAGTTGTAGGACTGGCCGCCGAGGCGGAGTTCATGAAGGGGCAGGCGCCCTGGACGAGGGGCGCCCTGCTCGGACTCTTGGTCAGCCTCGCCTGGTTTCTCTCCACCGACATGAGGGACAGCCCCGGCTTTCTCGCAGGCATCGCCTACGGCGTCGCCATCGACTGGCTTGCGACCAAAAGGGCTTAACCAAAGCCATATAAAACCCCTCTCCGCTCTCTCGGAAAGGAGGTGTAAACAAGTGAAAGGAACTGTTGAAAAGTGGTTCGATTTCAGGGGCTTCGGCTTCATCAACCCCGAAGGGGGGAGTGACACTGTATTCGTGCATCACTCTGACATCCAAGGGGCTAGCTCTCTAAGAAAGGGGCAGGCAGTCGAGTTTGAAGTGGAAGACGCGCCCAAGGGACCGAAGGCAGTCAACGTTAAGTTGGCCTGATCAAGACAGCGAGGCTGTCCGCTCATGGCGCTCTCAGCTCTGAGAGCGCCCATGGCGTGTTCTGGCATGACTTTCTTGTCAGTCTGAGCTCTCTTCAGCCAGATTTTTTCTTCTTGGCTTTTTCAGGCACCAGCTCTTTGCTCCGCCGTCAAAAGCATAAATAGGGGCCTGAAGTGGCAAGGGGTAGAGAGATGAGAAGGAGAGAAACCTTTATAAATTATCACTCAAGAATGGTGAAGTAATGGAAGAAAAGAAGAAGACGGAAAACCAATTCTCTGAATGGAAAGATGCCAAGGACCTTGGAAAGTATGCAGAAGAGAACCCGGAAGTCGCGGGCAGGATCAGGCTCAGCTTGATGGGTGAGGCCGACCTGAACGAAAAAGAGAAGGATGTCCTGAATGAGAAATACTTGCGCCCCTCTGATGTCGCTGTCATGGCGCAGAAAGAGTCCAGCTACAGGAAAGACTAGGAAGTGTAGATAGAGTAGATTTTGACATCCTTGACCTCCGTGAGGTTGGGGACGTATCTCTTTGAGCCGCGTTTCTCGCACCACGCTGCATAGATTCTGGCGTTGTGGGGCTCCATGTCGTTGGTGTGATGGACGAGGTGGAACAGGCCGAGGCCCAGGTTGGAGAACGTGTTGATGTCCTCGTCGCTCGCCTCGTCTGAGTCGGGGCCGAAGTCCCTGTGGAGGTGGGCGGTTCCCAACAGCTCCATCTCTTCATGGTCTTTTTTCATCTCTTCCAGCCTTTTCCCGCAGCTCTCCTTGAACTTTCTCACTCTTATCCCAGCAGACTTCTTTCTCCTCCACTGGTAGCACCCCTCCTCCAGTTTCTCAGTCTCAAAGACGCCCACGAAATTCTCTTTCTCCACGCCGTAGAGGACCAGCATCTTCTCGTTCTTTTCTTTCTCCGCCTCGTCCAGGAGCATCCGGTACTGGAAAGGGTTGAAGAGAAGAAGGGTTTTGCACTCCAGGAGTCTGCTCCGTGGACTTGCCACTTGGATGTGAACAATCACCCCTTAATTAATCTTGCCTTTCAGGCAATCTCCCAGGGCCCAATGTGGACGGGGTCCGACCAGGAGTTGCCGTTCCAGACGGTCCAGCGCCACATCTCCCTTCCCCCTGCCATCAGGACGTCGTAGTCCATGTCGGTCGCGACAAGGGTGCTGTCAGGCATCTTCATCAGGTGCGGCCATATCTTGCCGGTCGACTCGGGCATGCCCTGTGTCTGTCCCCAGGCCCCATTGTCGTAGACTGCGTAGTGGTCGGAGGCACCGCCCGGACCTGCCCGCCCGCTCGTCGCCACCGCGTTGCCGAGGTGGTCGAACTCCAGGCCTGTAATGAGTGCGGTGTCGCTCTCGTTGAACGACTCGAAGTTCTCGAAGTTGCCCTGGTACGTCCAGCTCAAGCCGTCGTGGGTGGCATACTTGTGGAAGACGTGGTTGGTCTCGTTCTCGACCATCCAGACAGCCATCCCGTCGCCGTTCTCGGCGAAGGCGACGAGAGGCGCCAGGATCATGTCGAGGTCGGCGCTGTTCTGCTGGTTGAAGAAGACATCAGGCGAGCCGAAAGAGGAGCCGTCCCAAGCACGGTAAACGACTTTGTACTGGTTGTTGCCGATTCCGAGGTTGGTCCTATTGGTGTAGACGAGTGCGCCGTTGCCGTCGGGCGAGAAGGAGAAGGCGGGGGAGGCGTAGCTCGCCACGCCAGAGACTGCGGAGGGACTGGAGAGCGAGCCGCCCTCGATGGCAGCCCACTGGAGTTCTTCAATGCCGCCGCCCCCCATGTTGCGCGAGTAGACGAACATCACGTCGCCGTCAGAGTCTGCGTCGGACGAGCCCATGCAGATCGGCGTGCCGGCGACAACGTGCTCGTTGCTGAGGTTGTATGGATAGCTCCACGATGAGCCGTCGTACTGGGAAAGCCAGTAGGTGCCCATCTCGTCTTCGGACGCGTGGCCTGAGATTATGTGGTTGCCGTTGGCGAGAAGGACGGCGGAGAAGAAGCCGCTTGTACCGATCTCTCCCATCTCAGTCAGGTTATCGACGAAGTCGTAGGTGGTGCCGTTCCAGTCGTACTGGGCGAGCCAGCCCCCATCAGCGCCCACGACGCCGAAGGCGTAGAGGATCGACTCTGGGTTGCAGTCCTCAAAGCAGTCGTAGCCGTGTTCTGAAGCGTCGCAGGTGCCGTCTCCGCAGGTCGTCTCCTCTCCCTCCCCGAAGAGGCAGATCCCCCCTTCGCAGGTCTCGCCGGAGAGGCAGTCCGAATCGGACGAGCAGGAGAGCGTCTCGTCCTCCACTATCTTGGAGGTCGAGGCAGCGCCCCTTATCTTGACTGTGCACTTGGAGTCGTCGCAGGACGGCACCTCTGTGAATTTGAGGACCGCCATGTCCCCTCCCGAGATTGTCTCGAGCGATGAGTTGAAGGAGTAGGGCTTGTCCTCCACGTAGACGGCGAGCTTGGAGGCGTCGATGGAGCCGGCGCCGCGGTTGCGGGCGTAGACCCTCCCGCCCGCCACAGACTCGATGGAGAGCTGGGCCATCGTCTTCTCGCTGACCTGCTCTATCTGCGACGAGCTTGTCCCCTCGCTCGTCTCCGAGATGTTCTGGTAGAAAAAGTAGACCGCTCCTGCCGCGGCCACGGACATCAGCAGCAGCAGTATTATCGCTATGACAGGCGTTATTCCCCTTGACACGGTGAGTTTTGGTGTTCTCCCTATTTATTTCTTGACTCCAATCCAAATTGATTTATCTCTGCTTTGACAGGCCGCATCGTGGTCTCCAAGATACTTGTCTTCGCAGCTACTGTCTTTCTCTTCTTCACATTCATCATCGGCTTCACTGTCCTCTATTTCACGGGCTTCTTCGAGGACGAGGAGGCGGGGATGACAGGCGACTACCGCGTGCAGTCGAGCGTCTACACGTTCGAGGACTCGTCCGTGGCCGACCTCCTGATAGAGAGCAGGGTCGACGAGCCGCTCCGCTTCCGCTCCTGCACCCTCAAGGTGCCGGAGACGGTGATGGTCTACACGGACCACGCACCAATCGAGGAGGAGACAAGGATGGCGGCCTACATCAGCAAGGCGCCTGCCATCGACTACAGCTACACGCTGGAGTGCAGCTATCTCAAGGGCGAGGAGGACAAGCAGGCCAAGGTCACAGTTGAGGGCCAGATAACGCCGCCGGAGAGGCTGGAGATGAGTGTCGAGAAAAGCGAGGAGGGGATAAGCGGCGAGGTTGTCTCCCCCATCGACGAGCCGAGAATCTACGCCGCCATTGGCGCGTCAGAGTTCTACCAGCTGATAGTGAAGCCCGAAGAGGAGGACGCCTACGCCTTCTCGTTGTCGGGCAACGCTACGCAGAGGGCAGTGGTGATGGCCTTCGGCGTCCTTGACCAGGTCGCCCTCTACGCGGACTAGAGAAGCACGTCAGTCAGCATGGCGGCGACGAGGAGGGGGAGCATTCTCATGCCTGCCGCCCCTGCCCAGAAGGTGTTGTAGCTCCCCTGCTGGAGGTAGGTGAAGACCCAGACCAGCCCCATGGCGAGCAGAAAGCCTGCCAGGGCCTCTTCCTTCCCTATCTCGATCTCATCCATCTCCAGAGCCTCCCGGGGAGAGTAGCGACGTGGAGCGATGCAGCCACGGGCATGTACCCCCAATTGAAGCCGCCAACTGCCTGCGTCTTTTTATGCTTAATGTCCTCCACCGGTTCGTCGCAGAGGGTGTAGGAGGAGCCCACCTCCCACGCGGTGTGGGCGTCGCTCCCGCCCACCACTGCGAGGCCGTGCTTCTCGGCGAATCTCCGCACCTTCCCGTTCCCGAAGAGGGAGTGGGAGTTGACCTCCACCGCATCCGCCTCTCTCGCCTCCCCGCCGAGGTGGCCCCTGAACGGGTCGAAGGGGTGGGCAGCTATGGAGACCGCACCCTGCTCCTTGACCTCCTCCAGGACCTCGCCGAGAGCTCTCGACTCGATGGGGGAGGAGATGCCGAGCGCTATGAGGTCGCCTGCGTCTGTGCTGACCTCCATGGCAGGGAGATAGCCGATTCTGAATTTGGCGCTCAGCCTCCTGGCCTCTTGGAAAGCGGAGAAGTCGTCGTGGTCGGTTATCGCGAGGCCGTCGAGGCCTTTCTTCTCTGCAGTCTTGAAGATCAGGCGGAGCGGCGTGGAGCAGTCGAACGAGTGCTCTGAATGGATGTGGAGGTCCCACTTCATGCGAAAACTTTCTGGTCCCACTATAAAAGAACCTCCTCCGATAGCCTTTTTACCGTCGCCTCTCTTTCCCGCACATGGCAGAGCTCTTCTTTCTTGGACCGCGCGGAACTCTCTCCGAGGTGGCCGCCCGCAAGGCTGCGCCCGACGACGAGCACGTCGCCTGCATGACCATAAGTGATGTCTTTGAGTCTGCAGAGACTGGAAGAGGGCTGGTGCCCATAGAGAACTCTGTACACGGGAGCATCGACACAGTCCACGACCTCCTCCTGGAATCTGACCTCTCCATCGCCGGCGAGGTCTTCTTCCCAGTCGACTACTGCCTCCTGACGCGTCCAGGCGAGAGCGCGGACGAGGCGGACAGGCTTTATGTTCATCCTGAGGCGGCCGAGCGCTGTGCTGGACTCCTCCGCAGGCTGGGACTCGAGACTGTCTTCACTCCTGACGCCGCCTCCGCGGCCCAGGCCGTCAAGGAGATGGGTGGAGCGGCCATAGCCTCCGCATTGGCCGCCTCCCTCTTCTCGCTCCACATCGCAGAGGAGTCTGTCCAGGACGAAGAAGAGGTTTCAAGGTTCCTGGTCCTTTCCAGGGAGGCGCCCGGGAAGGCTGAGAGGAGCAAGACGTCGATTGTCTTCTCCACGCTCCACCAGCCCGGCGCCCTCTACTCCGCCCTCGGCGCCTTCGCGGGCAACGACCTGAATCTCACCCGCATTGTCTCGCGCCCGCTGAAGAGGGAGCCTGGCGAGCACTCCTTCTTCGTCGACCTGCAGGGACACGTCTCTGACGACGACGTGGCCGAAGCCCTCGCCGAGCTGGAGGAGTCTGCCTCCTTCCTCAAGGTGCTCGGCTCCTACCCAGCGGCCGAGATGCCTGGTTGAGCGAAGGGCCATTCAGAAAACTTATCAAGAGGCTGGACCTCTCTTCTCCATGGGCGTCAAGCTGAAGGACCTTGTCCACACGGAAGAGGTCTCCTTTCGCGACCTGCAGGGAAAGGTCCTTGCCGTCGACGCGCTCAACACAATCTTCCAGTTCCTCTCTGTCATCCGCAGGAGGGACGGCACGCTCCTCCGCAATCAGGACGGCGATGTCACCTCCCACCTCTCCGGCCTCTTCTACCGCAACGCCAACCTGATCAAGGAGGGCGTGAGGCCGGTCTACGTCTTCGACGGCGTGGCGCCCGAGGCGAAAGAGAAGACCTCGAGAAAGAGGAAGGAGAGGAAAAAGAAGGCTGAAGAGAAGCTGGAGGAGGCGAGAGAGAGGGGCGACGCAGACGCGATAAGGAGGTACGCGATGCAGACCGCCAAGGTCAACGACAAGATGCTTGAGTCGGCCAAGGAGCTTCTCGAGGCGATGGGCATTCCCGTGGTCCAGGCGCCGGGCGAGGGCGAGGCGCAGGCCGCAAGGATGTGCAGGGAGAAGAAGGTCTGGGCTGTGGCCAGCCAGGACTACGACGGCTTGATGTTCGGCTCGCCGTGTCTCCTGCGCAACCTCAACATCACGGGCAGGAGGAAAGTCCCAGGCAAGAACAGGTACTACACCATCAACCCGGAGCTCATCCGACTCAAAAACGTGCTCGAGGAGCTCAACATAACGCAGGAGCAGCTGATCAAGCTGGGGATACTGATAGGGACCGACTACAACCCCGGCGGCATCAAGGGCATCGGGCCGAAGCGCGGCCTGAAGGCGGTGAGGGAGGGGAAGTTCGAAGAGCTCTACCCCGACGCAGACTGGCTTGTCGAGCTCTTCACGGAGCCGGACGTCGACGACGTGAAGATCGAGTGGCCGGAGTTCGACAGGGAGAAGATAGAGGAGATCATGTACGACCAGGCAGGCTTCAGCGAGAAGAGAGTCGCCTCCACGCTCGACGAGGCGGCTGAAGAGGCGAGCGAACGCCAGCAGGGCCTCGGTGAATTTATGTGACAGGAATGCTTATAAATACTACTTTTTAGTAGATAATTATGTCAGAGTTGGATAGCGATTCAAAGGAAAGCAACGCAGTGGATTCAAGACAGAAGATCTCGGAACAGGTGGAGCAGGTCAACGACTATGTAGAAGAGCACAAGAACAGGGGTAGCCGTTGGTGTTACTTCAAGGCCAAGAGGCTCTTGATTGACGCCATAAGGGCATCAGAGAGGGAAAAAATTGAACTTCCTAAATGGGAAACAGTGGACGGCGACTTCTTCATCAACAAACAGATCAGGCAGATAGATTACTCAGCGGTAAATGTTCTCGTGGACGCCGAGGATCCGCTTCGCTATTATTTTGACGAGCTTGGAGTCCTAGCAAGAGGTCTAAATGTGGATTTGCCGGAGGAAGAGATGATGGCAGATTACAGGAAGCTTGTCGCTCTTTCAGCGATAAACAAGGTCCTGGAGGTCGCTCAGAAGGGCGACATCGACGTTACAAAGACCAAGAATAGGGAGGTCAGCTATGCTTGGGCAGAGAGAATGGTGAGAAATTACGAGAACGACTATGGCGAGAAATTGCCGCAGCTCGATAGGTTGAGAGAAGTCATCTACGGAGAGACTGGTGAGGACGAAGGCTACTGGGAAACCGTTGCCAAAGTCTGGCTGAACCACGCGAGTTTTCACGCAACTGAGGGCAGGCTCAACAAGGTGAAATGGACCGTACGCAGGGCTGAGAAGGTCGCTGAAGCTAAGGGCATCGACATGAGGGATCTGGGGGTAGATGATTGGGATTCAACCCGGGAAGAGCTCTACATGACGACTGCGCAGACCGCTTACCGCAACGGCAAGGAGGAGACTGCGGAAAGGGCTGCTAAAAACGCAGGCATTGAACTTGAAAAGATGACGACTTAACGTCAATGGATTTAAGTTGCAGTCTGGAAGGCGATCAGTGGAAATCTGTGAGCTCTGCAGAAAAGTACCGCCCGGCAAGGTCACCACTTACGGCGAGCTGGCGAGGGCGGCAGGGACTTCGCCGCGGGCGGTTGGCGCGAAGATGAAACAGAACAGCGACACTGATGTCCCCTGCCACCGCGTGGTCATGTCAGACGGCAGCCTCGGAGGCTATAACCAGGGAGTGCGCGAGAAAATCCGCAGGCTGGAGGGGGAGGGCGTGAAGGTGGTGGACGGGAAGATCGACCTGTCGGAGTTCTTCATCCCTCTCCAGTTTTCTCTTCCAGTAGCCTCTGCTTCCCCTTCTCTCTCGCGGACGGGAGGCTCTCGCCCTTCTTGACCTCGTTTTTTGCATAGAGGCCCCACTTCAGCAGGTCGACGAGGTTGAGGTTGTCGTCGAGCATCTCCCCAGTGGGGACCTGGAGGACGAACTCCTCGAACGGGACGGTGCAGATGTCTTTCTTCCTGTCGTAGTAGACATCCATCCCGTGGAACTTCAGTTCCCTTTTTCCATACAGCTCTTCCACGCTAATCTTAACTCTGAAGTGAATAAAACATTATCGGTCTCCTGCTGGAGGGGAAGAGATAAAAGAAGGCGTGAGGGGGTCGGGACGATGGCAGAGCCGATTGTCGTGGAGGTCCCTTCAAGCAAGGGCGTCCTCGAGTCGGCCAGCAAAATCTTTCCTGCAAAGGGAAAGGGATACGAGTTCGATTTCGGCGGCAAGAGATTGACACTGCGCCTGCGTTCGATGGACCTGGAGAGCTTCTCGGAAGAGGTGGAGAAGAGGATAGGGGAGAGCGGCCTTGAGAGGGAGGAGAAGAGACAGCTGCTCTCCCTTCTGGAGGAGCTCATGGAAGAGGTGGAGTCGCGAAGCTACGGCCTCCGCTCGGGTCGGCGCGTCTTCGTCGGCTACGACAGGGAGAGGAAGGTCAAGCAGCGCAAGAAGAAGGAGAAGCGCAGGGGCAAGTTCTTCTACGCTTCCGACTTTTCAGGGGAAGAGAGCGATTTCCCGGACGAGTTTTTGGACAGGGTCGTCTGCGGCGACAGCGAGGAAGTTCTCCGCGAACTCCCGGACAACTGCGTCGACATCGTGTTCACGTCACCGCCCTACAACTTCGGCCTCGACTACGGCGAGGCGGAGGACGGCATCCAGTGGGAGAGCTACTTCGGGAAGCTGTTTGCTGTCTTGAAGGAGTGCGTGAGGGTCTTGAAGACTGGCGGCCGGCTCTGCATAAACGTCCAGCCGCTCTTCTCTGACTACATACCGCTCCACCACATGGTCTCCGACTTCCTCATGAACGAGGGCCTCATCTGGAAGGGCGAGATCCTCTGGGAGAAGAACAACTACAACTGCAAGTACACTGCCTGGGGGAGCTGGAAGAGCCCGAGCAGCCCCTACCTCAAGTACACATGGGAGTTCGTGGAGGTCTTCTGCAAGGGGAGCCTCAAGAAAGGGGGGGAGAAAAAGGACGCGGACATCACTGCTGACGAGTTCAAGGACTGGGTCTACGCGAAGTGGAGCATAGCGCCGGAAGGCAAGATGAAGAAGTTCGGCCACCCAGCCATGTTCCCCGAGGAGCTGGCGAGGCGCGTCCTCAAGCTCTTCAGCTTCAGGGGCGACGTCGTCCTCGACCCCTTCAACGGAGTGGGCACCACCACGCTCGTCGCCAAGAAGGAGGGCCGCAGGTTCATCGGCATCGATGTCTCCGAGGAGTACTGCAAGATGGCGGAGAAGAGGCTGAAGGAAGTTTTAGGCCAGGGGCTCTAGCTTCTCCTTGATGGTCCCCAGCGCCCTTTCCAGGTCCTCTCTCTCCAGGTCCTTGAAGAACTCTGGCTTGTGGATTGGCCTGTCGACTTTTCTCTCCCCCCTCAAAAGGGTCACTATCTCCATGTCGATGTCGAAGTGGGAGAGGAGCGTGTGGGTGGACGTGCTGCCGAAACGCCTCTCCTTAAGGCTCGAGTAGTCGCCCCCGAGCTGGCTCTCCAGCTGGAGGAGGACCAGCTCTATCTCAGGGTAGATCCCCCTGACTAAGGAGAAGTCGATCAGTATCCTCTTCAGCATCGCGTTCTCCGCGTAGGTCTTGCACTCTATGAGCAGCTCCGGCCTGCCGTCTACCAGCACGAGCACGTCGGGCCTGTAGGGGTAGTAGTAGTCGCCGATGTTTCTCTTGATGTGCGACCTGACCTCGTCGTCTTCCACCCTCTCGAGATAGCTCTCTTTTAGGGGGATCTTGATCTGCGAGCCTGTCAGCTCCAGCCTGCCGGGTGAGCCGCCGAGCTCAGACCAGGCCAGCTCGACCAGCCTCCTCGCTATCGACTCGACCAGCTTTCCCTTGCTCGACCTCACCACGCCACCGTAAGCCCTGGAGTCGTTCTCCCTCGCCCTCTTCTCCACTCCCTTGACCACGTAGTCGTAGGCCTCCACAATCTCATCGAAGACTTCTCCCCTGTCCATCGCCTCCGCCCCTTCTCAGCGAATCAAAAGTTTTTGGGTGTTCAGGGCGAGGGGACCAGCTTGGCCAGCTCGTCGATGTTTTCCAATACCATTTCTGGCGTGTAGCTGACAAGTTTTTTGACGTCGACTTCACCCAGCTCCCCGATCGGGAGGCAGACGCCGTCAATTGTCCTTGGGCCGGCCATGTGGAGGGAGAAAGGGGCGCGGGCCAGCTTGCCCGGCGGCGTCTGCGAGGGGTCGACCACCACGGCGTCTTTCACTCTCTCATGGCCGCCCCTGATCTCGACTTTTGTCTTCTCTGACGCCTGCCCTATCCAGTCTTCGGTGAGAGTGCCCTCGAACCCCTTTCCTGCCTGGAACTTCTCGTAGAAGCTCTTCTTTTTCGCCTTGAAGAAGAGGTAGACGTGGAAAGAGTTCCCAGTCCAGAGGACATGGGGCTTGAAGTCAGACGACTCTTCGATGGAATCGCAGAAAACCTTGGTCGCCTCGAACGCATCCTCTGCTGTCACGTCGCCCTTCCTGTCCAGGTCGAAGAAGACGCGCGAGATCTCGTTGCCCTTCTCGAAGTTGGTGGCGTAGAAGAGGTCGCAGAGCTTCCGCGGGGGGAAGTAGGTCCAGATCCTCTCCTGAGTCTTCGTGATCTTTCCCCTCGCGTCGCCCAGCGACCCCTCTCGCAGGGAGAAGAAGTTGTCGTCGACCTGCGAAAGCTCCTCGGCCTTGAGCGGCTCTTCTTTCGAGCCGCGCTTGATGAGGCGCATCGTCTCCGACAGCCAGACGCGGGAGGCGACCTCCCTCTCACCGAGAAAACCGGCAATCTCGGGGGCGACTTTCGAGTAGTAGGCAACGACGTCCTCTTTCAGGTCCATGCCTCCCCCTCATTTTCTCGGCTTAAATGCGTTCTTTCGTGCGAATATTTGTCATTCCCCAATTATGACTTTTCAAAAAGCTTTTAAGTTACTTTTCTCCGGGGTGACTCAGGGTTTGAGAGATGACTATACTTGCCAAGGCGAAGAACAATGGGGCGTTTTACGTTTACAAAGAGTTGAAGTCGGACAGCGACTACCCAGTCTACAGGCTCGACTTTGAAAGGTCCAAGTCCAAGTCCAAGCGGATAAAGAACCTTTTGAGCTGGGCGAAGGAGGGCAAAACTGCGGACATCGACTCCGTCACAATCGGGAGGATGGCGTCGACCACAGTCCCCGGCCAGGCCTACACGAAGAAGGCAAATGAGAGAGTGAAGCACCTCACCCGCGGCATCAGCCTTCTCGACGGCCACTTCGTGAGGACGGGCGACTCCATAACCCACTTCCTCGTGGTAGACGGCTCCAAGCCAATCAGCGAGCAGGAAGGCCAGATAGAGTTCTTCGCGGGCGAGACAACGAAGGTGCTGGAGGCGAGGCTGATGAGGATAAGGCACGACCTCGAGAACCAGCTCGAACTGGACAGGCACGTCAACGTCAACGCCCACATCAAGGCGGGCAACATCTACATACCCAACAACGCCTTTGAGGTGATACCCTTCTACGGCGAGTTCGTCGACCTGCTCCACATGCGCGTCAACGACGAGCGCTACGATGCGCCCTTCCCGAAATTGGGGGAGTCTGCCAAGGAGATGGTTGGCGACGACGACCACAACGGCTCCAGGCTCTGCGAGCTTCACGAGCAGTACCAAAAGTTCATGGACGACGTCGATGGGATAAGGGAGGCGGTCGACAAGAACGAGGGCTTCGAGCCGTCGCACACACCTTCGCAGGTCGACGAGTTCTGCGGCTCGGTGCTCAACTTCCAGAACGACATCTCACTGAGATACGCGGAGAGAATGAGGCGCCTCCTCGACACAATGGGCGACGACGAGATGCCTGAGTTCGAATTGGAGTGCAGGGAGCTCGTGGAGAACGGTGACGGCACCCTTGAGCTGGAGAGCGAGAGAGTGAAATGCACGACGCCGAGCGAAGTGGCGGGACACGTGGAAAAGATCTCCGAGAAACTTGAGGAGCTCAAGGGGGAGTACGCGGAGGGAAAGGGCGGCATCAGCGTGGCCGACTACGCCTACCGCTCCAACCACCTGGTCAAGGGGATAAGGAACGCTGTCTACGGCTACAGGGACGTGGCCTACTCGTCGTCGAGGGAGCCGGCAAGGGAGAGGGTGAACTCCATGATAAGGAAGACCCGCGACGGGGAGGAGCTCGACGGGAAGGAGGCGGAGATGAAAGAGCTCTGGGACAGCCTGGGCGAGAGGTCAGATGCCGCCAAGCTCCACTGGGTCACAGAGAAGGTCCTGGACGAGGGCTCCGACGCCCGCAAAGAGTTCCTCGGCTGGGCCGAGGAGTTCAATGACTTCTGCGTCTTCCAGGACGCCGCGGGCTCCACAGCCGTCAAAGTGGAGATACAGTCGACCAGCTCCTACGACGAAAACGAGTTCTGGCCCTACAAGTTCGACTTCGGAAACGGCCTGGAGGAGACGAGGCTGCCCCTCATACTTCAGATGAGCTTCGCCGACAAGATGGAGAGCGGCGACATGGAGCAGAGGGCGCAGGAGGCATTGGAGGTCCTTGCCAAGAACGGCCATCTCCCCTACGGCGTCGTCTTCGTCGACTCGGGCGAGACGTCGGAGCTGATACGGAAGCTGATCAGCCTGGAGACTGCGGAGGGTTTCCTCTCGAGCAAGGGCTACAGCTGGGACAACGCAGCTGAAGCAATCCAGGGAGTCTCAAAGTTCAACAAGTACCAGAGGTCTGTCATAGAGGAGGGCCTGAGGATCAGGGGCGAGCTCGACGTCGGCGGCCTGGGCCTCACGGCGGAGCAGAAAGAGCTCCAGGCCAAGAGGAACGAGGAGGCGATGAAGCTCTACGGACGGCCCCACATGCAGCGCTCCAAGATGCTCAGGAACAAGAGCGTCAGCAACGGCCTCGTCGCTGCAAGGCGGCTCGGCCAGGACGAGCTGCTGACTTTCTATCAGATCATGGCGGGAGGCATCGACGAGAAGGTCCCGGAGATAGTGCCCGTGGCGGGAACGGTCCTCTCAGGCGGGAAGGATAACGGCAAGAGCTCGGCCGACCTCGACAGGCTGAGCGGATACCAGAGCCAGATGGAGATGCAGGAGGTCTCATACGGCATGGGCAGGCACTTCTCATCGACGCAGATACCTGGGGTGATGGTGAGCGGCGGCAGGAAAACCGAGGACGGCAAGGTCGGCGTCTTCAGGGTGACCCGCTCGGTGAGCGGCGGCCTTCCGACGCTCGAGTTCGCATTCGAGGACGCCGAGAGGATAGAAGAGCTGACAAAGGGGGCCTACGCCTCGAGAAGGGCGAAGTTCTCTTCGTGAATCATTCCGCGAGAGAGTAGACGTGCTTGTCCACCCTCTCCTTGAGAAGCCTTCTGTACTCTTCAGGCGTTGACTGTAGGGGCCTCATCTCCCTCACGCAGCTTTTCAGCCCCTCCACCCCACGCGACATCTCCTCCACACTGCCGCTGAACTTTTCGTGGAGCGCCGCGTACTTGTCCGTGAACTCGTAGGCCTCGCTTGCGTCCAGGTCGGGAAGCCTCATGCTCCCTTCCACGGAGAAGAGGGCTTCCTGGATCTCTATAGTGTCTTCTGCCTCCTTGAGCACGCCGAGCGCTTTGAGCGTCTTGACCGCCCTGCCTGCGGTCTCTTCGTCGCAGTTTGAGGCGCTTTTGAGCCCAGACTTCAGCTCAAGGTACTCCTTGCCTGCCTTCTTGTACTCCTTACCCACTTCTTCGAAATCGTTATACAGTGTGCTGAAAATTATCTCCGTCGACTTGACGCTCTCCGGCAGGGTCTCCGCGTCCACTGGAGCGACTCTCGGTATGGCGAGGGAGACGAGCTCCTCCTCCTCCGGCGAGAGGTCGTAGTCTGAAGCCATCTCGTCTTTGATTTTGTCGAGGAGGTAGCTGAAGTCCCTGCTTTTCTCGCCAGCGATGGCCTCCCTGACTCTCTTGATCTTCTCCCCGCCGAGGCCCTTCCAGATGGCCAGCGTGAACATGCCCCTCGACCTCGTACCGAAGGCGTTGTTGAGCGGCGAGAGCGTCTCAGCCTCCTCCTCAACGAAGAGGGCGACGCTCCTTGCGGTGAGCGGCAGCAGGTCTTCGCCGTACTTCTCCACAAGCTCTCCGTAGAGCGAGATCAGGTCGGGCTGGGCCTCCGAGTCCTCTATCTCCTTCAGTGCGGCCGGGTACTGCTTCAGCATCTTGTCGAGATTTTTCACCCTCTCGCTGAGCAGGCTGACGGCCGGCTCGAGAAGGCCTTCCACAGCCTCTTTCTCGTTCTTCTTGAACGCCTTGGCGTAGGGATCGTCGTCACTCCTCTTCTCTGCCGCGGACTTGAGCCTCTTCAGTATCTCCAGCCTTCCGCCCTTCATCACGGAGTCGAAGGCGTGCTCCGACAGCTTGGAGGCGTCCTCGAGGCGGCCCCTCTTGTCCAGTTCCAGCTCAGGGGCGTAGTTCTTCTTGTTTCTCCTCTCTGTCTCCTTTTCCAGCGCGTCGCCGTACTTGGCCATCACGTCCAGTAGGGCGCTTTTCCTTCCTTGGATTTCGGACTGGAGCAGCTCTTCCGCCTTCTCGAAGACCGCCCTGTACGGCTTGGAGAGGATTTCGGCCGCGGAGCCGACGAAGCTCTTGAACTTCTGCTCCTCGCTCAGCCTCATGGCAGAGTCGAGCAGCTCTCTCTCCTCCTCAAGCTCCAGCAGCGCACCCTTCTGGGGTCCGCCGCCCTCCATCATCTGGTTGAATGTCTCGCTCAGTTGCGGGTTGACCTCGAAGAGCGTCATGATGAGGCCGTCCTCGAGGCCGTGGAAGCGCCCCACCAGCCTCTTCCCCGCCTGGTCCGAGGTGGCCCCCCATGAGCTGTAGTTCTCCTTGGCGTCCTCGGAGAGCTCCTCCATCTTCTCCCTCGCCCTTCCTATCCTCTGCAGGAGCTCCCTGTCTTTTCTGTTCTCCTCGACGCTCTCAGTGAAGACGTCCTTGACCTCCGACTCGAAGTGCTTGGCGAGCTTTGCGAGCTGAGGTCCGTAGACTTCGGGGTCGATGTCGGCAGAGCCTTCCTCCCTCTCTTTCTGGAGCCACTCCTGGAAGCCCTCGTCCGGCTTGATCCTTATCTTGCTCTTTATCTCCAGGATTTTCGACCTGTAGCTGTCGTTCCACTCCTTGACCTGCTCGAGGTAGTTGATCGCCTCGTCGATGGGCCCGACCGCCGCCTCCATCTTCTCGTCCTCGACCAGCCCTCCCAGGTTTCCGTGGTAGCTCTCCCTGGCTTCCCTGATCAGCTCAATCTGCTCACCCACCGACAGCTTGTTTTTCAGGCCGGACTCCAGCTTCTCCAGCGCCGACTTCGCTTTGTTCAGCATCGGCAGTGCGTGCTCCGCCACCATGTCGCCGACTGCGTTTTCCATCGCCTTCTGCGTGGAGTGCTGGAGCGCCATCTTCAGTTCTTTTTTGTCCTTCTTGGAGAGTGGGAGGCCCTTCGCAGATTTCTCGGCCATGGCTGCCAGCTTTTCGATGGGATGCCCGGCGCCTTTCAGCTGGGAGACGGAGTTGAGGACGCTGCTGTACTGTTCCTTGACTGCAGAGATCTGGGCAGTCACCTCGTCTCTCTTCTCAAGCTTCTTGCCTGCGAGCGATGAGGCGATCTTCTCAACCTGCTTCTTGTAGTTGCTCACTTTGACTATGCGTTTCTTCCCTTCCTCCGTCAACGTTGAATGGTACTTCTTGAACTCCTCCGACGCGAGGCTTGCAAGTGCAGCCAGCCTCCACCTGACCTCGTCTATCGTCTCGACCTCCTCTCCCAGCGCCTCTCTCAGACTCTCGGCCGCGTCCTCGCTCAGCTCAGCTATCTCGTCCTCGCTGAAGTACTGCTTCGCCTTGGTCTCGTACGGCCCCTGGCCGAACGACGCCTTTCTCTCGCTTTCTGAAAAGAAGCCGATCCTCGCCTTCATCTTCTGCGGCCGCCCCTTCTTCTCCGGGAGCTTCACCTTCCCGGCCACCTCTTCGAGGCGCGCCGTCTCTCTCGCCTTCTCTCTCCCCCTCTCCGCCGCCTCTATCTGGGTGGTGTAGCTCTCCAGCTTGGGCTGGGCCTCGAGCTTCGCCCTCTCCAGCAGCTCTTCCGCGCCCGCCGGCCCTCCCAGGTTCTCGAGCGCCTCTTTCTGCTCGGCGGTCAGCTTTACATTTCCTGAGTTTGCGAGGAGCATCTTGAGGACTTCCCTCTCCCTGATGGAGAGCGGCCTCCCCACGTCGGACTCCGCGAAATTCTTGACACAATCGAAAATGTAGCTGTCCCTCTTCTCCTCGAGGCGCTCAACCTTCTCTTCCTTGACCGCCTCCTTCACGGGGACGCCCCTCTTCTCGGCGCGGTAGACCGACACGATTGAGCTGACAGGGTCGCTCCTCCCCAGGCCGTTCCTCTCCCTTTCCAGCTGAAGCTCGACAGGGTCCCTGCTGGCCATCGCCCTTTGCACTCCTCAGGGGTTTAAAATAATTGTTACTCCGCAAGTAGCAACTTCTCACGCCTTTGCGTAGTTGCTCTTCACTTCGTCCTCAGGCATCCAGTTGATCATCGCGCTTGCCGACGGGTTCTCCCTTGAGGGGACGAGCCCCATGGCCGCCACGTACTCAGCAAGGCCGTTCTTCGAGAAGCTCCCCCAGATCTCCTTCTCCCTCAGCGTACCGCCCCAATGTCCGTGCCTCTTCTTTTTAACTGCCTTCTTGACGCCGATGTAGAGGCCGGCCGCCACGGGGATACCGATCGCGAGTCCGATGCCGAAGTCTCTCATCAGTATGCCTACCCTCTCCCACTGCGCCCCTGTCGCCACGTCCTCTGGCACGCCCCAGTCCGTGTTCTCCGCGTCTTCCACGTACTGGATGCAGCCCTCGTTCTCCGCCCTCATGTTTTCGCCGCCCTGGTACATCCCCCAGGTCATTGCGTAAGCGACGCCCTCCACTATCTTCTGGCCGAGGCCTTTCTTTTTCTTGTGGCTGATTATTTTCTTGAAGTTCTTGGCGACTATGTCCGCGCTCTTCCTGCCAGCGTCCGCCTTCAGCTCGAGCGTAGAGCCTATGGCCCTCTCCCTCAGACCCCAGACCGTGTTGCCCGTGGCTGCTGTGTACTCCCTGTCCTCCCTGCTGCCGCCCTTCACGACTATGGCGGTCGGCGCCGCCCCGTCAGCATCCCACTTCTTGTAGACGAGCCTGTGGGCCACGGCGGTCAGCTTGTCCTGCGAGGCAGGGTTGTGGCTGCCCTCCAGCTCGACCTCCATCACGTAGAAAGGAAGGCCCTTGCCCAGCTTTCTCTCCTCCTCTTTCACTGTCACGGCGCCTTTCGACGTCTGGACCGTGATCGGGAAGCGGTCGCCTCCCTCGGCGAGGGTGTCGAGTTTTGCGAGTGTCGCCAGCGAGACCTCGAGGCCCCGCCCCTTCCCTGAAGTGAGCTTTGTCTTCTCCTCCTTCTCGCTCGGCTCGTAGAGCTTGT
This sequence comes from Candidatus Undinarchaeota archaeon, assembly GCA_964527545.1. Taxonomy (GTDB): domain Archaea; phylum SpSt-1190; class SpSt-1190; order DYHY01; family CAZGQF01; genus CAZGQF01. The sequence continues at coordinate 195,830 of CAZGQF010000002.1, read as the reverse complement.
AGGTGAAGGGATGGCGCGAGAGCTTGAAGTGATCACCTTCAAGTTTCTCCCTGTAGCAGATGGTCTCGTACTTGTCGACGCTGTCCGGCCGTATCTTGGCCTTGTACTTGCGGTCGATCTTCAGCTTGAAACTCTTTTCACGGTTGGCCAACCAGCTGTTCAGTCCCATTTTTCATCTCCGAGTAGCATACGGTGTGTTACCCCACTTTAGTAAGATATAAAAAGATTTCCTTGCTTTCAAACCCAATGGGAAAACGGGGGTTGGTCCTGCTTTTAGCTCTTCTTCTCTTGCCCGTCTTGGCAACGGACTGCGCCTGCGACCTTAGCAGCCACAACGGCTTCTGCATCTCATCCACATATGAAGGGCAGAGCGGCGATAACCACCACTACTGCTGCGCGCCAGACCCCTACATGACAGTGACCGTCGGCGGCGAGGAGAGGGAGTATGTCTGGCCTGGCTTCACCGAAAACCACTTCTGCTACGCGGGCGTCGACACGGGCGGCTCCACGGCCGACGGCACTGTGATCATCGACGCTTTCTCAGAATCTTTCTCAGCGACCATCGAGGCCTGCGCCTCCAACGGCGGCGAGGAGTGCGACGTCAACCCGGTCGACGGCTGGGGGGGCTACGGAGTCGGCATCTGCGACTCGAGCGACAAGGCCTGCGTGAGGTGCAACTCAAACAACGTGGAGGACGAGCGGTGGGGCGCGAAGAGCGGCGAGTACGACCTGGAGGGCAAGCACGCAGACAAGAAGTGCGAGTATGACTGCGGGGCCTCGGCGATCTGCGACGAGAAGTCGCCGGAAGAGGAGTTCGCGGACCCGAGCGGGGACTACACAAAGGACAAGTGCACTTCCTCCTGCCAGTACGAGGACAGGGACCTCTGCGAGAAAAACTACGGCGCCTCCGCATCCTGCGACGGCCTTGACATCGGCGATGTCTGCGCCTCCGACTACTGCGAGGACGGAGTCCTGGTGGAGTACGACGGCCCCCTTACGGACGCAGGCGACAACGAGAAGAACAGCAAGTCCTGCTCTTCGAGCTGCAGGTGCGAGGACACTCTCGAGGCAGAGCCCTACAGGCTCTGCGACACTGAGTGCGGCGCGGACAGCCTCTGCAACCATCAGCGGCCAGGCACCATCTGCATGGCAGACTACTGCTCCAACAACAGGCTCTACGAGTACGACGGCGCCGGGACTGCGGCCGGTGACGGCTCCAAGAACGGGGCGACCTGCGAGAACGGGTGCGAGTGCGACTCGACGCTCGAGAACGGCCTCTACTCGACCTGCGACACTGAGTGCGGCGCGGATGCCCAGTGCGAGGGCAAGATGCCTGACGACTACTGCGCCAACGACTACTGCGACGGAGGAGTGCTCTACGAGTACGACGGAGCAGGGACTGCGGCCGGCAACGAGATCATGGACGGCTCGCGATGTACGGGGTCGTGCGGTTGTGACGACACCCTTGAGGACGCCTCTTTCTCTGTCTGCAACTTCAACGACTGCGGCGCGGACATAGAGTGCAACGGCCTCCAGCACGACGACATCTGCAGGGCTGACTGCGGCCTCTACGCCATACAGTACTGCGACTCGGGATGCGGCTGCCCGCCTTGTCCGACCTCCTGCTCGTCGGACGCCGACTGTGCGAGCGGCGCCTTCTGCGACGTCAGCGAGGGGGCGTGCAGGAACTCCACGATGTGCGAGAACAACCGCGACTCCACAGACCTGTGCGAGGTCTACTGCGGCGCGGACCCAGAGTGCGACGAGCGGGGCGAAGGCCTCTTCGCCGCAGGCGAGGGCTGTAACTCGATGTGCGAGTACGACAACACGCCGCCCTCCGCACCATCACTCTCCTCGCTTCCCGACTACGACAGGGACGGCGAGATCGACCTCGACTGGACAGAGTCGTCGGACGCCAACGGCATCGACAGCTACGACGTCTGGCGGGCCGAGACGTCGCCGGCGACAGGCGGCGAGGTGATCCGCTCCCTCAACTCGACCTCCACGTTCGACGTCCGCTCTGACGGACCAGTTTTCTACGTTATACGCGCCTACGACAATGTCGGCCTCCACTCAGACTCCAACGAAGTCTCTACCACGGTCGACTTGGGCGTCGACAGCCCGGCCGAGGTCACGCCCTTCCCCGACTACTCGACGACGGGCAACGTCTCAGTCTCCTGGAGCGGAGCGTCCGACACCAACGGAGTCTCCCACTACATGCTCTGGCGGAAGGCGGGCGGTCCCTGGTCGCTCGCCCAGAACACGAGCGACACCTCCTTCGAAGAGAGCCTGCCTGACGACGGCTACTCCTACAAGATCGAGACGTTCGACTCCGCCGAAAATTCTGCCAACTCGTCGGCGGAGGAGATCACTGTCGACACCGCGGTCGACTCCGCAGCCTCTCTCGATCCCCTCGGCCAGTACGCCCAGTCGACGGTCTCTCTCTCCTGGAGCGGGGCGTCAGACATCAACTCAATCTCACACTATCTGGTATGGCGCGGGACCTCTTCCGGCCTCTACGACACGTCGTTCGACGCTGGAGGGAACAGGGACTACGACGACTCGACAGTGGAGGACGGAAAGGAGTACTTCTATGTCGTCGAGACGTTCGACGACGCAGGCAACTCCGCCAACTCGTCTGAAGAGAGTGTGAAGGCGGACACGTCCGCTCCTGAAGTCAACGTGACGTCGCCGTCCGAGGACGAGATGTTCTCGTCGTCGCCGATCCCCCTCACATTCACCCCGACAGACCCGTCGCCGTCTGGCTGGGACGACATATTCGACTGCGACTGGTTTTTGGACGGGGACGTCGTGACAGGGACTGAGGTCGTCAACGAGACGCCCGAGGACGTGGACTTGGCGGTCGCGAAGGACGGCGACCATTCCCTCTATGTCATCTGCGCCGACGAGGCGGGCAACACGGACCAGAGCGAGACTGTGCCCTTTGTGCTCGACACCACGCCGCCCGACTACTCCTACCTCTCCCAGAACAACTCCCTCCCCAACCACGGAGAGTTCGTCAACGTCAGCGCGAGATGGACGGACACCTACGAGGTCGCCCAGGCCCAGCTAGAGCTGAACAGGACGGGCGCGTGGGAGAGTCTCGACACCGTGGACGTCAATGCGTCGTCGGGCTGGACCAACTTCACAATCGACGTCTCAGAGTGCTCAAACAACTTCATCCATTGGCGCATCACCGCTGAAGACTCTGTCGGCAACTCGCGGACGACAGAGACGATGACCTTCGAGGTCGACCGCCATCCCGCCGTCGACACTCCCTCCTTCTCACCCGACGACGACCCCGAGACGCCCGGCTCCCAGCTCGACCCCATGGAGTCGTCCTACAGGACGCAGACAGCCTCTGCCATCGCCTCCGACCCGAACGGCGGGGCAGACATAGTGGACGGCGAGTGCTGGTACTTCCAGCCCGGCGCCAACGCGTCTGAGGACGCGCCTGACCACGTCGAGGACGCCGAGGTCTCCGCGAAAGGCGGCCTCTCCGAGGACGAGAGGGAGGTCTCCTGCGAGCATCGCTTCGCCTATGACGACGAGCCTGGCGAGTGGACTGTCAGGGTATGGGCGATAGACACCAAGGGCAACAACGCCTCGGCGGACGGCACTTTCGACTACATGGAGGGCGTCTTCGTCTCCCTCAACTCGACCACGGTCGACTGGGGCACCCTCTCCCTCTCCCAGGACCAAGTCCGCTCTTCAGACGTCATCCAGCTCAACAACACAGGCAACGTGGCGCTCCAGACCTATTTCAGGGGCGACCACTTTGAGGGCCAGTCCGACAACCGCTTCAACCTCACCATCGACCACCTCGAGCTCGACGACGACTCGAGCGCGGGCGACGACACCGGTTCCAACCCAATCATCTCATACTCACAGAGCTTCATGAAGTACTCGCCAAACGACGACGAGCTTGGAGTAGGTGAGACCTGGCCGGTCTGGCACTACCTCTCCACGCCAGACAGCTTGAGAGACCAGGAGTACCGCGGGACCATAACGGTCTGCGCGGCCAAGTCAGGAGAAGGAGGATGCACATGAAAAGAGAACAGAAGAAAATGGATGAGATTCTTTCCCCCCAGCCCGGGCAGAAAGCGCGAAGTGGGGGATTTAAAGCAGAACAACTGAAAAAGGAGGTGAAAATATGAAAGGAAAAACAAGAATGGCCGTAGTGGTTGCCATGGCGACACTGCTGATGGCCTTGCCCGCGGTAGTGGCAGACAATCCTACAGACCCGGACGGGCCGACGGAGGCCACAACCGTTGTGACTGTAGCCAACGAGGCTCCAAAGTGGAACGGGACCGCGGCTGCCTACATGCCGGACGACCCTGACGAAGCAGACCCTCCCGACGTTCTCGAGGGCGCCAACGACGGGAAGGCAGAGTTCGACCCCGAAGAGTCTACGAATAGGCTTATCGAGGCTTGGGCTGTGGTCACCGACAACAACGGCGGGGACGACGTGAGCAGTGTCAACTGTTCGTGGCTCGACCCCAACGAAGACGTGGTCTACTCTGGATCCGGCGAAGTTGACTCGAATACAATAAGCAATGAAGTCAACATAACCGTGAAGTGTAACCAGAACCTGACCTACAACGACCTACCGGGAGACTGGAAGGTCAGGTTCAGTGTCCAGGACGACGACGGTGCTTGGACGGAGACCAACGCCAGCGTGACTTTCCAGTACATGCAGGCCGCGTACATGGACCTGAATGGCACTGAAGTCAGCTGGGGCTCCCTAAACCTGAGTGCCACGGACCAGAACGCCACTGAGACCATCTACGTGAACAACACGGGCAACGGTGTCATCGACCTGCAGATCAAAGGAGAAGATCTGACGGGTTTCCCTGATGGCAACTATGCCATCGGAATCGGCAATGTGAGCGTGAGCAACGCTACCAGCGGTAGTTGGCAAGACTACACAGACAGCTATGCTGCCTACACTGACGGAGCCGATGTCGAGGTGAACAGCGGCGTCCTGATGAAGCACAGGCTTGACGTGCCGAGCGCACTGCCAGACCAGCAGTACAACGGCACCATAAGCGTGCAGGCTGAAGCAGGAAACTGAGTATGAAGGAAGACTGAAATGATGAAACGGACCATTGCTTTGGCATTGGTGACGATCGGATTAGTCGGACTTCTATACTCTGGACGCTTTCCCGTGATGGGAACTCATGAAGACCCCCGCGAAGCGGACGTGTCTGAAGTGAGGTTTACCGTCGCTTGGGATGACTGTGGCCAACAAAGACACGAAAACTCGCGGGGGAACTCAGAGTCCCCCGCGTCTTTTTATTTATCTTCAGAGAACGAAACGGAAGAGACGCAGGAGAGAGAGGAGACAAGCGGACTCAAGATAGAATCGAGCTCAAAAGAGGTTTCAGTCAGCGAAGAGGTGAGCGGAGGCAGGGTAAGCTCGCCGGAGGAGAGCACTGAACTGTTCATAGAGAGGTCCGCCTTCCCGGAGGGGGCAGACTTTGAGATCACGAAGAAGGAGGCCAGATGGGGCTTCGGCGAGATGAGGGGCGCAGGCTTCTACGTCGACGTGGAGGTGAGCGAACAGCCGAGAGAGCCGGTGGAGATGAGGCTCCACTACTCCGAGGAGGACCTCTACAAGACAGTGGAGGAGAGTCTCAGGATCTACTACTACAACCCGGAGACAGCTGTCTGGGAGGGGCTTCCGGAAGGGGGTGTTGACACGGAAAAGAACTTTGTCTGGGCTATGGTCCCGCACTTCTCGAGGTACGGGATACTCGGCCAGCCCGAGAAGGACAACTCGACAGTCACCACGAGCGTCACGGTGCTGAACGTGGCGCCCACTGCGGGTGCGGTGACCATCAACCCGGACGAGGACGACCCTGGGATCAAAGTCAACAAGACTGGAAGCAACAGGACAGTGACCGCCTGGCTCACGGCGACAGACAACAACCTCGCCTCAGACATCACGAGCGGGACCTGCGACTGGGTCGGCCCGACCACCGGATACATGGGCGAGTCCGCCTCTCTCAACACGCTCTCCGACACGGAGAGGAACGTCACTTGCACACACGTCTTCACCGGAGACGACGAGAGCGGCTCCTGGACTGTCAACGTCACAGCCACGGACGACGACTCCGCCTCTGCCAACTCCACGGAGAGCTTTGAATACGGCTAAGGCATATATTGGGAGGTTGTCCAAGGATGGTTAAAATGAAGTTGAGCGCCTTTTTCACCATGTTCCTGCTTCTCGCTCCAGTTCTTGCCTTCGGGGTCTCGCCCGCGATTCAGACGCTGAAGGTCAACCCGAAGATCTCGCCGAAAGAGGACATAACGGTGCGGGTCTACTGGAACGACGAGGGGAAAGTTAAGACGACCGCTCATCTTGCAGTAAAGGAGGGCGGTGAGGAGGAGTGGCTCTTTTTGAAGCCGGAAGAGTTTGAGTTGGGTCCAGGCTCGACGGAGTCGCCGGACAGGGAGGTTGTCTGGGTCTACGCAGACATACCTCCAGAGACGCCTGAAGGTGTTTATCAGTACAGGATCTCCATCTCCACGGGGCCGGCAGAGGAGGAAGGCTTTCTTTCCGTGAGGCAGGACGTGGTTTCAATCCTGAAGGTGGAGGTGGACCACAGCTACAACCCGACAGACCCTGGATGGCACGAGCCTGAGGCTGCGGAGATCAGCACGCCGATGATAGCTGCGGCCGTGGTCTTGGTGGCCGTTGCTGTCTTCATCTTCCTGAAGGTCTAGGCCGTGACTGGCTCTGGATGAGAAGGTGCAGTATTTTGTGCGCCACAAAGAGCTTGTTGCTTTTCTTCCCCGTTATCTCTTTCAGGACTCCACCATCTTCGAGCTTGTGCACCAGCCCGGAAGCGCCGGCCACAGACATGTCCAGCGTCTCTGAGACCTCAGTTATTTTTATGTAGGGATTCCTGAATATCAATTCCACGAGGCGGTAGAGGTTTTGGCTCCTTGAGACGTCTTCAATGCTGGACAGCAGTGTGGCCTTGTACTCCCCAAGCTCCCGGATCAATTGAAGCGACTGTTCGGCCTGCGTCTCCAGCGCTTTGAGGAAGAAGAGAGTCCAGCCTTCCAGGTCCCCCTCTGAACTGGCCCTGTAAAGGAGATCGGTATAGCTATCCCTGTTGCGGTTGAAGAACTCGCTGACATAGAGCAGGGGCTGGTGCAATACTCCCTCCCTTCGCAAAGAGAGTATTATCAGCAACCTGCCCAGTCTTCCGTTGCCGTCTCTGAACGGATGAATCGCCTCGAACTGATAGTGCAGTGTCGCTAGTTTGTAGAGGCTGTTGGTCTTCGAATGGGAATTGGCGTAATCCACGAAATTTTTCATCAAGGCAGGGGTCTTTCCAGGAGAGGCAGGAACGAATTTGGCAGTTTCCAAGGTGTCCCTGTGGGACCCGATAGCATTCTGGACAGTCTTGTACTCGCCGGGATTTTTTCTGTATCCCCTCACACCTTCCAGGAGTATCCTGTGGATCTCTTTTATGAGGTCCTCACTTATCTCATCACCCATGTTTTTGAGCCCGTGCTCCAAAGCCGCAGCATAATTGCGTATCTCTTCGTTGTCCTGTTTTTTCCGCTCGTCCTTGCTTTTCTGTTTCTCATCCCTGTAGACGTCTGCGAGAGTTGAACGCGTTCCCTCTATTTCAGAGCTCAATGTTGCTTCCTTCAATATGAAGGGCGCCTTCAAAAGGGCCACCTCCTCTGGGGACATCTCACGCGTGAGCTCGTCCAGACGTCCAAGGACCAATGCTGTCCTGAACAGGGCGTCGGTGAGCTCATTGCCGGAAGGGGGGTTCTTGAAAGGAAGGAAGGAGGGCTCGAAACGGTAGAAAGCACCGTTGGGTTCCCAAAAGAGCTTCCCAGTTCGCTGACTGACGAACTCCACCTCTTTCATAACTTAATTTAGGCTTCCCTAAATTTAAGTTTTTCTCTAAAACTTAACTTTATTTATAAATAAACTTAAATCTTTCCGGAAAGAGTTAAGGAGATTGAAGGGGGAGAAGCAAAGTCAACTGGGGCAGGTCGATAGTTAACTTATCTTCAGTCCCTGCCCTTGTTCTTTCCCCTGCCCAGCCTCTCGTGGCTTTGGGAGAGCGTCCCCTCTGCGAGAGAGCCGAGGAGGGAGAGCTCTCCGGCGAGGACGGTGGAGGCCGCAATCTTCGTGAATCTCTTCACGTTCTCTCCCGGCTTTACGTCCTCAACGCATCCGAGCATGGCCAGGCCCGCGTTCTGGGCTGGCAGGTGGGTGCCGCCCCCGACCGTGGCAACCTCGAGACAGGGGAGGTTGACAGTGATGTAGAGGTCGCCGTCGCGCACCTCTGCCAAAGTGGTCGCCATGGAGCTCTCCACCACCTGCGCCGGGTCCTGGCCTGTCGCTATGAAGAGGGCTGCCACTATGTTGGCGGCGTGGGCGTTGTAGGCGAGGGAGCCTGCCATCGCGCTGCCGAGGAGGACTTTCCTGTAGGCGACCTCCACTATCGCCTCGGGAGTGGTCTTGAGGATCTTCTCCACGACTCCCCTCTTCACTGTCGCCTCAGCGCAGACAGTCTTGCCCCTCCCCAGCAGGACGTTGACGAAGCCCGGCTTCTTGTCGATGCACATGTTGCCGCTCACCGCCACGGTCTTGGAGCCCGTCTCCTTGTCGATGAACTCGCAGGCGCGCGACGTCGCAGTGGTGACCATGTTCATCCCCATCGCGTCCCCGGTGCCTGCCACGAAGCGGAGGAAGACGTTCCTTCCCAGTATCCAGGTCTCCACGTTCTGGAGCGCCATGAACTTGCTCTCGCCGTTGAAGACCTCCTCGACCTCCTTGTAGTGGTCGTGGACGAACTCGACTATCTTTTGCGCGTGGCCCAAGTCTTTCGCGCGGAGGACAGGCCCTCTCGAGACACCGTCTTTCAGCACTACGGCTTTGGCTCCGCCGCTCCTCCTCAGGGCGGAACAGCCGCGGTTGACGCTGGCGACGAGGGCACCTTCAGTGGTGGCGAGCGGGACGTAGACATCGCCCTCCCCATCCACTGTCAGGGGGCCTGCCACGCCGAGCGGAAGCTTCGCAGTCCCTATCGCGTTCTCCACGTTGCGCCCCTTCGTCAAATTGAGGTCGAAAGAGGGCTCGAGGGCGGAGAGGTCTGCCCCCGTCATCTTCTCCAGCGCCTTTCTCCGGTGTCCGGCCGCCTCGTTGATGTCGTCTTCGTCGACTTCGTAGAACTTCATCTCGCCCTTGGCGAGCTTCTCTGCAATTGACATGGAGGCGCCTTCTCTCGCAGGTTTATAAAAAGTGGCGGGTCCTGTGATTCGTCCTGCGAGGCGCCCCCCCACCTTAAAGGCTGCGAAGGAGGCTCTCCCCTCCTCCATCTTTTCTCCTGCCTTCCAGGTCTCTTCTGGAGGCCTCCTCTCTCTCAAGGGCCTTTTTGCGGGCTTCTATCCCTCCGCAGAGGTGGACGGAGCGGCCTCTCCCTCGCAAGGTGAACTCTTTTAAAACCAGCCAAAAAGCCCACAGCGCCATGGCTTACTGCCTCAAGTGCGGGGCTGAGATAGAACTTTTCAGGGAGAAGACCGGCGCTCGAGTTGTCTGCTGCGACTGCGGGCAGGACTGGACTGTGGTCGGCCGCTCCCCCAACCTTGGCATACGCTTCCCATCGCCAGAGGACAAGAGGCCGCGGGAAGAAGAAGACGACGAGGACGAGTGGGAAGTCTAATAGCGGCAGGGCGGTCTCTCCTTTCAGTTATTATGCTACAGCTTGCAATTGTGGCGTGAACGTAAAGAGAAAGCTCGAGATTCTTGGCGCGGCCGCCAAGTACGACGCCTGCGCAGCGTCGGGAGACGGATGCAGTGGGAGGGGGATCTGCCACGCCTCCCTGCCAGACGGCCGCTGCATCTCCCTTCTCAAGGTCCTTTTCACCAACCGCTGCATCCACGACTGCAGATACTGCGTCAACACCGCCTGCACGGAGAGAGCGGAGTTCGAGCCGAGAGAACTGGCGGAGCTCACTGTCCAGCTCTACCTCCGCAACTACGTGGAGGGTCTCTTCCTCTCGTCCGGCGTCGGCTCCGACCCAGATGTCACGACAGAGAAGATGGTCGAGTGCGTGTCGCTGTTGAGGGGGCGCGGCTTCGACGGCTACATCCATCTCAAGCTCCTGCCAGGCGTCTCCCGCCACTACGTTAAGCAGCTCTCAAGGCTGGCCGACAGGGTCTCCCTCAACATTGAGGCGCCCTCAAAATCGCGCTTCTCGGAGCTGACTTCGACAAAGGAGTTCGAGACAGACGTCTTGAGGCGGCTGAGATGGCTCTCCAAGGAGAGGCCTCCGTCCGGGATCACCACGCAGTTCGTGGTCGGCGCCGCTGAGGAGACCGACCTCGAGATACTCAAGGCGACAGACCAGCTCTACAGCCGTTTTCATCTCCGCCGATCCTATTTCTCCGCGTTTTCGCCGGTTTCGGGGACGGAGCTTGCGGACGGGAAGAAGACTCCCCTCGTCCGCGAGCACCGTCTCTACCAATCAGACTGGCTGATGCGCGTCTATCGCTTCCCCTTTTCCGAAATCAAGGGGGCTCTGGACGGAGAGGGTTTCCTCCCCCTCTCCGCCGACCCCAAGACACTTCTCGCGCAGGGGATGGAGCCTGTCGATCCGAGATCTGCCGACTACGAGAGACTGCTGAGGGTCCCGGGCATAGGGCCGGGCCTCGCGAGGCGCATACTCAAGAAGAGAGGCGGCAGTCTCTCCATGAGAAGGCTGAGAGAGCTCGGAGTCAGCAGAAAGGCGATGCCCTTCCTCTCCCTCGGCCACAGGCAGGTGAGGCTTTGACCGACGCAGAGCTCTGCCAGCTTGCAGGCCTCGTCAGGCTTGAGCCTTTTCCTGAAGGGTTGCTGGTCGGTGAGACCCCTGCCCGCGCCGGCTCCCTCCTCGACATCTTCTCCTCGAAATACTCCCGCTTTGTTGTCGTTGTTTTTCAGGGAGGCAAGGCCTACGTGAAGGGGCGCGGCCTCCACTTCTCGAAGACGGTGGAGGAAAGGGACGAGTTCGTCGCAGAGATGAGAGAGAAGGCGGCCAGGCTCGGCTGCGAGAGAGTGGGGGGCGGATGGGACAAAGAGCTATGGAGGGCTTTCTACAGGTCCCAGACCATCCCAGGGAGAGACCACTCCAACCCGAGGTGGTGCATGCCCAAGAAGTGGGACGGGAAGCTCGACATCTCTTTCGAGACGGCCCAGTTCGCCAGGCAGGGCAACTCGACGCTCGCCCAGTTCTGCTGACTAGGCGAAGTCGACTGTCTCGCTCCAGCCCGTACCGTCCCAGTAGATGAAGTGCGAAGGTTCGTAGAAGGAAGAGAGGAAGTAGCCCATTAACGCGTCGTTCTCGTTCTCGACGATAGTGAAGAGGCCTAGGTTCTCTTCCGTGAGGTTGCCTTTGTGGACCCAGCCCCCGTCCCACTCAAACCACTCATACCAGTGGGGGGAGGATGTCCCGTTTGGGTAGGCGAGAAGCCAGCCGTCCTCCGTCGAGGCGAGTGAGCTTGGGAAGTCGCCGAAGGAGAAGAGAGTATCGCTGACGTTCTGGGGCTCGCTCCAGCCCGTGCCCTCCCAGACCGACCACTGGATCACGTTGTTCGGCTCGCTGTGGCCGTAGCCCGCCTTCCAGACAGCCATCGCGTGGGTGGAGTTGGAGCCGACGCCCATCATCTCGAAGCCGCCGCTGGGAGCCGGCATCTCTGCGATCCATCCCGTCTCCACCCAGCCGTCGTCCCAGAGCGAGTAGTTGACCCACTCAAAGTCGTCTGAGCCAGAGTCCCAGACAGCCAGCCCCTTGTCGTTCTCCATGAAGGTGAAGTCTGAGACATAGACTGTCACGCCAGGAGGGTTGTCGGTCAGGTTGTAGTGGAGCTCCCATTCGCCGTCGTGGGAGGCCCAGGCTACGTTGTTATCGCCGCTCCCCGTGTCCCAGACGAAGATCGCCTCGTCGGAGGAGTTGAAGTCCATGCCGGAGAAGATCCACTGGTCGCTGTATTGGTGCTCGGAGATGTTCTCGACTGTCGACCAGGACGTGCCGTCGTACTCTGATGCGAACAGCTTCATCTCGCCGCCAGTGTATCTTCCCACAGCGAGGCCGCTGCCCTGCGAGTCGAACTCGTTGTAGGTCATCACCTCGTTCGCGGGCGAGCCGGCGGAGAGGTTCTCGCCCTTCACGAAGGTCGAGCCGTCCCAGTCGTAGGAGTAGACGTCGACGTCGCCCCCTGCAAGGTCCATCCCGAGGAGGGCGAGGGATCTCGGCCCGCAGTCAGAAAAGCAGTTCTCGCCGTCCTCGCCGGAGTCGCAGGTCCCGTCTCCGCATGCAGTTCCTTCTTCTCCACTCTCCACGCAGATCCCTCCCTCGCAGGTCTCGCTTGAGTAGCAGTCCGAGTCAGACGAGCAGAGCAGTTTCGCAAGGTCTACACTCTTCGACGTCGAGGCAGCGCCGGAGATCTTCACTTCGCACTTGTCAGAAGAACAGCCCGGCGCCTCTGTCAGCTTGAGCACCGCCCTGCTCCGCTCCGCGAGAGTGTCAGACGACCTGTTGACGTTGACAGGCTGGTTCTCGACGTAGAGAGTCGCCTTTGACAGGTCGACGTCGCCCGCCCCCACGTTCTTGATGTAGATCCGGCCGCCGGCCGCAGACTCTATCTGGATGGCGGCGAGAGACTGCTCGCCGAGCTGCTCGATCTGCGTCGAGCCAGACTCTTCTCCGCTCTCAGTGAAGCCTTGATAAACAAAGTAGAAGCCGCCCGCCGCGGCGACTGCCATGAGGAGCAACAAGATTATGGCGATGACCGGGGTGATGCCGCGCACTTGAGCTCTTCTCCCCCCCGCTAAATAACCGTTTGCCCGGCGAAAAAGATATGAGTGAGACGGCCGGTGAAACTGTATGGATCGCCTCGACTACGGCCTCTCCATGAAGGAGGCCGCACTCGCCATCGCCCTCGTCTTTCTTTTCGAGGCGGCGATGGTCTGGCTGGCCGCCTACCAGCGGGGCGGCCTCGAGAACGTCGAGCTCTCCATTCTCGCCGTCTCTGCCGGCGTCTCCCTCCTCCTCGTCTGCTTCGTCGCCTACTTCCGCTCCTTCCGCACCACCCTCTCCGCAGAGGGCATCCGCGTTGTCAGGCCTTTCGGAAAAGAGAGGGTTTTCAGGTGGGAGGAGGTCGAGAGCGTCAGCCTGAAGAATGACTTGCCTCTCGGCCGCGGGAGGCGGAACTGGTGGGCGAGGATAGAGCACGAGGGCGGCACAGTCGAGCTCTCGGAGCTTGAGCTCGGCCTCTCGGGAGAGGAGATGCCGAAGTTCGTCGAGGCAGTCCAGGAGAAGAAGGCAAAGTTTGGCTAGGCTCTCCTGCTCGGGCACCATGTCAGCGGACACTTTCCGCATCTCGGTTTCCGAGGCAGGCAGGTCTTTTGGCCGTGGGTGACGAAGAGCTGGTTCAGCTCTATCCAGTACTTCTTGGGGACGAGCTCCGCCAGCATCTTCTCCGTCTCCTCCGGCCTCTTGGTCTCCACCCAGCCGAGGCGGTTCGCTATCCTGTGTACGTGGACGTCGACAGGTATGGCAGGCCTCCCGTAGCCGTAGACAAGGACGCAGTTTGCCGTCTTCCTCCCGACGCCGTGGAGGGAGACAAGCTCCTCGAGGGTGTCGGGCATGCCGTTCTCCACCACGTACTCTGCCGCTTTCTTGACGTACTCTGCCTTGGCGTTGTAGAACCCCGCGGGTTTTATCAGCTCCTTGATCTCCTCGAGCGGCGCCTCCGCGATTTTTTCCGCTGTCGGGTAGCGGGAGAAGAGTCTCTTCGTCGCCTTCGCCGTGTTCTCGTCTTTCGTCCTCTGAGAGAGGATTGTGGAGACAAGGACCTTGAAAGGCCTCCCCTTCTCCCAGAGCTCGAAGCCATAGAGCTTTTCCAGCGCCTCTATTGTCTTCTCCACTCTCATGCCGGGCACTGCAGGTCCACCGCCTCCACCCTCGCCGACTGCTCGCCGGCGGAGACTATCCGGAGCACGCACATCTCCTTCTGGCAGGAGATGTTCTGCGTTATCGTGAATGTCGCCTGCTGATCAGGACGGATCTCCTCGAGGGTCGAGTCGAAGCTGACGCTCCTCCCGTCCACCAGGATGTTGACAGTCCCTGCCGGGACCGTCGTGGTCCCCCTGTTTCGCACGAATACTTTGCACTGCGAGATTGACTCTATGTTTAGGAGCATCCCCGTCTCGTCTGAGTACTTCTCGATCTGCAGCCCGCTCTCTCCGCTGACGTCGCTCTGGAAGGCCACCCCCCAGAAAAAGAAAAGCGAGACCGCGCCGACGGTCAGCAGGACTAGCAGTATGACCACGATGACTGTGGAGACGCCCTTCACGCCTCACTCTCCTCTCTCTCGCTATTAAGGGTTATTCAGCCAGTTTCGAACGTAATTTTTTTAAGTGAAATTTTGCCCACTTGGACGTGACATTTAAGGACGTGCTTGGCCTTGATGGGGGGACCATAGAGGCTGTCGGCTTCGACCTGGACGACTGCCTCTACAAAAGCACTGAGACTGTCGAGAGGGAGCTGGAGGCCGCTCTCGGCGAGATGAAGAGACAGCTCAACAAGAGGGGCGTAGCGGTCTCCGAGGGTGAGCTGATTTTGGACTATGGGAATGAGGTTGAGAAGCACGACATGAGCAGCAACGGCGGCGACCTCCTCGACAGGGTTGCGGAGCGCTACGTCGCGGAGCCGTCCGTTGTAGACAGGGTGGTGGCCTGCTCAGTCGACGCCTACCACCAGGAGAAGTTCAGCCTCTTCAGCAAACAGGGAAAAAGCTTCTCGCCTCTCTACGCCGATGTCATTCCCTTCCTGAAATGGCTCGACGCTCGCGGCATCAAGAAGTGCATCATAACCGACGGCCTGCCAAAAAAGCAGTACGCCAAGATCCACCTCCTCGGCCTCGATGACTTTTTCGAGGACGGGGAAGTCTTGGTCTCGGGCGAGGAAGGCCTCCCTGCGAAGCCGAGCAAGAGGATCTTCGAGGAGGCGGCCGACGCCATTGGAGTCGAGTACGCCAGTCTCCTCTTCGTCGACGACCGCTCGGACAAGATGGAGGGCGCGAGAGAGCTGGGCATCAAGACCGTCCGCATCAGGAGGCGGGGCGGCAAGTACGCCTCTGGAGAGACTCACGAAGACGACGGCGAGGTAGAGTCGCTCGAACAGCTACGGAAAGAGAGCATCTACAGAATCGACGGCAGTCTTTTATACGAGTCCGTCACTGGCCAGACGTGAAAGTCGGGGAAGACCTCAAGAAACACCTCGTTGAGGTGGCATTCCGGCGTTTCCTCGATGAGAGGGGGCTTGCCTTCCTCCCCGCCGGACAGTTCGTCTTCCTCGTCAAGCAGCTCTCCTACCCAGAGAGCCCCTCCTACGAGAGGGCCTTCAAGGAGATCAGCTCTTTCTTCAAGGGGAAAAAGCTGGACGAGCTTGAGTGCTTGTTGAAGGACGTCCTGGTCTCGAGGCCGGGCGTCTACGCAACGCAGATGTCGGCGGAGACCGGCTTTCCAGACTACTTCGTCTATGAGAAGAAGAGGCCGGAGAGGAACTTCTTCGTCAGTCTCGGCGAGCCGACGGAGATGGACTCCAAACTCGCGGAGAGCTTTGAGGTGAGGCGGCTTGAGGCGGAGACGCCGGAGGACGTGGACGTCGAGATAAGCCTGGAGTGACCGGTTCGGGGAAGACTTATTAGCTCTGAATGCCTAGGCTCTCCATGGCCAAGGGAAAGCCCTGCACTGTCGACAAGAGGTCCATACTCATCTCCGCCGTCTTCTGCTTCGTCGCGGTCTTCTTGATACTGGCGGCAGAGAACCTCAACCACGCGAGGGCGGTCCTCTCGGGCGGCCTTCCGGCAAGCACGCTCTTCATCACTTTCCACATGGACCAGGCCGCCTTCCTCGTCTACTCGACGCTGCTCGCCATGGTGGTGGCGATGGTCTACGTGAGGGACTGAGAATGCTCGAGTCGCTGAAAAGAACGGAGGTTGAGATAGGCAAGCGGGTGAAAATCGAGTCTTCCTTCTCCGGCCTTTTCAAGGAGACATTCTGGATACCCAAGAAGAGCATAGACCACCTCGCCGTAAAGAACTTCATCAGGGCGAGGGAGGCACTGCTGTTCGTTGTTCTAGCATACGCCGCCTTCCTCTTCGGGATGAGCGGCGTCGCGCTTGCACTCCTTTTAATCTCCGTGGCTTTCCTTTTGACCGTCAGGCCGACCAAGGTGCTGGTGACGGGCGCCGGCCAGGGGATCAAGCTCTACCTGGGCGAAGAAGAGTGGGAGAAGCTGAAGGGACTTGCATGACTTTCAGTTGCGATGGATGCGGCCTCTGCTGTTCGCTGATGATGGCGCGGACGCTGACGCTTTCAGACATAGCGAGGATGAGGGAACTCTTTCCCGACGTCGATGAGAAAAGCTTCGTCTCCAGCTTCGTCTGCGTGCTCGACTATGAGGAAGACGATCCTTTCACCGACGAGCGGTGGTTCTCCCGCCTGAAAAACGGGAAGAAGGTGACTCTCGCGCTCCACTCCTGGGGGCCTTGCCAGTTCCTCAACGGAAAAAAGTGCGTCGTCCACGAGCGAAGGCCGTGGATGTGCAGGATGTTCCCCTTCTGGTTCGACCCTGAGCTGAAGGTGAGAAAGACGGCGCGAAGCTACTGCAGCTCCCTGAAAGAGAGGCCGTCGCCGGAGCCGCACCCCCTCCTGGAGGAGTGTGCACTGGCCGCGGTCCCCGAAAGGGTGGAGACGCTCAACTTCTTCCGCGAGACGAACGGCGAGATGGAGATAGATGAGTTCGTGGACGCGGTTGTCGGGGCGGTGAGAGAGGCGAGCGACAAAGCGGAAGAGAGGCTTGCTTTCTTCCAGAGAATGGAAGAAAACGCTTAATATTGAGTCGGGAAAGCAGGCTCTATGCTGGTCTTCTCATACGGCGGCTCCTTGATCTTCAGCGACGGCGGCGTCAACGCGAATGTGAAGAAGTTCATCGAGTTCCTGGGAGAGCGGAGGGCTCTTGTCGTGGTGGGCGGGGGGAGGGTGGCGCGTGAGTACCAGGAGGCGGCTCGCAGCCTCGGCGTGGACGGGAAAGACGACCTCGACAGCATCGCCATCTCCGTCACCCGCGTAAACGCCTCGATGCTGCAGAAGATGGCGTCGCCGAGCAGAGTCTCGCCTGTCATCCCTGCAGAAAACGTGGCCATGAAAAAGGAGGCTGGCCTCTACGACCTCGTCTTCATGGGCGGCACTGTCCCGGGCCAGACCACCGACATGGTCGCCTTGAAGGCGTGCGCGGCGCTCGGGGAAGACTTCCTCTACAACCTCACCAAGGTCGACGGCGTCTTCGAGGAGGACCCCAGCGAGAACCCGGACGCCGCCCTCATCGAGGAGACGTCTTGCTCCGAGCTGGAAAGGCTCTGGGGGGTGGAAAAGCACGAGCCCGGCCTTAATTACCCAATAGAGCCGCTCGCCCTCTCTTTTGCGAGGGATAACGGCATAGGGATGGCTGTCCTCAACGGGAACGACATCGAGAACCTGAAGTCCCTCCTCTCCGGCGGAGAGTGGCGGGGGACGAGGATAAGGCCAGACTAGCTCTTTGCGAGGGCCTCGAGCATGGAGTTGACCTGCTGGCGGGCCTGGTCCTTCTTTCGTCTCAGGCCCCTCACGAGGTAGTCGGGGTAGTCGTAGGCTTTCAGCTTGTCGTGTATCTCCAGGGCCGCGTCCAGGATCCTCTTCGCCTCTTCCCTGTCACCGGCGACGAGCTCTTCCAGGAACCTCCTCTTCAGCTCGCCCACTGCGTCGCCCATCCCTGTGACGAAGCTCTCGGGCGGCACGTCGACATCAGGCATCTTTCCGTTCTTGACGATGGAGAGGAGTATCTTGGTCTCTGCGTACTCCTGGTAGGCGAGCATTATCTGGCCGCCTGCTGGGCCCATCAAAAAGGGCTCCTTTCTCACGAGTTCGTCCAGACTTTTCTTGGCCTCCTCGTCGAGCTTCTCCGTTCTCCCGTCGTGGAGGGCGGCCGCAGACCTGGCAGCGCTGACTTTCAACTGGTGCGCAAGCTCGAAAGCGTCCTGGACAATCCCATGGCGGCGGTCGAGCTCTTCCCTCAGCACGCTAGCCGCCTATCACTGTCCTTCGCAGGAACTCCCTGCAGTTGGCAGTCTTTGAGAGGTCGATGTCCTGTGCCTCTTCCACCGCCTCTATTGTCCCCCTGCCTGAGACGGTCCTCAGAAAGCCGCAGGGAGAGACGGCTGCGTAGGCGAAGATGCCGCCGAAGAGAAGTACCCAGATGACGACTCCTGCAGCCACGACCATGTAGATGGGGACGTCGTTCTTCTTTTTGGCGGAGGGCAGCCTCGGAGGTGCGCCCCCGAAGCCGTACTGCATCTGGTAGGCCGGGTACTGCTCCCATTGCTGCCTGTTCCGGTCCCAATCGGCCATCTATGAATTAACCATATTAACGACTGATAAGCTTTTGTATTATGGAACTGCACATGGACGACTCCAACACGCTTTCTGGAAGCGACGAGGAGGCTGAAGTCACCCTCTTCGGCGTCCCCTTCGACAGGAGGGCGGCAGGCATTCCGGGCCAGTCGCTTGCCCCGAACTCGATAAGGGAGAGCTGGAAGCTTTTGGAGCCGAAGGGCAGTTTCAGGGACATAGGCAACCTGGTCTGCGGCTCGCCCCAGAACATGGAGGAGAGGCTGAAGGAGACAGTCTCCCGCGCGAGCGGTCCCTTCCTCGCATTGGGCGGCGACCACTCCATCACCATACCCATCGTGGAGGAGCTCCAGCCGGAGAAGGTGGTCCTCTTCGACGCCCACGACGACTTCCGCGACGAGTTCCTCGGCTTCAGGAGGGGGGCGATGAACGTCGCGGCCAGGCTGGCGGAGGCGGTGGGCAAGGAGAACATCTGCATAATCGGCGCGAGGCAGATCTCGCACGGGAGGAGCGTGATAAAGACGGGAATCCCCGACGGCTTCCAGAAATGCTACCTCTCCATCGACATCGACGTCCTCGACCCGTCGGTGGCGCCGGGGACTGGGACGCCCGTCCCCGACGGGCTGGAGGTCGCGGAGCTCTTCTCACTGCTGAGAGGCCTCGAGCCGGTGGCCGCCGACCTGGTGGAGGTCAACCCGCTCATAGAGAGGAACGTCACCCCTGCCACCGCTGCATATATATGCCAGCACCTACTTGAGCTGCCATGGACCCGGTGACCATAGCGATCCTCGTCGGCCTGGCAGTGGCCGCCTTCCTCGTCTACAAGTTCGTGATGAAGACGACCAAGATAGTGATGAAGGCCGCAGTCTTTCTCGTGATCCTCCTCGTACTCTATGGAGTCCTGGTCTCGCGCGGAGTTATACCCTCCCTCTTCTAGCCGAGCGTCTGCTGAGTCAGTTCGCCCTTGATCCTTTCGAGGGTGGTCCAGTTCCGCCTCACTATGGGCGGGAAGAACCTGTTGTCTGCGTAGAATTCGGAGAGGAAGCTGTTGGTCTTCGCGTCGTGGCAGTAGCCGCTCCCGAAGTCGCCGTATTTCTTTTTGAGCGCCTCGATCCTGGCGTCCCTCTCCACCTTGGCCACTATGCTTGCAGCCCCTATGATTGGGAACTTGGCGTCCCCCCTGATTGAGCATGTCACCCTGAAGTTGGGGTCGAGGTTGAGTTCGAGCTTCCCCTCCAGGTTCTTGCAGTTCCTGCTCAGCGCGTCGGTGAAGACTATTGTCGCCCCGCTTCGCCTGATGAGCGAGAGGAAGGCCTCCTCCTCCAGGCGGTTGAGGTTCTTCCGGGAGCCGTTCCTCCCGTCTATCTTGCCTGGCGGCAGCTCCTCGATGAAGACCTCCGCCATCTCCCTTATCTTCTTGTCCAAGACCTCCCTCTTTCTCGGCGAGAGTGTCTTGGAGTCGCAGGCGCCCATCCTCTTGAGCAGCGGGAGTTCGCACTTCTTCACGCAGACCGCTCCGACCACGAGAGGCCCTATGACGCAGCCCCTCCCCGCCTCGTCGATGCCCACGACCTTCTTGGAGTCGATGACGTAGTGCGGCGTGACTATGGTGTCGGCGGTGAAGTCGTAGAGATCGGTCTCGACGAGCTGCTTTGAGTCGACGACCGCTATGACCTTCTTGCCGTCGAACTTTCTTTCCTCCAGCCCGAGGCAGGCGCCGCTGTTGCTGGCAGCGACAGCTCCGGTGACCACTATCTCAGCCTCTTCACTCGGACAGCTCTCGAAGGCGCCAGCGATCTCCTCCGAGACGGTATCAGTGAAGTGAATTCTCTTGCCGTCGACTCTCCTCTTCAACAGCTTCAGCAGGCGCTTTGTCTTGCTTATCGGAGGGATGGCGCCGTAGCTGCCCAGCTCCTTCCAGATCTTCTCCCGTATCTGCTGCTTCATGCCACCGGACTCCCGAGACTCTTGATGCCTGTCTCCCTCAGAAGAGGTTCAACTATATCATATTTTAGCTCTTCGAAAGAGTGGGCGTCGCTCCCCAGGCAGAACTCGCACCCTTCTTCTCTCATCGACTCGAGGTAGCGCTTGAAGATGGGTTTGTCGCGTCTGCGGAGAACTCTAAGGTTGATCTCCGCCAGGGCGCGGCCGTCGATCGCCTCCGCAAACTGGGAGACGAACTCGTCGCCGAGGTACCTGCCCACGCGGATGAAGGGGCTGAATGGATGGCCGATCACCTGCACGTGGGGCGCCAGCCCCTTGATTGCGTCGATGTAGGCGGCCGCGAGCTTCTCCTCGCCGTAGAGTTCCACTTTCTTTTCGTAGAACGAAGCGTGTGAGTGATCGACTGCGTAGTAGGGAAGGGTGTGGACGCTGCCGATGAGATAGTCGAACTCTTTCGCGAGCTTTTTGGGAAGAGTCAGCTTTCTGAGGGAGGGAATGAATGAGACCTCCGCCCCGAGGTGGACGTTGTCAGGTATCCACCCCCTCCTCTTTTTCGTGACTTTCATGAACCTCTTGACGTCGGTGAACCCCTCCATGTGGTCGCAGAGGCCGATGCTCTCGAGTTTGCCTTCCAGTTTCTTCACTATCTCCCTGTCGGTGTAGCCCCTGCCGCCGTGATGCAGTCCGCAGACCGAGAGGTCGGTGTGGACATGGAAGTCCTCCATGGAGAGGTGTCAACAGACGCGTAAATATGTCTTCTCTTAAGCGAGCTCGAGGAGCTTCTGGCCGAGGACGATCCAGTAGTAGGTCTTGCCGCCCTCCTCCATCTCCTTTCCTTTCGGGACCTCAAGCGTGAAAGTCTCGAAGTTCTCGAGGTCCATCAGCTGGACCTCGCCTCCGCTCACGCGGAGGACCTGGGCGCTTCTCTTGTCGAGCATGGGGATCTCTATCTTCGTGTCCGACGGACCCATCAGGTTGTGCTTGCTGCCGTCGGTGACGCTCTCCGCGCTGACTCTGTACTTGGCGTGGCCGTGCTTTCCCGGCCTGCTGGTCTGTATCTTGATCACCCTGCAGGGATGGCCGTCTATTATCACGAACTTCCCCTCCTTGAGGTCGCTCATGGAGGCTGTCCTCTTGTCGCTCATGCCAAAACACCAGAGAGAGTCACTGAGTCCATGCCTCTCCGCCTCAAACTCTTTTAAAAAAGCTTTCCGGTGGGTGGGGATGAAGGTCGTCGACGCCAACATGTTCATCCACGGCCCCCTGCCCGAGGGAGAGCTCGTGACAACGCCGGCGGTGATGGAGGAGATCAGGGGCCGCCTCTCCGGGATGATGGTAGAGCAGCTGATTCCGTCAGAGAAGTCGGTGGCGAGAGTGAGAAAGGCGGCGGAGAGAACGGGCGACGTCCACGACCTCTCCGAGAACGACATCGAGCTGGTCGCCCTCGCCCTTGAGAAAAAAGCTGTTCTCGCGACAGACGACTACTCGATGCAGAACGTCTGCGAGGAGCTGGGCGTGGAGTGGGAAGGCGGGGAGAAGCGGGGCATACGGGAGAAGTGGGAGTGGGTGAGGGTCTGCACCGGCTGCGGCAGAGAGCAGGAAGGCGAAGTCTGTGAAGTCTGCGGCTCGTCCACCAAACGGAGACCAAGGGATAAATAGGGGTTCCCGCCATATTGTCATGGGTCGGCATCGGGGAGTCTTGGGCGGGAGAGGTGGATTGAGTGAGAGAAGAGGACCCTATCAAGCTGATATTGAGGGACATCTCCCTGGAGATAATGGAGGCAGACTTCGTGGAGTTCGAGAAGAAGAGCCTGAAGCTGAATTAGTCGTCTCTGTGAAATGGTAACTATTATAACGTGGGGTGGATGGTCTCTTTCATGTCCAACAGACCTTCGTTTGAAAAGGCAAGAGAACAGGTCTCCCTCGCTTCACCCGCTCTGATAAACACACTCCGCGTGGTGGACGTGAAAGGCGGTAGTGCCGAGAAGCCAGGCCTGCCGATGGTAGACGCAGACTTGGACTCGCAGTTCTTCCAGTACAATCCAGGAATGAGGGAGAAATTCAAGGAGAGCGAGGTCGAACAGTGGGGCCTCGCCATCGTCTGCATCCCCTACTCCGAGGAGGAAGATGGCCTCTTCATCGACCTGCACCAGAGGACTGGCTACAACGACTACTGGCCTGGCGGCTGGCAGACAGTCACCGGCAAGGTGAACGGCTTCAAGAAGGGAACGAGTTTCGAGATTGAGGGGCTGACTCTCAGTTCCGAAGACTCCGTTTCGGGCGAAGTCTTGAAGCACGCCACAGACAGGGCCTACAGGAGGGAGCTCTTCGAGGAGAGGAATGTCCCTTCAGCCCGCCTGGGTAGCGAGACCCTTCTCTGCTCTTTCGCAGACATGGGCGACGGAGAGGGGAGGGGCCTCTACAAGGGCGTCCCCTTGATAGGCTGCGTGACAGCCGTCGACACGCTGGGGATGAGGCCTGACGTCAGCATCCCGACTGAAGAGGTGCAGGCCATTGCCTACGTGCCATTGGAACTGGCGCTGGAAAAAAGCATACCTAGGGAGTGGGTAAAGGGCGAGCAGTCGGGCGCAGGATACCTGGAGATAGAGTGGGAGCCATTCAGCAGGCTGGCCGTGGAGAGGTTCCAGGGTCACAGGTTCAAGCTCTCCAACTTCTACGGCGACTACTGAAAGCTTATAAATGGCCTCTCTTCCCTCTTCCGGGGTTGGCAATGTGAGGGGGATTCCCTCCTTGCAAAGCCAAACCTGTCGGTGAAATGAATGGCAAGAATCTATTCGCACAGCAAGGGCAAATCCGGCTCCAAGAGGCCTCTGCGGGCCAGCAGGCCGCTCTGGGTCGACTACAGCCCGGAAGAGGTAGAGAAGCTCATCGTCAAGATGGGGAAGAAGGGCATGATGCCCAGCGAGATAGGGCGCAGGCTGAGGGACGAGTACGGCATCCCGTCGGTCAAGCTCGCAATCAAGAAGTCCGTCTCCGAGGTTCTCGAGGAGGAGGGCGCTGAGCCTGAGGTCCCGGAGGACCTGTTCCACCTGCTCACCAAGGCGGTCCGCTTGAGGAAGCACTTGGAGAGGAATCCGAGCGACGTCCACAACAGGCGCCAGCTCAACAACACGGAGATGAAGATATGGCGGCTCGTGAAGTACTACAAGCGGACGGGGAAGCTGCCCAAGGACTGGTCTTACGCGCCTGAGAGGGCTTCAATAATCGTTTCGGGGAGATAAGAGATGGCAGTAAAGAAAAGGGGGACCACCAGGGACTTGTGGAAGAGGAAGACGTGGTACGACATTACCGCCCCGCCCCTCTTCGAGAGCGTTAAAGTGGGCGAGACGCCCGCCCTCGAGAAGAAGATGGTAGAGGGGAGGAAGATGAGCGTCATCGCCAGCGAGGTGGGCGACGGCCCGCGGAACATGAAGCTCCTGTTCAGGGTCTCGTCGATCGAGGGCAACAAGGCAAAGACTGAGCTCGAGGGAGTGACTCTGATGAGGAGCTACCTCCGTTCCATGACCCGCAGGCGCTCCACGAAAGTGAGCTCAGTGCTCGACCTCGAGACCAAGGACGGGAAAAAAGTGAGGCTCAAGGCGGTAGCCTTCACCCTGAGGCGCTGCACAGAGACCCAGAGGGCCGCGCTCCAGAAACAGCTGGAAGAGAGGATTGAGGAGGCCGTGAAGGAGCTGACATTCGAGGCCCTGGTCACCAAGACGCTGGCAGAGGAGCTGCAGGCCAAGCTGAAAGAGGAGATGAGCAAGGTCTACCCGACCAAGAAGGTCCTCTTCAGTTCAGTGGAGCTGAAGTGAGCTACTCCTTCTCTTTTATGTTGACGGCCGTCCCTATCCACATCAGCCCGCCAAGCATGAAAGTCAACAGGGCGACCAGGATGCTGAGGGCCGTGGTGACCGCGTCCGCCCCTGCCACGATCTGGTAGTTTCCGAGGATGAGGACGCCCAGCGTTATGGAGCAGGCGCCAAGAATCCAGTAGAGGAGGTTCCTTACGTTCATCGCCCTTCACCATTGGAACTTGCCTTTAAACTTTCCTTTCCTATGATGCGGCGCCTTGCTGCCTTCCCGTCCCGGGAGAGCAAAACCACCCTCGCCTTCTCGAAGCTGTCAGTGATCTCGTAGCCGCTCTCTTCTGCCACTCTCTCCGCGAACGCCTGGACCTCCTCGAAGGAGGGCATCGCCGACCTCTTCATCCTGTAGGTGCTGAAGCCGACGTGCATGTAGGCCTTCGCTTCCACGTAGTCCGGCTCCGCCTTCTCGATGAGCTTGGCGTAGAGCTCCGGCGACTTCATGTTGAGTTTCTTCGCTAGCGTGAGGCGGATGACCCTCCTGCTCGGCAGTGAAGGAAAGAGCTCGAGGGACTCCATTATCTTCGACCAGAGATTGGCCCTGCAGGTCTTCTTGTAAGTCTCCTCGTCGGGGGAGGGGAGAGTCATGTAGAGCTGTGTCGGCTCCGCCTTCGCCATCATCCCGGGTCTCGTCCCGTTGGAGACGAGGAATGTGGTCATCCCTCTCTTCCCGCACCAATCTATCAGCGCGGGCAGGAAGGGGTAGAGGGTCGGCTCGCCTGCCAGGGAGATGGCGACCTGGGACGGCTCCTGCGCCTCTTCCCACAGTCTTCTCTCGCAGGACGGCTCGCCCTTGAAGCCGCTCAAAAGTTTTCTCTGCGCCTCGATGAGGGCGGGCATGAACTTTTCCGGCTCCTGCCACTCCGGCTCTGGCAGGCCGCTCTCCTCTATGGGCCGCCAGCAGAACCTGCAGGAGTGGGTGCACCACCCGTAGCTGGGCGTCATCTGGAGGCAGCGGTGGCTGGGAATTCCGTAGAACTTCTGCTTGTAGCAAGTGCCCTCCCCTTTCAGGGCGGTCTTGGTGTAGTGGCAGATCTTGACGGCGGCGTGGCCGCTCAGCCTGTACTGCTGCTTGACCAGGAGCTCCTCGAGGGTCATACTCTTACCTTCATCAGGTCCTTGGCCACGAAGACGCGAGGGAAGAACTTCTCAGCATCCTTCTTCAGTTTGGCCGCGTCGTCGTAGCGCCGGGAGAAGTGGATGAGTGCGAGTCTCTTCACTTCTGCCTGGGCCGCTATCTTTGCAACAGCCGAGGACCAGCTGTGCTTCCTCTCCGCCGCCTTCTTTTCGAGGTCGTCGCCGAAGGTGCATTCGTGGATCAGGAGGTCCACGTTCTTGGCGAAGTCGACCATCTCGCCCATGGGAATCGTGTCGCCGGAGTAGACTATCGACTTGCCCGGCGTCGTCCTCGTCAGCTGTTCCTGTGAGTAGTTCTTTCCCTTGTAGGTCATGTCGCCGGTGCGGAGCTGCTTCAGGTGCGGCCCGTCCGGTATCCCCCTCTTCCTCAGCTCTTCTGTCTCCACGTTGATCTTGGGCCTCTCCTCGAAGCGGAAGGCGTGGGAGAAACGGCTGTGGCTCGTCTTCATCGCCCTGACGAAGACCTCCTCGCCGTCGTACTCCGGCCCCTCGTAGAAGATGGGGAATGGGACGTCGTTCTCGAGGAACTCGAGGAACGTCTTCATCGTGCCAGGGGAGCCTGAGTGGATGTAGAGCGGGTCTTTCCTGTTGTTGATACCCATGGAGTAGAGGAGGCCTGGAAGGCCGAAGCAGTGGTCGCCGTGGAAGTGGGAGACGAAGATGCGCCCTATCTTGTGGGGGGAGAGGTGGAGCTGCTGTATGCGGATCTGGCAGCCCTCTCCGCAGTCGAAGAGGAAGAGGTCGCCCTTTCTCCTCAAGGCGACGGACGAGTGGAACCTCTCTATGTTTGGGACCGTCGAGCCCGTCCCCAAGAAGAAGACCTCTATCATCTCTTTGCCTCCATGACGTAGATCTCCCTGGTCAGGGACTTGTGGACGCGTAGTGAGTAGTGGAAGAGAACGTCGAAGTGGCCTTCCAGCATCTCGTCCCTTCTTCTGTCCGCGGTCAAAACGAGACGTCCGCCTCCCTTCAGCCTCTCACCTATCTGGGCGAGGACGATGTTGTCGAGGCCGCCTGCCTTCACAGATGAGTTCTTGCCGTAGGGCGGGTCGGTCACCACGGCGTCGAACTTGAACTTGAAGAGCTTCGCCGTCTCCTGGGCCAGGCCGTCCTGGATCTCGCCAGGGAAGTTGAAATAGGCAAGGTTCTTTCTCGCCCCCTCCGCCATCTTGGGGTCTGCGTCCACGCCGAAGGCCTGCGCGCCGACGCTCGCCGCCTCGAGAAGGATGCCGCCTGCGCCGCAGAACGGGTCGAGCACCCTGTCGCCTTCCTCCACGCCCGCGAGGTTGACCAGCACCCTTGCCATCTTGGAGTGGACGCTCGACGGGTGGAAGAACGGCCTCTCCGCGGGGTGGCGCTCTGCAAAGCTCCTCTCGCACTCGTAGAGCTGTTTCAGCAGGAAGCAGTCGCCGCCAGTCACTATCACCTTCACGACGGTCTCGGGCCTCTCCAGGTCGACCCAGCTCTTCTCGTTCTGGGCGAGGACGTGCTCGCCGAGCGCAGCCTCGAGTGCCGGCAGGTTTTCGTCCAGGCCCTGGGGGACGCGGACCGCCCTGGCCGCGAAGCTCCCCTCCAGGGAGATGTCTGCATTGACTACGTCGTCTATGCCGCCTTCCGCGACAAGCTCTCCGACGAAGTGGGTGAGCGCCGCTTTCTTCCCCCTCTCGACTCTCTCACTCTCGAAGAGGAGGACCCTGCCCTTCCTCTTCACCCGAGTCATCTCCGTGAGCGCGTCCAGCTCTGCCTGGGCGAGCGGTTCGTGAGTCCCAGCGAGAAGCGCAGCGTACATCTTCAAAACCTCCAGGAGGGTATCCCCTCCACGAAGACTGCGACTCTCTTCTTCAGCTTTCCCCTCGGCTTTTTCACGACCTCGACGTCCTGGACGTGGTTGGGCAGGTGCTTGGGCAGGACCGCCTCCAGAAAACTCCTCGCGTCCGTGAACTCTCTTTTTCTTACCACCTTCAGCTTCCCATTTTCCTCGTAGGCATCGGGCCACTTCTCCATGAACTTCTCGCAGTGCTCCTCCAGCTTGAGTGGCGGCCCTTCGTGGATTTCCTCTTCCGGGAGCTTTTCGTTCTTGACGATGACTGCGAAGGCCTCCTCGAAGAGCTCGTATCTCTCGACCTGGAAGCCCTGGCAGTTCAGCTGGCCCACAGTCCAGAGCATCAAGCTCCGCGTCTGGGAGGCGATGATGTCCTCCGTCGCCTCGTCTGCCTTTACTTTCACGACGAGAAGGCCTTCCATGCTCTCGAGAGGGATGTCGGGGAGGGACTCCTTGAAAAAGAACTTCTCTGTCGGCTTCTTTACGAAGGCCTTGCACGCCTTTATGAACTTCTTGAGTGTCTTCTCGCTCACCGCGGCAGCCACGTTCCTGTCCGGGTCGACTGGGTCCCTCAAGACGAGAGGCTCCCCGAACTCCATTTTGGACGAGTGCTCGACGAGGCCTTCCACCTTCTGCGGGACTTCCCAAGCGGCAGCCTCTTCGACTGCGTCTCTGAAGGAGCCGAATCTTATGACCAGCAGCTCGCAGAGGTAGCCGCTGAAGCCCTGGTGGACCATGTCGGCGCCGTAGACGCCTATCCCGCTGCAGAACTGCTTGAGGAGCCTTGCGTCGTCGGGCGATGCCAGATTCTCTCTCACGAACTCCGTGTGGTAGGGCGAGCGGTCGACGGCGCTTCTTATCTTGTCGGGCGGGACGTCGTACGCAGGCACGAGATCGGCTTCGTAGATCTTCTCCCCGCCGAGAGTGTCCCTGAAGTGGACGTGGAGGTAGGGGTGCTGGGCGTAGAGCAGCTCCCTCTCTCCCTCCAGCTCGTCGGCCACCTTGTGGAGTAGCGGCATCGCCTCTTCGAGCGGGAAGAACGGTTGGAAGAGAAAGAAGAGGTCGATGTCTGCCTTGTTGCGGAGCCACGTCCCCTTGGCAAGGGAGCCGACGAGGACAGCCTTCACGCTCTTCGGCATCACTTTCTCCCCGATCCTCTGGAGACGCGTGGCCTGCGTGAAGATGGCGTGCTCTTCCTCTTCCGAGGGGACGATCCTCTCCAGCACGCCCTCAAGGAGCTTCTCCATGGCCCTCCCCGGGCCTATCACTTAAAAAGCGTTTTCGGAGGTCAGCTGTTCAGGTAGGCCATCTCCTTCTCGGCCTCTCTCTTCTTTCTCCTCTTCCTCGCCGCAAGGACAGCCTTCCTCGCGGGGTTGACGTACTTGTCCCACTCAGCCTCCCTCTCGCCGAGCTCCAAGTTGCTGACCTTTTCGGCCGCTGCATAGAGGTGCTTTTGCGCCGCCTTGAAGTCGTCCCGCTCCGCCAGCTCCACCGCGAGCTCGGCGTGCTCCCTGTAGCCGTCCATAAACTCTGGAATGAACGTCTGGATTTAAGCTTTTCAACAACAAATAGCAGCTATGAAATTGCTCACCATCTGGTCAAAATCTCGACGTTCTGGTATTTTTCGCTCCTGTTGAGGACCTCTTCGTCCAGTGGCAGATAGTCGTCATCTCTTGCCCTGAAGAATCTCAGGAATTTCTTCCCGGGGAGGTCGTGGTAGATTGAGTGAATTCCCTTTCCATCGATCTTGGAGAGGTATTCGGTGTCGTTGACTGTCGGTATCTGCAGGTTCCTGTGGACATGGCCGAGACCGATCAGACTGTATTTCCCTCCCTTTCCCAGCTTTCTCTCACGCTTCTTCACCCACTTTTCGAACCTCTTGGAGTCGAGGAGACAGTTGTAATCTCCCCTTTTCTCGTGGACTTTTTCAGGGACTAGCTCCGCCCTGTCCAGGACCAGAGCCCCGCCCTCCTCCCTGCCGAAATAGGCCCAGAAGATCTCCCCCTCCGTTGAGGCTGCGTCTTCCATTGCCTCGAAGAAGGGGTCAGAGATGAGAAGACGGCGGTCCTCTTTCATACTTGAAATTTAAAAGTGGTAAATATAAGGCTTTCTACCCCTTAACTCTAACCATTATTAAGTAGTAACATATAAAAGGGATGGCTGAGGATGTATAGTATGGGCAAGAAGATTGTAGTTCGATATGAGCTTGACGCAGAGAAAGGTGAGTTCAAGAGTCCCAAAATCAAGGTCGGCGAACCGTGGAAGACAGGGAAGACGCCAGGTGCCGCAGAGGCCGCGACATTGGCTTTCCCTGAATCGATCAAGCAGGATGTCGTTAAGCCTGGGAAGAAAGAGAGTTTCTATGTGGGGGAGAAAGGCGGAACGGGTTTGCGCACTGGGAGTGTTGCTGTTGACAAGACGGGGCTTACTCTTGTCGAGGCAGATTATGGAACAAGTGAACACGCCGCCGGGAAGTGGCTCGAGCATTCGCTGAAGACTGAAAGAGAGGGCACTGGAATCAAGGAGCCAGGCGAGGAGGCTTCATCGGCTGAGAGGCTTGCCTATGCACTGGAGACCTCGGGCAGTGCTGAAGTCCCGTTCACGGCCCACCCTGTTGAGACCTACAGCCCGGAGACGTTCGGGGGCTATCTCTCGGAGAGCGCTGAGACTGATGAAGAGGCAGAGGAGCGCCGTGAAAGTATGGCGAAGGGACGAAAGGGGGCCTTTGAGGCCTTCCGAAACCCCGTCATGAGCCCGAGAAGGGGCATGGACTATCGACTTCTGACTGAGGAGGAGAGAAGGGCAATGGAAGGCATGGAGGCCAAGAAAGAGACGGAGTGGGAAGACAGGTACTCGGGCCTCCTCGAGACTCATGAGAAGGACAGAGTCGGCGGAAAGACGCGGATTCTCAAGGAGTTCGGCCCGGAAGAGACAGAGTATTTCTTCAAGCGGGCGGAGGCCTAGCTACTCCAGCATCTTCTTCTCGTACTCTTTGAGGTACTTGACGGAACGCTTCACGTCTGAGAAGAGCTTGTTGGCCTCTTCTACATGACCCTTGTTTATCTTGCCGTCGGCCAGCTCAGCGGCCGGGGCGAGAAGCTGGACGGAGTAGCGGAGGCTTGTCTCCCCCCCGATCTCTGTCAGCCTCTTTAGGGCCGTCTTCTCGACCTTCAGCTTCTCTGCTTCTGCCCTTATCTTTAGTATCTTTCCTATCTCCCCTTTCTCATAGGGCCGCGTGGAGATTATCAGGAGGCGGTCGAGCAGGTCGAGAGGCATCCCGTGCGGCGACTCTATCCCCGTCCCCTTTATCTTTGTCAGGCCGCGGTTGGTTGCGAAGACGATTATGGGCGCGAGGTCGCTCTCCATCGCCCTGTTCAGGAAGGCGAAGCTCTCTATGTCGAGCATGGAGCACTCGTCTATGAAGACCACGCCAGGCAGTATCTCTGCCTTTCCCGTCTCCACCCACTTCCTCACCGTCTCGTCTATCGACCTCCTCAGCTCCGAGTCGACCTCTTGTGAGGAGGCGCCGAACATCAGCGAGAAGATGTCGCCACGGCGGGAGTTGGCCACGTCCATCTGGTCGAGCGTCAGCGTGAAGACGAACTCCCTCTCCTTGAAGACTTCGCCGTCGGGCACGGGCACCTTCTGCTCGCTGGAGAGGTCTGCCGTCTCTGTCTCCTCGCTCCGCCCCAGCTTGGAGACCTGGTTGCCGTCGATGTCGATCTGGACGACGTCGCCCTCTTCGAGGCCCTGCTTCATGAACTGCATGGCGAAGGACTGGTCGACGCTGAACGACTTCTTCTCGTCGGAGGTGCGGAGGGTTATGCGTGCGGAGCCTGGCACCTTCTGGTATGGGTTGAGCGGGTGCGACTTCATCTCCACGTCGATCTTTTCCACCACGCCCTCGTAGATCTTGCGCATCTCGCGGACTCTCACGCCGATCGCCTTCCTCAGCGCCTTTGTCAGGAACTCAGTCTTCTTCATCTCGCTGGAGTAGATCTCGCTGGCGGTCAGGGGCACGAAAGGCACGTCCTTGCCCAGGCCCTTGGCCATCCCGAGCGCTATGGCAGTCTTTCCCGTGCCCGGCGGGCCGGCGATGAGGACGGCGCGTCCAGCGAACTTGCCGTCTCTCACGAGTTCTGTTATGATTCCTGCCGCCTCTCTCGCCTCTCCCTGCCCTATCATGCCGTCCTTGCCTTCGACCGGCTTTCCCTTCTCCAGGCCCAGCCCCTTCACGTGGGAGTGGGCGCTGACGCGCTCCCATTCCTTGATCTCACTCAGTCCTGCAGGTTTCTCCATGATTTCACCTCAGTTTCAGAATCAGCTTGCCGTCTTCGAGGCACTTGTCGACGAGCTCCGCCCCTTTTGGTATCTTGACTATCCTGAAGAAGGCAGTGTCCTCTGCGTAGGCCCTTATCTCCAGCGATTCGCGGTAGACGGCGACGTCGACGTCTGCCATCGACTCCACGTCAGGAAGCTCGACCTCCACAACTGTGGTGTCGCCCTCCTTTTTCACCTCGCACTCCGGCTCCTCTGTCTTCTCGAACTCGCGCGGCTCGACCTCCTCTATCTTCGGCCTCTCTTCTTTTTCTTCCAGGCCGACTCTCCTCCTCACTTCGTTCTCCTTCCCCTTCAGGTCGCCGAACGTCTTGACTGAGATCTTGGGCTCCTTCCCCGTCCCCCTCACTATCTTGACAGAGAAGCCGCCCCCTTTGGAGCTCTTGCTCTTCCCCAGGCGTTTCCTCAGGCCAGGGAAGCCGAGAAAGCTCGACTTGAAGAAGCTGTCGAAGTCGCCGAAGGGCCCCCCGCCGAAGATGTCCTCGAACGGGTCCTTCACTCTCACTCCCGGCCTCCTGAACCTCATGGGCGCGGGCCTCCCTTGCTTCACGAGCTTGAAGCCGCAGACGGGGCAGAAGTTGTAGTCGTCGTCGACCTTCGCCCCGCACTTGGGACAGTACATGCCAAAACTGCAGGAAAGTGTCTTAAAAGTCTTTTGAAGCTCCTGCTTCGGCCAGCATCCTCGCAGTCAGCTCGATCGGGAGGCCGACCACGTTGGTGAAGGAGCCGTCCAGCGATGAGACGAGCCCCCTCCCCTCGCCCTGCACCGCATAGGCGCCGGCCTTGTCCATCGGCTCGCCGCCCGCCACGTAGGAAGAGATCTCCGTCTCGGAGAGCTCCCTGAATTCGACGCAGGTGGTTTCGTGCTCCACTCTCTCGCCGCCCTCCCACAGCAGGGCGACCGCCGTTATCACGTCGTGTCTTCTCCCGCTCAGCTCTTCCAACATCCTCTTCGCTTCCTCTTCGTCTTTTGGCTTGCCGAGGATGGCGCCGTCGAGAGAGACCACAGTGTCTGCGGCGAGGACGATGCCTTCGCCCCGCCACACAGCCCTCGCCTTCTTGAGCGCAGTCTGGCGGGCGTGCTCGACGGGGTCTGCAGTCTCCACCTCCTCGCTTGCCCCTGACGGCTCCACCCTGAACTCGTAGCCTGCCTCTCTCAAGAGTCGCGACCTGCGCGGGGAGCGGCTCGCAAGAGTGAACATGTTTCGACAGCTCTTATAATGCCTAAATGCCTGTCGGTCCAGTGAAGAGCAACGACGAGCTCGTCGACCACCTCAGGAAGGTCGGCGTGCTCAAGAGCGGGAGACTTGAGAAGGCGATGCGGCAGGTCGACAGGGGCCTCTTCTGCGAGGTCTCTCCCTACTCCGACTCTGCCCAGCCCATCGGCTTCGGCGCCACAATCTCCCAGCCGTCGACCATAGTGATGATGACGCAGGCGCTTGACGCGGGAGAAGGCGACAATGTGCTGGAGGTCGGCTCAGGGTCTGGCTACCAGGCCGCCCTCCTCTGGGCGATGGGTTGCGATGTTGTCAGCATCGAGACGAAGAGCGCTTTGCTTCAGGTTGCGCGCGAGAACCTGGAGAAGGTCGGGGCAGAGGTGAAGACTGTCCTCGGCGACGGTTCGCGAGGATATGAAAAAAAGGCGCCGTACGACGGCATTCTCGTGACGGCCGCCTCGCCGTCGGTGCCCGAGCCGCTCGTCGAGCAGCTCAAGGAAGGCGGGAGGCTGGTCATACCTGTTGGCCGCTTCATACAGACAATGAAGGTCATAGAGAAGACCGAAGGCGAACTGAAAGCGCGCTCCCTGGGCCAGTTCCGCTTCGTGCCCCTTGTCGGGGAGTTCGGCTTCCCGGGGTGAGCTCAGCAGCTGCCTTGGGCCTCGCCGCCGCCCGAAAGCGTGCTCTCACAGCCTTCCAAGCCTGGGGTTCCGCTGCAGACCATCTGCTTCACCTGCTCCGGGCTCCTCAGTCCCCCCGCCATTATCTGGTTGTTGACCAGGTAGCCGGGCGAGCCAGTGATGCCAAGCTCTTGGGCAACAGCTATGTTCTCCCTGAAGAGCTCCGCACCCTCCTCTCCCTGGGCGCAGGCCCCTATCTCGCCTGCTGGGATCCCCGCCTCCTCGGCGCAGGCTTCCCAGTTCTCTTCCACGTTCACTATGTCTTCATTGACGCAGAGCAGGTAGTTTATCAGCTTGTCCGGGTACTTGTCAGCTATGCAGACCTGCCTGATGTCCTCGTTTACTTCGACCTGCCCGTGCATGGAGGAGAAGTTTCCTCCCTGCTCGCTGGCAATGAAGTAGATGTTCATGTCGACTGCATCCCCGAAGTTGTCGAGCACCTCTGCCATGTTGTCTTCTGCCATCGTCCCGTACGGGCACTGGCTCATGACGAAGAGGTCGACTGTCGGCTTCTCTGTGGGCTCTCGTCCCAGGAGCTTCTGGGAGCCGCCGACTCTCAGGACATAAAGGTCCGACTTCGCGTCCAAGTACCTCTGGATCTGTGCATAGGAGTCTGT
Source organism: Candidatus Undinarchaeota archaeon (assembly GCA_964527545.1). Classification (GTDB taxonomy): domain Archaea; phylum SpSt-1190; class SpSt-1190; order DYHY01; family CAZGQF01; genus CAZGQF01. The sequence continues at coordinate 161,739 of CAZGQF010000002.1, read as the reverse complement.
CTCAGTGACGTCCGACTCGAAGACGTAGGCAGGGACACTCTCCGCCTCTATCTTCTCGGCCAGCGCCCTCCCTTCTGAAGTGGAGATGTCGAGAAGTTCGACGTCGAGGTCGCCCAATACCTCCTCAAGGCTGGCCACGATCTGCTCCGAGTCGCAGACAGAGCAGGTCTCGTCGTTGAGAACGGTGAGCGTCACCAGCTCCTCCTCGCTGACGCCCTCGGTCGGCGCCTCGGGCTCGGAAGGGGTGGAGGCGAACGGGTTGCCCATCTTTCCGTATCCCACGAATCCCGCGGCGACGAGCAGGACTAGGGCGGCCAGGCCGGCCAGCATGTTCCTTGAGAGGGTTATCTCGATCATCTCGTCGTCTGATTTTTTTGACTTCGCCATATGTTCACGGCCTGAAAGGGCTGTTTATTAGGTTTTCCCTCTGGGAAGGAGCTTTTCACCACTGAAAGATTTAAAAATTGTTCCCTGAAAGCGAAGGAATGCGGAGAAAGGACCCCATAATCGACAAGCTGTCGGGGCTCTGGAAAAAGACAGAGGGGGTCCCCCTCGAAGGCTGGATGGCCAGGGCCCTAAGGGAAGAGAGCGAAATAGGTGGAGAAAGGGGAGTCCCCCTCTCCGTCTACGAAGCGAGAGCCTCCTATCCGCTGGCCTACGTCCCAAACCAGCACTTCGCAACACGGGAGAACGGTGTCGATTCCGGCCTCCTCTACATAGGCGGCCTCGGCGAGGAAGATGGAGAGACAGTCTTGGACGCGAGATGGGACCCCGTCCTGGAGGCGGACCTCAGCTGGAGCAGGAAAGAGGGAGCGCCTGTCTTTTTCCTCACTGAAGAGCGCTTCGAGACCCCCGTCTTTCTGGAGAAGAGAAACGAGAAAAAAAGCAGGGGTTACGTGCTTTCAGAGTTCTCCCTGGCAGTCCCCAAGGAGTTCATGACAGGCAGGCCGGTAGTGGAAAACTACTTTGGGATAAAGCCGGGCAAGGGGGGAAGCGACTATGTCGTCGGCGCCCACACTGGGATATTGGCAGTCCCAGTGGAGGGGGAGATGAAGGCTGTGATCAATTCTCCGGCAGAAAAGGCGACGCGCGTGGTCAACGTCTTCGACCACTTTGGCATCGACTTCGCGGACTACACTGCAGCTCTCTACGCACCCGACGGCACGATCCCCATCAGGGAGGCCTCCAATTTCGTCAGGCACCTGGCTGGGGAGAGGGGCAGGATCTATGAGGTGGGGATGAAAGAGTTCAGGAAGTTCCTGAGACTTCTCGCTCCCAACGTGGTCAAGCACCAGCTGAAAAAGATGGCCGACTACAACGACCTCGACGTGGAGCTGGGCGCCGGGAAAAGGCCATTGCAGGTCGCCCTCAACGACGGCGAGATAGAGAGTTTCTTTGATGGCTGTGAAGACTGCCTGGACTGCAGGAGGGAGGAGGGGACCATCCGCATGACAGTTACCGCCGCTTATCGGATGCCCTTCTTTACCAAGAGCCACAGGAAAAAGAAGAGAGGCGGAACGGCAGTGTTCCACACGGGAAGGGTGAAGAGCAGTCCTGTCGAGAAGCCGGACTGGGAGGTTGAGATCGACACATTCGACGGGAAGGGGGCCTTCGTGGAGGCCTTCCAGGCCTACTCCCGCAGGGAGCTCGGCGACTACAGGGAAAGGGTCCGCGCCATCATCGCCTTCAAGGGGGCCTTGAAAGAGAACAAAAAAGAGCTCGGCAAGAAGGGGAAGGTCGAGTTCTACGCCTCGAAAAAGAACTCCCACGACGCGGCGCCTGTCTTCGTCCACAACTACCACTGCCATCTCAAGAACTTCTTCGACCTCCCGGACGAGCTTGAAGTGAGGTCAGAGCAGACCTCCGGCGAGAAGGGGAGAGTCGAGATGCGGCTGGAGAGAAGCGAGGCTGCCGTGAAGAAGCTGAAGGCTGCGCTCGGAAAGATGAACCGCTACGCCAGGGCGATGAGCTACCTCAACAAAACGGACCGCCTCTCTCTGGCAGAAGATTTCTACTCTATCGTCTTCGACGGCGAGGTCCCGGAGACTGTCGGGGAGAACGGAGAGCTCAAGAAAGAAGCAAAGGAAGTTTTGGCCCGCTTCGCCCAGGTCTTCCCTGTGGAGAACTCCCGCTTGCTGGAGCTGAAAGAGAAAACGAAAGAGGCGGCAGAGAGGTACTGCGGTGAGTAATGCATAATAGAGCAGAATGAACTCTTGAGTTGTGAGAGGGATAACTCCTGTCATCGCCATCATCCTGCTGTTGCTGATGGCCGTCGCTGCGGCCGGCGGCTTCTACTTCGTCTATCAAGGCTTCACTGAGAGCGGGGAAGAGTCTGGCTCCACGCAGATCGAGCAGCTCGGCGAACAGTCTCTCGCCGCCATCCAGATAGAGTCGGCGGCGGGAGGGAGGATCTACGTCAAGAACGTGGGGGCGGGCGACATCGACTTGAGCAAAACGACTGTCTACGTGGAGGAGAGGCCGGTCAGAGTGAACCGCTCCTCCGACACTCTCGCGGAGCGCAGCAGGGAAGTCTTCAAGCTGACTGAAGTGCCGGGCTGCACGGCGGAAAAGTGCGAAGTGAAGATCTCCGGCGCCGCTTCGACGTCGAAGAGTGTAGACCTTGCGAAACTGCTCTGCTCGTCTGACTCGGACTGCTACTCAAGCGAGACCTGCGAGGGAGGGATCTGCGTGGAGAGTGGAGAAGAAGGAACTGCATGCGGAGACGGGACCTGCGACTCCGGCGAGGACGGCGAGAACTGCTTTTCTGACTGCGGGCCGAGGTCTCTCCTCGTCCCCTGGGCCACCCCGACGCAGACCGACACCCATGTCTACGAGTGGGACGGCTCGACCTTCGCCTACTCGCGGAACTTGACGCAGACAGCTCGCGAGAGCGTCTTCTGGCACCAGGAGTACGACTCCCAGGGCAATGCCCTTGCGGTCGGTGTCGACGACCTCAACGGCCCGTCCGAAGGCGAGATAATGTGGTCTTTCTACGACGGTTCGAGCTGGACGGAGACCGACAACATCACAGACAACGACCGGTACGACATCGCCATCATCGGCTTCAACTTCAACTCGAGCGATGAAGCCATCGCTGTCTGGAGGACGGCAGACGACATCGGGTGGGCCTCCTTCGACGGCTCGTGGTCGCCTGTCGACAACATCACCTCCAACTCGGGGAGCGGCGTCAGGGTTGAGGGATGGCCCGCTTTCGCCTTCGCGCCCGGGGACGAGGGCATGGCGGTCTGGGCATCGCAGAACGAAAGCGGCTCGGGACCGAAGCACGCCTGGGTAAACTACTCTTTCTGGAACGACGCCTGGAGCGAGCCGGGCGTGATTGCTTCCTATGAGCACGACTCTCTCGACCATTACGCAGCAGCCCCCGTCCTCGGCTTCAACTCGACTCACGCCATGGCTGTCTGGGCCTTGCAGTACGATTACGTCAGCGGGCCGAACCAGGTCCTCCAGTGGTCGGCCTGGGACGGCTTGAGCTGGAGCACTGCAGAGAACGTGACAGACGAGCTGAGCGAGCTCCAGCCGTATGCCGTGGAGTGGACAGGAGACAGGTGGCTGCTCCTCGCTGAGAACGGGGAGTCGATGCCGACTTGGTCTGAGTGGTTTGAGTGGAGCGGGGGATGGGTCGACCAGGGCAATCTGACGGAGGGCTTCGGCGGCCCCCTTGTCACCAGGAACGAGAACGGCGCACTGAACGTAGTGATTGTCCAGGGCTATGTACTTGATCACCAGCGTCTTGCCCACCTCCACTGGGAGGGAACTGGCTGGAGCGGGACTGTCGAGATGGAGAGGCCTTAGTCCCACTTAAATATGAGGGAGACGGAGGGGAGGGGTGAAAGCTGTCCTTGACACCAACTTCGTGATGATACCTGAGAAGTTCGGGGTCGACGTCTACGAAGAGCTGAAGTTCTTGGGGTATGACGAGCTCGTGATACTCTCGCCTGTGAAAAGGGAGGTCAGGCTGAAGGCAGGGAGGGTCTCCCGACAGCTTTTCGAGAGGCAGGAGCTCTCTTTTGTCGAGGCGGAGGGGAGCGCTGACGATGCAATCGTCGAGTACGCGAAAAAGCACGACGTCGCAGTCTGCACGCAGGACAAAACGCTTAAAAACCGGCTTAAGGCTCTCAAGATACCCGTCCTCTCCCTGAGAGGAGGGAAGGTGCTGCGCAGTGTCTGACGCGAACAATCTTTGGAAGAGCTTACCGACGTCTCCCAGTGAGGAGACTGTCTTCGTGATAGTGGAAGTACCGAAGGGAAGCAGGAACAACTACGAGCTCGTCAACGGCAAGCCATCCTATATGAAGCTCGACCGTGTCCTCCACTCACCAGTCATCTACAGCGGCGACTATGGGAGCGTCCCACGCACTCTCTGGGAGGATGGCGACCCGCTCGACGCCTTGATAATCTTGGAAGAGCCGACATTCCCGGGCTGTGTCGTGGAGTGCCGTCCCATCGCGTTCTTGGAGATGAGGGACTCGGGCGAGAGGGACGACAAGCTCTTGGTGGTGCCTGTAGGCGACCCCCGCTACGACGAGGTCAAAGACAAAGACGACCTGCCACCTCACTTGTTGAAAGAGATCTCCCACTTCTTCGCCGTCTACAAGAAGCTGGAGGGCAAAGAGGTCGAGGTCTTGGGGTGGAAAGGTGTCGATTTCGCCTGGAAAGCTGTCCGCCACGCCCAGAAGCTCTACGAGGAGAAGGTCTAGATGTACGAGATAGTCACTCTTGAGGATTCGATACGCGTCCCCCCGAGGTTCCTCGGGGAGAAGAAAGAGGACGCGATAAAGGGGGCCCTGCAGGGCTACATGGAGGGCTCCTTCGAAAAGGACGTCGGTGTCGTCCTTGCAGTCACGGAGATAGGGGAGATCGGCGAGGGCCACATCATCCCCGGCGACGGCGCTGTCTACTACCCGACCAAGTTCGAGGTCCTTGCGTTCAACCCTGAGATGCATGAGCTGCTCGACGGCAACGTGATAGAGATCGTGGAGTTCGGCGCCTTCGTCAGGCTCGGCCCGATGGACGGCCTGGTCCACGTCTCCCAGCTCGCCAACGACTTCATGAGCTACTCCAAGGAGGGCGTCCTCCAGGGAAGGGAGTCGGGCAAGGTCCTCAAGACCGGCGACACTGTCAGGGCGCGGGTCGTCTCCATCTCCCTGAAGCAGACCCAGACTGCGAAGCTGGGGCTGACAATGAGGCAGCCCGGCCTGGGCAAGCTCGAGTGGATAAGGAAGAAAGAGGAAGAGAAGAAAAAGAAGAAGGGTGAGAAGAAATGAAGAAGGTCTGCAGGAAATGCCGGCTCTTCGTGGAGGGCAACAAGTGTCCCATCTGCGGAGGAGACGACTTCACCACAACCCACTCCGGGGCCGCCGAGATAGTTGATCCGGACAAGTCAGAGATAGCGGAAGAGATGGGCATCCAGACTGGCGGAAAGTTCGCATTGAGAGTGAGATAGATGGATTTTGAAATAATCGAAGAGAAAAAGAACGACTTGATGAAGAGAAACGAGCTGCTGGTCGAGGTCAAGCACCCCGGCAAGCCGACGCCGAAGAAGATCGATGTTCTGGCAGCAGTCTGCGCAAAGAAGAACTTCAAGAAGGAGAATACCATACTGAAGAGGTTCACCACGCTCTACGGCTCCAACAAGAGCAGGGGCTGGGTCTTCGCTTACGAGTCGGAAGAGTCGATGAAAGGGGCGGAGAGCCCCAAGATAATCGTCAAGGGGTTGGGCAAGGAGAAGGCGGCAGGGGAGGAGAAAGAGGAGGCAAAGCCCGAGAAGGCGGAGGCCGAGGAAGAGAATAAGGAGAAAGAGGAAGCCAAGGGAGAGAAGAAGGAAGAGCCTGAGAAGAAGAAAGAGGAGGAGAAGAAAGAGGGGGCCAAGGCTGAGGGGAAGGAAGAGCCTAAGAAAGAGGCCAAGGCTGAGGAGAAGAAAGAAGGGAAGCCGGAGGAGAAAGAATCCAAGCCTGAGAAGAAGAAAGAGAAGGCTTCCAAGGAGAAGCCTGAGGACGAGAAAGAGAAGGGTGGGGAGAAGAAAGAGGAAGGAAAGGAGAAGAAGGGTGGTTCTGAATGAAGGGCCACGAGCTCTACTCGGTTGAGGAGGGCAAGCTGAAGAGAAAGCGGAAGACCTGCCCGCGGTGCGGGGAGGGGACCTTCCTCGCGGAGCACAAGGGTAGGCTCCACTGCGGCAAGTGCCACTACACTGAGTTCAAGGGGGGAGGGAAGTCCAAGGGCGAGAAGGGCGGAAAGGAGGAGTCCGGGAAAAAGAAGGCTGAAAACAAGAAAGCTGCCAAGCCTGAAAGCGGCGAGAAGAAGGGTAGCAAGAAGGAAGAAGGGAAAGCCGAGCCCGAACCCAAGGAAGAGAAGAAAAAGGAGAAGGGCGGAAAGAAGGAGAAGAAGGGAGATAAGAAGGAGAAGAAGGGTTCGGAGAAGGAAAAAAGCTCCAAAGAAAAGAAGAAAGGCGACAAGAAGAAGAAAAAGAAGAAGTAGTTTTCTGGTGGCGATTTGGCCGGCTACAAGCGTGGCTTCGACCACAGATTTTGATTTAAACCTTGAGAGGCTATAGCATGGGGGGAGGGGAATGGTAGCAGTAGCCTTTGACATGGACAGGACGCTCTCCGAGCGGGACCACATCCTTGCAGTCTACAGCGAGCTGGACCTCTGCGACGAAGCAAAAGAGCTCCATGATAGGTACAGAAAAGGCGAGATCTCCCACGAAGAGCTGTGGGAGGGCGGCACTGAGCTGATAAGGGGCATCGAGAGGGAGAAGCTCCTCGAGATAGCGGACAGGATACAACTCAAGTCTGGCGCGGCCGAGTGCATCGACAGGCTGAAAGACGAGGGCTACGACGTCTTCGTGCTTACCGACGGCTTCGTCGAACTCGTGGAGAAGAAGGTCCCCTGCAAGGTCTATGGGAAGAGCATAGAGTACAGAGACGGAAAGGTCGACTCCCTGGGGGGAGACCCCATCACCCACGCCCTCCTTCACAAGAACGGCAAGTCGAGGCTTTTGAAGGCTGCCGCCTACGACAAGGTCCTCGTCGTCGACGACCACCCGGAGAACTTCGACTTCGGCATAGATGCCATCAACCCCAACCTCTTTCACGACTTCTCCGCGGTCGCAGACTACATAATGGAGACCTATCCCATAGAGAGGAGAAAGAGGTATAATAGGGCAAAGATGGCCCTGTGAAGCGTGGCCTCGACCTACATAGCTGTTTTCCGTCTGGGCAGGGAGAAGAGAATAGGGGTGGGAGCGCTCGGCGAGATCGACTTCAAGCCCGGCCTCTACGCCTATGTCGGCTCTGCCAAGAAAGGGATGGCCAAGAGGCTGGAGCGCCACGCCTCTCGTGACAAGAAGCTCCACTGGCACGTCGACTACCTCTCCATGGAGGCGGAGTTCGTCAAGGCGCTGCTCTCCTCTCTCGGCGAGTGCGAGACCGCGAGAAATGTGGGTGGAATGGGCGGCGTGCCCATACCGAACTTTGGCTGTTCTGACTGCAGCTGCCCGTCCCATCTCTTTTTCTTTGAAAAGATGCCTGAAAGATGGAGATGAGGCAGGGCCGATAGTTATTTAACTAAAGACGACATATATCTAAATTCGATATAATGGGAATACAGTATTCAAACGCAACCGAGATGACCTCCCTGCCCCTGGAACCGCCCCAATACTCAAACAACGGGCTGATGGGCTGGGAGGACCCCGCCGAGAACGAGAGACTGCTGGCCGAACAGAGAAAGGAGCCGAAGTACGCGGTGCCTGCGTCGCTTCCAGCCGACGCTTTGATGACTGTGGTGGAGGTGAGCCGCGCCTTCTACGTGGCAGAGACGCCGGAGCGAAAAAGAGAGCTGACTGAGAGGCTCGGGGAGCTCCAGGATCTCAAATCATTCTCTTAGCGACTGCCAGAAAAGCAACCCATAATAGCGCGAGTTGCCACGTGAAGACATGAAAGTCCTGATAGTCTACTACAGCCTGACAGGCAACACTGAAAAGGCGGCCAAAGTCATCGGGAAGGTTTTCGCAAAAGAGCACGACGTTAAGAAAGAGAGGCTGGAGCTCTTCAAGCCATACTCGACCGTCAAGGCCTACGCAATCGGCGCGCCAAAGGCAGTAGCGGGCGGCAGGGACGACGTGAAGGAGACGGAGTTCGACTGGTCAAAGTATGACATCATAGTTGTGGGCACGCCGGTCTGGGCGAGCCACCCCACCCCCCCGATCAACGACTATCTCGCCAGGGTGAGAGGGGGGCTGGACAAGAAAGTCTTCTGCTTTGCCACGCATCGCGGGATGCTCGGCAGCACACCCGACCGGCTGGAGGAGAAAATCGAGGAGCACGATGCCCTCTTCCTCGATTTTGGTGACATCAAAGTGGAAGGCGATTGGGGCGAAGAAGAAGAGGAGAGGTCGGAAAAGATTGCGCAGGAGTTCCTCTTGATGCTGAAGGAGCTCCCTAAGAAGGGGTTCGAAGAGAGAGGAAAGATGCGGAAAATCTCCTGATCTTACTCAGGAGCGCCTGTCATGAAGATCTCGCGCCGCCAGAAGTAGACCGCGGCGGTTATGATGCCGAGGGGGACGAGCCAGTAGAGCAGGGAGACCTGTGACCATGTGTAGTCGCTCAGCTGGCCGAGCACAGAATGGGCGATCATCCCAATGGAAAAGATGGCTGTGGAGAATCCCCAAGGCTTCATCTTCTGCAGGCCGTAGGCGCTTGTGAGTGCAACTGCGGCCGTCGCAATCTCAGGCAGGAGACGGAGGAGTATGATCGGTGTGACTCCCCTTTCCGGCAGGAGGAAGAGGATGTAGCCCGTCATGAAGACGCCGTTGAGGGCGAGCAGAAATGAGACAAGCTCCACGACTTCAGAACTTCCCAGAAGCTCCTCCCTGGATTCAGCCACGCTAAACTAATCCACCATTCTCTATAAAAGGGTTCTCTCTAGATGTAGAGCCTGTCGAAGGGGCGGTCTTCTGCGATCTTCAGTCCGGTCTCTTTTGCCCCGCCCAGGAATGCGGCAACCGCTCCCCCGCCGTAGGGGAGGGGGATCACTTCACCGTCCTCCAGTTCCACGTAGCTTTTCCTGGCCTTGAGGAGCTGAGGCCCTTGCCAGCCTCTCCACTCGACCTTCTCCGCATCGATGTAGGCCCGCTTCAGCCTGCCGGAGAATAGCTCTGCGACGACTGTCGATGCGACTTCGTGGGGTGCCTTCCTCCCCCGCCCCAGCTTCGGGCTGTTGGCGATGAACCTGTCCTCTTCGTCCCTCACTGAGAGCAGATATGTCTCGTCTCCCCACTCCATCTTGAGGTGGGGGAGGACCAGCGAGACACTGGGGATTATCTTGTCGAAAGGCGGGTCTGGAGTGGCGCCGCTGACAGTCACCACTGGTGCATACGTGGTCTCTCTGACTTCGTAGTCGCCTTCCCTGCTTGTTTTCCCGACCTCGACGGAAGATGGGGTGAAATCGTGGAAACAGAGCTCTCTCTTTTGTTTCTCCTTCAGGGGGCGGGTCAGGCTCTTTTTCACTTTGACTTCCGTGTCTGCCGTGACAGACTCGAGGCAGAGAACTGGATTTACGCCCTCCACCCTGATGTCCTCTAGCTCCAGGGCGGCGTCGTAGCTGTCTTCATCCAGAGCGTCGATGGATACCCCGGAGACTTTCTTGCCCAGCAGGCAGGCCGATAGAAGAAGAGACTGTCCCTCTTCTCCCCGTTCGCTCCACCTCCCCCCTCTCAAGGCGCGGTGGACCTCATCATTGCCGTCGAGGACAGTCATTTCAACGTATCGACTTCCTTCCAGCTCCATCACTATGTTCTTCTTCACGTCGTCCGAGGGAGAGAAGGCGTATCTTTTGAGCTTCAGATAGGCCTCCCCCGCAACCTCGTTCATATGGCCACTCCCTAGTGGTTGTTTAAATAACCTTTCTTCCACCGTCGACCTTATTAAACGCTTCAACACCACGGCTCCATGGCATACGTCATAGGCCACAAGAATCCGGATACCGACTCTGTCTGCGCCGCAATAGTCTACGCCCGCCACAAAAACTGCGAGGCCGCCGTTCCCACGCCCATCAACAAGGAGACCGCTTTTGTTTTGGCGCGCTTCGGCGTCGAGGCGCCCGTGCTTCTCGGCGACGCATCTGGGGAGGAGCTCATCCTCGTCGACCACAACGAATGGTCCCAGGCGGTCGACGGCGCCAAGGAGGCGGAGATACTCGAAGTCATAGACCACCACAGGATAGGGGGGATCACCACGCCCCGCCCCATCTTCTTCCACAACGAGCCTGTCGGGTCGACCTGCACTGTGCTCTCCCGCCTCCTCGATGTGACTGAGAAGGACGCGCCGCTTTTGCTGTCGGGAATACTCTCGGACACCCTCGCCTTCCGCTCCCCCACCACGACAGACGACGACAGGAGAGCGGCGGAGAAACTGGCGGAGGCGCTCGGCATCGACATCGAGAAGTTCTCGAAAAAGCTCTTCAAGGCAAAGAGCGACATATCGGGCATGTCGGCAGAGGAGCTTTTGGACAAGGACGCCAAGAGGTTCGAGATGGGAGAGAGGAAAGTCTATGTCGCACAGCTCGAGCTGACAGACATCTCCTCCGCCAAGAAGCTCAAGGACGATTTCGTGGAGATAATGGAGGCCCGCGTCAAGACAGGCTTCCACACCATTATCTTGGCACTCACAGACATCATCAACGAGGGCTCGGAGCTCATAGTGGCGAGCGAGGAGCCTGAGCTCGTGGAGAAGGCGTTCGGCAAGAAGATATCAGACCACTCTTTCTATGCCAAGGGGTTGCTCAGCAGGAAGAAGCAGATAGTGCCGGAACTCGAGAACGTTATGGTGCCCAAGGGTTAAATGTGAGGTTCGCGAGAGCGGAGCGATGGAATGCAAGAACTGCGTCTTCAACCACAACGGGATCTGCTCGAAGCGCGGGATGATCTGCTCTTCCGTAGCCTCATGCGAGGACTTCAAGGAGAAGGACATGACGGCGCAGACCACTCTGCTTTAGGGGCCGGCCCTTGAACTCACCGCTTTTAACTCCCTGCGGGACGGCCGTCTCTTTTTCCTCCTAAAGCCTTCCGCACTCCCTGTCGAGATAGAACTTGATGTCGCTCTTCAGGTCAGGGACAGCGGAGCCGACCTGCTTGACCGCCTGGAGCGCGACGTTCACCGGCCTCCCGCCGACGAAGCCGACCGGAGCATTGCTGGGCGCGAGGACGGCGCTCATCACTTCGCTGTTGTACCTCGCGTCATGGCTGTCTGTCGGCGTCGTGGTTATGACAGGCAGGCCGGTGTGGGCGCCGGCGGACGGGCCGAGGCCGTTGGAGAGGCCTGCAATTGCGACGATGCCGTGGACGTCTCCCCTCGCTTCTAGGCTGTCCAGTGTCCCGCTCAGCCACTTCGGCGCCTTGTGGGCGCTAGCGACGTGGTATTCGACGTCGATGTTCCACTTCTTCACCTCTTCACCTATGCTCTGAGCGTAATCCATGTCCTTCTCAGACCCCATCACTATGGGAACTGTCGCGTAGGGTGAAGTGTCGTAGCCGAGGTCTGCCAGGTTTCCTGCAATCCTCTCCTCGATGGAAGAGGCGTAGGCCTCGCCCGCATCGAACTTCCTGCCGGTCAGCTTCTCGTAGAGGGTGACGTACCTCCTCGCCAGCCTGGCCCAGAACTTCTTGTCGATCGTGGGGATCCTCCCGTCGCCCATGAAGCCCTCCTCCATCAGGGCCTCCCTCCCGAACTCCTTGTCGAGCTGGCTCTGGGTCTCCCCCTTCTCGAAGAGGTCCTCGTATCTCTTTTCCACCCAGAACCTCGATGAGTCCTGCGTGTGGATTTCGTCTATGACTGTCAGGTTCCCGTCCGCGTCGATGCCGAACTCGTACTTGGTGTCGACCAGTATGATGCCCTGCTTTGCGCAGATCTCCGTCCCCTTTTCGAAGAGGGCGAGCGAGTACTCTTCCATCTGCTCGTAGTTTTTTTTCGAGACGAGGCCGCTCTCCAGTATCTTCCCGCGCGAGATGTCGACGTCGTGGATGCCGAACTCCTCTTTTGTGGAAGGCGTCAAGATCGGCTCGTCGAATCTCTCGTCCTTCCTCATCCCCCTGGGCAGCTCCACGCCGCTCTTCATCGGAGTCACTCCCCTCTCTTTCGCCTTCTCGTAAGTCCTCCAGGAGCTGCCGGTCAGGTAGCCCCTCACTATCATCTCGACCTTGATCGGCTCGCACTGCTTGGTTATCATCACGTTCGGGTCGGGCACGCCGACAACGTGGTTGGGCGCGATGTTTTTCGTCTCCTCGAACCAGAAGGCTGTCGTCTGGTTGAGGAGCTGGCCCTTGAACGGTATGGTGGTGATTATCCTGTCGAAGGCGCTCAGCCTGTCGGTCGCTACAATGACGCGCTTGCCGTCGGAGGTGTAGTTGTCCCGCACCTTTCCCCTGTACTTCGGCCCCATCTTGTAGAAATGGGTGTCTTTCAGCATGGGCGGCATGTTGTCGAGCAGTTCTTTCTCATCTACAGAATCGGTCAGTTCCAAGTCGGCACCTTTACCGACTCGAAAGAAGCAAGATAAAAATGTTTCGCAGGAGTGGCACCACTGTCAGCGGTACATCCTGGTCACTTTGTCGGTGAAGATTGCGTTCTTCTCCGCCTCCTCCCTCAGTCTCTCCTTGTCCGGGTCCTCGAAGAGGTCCTTCAGGTCGTCGCTGAGGAAGCTTTTTCTTCCTTTCTCTTCTTCCCCTTCGCTCCTGCCCAGCACCACGTCGAGCAATCCCATCACGCAAATCTGTCTTCACGACGATATAGGTTTTGCGGTAGCCTTGAAAACCTATAAAAGTCGGTGGTTGCCTTTTCAGGCGATGGTAAGGAATTCAAGAGTTAGGGGAGTGCTTTTTGCGCTGATTCTGGCGGCAGGTCTTCTGCCTGCGGTCTCCGCGGAGATCTGCGAGACTGTCGTGGACGAAGAGGGCTGCACGATAACGACCTGCGTCGACGAGACTACGGGAGAGATCACGAGCGAGGACATAGACTGTCCTGCGGCAGAGGAGCTGATCGAAGAGGTCACCTCCGGCATGGCTTCAGGAAGCGGAGGCGGCGACGAAAGCTCTGAAAACGCTTCGGGCGAGAGCGGGGAGGAGGAAGAGGAGACTGGAGAGGAGGGAGAGGAAGCCACAGAGGAGGAGACTGGAGAGGAAGAGGTCGACGAGGAGGGTGAAGAGGCAGATTTCGATGAGGAAGAGGAGCTTGAGGACGAGGAAGAGGTCGTGGACGAGGAAGAGATAACTGCCGACAACTTAGTCCGGCTCGCCAGGTTCAGGAGGGGGTGCCTCGCCAAGGGCGGCAGGGTCGTCCTCACGACTTTCGTGAGGGCTGGAGAGAGGTTCAACAAGCTGAGGTGCGTGGTCAGGAGGAGAAGGGTCGTCGAGCCGATCGGCTCGCAGATCGAGAGGATAAAGGAGGAGCAGGAGGAAGATGTCATCTCCGAGGAGGAGATGCCTGCCGAAAACATAACTGCATTCAACAAAGCGAGGAGGGCATGCCTTGCCCGCGGAGGCAGGGTGGTCACCAGCACGTTCACCCGCGAGAACAGGCTGATCAGGACAGTCAGGTGCGTCAAGCTCGAACCGCTCGGGCAGGCGGTCAGCACCGCCGCGCAGGAGATAGCGGACAGGGCCCAGGATATTCAGGAGAGGATCCGGGAGTGCCGAAACAAGGGCGGCTTCCCCGAAGTCGTCGACGACACAGACCAGTACGGACGCATCGTCAAGCGGGTGATCTGCAAGGGCGTCGAAGAGGAACAGGTCATAGCTGAAGCGCCGCAGCCGGTCAACTGCAGGATAGTGGTCGACGAGCAGACAGGCTTCAAGAGGAGGATCTGCACCACGGCCGCGGGCGGCGGAGTCGCCACACCCGTCCGGCCGGTGGTCACTGCAGCTGCTCGGGCAGGCTGTCCGGAGATCGACACGGAGAAGATAACCGGCTGCAGGGAGGCAGGTGGCCGCCCGACAAGGGTGATGGGCGACGACGGCTGCCTCTACATTGAGTGCAAGATGGAAGAGGAGATGCCGCTGGTCAGACAGCAGTGCCCGTCCATGGAGGAGGTCGACGAAAGACTGAGAAAGTGCAAGGAGATGGGCATGGAGGCGAGAATTGAGAGGGACTTCAACGGCTGCAAGCACGCAGTCTGCGTCGAGAGAAAGCCGCAGAAAGAGCCGCTCTGCCCAGAGATCGACGGGGAGAGGATCCGTCAGATCGTAGAGGAATGCGAGAGGAGGGGCGGCAAGCCAGTCAGGAAGTTCGGCGAGAACGGCTGCCAGCTCGAGCCGATCTGCGTCGAGCCGGGCCAGGAGTGCGAGCCTGTTCCTGAAGAGGCTTTCGAGAAGTGCGAGGCAGAGGGGGGGAAGCTCGTCGTCAAGGAGGACGAGAACGGCTGCCCGGTCTTCACTAAGTGCGTGAAGAGGGGCGAGTACGAGGGCATCAACCCGGAAGATGTCAATGAAGTCCCAGACTCCACCAAGCTTCTTGGCGTGGCCCTCAAGCTGGAGGAGCTGAGGATGAGCTTCGACAGGCTGGCCAGGAAGACTGCGGGCATCGCCGACTACTACGAGGAGACCGGTGACGAAGCCAATGCCGACAAGTTCCGCCGCGTCTCAAAGATGTTCGAGACTGGAAAGGGGAGGATAGACGACCTGAAGATCAAGATACGCGACAACGCCAGGGACATGAGCATGGAGGAGTTCCAGGAGATGAGGGAAAGGATCCGCTTCCTGAAGGAGGTCCTCCTCGAGAACATACTCTACGTGATGCTGACCGACCCGAGCGAGGTCGCGGAGACCATAGACTGCGGTACCAGCGGGGAGTGCTTCTCCAAGGCACTGATGGTCTGCCAGCCGGCCTCGTTCACGCCTGATTTCGAAGGGGCGGACGTCCAGATAGACATCATCGGCACCAACGACGAGGGTGAGTGCGAGTTCACTGCGACCATGGCGGACGACGAGGGGACTTACGACATGACCTGCGGCCTGCCAGACTACGCCTTCGGGATTTTGAGGGAGGAGAGACTCCCCGAGCTCTGCGAGGGGAGCATGGTCGACAAGCTCGAAGAATTGAGTGAATCTCAAGAGGAGGTGATGGAATGAGAACTGAACTGCTCGTCATCGCTTTCTTGCTGGTGGCGTCGGCCGCCTGTGCGGGGGAGAAGGCAGCTCCGGAAGAAAAGACGACCGTCGAGAGCGAAGAGGAGGCGAGTGAGGCGGTGACAGACGTCAGCGAGGAGGTCGAGGAGATCTCTGACATACTCGAGGGCCTGGACGAGGATCTTGGCTAGCTGACCGTTAGATTACCTATAAATAGTGCGGTAGCGGGAGCTCTCCATGCGCCACGTGGAGGTGATAGTCCCTCAGGGTGAGGGCGAGGAGATCGTGGAGAAGCTCAAGGAGAAGAAGCTCAAGGAGGTCTCCTACACCTCGAGCGGGGAGAACGACCGCGTCGAGATAATCCTCCCAGCCAACAAGACCTCCTCGCTTGTCGACTTCCTGACCAAGAACCTCAAAGTCCTCCAGAAGGGGAGGATAATCATCTCGCCGATCAACGCCGTCCTTCCTTCCATAGAAGAGGAGAGCGATTTCGAAGCGCAGCGCATCTCCAGGGAAGAGCTCTACGAGGGCATAAGGAAGGGGACAGACATAACGCAGAGCTACGTCCTCTTGATGCTCCTCTCTTCCCTCATAGTCACAATCGGCCTCCTTGCCGACTCGCCTGCGGTGGTCATAGGCGCCATGCTCCTGGCTCCGCTGATGGGGCCGATACTTGGGACCGCCTTCGGCACTGTGATAGGCGACTCCGAGCTGTTCAAGAGGGGCATCTTCGCGGAGGCGATGGGCCTCTTTCTTGCGCTCATCTTCGCCATGACCATAACGCTCTTCGTCCCATTCTCGAGCACCACGCCCGAGATACTGGGCAGGACTCAGCCGACCATACTCGACTTGATGGTGGCAGGCTCGGCAGGGGTGGCTGCCGCCTACGGACTTGGAAGCGGCCTCGACATCGCCGCCGGTGTCGCAGTCGCCATCGCCCTCCTCCCTCCTGCCGCGGTGGTGGGCATCACTGTCGCCCTTCACAGGCTCGACCTCGCCGCTGTCTCCTTTCTCCTGCTTCTTACCAACATCTTCGGCATAAACGTCGCCGCTACCGTTACCTTCTGGCTTCTCGGCTTCAAGCCTGAGACGTGGTACAAGAAAAAGAAGGCGGAGGAGAGCCTCGTCAGCAGGCTGAAGACTGTCGCAGTCATAATACTCCTGCTCACCATCCCCCTCGGCAAGCTGACGTCAGACCTCTACGTCGACTTCGCCATCAACAGCAAGGTCGAGAAGGTCGCTCAGAACGTCATGGAGAGCTATCCGGACACAGAGCTGAAGGAGACGAGGGTCGAGTTCAGGGGAGAGAGGCTGGACGTCTACATAGAGGTGGTCACCAGCAGGGACGTCCACATATCGGTGGACGAGGTGGGCCGCCAGCTGAGACACGTCATTGAGAGGCCTGTCGACGTCACCCTGGAGATAATCAGGGCGGACAGGGTCGAGGCGACCTATGAGTGAGAAAAAAGAGTTTGTCCCGCTGGAATCTGAAGATGCTTTCGAGGAGGACTGGAAAGAGTTCAACAAAAAGAAAAAAACAGAAGGCGAGACACTGAAGTTCGCCCTGAAGCGCGAGGGTGAGGCGGTCGGCTACTGGCGGGCCCTCTTCAGGGAGGACGGTGTCGCCTACCTCAAGCGGCTCCTGGTCAAGAAAGAGTTCAGGGGAAAGGGCTACGGCCGCCTGCTCGCGGAGCACTTCGAGGAGAAGGCGAGAGAGAGAAAAAGCAGAGTCGCGTGGGTGATGACTTTCGACAAGAACGAGAACGTGGACTTCTACGAAAATCTTGGCTACGAACTCTCTGCAGAGGCAGAAGAGGTCGGTGTCATAATCCTCACCAAGAGACTCACCTCCAAGTGATGTCTACCTCGTCGGTCCTCCAGTCTTGCGTGACGTCCGCCTCTTTCGGCTCCAGCCTCTCCTCCACGAGGGAGCCGGTGTAGGCGATCATACCGCCGTTGTCGCCCGCGAACTTTTTCGGGACTGAGAATGCTTCTGCGCCCCGCTCTTCTGCCATCACTGCCACCATCTCTCTCAGCCGCGAGTTGGCTGCCACTCCGCCCGTGACCAGGACCTCCCCTTTCTGCGTGTGGGCCATCGCCCTCTCAGTGATCTCCGTCAATGCCGCGAAGGCGTGCTCCTGAAAAGAGAAGCAGACGTCCTCGAGACTGTGCGTCCTCAAGAGGTTCCTGCAGTGCGTCACGAGGCCTGAGAAGGAGACGTCCATCCCCTTCACGGTGTAGGGCATCTCTATCAGGCTCTTCCCCTTCTCCGCCAGCCGCTCTATCTCAGGGCCTCCTGGGAAGGCTATCCCGGAGGCGCGGGCGAACGAGTCGAGGGCGTTTCCTATCGCTATGTCGATGGTCTCCCCGAAGACGCGATATCTGCCCTCCGCGAAGGCGATAACCTGGGTATTTCCCCCAGATACGTAGAGGACGACGGGGTCCTTGGCGCCGGTCGCGAACCTCGCGACCTCTATGTGGGCGACGCAGTGGTTGACTGGGACGAGGGGCACGCCGTAGCGGCTCGCCATCGCCCTGGCAGCCACCGCCCCTATGCGGAGGCACGGCCCTATGCCCGGCCCCCTCGCGTAGGCGACCAGATCCGGTCTTTTCTTGACCGACTGCTTGACCACCTTTTTCACGGCGCGGGCGTGGTGCTGGGCAGCCTCCCGCGGGTGGATGCCCCCCTTCTCCGTGGTGTAGACGCTCTTGTGGTGGCTTATGCTGTTGCCGTCGAAAGTCCCCACACCGAACGTGTGGGCGGTCGACTCTATCCCGACGCAGAGCATGGAGAAAATGCGTTGCGCGGCTTCAAAACTGTTACGGGAGCGACCCAGGACCACGCTTATATGTATGAAGCTGCGGACTTCGCCATGAAAAGCATCTTCCTCTGCCACAAAAACGACCTCGATGGGGTCGCCTCTGCGGCAATCTACCTGCTCTTCTCCAAGGGCAGGGAAGACTCTACTTCCATCGAGTTCTGCGGTTATGGAGATTATGCAGAAAGACTGGAAAAGGTGGAGCTCGGCGGTTTCGACGAGGTGACCATAGCAGACCTCAACGTGAACTCGTCAGAGCGGAAGAGAATAGTCAACTCCCTCTCCCGCATTGCAAAGAAGGCAGATGTCCTCTACATCGACCATCACGAAGGAACTGCAGCTGCGGCCGGAGAGCTGAGAGGGGCATGTGAACTGATCCACAGCGGAAAGAAGAGGCTCTGCTCCGCGGAGCTGGCCTACAAGCACTTTCTTCCCGGCAACAAGACCGCAGAGAGGCTTGCAAAGCTGGCCCACATTGCAGACTATCCTTCAGACGACTGTTCCGAGGAAGAGAGAAAGCTGGCGGAGAGACTCGACAAGGTCGTCAAGGCCACGCCAAGGGAAGAGCTGGTCAGGCTGGCCAGGACGCTGGCGTCCGGTGAGTTCTGGAACGCCAGGCTCGAATCGATCTACGGGGAGAGGTTGCGGCAGGAAAAGAAAGAGAGAACCCTCGTCCCCGAGAGGTCCAAAGTCTACAGGGCAGGGGAGTTCACTCTCCTCTGCTCGCACTCGCCGGTGCTGGCCGCAAGCGACGTGAGAAAACTGTTGCAAAAAGAGGGCGGTGCAGATATCTACGTCGGCATAAACGACAATGACAGTGTGATCTCCATGGCCCGTGGCAATGATAACATCGACGTGTCAGCGATCTGCTCAAGCCTGGGAGGCGGCGGCCACGAAGACAGGGGTGGCTTCTTATTCAGCGGAAGCACCGTGAAAAACGGGGAGATCAACCACGAGCTGGTTGACATGATGCTGGATGCGGTGGAGAGATATTCAGGGAGCTAGCCCTTGGCAGGCCTGAACTTGTAGCCGTAGCAGATGATTCCCTCTTTGCCTTCTTCCCTGACCTTCCTGAAGGCGACCTCCACATTGTCGCCGATCTGCGGCTCTTCGAAGCCGACGAGCTGGGCGAGGACGTTTGGCCCTTCCTCCAGCTCAATCACCGCTATCAGGTAGGGTGTGTTCATGCCGTGGCCCTCGGGCGCGGCGTGGACGTTGGTCCAGGAGACGACTTTCCCCTTTCCCGAGAATTTGAACTCGACCAGGTCGCCCTTGCGCCTGCAGGTCGGGCAGAGCGAGCGCGGCGGGAAGAACTTGGTCTTGCAGGTCTTGCAGGAAGTGCCGGCAAGGTTGTATCTGTTGTCTATCCTTCGCCAGTAGAGAGGTACGTTGACCATGTTTTCACCTGTGGAATATGTGGCAGACGCAGGTCGCCCCGCTGCCGCCCACGTTGTGGGTCATCCCCCACTCCGCTCCCGTGTTGCGCCCTTCAGCCTCGCCCCTCAGCTGGAGGACTATCTCTATCGCCTGCTTGATGCCCGTTGCGCCGACGGGATGGCCGCAGCCTTTCAGGCCGCCTGACGTGTTGACGACCACGTCGCCGCCCATCCCTGTGAGGTCCTCTTCAGAGGCGGGGCCGCCCTTCCCCTTGGCGAAGAAGCCCAGGTCCTCTATCGCCATTATCTCGGCGATGGTAAAGCAGTCGTGGACCTCTGCGACCTCTATGTCGGCCGGCTTCACTCCTGCCATCCTGTAGGCCTGCCTGCTGGCAAGCTGGGCTGCCTTGAGCTCCGTGAGAGAGTCGCGGTCGTGGAGGGCGAGTGTGTCCGACGCCTGCCCAACGCCCTTGATGAAGACCGGCTCGTCACAGAGCTTCTTCGCCATCTCCCCTTTCGCAAGGATGACGCAGGCTGCGCCGTCCGTTATGGGGGAACAGTCGAGCAGCTTGAGGGGGTCTGCGATGGGGGTCGAGGAGAGGACCTTCTCCATGGTGACGGGAAAGGGGAACTGTGCAAACTCGTTGTGCTGTGCGAAGCCGTGGTTCTTGACGGAGACAGCTGCCATCTGCCTTTCGGTCGTCCCGTACTTCGCCATGTGGGCCCTGGCCATGAGTGCGTAGAGCGCCGGGAATGTGGCCCCGAAGTAGCCTTCCCACTCCTCGTCGCCTGCGCCGGCAAGGGCAACAGCCGCTTCCTCTGTCGGCACGTCAGTCATCTTCTCAACTCCGCCGACCATCACTATGTCGTGGAGGCCGCTCTTGATCGCCATCACCCCCTGCCGGAGGGCAAGGCCGCCTGATGCGCACGCGCCCTCGACGCGGGTTGAAGGCACGTTGAGGCCGACAACGTCGGCGGCCAGCGCACCGAGATGTTCCTGCTGGGTGAAGAGTCCGGGCGACATGGAGCCGATGAACATCCCGTCGATCGACTTTCCCTCTATGGAGGCGTCGGCCACCGCCTTGGTGCCTGCCTCGAGGGCGAGGTCGCGGATGCTCTGGCCCCAGTGCTCGCCGAACTTGGTCATCCCCGCGCCTATTATTGCAACTTCTGTCATATTATCACATGCTCTTGAGCTTCTTCCTGTGCTTGGCGTAGACGCCGTAGCTCACGTACTTCTTGTTGTCGATGTAGTCCTGGACGCTGGGCGACCTCCCCCTGCGCTTCAGCATCTCTTCGGTGACAGTGATTGCAAAAGAGTCGCTTCCCGCGCCCGACCCGTAGCTTGTCACGAGCACTCTCTCTCCCGGCTCCGCGACGTCGAGAACCGCGGCAAGGCCGAGGGGCGACTGGCCTGAGTAGGTGTTGCCTATCTTCTTGACCACGAAGCCAGGCATCAGCTGTTCCTTGCTCACCCCAAGCATCTTGGCGGCCTTTAGGGGGAACTTGCCGTTGGGCATGTGGAAGACGACGTAGTCGAAGTCCCCTATCTTTGTCCCAGTCTCCTCCAGCAGCATGTTGGTGCAGGTTATGACGTGCCTGAAGTAGGCGGGAGCGCCAGTGAAGCGTGCGCCGTGCGAGGGGAAGTCCTCCCCGCCCCGCCTCCAGAAGTCGGGCGTGTCTGATGTGAAGGAGACTGTGTGGTCAATGGTGGCGACGACGTTTTTTCTCCCTATCAAGAATGCGGCTCCGCCGCTCCCTGCCGTGTACTCGAGGGCGTCGCCAGGCCTGCCCTGGGCTGTGTCCGCCCCTATGGCCAGGCCGTAGTCGATCATCTTCGCCCTCACCATTGAGAAGCAGGTCTGCATCGCCGCGGTCCCCGCCTTGCAGGCGAACTCGTAGTCCGCAGCCATCAGGCGCGGGCTCGCCAGTACGGCGGCCGCCACCTTGCTCGCTGTCGGGTTGACTGCGTAGGGATGGGATTCGCTTCCTATGAAGATCGCACCTATGTTAATTGGGTCGATTCCCGAGAACTTGAGGGCGTTGCGCGAAGCCTCCACAGCAATTGTGAGGGTGTCCTCGTCAAAGTCGGCCACCGCCTTCTCGTCGACGACGAGGCCTGCCTTGATCCGCTCTGCGTCAGCTCCCCAGACCTTCGCAATCTCCTCAACTTTGATGCGGAAGCGGGGTATGTGGACGCCATAGCCGACAATGCCTTCGGCATTTGCCATAATCGGAAACGACAGAGGTCGATATATAAGAGTTGCGTATTTAAGAGATTTAGAATCTCTTATAAAGTAGTAAAAGAACCCGAAAATCATGGCTTGTTCATTCGCCTGGACGGGAAAAAACAGCGAGATCAGGACAGCAATCAGGGGGTTCCAGAAAGCAGAAACCAATGGCGACCCCGCCGCGATGTGGAACTTCTACGTACTCTACGAAAAGATAATCGAAAACTGGAAGTCGGAGTTGGAGAGGGAAGGGAGGCGGCCTGATTTCTCCAAGGAGAGGAGAGAGATGGACGGGATGCTGGTCATGACGACCAAGGCTGCAAACAAGACGGTCTCAACAGCAGAAAGATACTCGCCGGAGCTTGACGCTGCCTGTGAGGTACTGGACAACTGCATCAAGATAGCCAAGGAGAGAGAGCTGCTCGAAGGCGACATAGAGATCTACAGAAGAAGGCTGGATGCTAAAGTGGAGAGATATTCCGAATGAGCTTTTCGAGCATCAAGACTGAAAACTGCGAGACGAAAAGCGAAAGTTATGGCGTAGGCGTCTTCGACTTCGACAGGACAATCTACCCCGGCCTCTCCTTCATGGACGTCTTCAAGGAGAAGGCCCTCCATTCGGGGCGGCTGAAGACTTTCTACTGGGGTGCGCTCTACTGCGTGAAGACCTCTCTCTTGTGGACGGCCGGCCTCTACGGCCGCGCCATCTCCGCCATCGAGGAGCTCCACTCAAAGCTAGGGACCACGGACGAAGAGCTCGACACAATCTACGACAAGCTCGCGCGGAAGATCGACCCAAAGAACGTGGAGCTTGTCAAGGGGTTTGGCTGCGGGAAGAACTACGTCCTTACTCGCTCTCGGAAAAGGGACGTGGAGGGGATACTGAAGGCCGCCAGTCTCGACAGCTGCTTCGACGGCGTGTTGGGCAACTGCTCTCCTCCCGGCGAGGTCCCATACCAGACTGCCAGGGACAAGAAGCGGCAGGTCGAGCTGCTCGCCAACGGGTCCGCGGACGAGACCATACTCTTTCTGACGGACAACGCGGCAGAGGCGAAGGCGGTCGGCAACCTTTCCTACGTGAGGGTCTTCAGGACCTCTAGACTTCGCGGTCGATGACGAAGTCGGCAAGCTCCGAAAAGAACTTCTCTGACTCCTCAGAGAGGCCGGCCTCTGCAAGGTGTTTCTTGGACTCTTCTGCCAGTTCTTTCGCCTTCCTGTTCGAGTAGTCGAGGGAGCCGGTCTGCCTGAAGACCTCGCGGACAGCCTCCACCTGCTGAGGCGTGGCACGGTGGTTGCCGAGGGCGTTGAGGACAATCTCCTTCCCGTCCTCGCCCGCCGCTTCGAGCGCCTTGATCACGAGCAGCGTCCTCTTCCCCTCCTTGATGTCACTGTCTGTGGGCTTGCCCGTCTTCTCCTCCTTCCCGAACGTCCCAATGATGTCGTCCTCTATCTGGAACGCCTGGCCCATCAGCTCGCCATACTTCTTCAGCGACTGCTTGCTCTCCCCGTCCGCTCCCCCCAAACTCGCCCCCATCAGGAGCGGGGCCACGAAGAGGGCCCCAGTCTTCATGTTGACCATGGTGAGGTACTCGTTTTCCGTCGTCTCGCCCTCCATCTCCAGCATCACGTCATAGACCTGGCCTTCGCAGACCAGTTGGAAGAATGTCGAGAGCTGGCGGAGCGCCTCAGCCCTCTGTTCGCCCGGCAGGCCGCTCTCCAAAAGCATCTCCTCTGCCAGCGTGTAGGCAGTGTCTCCGAGGAGTATGGCCATCGACTCCCCGAACTTCTCGTTTTCCTCTCCATAGTGCTTGCCGTGCCACTCCCTGAACATCACGTGGCAGGTCGGACCGCCCCTCCTCAGCTCGTCCATGTCCATGATGTCGTCGTGGACAAGCGTCGAGTTGTGAAGGAACTCCACGCCGCACGCCGCCTTCACAAGCGTCTCGTCGTCGTCGAGACCGGCGCCCCTCGCCGCCATGATGAAGCTGACAGGCCTCAGCCTCTTCCCCCCCCTCAAGACAAAGTCAAAGAGCGCCTCGTAGTAGAAGCTGTGGAGGGGCTTGAGAGACTTGGAGCGGGAGATTTTCTCTTCGAGCTTTTTCTTCAGCTGGGCGTTGATCTTCGGCCTGTATTCTGCGAGGACATCCTTGAACCCCATGACTTGCAGACCTCGGAGGCTGTTAAAAGATTAACTCCCGGCGGAGACCTTCTCAGCCTCTTCCAAGAGCACCTTCGCGTCCTTCATGGTCGTCGAATCGCTCCTATACTTCATCTCCGCCGCCTTGATCCTGACCTCTTTCTCTATGTTCGCCCTCTTCTCCGTCCAGATTTTTTCAGTGGCGTGGTAGAGGTCCCTCTCTGCCCCGTTCTTGAACTCGATGCTCTCTCCAAGGCAGGCTGCCCTGGCTATCTCGCGATAGTCTGCGACGCCGAGCTCTTTTGCCTTCTCCGCTATCTTTATCCTCGCTTCCTCGACCTTTCTCTTCTCCACATCGTGGATCGGCTCGAACTTCTCGAGTCTGCCTGCCCTCTTCGCCCTCACGTACTGCGACACGAACTCGTCCATGTCCTCCTTGACTTTGTCGTAGCTGCGCAGTGCGGCGTCGACGTACTGGGGAGATCGGCCCGCCTTCAGCTCACTGACTGCGGCCTGTATGGGGCCAGCCAAGTTCCCGAGGCGAGCGGCAGCCTCTGAAATGCTGTCCAGGTCGAGCCCTGCATACGAGCCGGACGCGACTGCCTTCCTGAAGGCGACCACCTCGCCGAGCGCCTTCAGCTTGGCGGAGCTCTCGTCGAGAACTGGGCTGTAGAGATCAAAGTTCCATTTCTTTAGCCTGTCAAGCCCCTCTTCCGCCTTCCTGTACTTTTCGCTGAGCGGGACCATCAGCTTCTCGACGACATCGTCGACCTCTCCCGACGTCACCGCGCCCTCGAGGGAAGGCCTGCCGGGAGCGGTGTTGTACTCCCTCGCCTCCTTCTCGAAAGAGTGTTCCTCTGCCGTCTTGACTTCCCCTTTCACTCCTGCGAAGACTTCGTTGAGTGACTTCCAGCTGTTCAACAGACTGTTAGAGATCTCCAGGCCGTCAGCGATCATCTTCAGCCTCTTGGTCAAATCCGGATCAGTCTCTTCATGACCTGCCTCCCCGGAAGGGTAGAACCTCCTCGCCTTGCCGCGATTCCCCTCAAGGCTGCCGGACAATCCAGAGACCATTTTGATCTGACCATTTAGTCCGCTGATGTGGTTCTTGAATCGCTCCACAGTGAACTTGCCGCCTTTTTTCAGCCTTCTCTCCACTTCAGAGATGGTCTCAATAGTTCCATTAATGTTCTGGTAGAATTTCCCCTCTTCTTCCTTCAAGACCTCAGACTTGTAGTCGAGTATCTCTTTCTCCATCTGGATGACGTTCCTGTAGACGGAGAGTATGCTTGGCTCGCTAGAGTGTGCTTTCTGCTCCAACCTTTCAAGCTCCTTCTCTCCCTCTTTTAGCGCCTTCCTAGTGAAGACGAGCTGGTCGTGAGTGTAAGATTTCTCAGAGTTCTCTATCGCCTTCACCCCAGCCTTTGCTTTTTCCAGCCCTTCCAGCTTCTCGCCTTCCTCCGTGAATATGTTCAACTCATCATAGATTCTCATTTCGGAGAGTCTCTTGCAGGCCTTTGACATCACCCTCTCGTCCCTCGTCCAGACCTGCAGTTTCTCGAGTCCCTTCTGCGCCTTCTCGTAGAGCTTCAGCTCCTCCTCGGAGAGGTACTCGCTGCTGTTGGGGATGCTCGTGAACGTCTCGTCGATCTTCCTGATCTTGTCGTATAGGTCCCTTATCTTTATGAAGGCCCTTCTTATCTCCTCGGGGTTGTCTTTTTCTTCTATCCACCGATCAAGGTTCTCAAGGGACAGCTTGCCCCTCCTCTCCCTTTTGAAAAATGCCAGGACTTTAGAGCGCTTGGACGGGTAGACGAGATTCTTGGCCTCCTCTATGTCGCCGCTTATGTTGCGCAGGCATCCCGCACTCTTCCTGACGGCGTTCTTCTGGTCCTCCTTTCTCTCCAGAACCTTGTTGATGCTCCTCTCGAAGCTGGAGAGGCTGTTGCCGACGCTATTGACTTTGTTGGCAGTCCCTTTCAGCACTTCACCATACTGCCCCGTCCCGCCAGGGGTGGTCTCGCCAAGCATGCCTTCCTTCTCTGCCTTCGCCAGGAGTTCATCGCCTCTCTCCCGAATCGCTTCCATTCTCTCTCTCAGGTCATTGACAGTCTCAGAGAAAGAGAGAAGCTCGCTGTACTCAAGGAAGGAGACCAGCTTCTCCTCGCTTGGACGGATCTCTTCGCCACCAATCAGCGTGTCCTGCGTCTCTCTCAGCCTCATCTGCCAACTCGCCTTGAATCCCTTGAGGTCTTCATTCAGGGAGGCCAACTCGCTGCGGTAGGAGACGTAGGCTTGGGGGAGGTCGCTTTCTTCCCACTTTATCTCCACTGGGAGGTAGGGCTTCACATTCTCGTCCTTGGCCCAGAGGATTAGTCTCTCTGCCAACTCTGTCGCCTCCTTCACCGTCTCGACCTGCCTTTCGTTCATGTAGAACTCGAAGTTCTTGATTTTGTCGAGCCGATCGAGCAACTTTTCTGTCTCCCTTCCAACAGAGTTGACTGCCTGGACCTGAAGCTTCGCCTCCGCTTCGTTCTCCTTCGCCAGGGAATCTATCTTCTTCGGCGAGAGGGGGCCGCCCCTCAGTCTTCCCGAACGGACCTTCTTCTCCGCTTCCCTCAAGCTGTCGAGGCTGCTCTCGAGCTCCTTGACCGTGCCTGTCACCTTCTCGGCGACTTCGATCTTCTTGTCGACCGTCTTTACAAGCTTCTCCGCCCGCGTCTTCGCCTCTTTAGCCTTCTCCAGCGCCTTTTTCTCCATCTCGGCAAGCGGGCCGTAGGCATCCTTTCTCTTGCTATCGTACTCCTTGAAGTTCTTTTTGGCGGTGTCGATCGACTCGCCCATCTTCTCGAGGTCATCAGCTATCCTCTTCTTCAGACTCTCAAGTTTATCTACAGTCTTCGCGAAGATCACCTTGCGATGGACTTCTGCCTTGCCTTTTGTGGTGGGAATGTAGTTTCTGGCAGTCTCAAGACGCTCATTCCCCTCCTGCCTGACCAGTTCTCTCAGCCGCTCTTTCATCAGGGAACTGACGTTCTCGGCAGTCTTCGCGAACTTGCCGTTCTCGTCCGCCGTGTTCTCCCATCCTTTCAGTTCCTTCTCGAGGCCGTGAATAGAGCGGATGACCTTGGCAACCCTCTCCACGTCTCCCACTTCCAATTGCTTGGGGACCTTCCTCGCCTCGGTCAACATTGCCTCCTCCAGTTCCTGATAATTGCCGATGAAAGTCTCTATATCAGAGAGCCTCTTCTCGAACTTGCTTTTTCTCTGCTCTACCTCTTTTCTCGTTTCTGCCACTTCAGACTTGAGCTCGCCGTCCAGCGACCCCTCGATTTCAACATAGGTCGACTCCAGCCTGTCGAGCTTTCTCACGCTCGCCTCCACATCACTCTTTGCCAACTTTTCCGAGTACGAAGGCAGCTCCTCTTTCATCAGGTTCTTCGCTCTCATCTCAGGGTTCTCTCTCTCCATCCAGCCGTCAATTTTCTCAATGCCCTTTGAAAGCAGGAGGAGCTCCCTGCCCTTTCCGATGAGGGTGAAGTCGATCTCTTCCAGCAGCTCGCCGGCCTTCTCCCTCTTCTTCTCCAGCGATTCCCACCCTGCTGACGAGGAGACGCCGCTTGAGACTGCGCCGTTCATCTCGTCCAAGAGCTGCCGCACCTCATCCAGCCTCTTCCCGTCCTCTTTTCTCCTGCCACTTATCGCCCCTTTCGCTTCTTCAACGCTTTTTCTCGCCTCTTCCAGCTCCTTTTTCTTGGAAGCCAGGGCTTCTTTCAGCTTTCTCTTCTGGCCGGCATCGAGCAGGCCGCTGTCCGCCAGCTCGCCGGCCTTCGTCTCGACTTTTTCCAGCTCTTTCTCAGCCAGCTCAATGTCGGCCTTCAGGTTAACGATATCGGCCTCGCCGCCAGCGTCGACTGTAACCTCCACTTCGACAGGCTCGTACGAAAGCTCATCCAGGGTCGTTGCCATCTCCTCTTCGTCCAGGCTTGGCGTCTCGTCAATGTCAGGAAACTCGTCGTCGCTCCTGATTGAGACCTGGTAGGTGGTCGCGGACTTGACACTCTCGAGGACGTCCGAATACCTCTGGCCGACCTCTTCTTCCAACAGCTTCTCCGCCTCCTCTGCCCCCCTTCCTGCCGAAGAGATCTTCTCCTCTGTCTCTTTCACCTCTCTCTCCACGCTCTCCAGCACGCTACTGCCGTGGATCCCTTTCAGTCTCTCCAGCCTCTCCTTGAGGGCTTCGCCCCGCTCCTTAGAGGAGCTGACCTCTTTTTCGATCTCCTCTGCCTTGCGGCCGTACTCTTTCAGTTTCCCGAGTGAGAGGTTGAAGAGAGGGGTTGCCTTGCCCGCCGCAACCTCGGCTGCGTTTTCGTCCGGCTCCAGCCCCTTCACCTTCTGCGCGAGCGACCTCGCCCTCTCCCTGTAAGAGTCGAAAGCGGCCTCTGGCTCGTCTTCTTCCTCCTTGAAGTCGCCGTCCTCTTCCTTCACCAGGAACCTCTTCCCGAACCTGAATGCGAGGATGTCCCTCTCCAGTCTCAAGTCATGGCAGGAGTCGACAGCGCCAGCCAGCTTCTTGGCAAGCGCTCCGTCCTGGTTCGGGTTGAGGGACGAGAACATTGCCGGCCTGTACTTGCCGTCGTCCCCCAAGGAGTCGATAGCGTCAGCCATTCTGCCCGTCTTCTCAGAGACTTCGATGATCTTGTTGAAGAACTTGAGAGCCTCTTCGCTGTCCGTTTCAAAGCTCCCTTCGTCCGTGCTCTTCAGCCGATTGCCCACCAAGAGGGCCTCGTCTTCCAGATTGTCCAGCTCTCTCTCGTAGCTGGCGTAGTCGCCTCTCTTCAGCTCAAGGGCTGCCTTCCTGTTCTTTATCAGCCCCCTCTTCCGTCGCAGGTCTTCCGCGGCCGGCGCGAGCTCGCTCTTCGATGAGGCGGAGAGCCCAACGTACCACCTGTCGAGCCAGTCGCCGATGCGCTCCTCATGGCCGTCGAGGTCCTTCTCCAGCTCTTCGTCGTCAATCTCCCTGTAGAACTTCAGGGCCTCGTTGAACCCCTGCTTGTTTGAATCGAATTCCGGCCGGGAGAGCTCCTCCAGCAGCCTCTCCGCGTCCTTCTTGGAGATGGTTCCGTCCCAAATGTCCCTGAGAATGGGAGAGAGGTCTGTTGTTCCCGCTCCGACCTCCACGTTTTGGGGCTTGTTGATCAATCTCTTGATATCATTCTCGAGGTCATTGATGCCTGAATAGTTCTTGGTCCTGGAAGCGGTGGCCTGCTGTGCAATGAGGCGGCCGATCTTCCCAGGAAGCGGGTCTATCTCGTCGTTGCTGAGACCCCTTTTCTTCAGGCCTTCGACGAAGGCCTTCAGCTGTTTCTCACTGCTTTCCGCTGTTTCCATGGGAGCGGCCGCCGACTTGCCCTCATCTCTCGTCCTCCAAGACTTCTCTATCTCTCTCGCCTTCTTGTCCAGCTTCTTGGCCGTGTTCTTTACTCCTCCAGACCCTGCTATGTCAGACTTCGCCAGCTTGACCAGCTCGGCAAGGAACCGTCTGTTTTTATCTCTGGAACCGTGTATCATCTCCTCGGCGACGTTCAGTATCACTGTTCCTCTGAGGGCATTTTGGGTATCATTGGCAGTCTGCGTCTGAAGGGAGTGGAGGGCATCCGCAGGGTCGACATCCTTGCCTCTCAAGACTGCCAGCTTCACCTTCTCGCCGGGAAGCAGGTTCTCCATGAACCCGTCGGCGTCTCTCGCCATGGTCGCTGCCTCCAGCAATGACCTCTGTTCACCCAGCACAAGCACGGAGTCTTTGTATTTTGATACTTTCTCGTATTTCTCTTCAAGCGAGTCGATGTCCAGTTCGTCTATCTTCTCCTTCTTCAGTTCGTCGAGCTCCCCGATTATCTTGGTGTAGTCTTTTTCCTCTATGCCAAGGCTCTGGATGACGTTCTTGTAGTCGTCCGGGAAGAACTGCTTCAGCTTCTCCACGCCCTCATTCTTGAACCGCGCGTCCTCCTCCACGCTTTCCAAGCGGCTCTTGTACTCCAGCCTCCTTCTCTTCGCATCTATCTTTACAGCCTTCTCTTTCCTCTCCGTCTCCATCAGCTTGTTGACAATGGGCCCGAGCTTCTCTGCCGCCTCTTTCGCCTTGGGGTCGTTCAGCTTGCTGAGCTTCTCAATCGCAGTCCCCAGCTTGGAGACCGGCCTGTCGCCGTTGGCAGTCTCATGGAGCTCCTCGTTTCTCAACTGCTTGAGAGCAGTCTCTATGTACCCGCGCGACTTCCTGAGCACTTCATCAACGGGGTCGTCGGATCTCTCTTCCGGGAGAGTCTCAAGGAGCTCTGCCAGCTCGTTTTCGATCCCTCCCAGCTTTTCCCTTGGCTCTTTCACTTGGGTCTTCTTGGAGAGGGCGGCCGGCGGCGTGATTCCCTTCTTCTCCAGCAGCTTCCTGACGCCATTTATCGCATCTTCCCTCTCGTCTGCCTGGGCAGCCTTCTTGGGGGCAGGCTTCTTCGGGAGGGGTGTCAGCCCTTCTGTCTCCACTTCAGAAACGCTCTCGACCTCGGCGCCCTTCTTCCCGGGCTCGGCAGCCTTCCTTCTGGAAGACTTTTTCAGCCTGTCGAGCTCCTGTGACATCTCTTCAAGAAACCCTGAGTCCTCTTTCTCGACGGTCGTCTTGGAGAACAACTGCTTTTTGCTTTCCTCTTTCTTTAGGCCCTCTGGTTCGACGTATCCGCCCTGAAGCAGCGAGTCGACTCTCTTCTCCAGGTCAGCCGCCTCTCCCTCGCCTTCCGCTTTTTCGAAGGCCTCCTTGAACTCAGAAAACGCCTCCTTGAACTCGCCGAGCTTGGACTTGCTCTCCTTGAAGGCCTCTATCGCCTCAATTAGACCGCCGTGCTGGTCTGCCCAGTCTGAGTAGCTTGAGTACGACATCATGCCGAATAGCTCTTCTTCCAGCTCTTCCAGCTTTTCGAGGTCCGACATCTCAAATGTTACCTTTTAATAGTAGTTTAAAAAGCTATGTCTTTTCAGGCCTGATAGGTCCCGACGTCGTCCAGCATCTCCTCAAAAGCGGTTATCGGGTCGCCCTCGTTAACGCCCAGGAAAAGGCAGTGCAGCAAAAGCGGAGCGCGGTAAGGCCACTTTGAGTGGTCTGTCTCAAGCAGCGTCTCTTCGACCACCCTGTCAATTTTGTCTTGGTAAGAACCTGCCGCCCTCGCCAGCCTGCTCAGCTCCTTCTTGAAAGTCTCTCTCTCACTGGGGTCGAACTTCTCGGAAAGAGTCCTCTTTCTCGCGAAAATGAGGGTGTTCCTGAAAGAGACGAGAAGCTCAGAGTAGTGTTTGGGCAGAAGAGGGTTGCACGCCCCCACCGCAGCGAGCTTCTCCTTTGTCTCCAGGTACTCCTCCTCCCCCTCCAGCGCGGAGACTGCCCTGTTGACAGTGTCCCTGACCGATTGGATCTCTAACTGTGAAGGCTGCTCATCGGCATTGCAGAGCTCCTCCATCTCTCCCTTCGCATCCAGGAGGCTGCACTTCAGCTCGTATAGGTCGTGCTCTCTCGGGTCCTCGGAGTCCTCTTCAGGAAATCTCTTGTCCTCAAGGATCGACTCCAGCTCTTTCGACGGGTCCAGGGAAACGCCAACCAGCTCCTCGCACGACTCGACATAGTCTCTCCACTCGCCATACTTGTCCATGAGCTCTTTTTCGCTCCCACTGTCCGCCAGAGTCTCAAGCCTCTTCAGCTTGTAGGGAAAGAGAAGCACCCCCTTCAGCAGCTCTGGGGGAAGATAAGGAGAGACGTCCTCGAGCTCGAGGGGCATGATGTTGAGCCCTCTCAGCACGCCCTCCAGACCTTCGCTCTCGACAGCGATGGCCAGCGTCTGCAGGTAGAAGTGGACACCCCTGACCGCCTCGGAGACGCGGCTGAACTCTTCGAGCTCCATCTCGTCTCTCTTCTTCGTCAGGCAGGTCACAAGCGAGTCTGAGTAGGAGCGCAGAGTCTCAAAGTAGGAAAGCATCGCCCTCGGAGTCTCCCTCTCGCCGAGTTTCTTCCTCTCTTCTTCGTAGTCCAGCGCCTCCTCCACGAGCGGCTTCTTCTCTTCGTCGCTGGAGGCGATCGAGCAGGAGAGCGACGACTTCTCCTTGACTGCCTCCTCGAAAGCGGCCAAACTCGGGTTCACGACCACCTTCTCGAGCCGTCTCACTCTGCAAGAGCGGCCTCTCTCCCCCTCGTAGTCGAGCAGCAGGCTGGCTGCCTTCCACCTCACCCCCGGGACTGTGTCTCCCTTCTCCGGCATCAATTCGGACTCTTTGAACTTCTCTCTTCTGTAAGGGACGTTTTTCTTCAAACTGTCGAACTCCTTTTCCCAGTCGTCAGGGAGCTCTCCTTTTCTCGCCGCCTCCAACAGTTGGCTCGCCTCAGCCACCAGCTTCAATCCCCTCTCCCTCGTCTTGCCGCTGCACTTGACAGCTGCCTTCGCACGGCTCGAGACGTAGGTCTCCAGCTCTTTCTCCAGATCGTTCTTCACTCCTCCCTCAAGCTCTTCTTCCACCCCCCCTCCGTCTTCCACCTTCAACATATTATTACTTGCAAGTCAGTAAGCGTCGCCTTAAAAAATTATTCGAGGGGAAGCCTGCCCCTCCCAAGAAACACCTCCAGGGGTTAACTTCAGAGTAGGAAATCTTATAACGACCAAGCCCCATCTTGGACTGTGACTGTCACCCCGCTTGCCTACTGTGCCGTCTTGAGAAACGAGAGAGTCGCGCTCTACGAGTCTCCCACCTATGCGATAGAGGGCCTCTTCGGTCTTGTGGGTGAGCAGATGTTCTCAGAGGTCAATGAGAGCACCAAGGGGCCGCTCCTGAAGAAAATAAAGAAGAGGCAGCCGCTCTGTGAGAACAGGTCGCTGGAAAAAGAGATCTGGATAGGGAGAGACGGGGACTGTGTCTCGCTGTTCACGAAAGATCAGTACCTCTACCGCCACTTGCCTGTTGTCTCGGAGGAGCTCGGCGAACCGCAACCCTTCTGCAACTGCATCGATACCCTCGACAGCCTCCCCCAAGAGACTGTTGTAGAGTGTCCCCATGCAGAGACTTTCAAGCTTGCCGCAGCATTCGCAATCTCAGTTGAGTCGGGTGCAGACAGCGTGATGGCGGAATACATGGAAACGTCACCCGTCTCTGTAAGCGGGGAAATCGACTTTGAACTCTATCTTCCCTACGCACCCCTGCTAGCAGACCCCGAGCGCATGGTTGGCGCCCTGAGCATGGTCTACGTCGATGGCAAAAAGAGGTCTGATGTCGACTGGACACTGCTCAAAGACGACTGCCTGGCCCCGGAACTGGAGAGCTACTACAGCATAGAGGCCCTTCCAGAGAAAGAAGAGATAAAGACGGAAGCTGCATCTGCTCGGGCCAAGACCATGAACCTTCTCTCCAGGCGCGGGTTCAGGTTCTCCGGCGTGGTCAAGGAGCCGACAAGCGGAGAGTACTGCTGGAAGGTCTCCGACTCAACAGGCATAGACATCCACTTCTTGGAAGGCAACAGATACGCTCTTGTGAAAACACTCTCGGAAACTTCTGCCAAAAGGTTCGAGAACGGGGCACCCATGCCTCCATCAGTCAACCTGCTCTCAGACAGGGCATACTGCAAGGCCTACGACGGGCCAGAACTCGCAGAGAAGCTCTTCCTGCTTCAAGGGATTGTTTAGTTATCCACAGCCATCAAAAGTTACCGAAGGTTCCCCTGCAGGCCGTGTACTGTGACTTGGCAAATGAGGCGACACTCCTCATTATCTCCCGGAGCTCGTTGTTCTCGATGGAAGGCCTTATCTCCTCATAGAGGGTCCTCAACGTCCCGAGCGCCTGGGTCGGGTCGATGCCCCTGATGTCGCTGTTTGAGATGTAGAAGTCAAGAGTCTCGCGCATCTCCTTCCTGGTCTGCCAGTCTTCGGAATTCAGTTTGTCCATTGGAAGCGTGCTGATGGGGACCATCCTGGTCACCACGCCATAGGTCTGGGGATTGAAGACCAAAACCTCCATTCCACCGCCTACGCCCCCGTTCTTGAACTCGCTCTGGACGAGTATGCTCCTGCCTTCCTCCATGAGCCGTTCAAACTGTTTGCCTCCGTACTCTGGTATCATCTTCGCAAGGCCGTTGTAGACGTCTATCCTGGTGTCCCCTTCCGCAGGGGGGTAGACTATGGTCGGCAACCCTTCCTCGAACTTGAATACCTCTGTCTTCTCCAGCTCCCAGAAGACTTTCCTGCCTCCCAGCTCAAACTGTCCGGGCTGGGAAGGCTCCTCTGCCGCGGCTTCCATCTGAGGGATGTATTTCTCATAGATGGGTTCGTAGAGTTCCCTGTCGAGCTGCCTGAGAAAGTTGTCTTCGTCAGTGAAAAACCCCTTTCCATCCATGATCCCGACCAGTTCGTTGGTCAGCTCTGTTGCAACATCGCGCATAGAGGCTGTGTTGCCCCTTCCCTTGTAGAAATAGACAGTGGACACACCCTTCCTGCTCTCTATCGTCGTAGGGGCTACCAGAATGTTCCAGTCGACAGGCTCAATCCCGCGTGTGAAGTCGTCGTTGAGCAACTCGGCGGTCATGCCCATGAAATTCGCACCGTCGTATTTGACCAGGAACTGCATGTCAGTTGCGGTAACAAGGCTTGAGAGCAATCCAAGAGACTTCTTCTCCTCCTCATCCACCTTTCTCGGCACCAGCTTCTTCCTTACAGAGTCAAGGTCGTCAGGGGTGACGTCTATGTTCCACCCCTGGCTCAACAGCGTGTTAACATAATTCATCGTCTCATGAGTGCGGTTCTCCAGCTCCTTCCCTTCGAGGCCTTTTTCCTGAAGTTTTTTCTCCACTTTGTCTTGGAACGCTAGATTGCGGGCATTGTCCAGCTGGATGCCAAGGCCTCCGGACATGAGTTCCGCCATTTTCTCCACGTCCTTTCTTGCCATTCTTTCATAGTCGCGGAGGTTCTCGAAATACTCCCTGTCCAGGGAGATCTCAGCAGCTGTGGCACCGAACCTGTTCTTGAGGTAAGCTAGCTTGATGCTGACCATCACGCCTCACCCGCCTTTCCGCCTTCGGCGTAAAGCACTCCCATCACTTCATAGGTGATCCACGGACTGCCTATCGCGCCCAGGATGTCATCATCTATTGCCCTCACGCCTTCCACCATAACTTTCGTCGTGTTGGTGTTGTGGTAGGCCTCATCGCTCGGCAACTTCTCGAAAAGATCGGGGTTGGTGTTCAGCGACATGTCAAGAAGCGGGCTTGAGACGTAATTCTTTGCCTGCGTCATTGTCAAAGTCGGACTGAATGACTTGCTCCTGCCTCTCCTCTCCACACTCCCGTGTATGTCGAAAGTGACGGGGTAGCGGATCTCCTCGCCGCCGACAATCCTCCCTTCGTTGCGGTCGAACTCACCCCCTATGACGACCCGTGAGTCGTTGGTGAGCCGCTTCAGCCACTCGTGCTCAAACCTCCTGCAGACCTCCTTCAAGCCATCTTCCCGCGATTTCTCGTAGAGGTCGTCTTCGAAAAGGAAGTCCTCGATTGGGCTGATAAGCTCGAAATATCTTTCACGGGAAGGCCTGCTGTCCAACAGCCTCTGGTATCCAGACTGGACTTCGTCTTTCAGCTCAGTCACCTTCTTGCAGTCATTGATGTCCGGCTCCGCCATCTCGGGAGCATACCCCTTGCTTTGAGGATCCAAAAGGGTGTCGTAGTGCGTGCCGACCACGGTCACGTTGCCTCGCAGGAGGGGCTTGTTGCGCAGAACAGCCTCCAAAGTCACCTGCTGCCTCTTCATGGAGCCGTTTACGCTGTTTAGCAGTCCCGGATTCCTGAAGCTTCCGTTCAAGACAAGGACTGGCGCCATGGGAATGTGGTTCCTGCCGTACTTGAAGTTGGGAGTGGCTGAAAGAGCAAGCGCCTCAGGGGACCGACCAAGCATCTGCTCTGACCACTCCTTGTAGAGTCCATACTCGACTATCTGGTCCTGTCCTGTCTGAGCGCCCAGGTGGACGTTGGTCACCAGGCGGCCGAAGACATCCGCAGTCTTGGTGAACTCTTCCTCGTCGGCCGTTGAAGCGTGCCTGATGTAGAGCTCAGGTTGCATGCTCGCACCTTTTCGGGTGTGGCTCCCCGAGAACTTTATCGCGTAGTCGCCCCTCTCGAAACCAGCTATCGGCCCCAAGGTACCAGACTTCGCCAGGGTGGTCTTGCCATTTGAGGCAAGGCCTGAGAAGAGAACGAAGACGTCGCTGGTGCAGAGTGACCTTATCCTCTTTCTGGCGGCCTCTCTTTCCCAGCCCCAATGATCGGCAGCCGCGGTTACTGCCTTCTCGGTCAAGTTATTGTGAGTTCTACCTACGCTCATGTTAATCATTTCAGAATGAATAATAACCACTTAAATAGTTTACTACTTGATGCCAACCGAAGCCCCAAGAAGCCTCTTGACTCTTGAAGATGCCCTTTTGGAAAACTCCGAATCCGGGTCTGTCGACGAGTAGCAGACATCTTCGATCCTTTCGTCGTCCGTCAGTGCAGTGACGTAGGGGGAGAGCGAAGCGTTCATCTTGTCGATCGCCTCTTGAGGTGATTTCCCTCCGTACTTCTCCTGGGGATTTCGGAAGTTCCTGTAAAGCTCCGTGTGCTCGATCAACAAGAGCTCCCCGCTGCGGCCATCGATCTCCTCCTCGCTGAGGCCCCTGCTCTTCAGGTCGTCAAGTTCGTAAAGCAGGTCCTCGTAGAAGAATTCATCGACGCCGCCGCCGTCCTTCATCCTCTCCACGTCGGGGAGCTTCTTTTTCATCGGCACTCGCTCTATCAAGCCGATGTCCTGCAGGTATGAGAGTGAATTGCGGAAGTCGCTCATTTCCATCTTTTCCTTCTTGAGGCCGTAGGCAATAGTGGTCAACACGCTGTTGACTTTCTCTTCGTTGCTTTTCAAGAGCCCATCTTTCATCTCTTGATAGAGCCTGTCCAGATGTTCGTCGACGGAGCCGTCGCCGAAACTCTTCGCCTTCTCTTCCGTGATCTCTGCCGCGTACGCATTGTAGCCCGAAACCTCGACAAGGAGTGAGAGGTTTGACTGTACGGGCATCTTGTCTCCAGGACGTCGGGGTTCGGACGTGCCGATGCTCTCTAGTATCTCCACGTCCAACTCATTCACGACTGGGATCTCGCTCTTCTTGTCGTATGATTCCAGCCTGTCCACTATGCGAACAAGCGGCCCGTTAGAGATGTAGTTCTCGAGGTGCTCGATAACTGCAAGCGAGAGGGAAAGCTGGTCCTTGTAGTCTGAGCCGTTCTCATCCAGGAACCTTTTTGCCTCCCTCCGTATTCCTTCCCTCTTCTGGAAGCAAGGAGAATCAAGTACCATCTCCATGAGCTGGGACGGTGAGTAGGAATGTTCAACGACCTTTTTTCTGATACCAAGCAGACCGCGCTTTTTCTCCGTAAAAGAGTCCCTGGCCTTTTCTACACCCGCCTCTATGCCGTAGGACGGAACGGACTTGAGTGAGCGGATTACGGGCGGATAGAGGAGGGGTTCAAGCCTCTTCTGGATGTTCTCCCTTACCAGCTTGATGTCCAGCGGTGTCAGCGATTCGCCTTCCTTGGCAAGCTTATCGATCTCCGCCTTCACACTCTCCTCATAGGGCGACGGACTGTCAGAGACTCCTCGCCTCCCTATCCTCCGGATGTCTGTCAACAGCCTGCCCTCAATCTCAGCCTTCAGGAACTCGTGAGCGTCCTCGAAACTCTCGTAGTCGAAGTCCAAGAGGGAGTTCGAAGCATAGAGGAGTATCTCCTTGTAGTTCTCAATCTCACTTTCGCTCTTCTTTTCCTCAAAAGGTAGCAGGAAAAGACCGTCCAGCATCTCCCTGACTTCCGGCAGCACCCGTTCGTAGATATCGGAATATCGAGGAGACTCCCCCCTCTCCCGCAGGGACTTCATTCCTTTTCTGGCCAGCTTCCTGGCCTTCGATGTTATCTCAGCGAAGTTCTCCAGCGTCTGTATCCATATCAAGGGGCGTGCAGGCCCGCTTGAGCCGTACCTTTTCCGGAAAGGCAGAACCTCTTTCAGCACCTTGCAATATTCCCTCTTTATCTCGTTGAACGGGGCTTCCATCGCAGCATCCAAAACCTCCATCCCGGTCTCGGTAAGAATCTCCTCGAAGCTCCCCAGGGTATCGTACAGGTCCATGCCCCAAGTACCGCTCTGTTCGCTTGCCTTGTCCCCAATCAGTTCATTGGGGCTGACATTTCTCCCCCTATAGTCGATGCGCCCTTTCCTGATGAACTTGCCGTCCCCAGAATCCTCATCTATCTCGTACATGGCGACGAGGAGTTCTTCGAGATCACAGAGCTCGTCAGCGCTGTACGCATCCGCGTACCGCGAAGCTATCGAGTTGATCTCCTCCCTCGTAATGCCCCTCTTATTCAGCAACTCGGCAAATTTCTGCAGGTCAAATACAGTGTCCAATCTCGCTTCCAGATACAGCCTCGTCCTGCTCTCTATGTCCGCGATCTCCTCGTCGTTGAGGAGGTCTTCCAGAAGGTACACCATGTCGCTGGTGTCGTCGGGCTTCATCTCGTTTATTATTGGTGAAGCGGGGTCCACGTTCCGCCTTGTCCTCTCCACATTGGCGCCTATGTGGGAGTTCAATGGCCGGACTTCGGCAATGGTGGTCAAGCGATAGAACGGGCGCCTTGAAATTCCCTGTGATTTCAGGCCGCTCGCTTCAGGGTGGAAGTTCTTGGGGAGGAACTTCTTTATGGTATCCCTGTTCTGCTTGAGGCTCTCCAGATAGTTGTCCGTGCGGTCCACAGTCTTCTTGGGCGAAGCGCTGCCATTCCTCTCAGAGATGGCCCTCAAGCGCTCAGCGACGATCTGGTCCCTCAGTATCCAGTCCTCGAGGGCGACGACCTCGGAGAGTATGTTCACTATGTTGTCGGGGAGTGTCCCAGACTCGTTGAGCTCCAGCTCAGCAGTCTTCACTATAATCGGGTTATTCAAGAAGATCTCCAGCTTCCTGCCTATCTCCTCTCCAGCCGCCTTGGACAGCTCCTCCTCCCTCATTATCTCCACAGTCCTTATGAGGTTGCTGAGGGAAGCTATCACTTTCTTCTTGCCCACCCCCAACTCCTCTATGTAGTCATCATACTCGTCTTCAGAATTGTCGCTCTCCTTCTCAACTACTCTCGAAGCAGACGCAGGATTGACGGGAGGCTCAGTCTGAGTCTTTTCTTCTAAAGGGAACTCAGTCACCGCGCCTCCGAGCAGGGGGACGGGATTGTAGTCCTGACGTTGAGGATGTCTCTTTCCCAGGTTGCTGGTTGTTCCAGAGTTTGACGGTAATGAAAATACTGAGGGACGGCTTTCTTTCTCTGGGACGGTTTCATCTCGATCACTACGCTTCTTGTAAGTGGGTTGGCGTCTCTTTCTCAGGTTGCCAGTTGTTCCAGAGTTTGACGGTAATGAAAATACTGAACGACTTTCTTTCTCTGGGACGGTCCCTCCTTGATCACTCCCCTGCCCTTCTTCAGAATCCATGTCAGACATTATTCACGCCGTAGTAACTAAAGAAGAGAGACCTCCGTTAAAAAGGTTTCGGCACTCTTCAGCTCAAGCATCTGTCACTGTGGCGTCGAGCAGATAACAGCTCCTGAACAGATCGTCGCTGCCGGTCGCCGGGTCGTAGGCGTCCCAGTGGCTGACAGGCCCGCATTTCATGTTCTCGACATACTTATCGGTCCGATGTCTCTGCGCGTAGGCAGCTATCTTCCCACCTATGGCCGTTAATGTCAAAGCAAAGCAGACTGCTGCAACAGGCTTTATGTTCTTGATGAAGCCCTGCCATGCGTCGATGGTGGCGTCCTGCTCTGAAATGGTCTGGTTGTAGCCAGGCAGTGTGCCGTTCAGCCCCCCTATGTCGGCGGTGTTGTTGGTATACGTCTGGTTGTACTGATTATACTGTGTCTGGTTGCCGCTGATGTTGCCTGTGTAGGTGTCGTACTCCTCGACGCAGTCGGTCTGGTTGGTATCCACGAAGTACTGCCGATCGTACTCTCCATTGTTGGTCAGCTCGTTCAGGTCTTCCCGGTTGGCGTCGATGTTGTCCTGGCACTCGTCCATCCTCTGCTCCAGCTCAGCGTTCTCCTGCTGCAGCTCCGACATCTCCTGCCTGGCCGCGTCCCTGTCCTCGATTGCGTTTCCCTTGATGGTCTGCGCTTCGGAAATTTCATCTGTCCCATAGGCGATGACGCCACCTGGTACTGCAGTTCCGGCGATGACGACCCCGGCGGCCGCGTTCTCAACTCTTCGAGTGTTCTTGGACTTTTTGACTCCCTTGTCGACGGCCTCCTTCTCCCAGTCCTCCATGTCGGACGCATCCAGATAACCCATATCTGAGACGACCCTCCTCCTCGCGATGTCTGACCTCCTGTCGTATCTCGCGTTGAACTTGCCAGTGAACCAGCCCGCCATCTCCAACTTCCGCCTCTGCCTCTCTGCATCGTTCCTTGCATACGGCTCGAGATGGCCGCCCGTGCACATGACCGTTGTCGGGATGACCCTGTTGAAGTTGGTCGCCCTCAGCCAGAACGAATCCAGCTTCTCTTTCAGGGCATCTCTCCTGTCCTGCGTGTCGAGCTCCTCTGTGTCGATTATCATAAGCCGGCCCTTCGCCTCCTTTTCAGGGTCGTATCTCGTTTTCCAGAAAGAGTCCAGCTCCTCTTTGAGTTCGTCCCTTCTTTCCTTCTCGTCGTCGGTCAGCCCGACACCGTTCTTGAGGCTTTCGTACTCCCTCTTGAGGCTGTAA
The DNA here is from genome assembly GCA_964527545.1 of Candidatus Undinarchaeota archaeon. Classification (GTDB taxonomy): domain Archaea; phylum SpSt-1190; class SpSt-1190; order DYHY01; family CAZGQF01; genus CAZGQF01. Next base: position 121,210 of record CAZGQF010000002.1, on the reverse strand, counting down.
TACTCCCCCTTGTTTGTTGAGTGAGCCCTCGAGAAACCGTAGAATTCTGCATAGGTCTCTCGCCTGGCAGGCAGCTGGTAGACCCATCCTACCTCCTCGACGCCGCCCCTCGCACCCTCGACCTTCACCCTTTTCGCCTTGCTTTTCGAGAGGGCCGTGTAAAGATCAATGCCATTCAGTATGTCTTCGTAGGTGATATTCCAATCCGGGAACGGACAGTCGAAGTCGACCTCCTTCCCCTTCTTCTCTTTGTACTTCTGCTTCGCCTCGTCCACGAATGGCTCGACATCGACAGTCTCACTGAGCTTGTCCTCGAAGGCCTCCTTCAGATAGCTTGAGAGGTTGAGTATGCGCGTCTTCCTTATGACCTTGCTGAACGGCGAGGCCTTGTTCTCCCAGTCCTCGCTCTTCGGGACGCTCTTGGCCGCCTTCTTCAAGGCCGCCTTCATTATCTTGGCTGCCCTCTTGACTGGAGTCTTCCTGAACCTGCCCGGCTTGCTCGGCTTGAGTTTCCCAAAGTTGACCATTCCTTTCGCACCTATTTGCCACTCCGTTATGGCAAATGATTATAAGTCTTTCTGTCGAACGTCAACTATTTTTTACTTACTTCAGGATGGCAAAAATATATAAAGCAAGGAGAGCTTGCCCAGCTTATGCTGGAGGGCAGAACGCTGGCTCGCTTTTTAGTTGTTGCCATGCTCTTGCTCGGGACGGCCGCGGCAGAGACAACAACGAGCGCCTGCTACGTCCAGACCGGCAACCACAACCGCGGCATGACTCTCAACAAGAGGTTCTGCATCAACGACAAGTTCGCAGGGAAGTCGTTCTGCGACGACTACCCCGACCTGGTGGGCAGGTACTACTGCGGCTATCCCGGATACAGCCCGCCTCCGACCTGGCAGTACTTCGAGAAGACTGCCTGGGTTGCCGTCGGGACAATGTCGCAGCACCCGGACGGCCATCCCGAAGTCGGGATAGCGACCGACTGGGCAAACAGCGCCTCCAACTTCGCCAGCTTCTGCCAGAGCAACGTGGGCTCGCTGTGCGACGCGACACCGCACGACGGCTTCAGGGGCGACGGCATCTGCACGTCAGACGGATGGTGCGCCGAGTGCAGCAGCGGGAAGATCACTTCGTACATACACTATAATAGTAATAGCGGCAGGATAGAGGTCAGCTCTTACGACCTCTTCTCCACGGACTGCGGGGCGGACGCGGCCTGTGACGGGAAGGATGCGGGCGACTCCTGCGGAAGCGGCTCGTGCGACCCCTATATAGATACAAGGACCTGCTCGTCTTCGGGCACCTGTCCAAACTGCCCGAGTTCCTGCCAGGACAGCGGGGACTGTGTCAGCGGCTACACCTGCGTCAACAACGTCTGCACCACCAACGCCGCCCCCCCGACGCCGACACACTCTTCCCCTGCAAACGAGTCGACATTCCACTCCCAGTCGACGACGCTCGAGTGGAGCACGGTCACCGACCCGGAAAGCGACGACGTCACCTACTGGACGAGGTACAGCGAGAACGGAGGAGCATACACGGAGGTCGACAAGGGGAACTCCACCAGCCACAACTTGTCCGGGCTCTCCTGGAACTCAGACTACTATTGGTCGGTCCGCGCCTGCGACCCGGCCGACTGTTCCGCCTGGTCCGCTGACTGGAGATTCACCCCGACCAACGACGAGCCGCCAGTCCCCGCGCTCACGGACGAGCCAGACACTCACGAAGCCCCAATCCTCCTGGAATGGAGCGCAGTTGTCGACCCGGACGGGGACAATGTTACCTACGACATGCGAGTCGGCACGACCGACGGGGGCGACGATGTCTACGGCGCCGGCGGAAAATCGGAGACGCAGGAGGAGCTGACCGGAGAGTCGAACCTCACTCTCGGGACCTACTACTGGTCTGCCAGGGCCTGCGACGAGTGGGAATGCTCTGACTGGGCGGCCAGCGACGACTTCACCATCACCAACGACGAGCCGCCTGCGCCAGCGCTCACAGACGAGCCTGACGGCCACGCGACAGAGAGGACGCTTGAGTGGAGCGAGGCGGTCGACCCCGACGGGGACGACGTGGCCTATGACGTCAGAGTGGGTACGACAGAGAATGGGACTGACGTGCTCGAAGCTTCAAACCTGACCGACCTCAACCAGTCGATCTCCGGCCTCACCATGGGCGAGACCTACCACTGGAACGTCCGCGCCTGCGACGAGTGGGAGTGCGGCCCCTGGAGCGGCACTGACGACTTCACCATCACCAACGACCCGCCGCCCACGCCCGCCCACTCCTCTCCCGCCAACGGCGCCACACCGCACTCCCGCTCCGTCACACTCGACTGGGACAACGTCACTGACCCGGACGGCGAGTCCGTCGACTACATGGTCAGGTACAAGGAGAACGGCGGGGACTACACCACCCTCAACAAGAGCGGCTCGACAAGCCACGACCTGTCGTTTCTCAACTGGAACTCTGACTACAACTGGTCGCTCCAGGCCTGCGACCCCTACAGCTGTTCCGACTGGTCGTCTGACTGGATGTTCACGCCGACCAACGACGCTCCGCCCTTGCCTTCCATAGTGTTCGAGCCTGACGGCCACGATACGGAAAGAATGCTAGAATGGAACAGTTCAAATGACCCGGACGGGGACGACGTCACATACGACGTGAGGGTCGGTTCGAACCCGAACGCAACCGACGTGCTCGACGTAAGCGGCGTCACCGACAACAACCAGTCCGTCTCCTCGCTCACCATGGGCCAGATCTACTACTGGAACGTCCGCGCCTGCGACGAGTGGACCTGCTCGCTCTGGACCGGGACAGACAACTTCACAATAACCAACGAGATGCCGCCAGTTCCCGCGCTCACTGACGAGCTTGACACCCACGAAACGGACGTAACGCTGGAGTGGAGCGAGGCCGTCGACCCGGACGGGGACGGCGTGACCTACGACCTCCGAGTCGGGACGACTGACGGGGAAAGCGACGTGGCGGACGAGACCGGCCTCTCTTCACTGTCGCACGACCTCTTCGACCTGACCTTCAACCAGACCCACTACTGGTCTGTCCGCGCCTGCGATTCCTACGACTGCTCTGACTGGGCGGAGACGGACGACTTCCTGGTGGGCAACAACCCGCCGCCGGCGCCAGTTGTTGTCCCGGAGCCGGACACGCATGAGACATCTGTCCTGCTCGAGTGGGAAGAGGCGGTCGACCCCGATGGGGAAGACGTCACCTACGATGTCAGAGTGGGGACGACAGAGAACGCAACCGACGTGCTCGAAGCTTCAAACCTGACCGACCTCAACCAGTCTGTCTCCTCGCTTTCGGTCGACCAATCCTACTACTGGAACGTCCGCGCCTGCGACGGCTACGGCTGCGGAGTGTGGAGCGGGACAGACTCATTCTACATAGGGAACGAGGCGCCGCTCACGCCGCCGCTCACGGGCGAGCCCGACACCCACAACACCTCCGCGCTACTTGAGTGGGGGGCTGTGGTCGACCCCGATGGGGACGACGTGACCTATGACATCCGCGTCGGGACCACGGAGAACGCAACCGACTTCGCCTACCACTCAAGCCTCACCGACCTCAACCAGTCGATCTCCGGCCTCACGCCCAGGAGATACTACTGGAACGTCCGCGCCTGCGACATCCACGACTGCAGTCCCTGGAGCGGGACAGACTCCTTCAACATGACCAACGACGTCCCCTCCGCGCCTGCACTCGTCGACGAGCCGGACACGCATGAGACGGCGGTCACTCTCGAGTGGGAGAACGCGACCGACCCGGACGGGGACAACGTCACTTACGACGTCCGCGTCGGGACGACGGAGAACGCAACCGACGTGCTCGACGAGACAGGCCTCGAAGCGAACTCGACGAGCCTCAGCGAACTCGAGTACTATGCGACCTATTACTGGTCCGTGAGGGGGTGCGACCCGTGGGAGTGCGGCAACTGGTCGAACGACAGCTTCACTGTCACCAACACCCTTCCGTCCGTCGGGTTGCCCCAGTTCAACGCCTCCACTTTCCAGTACGGCGACACAGTCAACTGCTCTGTCACGGCAACAGACGATGACGGAGACGAGCTGAGCGCATCCTACAATGTCTCCGGCCCGAGCGGGGAGGAGACGACGGGAGCGGCAACCTGCGACGGGGCCAGCTGCTGGACCGACAGCCTCACAATCTACGGCAGCAAGGGCAACTGGACCTGCTTTTTCTCCGTGAACGACGGGATCTCCACAATGAACAGCTCCGCAGGAAATGCCGCGCTGGTCAACACGCCGCCGTCGATAGGGGCAGTCGCCGTGGAGACAGCTCCGTTCGAGATCTTCGACTCCGTCACCCTACGCGCCTCGTACTCCGAGGATGAAAACCCGGAGGACGTTATCACAGCAACCTACGCGGCTTGGGACAGCGAGCACGAAGAGATGCCGAACCATGTTGGTGAAATGACCTGCGAAGAAGGACAGTGCGTCGCCGGGTTCAGCCTCAACGGCCTGAAGGGAGACTGGAACGCCTCTGTCCAGATAAGCGACGGGACGGACACCGACTCCAACTGGACCTCTTTCACCATGGTCAACTCACCGCCGGACGGCGAGATGGGAGACCTGCCTGAAGCTGTCCACTTCGCCACTCTAGACGGCAGTGCTGACGACGAGAACCTGGAGGACAACATCACAGGCTACTACTGGGAACTCTCAGATGACGGCGAGAACTTCACTCTCCTCTCCACGGACGTGCCCTACGAATGGAACGCGAGCGAGACGCTGTGGATCTGCGGTGAGGGTGCGACCTGCACTGTCAAGTTCAGCGCCTCGAGCTCCGACGGCGAGAACTTCACCACGAGCGGCACCACGGAGATAGATACGCTCCCGCCCGCCATCTACGGGTTCGAGAGGACAGCAGACCCCATCCACGACGGCGGCGGAGTGGAGCTCAACGCAACAGTGGTCGACGCCAATCTCGAAACTGTTCTCTTCGAGAGCGACTGGAATGGCACTCCGCAGAACTACACGCCGTCGCAGGAAGGCGACGTCTTCACAATCAGCATACCGAGCGGCGTCCTGGAAAACGGCCAGCTCGTGAAGTGGTCCGTCTGGGGCAACGACTCTGCCAACAACTCGGCGGCCAGCACGGAGCAGAACTTCACAGTCGTGGACGACGAGTACCCGCAGATCTCCGGACTCTCGCCCGAGAACGGAATAGAGCTGCCATTCAGCACGGAGACCATCAACGTCACATTCCAGACGCACGAGACTGCCATCTGCAGGTTTGAGACCGAGTCTGGCGCTGCATTCGACGAGATGAACGGGACGTTCAACCAGACCGGCGGCCTCAACCACTCCGTTCTCTTCGAAGGGCTGGAGGACGGCCAGACCTACAGTTACTACGTGAGGTGCGCGGACTACTGGGAGACTCCCAACGTCTCGCCAGAACTCGAGCTCGTCTACTCCGTCGACGACTCGGACCACACGCCGCCCACGGAGGGCGACCACTGGGTCGTGCCTTCAGAGATAGAGACAGGGGATGAAGCGACCATCTACTTCAACTGGACCGACAACGTCGATGTGGAGAGCGTCACCATAGGCTACAACGCGACAGGCGACTGGGCCAACCACACAGCTTCCCGCAGCGGCGACACCTACAGCGTCACCATACCGGGAGGCCTGCTGACAAACGGCCAGCTGGTCGGCTACAACTCCAGCGCAGTGGACGTCAGCGAGAACGAGAACACGGCAGTCACTGGCGTCTACGAGTTCCTTGTCAACAACGCAGTTCCCACTGTCCCCGTCCCCGTCCCGGAAGCGGACCTCTACAACTCCACAGCCACACTCCTGGAATGGGACGAGTCCGAGGACGCAGACGAGGATGAACTCACCTACGAAGCCAGGGTGGGGACGACGGAGAACGGCACGGAGTTCGGGACATGGACCTGGATAAGCCAGCCCAACTTGACCGTCCAGAACCTCCAGTACGAAACGACCTACCACTGGAACGTCCGGGCCTGTGACCCGTTCGCCTGCTCCGACTGGTCGGAGAGCGACTCCTTCGCAGTCATCGACACTGAGCCTCCCGCGCTCCTCCAATACTGGAAAGAGAGCGGAGAAGTCAACGAGAGCGAAGCCATCCACGTCTACAGCGAGTGGAGCGACAACGACCAGCTCTACGGCCACTTCATCGAGCACAACTCAAGCGGCTACTGGCACAACGGCTCGACCTCCAGCTTCTCGGACGGCTGGGCCAACCACACGCTGGACACCACCGGCCTCGGAAGCGGATGGATCAGCTTCAGGGTCTGGGCCAGGGACGACTCCGGCAACCTCGCCGCCACAGAACAGGAATCGGTCAAAGTCATCTCCCACGACCTCGCGGTCACCGACCTCAACGTCACGCCCGAGGAGGTCTACACGGGCGAAGAGGCGATAGTGAACGCAATGGTGGAGAACCAGGGCGGCGGAGAAGAGAACTCGACGGTGAGGCTCTGGGTTGAGGGAACGGAGAAGAACTCAACTCTCGTCTCTCTCTCGCCGGGAGAAGAGCAGTATGTTCAGTTCAACTGGACGCCGACCTCGCTCGGCAACCTCAACGTGACAGTCTCCATCGACTCCGTGGAGAACGAGATGGACCTGCTCGACAACTCGATGCTCCAGGTGGTGGAAGTGAAGAGCCACGTCGACGACCTCTGGGTCACACTCAACTCACCGGACAGGGTCCAGCCCTCCTCTGACTTCAACAGCAAGCTCTATGTCTACAACATGGACGAAGAGGGTATAGACGCCGTCCAGGCAGGCCTCTCCTCGCCGGACGGGATAACTGTCAACACGCCTTCGCCGCTTTTCATAGGAACAGTCGCCGCCTACGGCTACAACCTGTCGATCTGGGGCGCCACAGCACCCGGCTCGACCGGCAACTACACTCTCGACGCCAACGTCTCCCAGACCGGCCTCGAAGGCGAGAACCACGACGTGGAGGCGATAGAAGTGAAAGAGCCTGAGTCGCCCCTTCTCAGCGTCGACGTTGCCTTCCCGCCGCTCTGCTTCGCCGGCCAGGACTACCAGGTCATCGCCGACGTCTACAACTACGGCAACGAGACCGCCCTCAACACGTGGGCCAACCTCACGCTTCCAAGCCAGCTCGAGCTCAAGACGGGAGAGGACGCCGAGAAGATGATAGGCGACGTCGCCAACGGGACAACGGAAGAGGTCAGGTGGAACGTCACCGCCCTCCAGACCGGCTCCTTCAGCGTCCAGGTCGCAGTCTCGAGCGACGAACAGGAGGACAGCGACAACTCGCCAGTCCCAGGACCTGAAGCACGGCTCGCAATGTCGGTCTCGGCCCCGGCCAAAGTGGCCAATGGAACGCCGTTCAACGTCAGCGTGGCTGTCAACAACAGCGGGGACGGCGACGCAGACGACGTCTGGATCAATCTCACGCTGCCCGCAGAGATGAGCTGCGGAGACCTAAAGAAGAAGGTCGACGTGGCGGCGGGGACAGTCGAGACAGTGGTCTTTGAAGTCGACGCCGACTCGCCAGCCTCTTCGGCCAGCTACAAGATCGAGACCAGCTTCGGGGGTCCTGCAGTCTACTACAAGCAGAAGACAAAACAGATAGAGATCAAAGTCGACAACAAGGCGCCGGACTTCTTTTCAGTGAGCGGCCCGAGCCAGACCTACGACGACTCGAGCGCCGCCATCTCGTCTGAATGGGACGACGAGTTCCTCTCCGAGGTCTACGCCTGGCACAACGCGACAGGAAACTGGACCAGCACCTTCCTCGCTGAAGGCGGGAGCTACTCGCTGACCGTCCCCGCCTCCCAGCTCGACGAAGGTGAGAGGGTGGAGTGGTTCTTCCAGGCAAACGACACCACAGGCAACACCAACTCGACGCCCCACTACGTGATCTCCGTCGTGGGGAGGGACGACGAGGAGGAGCCTGTCTACAGGAGCAGCGGAAGCCGCAGCCGTGAGTCTGACGTCCCGGAGGAAGAGACATCTGAAGAGGAGGATGAAAAGCAGGAAGACGCGCCTGTGGAGGAAGAGCCCCTCCCATCGCCGGAGCCCTCTCTCGAAGTCACAATCCAAGGCTCCCGACTCGACGCGACAGTCGGCAACGACGGCGACGCCGTGCTGAGGGCAGACCTGGTCGTCTACGTCGACGGCGAGCTCAAGAAGAGGCAGAGGATAGAGGTGGGAGCGGGGGAATCGTCGGCCTTCTCGTTCGAGCTCGACCTCGCGCCCGGCACGCACACCGTGGTCGTCGCCGTTGCGGGGGAGAAGAGCAGCGAGGACGTTGAGATACTGGAAGAAAAGAAGACTCCGCAGGCGTCAGTGGTGACGCAGGACGGCTCAAGTTCCCTCCAGATAGAGATACCAGAAGGGGGGAGCGGGAAGCTGCTGCTGACGCTCTACCAGGACGGGAAAGAGATGAGCCAGCAGACGCTCGACCTCTCGTCCGGGACGCAGTCCGTCTCACTCGACAACCTTCTGCCTGGCGAATACGAGGCGAACGTCAAGCTCCTCGCCGAGGACGGCAGTGTCCTCTACGATGAGACCATCAAGATGGAGAAGCCGCGGGAGGGAATGGCTGAAGAGCCCCTCGAGCTCAACTCCACACTGGCAGCCATCTGGCTGATGGTCATGGCCTTCGGAGTCATGCGAATCCTCGAGGTCTAGGTTAACCCTATTTATATTGGAAGCTCGGGGCTCTCCCGATGGAGCCGGTGGTCAAGCTCGAGGGCGTCAGCAAGATCTACGGCTCCGGCAGGGCCGCCGTAGAGGCCCTCAAGGGAGTCGAATTCCAGATAGATGAAGGCGACTTCGTCTCAGTCATCGGCCCGTCGGGAAGCGGGAAGTCGACCTTCCTCAACATGGTCGGCGTCCTCGACCGGCCGACAAAGGGAAAAGTCTTCGTCAGGGGGAAGGAGACCGAGAAGCTCGGCGACGACGAGCTCGCCACCATAAGGGGAAAGCAGATAGGCTTTGTCTTCCAGTTTTTCAACCTCATACCCACACTAACGGCGCTCGAGAACGTCACACTGCCAATGTGGTTCCAGGGAAAGAGCAAGGCAGAGATGGACAAGAAAGGAAAAGAGCTGCTCGAGATGGTCGGCCTCGGCGACAGGATGGACCACAAGCCGAACGAGTTGTCGGGGGGACAGAGACAGCGGGTCGCAATCGCACGGGCCCTCTCCAACGAGCCTGCGATGATTCTGGCAGACGAGCCGACAGGCAACCTCGACACAAAGACCGGCGCCGAGATACTGGAGCTGATGGAGAGGCTCCACAAAGAGGAAAAGAAGACCTTCGTGATGGTCACTCACGATCCCCGGATTGCAAGAATGAGCGAGAGGCTCGTTTTGCTCGTCGACGGAGAGATTCGCGGCGACACCAAGAAGAAGACTGCCATGGAGAAGCTTCTGAAGATAGTGGAAGGGGAAAAGAATAATATGGAAATCAAGAGCAAGAAAAAGAGAGGCAAGAAATGAAAAAGGCAACGATTCTGTTCATGTTGATGGCTCTGGTCGCCGCCAGGCCGCTGCTGACTGCCGGCGTCTACAGCATAACGCCGACCACAGTCCAGCCCGGCCAGGACTTCGAGGTGGAGCTGAGCATAGAGAACCTGGGGAGCAGCGAGGCCGAGGAGGTCAGTTCCGAACTCGAGACCACTGGGGCGTTCGAGCTGAAGCCCCAGAGCGACGTGACCCAGTCGCTTTCGTCGCTCTCTCCCGGCGACACATTCCGGCCGAAATACTACCTCATCGCTTCCAGCGCCCTCAGCAGCGGGACCTACAAGATGGAGGCAAGGGTCTGCCACTCAGGGAGCTGCATCACCAAAGATGTGCCTGTGACTGTCAGAGGTGTGCCGAGATGGGGCATCTCAACTACGTCGATGGAGGAGGTCAGGGCAGGAGAGTCACTGGATATCTCCCTTTCGCTGAAGAACTACGGCACCGGGACCAGCGACAACGTCAAGATCGAAGTGGTGGGGGACGAAAACAACGTCATTGTCCCTGTGGGGAAGACCACCTACTTCTTCGACCAGGTCTCTGCCGGGGAAGAGGTGGAGCTGGACCTCGAGCTGTTCGTGGGGACGCCGTCGAAGAGCGGCTCCTATGCTGTCGGCCTGACTGTGACCTACGACAATGAGACGGGCTCAAGGTCGCAGGAGACCCTCTACTACTGGATAAGCGTGGAGGCGAGCGGCGAGGCGATAAAGGTCACCGACTACACTCTCCCCGAGTCGATAGCGCCCGGAAACGTACTGAGTGCGGAGCTGACGCTGAAGAACACGGCCTCGAGCTCCATAAAGAACGTGATAATGACTGTGCCTGACACGGACGTCTTCACGCCCGTCGGCCTGGCCAGGATCTACGTGGGCGACCTCGCCCCCGGAGACGAGAAGGAGGTCGATTTCCAGGTCGCAGTGGAGGGCGACACGGAACCGAACACCTACCCACTCTCCCTGGCTTTTGATTACGCCAACGCGCAGAAAGAGGCGCAGACGGCGGTCTCCGAGACGCTGGGACTGAAGATAGTGAGCGAACCGTCCATCTCCGTCAGCTTGAGGGAGTCGGAGCCGCCAGTCCTCATCCCTGGGAAGACAAGCACTGCCACGCTTGAGCTCGCCAACACAGGCTCCGCCAGCGTCTACTACCTGGTCGTGGAGCCGGTCAACGGCTACGCCGTCAGCCCGCAGTCGGTCTACATCGGCAACCTCAACCCCGACGACTACGACTCCGTCGACTTCGAGATCACACCGCCGAGAGACGCGGAGGAGAGCGAACAGTTCTCGCTGAAGCTGACCTACAGGGACAGCTACAACGAGCAGGTCTCCGAGAAGAAGGACATCGCCCTGAGGACGGTCTCGCCGCAGGAGGGCAAGACCTACGTTGACTCGGGCACCAGCCTGACGACCCTTGGCGCCATACTCGCCGTCCTCGTGATTGCGGCCTGGTACGTGAGAAAGAAAAAGCGCGGAGAGTAATCCCTCCCATGCTGGACTATCTGCAGAAGATAGGCTGGATGGCTCTCAAGAACGTCTCTCGCGAGAAGAAGAGGAGCGCCCTCACTCTGCTGGGCGTCCTGATTGGCATCTCCGCGGTGGTAGCCCTGTTCTCCCTCTCCGGAGGACTGAGGGTGTTCGTCGGGGATCAGCTCAGCCAGCTGGGGGAAGACATAATCTTTGTCTCGACGTCGGGCGGAGGCGGTGCTGGGGGAGCAGTGCAGGCATCCGAAAACGTCAAGTTCAGTGATTCTGATGTCCTCGACGTCAGGAGCGTCCAAGGGATCGAGAAAGTCTGGATGAACTTCCGCGAGTCTAAGAGGGTCGTCTACAGGGACGAAGGGATTGTGGTCAGGATCTCAGGCATGGAAGAGGAGGGGAGGGAGGTCCTGGCAGAGAGGGGCATACTCGAAGTCCTGGACGGGAGATTCGTGAGGGAAAACGAGCTGGACGGCGTGGTCGTCACGAAAGAGGTCGCAGAAGATGGTTTTGATAGAGAGATACGGGTGGGGAAGAGCCTCGACATAGACGGGATGCCCTTCGAAGTGGTCGGCATCGTCGAGTTCGACTCCGGCCCCTTCGGCGGCAACTCGATAATGGTCTCCGCCAGGACTTTCAGGGACGTCTTCGGAATCGACAAAGCGAGCAGCCTCACCGCGGTCGCAAGCGACGATCCCACGCAGGTGGAGGAGCGGCTCGAGAGGAAGCTCGACAGGACGCGCGGAGAGGAGAACTACCAGATCGTCACCGGGGAGGACAGGGCAGAGGTCGTGAACAACGTCATAGGCCTCCTCGACGTGGTGCTGGGCGGGGTGGCTGCCATCTCCCTGGTCATCGGCCTGCTGGGGATAACCAACACGATGTACATGTCGATAACCGAGAAGAGGAGGGAGATAGGGATAATGAAGGCGCTGGGAGCGACGAAGGGGATTGTGCTCTCCATCTTCGCCGTGGAGTCCGGACTCCTCGGCACGCTCGGCGGAGCGCTGGGTGTCTTGCTCGGTTTCGCCATGGCGAAGCTGGTCGAGGGCAGGGTCGCAAGCTACATAGGAGGCGAGTTCTCCGCTGTCGTGAACGTCGAGATGGTTTTGCAGGTCCTCCTCTTCTCCTTCTTCATAGGCACGCTTGCAGGGGCCCTCCCGGTCAGGAACGCGCTCAAGCTCAAGCCAGTGGAGGCGATGAGATGAAAGAGCTGGTCGAGCTCCCCCTCCGCAACCTCTCCCGCCGGCCTGAAAGGAGCTTCATAACGCTGCTCGGAGTGATCATAGGCGTCACCGCCATAGTCAGCCTCACTGCAATGGGTGAGGGGCTGAAGGTGGGGATAATGGAGCAGTTCCAGAGGATTGGGCCCGACGTCCTTGTAATCACGCCAGGGAGCGTAAGCGCTTTCTCCAGCTTCTCGTCGTGCGTCCTTACAGATGACGACGCCGAGAGAGTGGAGGGCGTGAGAGGCGTCGAAGAGGTCGCGGGCACCTGCTACCGCTCTGGGATGTTCTGCAGGGGAAACGACTGCACCGTCGCGCTGGTTACGCTCTCCAGCAACATGGGGATCTTCGAGGAGAGCGGACTGCCGCTCGCAGAGGGGCGGAACCCCGAAAGAGGTGAAAGAAACAAGATAGCTGTGGGGAGCAGCTTCGGCGAGGACTTGTTCGGGAGAAAGCTGGGGGCCGGCGACAGGATAAAGCTGGAGGGAGATGCCGTCGAGATAGTGGGCGTCTACGAGAGGACGGGCGACCCCCAGGACGACAGGGTCGCCGTGATGGACTTGAAAGGGGGCAGGGAGTTCTTCGGCACTGACGACGAGACGCTGGGCAACATAGTCGCAACTGTCTCCGGCTCGTACGAACCGGAAGAGGTCGCCGAGCGGGTGGAGAAAGAGCTGGAGAGGAACAGAAACGAGGAGTTCTCTGTCCAGACATCGACAGAGCTCCTTGAGATATTCGACTCCATACTCGGCGGCGTCTCCTGGGTCTTCCTAGGAATCGCAAGCATAAGCATAGTTGTGGGTGGAGTGGGGATAACCAACACGATGTACATGTCGATAATGGAAAGGACCCAGGAGATAGGGCTGATGAAGGCGATAGGGGCGACCAACCGCAGGGTGGAGGAGCTGATTGTCGTTGAGTCCGGCCTGCTCGGCCTCCTGGGCGGCTTCGCAGGCGTCCTGATCGGCTGGGTGGTCGCCGTCCTGGCGACCGACATTGCGCGGGCCAGGCTGGGAAGCGACCTCTTCATAGCAAGGATAAGCCCGGAGCTTGTTTTATTCGCCCTCGCCTTCAGCTTCTGCATCGGCGTGGCGAGCGGCTGGCTGCCTGCCCGGGAAGCGGCCGGGCTGGAGCCGGTGGAGGCACTGAGGTATGAATAGCTTAAATCTGGAAGGGGTGTCAAACTAGGGATGTACCTCCCAGAACTCTTCAAGCTCGTTCTGAGGAACGTCTCCAGGGAGAAGAGCCGGAGCTTCCTCACGCTGCTCGGCGTGGTAGTGGGGATGGCGGCAGTGGTGGGCCTCCTCTCCATCTCGGGCGGCCTCCGCCTCTTCATAAGCGGCACACTCAACAAGCTCGGGGAGGACATAATCATAATCTTCCCTGGCGGCGGAAGCGGCATGACCAACATCGCGTCGACCACAAGCAGCAACGTCTTCGACGATTCAGACCTGCTGACAGTCAGAAACGTGCAGGGCGTCAAGGAGGTCTGGGCCCGCGCGCAGAAGCCCTACATAGTGGAGTACGACGAAGAGCAACTCCCCTTGATGGTGGTCTCCATCGCCTCCGGCAACCTCGACCTTTTCGTGGAGAGAGAGTTCCTCACGCTCGAGAAGGGCAGGATGATCAACGAGAAGGATGCCCACTCCGTGCTGGTCCCAAAGGAGATGGCAGAGGAGTCGTTCGATAAAGAGATACAGATAGGCCACACACTCACCATCAATGAGGAGAGCTTCAGGGTGGTGGGCATCGTCTCCATGCCATCGGGGCTGGCCGGCCAGAACGCGATCTTCACGCCGCTGAAGACTGCGAGAGACGTGTTCGGCGACGAGAGAGTCAGCATGATCACAGTCCAGGCAAGCGGCGACCTGGCAGAGGTGGCTGAACGCATCGAGAGAAAGCTTGAGAGGACTAGGGGGGAGGACACATTCAGCATAGCCACGCAGAAGGACGTCGCGAAGACAGTTGGCAACATCATAACCGTCGCAGACGTCGTGCTGGTCGGAGTTGCGGCGGTCTCCCTCGTCATCGGCGGCCTGGGAATAATGAACACCATGTACATGTCCATCTCCGAGAAGACGAGGGAGATAGGGATAATGAAGGCGATAGGGGCGACCAACAAGACCATCTCGCTGATGTTCCTGATGGAGTCGGGCCTCGTTGGTCTCATGGGCGGGGCGGTGGGAAGCCTCCTCGGCTACATGATGGGCAAGCTGGTGGAGAGCACCATAGCAAACTCTCTCCAGGTCGACTTCCACATCGTCGTCACGCCGCCGCTTCTTGCCGGCGTGCTCCTCTTCTCGTCCGTCCTCGGCATGTTCGCCGGCAGCCTCCCCGTCAGGGAAGCGATCAAGCTTAAGCCGGTGGAGGCGATGAGATGAGGGAGCTGCTGGAGATGCCGCTCCGCAACCTCTCCCGCCGGCCGAAGAGGAGCTTCATCACCCTTCTCGGCATAGTGATAGGGGTGACAGCGATAGTCAGTTTGACAGCGATGGGGGACGGACTGAGGGCCAGCGTGGCCGAGCAGTTCGAATCCCTCGGCACCAACACCATCCACGTCACTCCTGGGAGCGGCGGGCTCTACTCCGCGGGCATCATCACCGGTGCGATGACAGAAGACGACGTGGAAACCATACGCAGGGTGAGGGGGGTGGAGGAGGTCAGCAACTACTACTTCTCCACAATGGAGGTCTGCTACAGCGGCGACTGCGCCATAACCTGGGTGATGTTTGTGAAGAACCTTGAAGCCTGGCCCGTCTGGACCATAGAGACCGGGAGGAAGACAGAGGACGACGAGAAAAGGAGAATCACTGTCGGCTCACTCGTCGGGCCGGACCTCTTCGACAGGGAGTTGAGGGTCGGCGACAGGCTGGAGGTGGGCGGGGAGCAGATGGAGATAGTGGGCATCGCAGAGCCTCTCGGGAGTCCGGAAGACGACAGGTCGATAATACTGCCTGACGGGGCGAGGGAGGTCTATGGTGTGGGGGACGTCTCCAGCTCGGCGATGGCGATGGTCTCGCCGTCGTATGACCCTGCAGAGGTGGCGGAGCGGATCAAGCAGAGGCTCGAGAAGAACACTGACAGGACTTTCTCGGCCGAGACGACGGAGAGCCTCCTCGAAAGCATGAACTCCATCCTCGGCGCGGTGACTTGGGTGTTCCTCGGCATCGCAGGCATCAGCATACTGGTCGGCGGGATAGGGATAATGAACACGATGTACATGTCGATCAGGGAGAGGACCAGGGAGATAGGTGTGATGAAAGCGATAGGTGCGACGCCGCAGAAGATCAGGGACCTCATCATAGTGGAGGCCGGCCTGCTCGGGATGGCGGGAGGCCTTGTAGGCGTCTTGATAGGGGGCGGCATCGCCGAGATAAGCACGCTCGCCGCGCAGACACAGCTCGGTGTCGGCCTCTTCAGCGCCCACGTCTCCGCGAGGCTTGTTTTCTTCGCGCTGACATTCAGCTTCTGCATCGGCGTGGCGAGCGGCTGGCTGCCTGCCCGTGCCGCATCCCAGCTACAGCCTGTGGAGGCGCTGAGGTATGAGTGACCTAAAAGAAGCAGTGGAGCTCTTGAAGGCGGGAGAGATAGTCATCTTTCCCACGGAGACCAGCTATGGGATGGGGGCGAGGATCACCGATGCAGAGGCTGCGAGAAAGATCTACGAAGCGAAAAAGAGGCCGCTGGAGAAGCCGCTCTCGGTGATAGCCTCCAGCCTCAAGCAGATCGAGCTCTTCGCTGAGATCGGTGGAGACGCAAGACAGCTCTCTGAGGTTTTCCACCCAGGCCCCCTGACGCTGGTTGTGAAGGCAAAGAAGAGCGTTCCGGAGATTGTGAGCAGAGAGACGCTCGCATTCCGGATTCCAGCACATCCCGTTGCCCTTTCCCTCTGCAAGAGAGTGGGAGAGCCGATAACGGCGACAAGCGCCAACAAGGGCGGCGAGGAGGCGATCTACGACCCTGAGAGAGCGAAGAGAGAGTTCCCAGGGCTCTTCGTCCTCGACAGGGGAAAGCTGGAGAGAAAGCCGCCCTCGACCGTCTTCGACGTGGAGACCAAGGAAGTTTTGCGAGAGGGGCCTGTGAAAAAAGAAGAGATACTGAAGGCGCTGGAGAGATGATCCGGCAGGCCCCGGCCTGGAATACCGGCAGACCACTCTTCCATTTGATATTTAAACTATAAATGCAGTACCATATCGCCGGTGCCCGAATACCCCGACATTCGGGGCAAGGGCTCACCCTCCTTTTTCACTCTCAAGTTGTGGCGCATATATATAATTCATAAACCCCTTGAGATACGTCATGGCATTCAAGCCAAGTTTCCTGTTGGTATCGACGAGCAGCGGCATAGCGCTCTACAGAGAGACGCTGGGTGGCCCCAGAATCGGCATGGAGGATGCGGAGCTCCTCTCGGGGGTGGTATCTGCCCTCCACATCGCCAGCTCCGAGTTCGTGGGGGATTTGAAGAGGATATCCATCATTCCCAAGGACAAGAAACTCGACTCCAGGATAGCAATGTTGAAGAAAGGCAAGCTGAACTTCGCACTGAAGTACGAGCAGGAGACAGAGAAGGCGGATCTCGTCCACCCCTGGCTGGAGAAACTGGAGCAGAGGTTCAGGGAGAGCTTCATAACCGAAAGGAGGGCGCAGCCACCCCAGGCAGAGATGAAGGCCATCCTGAAGTCGGAGATACTGGGGGAGCCGGCGCCCGTGTTCGAAGAAAGAGAGCTAGGCCCGGTGACCGAGGAAGAGCTCGACGCCCTGGGCGAATACTCGAGGTTCGCCTCTTTCAGCAAGGATGTCTCTGAGCTGAAACCAGAACTCTACGAGCTGGCGAAGAACGCTCCAGTCATAGAACGGCCTCGGTACACCTTCCGCGAGAACGGCCTCTTCTATCTCCTGAAATGCGAAGAGATGAGCAGGACGGGAGAGACTAGCGGGCCTGGCGAGATGGCTGTCCTCTACTTCCCGCCAAATGCCTCCGTGGAGATGACCAACACATTCCACGCGCTGAGCAACTTCGCGGAAGGCATGCTGAACGAGCAGACCGACAGGTACCACTGCGTGCTCGACTTCGAGAAGGGATCAGGGAAAAGGACCTCCACGTTCGTGGTCGCGAGGAGCAAGAGCAAGGCAAACAGGAGATACAGCAACCTGGTTATGGCCTACACCGATAAAAACGGGGGCCCCGGTCTCACAAGGGACGAGCTCATAGGTGAGTGCAAGGAGTTCATGGACAGCAACAGACCAGTCTTCGAAGAGACGATCTCGCCGCCCGAGGACATCAAGCTCAACCTGGAGAACCTTCAGAAAAGATGGCACGAGAAAGGTCTCTACACAACGAGCCCGTAGCCGATAAGGCGCCAGCGGTTGCCGACCCGGCGGGAGATGGCCACCCTGCTCCCCTCTTCCACGCAGACTGGTATCTTCAGCGAAAGCGTGGCCTGTTTCTTCTTCCTCTCCTTGACGACGCCGCTGCTGACCCCGCTCCCAACGTTGACCAAAAGCGGCTCGCCGACTTTGATCGGCTCCACCCTGCCCTCCTCCTCAGTGCCGACCACCCTCTCCAGCAGGTGGGGCTCGAGCGAGAGCTCGTCCCTGGTCTCCGGAAGCTTGCCGGGCAGTCCGACCACCTGGCCAGAGAGGCTGTCAGACTTGGTGAGGTTGGGATCGAGCAGTGTCCCTATTCCGACGGAGCCGCCGGGCGTCGCCTTGTCGACCTTTTGGCGGCCAGCCACTATGGAGACTATCTCTGTCTTGACAGGATCCCAGACAACGTTCTTGTCGCCCTCCCTCATACCAGGCCTTATCTCTATCTCGTCGCCAACGGAGAAAGTGCCGGAGACAACGGAGCCGCCGAGGACTCCGCCCTCCAGCTCCTTGAATGAGATGCCTGGGAGGTTGACGTCGAAAGAGCGGGCGACCAGCATCTTCGGCGCGCCTTTCTCCCTCTCCGGCGTGGGGATGAACTCCCCTATCGCCTTGATCAGATAGTCGACGTTGATGGAGTGATGGGCGCTTATGGGTATGATGGGCACGTCGAAACCCATCGACTTGAGGAACAACTCCAGCTCTTTCCTGTTCTCCTCTGCCTCCTCCTCGGAGACGAGGTCGACCTTGTTCTGGACCGCCACGACGTTCTCTATGCCCGCTATCTTGAGGGCGGTGGCATGCTCCCTGGTCTGAGGCTGAGGGCATTTCTCGTTGGCGGCCACCACCAAGATGGCGCCGTCCATTATTGCCGCTCCGCTCAGCATCGTAGTCATCAGTGCCTCGTGGCCGGGAGCGTCGACGAAGCTGGCAGTCCTCAGGACATCGCACTTTCCTCCGCATTCAGGGCATTTCTGCTCTGTCGTGTAGCACTGCGGCTCATCGCACTTCTTGCACTTGTAGAAAGTGACGTCTGCGTACCCGAGCTTGATGGTGATCCCCCTCTTCAGCTCCTCGGAGTGGGTGTCTGTCCACTTGCCGGTTAGCGCCTTGGTCAGTGTGGTCTTGCCGTGGTCTATGTGGCCGACAAGCCCTATGTTCAGTTCAGGGATGAGCTTATCCTCCGCCTTCGCCAGCTTCTTCACCCCCCATCAGCTTCTCGAGAGGCTCCTTGCCAGACTTGAGAACCTTGAGGTTGAGTTGGGCGATGTCCTTGCCCACTTTCGCGCCGTGGACTGTCTTCTTTCTCCTCATGCCCTTTCCCTTCTCCTGCATGCCGACTCCCCTGCTGAGTAGGAGGCGCCGCTTTCCCTCCGCCGGGAGGTCCCTCCTCATTGGAAAGCCGTCCTTGTCAGTGCCGCCGGTTATCTTGAGCTCGTAGCCCTTCAGGCCGAGCTTTCCTCCGTCCACTGAATCCCCCATCTTGAGCCCGTAGAGCGACGCCGCCTCCGCGGCGGGCACGACTTTCTGCAGGCTCTTTTCGCCCTCCGAAACGACAACTCTGAGATCGACCATGAAAAAATGGGGAGCCGAGTCGTTTAAAAGCCTTTTCTAGGCTACTCCACCAGCATCCCCCAGGTCGGCTTAGACTTCCTCCTGACCTGGAGTATCTCCTCCAGCGCAGCCTTCTCGCTGTCGCTCATGAGGAGAGTCAGCTTCTTCAGCTTCGCGTATTCACGCTCCGTGAAGAACGTGTAGAGCGTATCGCCCTCTTCTATCTGCCTCCCCACGGTCGGGCCCTCGATGCTGACTGCGGCCTGCTTGCTCTTCAGCGCCTCCTCGAGGTTCTCGCCCTGGTCCTCAATGCCTTTCAGCCTGCCGACGGCGTCGCCCTCCGCGTTCATCACCTGGACGTTCGGCTTGAGCACGCCTTCCCCGACCTCCACGCCGACAACGGCCGGGCCGCTCTGCCTGAAGACGAATCCCTTTAGGATCTGGAACTTCGCAGGCCTGGGCAGCTTTTCGAGCTCTTTTCTCCTCTCCTCCTCTTTCGCTCTCTCCACCCACTCCTGGTACTCTTCGACCACCCTGTAGATTATCTCACCGCCTATGATCTCTATCCCCTCCCCCTCTGCGAGTCGCCTCACCCCCTTGGGTGCGCTGGTGTGGAAGGCGAGTATGGCGCCGAAGAACTTGTTCTCCTTCGCCACGTTGGCTGCATCGACGATGTCGCGCCTCGTCACCGCTCCGACGTCCGCCTTCCTCACTGGTATGTTGGCCTCGTCGAGCATTGCAAGGAGCGCCTCGAGAGAGCCGAGTGCGTCGGCCTTCGCAACAACGCCGATGGCATCCTTCGCGAACCTCACCTTCTCCAGCTCCTTCTCGACAAGGGACTCGTCCTCGCCGACCATGACCGGGGCGCCTGCCAGGGCGTCGTCTATGTCGGGCGCCACCACTTTCACGCCCCTCGCAGCGTGGACCTCGTCCACCTGCTCGAACTTCTCGTGCGGGTCGCGCATCTCGTTCAGGGGCTTGGGCTTGAGCAGCGCCCTGACCTTTGTCCTTATCGGTCCGCGGAGGCCGCCGACCACGAGGGGGTCGTTCTTCTTGATTATGCCGTCGTAGACAAGGACGTCGAGCGTGGTCCCGAATCCGCGCTCCGGCTTGACCTCAAGGACGGTCCCCTTGGCGGGGCCGCTCACCTCTATCTCCAGCTTTCCCGTGAGATATTTCTGGGCGAGCCCTGAAAGGATGGCAAGCAGGTCGGAGACGCCCTCGTTGTTTTTCGCCGAGCAGGGGACGACGGCGACAGTCTTTGTGAAGTCGTCGACCCTGTCGAACCTGTCCGCGGAGTAGCCGAGAGTCGAGAGGTCGGCTGCCATCTTGTAGAGCTCCTGGTCGAGCCTCTCCAGAGCAGAGGGACTCTGTCGCTCCATCGACTCAACCATGCTGCTGTCTTTCTGGGAGATCCATCCCTTCAGCCTGTCGATTTTGTTGAATGCGACAACGAAGGGCACCTTGAAGGACTTGAGGATGCGGAGCGACTCGACAGTCTGCGGCTGGACGCCTGCGGTCGCGTCGATGACCAGTATGGCGAGGTCGGCGGTGGAGCCGCCCCTCTTGCGGAGGTTGCTGAAGGCGTGGTGGCCTGGCGTGTCAATGAAGAGGAGGCCGGGAAGGGTGACCTCCACGTTCATGGCGGCGAGGAGCTTTTTGCACCTCTTCTTGATGAACTTGACTGGGACCTCCGTGGCCCCTATGTGCTGTGTTATGTGGCCAGCCTCCCTCTCCCCGACCATCGTGCCGCGTATCCTGTCCAGTATCTCTGTCTTCCCAGAGTCGACGTGGCCGAGGACGGCAACGATGGGCTGGCGGATCATAGGAAAGAGGCCGAGAAGGCGAGTTAAAACAGTTTTGAAAGAGTCAACGGGAAAGCCATATTAGGGCCTGAAGAGGGGAAGAAAGCAATGAGAGGGATAACGCCGGTAATCGCCATAATTTTGCTTCTTCTCATGGCCGTCGCAGCCGCGGGAGGCTTCTACTTTGTTTATCAGGGGTTCACTGAGAGTGGGGAAGAGTCAGGCTCCACGCAGATAGAGAGCCTCGGCGAGCAGTCTCTCGCCGCAATCCAGATCGAGTCTGCGGCTGGGGGGAGGATCTACGTCCGCAACGTGGGAGCGAGCGACATCGACCTCTCAAAGTCGACAGTCTACGTCGAGGATCGGCCTGTGGAGGTGAACAGGTCAGCAGACACACTTGCGGAGAGGAACAGGGCCGTTCTCAAGCTGACTGAAGCGCCGGGCTGCACGCAGGAGAAGTGCGAGGTGAAGATCTCCGGCGCCGCTTCGACGTCGAAGACAGTCGACCTTGCGAAACTGCTCTGCTCATCAAACGCTGACTGCTACTCGGGAGAGAGCTGTGAAGACGGCATATGCGTAGAGGGAGAAGAAGAGGCTGCAGTCTGCGGCGACGGCGAGTGCAGCGGCGACGAAGACGGCGAGAGCTGCTTCGAGGACTGCTGTCCCAGGAAAATGGCCCTCTACAGCATAAACCTCGAGCCAGACGTCTACTCGTTTGACTGGAACGGCTCCGCCTATGTCAAGGGGGAGAACGTCACAGCCACTGAACACAACAACATAATCTACAGGTCAAGATACGACTCACAGGGAAACATCCTGGGGATAGGCGTGGCGGGACAGCCGAGCACCACCAACACGGAGGTCCATTGGGTCTACTACGACGGCTCCTGGACTTTCGACAACGTCACAAGCAACGACTGGCAGGAGACTCTGGGTATCCACGGATGGGACTTCAACTCGAGCGACGAGGCGATAGCTGTCTGGACGACACAGCCGGGCGACATAACGTGGGCCTCCTTTGACGGGGCAAGCTGGTCCGAGCCGCAGAACATCACCAACAACGAGGGCACAGGCATGAACATCTGGGGCCCGGGACCCGACTTCTCATTCCTCCCCAACGACAAGGGCGTCGTCATCTGGACGCCCAGCCAGAACGGCTGGAACTGGGTCAACTACTCTGTTTGGGACGGCGGCTGGGTCGAGAGCGGCCATATCTTGGAGCTGGACGACTCCTACGATCACAGCCTCGACTATGGGGTTACCAAGGCCAACTCGACGCACGTGATGGCTGCCTGGGCCTTGGAATACGACTACCTCCCACCCCCCTACAACACCATCATACAGTGGGCGACATGGGACGGCAGCGAGTGGAGCGACATCCAGAACGTCTCCGACGAGCCGGGCGGCATGATGAGCTTCGACATTGAGTCAGACGAAAGCGGGGACTGGCTGCTGGTCGTCGTCAACACGACTTCAAACACCAATTGGCGCGAATGGTTCTCCTGGCAGGACGGCTGGGTCTTCGAAGGGAACATCACCGACGACACCGGCTTTGGGTACGGCTTCATGGACAAAAACGAAAACGGCGCGCTCTGGAGCATATCGACAGTCCAGAGTTCCAGCCTCTTCGAGGAGCTGATGTACTGGGACGGGACTTCGTGGCAAGGCCCTGTGGCCGTCTACAACTGACCGCCTTGCCTTCCTGCGAGAAAAGCATATTATTTCTGGGGGAGAAGAGGGGGAGATGAGAGGGATAACGCCGGTAATCGCCATAATTTTGCTTCTCCTCATGGCCGTCGCGGCCGCGGGCGGCTTCTACTTTGTCTATCAAGGCTTCACAGAGGAAGGGGAGGAGTCGGGCTCGACGCAGATAGAGAGCCTCGGCGAGCAGTCTCTCGCGCAGATCCAGATCGAGTCTGCGGCGGGAGGGAGGATCTACGTCAGGAACGTGGGAGCGAGCGACATCGACCTCTCGAAGTCGACAGTCTACGTCGAGAACCAGCCCGTGAGCGTGAACAGGTCAGTAGACATCCTTGAGGAGAAGAACAGGGCAATACTCAAGCTGATTGAACTGCCGAGCTGCACCACTGAGAGGTGCGAGGTAAAGATAAGCGGGACCGCCTCTGCTTCCAAAAAGATAGACCTGTCGCGGCTGGTCTGCTCTTCGGACGCGGACTGCTACTCAAGCGAGACCTGCGAGGGAGGCATCTGCGTGGAAGAGGAGGTCGTCCCAGCAGAGTGCGGCGACGGCGAGTGCAGCGGCGACGAAGACGGCGAGAGCTGCTTCGAGGACTGCGGGCCGAGGAAGATTGCCATCCACGGGCTCGACCCCTCTGAAATGGAGCCAGACATCTACTCGTTTGACTGGAACGGCTCTGCCTACGTGAGGGGAGAGAACGTCACGGCCAACAGCTACAGCGACGTCCTCTACCGCTCCAAATACGACTCGCAAGGCAACATTCTGGGGGTCGGCCACACGGGAGCGGACGAAAACCAGGAGGTCTCATGGTACTACTACGACGGCTCCTGGACGACGGACAACGTCACGACCAACGTCTGGGAGGACAACTCCGGGCTCTCGGGATGCGACTTCAACTCAAGCGACGAGGCGATGGCGGTCTGGCTCACCGGCGACGCCAGGGAGAACTTGGCTTGGGCCTCTTTTGACGGCTCCACATGGACGACGCCAATCAACCTCACCTCCAACGACGCAAGCGTGAGAATGGACGGGCCAAACACCGACTTCACCTTCGCCTCGGACGACAGGGGCGTGGCAGTCTGGGCGCCTTCAGAGAACAGCTGGAACTGGGTCAACTACTCCATCTGGGACGACGGTTGGGGGCAGGGAGGCCACCTCGTCGAGCTGAGCGACCAGTTCAGCCACGGCCTCGGCATCACCGCAGCCAGGTCCAACTCCACGCACGTGATGGTGGCCTGGCTCCTGGAGCAGGAGTACCTCTCTGGCAGCTACAAGGACGTGATTCAGTGGGTGAGCTGGGACGGTTCGACATGGAGTGACTTCCAGAACGTGACAGACGATCTCGGGAACATGTGGGTCTTCGACATGCAGGCCGACAAAGACGGGAGCTGGTACCTGGCAGTCTCAAACACCAGCTCCACTCCCAGCTGGATAGAGTGGTACTCCTGGCAAAACGGCTGGGTCTACGAAGGCAACCTCACCGACGAGCCGGGATACGCAGCAGCCCTGCTTGAGAGAAACGAGAACGGCGCCCTGACAGCCACGCTGATGGAGGAGGGGACCAGCGCCATCAACGAACTGCTGTACTGGGACGGCACAGACTGGCAAGGTCCAATAGGGATCTACAGCTAGCTACTCGTAGAGCCACTTCTCGTGGACAGTCTTGTAGTCGAAGAGCTCGTCCTCCCCGAAGAAGAGGGCTATCTCGCGCTCTGCGCTCTTGGGGCTGTCGGCCGCGTGGATGACGTTTCGTCCAGTCTCAAGGGCGAACCTCGCCCTTATGGTGCCCGGCGACGCCTCCATGGGATTTGTCTTGCCCGCGATTGAGCGCATCACCTTTATGGAGTCCCTGCCCTCAACCACCAAGGCCACGAGAGGAGAGCTAGTGATGAAGCTGACGAGGGGCTCGAAAAACGGCTTTCCGACGTGCTCCTCGTAATGCTCCTCTGCCATCTCCTTGGAGAGCTCTGTCATCTTCATGCCAACGATCTTGAGTCCCCTCTCCTCTATGACGGCCAGGATCTTGCCGACCAGGCCGCGGGCGACGGCGTCGGGCTTGACAAGCACGAGAGTCTTCTCCATCACTTCTCCACCCACTTCTCAGAGCCCGCTCTCTTCTTGAACTTGATCATCTTTTTCTGGCATTTCTGTGAGCAGAAATGGAGGACCTTGCCGGTGTTCTTCACGAAGACCTTTCCGGTCCCGGGCTTGATCTTCTTCTTGCAGAAATCGCAGACTGCCATCAGCGCCTCCTCTCGCCCAGCCGCCTCGCCTGCATCACGGTCTCCACGAGGTCGAGCTTGTCGCCGACGCGTACCGGCCCCTTGCAGTTCCTGACCAGTACCTTCCCGGCGTCTCCGCCCTCAAGGACCTCGCACCTCACCTGGATTATCTCGCCCCTCACGCCAGTCCTGCCGATGATCTCGACAACCTTGGCGGTGGAGCTCATTTCTTCAGCTCCCCTACCTTGGAGGCGATCTCCTCTATCTCCTTCTTCGCTTCGCCGGGAGAGACTATCACGACCGCAGCGGCCGGGACCTCTATCCCGCTCGCAGCGCCGAGCTCGTTCTTGGTCCCCACGAAGACGTAGGGGACGTTCTTCTCGTCGCAGAGAAGAGGGAGGTGGGCCACTATCTCCGGCGGCGTGACGTCCCCCGCCACGACCACCAGCTTAGCCTGGCCTCTCTCGATAATCTTGGTAACCTCGTTGGTCCCGCGCTTCAGTTTGCCGCCGGATGTCCTCGCCACTTCCAGCGCACGGAGCGCCTTCTCAGCAAGTTCCGGTGGCACTTCATAGTTCACGTACATAGCGTCTGCCACTTTCATCACCTATTGAGAAAGCCTGGAATTTCGTTTAAAAGTCTTTTCTAATGGACGGGGAGAAGGCATATTTACAGTTGTCCGGGACACGGACGCATGGCAGAAAGGAAGAGCATTATGATAGCTGAAGACGACGATGACACAAGGAGGCTTCTAAAGATGTGGCTAGAAGACGGCGGATATGAGGTGATAGAAGCGAGAGACGGGGCCAGCCTCCTGGAGAAGCTGAAAAAAGAGAAGCCAGATGTCCTCCTTCTCGACCTCATCATGCCCGGGATGGGGCCAGAGGAGATCAGCAAGAGTCTTGCGGAGGACCACACTGACTTGAAGGTCCTCTATCTCTCAGGAATGGAGAGCAAGAAAGAGGCGAGGCAGAAAGAGTTCAGCGTGGAGATAGGGTCTCCAGTCTGCGGCTTCCTGTTGAAGCCGGTGAAAAAGAGGGAACTCCTTATGGAGATAAAAAAAGCCTTAGGGGGGAAGCCCCCCTAGGCAAAGCTCTTGTAGGCGAACCACAGGCCGGAGAGTCCGACAAGGACGTAGACCGCCTGCTGGACCATCGGCATGGTCCCCAGAAGCATGGCGACAAGGTCCCACGCTGGGTCGAGACCGTAGAGGCCCCAGTTTATGGCCCCTATAGCTACCAGCGCGTCAACCGCTGTGTCCAGTCCTGCCTTTTTCTTTTTCTCTTTTGCCATGAGTCTCACACAAGCTATAGTTAAGGGGGAATGACCATTTATGGTTTGCCTATCTTTCCCACGTCAGATGTCGAATTATTGGGTGGAATAGCCCCTGGCAAAACTGAAATAGCTCTCTGCCCTCTCTTTCTCCCCCGCCCAGGTCGCTATCTTGCCCCTCACGTAGGCCCTGTGGCTTTTGTAGAAGGGGAGTAGAGCGAAAAGCTGTGAGTCGCCAGTCTCGGCGACGTACTCCTCCACGAATGCATCTGAGAGGGAGGGGAAGCCGTGGAACTCCAGGTCCATGGCCATGAAGGCGACTTCGCTGGCCACGTCGCTGCACCTTATCGCCTCGTTGAACTCTATCCTGTCGAAGACCCAGAGGTTGCCTTCGAAGAAGAATACGTTCCCGGAATGGAGGTCTCCGTGGCAGTCCCTGCTTTTCCCCTCCGCGACCCGCTCAGCGAAGAGGCCTTCTCTCTCTTTCATGAATCTCTCTGCCCAGGAGTAGATGGTTTCGTGGTCGTAGCCGAAGGAGGCCATCGCTTCTCTGTGGTCCTCCCAAAGTTTTTTGACGTTCTCGAGGCCGCCGTGCTCTCTGTCGATCCTCGCCTTTCCGTGGAAATCGGCCACCAGCCTTGCCAGCTCTCTCGCGACCCTCTCTGTCACCTCGCCCCTGGCCAGGGCGTCTGAGAGCAGAGAATTGTCAGGCACCCTCTTCATCTTCAGGGCGAGCTCTCCCTCGCCATCCTCCACGAAATCGCCGACCTCGACAACCCCCTCGTAGAGCTCAGGGCAGAGCTCCCTGTTCAGCTTCAGCTCATCTCTGACGCACTCGCGGCGCTTCTCCAGCGTCGAGTAGTCGAGGAGGCCCTCTATCTTTATCCTCTTCTTCAGCTTGAAAGCCGACTTTCCTGTCAGAACAACCCAGCTGACCGCGGTCTCTATGGTTTTCTCAGCCCCCAACGCCTCTCCCAGTTTCTCGACCAGCTCCACGCCGCCAGCGGGAACTCTCAAATTATAAATCTGGCTTTTTCGAGAAGTGGTTCACGACAGCGATGGTCCCGAAAACGCTGAAGAGGCCTGCAGCGAACCGCTTGGAGGCTGGGTTGACGAGTCGCTCGTGGCGCGGCCCCGTTATCTCGCCGATGTAGGTGTAGCCTATCCTCTCGCACCAGTATGTGGTGTTCCAGAAGTCGTGGGCGACCTTGCCCTCCTCGTAGTCGTGCCACCCCTCATCAAGCTCGTAGTACTCCCAATCGTCGCCAGGCCAGAATGCGGCGCACTTTTCGCGCTCGTCGTTGACCACGAACCTGTAGGCCCCCCTCACCTCTGCGGCGGCCAGCGGGAGCAAAAGAAAAAACGCCACAAACTGCTTCCACATGGCCCTCCCTCCGCTCCGCCCCCATTTATGGCTTCTTCACAACTATTATAAGTAGTCCTTTTATGGTGACAACTATGATATCGAACTTGAGGCACGACAGAATCGGAATCATCTTCTACCCGACCAGCGAGACGGAGAAAAAATCGACAATTCAGACACTTGAGAGTTGGAAAGGGAAAAAGAGATACAGAAAGATAGGAAGCTCTGAGGTCGAAGTCATCGAAAACGGGTTCGAAAACCCCCTCTCATTCGAGCCCAGGTTCAGGACGGTCCAAATCGAGAGCCTCGACAGCTGGAAAGAGCCGCTCTACGACAAGAAAAGTGCCTCGCCAGAAGGGGCGAAGAAGATTGCCCTGGAGAGGGGCGAATATGTCGTCCACTCAATCGGCGAACTCAGTAGCGAGAACTACGACGTCCCCTTTGAAGTCGAAGTCTTCCCGCCGAGCTCAGGGGGCACGATCTGGACTGGTTTGGATGACAAGATTGAGCTCTCAAAGAGACTGAGGGCGGCGGACGCCTTCCTGACCAGCCTGCCAGAAAGGCCCAATGAGAACGACGAAAAATACGTGGATTCCCTCTTCATCCACGTCTACAACGCCTGCATCAGCTACAATGAACAGGGCTTCAAGGGGCCGAAGATGGACGTGAAAAGATACCTGCTTGTCTCACCGAGAAGCGACTACAGGGGGCGAGAGATCGTGGAGAGCTCCAATGAAGTCGAGAGAAACTGGAAAAGTGAAGTCTCTCCGACAACGCTCGTCTCGTCGGACAAGTGGTCAAGCGCTTTCGAACAGGCAATGCTCAACATCGTAGACGCGCCCGTGGTGAGGCACTTGGAGGAAGGAAAGCAGAGAAGGTACATATCCACTGAGGTCGCCCTTCCAGACATCAGGTCCAACATGGCAGTCTTCAGGAGCTGGCGGGAAACGGCCAAGTAGTCAGGTCTTTCTCCGTATTCTGTAGATCTGGGTTGCGGCCTGGGCTATCTCGCTCATCCTGCCGTCGTCGCTCATCAGGTCGTTCTCCTCCTTGACGCCCTCCACGTAGACCACGTAGATCCTGCTCAGCTCCTTCCCCTCTCTCCCGCGCAGTGCGCGGCCGCTCCTCTGTATCATCTGCCGGTTGCCGCTGGTGCCCGCCGCTATGATCCCGACGTCGATGGCTGGGACGTCTATGCCCTCGTCGAAGGCCTTGCAGGTGACGAGGATGTCGACGGCGCCTTTCTTGAAGGCCCTGAACCACTTCTCCCTCCTCTTCTTGGAGATGCCAGTGTGGTAGCGCCCCGCCTTGAAGCCACAGGCCCTCAGCCTATTGAAAAGCTCGTTTGCCCCCTCTATCTTCTCGTGGAAGACTATGGACCTCGACCCCCTCTCGTGGGCCAGTATGTCGACCACGGCCTCCTTCCTCCCCTCAGCGTCGAAGAGGAGGTGGGAGCGGGCCATCATCAAGGACCATGCCGACTTGGCAAGCGAGTTGCCCCTCGCCATGAGGCCGTTCAGGCAGGCAAAGAACTGGTTGCCCCTCGCCTTGCGCAGGGCGGGGTTGCTCGCCCTCAGCCTCGCCATCGCCTTCTTCATCTTCTCAGTCGTCTCGTCATACTCCTTCTTCTCGCCGGCCGAGAGGTGGACAGGGTAGATGTTGATCTCGTAAGGGGGTATGATGCCGTCCCTCACCGCTTGTGTGAAAGAGTACTTGAAGACGACCGGCCCCAAATTTGGCGCGATGTGCTTCTCGAAGGCGTCGTCGTACTCGCGCTCGGGCGTGGCTGAGAGGCCGAGGAGGTACTTGAAGTCCCGCCTGTAGATCCTCTTGAATGTCGATGCGCCGCTCCTGTGGCACTCGTCCACTACCAGGAAGCCGTGGGGGAGGCCGCCTCCCTTCTCAGCGAAGAAGTCTGCGGCCGAGTTGATGACGTAGAGCATCACTGTTTTCCCCAACGGGTCGTCCTTGGCGCCGCCGTAGTAGAGGCCTATCTCGTTTTCGCCAAGGTCTGTCATCTTGAGAAAGACGCTTTTCCACTGGTTGAGCAGGGAGACTGTGGGGACAATGACGTGGGCCTGGACCTTCGGGTCCTCCCTGCAGGCCTCCTCGATGCAGGCGAGGGCGGCAACAGTCTTGCCGCTACCGGTGACCATCCTAAGGATGCCCTGCTTGCCTGCCCCCTTCCACGCCTCCACCGCCTGTCGCTGGTGGGGGTAGAGGCCGCCGTCCAGCAGTTCCCGCCTCAGTCTCATCAGCGGTCCTCCCAGATCCTCTCCGCCAGCGTCTTCCCCGAACTCCTCTCCAGCGGCTCGCTCTCGCCCAGCTTCTTGTTGAAAGCAGGAGAGATGACAGCGAGCTGGCTGAACATCCTTTCTGCCAAAGTCATCTCCTCCCTGGTCAGGGAGACTTCCGGGAGCACCTCTTCCTGAGATGGCGGCTCTTCTAGAAGTGCGGCGCCTGGACTTTCCTGAACCTCCGAGGGCGCCTCCTCCAGCTCAGCAACAACTTTCTCACGCGGAGTCGGAGAGTCCACTATCTCCCCCTTTATCGGAATCTTCTCCCAGGCGTACACGTTGAAATTCACCCCAGCAGGCTATTAACCTTTGGGCTACTTGAGGTAGACGTTGCCCAGCTTCTTGTCGTAGATGAAGCTGTCCTCCGTCTCCGCGTTCTCCCTTATGTCGACCATGTTGGTTGCCATGGCGTCCATCGCGTCGGCGTAGTAGACCACCATCGCCTCGGGAAAGGCGGGCACCTTGGGCGAGCCGTACTCGTTCTCGCCGTGGTGGCTCAGCATCATGTGGAACAGCTTCATCTTCAGCTTTTCAGGCGCGTCGACCTCCTCGAACCTCTTTGCAGCCATCTGGACTCCAAGCACTATGTGGCCAAGCAGGTTGCCCACGTCAGAGACCTTTATGGTAGTGGTGGTCTCCAGCTCCTCCAGCTTTCCCACGTCGTGGAGCAGGGCTCCCGCAGTGACAAGGTCCTTGTCGAGTTCCGGCCTGATGTCGGCGTATTCTCTCGCTATGGTCGCGACAGCGAGAGTGTGCTCCAGGAGGCCGGAGATCCAGCCGTGGTGCTTGTACATGGCACCGGGAGCAGTGGAGAAGCGGACCATGAAGGCCTCGTCGGCGAAAAAAGAGTTGAGGAGTGCTCGCAGGTCGTCGCTCTCCACGCTCGCGACCATCTCCCTCAGCTGGGCCACCATCTCGCCGGTCTCCCTCTTGCTGGTGCGCAGAAAGTCTTCAAGGACGAAGTCGTTGTCCTCGAGAGGCTCTATGCTTCCCGAATCGTCGACTGTGAAGGAGAGGCTCCCCTTGTACTCTTTCGACCTGCCGTTAAGGACACGGATTACTTGGTTTTCCTCTATGGAGTCGTAGATCTCCTGGACTGGCTCCCTCTCCGTGCCGCCGAAGTAGCTCAGCATCGCATCGCCGAGAGCGTCCTGAATCTTCAGCTGAAAGAAGAAGTTGCCGCTCCTCGTCGTCCTGACAGGCTTCTTGAACCTGACCACGAAAAGGTCGTTCACGTTCTCGCCCGGCCTGTACTCCGGGATGCCCTTCGCCTTCCTGAACGTCATCTCCAGCCCCCCAGCTCCACGAATAAAAGGGTACCTAAAGCTTTTAACCTGTCGCTCCTCCGAAACAGTGATGAGCAAGGCGAGGAGGTACTCTGCAGGGGCGCTTGAGCTCGAGATGATCGGCAGGCCGGAAAGCGACGACACGAACGTCAACATCCTGAACGACCTGATCGACAAGTTGGAGTCTGCCAGCAAGGCGATGGCGCGCTACAGGGAGACTGGCAGGAACTACCTGCTGAACATCGTGAGGAGCGAGCTGGAGAGTTTCAGGGAACCCTACAAGAAAGTCCAAAAGCGGCGCCTCCCCGAGCTTGGGAAAAAGACGCTGAACGGGCTGGAGACCTGGTACAACGAGATGGCCAGGGAGCACAAGAACGCTGTCGTCAGAAAGAAACTGAAGCCCGCAAGAAAAGCTGTGCAAGAGGCCACCGAAGAGAGAAAGTTTCCCTGGAAACGGTTCTAGGTGCTCATGACCTTGAAGCACTCTGCATAGTCATAGCCGCTCTTGGGATAGTTCTTGCTGAAGACTCCGCGATAGCGGGCCAGGCCTTTCGCCGCGCCAGCGAAGTCCTTCTGTAGTATTTGAGAGCGGTGGCACATTATCGCCTCGACCTTCGCCTCCACCTCCCCCGAGATGTCGACAGTCACGTCTGGGTCGCTGATTGGCCTCCATGTCTCGTACCCCCAGACCTCTGCCTCGGGGGGGAGGGAAAGCAGTTGGCGCGTCACGTCGAGATGTGTGTGGTGGCCGTCGTTCTCGTGCGGCGCAAAGACGATGTCCGCTCCGGCGGTCTCCTCCCTTATCCTCTCGGCCACCTCTTCTCCCTCCGCCGAGTGGAAGCTGAGGGCGACCGATTCGTAGCCAAGAAAACGCGAAGCGTCTCTCTCTTCTTCCCTCCTTATCTCAGCCAGCTCCTTCCTCGCAGATTCATTCTCCATCGCCTCAGGCGAGCCCCTCTCCCCCGTGGTCACCACGACCACCTTCACACTGCACCCTCCGTCCAGAAGCCTCTTTATGGTGCCGCCCATCCCTATGACTGAGTCGTCCGGGTGCGGCGACAAAACCACCACGTTCTTCTCCTCCCCCTCCAGCGCCTTCTCGAGCTCCACTTCCCTCACCTCGCAGTCAAGACGAAGAGCATCTTCTTCTTGTCGTCAAGTCGCGCAAAGCAGATTCTCTCAAGCTGGACAATCTCGCCCTCCTCCAGCTTTGCCGCCGAAGGCTCTATCTTCCCTGCCACAGAAGTTCCTTTGTTGGTGAGCAGGACGGCGTCCAGGGAGCCTTCCTGCGGGACCCACTGTATCTTCTTCAGAGAGCGGCGGTCTTTCTCGTCCATCTCTTCAGTCTCGAACTCCGCCCCCTCGTTGAGCTTGATTGTGTAGAGGTCCTTCAGCCTCACCCTCCCGGGCGAAAAGTCCCCCCTGCAGATGTAGAACCTCCCGTTTGTCTCGATCTTTCTCGAGCCGAGAGAGGGACTGCCTGGGTAGTAGGTCAGATCAGCCTCCACATCAGGAGCACCCTCCACCTCTATGGCAACAGGGTTCTTCACGAAGAAGAGGCGCTTGGCGCCTTCGTCGATCATCTTCTTGACGACAACCTCCAGGGCTCCCATGTCGAGAGTCGCGTTGACAGCCTTCAGGCCGATGTCGACAACGAACTCCCTGATGGCCTCAGGCGGGAAGCCCCTCCTCTTCAGCGCTCGCAGGGTGACGAGCTGGGGGTCGTCCCAGCCAGAGAACTCTCCCTCCTTCATCCCCTTCTTTATCTTGCTCTTGCTGGTGACAGCGCCCTCCACGAAGAGCTTGCCCGTGGTCTCCGCGAATGGGTACTCCCATCCAAAATAGCCGTAGAGGAACCTCTGCCTTACCTCTGATATGTCGAGGTCCTTGCCGCGGATTATGTGTGTGACGCCGAAATCGTGGTCGTCCACGGCGCTGGCAAAGTCGAGCATGGGCCAGAGTATGAACTCGTTGCCTGCGCGTGGGTGGTCAGGCTCGTCGATTATCCTGAAGGCGGCCCAGTCCCTCGCCGCAGGGTCGGGATAGTCAAGATCGGTCTTCACCCTGGCAACAGCCTCGCCCTCCGAGAACTCGCCCGCCTTCATCTTCTCCCAGAGCTCCGCTCCGTCCTTTCTGCAGGGGCAGGCCTCGCCCCCTCTCCGCAGCTCTCTCCACTTCTCCGGGTCGCACCTGCAGACGTAGCCCTTCCCCATCTCCACGAGCCTGTCGAAGACGGCCATGTAGGCCGGAATTCTCGAGCTGGCATACTTGATCTCGTCTATCTTCACGCCGAGCCACTCCAAGTCCTTTTCTATCATCTCGTAGGACTCGAGCAACGGTCTCTTTGAAGGCGTCCTCGGGTCAGTGTCGTCGAAACGGAGGATGAACTTGCCGCCATACCTCTTCACGTACTCGTCGTTGAGCAGGGCCTGCCTCGAGTGGCCTATGTGGAGCGGCCCGTTGGGGTTTGGCGCGAACCTCATCACCACGCCTTTCTCCGCCTCAGGCAGTTCTGGCAGCTCTTTCTCCTCTTCCTTCTCCTCTCTCTCAAGCAGGTCGGGGTCGATGCCCTCGAGCTCCGCCTTCTGCTCTTCGCGGGAGAGCTCGTTGACCTCCTCCACGACCTCTCTCGCGGCCTTCTGGACCTCTTTCGCTTTCTTGCTCAGCTCCGGCCTCTCAGCGAAGACCTTGCCGAGGACGGCGCCGACGTCCGCCTTGCCGTCGAAGAAGAATGCGTTCCTCAAGGCATACTTTCTTATGAGCTTGCGCATGCGCTCCCACTCCCCGACTCTCTTTTAAGCTCTGCCCAGCGGGATACGCTTTAATAGGGAAAAACCGGAGGCCATCTTGCCGGGGTAGCCAAGTCCGGTCTAAGGCGCGAGCCTGGAAAGCTCGTGAGGCGTCAGTCTCACATGGGTTCAAATCCCATCCCCGGCGCTCCTGTTTTCAATATGTTTCTTTTTGGCAGGCGGGACTCCCTAATTGAGCGGAGCTCAATGGGGCCCAATTGAACTCTGTTCAATTTGGGTTTCTTTTCAAAGAAAAAGGGCGCTTTGAACCCCATCCCCGGCGCTCCTTTCCTAATATGGCCCTCTCCGCAGAGGAAAGAAACTCCATTGGATCGATTCCTATCGAGCGAAGCGAAGATAGGATAGGCTGTGAAGGGGACATTGACCTCTGCGAATCCAATCCCCGGCGCTCCTGTTTTCAAGGCGGCCCAATCAAGCCACGCGCTTGCCCACGGACAAGTGTGAGGGGCCACAAAACCATTTTAAACTCGCGGCTTTGAGGCGGGACGAGTAGGAATGAAAGTCGAAGAACTGAACCCGGCCTCGCGAGGGGTCGACATGAATGTCAAGATCGTAGAGAAGCTCGATGAGAGGGAAGTCACCTCGAAGAGGGGCGAACAGCTCACCGTGGCAGAGTTCCTGGTGGGCGACGAGACAGGCGCCATAATCCTCTCCCTCTGGAACGAGTCGATAAAGGAGGCGGAGATAGGGGAGACCTACGACATCGAGCACGCCTACGTCAACGTCTTCAGGAACTCCATGAGGCTGAGCCTCGGTAGGAGGGGGATCATGAAGCCGTCGGAGGAGAAGCTGGAGGAGGTCAACACCGAGAACAACGTCTCCGACAAGCACGTCCAGAACCCGCGCAGCTTCAGGCGATTCTAGAAAGGCGGGTTCGCAGATGAAGGCCGTGATTCCTGCGGCCGGCCACGGGACGAGGATGAGGCCGTACACTGACGAGACCCCGAAGCCGATGCTTGAGTACGGGGGAAAGCCCATCCTTGAGAGAATCGTGGAGTGTCTCAAAAACCTGGGCGTCGACGAGATAGTGATGGTGGTGGGCCACCTCAAGGAAGAGATCACGAAACACTTCGGCGACGGGTCAGACTTTGGTGTGAGGATAGAGTACGCAGAGCAGCCGGAGAGAATGGGCCTGGCCCACGCCATCCTCCAGGCTGAGCCGTTCATTGACGGCGACTTCATTGTCCACCACGGCGACAACCTCTTCCTCTGCGACAACCTGGGAGAGGTCGTGGACGTCCACCTCCGAGAGGGGGCGGACGCGACAATCGGCACACTCGAGCTTGAGGGTGAGGATCTGGAAAGCTATAGGGGCGGCTTCGTGGTCTGCGAGGAGGGGAGAGTCGTGGAGCTGGTCGAGAAGCCTGAAAAGCCGCCCTGCGCGACAATCTACCCGGGCTTCAGCGTCCTCGACCCGAAAATCTTCGATTTCATCCGCATGACAGAGCCGTCAGCGAGGGGGGAGTACGAGATGCCGGACGCCGTCAACTTGATGCTGAAAAAGGGAGGAAAGGTCATAGCGGTCCCCCTCAAGGGGGAGCGCCTCCACTTCACGCGGCCGGAGGACCTGGAAAGTTAATTTTCACTTGATTGTGTCGGCCACCGCCGCGCTCATTGAGGAGGGGAATGTAACTATGACCGCCCTCTTGAAGGCGAGCATCCAGTCCGACTGCCAGGGCGCCTTCTGGATCATTGTGAGGACGGAGGCGACCACCAGGAAAGAGAGCAGATAGGTGGAGATGACGCGCTTCAGGAACTCCAGCCAGTGCTGACGCAGGGATGTCCTGTAGTAGTTGTAGAAGACGAAAGTGGAGACGAAGACGAGAGAGATGGCAAGGAAGGCAAAGACGTTGGGGAGGGGAAGGGTCTCTCCCAGCTTCCACGTCTCCTCTGTCAAGGCGACAGGGATGGCGAGTATGGAAGAGCCGACCATCACTTGGACTACGTCCTTGGTCCTGAACTCAGGCATCAAAGGAGAGAAGATCTTGTAGATTGCCTCCTTGCGGGAAGGCCTTGACTCCTCCTTTGCTCGCTCTCCCACCTGGCTGAAATGGTCGGTCAGCTATTTATGGGCACCGTTCTGCCTATCTCGACTTCTTCTCCAGTGCGCCTGCCAACACAGCACCGGTCGAGAGCAGGGCCGCAGAGAAGACTGCCCAGTTGGCGTCGAGGCCAGGTCCGAAGAACATCTCGCTGGCGGTCTTTATCACCCACAGGTTCAGGCCGAAGTAGACGATGCTGGCCGCGACCAGCACCACCGAGGCGACCACCGTCAGAACCACGGCGCTCAAAATCTCTTTCATATCTGTTTCTCGGCGTCGAAGACTTAAATCTCTTGCTCTGAGGGCTAGGCTGACATTGACAGAACTTTCAGATCAGCTCTTTCCTCAAGTATCGCGTCGACCTCAGAACGACCAGGCCGAGCAGTATGGAGACCGCGTAGCTCAAGGCCTCGTTGTCCGGGAACAAGAAAAGGTCGATGAGGCCCCAGACGCCCCTCCAGTAGAAAACCACTGCCAGGCCTACGAGCATGGCAAAGAGCGTCCCGTGCTCGCTCTCAAGGCTCTTCCACATGGGATGCATGGATGAGAAGAAGCTAATAAATGTTGTCCGAACAAAAACTAGTCAGTGACCTGCTCCAGGCACTTTCTCCACATCTCCGGGAGGGCCTGAAAGACCTCTGCCTCTTTCTCGTCTGCGGGACGGACGACTATGTGGCTCCCCTTCTCGAGGCCGTGGACCAGGGCGTACCTCTCCGGCCTCACGCCGAACGGGTCAGAGAAAGTCGCATCTCTCTCGCCGTAGATCGACCAGACTTTATTCCTCTCCCAGTCTGCCAGCTTGACCGAGCAGCTGTCTGCGTGCTTGAGGATGCTCTCTCTGAGTTCTCGAGGTGAGCGCGGGTTGTCGACCACCTTCCTCGCAAAGCTGTAGAGCAGCAAGTTGTGGCCCCCTTTTCCCCTCCCCTCGAAGTAGCTCTGTATCCCGTCTCCCTCGATCTCTGCGGAGCCGACAAGATAGGCGAGAGTCGGGAAGGCGGTCAGTATCTGGGATGTGTCTATTTCGAGGTTCTCTCCCGACTTTGCTGAGTCCAAGAGCTTCGACTTCCACTCCTTGGCATCGGAGTAGTTGGGGTAAGAAGGAGGGCAGTCGCAGCTCGCCACGTATCTCTGCACGACAGGACTGAGTGAGACCTTCCTGGGAAAGTAGAGCATCGAGCCCATAACAAAATTGAATGACTGCCACTTATATTACTTGCATCTCTCCGCCAGCTCCTCGGCGAGGGCCTCCGTCCTCTCTTTCAGCCGTCCCATCCAGCCAGGCAGCTCCCTGTCGAAGTCCTGGAAGCGATCAGAGACGCCCCAGACCTCGATTCTCCCTTCTGCCGCAGTGTCGAGGGAGAGGACTGCGCGACGGTGCTCCTCCTCCATCGCCACTATGACGTCCGCCCCCTTTACTTCTTCCCGAGAGAGCTGTCTCGGCTGGAGGTCGAGGAACTCCCCGGCCCCCATCTCCCCCACGAGCCCGATCACCCTCGGGTCGAGACTGTCGTCGAGGCCAGTGGCAGTCCCAGCCGACTCCGCCTCGAAATCGCCCTCTCGCCCCATCTCGGCGACCCTCTTCCTGAAGAACGCGGCGGCCACGGGGCTCCTGAGCACGTTTCCGCTGCAGACGAAGAGGACCTTCACCGACACGGGAAAGAGTGTGTCGACAGCCATTTATCTCT
Source organism: Candidatus Undinarchaeota archaeon (assembly GCA_964527545.1). Classification (GTDB taxonomy): domain Archaea; phylum SpSt-1190; class SpSt-1190; order DYHY01; family CAZGQF01; genus CAZGQF01. The sequence continues at coordinate 83,596 of CAZGQF010000002.1, read as the reverse complement.
TGTCCCGTGGCGTGACAGGCCCTGTCATAAGTTAAGATTATAAATATCCTTCTTTAGTGGCAACTTATGCAGGCAGAGGTTCTCTACGGTCCGTCAGAGACGATAAAGGTCACTAGGAAGAAGAAAGGCCTCAACAGCTGGTACTACGAACTGACCGGCTCGTTCAAGAAACTAGTCCCCGTCCTTAGGCAGGGCTTCCCCTCCAAAAGACACCTCAAGGGGGGACTCTCCATCGACTGCCTCCACCCGCATTCCAAGTTCGACCTCAATGGAAAGCTCCGCTCTTATTGGGAAGAGGGGGGAGGCTGCAAGACCAACGTACACATCATCGTTGAAGTGGGGGAGGAGGACTTCGAGAAGATACGCGACGAAGTGGACGAAGTCAACTCGCCCAAGACGAGAGAGAGGAGAAGAAGGGAGAAGAAGGCAGAGAAGGATTTGAACTACTCCGCCCCTTCGGGCTACGGACAGAACGAGATCTGGAGGGGCAGCGACTTCGTGGCCCCCGTTCCAGAGAGAAAGAGGTCCGAGGACCCGGAGAGGTCTTACAGAAAGAACTTGATCCCCATCTCCAAGAACGACGTCGACTTCACAGTTCTCTCCAAGATAGAGATCGTCCTTGGCGGTTGGGACGCCTACGCAGAAAGCAAGCAGAAGTCGAAGGAGAGGACGACGAGCAGAAACCACGCCAACACTTCAGATTTCTTCTGCAAGCTCGAGCAGGTCGACGACTTCTTCAACATGGCCTCCGGCTTCGTGAGGACCGGCCCGCAGGGCAGGGCAAGGCACCAGATCGACCAGGAGCAGGCCAGCAAGTTCAAGAGGGCCCTCCACAGCTACAAGAAACTCTGCAGCAATGTCAAGAACTACTGCGAAGACAACGAGTTCAGGGAGGCCTTCGAAAAAATGCTCTTCTCCCTCTTCGACAAGTACTCGTTCTCCTCATCAGAGGACGGGATGCTGAGTGAGGCCGAGGAATGCGGTCTCCTGCAGGTGAAAGAGACAAAGGTGATCATGGAGCCATCGACCGTGGAGATGATCGAGATGCAGCTCTCAAAGCACATCCCAAAAAACGAGGCGGCGGAAAAGTACAGGGTGAAACAGCTCAAAAAGTTCAGGGCGGTCCTTGAAGAGAACCCCAAGCTGACGCTGGCCTACAACAGGAGATATTGAGCTCCGGCTCCCAAACATCCTTTTATAGGGGACGCTGAAACCACTGCCGTGATAGACGGCAAGCTCTTCCCCATCTTTTTGGTGATGTTCACGGAGGTCTTAGGCTTCTCCCTCCTGCTGCCTTTCCTCCCCTACTACGCCTCCCAGCTCGGCGCGACCCCCCTCACAATCTCCGCCATCTTCGCCGTCTTCTCATTCTCGCAGTTCCTCTCCGCCCCAATCGTGGGAAAGCTCTCAGACAAGTACGGGAGAAAGCCGCTCTTCCTGATCTCGCAGTTCTCGACATTCCTCAGCTTCGTCATCCTGGGCTTCGCCAAGTCGGTGGAGATGATCTTTGTCTCGCGGATAGTGGACGGCATCTTCGGCAGCAACATGATAATAGCCCGCGCCTACATAGCAGACATAACGTCCCCCGCGGAGAGGACGAAGATCTACTCGCAGGCGAGCGGCGTCTTCGCTTTCGGCTTCATGATAGGGCCGGCTGTCGGGGGCTACCTCTCCCGTTGGGGCTACCACGTCCCCTCTTTCTTGGCAGCCTTCGTCTCCCTGGTCGCCCTCTACCTCATAACGCGCCTCGAGGAGACAGTGGAGAGAAAGCACGAGATGGAGATCGACTACTCCGACTTCATCCCGCTGCGCCAGCTGGCAAGGGCGTGGAAAAGAGATGAGCTGAGGGACCTGCTGATAGAGTTCGCTGTCTTCATCTCCGCCTTCTCGATGATGATGCCCAACTTCGCAGTGCTTCTCGACATGAAGTTCGGCATCGACGCCTCCACTGTCGGAATCCTCCTCATGTTCGTCGGCGTCTTCAGGATAGTCCTCCAGGCCGGCGTCCTCCCGCGCCTGGTCGGGATGATAGGGGATGAGGCCCTCAAGCTCTCCGGCTTCCTCGCCCTCCCTGCCGCCTTCCTTGCCTTCCTGAGAGAAGGCCTCCTCTACCCAGGGATGATGCTCTTCTCCTACGGTGGTAGCGCCATAAGGCCAGTAATAATGTCCGAGGCCTCGAAGAGGGCTCCGCCAAGAAGGAAAGGTGAGTTCCTCGGCGTCTTCGACTCCATCGACAGCCTCTCCCGCGTCTTCGCCCCCCTCGTGGGTGGGGCCCTCATACAGTTCGCCTCTCCCGACGCCCTGCCGGTCGCGGGCGCCACAATCATGCTGGTCGGCTTCGTCTTCTCAGCGACCCACAGAATGAGGCCTTCCCACACCTACAAGGAGACGCCGGCAAAACCGTGAAAGTCAAGCGAGAGACTGCTTCAAATACCCCGCCATCTCGTCCCGCATCTCGTTTGCACGCAGCTCCTCCGACTCCCTCTCCCTCAATGCCTCCATCGAGACGTTGGAGAAGCCGACGAACTTGATGAGATAGGAGTACTTGCCATAAAACTCCCTGGCCTTCTCTTTCTTCCCCATGTTTATCAGGGACCTGCGCACCGACCTGGCAGCCTTTGCCAGCTTCTCTGTCCTGGCGACCTCCCCCCTGACAGTCTCCAAATCGGACGGCTCGAGGAGCCGGTCTGAGAGGGCTTGGGACATGAATTCATAAGCGCCGGAGATGTCGCCCCTGGCGTAGAAGCCAAGCAACTTCTCCCTCGCCTCGAGCTCGTCCACGTGGCCGCCAGTATTGTAAGTTATCGCCTGCATCTTTTCGCTGACCGTAAATATACCTGCAGTCCTGTAATTATGTTTTTGGGCCAAAGGGCCCGAGGGGACGGAAAACCTACTGACCGCCGAAAAGGCCCCTCAGTATGGAGATCAGCTCCTCCAAGAGTTCAGCTATCCTGTTGAGCTGTTCGGTCTGTCCGGAACCCCCGCCGACCCCCTCCCTCACGCACCTGCAGCCGACGCACTCACTACCTTCTCCACAGTGAAGGTCCGACTCGCACTCCTCCCCCGCGTCGACGTCGCCGTCGCCGCAGGTCGACAGGCACTCGCAGCAGCTGCAGTACGAGAAAGGAGCCATGCAGTCGCCATCCGACTCGCACTCTTCGTCAGCGGAGAGTATGCCGTCGCCGCAGTCCGGCCTGCCCGGACACCTAACTGGCTCCTCTTGGCCCACCCCCTCTTCCGGCGTGGGGGCAATCGGCTTGCACTCACAGTTGTCGCAGTAGAAGTCGCCGGCGCAGTCCATGTCGCTCTCGCAAGTCTCCCCCGCTTCCACGATGCCGTTTCCGCAGACAGGACCTGCTTCCTCGCAGACGCAGTTGTCGCACTCCTCGCCTTCCAGACAGTCGTAATCGTACTCACACTCCTCTTCTCCCTCTATCACGCCGTCGCCGCAGACAGAGCCTGTGTGGATGCAGCTGCAGTCTATGCAGGTCTCGCCGGTCTCCATGCAGTCCCAGTCGCCTTCGCAGTCCTCCCAACCCTCTATCACTCCGTCGCCGCAAACAGGAGACTCGCACTCGCAGTTCTCGCAGAACTCGCCCTGGTCGCAGTCTCCATCGTCTTCGCACTCCTCGTCTGACGAGAGGATGCCGTCGCCGCAGACCGGCTCAAACGGCTCACAGACGCAGTTGTCGCACTCCTCGCCTTCCAAACAGTCGTAATCGTACTCGCACTCCTCTTCTCCCTCTATCACTCCGTCGCCGCAGACAGGACCTGTCTCGATGCACTCGCACTCGGCGCAGATCAAGCCCGGCGGACAGTGGTCGTCTGTCTCGCACATCTCGTCAGCTGAGAGGATGCCGTCGCCGCAGACAGAGCCTGTCTCGATGCACTCGCACTCGGCGCAGATCAAGCCCGGCGGACAGTGGTCGTCTGTCTCGCACATCTCGTCAGCTGAGAGGATGCCGTCGCCGCAGACAGAGCCTGTCTCGATGCACTCGCACTCGGCGCAGATCAAGCCCGGCGGACAGTGGTCATCTGTCTCGCACATCTCGTCAGCTGAGAGGATGCCGTCGCCGCAGACGGAGTCGATGCACTCGCACTCTGCACAGGCCATGTCTGTTGGACAGTCTGCGTCGGTCTCGCACTCTTCGTCTGATGATAAGATGCCGTCGCCGCAGACAGACGTAGACGCGAAGCACTGGCAATCGATGCACTCGCCTTCGTAGCAGTCCGCGTCGCTTTCGCACATCTCGCCCTCCTCGATGATGCCGTTCCCGCACTCAGCTGCGGGCTCGTCCGCGGAGAGAGTGGCTTTGGAGTAGTCGTTGTAGCAGTTCTCGATGGAGACCTTCACGTATCGCGTGTTTGAGACCTGGAACGTCTCAGAGTACTTGTGCCACCAGCCCCCTTCAGACTGCGTGGTTTCGGTGATCGTGTAGATCTTCTCCCAGCTCCACTGCATCCAGCTTTCGTCGTCTTCAACCGGGCCGCCTTCGGAGACCCAGATGCCGCTCCCCGGGCCGGGCTGGCAGCCAGCAGAGAAGCTGGGCATGAACTCGACCTCGAGCTGGCCGGAGGCGATCTCGCCGAGGTCGTGGACATGTGTCGTCTGGTACCAGGCGCAGCAGTCCTGCGTTTCGCAATGGGGCTCTGCCGTATTGTCGCTCCATCCCACGCCGTTTCCGCAGGCGTCACTAATTGTCTCCGCGAAGGCGGGCGTCAAAAGGATCAAGGCCAAAAAGAGGACTGCCTTTTTCATGGCCGCCATCCTCACCCCAGAGATATAACCCTTTCTGGAGCAGAGCACAGACCCAACACATCTCGCCAAACTTGTCACTCGTTAAAACTAAAAAGGCGGGAGACGCAGGCGGGAGATGGCGGAAGAGATAGAAGTCACCTATCAGGACTTAAAGGATGGCGTGGACTGCCTGGCGGACAGGATTGAGGCGGAGTGGGGCAGGCCGAGCAATGTGGTCGGCATAGCCAAGGGCGGCTGGTTCCCTGCCCTCCTACTCGCAAACAGGTTCGACGTGAGAAAGGCATACTCAGTGGGGGCGAAGAGGTATGAAGGCGGCGAAGGGGGAGAGCTCGAAGTCTACCAGCTGCCCCTCGAACTGCCGGAGGGCAAGACGCTTCTCGTCGACGAAGTGGTCCAGAAGGGGATCACCATGGAGAGGATAGGCCAGCTCTTCGAAGGTGATGTCTGCACCGCGACCCTCTACCTCAAAAAGGAGAGTGAGTTCGAGCCAGACTTCTACTGGAAGAAGACAGGCAACGAGTGGCTGGTCTTCCCGTGGGAAAAGCGGTCATAAGAGGCTGAGAGGCCCCTTCTTGTAGTATTTCTGGTGGCAGTTTTCCGCCTTCCAGAACGTCTTTGCAGGAAGAATCTCAGTCGCTATCTCTTCCTCGCGCCTCTCCGCCTCCCTCTCCCGCGAGGCCAGGGCCTTCTCCCTCTGCTCTTTTGAGTGGAAGAAGACGACAGAGCGGTACTGGGGGCCGACGTTCGGCCCCTGCCTGTCGACCTGTGTCGGGTCGTGTATCGACCAGAAGACGTCGAGCAGCTTCCCGAAAGAGACCTTCTCGGTGTCGTAGATTACCTGGCAGACCTCTGCGTGGCCGGTCTTTCCGGTGTGGACCTCTTCATAGGTCGGCTCCGCAAAGTCGCCGCCCATGTATCCCACTGTCGTCTCGACCACGCCGTCGATCTTGTCGAAGGCGGCCTGGACGTGCCAGAAGCAGCCAGCCCCAAAAGTGACGACCTGCTCGGCCATGGAGCAGAGCCTGCACGCAGGGTTAAATCCTTTTCCAGAAAGCTAACCCCATCTCAACGCTTCTGCCGGCTTCAGCTTTGATGCCTTGTAGGCGGGAGCAAAGCCGGAGACCAGCCCGACCACAACAGAGATGGAAAGGGAGCCGGCTACCACATCTGGGGTAACAACGCCCTGAACGCCCGTACCCATCACAGGACCCACCAAAGTAGAGAGCCAGATCCCGAGGGCGACCCCTATGATACCGCCAAAGAGACTGAGCAGGGCGGAACTGAAAATGAAAATTGTGAACACGTCGCGGTTCCTGGCCCCTATCGCCTTCATTATCCCAATGTCCTTTGTCCTCTCCAAGACGGAGGTGAACATGGTGTTCGCTATGCCGACGGAGCCGACCACCAGCGAGATTGCAGCTATCCCTGCCAGGAAGGTGGTCATTGTGGTGCTCACCTCGCTTATCCTCTCGCTGAAGGCAGACGGGTCGCTCACAGAGAAATCCTGTTCCTTCTCGGAGACGTTCCTTGATATCCTAAGCCGCCTCTCAATCTCCTCCCTGACGGCGTCCAGGTCCCCACCCTCCCTAATCTTGACGACTATGGAACCATATGTCCCCCGCTCCACGTCGTCCAGAAGACTGTAGGCGCTCTGCATGGGCATGTAGACCGTGGAGCCGCCGTCCAGTATGCCAACAACCCTATAAGAGCCGCCCTCGACCTGGATCCTCTGGTTCAGCCCAACCGGCGAGTCGAAATAGTCCTCGGCCAGCCTGCTCCCTATCAGGACGACATTCCTGTCCGCAGGGCCAAACATCCTCCCCCCGACCACTTCCTCTGTCGTAACCTTCGGCCAGACGGAGGGGTCTATTCCTCTTATGTTGACTTTGGCAAACTTGCTCAAGTAGCTGACCTCGACGTTACCCGATATCTCAGGGCTTATCTCGTCTATACCGACAATCAGCTTCAAGGCAAGGACGTCCTTGTCGTCGAGGGTGACCTCCTCTTCCACCGCACCCGTCTCCATCCTGAAAGGTCCCCTGCCGAAGCCTCTCGAAGCGCCCGGCGTTATTGTTATCAGGTCCGCTCCAAGTCCTCCCAGCCCCTCTTCCACGGAGGCCTGCATGCCTTTCCCCATGGAGACTATCGCTATGACAGATGCCACGCCAATGACTACGCCGATTATGGTAAGCCAGCTCCTCAACTTGCTGTGGGCGACTATCCCAAAGGCGCGACTAAGACTCTTGGCCAGCTTCATCCGCTCATCCCTTCTTCTTTCTGTAGAGCCAGAGCCCTGCCAAGGCGGCAACTGCAAGAAGGGGCAGCTTGACCTGCTCCCACAGCCGCGAGAGTGCGCCTTCTTGGGGCACCATATTCATCCCCCTCGGCCTCCCCGATTCATTTGATGTCCTGACAGACTCAATTGCAGACGAGGTCCCGCTGGCCAGCGAAAAAGGCATGCTTACCTTCTTACTCAAAACCCTTCTCTCGCCTGCAGTATCCGTGTACCTTATCTCCAGGGCGAGCTCACCGCTGTTCCTGGTCCCCTCCAGCTGGAAGGTCACAACGGTGTAGTCGCCCTGTTCAAGGTTGCCGATTATCGAAGTGTCCGTCCCTGCCGCCCTCCAACCATCCTGTTCAGGGACGTGGACAGCAACAGAGTAGGACGGGTTTGCGCCTGTGTTGGCTATGGAAAATGTGAAGTCCTCGTCGGAAGAGCCGGAAAAAGCCACCTCGAAATCTGTCCCTCCCCCCACGTAAACCCCTGCGACGCTCTCCTCCGATGCATTCTCATCAGTGATGGGATCGTCATAGCTTATCTCCATGCTGAGCTTGTACAGCCCCGCGGCCACGCCCGTGCTTGCCATGACATCGTACTTGAGTTCCACGCTCTCACCCGCCCCAATTTCTGGGAGGGTCCTCGAATTCGGCGAGTTGACGGGGAGTATTGCGTCGTCCTCGCTTGTCCACGAAAATGTGACATCCTGCAGAGATGCGGACCCCACGTTCTTGAGGGTGAAGGACAGCTCGCCCTTCTCCCCAGGCAGTAGCGCAGACCTGCTTATGTCCGTCACCGCTACCATCTCCCTGCTCTCGATTTCGAGACTGACTGTCCTCCTTACCTTGGTCTGGTTCTCCCTTCCGCTCTCATAGACGAAGACGTCCAAGTCGTAAGAGCCGGAAGTTGCCCCAGAAAAGCTGTTCAGCCTGGCCTTCACTATGCTGATCTCCTCGTCGCTCTGGAAGGGCCTCAGGGAGCCCACACTCACTATGCCGTCACTGCCCGGCAGGAGCTCGAAGGGATACTCCGGAGCCAGCTTCACTTTGAGGTCATTGAGCGTCTCGCTTCCCCTGTTCTCCAGGCCGAGCCTTATCTCCACGAGACGCCCAGCGACTGCTGGGTCGGGGTCTTGGTTGACCAGGTTGAGGGTGACGGAGCCCGTTTCCGCGGAGGCCCCGCCGACCAGAAGACCAAACAAAAAGGTCATCAAAACCGTTCTTTCAAGCATCTTTCTTTTCTTCATTTTTGTCATCTCTTTGTCTCCTTGTTTACCTTTGTCTCGACTACCATGCCGTCCTGAAGTCCGACAGTCGTGTGAGCGAACTTTGCAAGCTCTGGGTTGTGCGTCACGATGACCACTGTCTTCCCCTCCTCCCAGAACTCCCTCAGCATGCCGATTATGTTCTCACCGGTGACGCTGTCGAGGGAGCCTGTCGGCTCGTCCGCCAGTATCATCTCCGGCCTGGAGACCAGGCACCTCGCTATCGCGACCCTCTGCTGCTGACCGCCGGAGAGTTCCGTGGGCAGATGGTGCATGAAACCGCCCAGACCAACCCTCTCCATGACCTCCCTGACCCTCTTGTCTGCCTCGTCGTCATCGACCTCTTGGAACTCAAGCGGCAGTATGACGTTTGAGTAGGCATCGACCGACGGGATCAGGTTGTACTGCTGAAAGATGAATCCAATGGTCCTTCCCCTCAGCTCCGAGAGGCGCGATTCAGGCAACGTGGTTATGCTCTGGCCCTTCAGGTGAATTGTTCCGCGCGTCGGCGCATCCAAACAGCCTATCATGTTTAGCATTGTTGACTTCCCGCTGCCCGAGGGGCCCGTGACAGCCACGAAGTCGCCCTGCTTGATCTCGAGGCTGACGCCCCTTATTGCGGGGACATCGACCTCTCCCATTCTATATGTCTTCCAGACATCATCAAGAACCACTATTGGTTTCATTTTTCGGAACCCTTTCCATTAACTTGCGAGCCGAATTTTCCTTTCATCTCATCATTCCCGTGTGGACCTTTCCCCCCGATCCTAAAGTTACTAAACAAGAAACGATTGATAGGTCTTTCCGAAACGATTTTTAAGCAACGTTTCAAAATGCGAAACTCACGAAAAGACATTTATTCTCGAGCCCGTCAGAGACTGTCAGGATGAACCAAAACCGCCGGACTGTGCTGGGCATAGGGGTCCTCGTAACTTTCGCCCTCCTTGTATTGTCGGCCAGCCTCTACATAGAAGACAGAAGGACGAGCATGTTCCAGAGGTTCCAAGCGGAAAGGCTGGATAACCGGAGCCTCAACTTCACGGCCCCCCCAAACGTGACGAGATGTCTGGAGTGCGAAAGGGAAAGCAGGAGAAGACTGCCGCCCGAACTGTTCATTCCATTCGCAGCTTTCTCGGGCGTCCTCGTTGGGACGCTGGTATACTATTTGATGTCGGAGCAGGTCGTCGAGAAAGACGAATCGCTGAAAAAGAATACAGACATGATGCTGGACCTTCTCTCCCAAGATGAACGAAAAATAGTAGACAAGCTGAAGGAGAAAGGTGGGGAGGCCAAGCAGTATGAGTTCTCCAAGCTTCCTGGTATGAACAAAGTCAGCGTCCACCGCGCAATAAAGAAATTGAAGGGAAAGGGCGTAGTCGAGAAAAAGCCCCTAGGAAGGACCAACAAGATAGTCCTGAAAGAAGATCTCTACGACATCTTGGGGGAAGAGTGACTGAGACGCTGGCCAGACAACCGGTCAAGCAGAGAAGAACCCCTTGACACTCTTCACTCGCGCATCTCGTCGACTTCTTCCTTGCCCTCTTCGAGCTCTTTCTTCTGCTCAGGGTCCTTCTCGAGCAGCAGGGCCTGGAACTCGCCGACGTGAGTCTTCTCCTCTTCTGCGATGTCCATGAAGACCTTCTTCAGGAGGACGTCGTCTGTCATCGCTGCCATCTGCTCGTAGAGGTTGATGGCGTCGAGCTCCGCTATGATTCCGACGCGGAGGATCTCCGTGTCGATGTTGCCTTCGGCCTTCTTCAAGTCCAACGGTATCTTGGAAAGCATGTGGTCGGCCGGTTCCACCCTCTTATAAGCGCTCCGGCCAGGGAACGGAAAAGATTTAAGTGACTTCAGAGTAGTAATATGGATGCCGGGCGCAATCGCAATCAGGGTCGAGGACTTGAGGAGGCAGAACGACCTCTTCTACCTAGAAGACCAGAAGGGAAGGCCGCGAGACCCGACATCGCCATTCGCCTACAGGGAGATGGAGATAAAGCCCGGGGAGAAGGTCATTGGAAGGAACAACCAAAACTACAGCCTGCTGAACGACTTCATGGAGATAAGGGGCAAGAAAATCGGGCTGAAGGAGAACTGGCCTTTCACAATATCAGAAGAGCACGGGACACTGTTCATGCTGGAAGGGGATCTCCTCTACGAGGGGAGCGGCAGTCACGGCACTATCTACGAGGGGGAGGTCGTTAAGGACGCCCTCTTCGCGCTGGGGCCGGGAGACGAGATCTTCCTCGGCCTCCTGAAGCCGAAGAAGCGGGTCTGCTCTTTCCTTCGGAACCTCGGCGACTACCTGGAGAGGATAGGAAGAAACCGAGCCCAGGTCGACGACTGCCTGGAGAAAGGCGTGCTTCCCATGCCTGGAGGGGCGGAGGCAACTGCGAAGTACCGGCTCAAGGTCGTCGAGGCCAGTGCGCCGGTCTAGCCAGGCTCACACCATCGACTTGGAGAGGACGTTCCTGTAGAATGAGAGCGTGTAGTGGTTCATGAAGAAGCTTATGGGTGAAGTGAGCGACGAGACTGCCAGGCCGAAGAGAAAGAGGAGGGGCAGGGCAAGAATCGCGGCGACCATTGCGACGGCTGCTGCGCCCGGACCGGAGACGAAGATGGCGAAAAGGAAAAAGGGCAAGGCCACCATGGCTGCAATGAGGCCGAGCGGGACTAAAAGCAACAGTGCCCCGATGAGCAGGATCAAGCTGGCCACGGCGCCGAGCACCAGCTTCGCCAAGAGGAAAAAGAAGGACTCGCCAAGATTCTTAGAGACTGCGGGGAGGGAGGCCTTCAGGGACTCCCAGATGGACTTCTTCCTGTAGAAGACGTCTGGCACCGCAAAGTTGGTGACCAGCGTGTTGAACAAGAAGATCAGGGAGAAAAGGATGAGGAAGAGCGGCACCAACAACACGAAAGCGGGGACGGCAGCAGTCTCCGATCGGGAGTAGATTGCGTAGAGTCCTCCGCCGCCGACAGAGACAACAAAGAGAACGAGAAGCCCAAGGGCGAGAGTGTAGAGAACCATCTGCCAGACAGAGGACTTCCGCTTGAAGAGATCGAAGTTGATCTTGCCGCTGTCCACTATGTCGTAGAAGAGAAAAGTGAAGAGCCACGTTATGGAGGCACCTATCGCTGCGAGGACCACGCCCGCCAGGCCGAGGACAAAGATGACCGGGCCCCACTTCTTGAGGAAAGTGGCTGGGTCTGGCATCTCCGGAGTTGGACCGCCGCCACTGCTGCTGGAAGAGACGCTTGGGTTCCCGCCGCCGCCACTGCCTGAAAGGGTGTTGACCAGTCCCATCTTCAGCCAGCCTTCAAGGTCCAGCTTCCTGTAGAACGAGACGGTCGAGTCGATCGACGGCTGGACCAGGTCGAAGGCCTTCACGCCAGAGTGTGTCCGCAGTCAGATATAAGGGTTATTAGTGAGGAACTGGGCAGAAGCACATGGACTGGGTCGTGCTGTCGCTGCTCTCCGCCATTTTTGTCGCTCTCAACGACATCCTCACAAAAAGCGAGCTGAAGGTGGAGATGCCGCTCCACCTCGCTTTCTCCGTCTCACTCTCCGTCTCGCTGCTCTCCCTGACGCTCTTCCCCCCGCCAATCCCCTCCCTCGAAATATTCGCCTTGCTGATGCTGAAGTCGGTTCTGATGGCGTCGTCCTGGATACTCTACCTGCGCGCCTTCAGGGAACTGTCGATACATCTCATCGAGCCGCTCAGCAACACCTCGCCTGTCATCCTCCTCTTGTTCAGCTATCTCTTCCTCGGCGAGAGACTCGGCCTCCCTCAGCTGGCAGGGGTCGGCCTGGTGGTCGGCGCCTCCCTCCTCCTCAAAGACGAGCTCCACCTCAAGAAGCCGTCTGACCTCCCGGACTCCGGCCCCCTCGTCCCCCTCTTCGCAGCCATGACCATGGGCTGCCTTCTCGCCGTACTCGACAAGGCGATAACCGCCGCAGTCGGTTACCCCTCCATGATCTTCTATCCGTTCCTCTTCATGGCAGTCGGCTACGGTGTCGTCATCGCCTGGAGGGAGGGCGTGAAGGAGCTGTGGCTCGGCTTCGAGGGGGAGCCCCTGCTCTTCCTTCTGGGCGTCTTCTCGTTCGTGAGGGACCTCTTCTACTTCCAGGCTGTCGTCGCCCCGTCGAGCCTCATCAGCCTCATCATACCGCTGAAGAAGACTGGGAGCGTGCTGGCCTCTTTCGTCGGCGGAAAGTACTTCGGGGAGGACGGCTTCCTGAAGGGGACGGCGGTAGCGGCGGCGACAGTGGTGGGGATAGCGCTAATCAGCTCTGGCTAGGATGCCTCAGTGCATCATCATTTTTATCTCAGTCTCGTCTCCTTCTGCCGCTATCTCGACCGTGCCGCCTATTGGGAAAGTGATCTGGGGGGTGGTGTGGCCGAAGTCGACGCCCCCGATCACTGGAATGTTGTCGAGCTCAGACTTGGCCTCAACCAGGAGAACAAGCTTCTCCTTGAGGCGCTGGCGGGTCAGACCCTTCACGGACTGTAGCCTGCCCAGCACTATGGCCTCCACGTCCTCGAATCCGGGCTGCTGCATGAGGGAGGTGAGCTCGCGGTCGAAGTCACAGAGATATGATGTGGGCGACTCAAGGCAGTCCTCGAAGAAGAGGACTTTGCCCTCGAGATCTGGCATGTACTCTGTTCCCTTGAGAAGGGAGAACGTGCCGAGGTTTCCCCCGACTATCTCCCCGTTCGCAAGGCCCTCGTTTATGATGAAGTGGCCTGGGTTGTCTATGAAAGTCCTGTCCTCCTGGTCGATGAACCACTCGTCCTCGCTCCATCGGGGCGAAGGCAGTATCTCGAATGGCGACTCCGAGAAGAGGCACTTCCTGAAATACTCGACTGTATACTCAAGGCCTTCCTCCATGCCGAAGGACGAGAAGTGCGGCCCTGAGTAAGTGACCATGCCCGTCTTTGCATAGATGGCGTTCTGGAGGGCGGTGATGTCAGAGTAGCCGCAGAATATCTTGGAGCACTGGGCTATGAGGGAGTAGTCGAGATGGGGAAGCAGCTGATTGGCGTTCCAGCCACCAATGGAGGAGAGTATCGCCTTCACGCCCGAGTCAGAGAAGGCGGCATGTATGTCGGAGAGGCGGGAGGAGAGCGAAGGCGATCTGAACTCGCCCGACTCCTCGGCGTGCTCAGAGTATGTGACCTCCAGGCCGAGGGACTCGAGGTTTCTCTCAGCCAGCTTTCTCACGTCGGAAGAGATTATGGAGAGCGACCTGGACGGTGCGATGACTCTGACCTCGTCGCCCTCCTCCAGCTTGTCAGGGAGCATGCCGCCCTACCATAACAAGCTCTTTTATTCTTATCGAGACCAGTGGGAACTCTTTTAATCACGAATATGTCAAACCCAGCATGCGAAGGCTGGGAAGGGTAAAACGTTCTCTCCGGGCAGTCCAGCTCCTGAAGAGGGAGAAGAGGGAGAAGACCTACAAGAAGCTCTCCGGCGAGACCGGCCTCCCCATAACGGTCCTCAACCGCTACGTTAAGGGCAGGGTACTGCCCAACCAGGAGAAGAGTGGGATGATAATCTCCCTCTATGGGGGAAGGTTGAAGGAAGAGGCGAAAAGCAAGATATTGAAGTTCGGAAGGTTCATCAACGACATCGACCTCCTAACAGACGTTAAGCTGCTCTCTTCAATTGCAAAAGCGGTGGCTGGAGACTACGAAAAGGTGGAACTGGTAGTCACCACGGAGGACGGCCTGCCCGTCGCCACGCTGCTGGCAAAGGAGATCGGGGCGAGGATCGGCTACCTCCGCGAGAGAAAGAAGCTGGGAGTGAAAGACTACATAGAGATCAACATCTTCGACGAGAAGGGGACCGCCCGTCCCCTCTACCTGCCTGCAGAGGTCTGCAGCTCCTCGACGAAGACGCTCTTCGTCGACGACGTCATAAGGACGGGGCGCTCTGCAGAAGCAATATTAACTGTTCTCTCAGAGCAGTCACGTCTCCAGGGCTGTTTCGCCCTGGTCGCGATAGGGGGCGCGGGAAAGAAGAGAGTTGAAGGGCTCTGCCCCACAAAGACCTTCGTGGAGTTCAAGGAAGATGGCTAACGTTATAGACGATCTGCTCGGCCCGAGAGAGGGTAGAAAAGAGAAAGACGGCCTCGCCAAGAGTTTGGAGGCCCTGGACGGAAGGCTCTCCGCGCAGTCCAAGCGGCTGGATGAGCTTTCCAAGGCCTACGGCGTGATAAGGAAGAGGGTCCTCGAGTTCTCGGAGACGGGAGAGGACCAGAAGGCCAGGCAGGAGGTCAGGGAGCTCCAGAAGAGGCTGGAGAGGATAAGCGACGAGATAGTCTCGCGGGGGCGCCAGCAGTCAGACATAGAGTCCGCCATAGCAAGGCTCTCCAAAGAAGTGAAAATGGTCTCGGCGCAGACCAAGAAAAGGGAGTCACAGCTCTCCGCCATCGCGGAGAAGCTCGACGACACGGAGCTCGAGAGGAAGATGGACCAGCTCAACGAGCGGATCCGGCTCTTCTCAGATGTCAGGGAGACACTGATAAGCTCGATCAACGCAATAGAGAGGAGGCTCAACAAGCTGGAGAAGTCGACGCTCGCCTTCGAGAGTGAGAAGATGGAGCTCTCCCAGAAGGCCGGCTCCCTTGGGGAGAAGTTCGGCAAGAACATGGAGCTTACCTCGCGGCTCCACGACAAGTGCGAACAGCTGGAAACGAAAGTGGAGAACCTCTCGGAGCTGAGCAACACAGTCAGCAAGGAGCTGATGGAGATAAGGAGGGGCGCCACAGAGAGGGAGGAGCTGAAGAGCGAGCTGGAGCTGAGCAAGACTGTGGAGGAGGGCCTTGTCGAGAGGATAAGGGAGGTCGAGGAGACGGGGAAGGCGAGGGCGGAGAAGCTGGAGGCGAAGCTGGAGGCCGTCGAGGAGGCAGCCAAGGCAGCAGGCGGCGGGATGGCCAGGATAGAGAAGGTCGAGTCGGCCCAGCAGGGGCTGGCGGAGAAGCTGGAGGAGACAGAGAGGAACTTGAGGCGGGGGGTTGAAGACCTCAAGGACGAGATCAAGACAGTCGGCGGGAAGGAGACTGTCGCATCGAGCGAAAGGGTGATGAACGCGCTGAAGGAGCTGAGCAAGAGAGAAGAGCACCTCCAGGGCGAGATAGAGAAGATGAAGGGGATGGGCGCGAGCCTGGACAGGGCAAGGGAGGACTTCGACCGCCTGGAGGAGGTCGTGGACCAGAACCAGCGCATCCTGGCAGGGATGGAAGCGGACGACCGTTTCTCAAGACTGGAGAAAAAAACATCGGAGATGGGCGAGGTCATTGACGAACTCCAGATCAGGATGGAGAGAAGCAAGGAGAGGGAGCGCGAGATGGTCGAGAAGGCGCTCCAGGAGCCGCTCCATGAGATGAAGAAGAGATTGGAGTCTGTTCCGGGCGACGAGCTGAAGAAGGAGGTCGGCGTCTTGAGGGAGACGAGGGACATACTGAACGACAGGATCAACACCATCGCCAAGAGCGTAAAGGGAATCGGCGAGGCTCAGGCCTCGCTGATCGAGAGGGTCGAGAAGCTCGGCGAGAAGGCGGTCACCAAGGAAGAGATGAAGGCGATGGACAGCGGGGAGGAGGCGAGAAAGGTCGCGGCCTCAATTAGAGGGGAGATACGCTCACTTCTCGACCGCGTCGAGAAGGTCAATGCCAAAGTCAACACGTCGTCCGCCGACCTGGCGAGGATGGAGAAGGGCGTGGAGTCCCACGAAAAGCACGTGGAGAAACTCCTGGACAAGATAGAGAGGCTGGAGGAGGCATCGCCCCACGAGACCAGGGAGAAGCTCTCGGAGATGGAGGCGGACCTGCGCAGGATCTCCAACGTGGCCCGCACTATGGAGGAGGAGCTGAAGGAGATGCCCACAAAGACGGACATCCGCGACCTCATACTGCTGGTTGAGAAGATGGTCCCGAAGCTTGAGGAGTAGTCAGCCCACTCCCTCTACGGTCTCCTGTTCGTGGCTTCTCAGCAGCGTCGCGCTCTCGCCGCCGTGCCAGGAGAGGCGCGGCCGCATCCTGATGGGATAGACCTTCTCGGAATTGTCGTCGAGGAGGATTGCCGCCCCCTTCTCCCTGGGGAGGGAGGCGAGGTAGTTCTCAAGATTGAACCTCATGTAGGTGCCCATGATGTTGTTGAGCGCTCCCATGTCGGGGACAGAGGTAACGCGGTGGGAGACCACAAGGTCGGTCTGGCTCATCATGTCGGTGTGGATCTTTCCCGGCTGCTGCGTGGCGGCGACCAGCGTGAGACCGGGCTGGCGGCCCTCGCGGATCAGCTGGACCAGCGGTGCGAGGGCTGGAGTGGAGCCTGTGCGCGGCATCATCTCGTGCGCCTCGTCGAGGTAGAACCACGTCATCGGCATCTTCTCGACCGCCTCCTTGTAGAGCTTCTCCTCAGTCTGGAACTCGCTCTGGGCCGTCTTTATCGCCCCCATCTCCTCCATCCTGCGTGCCATCATCCTGGCCTCGAAGGCGCGCTTCACTATGAGGCCGACCACGAGTGAGCGGGTCGACCAGCCCCCTATGGCGCCGCCGTAGACAGAGATGTCGAGGACGTTGACCTTTCCTGCCTGGATTATCTTGCTCAGGCTCGTCCCCTTCCTGTGGAAGAGGCCCCAGTCCTCCGCAGCCATGAGGCGGTTCTCCACAGCGTCCCTCACGGAGACGTCGGCCCTCTCGTCCTGGCCGACAGCGTCGACAAAGTCGTCGAACGAGTAGTCCCCGCTCCCCTCCTTAAGCTTCTTCACCACGCGGTCGATGAGAATGCCCATCTTGTCAAAGAGGTCGATGCCGAAGGTGGCGCACCAGTCGCTGGCTGTCAGCTCGCTCGCCTTGAGGGCGAAAGTCTCGTCGACTGGGACTCCCCACTCGCGATATTGGTCGACGAAGCCGAAGGGGACGACAACATTGGTGTCGACTGCCCTCGGCTCCAGGTCCCACTCCTTGAGGAGGGGCTCTCCCCTCTCGTTGGGGAACTTCATCGACCAGTAGATGCCCATCGTGTCAAAGATGACGCTGGCCAGCCTTTTTCTCAGCTTCGGCTCGAGGAGTGTCATCTCCTCCGCCATCACGCCGAGAGTGTAGGACTTTCCCTGTCCGCGCTTGCCGCAGATGAAGACGACGTGGGGGCGGGCGAAGTCCATCATCACCTTGTTGGCGAGGTTGGTCTTGTCGCCGGTGGTCACGTAGTGCTTGGCCAGGTAAGAGAGGCCAGTATCGCCGAACCTCTGGCGATCCGACTCGTCACGCCCCACGACAATCTCTTTCATGGCCCACTCCCGCACCAGTCCGTAAAATACCTTTTCCATCTCTCGAAGGCGAGCGGCTCCGAGAGAATGACCATGAGATAGCCTGTCAGGAGGCCTGCCAGGTGCGGAGCTTCCGCTGTGGCCGTCTCCTGCTCAAGCTGGGAAGAGTAGTAGAAGAGCTCCATCTCTCTTCTCAGCGACGATGAGAGCCTTGAGAGGCGCGAGAGCTGCTCTCCCGTCTGGTTGAGCTGACGCTCCTCTTCCTCGACCCTCGCCTCCAGCTCGCGTATCTCCGCCTCTCTCTCCTCCAAAGCCTCCTCGAGGGGCTCTGCCCTATCTTCATACTCCTCGGGCGAGAGCTCTCCGGCCTTTTTCATCTCCTCCAGCCTCTCCAGCTCGTCCTCCCTCGCCGCAGCTTCGCTCTCGGCCGAGGACCTGTTCTCCATCAGCTCCGCGACCTCCTGCGCAGTCCTGAAAAACTCGCCTCTCGCCTCTTCCTCCCTGGAGACCACTGCTCCCAGCTCTTCGCCTCTCGCCTCCTCCCAGCTTCTTCTCGCCCACTGCACTGACGGGTGGAGAGCGAAAGGGACGAGCAGCAGGGAAGCGGCGAACGAAGTGAAGGAGAGAATCGGGCGGAGAACAAGGGCCGCCCCGACCACGCTCCAGACGCTGGCGCTGGCGCCCGAGACCACCGTCCCGCCCTCCAAGAAAAGATGGACGACGCCGCCGGTGACGCCGCCACAGAGGTAGAGGGCCAGCGTCTTGTGTCCGCCGACCGCCCCCTCCACTATGGAGCCGAAGACGAGTAGGAGAAAGAGATTGGTGGCGAGATGGGCTGGCCAGAGGTGGAGGAACTGGTAGGTGAAGACAGAGAGCGGGTTGGCGGGCGAGAGGCCGAAGCGGGAGATCTCTGAGACGAGAGGTGAAGCAAAGAAGGAGCCGGCCGCGAGCCTGAAGACGAGCAGGTTGACGAAGAGAAGGAGGAGTGTGGCGCGCGGCAGTCGCATGGGAAAGAAAGTGGCCAAGAATATATTTGGGTATGGGTGAGTGGAGAGCAGTTAAATAGGCAGGCTGAGGGGTGTGGACATGGAAGTCGATGCCATCTACTTTGCAAGGATTGCGGCGGACAGGATACACGCCCACGGGAGGCCGAAGAAGGTGAAAGTCTCCTCCTCGACGCACCTCAGGAAGGTCTCAAGGATGAAGCACGAGGGCCAGGAGGTCGTTGCCGTCGACTTCGTCTTCACCAGCAGCTACAACCCGAGGATAGGGGACTTCAGGGTGGAGGGCGAGGCCTTCCTGACAGACGAAAAGATCGAAGACCTTGTCCAAACAAAGGGGACGGAGACTTCGCTGAAGGAGGACGCGAAGTTCATGGCCCTCAACGCCATAACCAGGAAGTGCATCAGGCTCTGCGTCCTCATGACAGACGACATGCAGCTCCCGCCGCCCATCAAGTTCCCCCACTTCTCTCCCAAGAAAAAAGAGGAGAAGTCCGAGGAAGTGGTCGACTCCAGCTACATCCGCTGAATTCAGCCCAGCTCTTCGCCGGTCAGTATGATGAGCCCTCTCGGCGGGCTGCTCAGGCCTGCCCTCTTGGAGCCGACGACAGTCTCGACTTTGCTGTCCCTCGCCATCTTGGCCAAACTCCTCGTTATCTTGCCGTCCATCACTATGGCCTTGACGCCTTCGATCTTGTTCAGGGTCTTTCGGAGCTCTGCCACGGGGACCTTGCCCAGTATCTCGTTCTTCTCGTCCAGCAGGAAAGCGCCCCTCGTCCCGATGAGGTCGTCAGCTATCTCCTTCAGCTTCTTGCGGGTCTCTTCTCCGAGCGACTTGGCGTCCTTTTTCCAGTCGTAGCTGGAGGACTTCTTCGACTTCCTGTCCCTTGACTTCTTGCCGCCCACGCCAGCGTCCTCGAGCATGGCCTGTGTTATCGGCTCCTTGGAGCGGAGCGCCTTGTGGATCTCCTTCTCGGAGATCTCCTCGACCTCCCTGCCAGGCGTCGCCTTGGCGAGGAAGTCGACTTCGGCGACCTGGAGCATCTCCTTCAGTATCAGCTCTCCTCCCCTGTCCCCGTCGATGAAGAGGGTGACGGTGTGGTGCTTTGTCAGCTCCTTGACCGTGTCCGGGACCTTTGTCCCGCCGATGGCGACAACGTTCTTGAAGCCGTGCTTCAGCAGGTTGAGGACGTCCGCCCTTCCTTCCACCACAATCAAGTCCTCGTTCGAGTCGATGGCCGGCCCGGCAGGGACTTTGTTCTTGCCGTATTCGACGAGCTCGCTCACCCTGACTGAGTCCTTCACTGCCTCTGTCAGCTCCTCAGACTCCTGCATTGAGCCCTCCATCATCTTCTTGAGAAGCTCCTTGGCCCTCGAACTCACGAACTTTCTCTTGCTTGAGCGAACGTCGTCGATGGAGACGACCTTCAGCTTGGCGTCGCAGGGACCTATCCTGTCGATGGTCTCTATCGCCGCCCCTATTATCGCGGTCTCGGCCTTGTCCATTGAGGAAGGTATCTCTATCGTCCCCGTGGTCTTCCCCCCCTTGCTCGAGACAGAGACTTCGATCCTCCCTATGCGGCCGCTCTTCTGGAGCTCCCTCAGCTCCAGGTCGCTTCCGAGGAGGCCCTCCGTCTGGCCGAAAACTGCTCCTACCACGTCAGGCTTCTCGACGACCCCTTCGGCCTTCAGTTTAGCCTTAACAGTGTATTTTGCTGCGATTGGACTTATCTTTCCCATTCTTCTTCACCTTCTTCAGAACTCTGCAAAATCAGCCGAGCTGCCCTGCAACCGCGCCTAGACATCAATGTTAACCGGCGCTTCCCATGTACAGTGAATGCGAACTGATGATGTGAGTTCTGCAGAGAGGAGAGAAAGGCCATTTATAAGTATTGCGGGAGGTTTGCCACGAACGTGCCAAAAGTCATCCGAGCAGCTTCTCTATCTCGCAGTCTGGAAACTCAAGTACTTTCCTCCGCGAGGAGAGGCCGCTGACAAAGGCCACCTCTGCAGAAGAGCAGCCCGCCCTGCCGGCGAGGAGCTTCACGAGGGCAAGATTGGCCTTTCCCTTCCTGGCTGGCTCCTTGAGGGAGACGACGAGGCGGCCGTCCTCAAGCTCAATCCTCTCCTTTTGGGCGCTGGTTCTGACTTTGACCTCGACTCTCACCCGCCCGAACTCCCTCTGCCCCTTTAAAGCTTTAATAATGGTCTGTAGTTGCTTCCGTGTGTTGAAGCAAGGTCTGGTCCTGCTCTTTCTGCTAGGCTTGGCCTCGGCCGCGGCAAATCTCACTGTCAACGAGACGGCCTACGTGGGGTCTGCCCTCCCCCGCTACTACAACTTCACCCTCTGGAACGAGGGGCCGGAGTCCTGGAACATGACAGAACTTTCGAACATCACCTCGCCGAGAGAGCACTACAATGTCACCTACGCCGAGGCGACATGGTGGTCGAACGAGACCGGGAAGGCGAACGGGACTGCCTGGGAGTGCGGCGTCTGGGACTCGGACAGCGACGGCTACAGGGAGAAAGTCAACTGCACGCCCAAGGAAAACTATCCGAATGCGACCGCCGGCGACTACCTGAACATAACCCTCCTCATGTCTGCCTGGAAAGACGGCAACGTGACCTGGAACGCGACCGCCCGGGACAACGCGACAGACGCGCCCTGCTACGCAGAGAACTACACCTATGTCAACCTAACCTGGCCGACTGTCAACGCCACTGTCAACCAGACGCTGGTCACAAACGGTTCAATCATCGAGCTCTATGCAATGGCCAACAACTCGGACGGTGATGTAAAAGGCGTCAAGGCGTTGATGCCTTTCGACCATGCATCGACAAACACGAGCGTGCTCACCTACACAGGGTCACCCATGCTTGGATCGGGCGACGTGAACGGCGACGGTGCGGACGAACTTGTCTACAACAACGTCTCCGAGGGCAGCTGGTCCACTGGCTTTCCCATCGAGATAAGGGACTTTGCGAACGGCAGGACAGACTCTACCGGCAGGCTCGGATTTGTGCCTCAAGTCGGGGACGTGAACGGCGACGGCGAGAACGAGGTGGTCTATTTGAACGTCACGGAAGACATGAGCAGCTACTACGTTGCCGTCCTCGACAACTCGACCAATACGACATATTCAGTGACGGATTACGCCTCAGGGTATCTCCATCTCTGCGACGTGAACGGCGACGGTGCGGATGAGATACTGTTCAGGAACAAAACAGGACAATGGGTCATGATCTACGAAAACGCCACAGGGCGCTTGGAGAATACGAGCATAAAGTCCTCGCAGTTCGTGTGCGGCGACATCGACGGAGACGGTGCAGGGGAGATCGCCTACTCGAATGCGACTACGAGCTACCTCCACATCTTCGACAACCAGACACAAGAGTACTACAACACGTCAGAGTTGGTCTCCAGTTCGTTGTCCCTGGTCGCCATCGAGAGCGACGGGGACGGAAGCAAGGAGATTATTTTCGACTCGAAGTTCTACGACAACCAGACACAGATTGCTGATACGCCGATCGTGTTCGGAGAGCTGACAACCTCAACGCAGAGCAAGGGCTCCTTTTACGGCGGAAACAGGGAGACGCTGGTCTACACGGACAGCAACAACTATGGCAACTCAAGGTTTTTCGATCCGTTCGTAAACAGGAGCGTCGTCTTCAACCTAACTGCAGACAAGATAATCAGCAGTTTTTACGTGGAAGGGACCATCGACAGTGACGGTGACGGCACTGACGAGCTGATAACCTACTACGACGCATCGGGAACCTACTCCTACGTGCACATTGTTGACTTCAACACTGCCCGCCTTCTTGATGACGGCTCCCAGCCAGACGCCGCAGGGGGCGACGGCAACCACTCTGCCCGCTACACCGTGCCTGAGGCAGAGGAAGGCAACCAGACAATCATCTTTTTCGCCAACGACACCTTCGGCCACTACAACTCAAGCCAGCGGGTCAACCTCACCATCGACAGGTCGGCGCCGGACGTACTGGACGTCATGGTCAACGACACAGTCGTGAAGCCTGGCGACTGGATCGAGGTCTTCGCGAGAGTGGAGGACATCGGCTTGGTCACCAACTTCACACTCAACTTGACTCCCCTCGGCGGGAGCTGGACGGAGCTCAAGGACGACGGCGCAGGGATCGACAGCTCGGCGGGTGACGGCAACTACTCGCTCGCCTGCCAGATACCTGGAGGCAGCGGCGACCACACTCTCTCTTTCAACGCGACCGACAGCTTCAGCTACTCCAACCTGACTGTCGGACTCGACCTCGCCGTGGACGGGACAGACCCGAACGTGACAGGCGTCTCGCCGTCCGTCAACGAAACGGTGGCCAACGACAGGCCAGTCTTCTACGCAAACGTCAGCGACGACAATAGTGGTGCGACGCATTGCAACATAACGGCCTACTTCGACGGCGCGGCGCAGACGCCTGAGACTCTCAACGTGGAGGACGGCCGTTGCATCAAGTTCTTCTCGTCGCTCCCCAACTCCACGGAGGTCAACGCCACCTTCATAGTGAGGGACGCGGCAGGCAACTGGAACAGCACTCCTGTCTGGACTGGGACCTACGAGATAGACACTGACGACTTCTCGAGAGGCGAAGAGATAGAGTTCCGCGGCTACTCCAACCCGCCTTTCCCCCAGCCCAGCACCATCAACGTCCGCCACACGCTCTCCCTCAACAACTCAAAGGCGTCTCCTGCAGAGTTCGGCTTCGTGAGTGTCGAGATCGACGCCAACTCGAGCGTTGAGGAGGTCACGCTGGACGGGACGCCACTTGCGTACGACAAGATTGAGAACTCCACCAACGACACTGTCTGGTTCGACGTGGGGACGCTCTCTGCGGGCGAGAAGAGAGACTATTTCATAGACTACAACACCACCTCCCTCAGGAACGTTAACGGAACCGACAGGAGAAACGCTGAGATAGTGGAGGGCGAGCCCATCAAGTGGACGCAGAACGTCACAGTGGTCAACGACCTGATCATCGGCGGGACGATACAGGCCATCTTTCCTGTCCCGCACGACGCGACCAACATAAGGGGGGTCAACTGGACCGTCTGCGACGACTGCGACAACTCGTCGAGCACAACGGGGGACTTCGCGAAGGAGGTCTTCTTCCTCGGCGCCGGCTCTTCGCGGAAGTTCAACGTCACCTACGACCTGCCCGCGCCGGCTCTCACGGAGGAGACCGACACTGTTTTCTCAAGCGAAAACGAGACTCACGTGAGCTGGGTTGAAGAGCTGACACTGGAGAACAGGGCAAGCAAGGAGATAGACAACGTCTCTGTCAGCTTCGAGGCGCCGACCTACAACACCACACCTTACGACCTGACCTACAACGGCGACGCTGTCCCCTTCGAGTTCTCCTGGCCGAGCTGGCTCAACTGGACTGAGAACGCGACGATGCCTGCAAATTCGGAGCTCACCTACAACCTGGAGTTCGAGACGAAAAAGCTGAACGTGAGCGACGTGAAGTGGGCCACTCCTGTCAAGGCGGAGGTCGCCTACCCGCTCAACCTGTCGGTCGTGCTGCAGAGCTACTACGGTTTCTCGTTCTGGTTGGATACAGAGATCGTCGGGCTCAGGACCGACAGGTCAGACTCAGATACCCTAATGCCCTACGAAAACACCACATTCTCATCCAACTACGAGTTCGATATCTCGGACCCTGCAGGAGTCTACACACTCCGCTACAATATGACCCGGACCTTCTACTTCGACACTCCATTCTCAGACACGACCACGGTGACACTGCTCGACACGCCGGTGGTTCCCATAGAGCTGGACCAGGACGAGGCTGAGATAGGCGACTGGGTGGAGATAGAGAAGGGATTCTTCAACAACACAGGTGCGACTGCGACTGCGACCTACCGCTTCGAGATCTTCGACGACGACGGCGAACTCGTCATCAACAACACAAAATACCCTGTCACGTGGGACGGGGCCATCGACCTGACCAGCGGGGACTACGCCGACATCAGCAGGACAAAGATAAACAGGACCAACCCGCCCGGCACCTACTCTGTCTACGCCTCCCTGACCAGCGGGACGAGCTACACGGCCCTCTCCCGCAGCGGCGAGACAATCAACTCTTCCGCGACCTTTGACATTCCCACAATCTTGGACTGCTCTTTCAACAACGAGGACATAACGGTGGGCGGGACCAGCAGGAGGTCTGTCCAGAACATAGGCAACGTCGCCACCACCCTTGAGGTAGAGATCGACGAGGACGAGGAAGAGATGTATACCGACCTCGAGGACGAGATAACCCTCACACCCGGCCAGTCGAGGACCATAGAGATCTACGTCCCGACCGACGACGAGGGGTTCGAAGGGACTGTTACCTTGAAGGCCTGCGACAGGGAGGTCGATGTCGCCGTCGACGTTGAGCCCGACCTGAACGGCGGCGGGGGGTTCATAGGCGGAGGGGGCGACGACGATGAGGAAGAGGAGGAGGGGGAAGAGGAAGAGGGCAACGAGACAGAGGAGGTCAGCCAGGCAGAGACCGACTTCCAGGAACTCAAGGACAAGATTGAGGAGATAAGGGACCTCGGGATCCCGCTTGAGATCGAGCAGGAGGTGATCGAGGAGATAGAGAGCATGATAGCGGCAGGACAGTTAAGCGACGCTGAGACGCTGATCTCGAGCCTGGACAGCTCGATAGGGACCGCAAGCGTCGTGGACAGCTACGAGCCAAGGATGCTGACCACGAGCGACGTCGCCTTGGAGCTGGCGAAGAACTACACCAACGAGACCGACATGGAGGCCATCAACGAGGAGGTGATCTTCGAGGTGGAGGCCGAAGTGGTGAAGTGGGAGGTGGGAGGCCAGACAAACTACTACACAACCATCACCATAAGCGCAAAGCTGAGAAGCTCGAAAGAGAACGCCCTCCTAGTCGTCACTGTGCCAAAGGACCTGGCAGGGGACGCCGACAGCTTGAGGTTCTTTGACCAGCCCATAGTTTTCGAAGACGACCCAGTCTTCGCCTATCAGCTCGACACAATAGGCAAGACATTCAGGTACCAGTTCTTGGAGGACCTGGACCAGGGGAGCCTGAACATGATCACCACAACCGCAGTCGCCAAGAGAGTGCCAAGGTGCGGGGACGGCCTCTGCGAAGAGGACGTCTGCTGCGAGGACTGCGGCTGTCCGGAAGGGGAGGAGTGCAACACCTCCACCCACCGCTGCGAGGAGGTGGAAGAGGAAGTCGACGTGGAGGGGGCGGGAGGGGGCATCTCTCCCGTCGTCATTGCGGCGGTAGTCCTCCTGCTCCTCGCCCTGGCAGGGGGCGGCTACTACCTCTACAAGACGAAGAAAGATGAAGGTGTCAACGTGGCCAAAGTCCTCGAGAGCCCGGACGAGTACCCAATCGTCTACCTGACTGGCTACCTGAAGGCGGTCGACGAGCACAACGGCAACCTGACAGATGACTCAGGCTCCATAAAGGTCTACTCAGAAGGGGGTCTCTCAGACATGTCCTGCATGGTGAAGGGGAGAGTGGAGAACGGGATACTGATGGCGGAAGAGATCATACCTGTGGGGAACAGGCTGGAAAAGGAGACTCAAGCCGGTGGGGGAGAAGGAGACACCACCACCAGCGGGGGGTTTAAAGGAGAAGAGACAGGAAGCTCGCCGGGGACGACAGGCAATCAGTGGACGCCGCCTTCCCAGTGAGGCGGCCGCTACTTCAGCTCAAGCAAGTCGAGGGGGTATGACCTCTCGCAGTAGGCGCACATGAACTCTCCCCCCTCCAGAGAGAAGACGCTCTTGACAGGCTCGTGATTGGTCACGCAGGCCGGGTTGGGGCACTCCAGCACGCCGACCACCTTCTCCGGGACAGTCACCGACCGCTTCTCCACCACGTCTCCAGCCTTCACCAGGTTTATCGTCGCCCCGGGCGCGAGCAATGCCACCTTGTCGAGCTCCGAAGGCGTCAGGAACTTTCCCTCGACCTTGACTATGTCCTTCCTGCCCATCTTCCCGCTGGAGACGTTGATGGCAACCAGGACTGTCGCGGAGGGGGGAAGGGAGAGCATCTCCAAGACCTTCAGGGCGCTGGAAGCGGCGAGGTGGTCGATGACAGTCCCCTCCTCCAGCCTGCTGACCTTCAGCTTCCCCTTCATCCCATCACCTCCCTGAGAAGTGCCATCCTGAGGGTGACGCCGCGCTCCGCCTGGTCGAAGTACTTTGCCTGCGCCATGTCGTCGATGGAGAGGTCCATCTCGCCGACGCGGGGCAGCGGGTGGAGCAGTATGGCATCGTGGTTGGCTTTTTCCAGATGGGAGGGCAGGAGCTTGTAGGACCTGCTCACCTTGTGGTAGGCCTCCTCGTCGGGGAACCTCTCCTTCTGTATCCTGCAGATGTAGACGACGTCCATCCCGTCGAGGTCTATCTTTTCTCTCTCCTCGATGGGGGAGCCGTTTCTCTCTATCTCCTCCTTCAGGGCGCCGTCCATCCGGAGCGGGGACGGGGAGATGAGGCGGAGGTCTGCGCCGAAGAGGGAGAGGGCGAGGGCCAGCGACTTCATCACTCTCGCATACTTCAAGTCACCGACCAGGGCGACGTTCAGGTCGAACCTCCCCTTCTCCTGCTTGATTGTGTAGAGGTCGAGGAGAGTCTGCGTGGGGTGCTGGTTGGCACCGTCGCCCGCGTTTATGACTGGTATCGACGCCACTTCGCTGGCCAGCCTCGCGGCGCCCTCAAGCGGATGGCGCATCACTATGGCGTCTGCATAGCGCTCGACCACGCTGATAGTGTCGGAGAGGCTCTCGCCCTTGGCCTGTGACGTCTTCTTCGCGTCGGTCACGCTGAGCACCTCGCCGCCCAGCCTTGCCATGGCGCTCTGGAAACTGAGCCGCGTCCGGGTGGACGGCTCGAAAAAGAGTGTGGCAAGTATCTTGCCATCGAGGTCGTCGCCCCTGTAGCCCTCAAGCTTGGCGGCTAGGTCGAGAAAGCCAAGAATGTCGTTCTTCGTCAGGTCCCGCATCGAAATGATGTCCACTTAAACCCTCCCGAGGAAGAAGTCAGGCCACATATATGCATTTACCAAAGGGAAACCTATTTTAAACCGGGCGATGGGCCACGGCAGGGTTCACAGAGGCCTCCCCGGTGATAAGATGAAAGGGAGGCTTGTACTTGAGGACGGGACATTTTTCGACGGCCTCTTCGTCTCCAGCGGGAGCTGCGAGGGCGAAGTGGTCTTCAACACCAGCATGACGGGCTACCAGGAGGCGCTGACCGACCCGAGCTACAGGGGCCAGATACTTGCCATGACCTTCCCGCTGGTCGGGAACTACGGCATCCACGAGGGGAGCTTCGAGAGCGGCAGCGTGCAGGTGAGGGGGTTCGTGGTCGGGGAGGCGTGCAGGAGGCCGTCACACAGGAACAGCAAGGATACGCTCGCAGAGTTCCTCCAGAGGTTGGAAGTCCCCTGCCTTGAGGGTGTTGACACCCGCGCGCTCACGATCAAGATCAGGGAGAGGGGTGTGATGAAAGGCGTCATCGTCGATGAGAGCGTGGAGCTGGAAGAGGCAGTGAAGAAGGCAAATGGGGTCGACTATGAAGGTGTCGACTTCGTCGGGGAGGTGAGCTGTGGGAAGGTGAGAGAGAAGGGGGAGGGGACAAGGGTTGGCCTTCTCGACTGCGGAGTCAAGGAGAGCATAGTGAGGGCTCTGGTCGAAAGGGGGTGCGAGGTGGTCAGGTTCCCGGCCTACACGCAGGCTGAAAAAATCCTGAGCCACGACCTGGAAGGCTTTGTCGTCTCCAACGGGCCGGGCGACCCGTCAGTCCTGAGGAAGATAGTCGACTGCGTGGAAGAGGTCTCGTCGCAGGTCCCGACTTTCGGCATCTGCCTCGGCCACCAGCTCCTGGGAATGGCCTTCGGCGGCAGCACCTACAAGCTGAAGTTCGGCCACAGGGGCTCCAACCAGCCAGTCCGCGACGTCGACGGGCGCTGCTTCATGACCAGCCAGAACCATGGCTACGCTGTGAGGATGCAGCTGGGGAGGGAGGTCAGGCCGACCCACTTCAACCTAAACGACGGGAGCGTTGAGGGCCTCGCCCACCTGCAGAAGCCGGTCTTCAGCGTCCAGTTCCACCCTGAGGCGTCACCGGGGCCGCACGACACCAGGCATCTCTTCGACAGCTTTCTGGAGGTGGTGAGGAGATGAAAGTGGTCATCCTCGGCTCCGGCCCCATCAGGATAGGGCAAGCCGCCGAGTTCGACTACTCCGGCTCCCAGGCCTCGCTTGCGCTGAGGGAAGAGGGCATAGAGACAGTCATCGTCAACTCGAACCCTGCCACCATACAGACCGACACAGACGTCGCTGACAGAGTCTACATAGAGCCGCTAACGCCGCGCAACGTGGCCGACATACTGCGCATAGAGAAGCCGGACGGCATAATTGCCAGCATGGGCGGCCAGACAGCCCTCAACCTGGCGATGGAGCTCCACGAGCGCGGCGTCCTGGACGAGCTCGGCATCGAAGTGATGGGGACGCCCATCCGCTCCATGGTCAAGGGCGGCAACAGGAGCTCTTTCAACCAGCTGATGAGACAGATAGGCGAGCCGATCCTCCGCGGCGAGCCTGCAGAGACGATGGAGGAGGCAAAGAAGGCGGCAGAGAGGATAGGCTACCCCGTCATCATCAGGCCTGCCTTCACCCTTGGCGGGAGCGGCGGGGGCATCGCTGCGAACGAAAAAAAGCTGGAGAAAATAGTGGAGAGGGGCCTCGCCTTCTCGCGGATACACCAGGTCCTCGTCGAGGAGAGCGTCTACGGCTGGGGCGAGTTCGAGTACGAGGTTGTGAGGGACGGCAAAGACAACTGCATAGTCGTCTGCACCATGGAGAACCTCGACCCGTGCGGCGTCCACACTGGCGAGAGCATAGTGGTGGCGCCAGCCCAGACCCTCTCAGACAAGGATCACCAGATGCTCCGGGCCGCGGCCATCAGGATAATCAGATCTCTCGGGATAGAGGGAGGGTGCAACATCCAGTTCGCCCTGAACGAGGAGACGGGAGAGTACAGGGTGATAGAGGTCAACACGCGCCTCTCCCGCTCGTCGGCCCTCGCCTCCAAGGCGACCGGCTACCCCATAGCAAGGATATCGGCCAAGATAGCGATGGGCAAGAGCCTTGACCAGATAAAGAACCCCATCACGGAAACCAGCGCCTTCTACGAGCCCGCCCTCGACTACGTGGTGGTCAAGATACCGAGGTGGCCGTTCGACAAGGTTGACGACGCCGAGACTGCAATAGGGACGCAGATGAAGTCGACCGGCGAGGTGATGGCCATCTCCCGCTCTTTCGAGGGGGCGCTCCACAAGGCGATCCGCTCCCTCGACCTCGGCTTCGGGAGCATCGACTCTTGCTTCGAGGGCGACCTGGAGAAAACTCTCGAGAACCCCACCCACATGAGGCTCTTCGCCATCAGGGAGGCGCTGAAAAAGATGAGCGTGGAGAGGGTGGCTGAGCTGACCAATGTCAACCCCTGGTTCCTTGAGAAGGTAAAGGGGATGGAGAAAGAAGGGGGAGACAAGTTCAAGATGGTCGACACCTGCGCAGGAGAGTTCGTCGCAAAGACGCCCTACTACTACTCGACTGCGGGGAGCAAGAGCGACTTGAGGAAGAGCAAGAAGAGAAAGGTTATAGTCCTCGGCGGCGGGCCGATCAGGATCGCCCAGGGAGTCGAGTTCGACTACTGCTGCGTCCACGCCGCTCTCGAGCTGAGGCGGCTCGGCTTCGAGGCGGTGATGGTCAACAACAACCCGGAGACCGTCTCGACCGACTTCGACACCTCCGACAGGCTCTACTTCGAGCCCCTCACCCCCGAGCACGTCAACGCCGTCATCGAGGCAGAAGACCCCCTCGGGACAGTAGTCCAGTTCGGCGGACAGACCTCCATCAACATCGCCCACAAGCTGAAAGGCGAAGTCCTGGGGACGAGCCTCTCATCCATAGACCTGGCAGAGGACAGGAAAAAGTTCTCCCGCCTTCTCTCAAAACTCGGCATACCCCAGCCGGAAGGCGACGTCGCTCATGGCGTGGACGAGGCGAGGCGAAAGGCGGAGAAACTGGGCTATCCCCTCCTCCTCAGGCCGAGCTACGTGATCGGCGGGAGGGGGATGCGCGTGGTGAAAAGCGGGAAGGAGTTCGAGCGGTACGTGAAAAAGGCAGTCAAAGTAACTGCGGAGCGACCGCTTCTCATGGACCGCTTCGTGGAGGGTATCGAGTGCGAGACCGACGCGGTGAGGGACGGTGAAAAGACGCTGATAGGAGGGATAATGGAGCACATAGAGCCGTCAGGCGTCCACTCCGGCGACGCTTCCTGCGTGACGCCCCACCAGTCGCTCCATAAGGAGAAAGAGGCCATAGTCGACTACACGGAGCGCATCGCCGAGGCGCTCGGAATAGTCGGACTGGTCAACATACAGTTCATCGCCTCCGAGGGCGACGTCTATGTCATAGAGGCCAACCCGCGCGCGTCAAGGACGATCCCCTTTCTCAGCAAGGCGACAGGGGTGCCGCTAGCCAAGCTGGCAACCCGGGCGATGACGGGAGTGCCGCTTGAGAGAAGCGGATTGGTGGAGCCGAAGGCGGTCGCAGTTAAGAGCGTCGTCTTTCCCTTCCAGAAGCTTCAAGGTGCAGACTTCACGCTCGGTCCTGAGATGAAGTCGACGGGCGAGAGCATGGGGATCGCCAGGACCTACCCGGCCGCCCTCTACAAGGCGCTCCTCGGCGCCGACTTCGAACTGCTGAAGGGAAACGCCCTGCTCAGCGTCAAGAGCGGCGGCAGACTGAGAGCGATGCTGGAAAGGGACGGCTGGTCGACTGAAAAAGCGGTGGAAGGGAGTGAGAAGAGGATAAGGGAGGGGAAGATCCAGCTGGTCGTCGCCACCACGAGAGACGGGAAGAAATTGAGGCGGGCCGCAGTCGAGCACAGCGTCCCCTGCCTGGTGAACGAAAAGGCGGCGGAGGCGCTGCTCACGGCACTGCGCGAAAAAGAGAGAATAAAGCCGGTCTCCATCAACGAACTTCTCGACTAGGCGAAGATGCCGAGGAGGCCCTTTCTCTTCCCCTTCTTGACGGGCTTCTTTGCGGGAGCCCTGAACGCGTCCGGGATCTCCTTCGGGTTGTAGTTGCCGTACTCCTCGAAGTGGACGCTGTTGCTCAAATCCGCCCTCTCGGGGTGCTCGTGCTCCCCGTCCTCTGCAGGATAGCCGAGTGGCACCACCGCTATGGGGGTCACAGCGGCAGGGAGGTCGAGGATGCGCGCCAGCTCCGCCTCGTCGAACCCGGCCGCGAAGCAGGAGCCTATCCCCTGGGAAGTTGCGGCGACCAGCATGTTCTCCACCGCCGCCGATGTCTCAAGCAGCGAGTAGAAATACTTCCCCCTCTCGCCATAGCGAAGGGCGCTCCTCTCGGTGTCGGCGCAGACAACCACCACGGTGGGGGCGCCCGCAATCCATCCCTGGTTGAGGCAGGCCTCTGCCACCAGGGCCTTCCGCTCCTCTTCCTCGACAAGTATGAACTCCCAGCACTGGAGATTGCCAGCAGAAGGCGCCCACCTTGCCGCGTCGAGGATCTTGTAGAGCTCCTGCCGGGAGAGGGGAGTGGGGTCGAACTTTCTGACAGAAATTCGTGATCTTATGGCCTCAAGAGCATCCATACCCATTTAATACAAAGACCAAATTATAAGCGTTGAGCAAATGGGGGAGAAGAGCAGCGTCTGGACCAATCTGCCTGCCTCCGACAGGCTCCTCCTGAAATTGGGGACATGGCTCTACAAATCGATGAGGGAGGCCCACTCCCTCCCCAGGAACGTCCCCGGGATAGTGTTGGCCAGCATGGCGCTCGGCGTCCTGACCGCACTGCAGTACAGGCACGAGGCCGCGCTCTCCTTCATCCTCTCCA
The DNA here is from genome assembly GCA_964527545.1 of Candidatus Undinarchaeota archaeon. Classification (GTDB taxonomy): domain Archaea; phylum SpSt-1190; class SpSt-1190; order DYHY01; family CAZGQF01; genus CAZGQF01. The sequence goes on along the minus strand of CAZGQF010000002.1, from coordinate 51,085 downwards.
CAGGCGCCAGGACAGGCTTCCTGGTCATTGGGGGGCCTTATCTGCTGGGGATACTGCTCTCCCTCCTGGCAAACAGGAAAATGCCGGCCCCGAATAGGGTGGAGAGGGGAGACATAGTCTTCAACGCTGCTGTGGCCTTCTGGTTCTTCTCTGGCACGATGCTCATCGGCTACGGCCTCGCCAAGTTCACGCCGCTGGCCGCGGACGACATCCTCACCCTCTCTGGCGCCGCCGCTTTCGCAGCATCCTTCGTCGGCTTCATCTTCCTCACCGAAAACTTCACCACGAGCTTCACGCTCTCCTCCCCGCTCACCCTCCCCATCCTGCTGGCGGCCTTCGTCTCAACGAACGACCTCTTCCCCATGCCGCAGTTCACAGTCTTCGTCTTCCAGGCAGCCCTCCTCTACAGCGTGGTTCTCTTCGACATGGGCATCGTCTTCTTCGCCATCGACCAGACCTTCAGGAACGAACTCGGGCTGGGCGGTATGGAGGTGATAAACACTTTCATCAGCTTCCTATCGGGCGAGAGGAGAGAGATAGAGGAGGCTTTGGGGAAGATCGGGAAGAAGGCGAAGACGCTGGCGGGAATCGTCCTCTTCAAGAGAGACGGCAAAAACGTCCTCTGGGTTGTCCCGGGTGTCCATCCAGGGCCCTTCGCCAACATCGGCGGCTCAGACCTGCCCTCCCGACTGCAGGACGAGTTCAAAAAGATGGAGGTCTTCTGCTTCCACGGCCCCAGCAGCCACGAACTGAACCCTGTCAGCAGAAAAGAGTTCCCGAAGCTCTTCGACGCCCTGCGCAGGGGGATCGACTCGCTCAAGTTCTCCCCGCAGGCCTCCAGGCTGGAGAAGAGCGTCGGAAAGGAGGTCGTGGTGACCCGCCAGCTCCTCGGCGGCAGGCCGCTGCACGTCGCCTACAAGTACATGGGGACCAGCGAGGACATCCATGCCAGCGTGGGCGGCGCAGTGGCGATGATGGAAGGGAAGCCCATACTGATCGACGGCCACAACCGGCTGGAGAGGGCGCTGCTTGACGGCTTCTGGGCCTCGGAGCTGGCAGGGGGAGGGGCCTACATGGAGGGCTCCATCGACTACGGCGACGAGACTGCCTTCGAGATATTCCAGCTGATCGAGCAGATGAAAAAAGAGCCAAAGACGGGAAACATGAAGATAGGGGTCGGCAACAAGAAGCTCGGGACGCCGGAGAGGGGAATTGGCCGTCTTGGCGTCCAGTCCGCCGTCCTGGAGGTCGAAGGGCAGAAAACTGCATACGTGCTCATCGACGGCAACAACCTCATCGAAGGCCTGAGAGAAGAGATAGAGCTTGGCCTGAACGAGATGGTCGACGAGGTCGTGGTCGCCACCACCGACAACCACAGCGTGAACTCGCTGATGAGCGACTTGAACCCAGTAGGAGCGCAGATCCCGCCCAGCGATGTCGTCTCCGCCTGCAGGAAGGCGACCGCCAAGGCGGTTGAGGACCTCGAGAGGGCGGAGGTGGGGACCGATCTGGCCGTCGTTTCAGGCATGAACTTCCTGGGGGCAGGCAAGCCAGAGAAGATACTGTCCGCGACCCGCGCATTCATCTCACTCAGCAAGGCGACCCTCCCGGGCACCGTTCTGGTCGTCCTGGCCCTCGCCTTCGTGAGCGTGATGGCTATATGAGATACCAAGAACTTGCAGAGACCTACAACGAGCTGGAAGAGGAGTCGAGCACCCTCCAGAAGACGGAGATACTCTCCGGCCTCTTCAGAAAAGCGTCCCAGGACGAGATTGAGATGGTGGCGCTGCTGATCAACGGCAGGGTCTTCCCCAACTGGTCGCAGAAGAAGCTCGACTTCGGGAAGCAGCTGATAATCGCCTCCCTCTCGAGAGTGACGGGCAGGAACAAGAGAGCGGTGCTGGAAGAGATAAAGAACGAGGGTGACGTCGGTGCGGCGGCAGAGAGCCTCCTCGCAAAGAAAAACCAAGCGACCCTCACATCAAAAAAGCTGACGGTCAGCGACGTGTTCCAGAACCTGCGGAAGCTGGCAGACGTCGGCGGCGAGGGAAGCGTGGACAAGAAGACAGCGCTAGTGTCAGAACTGCTCTCCTCCGCCTCCCCCCTGGAAGCGAAGTACATCTCCAGGACTGTTACGGAGGAGCTGAGGATAGGCGTGGGCGAGGGCGTCACCAGGAAGGCAATCGCCTCCGCGTTCGAAGTAAAAGAGAAGGCGGTCGAGAAGGCCTACGCCCTCGTCAACGACTATGCCCTCGTGGCCAAGGTGGTTAAGGAGAAAGGAGAAAAGGGCCTCGGAGAGCTGGGGATGGAGCTGGGAAGGCCAATAAAGGTGATGCTCGCCTACAAGTCGGAGAGCATGGAGGAGGCGCTCGAAAAGGTGGGCGGAAAGGCGGCCATAGAAGAGAAGTTCGACGGCTTCCGGGTGCAGATCCACGTGAGTAAAACAATAACGGTCTTCACCAGGAGGCTGGAGGACGTGACAGACCAGTTCCCAGACATCGTGGAGGCGGCGCAGAAGGCCGTGAAGGAGAAGAAAGTCATCCTGGAAGGGGAGGCGGTCGGCCTGAAGGACGGCAGCTTTCTGCCTTTCCAGAAAGTCTCCCGCAGGATAAGAAGGAAGTACAAGATAGAAGAGATGGCAGAGAAGATCCCCGTCACGACATTCCTCTTCGACATAATCTACAGAAACGGAGAGAACCTGCTGAAGAAGCCTTTCAGGGAGAGGAGGAAGATTTTGGAGGACGTGGTTGAGCCGGCGGAGAGGATGAAGGTTGCGGAGCAGCTGGTAACCTCCGACCCGGAGGAGGGAAAGAAGTTCTACCTCGACGCAGTCGCCAAGGGACTGGAGGGAGTGATGGTCAAGAACCTGGACTCGCCCTACAAGCCCGGCTCCCGCGTCGGCCACATGCTGAAGCTGAAGCCGACCATGGAGACTCTCGACTTGGCAGTCATAGGTGCGGAGTGGGGGGAAGGGAGGCGAACAAGCTGGCTGGGCAGCTTCATACTCGGCGTCCAGACACCGGACGGCCTCAAGCCCATCGGCAAGATGGCGACCGGCCTCACCGACTCCCAGTTCAAGGAGATGACGGAGAAGCTCAAGCCGCTCATCACCAGCGACACTGGAAAAGTGGTCGACGTAAAGCCGGAGGTCGTTGTCGAAGTCGCTTACGAAGAGATACAGAAGTCGCCCAACTACGAGAGCGGTTACGCGCTGAGGTTCCCGAGGATGGTGAGGGTGAGAGAAGACAAGGGAGTCGAGGAGGCCGACGACATTGAGAGAGTGGAGAGGCTCTACGACACCCAGAAGGGCAAAACTAGCGAGAAGAGTACCTCTGGAGAAAAGACCTGAAAAGCGGAGACCTATCCGCGAGCTCCCCGGCAAGGGACTTGACGTAATCTATGCCATCCTCGTCATCCATGTCAAGCCTCGCCTCGAGCGGCTGCAGGCCGGTCAGTATGGGCAGGAAAGACGCCACAGTCCCCTGCGTCACCATCCTGCCCTCCACGCGCAGGGGCTCCCTCACCTTCTCCACACTCCCGTCTCTCAGGACCTCCTGATAGCCCTGGCAGGCCAGCGCCTCTTCAGAGATCTGGCCGGCGAGGTAGAGCTTCTCCCGCACCATCTCGCTGAGAGTGAGCGGTATGAAGACCTGCCTCAGCTGATGGACTTCCTGCTCGCCTATCGAGTAGAGAGTCCGCGCCCTGCCCGTCTCCACGGAGACCGTACCCTCGCCTTCCCAATCGGCGCCGTATCCCTCCCGCTTCTCCAGCATCCCTGCCTCCGCCAGCCCCGCAAGAGTCGAGTAGACACCCGCCTCCCCAAGATAGCCCTCCACATCCTTTGGCGTGAACCAGATGCGGCCGCCCTCCCTCTTCAGCTTTTTCGCCGACTCGTCCACCATGAAATGGCAGATGGTGTCAAGGAGCTCCACCCCCTTTCTCACGTACTGGGGGGCGTCATCAGGGAGCCTCTCTGCCTGGAATCTGTAGTCAAGAGCGATCAGGAGCTTGGCGGCTCTGGTGTGCCTTGAGCCTCCCCTCACCCCGTCCCAGTCTTCCCGAAAGCTCCCCGTCCTGACAGGCCCCACCCCCGCTTTCTCCGAAAGCTTTTCGGCGACGTCGAGAGAGAGCAGGGAAGGTTCCTCTCCCCCATCGGGCCTGAGATATGAACCGTCGCTGGAACGCTTGATGGCAAACTCCATGGGGAGGTGCCAGGACGCCGATTTATTATAATTTCGGAGTGACTACCTCAAGCTCCAAAGGTCAAAAGTGCGAGGAGGCCGAAGACCGCCTCTATGCCGAGGAGCACCGCAACCACCTGCGGCTCCGTGAATTTGCCAGCCTTCATCACCACGTGGGTGAGGGAGTTGACCTCCTTGGTGCCGAGAGTCCCGTTCTTTCTCTGGAAGCCGAAGCTCTCGCCCTTGAAGCCCGTCCTCGCCTTCAAAAGGAACTCGAACAGGTATGGCACGATGAGGATTATGCCCAGCTTCTCCATGTCGCCGAGGACCACTGCCGCAGCCAGGGCGCAGCCTATGGGGAGAGTCCCCACGTCTCCTATGAAGACCTTCGCCGGGTGCCAGTTGTATTTGAGGAAGGCGAGGAGGGCGCCCAGCATGGAGGCGGAGATGAGGGCGGCCCAGTAGGCCTCTGGATGGACGCCCATGATGCTGAGGGCGGTGAAGAGGACTGTCGCGTGCATCACGGCGCCGAGGCCTGCCTCGAGGCCGTTCAGGCCTGCCAGCATGTTGACTGCGTTGGAGGCGCCCGTGATGCCGAGGGGCAGGACAATCAAGGGATAGAGGACGCCCAGCTCGACGCTTCCCAGGAAGGGAAGGGTCATTGAGGCCTTGCCTGCGTTGACGGCGACCAGAGGGGCAGCTGCCAAAACGGGGAGCAGGGCCTTGGTCCGCTGGCTTGTGTGGAGGAGGTCATCTACCAGGCCGACGAGAGTGACGACGAGAATGGTCGTCATTGCGGCGAGGAGCTGTATGTTCTTGTGGGCCGCCACGTTGATCAGCATGGCGAAGACAAAGCCGGCGCTTATGGAGAGGCCGCCGAGAGAGGGAAGCTCAGGCCTGCTTTTCTTGTTCATGTCGTTGCCCGTTATGCGGGCCTCCTCCAGCCGCTTTGCCACCACGGGAGTGAGGAGGTAGGTGCCCACGAAGCTGGCAAACAGGGCGACGTGCCACATGGGAGAAGCGCTTCGCATCCTCTTTTAAATCTTGAGAACCAGGCCGCTCCATGGGGGTCCTGGGCCTTGAGGACGCGGTGGAGAAGGTGGTCAGGATGGCGGGAGAGAACGATGTCTTCATCGGCATAGGAGGCGGGACCGGGAGCGGCAAGAGCTACATGGCCAGCCTGCTGAAAAGGCGGCTGGGCGCAAGAGTCATCGCCATGGACGACTACTACAGGGGAGAAGGTTTCGTCGAGAAAGAGCTGGGCGGGAACTACGACCTGCCTGAAGCGGTCGAGATCGAGAGACTGAAAAACAACGTGCTCAACTTGATGAAGGGGGAGACGATCACAAAGCCAGTCTACGACATGTCCCTCTCAAGGAGGATTGGCGAGGAGGAGGTGGAGCCTGGGGGGAGTTTTGTCGTGGAGGGCCTCTTCGCCCTTGGCGGAGGGCTGGCAGAACTGTGGGACATCTCAGTCTACATGAAGGTCAAGAAAGAGACGATGCTGAAGAGAAGGATGGGGAGGGACAGGGAGAAGAAGAGGCGGCATGTCAGCGCGAGCAAGAAAAACTATTTCGAGAAGGTCGCCTGGCCGATGCACCTGGAATGGGTAGCGCCAACGCGAAAGAACGCTGACATCGTCGTCTTCAACGGGTGAGGCTTCACAAGAGTTATAAGGCGTGAATCCCTGCTGGCAACAGAGAGATGGACGAAGGCGATGAAGACCCCGGCGGCCATAGCCCGCTGGAAAACCCACCGCAGCCCTTAAAGGCCACCGACGGCATCGAGGGCCACTTTTTCGAGTGAAGCGTTAAGAAGTTAAATGGTGCCTGACATGCTCTCGCATGGTTGGGTACGTCTGCGACTTCTGCAGTGGGGAATTTGACGGCGTTGCCAACAAGTGCCTTTTCTGCGAGGGCGAGTTCTGCAGAAAGCACGTACCTGCCGACGCACACGACTGCCCGGGCAAGAAAGCAGGAGGAGAGGCCTGGGAAAAGCTGAAGCCGGCAGCCCCGACAGGACAGATGCTGCTCCTGCCCCTAATTGTGGCGATCCTGCTGATGGGGCTCGTGCTCAGCACCGCCTTCGAGGCCGCCCCGACAGAAAGGTCAAACGTGAAGGCCGAGAAGGGAGAGGAGTGCCTGGTCCCGCGGCCTCTCTACATCCCCTACAGCATAGTGATGGGAAGGGAGTGCGGCGACACTAGACGCTGACAGACCTCGCCGCCTCCTCGATGTCCCTCTCGTAGATGTGGGCTGATGCGATCTTGAGGTAGAGCTTCCCGGCCTCCGCTCCCACCTCTTCAGCCATCATGCCAAGGAGCTCTGATAGGACTGCGGCGTCTGCCCTCCCCTTTCTGAACACTTCCTGGCTCCTGAAGAAGACGAAGAGGTGGAGCTTCCCGTCCCTCATCTTGAAATCGAGGAGGCAGGCGCAGGGGACATGGCGCGAGTCGTTGGGCGGGTCGAGGAGGGCCACTGTCGCAGACTTGGAGTCCGGATTTGTGCGGAGCTTGAGAGCGGTTTCAGAGAACTGGTTTACGCCCCTGAAATCGAAGATCCTCTGGCCGTAGCTGTAGCCCCATCCCCTCACAGGCTTCTTTTCCAGGAATGTCCTCCTCATCTCATCCAGCTCCTCGCCCTCGCCATCTCCCGATGGTCGCTTTATGGTAAGGGAGAGGTCGAGGACCTCCTTCAGCTTCTCCTCGCCGTCCATTATCCAGCCCCCCTCGGAGAGCACCTTCCGGTTCGCCCATCTCCAGGCCCCCTCCACAGTCTCGAACTCCATTGAAAGGGGGTTGGGAAGAGGAAATAAAAAACTGCGGGGCTCAGCCGCGCCCGGAACCCACGCAGCAGAGAAACAGAAATCACTTAAACGGGCTCAGAGGGAGTGGGGCATGACCAACAAGCTCGAAGTCTACAAGTGCAACGTCTGCGGAAACATAGTCTCCGTCCTCCACGCCGGGAGCGGGAAACTCGTCTGCTGCGGCGAAGAGATGGAGCTGTTGAAGGAGAAGAAGGTCGACAAGGGAAAAGAGAAGCACGTCCCAGTCATGGAGGAGACGGAGAGTGGCGTGAAAGTCAAAGTCGGCAGCGACCCCCATCCGATGGAAGAAGACCACTTCATAGAGTGGATAGAGATACTGGCGGACGACAAAGTCCAGAGAAAGTTCCTCTCGCCCGGCGACAAGCCCGAGGCTGAGTTCTGCGTGAAAAACAAGAAAGTCTTTGCAAGGGAGTTCTGCAACGTCCACGGCCTGTGGGAAGGATGAAAGAGCTAGAGCGAGAGGTTAAGGGGCTTTGCAGAGAGAAGAAGGGGATCGTAGAGCGGCGGATCAGGGAGTTCGAGAAACTGGGCCGTGAAGAAGAGGCAGAGCTGTTCAAGGAGCTCTGCTTCTGCATCATGACCGCCAACTTCAACGCCGAGAGGGCAATAAAGATACAGGAGAAGATTGGCGACGGCTTCCTTGAGCTGTCGGAGAAAGAGCTGGCTCAAAAGCTGAAAAAGCTCGGCCACCGCTACCCAAACAAGAGGGCAGGGTACATAGTGGAGGCGAGAGAGCACCTGGGCGAGCTGAAAAAGAGGCTCTGCTCCGATGAGGAAGCTGGCGAGAAGAGAGAGTGGCTGGCCGAGAACGTGAAGGGCCTCGGCCTCAAGGAAGCAAGCCACCTCCTGCGAAACGTCGGCTGCAAGGGATGCGCCATAATCGACTTCCACATAATCGACCTCCTCGAGAAACACAGCCTGATCGAGAAACCGAAGACGCTGACCAGAAAGAAATACCTCGAGGTGGAAAACTGCCTAAAGGGCATTGCGGAGGAATGGGAGACAGACCTGGCCAGGCTCGACCTCTACCTCTGGTGCCTGGAGACCGGCAAGGTCCTCAAGTGAGCGGGGAGCTGTAGCTCCCGACAGGATTGAGCAGGTCCTTGCCGTCCAGGGCCATCAGCCTGTTGAGGTTGAGCTCCGCCTCCTCGTCGACGCGCCTCACCTCTTCCTCGCTCATCCCCTTGAACCTTCCCTGGAGGCTCAGATACTCTTTCACGCCCTTCCTCTTTCCGAAGAAGGCGACGCTCTTGGAGGGCTGGCTGACCTTCATCACCATCCTTGTCATTCCGTTTTCTTCCTCTCTCTCCACTTCGTAGAGACCCCAGAGGCCGCTCTTGACCACCTCCCTCCCCACTCTCACGTTCTGTCGCGGCTCGAAGCCCCAACCGGGCGGGCAGGGGATGAGGGCGTGGAAGAACTTTGTCCCCTCTCTCTTCATCGCCTTCTTGGTCTTTCTCTCGAGGTCGTCGCCGTAGGAGGGCGAGACAGTGGCCGCGTAGGAGATGCGGTGGGCCGTCATGACTGCCATGATGTCCTTCTTCCTCCCCTCTTTTCCCGACGGCGACGTGGTCGTCCTCGCGTAGCGCGGAGTGGCGCTGGAAGACTGCGTCCCCGTGTTCATGTAGGCCTCGTTGTCATAGCAGACGTAGAGAATGTCTTCGTCCCTCTCCGCCGCGCCCGACAGGGCTTGGAGGCCGATGTCGAAGGTCCCCCCGTCGCCGGCGAAGACAAGCGTCCTGTAGTCAGGGAGGCTGCGCGAGACAGCGGAGGCGACGGCTGCCCCGCTGGCAAAGGGGACGTTCATCCAGATGCCGTTCTCCAAGCGCGTCACGTCGTCCGCCATCGGATAGACGTTGGCACAGCAGGCAGGTGAAACGACTGCCACCTTCTTCCCGTCGCTGGAGAGGTGGCCTATCAGCTTCCTCAAGAGGAGCTCGCTGCTGCAGCCCTGGCACGAAGGCGAGCCGGTAAGCCACTTGGTGGCTGGCGCGCCATCCCCGCTCATGCGACCACCCCGTAGTGAAACTCAAGCTCACCGCGCTCGGCGAGGTGGAAGATGTGCTGGAGGTCCTCCTGGGAGACGTTTGAGCCGCCGAGGCCGAGGACCGTCCCGTAGAGCTCCACGTCCCGCGGAGAGACTCCTTGCTCGAAAAGGGAGCTCCCCACGTCGCGCCTCAAGGGCGAGAGTGTCGCCCTGTCGAGGACAACCAGCCTCTCCGCCGTCTCAGCCAGCTCTGCCAGCTCCTCGTCTGGAAACGGCCTCACCCAGTAGAGGGAGGCGACGCCGACCCTCTCTCCGCTCGAGTTGAGGGCGTCGACAGCGTTCTCAGCCGACTGGGCGATTGAGTTGGCGGCGGAGACCATGACAGTCTCCGGCTTTTCGTGGCCGTGGTACTTCATCATCCCCCAGTTTTTCGTCTCGAACCTCTCGTTCCACTCTCTCGACAGCTCCCGGATCGCGCCCTTGGCTCCCTCCAAGGCATTCTCAGCCTTGACGCGGTGGACCTTGTAGAACGTGTCCGGTGTCTGCATCCCGCCCGCGGTGAAGTCGCCTTGGTAGATGGGATGCCGATAGTCACCGAGAAAGTCGGCCACTTCCTCCTCGTCATGGAGAGTGACTGGCGAGACCGCGTGCGAGTCCTCGAAGCCGCCGTAGTTCGGCCCTATGTGGGGCAAAAGCGCCTCGTTCGCGACCTTGGCGCCGAAGACCACGCCGTCAAGTATCTCCTGGGAGGTGGAGGCGTGGCTGATTAGGGCGCCGGAGTCCCGCAGGTAGCAGTGGACCACTGTGTCGTCGGCGCGTATGTTCCAGCCTGAGAACGGCCCCCTGCTGGGAACTGCCAGCTTGATGGGGAGCCGTGCGTGGACCGCCCATGTTATGGCCTCTGCCATGTAGAGTATCCCCTGGCCTGACGAGGCGCTCATCGCCTCTGACCCTGTCTGGACCGCTCCTGCAAGGAAGGCGCCGACAGAGTGCTCGCTCTCAAGGGCCACGTACTCAAGCCTGTCAGGATGCTCGTCGGCCATCTCCGAGAGCTTCTCTATCACCCTGGTCTGCGGGGTGATGGGATAGGCAGGGACCTTCAGCCGCTTCTTTCTCTTCGGATGAGCGCAGAGCAGGACGCCGTAGGAGACCGCCTCGTTGCCTGAGAGGTTGAGTCGCCTCTCCTGCATCATCGCTTCACTCCCGGACATACTCTATCCCCTCCCCCTCGAACGCCTCCTCTCGCGGCGCAAGCTTTATGGCCCCTGATCCGCACTCCTCCTCGCAGGTGCCGCAGCCGGAGCAGCCCTCCACCTCAAGCGAGAGAAAGAGGTAGCTGTCGCCGTTGCCGTGCGGACGGTACTTCAGGGCGCCGGTGTGGCAGACCTCCTCGCAGTAGCCGCACTGGACGCACTCGCCGTCCAGCATCGGTATCTCAAGACTTCCTCTCTTCCCCTTCTCGGCGAAGCCTATGGCCGCGTCCGTGAAGCTTGAGAGGGAGACCGACTTGCCGATCTTCCCATGGATTGGCTCCTCCGCCCTTGGCGTCTCGTAGATTTCCACGGCCCCGTACGCCTCGGAGAAGATCTCGAGGTTGAGATCAGCGAGCTTGCCGTTCCACCTCTCTCTTATCGCCCCCTTCACGCTCTCCGGTGATGCGAGACCAATCCTTGAGATGGCGCCGAGGGCGGCCATGCTCGACTTGACCTCGAACCCTGTCGGCTCGAAGCCGAATTTCTCCTTCGTTTTCTCCTTGCAGATGGAGGTGCAGTCAATGAGGGCGATGTTGTAGTCCACTATCTCCGGGAACTCTTCAGAGATTTTCTCGTAGCCCCCCGTCACGCTCTTGTCGGCGATTATGGTGCCGCCCTTGACGACCCTCTCGAAAGCGTCGTCGAAACCTCCTGAAAGGAGGGCTACGTAGTTGCCCTTCTTGTTGAAGTCGGAGCCCTTCACTGCTGATTCCGAGCCGAAAAAGGTGACGACGAAGACGGGCTTCCCCCGCCTGTCGGGAGTCGGAGCGTAGGTCGCCTTGCACCTCTCTCCCTCCCAGCTCTTCGCCTCCATCAAGAGCTTGTTGGCAGTGACGGATCCCTGGCCGCCCAAGGCAAGCCAGGCAAGGCCGTTCTCACAAGCTCTGTCGTTCTCTTTCTCTATTCTGCTCTCTTCACATGTTAGCATTTGGACACCTCAGAAAAACCTGGGGCGCTCAGCGCACCAGTACTGCAGCTACCTCGAGAATGGACAGCGCCTTGCTCTCGGGCAACATGTTGCTATGGGCTAGCATGGGTTATATAAGGTTTTACCTCTTGAGGGCGGCCCTGAAGTAGGGCAGGTGCCAGACGACGTGGAAAACGGAGACGACCGCCATCACGATGCCTGAGACGACGTGGAGACGGAGCTGGCTGAAGGGGAGAGAGAGTGCCAGGCCGTAGTTGATCCTGAGAACGAGGAGGATGCCGAGGCCGCCTGAGATGAGGAAAGAAATTAGAAGGACGAAGTTCCAGAAGGCTTTCTGCCTGGCAACGGAGAGAGCGCCCGCCCTCACGAGGCCGAGAGTGAGGAGGTAGAGAATGACCAAGGCGAGAGAGATGGGGAGGAGCATATAGTCCCTGCCGCCCCCCTGCGCGGCAGCTGGCGAGAGCAGAAGGAGAAGCGTCAACAAGGAGAGGAGTCGCATGGAGACCACCCACGGCCCTCGTATAAATCCCTTCCCGGCCTGCCTCACTCAGGCAAGAGGAATATGAACCTTCCCTCTCTCTCCAGGTCCCAGAAAAAGCGGCAGCCGCAACTCTCCAGCGACTGGCGGTAGAACTCTCCCCTCGCCTCGTTGTTCACCTCGTCCGTTGAGTAGAGGCCCTTCCCGTCTTCACTCGGGAGAGTGCCGTAGCCGAGACTGCAGCCGTATCTTTTCGCCTCCTCGACGCCGAACTCGATTAGGGCGGTCCCGAAGCCGCCCCTCCTCTTCTCGCCAGGGACATTGATGTGCATCAACTGGGCGTAGTGGCCGTCGTAGGAGCCGTGATAGGAGAGCCTGTCGAGCAGTACCTTCGACAGGTACCACTCAGATTCGCAGGTCCTGCCCTCGACATCTATCTCGATGAAGACGTACTCTGAGTCCTTGCCGGGACTCCTGAAGGACCTCTTCGGATAGAACTCTCCGCCTATCTCCACGCTCTCCTCTTGGTAGGACGCCTTGTTCTCCATCTTCACAGACCACGATTCAGTATGTAGCTTTTCGTCTCTCCGCTTTTCTCCACAACGAGACGGTAATTGCCGCTGTAATTCCTCCTGTGCCTGTGATAAAAGTCATTGACCTGCTTCGGCGTCGGTATGCCGCCCTCCCCATCGCCCACGACCACATCATCATCAAAGGGCTCGAACTCTGTCCCCCCCACGCCCAGTATTTTGAGATACTTGCCCACTCTCTTCTTCAGTCTCTTCCCCCAGAGGTTGATTCCAAGGAAAGAGTACTCCACGTTTTCCCCGTCAAAGCGCACCCTGCAACTGATGCGGCTGTCACGGGACTCTATCTCCAACCTGTCGGCGCCCTCCATCACGCGGGAGAGATGGCCATAATCCTTCCCCATGAAAAGAGAGAGAAAGGTGGTTTTAAGAGTTTTACCATTCGAAAGTCGTAGATTATGGTTAAATCCGCGTGGAGAGTAGAGGGAAGATTGAAAATCCGGGAGTTCAGGGAGGAGGACGCGGAAGAGGTGAGCGACCTGGTGATAAGTGCCCTGAGGGAGGTCAACTCCCGCGACTATCCGGACGAGGTGATAGAGATGCTGGCCGGCGGGAACAGCCCAGAGAAGATCCTAGGGAAGGCAGAAAAGAGGCTCGTGCTTGTCGCGGAGGAGGACGGCGAGGTGGTTGGGACGGCCAGCCTGAAGAGAGATGGAGGCGTGCAGAGCGTCTTCGTGAGACTTGACAGGGCGGGAGAGGGCATCGGCTCCGCCCTGATGAAGAGGGTGGAGGAAGAGGCGCGCGAGAGAGGAGTGGAAGAGCTGGTTGTCCCCGCCAGCCTGACTGCGGTCGACTTCTACAGAAAGCTCGGCTTCAGGAAGAGCGGCGAGAAGCTCGCTGAAAACAAGGGAGTCAGTTTCTGGATAGTCGTGATGAAGAAAAAGCTGTGAGATTTTTTATTTGAGGGGTCATTTGTCTGGGGATGAGATGGGAACTCCTGCTCGTGATCGCCATTCTCACGGCAGGCTGTGTCGGCGAGGAGCAGATAGAGGTATCAGAAGAGACGGGCATCACGAAAGAGTCGCCGGGGGCGGAGGTGGAGAACAGTTTTGAAACTGCGGAAAACCAAGATGCCGGAAACCTCACCATCACGCTACTCGACGTCAGGGAGTCGATCCTGATCACGACGCCTCATGGAAAGAGGATCCTGGTAGACGGCGGTGAGAACGACATCACGGGCCACCTCGCTGAGAAGGGGGTCGCCTCTCTCGACGCTGTGGTGCTGACACACCCGCACGGCGACCACTTCCAGGGCCTCCTGCACCTCTTCGAGCGGGACTTTCCAGTAAGAAAGTTCTACCACAACGGCGACATTGAGGAGGCGGGAGTGGTGGGGGGAAGCGAGATTGCAAAGCTGATGAGGGAGAAACCTGAAGGAAAACTTGAGAGAGGAGACGAGATACGGGTGGACAGCTCCGTGGAGATGAGAGTCCTCTGGCCGGAGGAGATAGAGGAGGAGGGCAACGGCAACCGCAACTCATTGGTCATCAAGCTGACCTACGGCGACTTCTCTGCTCTCTTGACAGGGGACTGCAACCTCCAGTGCGAAGATGGCCTCCTCTCGTCTGGCGAGGAGCTCGACGCCGACGTCCTGAAGGCCGGTCACCACGGCCTCCTCGACGCCTCTTCCCCGGAGTTCCTTGATGCCGTCTCGCCCGAGGCAGTCTTCTTCTCCATCGCCTCCTATGCGAACCTCGCCAAGTTCGACGCGCCAGTCTACGTCGACGAGGTCAACGGCGAAGTAGAGATAACCTCAAACGGAGAAGGCTTCGAAGTCCGCACGGAAAGAAAGGACGAGGAGGCCAGGGAGATGCTTGAGACGCAGGAGATCGCCTATGAGAGAGATGGTGTGGCAGTTCGCGCTCCCGTCAACCACGAGCTCTTCTCAGCACTGAAGTGGGTCTCGGCCGAGGCGCCGGACGACGCTGTCTTCCTGGGCTGGTGGGATGAAGGCCAGCAGGTCCACGGCATGACAGGCAGGGAGGTCGTCATCGACGGCCCTTCGAGAGCAGTGCTGAAGACTGTCGCCAAGTACGCGGCGATGAGCGAAGAGGAGCTCAGAGAGGTCGAGTGCGAGTTCTGCGACCCGGAAGAGAGGGTGCGAAAAGTGGCGGACGCCCTGCTGGCGGAGGGAGGGCTGGAGACTGCGAAAGCGATGAAAGAGCTTGGCGCCTCCCACCTCCTCGTCTCCCAGCAGGACAGAAAGTTCCTCTACGCCATCTCCCTCGCCTCGAGCGGAGATAGCTCGCCCTACCTAAAGGACTGGGAGCCGACAGAGAAGGCGGAGAAGACTCTGCTCTTCAGGGCGGCCCGCGGCGAGGAGCTTGAAGGCCTTGAGAGAGTCTACGGCGACGAAAATGTTTTCATCTACGAACTGGAGGAGGTGTGAAATGGAGAGAGAAGAGCTGACACATTTCCTCGAGAAGGCGATGGGCGGCCTGAGAAGGAACAAGAAGCTCTCCGTCGAGGAGGGCGAGGAGAGAGACGAGGAAGGGTTCACTCTGAAGAAGCTCCTTCTGAAGACCGACAGGGAGATCCCCGCCTACCTCGCCCTTCCGGAGGGGGAGGGGCCCTGGCCGGCTGTCATCGCTCTCCACCAGGCAGACCTCCAGTACGAAGTCGGGAAGAGCGAGGTGATGGGGCTGCCCGTGGACGGGAGAGACTACAACGCAGAGAACGGTTCCATCCCTTTCGGCAGGGAGCTCGCCCGGCGAGGTTTTGCTGTACTCGCGCCCGACTCCATCTGCTTCGAGGAGAGGCACGACCCCAACGTGACGCCGAGCGAGGAGAGGCTGCCTGGCGGGGACGAGAGGTTCGAGGCGACAAGAGCGCTGCTCCACGGCTCCTGCATCGCCAAGACTATGGTCGAGGACGTCATCTCATGTGCGGACTACCTCTCCTCCCTGTCGTTCGTCAAGGGCATAGGCGCGGCCGGCCACTCGCTCGGCGGGATGCAGGCTTGGATGGCGGCGGCCCTGGACGAGAGATTAGGGGCGGTCGTTGCCAGCTGTGCCATGGGCTCCTTTCCAGAGATACTGGAGACGCGGGTCTACCACTGCTTCCTCCCCTACATCCCAGGCCTGCTCGAAAGAACGGACCTGCCAGAGGTGGCCTCCCTGGTCGCGCCCAGGCCGATGATGATGGTCTCCGCCGTGCAGGACGAGAACTTCCCCAAGAAGGCTGTGGAGAGGGCCTACGGAGTGCTGGAGGAGTCCTACGTAAAGGAAGGCGCGGAAGACAGCCTCGAGCTTGCCTGGTTCGAGGGCGGCCACCACTTCGACAGGAAAAGCTGGGAGAACGCCTATCTCTGGCTTGAGAGATGGCTGAAACCACCGACTTCTCTATAGTTTTTTAAGCGACGTGGCCGAGATTTCTGCAAGGGCTGGTAGCTCAGTCTGGTACAGACGCGGCCGCAACCCATCGGCCGGCGCTGGGGCGCTCGTTGGCTTCGCCAACGGCGCTCGCATAGGTAAACACACGGGCTGGTAGCTCAGTCTGGTAGAGCGCCTCGTTCGCATCGAGGCGGCCAGGGGTTCAAATCCCCTCCAGTCCATGGCCCCCTTTCTTTTCCAAAGAAACGCTAATCGAGCATCTACGAAGCAGAGCTTCGTACGATAGTAGGAAACAATGTTTCCAATATAGCTCGATTGCGCCCAATTGAGCTCCGCTCAATTAGGGGGTTGTCCAACCCCAAAGAAAATTTCTTGGTGCTATCAAAGACAGCACAGGCTCGCGGGGATGTCGGAAACGAAGTTTCCTTCCAGCCTGTGACGGAGTCACAGGACATTGACCGCTTTGAATCCCTCCAGTCCATGGACTTCCCAGCCCTGGCTCGAGCGCTTTAGGGCCCAGAAAAGGGACTTTAATCCATAATCTGGACCGTAAGCTATTTAAGTCACTACTGTATAATGACTAACTATGGACGTGGATGAAAACGCGACACAAGAACAGTACACCAGACTCCTGGCACCTGCTTTCCGCGCGGAGAGGGAAGGCAAATTCAACAAGGCGTACTGGAAGCTGCAGAAGATGAAGGGCCTTCGCGTGGAGGAGATCCGCGGGAGGCTCAAGGTCCCTGAGGGCGCCAAAAAAACCTTCAACAGCGTCGTGATAGGGACAGCTGAGGGCCTTCTGGGAGAGGCAGAGAAAGAACTCCAAGACGGCAGAGAAGATTGGGCAGAGAGATACTTCAAGAAGGTCGAAGACCTGGAACTCTTCATGGGGGAGCAGGGCTACTTCGGAGTCGATGCCGTGAGAGAGGAACTCTACAAAGAACTCCAGAACTGAGAGAACTGCTGGGATAAAAATGGAAGAGAAGGACTACAGCGGGCGGCGGTACAGCGAGCTGTCGGAGAGCTACCAAGATGCTCTCAAAAAGAGGGACTGGAACGAGGTCGAGAGACTGGACAAGGCGCTGAAGAGATTCCAGGATGAGGCCTTCGAAGAGTTCTACCAGAAAAACCCGGAAGAGAAACCTCCCGAACTCCCTGACTCCTTCTTCAACGCCCTTTTAGGAAGAGGGGACGAGCAGGAGAGAAAAAAGAACTATGATGAATAGAACCTTCTCAACTCTTTTAAGCGGGCTTCAGGGGGGTTTCCCATGTTGGACGGCTGGATAGCGTCGGCCGCCGTGAAGTACGGCCTCGCAGGCTTTTTCTCACTGATGGTGATACAGACCATAGTGGCGCCCATACCGAGCGAAGGCGTGCTGATGCTTGGCGGGGTCTCATTCGGCTTCGTCCTGGCAGGCCTGGTGGGGGGGCTGGGAGAGATAGCTGGCGGCACTGTCGGATTCCTCCTCGCCAGGAGATTCGGGCGCGGCTACGTCGAGAAGGTCATCGGCAAGAGCAGCCTCGCAGTCTCGGACAGGTGGTTCGCTAAGCACGGGGCAAAGGCGGTCCTCGCCGGCCGTCTCACACCGATGATACCTTCTGACCTGATCAGCTACTCGGCCGGCCTCACGTCGATCGACTTCAACAGCTTCATGAACGCGACTGTTATCGGAGGCATCCCGCGCGCATTCTTCTACGCCTACCTCGGGGCCAAGGCAGCGGAAGGGCTCAGCGTGGTCGGGCTGGAGTCCACTTTCACCAACGCGATGCTGGCGGTGGCCGCCCTATTCGTAGTTCTGACAGCAGTCCAGCACAAGCTCCAGGGACGCGTCATGGAACGGTGAGGACGAGAATGGCCCCCGCCACCATGACCGCGGCGGCGATGGGCCTCCCGTTCATCTTCTCGCCCAGCAGCTTGTGAGAGAGGAGGACGGCAAAGAAGGTGCTGAGGTTGGCTAGAGGCACCACCACGCTCACTTCCGCCTGGCGGATGGCGAGGAGCAGGGAGACATTGCCGAGGACGCCTGTGATCCCGTTCACCAGGACAACAATGAACCTCCTCCTGAAGAAGCGGAAGAAGTCCTTGGCCTCATGCCTGCCCAGGACGTAGGTCGCGACCACGCAGCCTGGCAAAAACCACTGCACGAAGGCGTAGGTGGTCGTGTCGAAGAAGGGAAGGACCATCTTGTCGATTGTCCTGGCACCGGCGAAGAGCGCCGTGGCCGCAAGTGTCAAGGCAGCGCTCTTCTCCTCGAACAAAGCCTTCAGGCTGGAGACTATGTCGTGAGACTTCTTGAGGTGGGAGGCTCCGAGTGCGACGAGCAGCACTCCCAGCAGTTTCTGCATTCCGAAAGACTCGCCGAGAAAGAAGACAGCCAGGAAGAGGAGGACGACCGG
Organism: Candidatus Undinarchaeota archaeon; assembly: GCA_964527545.1. Lineage (GTDB taxonomy): Archaea > SpSt-1190 > SpSt-1190 > DYHY01 > CAZGQF01 > CAZGQF01. The sequence goes on along the minus strand of CAZGQF010000002.1, from coordinate 33,116 downwards.
CTGGAAGTTGAACAGGGGCGCTATTATGGAGACGTCGCCTATGGAGTAGGCGTCGAAGACGAGCAGGGAGCTGACGCCGTAGAGAAATGAGGCAAGGAGTGTCCAGCCCCAGACCCAGCTGCCGCTCGGCAACCCCTCTACAGTCGGCAGTAGAAGAAATGAGGCAACGAGCTGGAGCGCCAGGGAAGCGAACTCCCCCGGACGGTCGCGAGCGGTCACCTTGTTGAGGAGGGTGTTGAGGGTGTAGAAGATGACTGCAAGGGCGACGTAGAGCTGCCAGCTCGCCATTCAGGCCCTCTCTTCAAGGAACTCTTCCAGCCTCTTCCGCGTTGGGAGGGCCCCGTAGCCGCCGTACTCCGTTGCCACCAGGGCGCCGACAGCGTTCGCGAGAAGGCCGCGCTCCCTCAGGGGGCGGCCCTCCTTGAGGCCGAGCAGGAACCCTGCGTTGAAGGCGTCGCCTGCGCCCGTCCCGTCAACAGCCTCCACGTCGAAGGCAGGGACCTCCTCGCAGCCCTCCTCTCTGTCCATTACGATTGAGCCCTCCTCGCCCATCTTCACGCAGGCAGTCTTCACGCCCCTCTCCAGCAGGAAAGAGCCGGCGCTCATGGGCGCCTTCTCCCCCGTCACTCCCTCGCGCTCGCACCCCAGGAAGAAGATGTCCGTGTACTTGAGGAGCGGGTAGACGTCCTTCCACCTCCCCTTGGTGTCGAAGCTGGTGTCGATCGCCGTGGTCATCCCCTTCTCCTTCGCCTTCTTGAAGAGGAGCATGCCGTCGGCGCGCAGGGAGGAGCAGTGATAGAAGCCTGCGAGCAGTAGCACGTCGGCGCTGGAAATGTACTCCCAGTCGACGTCGCGGAGCGAGAGGGAGGAGGTGACGCCCTTGTAGGAGAGGAAGCTGCGCTTGGAGTCGGGGTAGACGAGGGCGACCGTCGCCCCTGTCTGTCCCTTCACTATCTTGAGGCCGCCTATGTCGACCCCCTCGTCCTGGAGGACGTCGAGGAGGTAGCCCCCGAAGGGGTCGTTCCCTATCTTCCCCACGAAGCCTGTCCCCATCCCCAGTCTCCTGCAGGCCAGGGCGGAGAGGCAGGCGTTTCCGCCCGGAGCGAGATGCATCTTCTCCAGGGAGACCTCTTCCTCCTTCTTGGGGAGCTGGCTGACGGAAGAGAGGATGTCCACGTTGATGTCGCCGACCACTGCAACGTCGAGCTTCATGGGGAGTTGAGACTCCGGGCGTATAAAAACGTGTCCACCGCGGAGTCAGCTGGCGAGCATGTAGAGGCCGGCAGCCACCAGCAGGGCGGGCCAGAACCTCAGCAAATCTGCCTCCAGAAAGCCGAGCTCCTCAAGCAGGAGGAGGGTGCCGAGGGCGGCCAGGAAGAGGCCTGCCAGTTTTCTCTTCTGCTTGCGCTTCATTCAGTCAAGGTCCTCTTCAACGCCGATTATGCTCTCGTGGATCCTGTTCAAAAAGAGGAGGGCTATCAACCCTATCATGACAGGCACCATGTCCATGATGACTGTGTACTGGATCATCTTCTGCGTCGTCACGCTCTCGCCGAAGACCAGGGAGAGTCCGTAGGCTGTGAGGACGACGATGCCGACCGAGCTGAGGAAGAGGAGGTTCTCGCTCCTCTTGTGCTCCGCCTTGCGGCTTGACTTTTTCGACTTTGACTTCTTCTTGGCCATAACTGTATTAAGCCCATCCAAGATAAAAGCCTTGCCGATGCTGCTTAAGAATGCGAAGCTGTGGGGGAAAACTGAAGGCTTCGTTGAGTATGGGGAGAGAATCGAGAGGATAGGAAAGAAACCGCGCTCAAGGCAGGGCATCGACGTGAAGGGGGCGATGGTCCTGCCCGCGCTGATCGACATCCACGCCCATCTCCGCGCTCCCGGCGGGCAGTCGCACAAGGAGGACTTCGTGACCGGCGGGAGGGCAGCCCTCCACGGAGGCGTGGCCCGCCTCTTCGACATGCCCAACAAGTCGCCGCCCGTCGACTCCCTCAACCGGCTGAAAGGAGCAAAGAAGGCGGCGGCCAGCTCCGACGCGAAGATCCATCACTATCTCCTCGCCACGGAAGAGAACTTCGATATCGACTACCCCTTCTTCAAGATAGTCTATGGGGGGACGACCGGTGCGGAGAGCCTTTCCATCGAAGCGATAGAGAGACACCTCGAAAAAGAGGGGCTCCATGTCATCCATTGCGAAGACGCTTCCTACTTCACGGAAGATGCCAACCACTGCAAGAGCAGGCCGGCGATTGCGGAGGAGGAGGCTGTGAAGAAGATGAGAAAGGCGGCCGGGGGCGGGAACGCCCACTTCACCCACCTCTCCACCTACCGCTCAGTCTCTCTCGCCGCGCCCTATACCTGCGACGTGACGCCGCACCACCTCTTCCTCTCCGAGAAAGACTACAGAAAGAGGGGGCCTTTCGCAAAGATGAACCCTCCGCTCCGCTCGCCGAGGGAGGTGAAAGAGCTGCGTCTCTCCCTGGGAGAGGTCTACTGCATCGGGACAGACCACGCGCCCCACACGCGCGAGGAGAAGCTGGACAACGCGCCGAGCGGAGTCCCTGAGCTCGACACGCTGCTGCCGCTCTTGATGTCGGGCGTCGAGGAGGGATGGCTCACGCTCGACGACGTCCTCCGCAAGTGCGTCTACAACCCGGCGGGACTGATGAACATTGAGGCAGGCCTTGAGGTCGGGAAGCCGGCCGACCTTGTTGTGCTGGAGAAGAGGCCGTGGAGAGTGACGAGCGAGACCATAGAGAGCAGGTGCGGCTGGTCTCCCTACGAAGGGCGCGAACTCAACTGGCAGGTGAAGGCGACCATAGTCGACGGCGAAGTGAAGTGGGGGAGTCTCTAATGGTGGTCTCCATCACTCATGCTTCCAGCTCCTCCGCCCTCTCCTCGAACGGCTCGCTCCTCCTCCAGAGGTAGTCGAAAACCGTGGTGAATGCGTCGTTGAAGACCGACCCCTTCAGCCAGAAGACAAGCTCCTCCTCGCCTATGCCAAGGTTCTCCTCCTGCTCCATGAACCAGAGAAAGACGTTCTCCTTCCCCTGGAGGGAGAGCTTGAGGCCGAGGTTCTCATCCGTGAGATGGCGCATCTCCATCAGCCCGCTCATGTGCCTGCACTCCTCGAGGTTGGCCCGCGTCACCGGCGCCAGTATCTTCAGGTCGATCCCCTTCTCTGCCATGGTGGAGAAGTAGCCTGTCTCCTGGTCGTGGTTGTACATCCTGATGAGGCCGTAGACGGTGGTGATGTTGTAGACAGAGTCGCCCCTGCCGAGGCCGGTCAGTATCTCGTCGACCACGGAGACAAACTGGGACTGGTGCTCGAGGATTCGCCAGGTGCTCATGTTGAGGTCGAGGTACTCGACGTCCGACTGGGGAAAGAGAAGGAGCTTGAGCGCTGTCTGGTACTCCGGCGAGACCCTGAACCTCTTCAGCGTGGAGGGCTCCAGCAAACCAGAGTCGACGAGGATGCGGAAGTGCTCGTAGATGGTGGGCTTGCTGAGGTCTGCCACTCCGAAGCTCTCTTCCCGGGAGATGGAGCCCTCCATGAGGGCCTTCTTCAATATCTCCCTCCTGGCAGGGTTGTCGAGGGCGGCGAAGAGCTCCATAAAGTTTTTCAGCTCCGGAAGCTTAAATCGTTTTTAGTCCAGACCATAATGCTACACTGTTCCTTGTGATAATTATGGTTTCAGCCATATAAATCCTCTTCCCATAACCATAATCTATTTAAGGCAAAGGACTCCAATCCAGAATGCGGCGTAAACTGTGCGGTTTCGCGCAGTTCTCGTCACCCACTTGCTTGGTTGGGCTTCGGCCCAACCAGCTATTCTCACCCACCGCACCCCTTCGGGGGTGCATCCCATTAACCATTTTAACCTGCGTTGCCTCCCGCCCACATGAAGCCTCTTGCAGCAGCTGAGTCCGTTGTCTCAGAGGTTCTGAAGACCGCTGAGAGACGCAACGCCAGCTCGGTGGGCAGTGTCAAGGTCTCCATCGGTGAGCTCTCCGGCATCAACACCCACCAGTTCGCCTCCTGGTTCAGGACGCTGAGCAAGGGCAGTGCCGCAGAGAACTGCAGGCTCACCGTTGACAGGGAGCCAGGACTCGTCAAGTGCATCTGCGGCTTCGAAGGACGGCCGCACCAGGTATTCGGCGAGGGAGAAAATGTCGTCATAGAGTGCGGCGATTGCAAGAGCACCCTCGTGACTCCCCTCTCAGGAAAAGGCTACAAGATAGTAGAGCTGGAGATGAAAAGCTGACTACCTCTTCTCCAATACTTTGATTACGTGCCAGCCGAACTGCGTCTTGACAGGCTCAGAGACTTCGCCTTTCTCCATCGAGAAGGCTGCCTTCTCGAAGGGCTTCACCATCCTGCCGCGCGTGAACCAGCCGAGGTCGCCGCCCTTCTTCCCTGATGGGCATGCAGACCTCTTTTTTGCGATGGCCGAGAACTTTGCTCCGCCCTTCAGCTTTTCCAATATCTCTCTCGCTTCCTCTTTGCTCTTTACCAGTATGTGGCTGGCGTGGACCTCCTTGGCCATGGGCGGCCCCAATGCCCCTTCCTTAAATAGATAATTTGACGCCAGGAAACATGGTCTCGATCAGGAAAGCGACTCTCGACGACATCGGCCTGGTCGACCGTTTCCAGCAGAGGCTCGCAGATTTCGAGCGCCAGTTCGACGACGCAATCAAGGAGGAGGCGAGGCATCTCAAGCTCTCGAAGCTGATCCGCAAGCTCTCCTCCGACGAGAGCGTCGTCTTCATCGCAGAGATTGAAGGCGAGCCGGTCGGCATGGCGATGGCGGAGGAGGAAGAGGAGGGGGGCGACTGGTCAATACACGAGAGGAAGGGGAACATAGGCCTCTTCTACGTGAAAGAAGGCCATCGTGGGAGGGGAGTCGGCAGCGAGCTGATAAAGCAGGTCCTCCGCTGGTTCGAGGAGAGGGGGTTGGAGAGAGTCCAGGTCATCGGCTACCACTCCAACAATAACGCGAAAGAGTTCTACAGGGAGTTCGGCTTCAGGGAGATGCACTTCTTCATGGTCAAAAAAGAGTGACATGAGTCGAGTCACGCCTCTGCCTTCGCCTTTGAATAGTTGCCGTCCTTGGCAGTCGAGCCAGGCGACCTGTAGCTCCCTTCAGGCAGGCCGACCACACCACCAGTTTTCAGAGAGTCTGCAGAGGCCTGTTTGAGCGCTTCCCTGTCCTTGAAGGAACCTTTCCCTTTCTCAGCAACTGCGGAGAAGGCCTTCTTTGTCTCGGAATATCCTTTCTTCGTCCCTATGGCAATCCCCTTGTAGCTCTTAAGCGGTCCCTTCAGGGACTCGAGCATCTCCACCTGCTCATCAGCCGAGAGCCTGCCATAGACGTCATTGAAAAGTCCAACAATCCCATCCTCGTTCACTACATTGCGGGCTCCTGCTCTGTTGCTACCATATATCCTGTTCAAGTAGGGAGTGAAGGCTCCGAAAAACGACCTTGCGCTCTCTTTTTTGTCCTCCTTGGAAAGCCCCCTCCCTATCTCTGTATAGGCGACGAACCCGCGGTCAACAGGTGTGGCGTCTTCGGGCGATTTCTTCGCAGCCCTCACCCTGTAGACCGACTTCATCTTACCATCGAGACCGGTCCCGCCCTTGCCGATCTCAGGACCCTGTGCCACCTTCCTGCTCTCAGGAGACGAGACTTCAGGGGGACCTGCAGCAGTCTCCGTCCCACCAGATACACCAGCAGACTGCCCGTAGGTCTTACTGGGAACAGCCTTCGAAAACTGAAAGTGTGGGCTGGCCAGCCCCCTAGCAGGATCAATCAACCCCTTCAGAAAGTTCCATATCCTCCCCATTCTTGTCTCCTCGATGCCGAGTTAGGATGCTGCTTTCGCGTATGCGGCCTTTGCAGTGCCATATTTGTCACCTATCTGAAGTGTCTCCTTGACAGCCTGTGCGCCCTTGTAGAGGCCGGAGGCAAGGACGTCGCTATAGGCCTTGCTCTTCTCCATCTTCTTCAGGACCTTCTCTCCCTTCCTGCCCTTGGAGAGCAGGACCCTCTCTATGGAGTCCTGCAGATGGGCACTCTTGGGGTTCTCCATGAGTGTCTCCTTGTAGTCGGCGAGGATCTCCTGCCCATACTTGCCAAGCGCCTTCTCCGCACGCCAGGTCTGGTAAGCCTCCTTGACCTCGCCGAAACCCTTCGAGACTCCTTCTGAAGCCGTCCCGAACGCGCGTGAGACCTTTCCGTGGCGGCCGAGATAACCGCCAAGGTCTTTCACGTATCCCTTGACCATCTCCTGGTCTTCTTCCCAGTGACCCAACTCATAGTCATTCTCGAAAACCTCCTTCCCCTTCTTGTGGAGGCCTTTCGCCTTCTTGCGGGCCAGCCGCCTAGCCCTCATCTTCCCCCAGAACCCAGACGACTTCAGGTCGTCCAAGGCGCTACCCATCTCCCCTCCCTTCTCTGAAAGCAGCCCTTTGTAGGCCCCCCTCGACTTTGCTGACTTCTCGGCGAACTCTCTAGTCAGACCCCGCCTCTTAGTCTTGTATCTGCCCCAAGCATCAGTCTTCTCGGCTGTCCACTTGTCCTGCTCCTTCATTCTCTGCCTGACAGCCTCGCCCATCTTCTTCGCGTACTTGTGCGTCTTCAGCTTCTCAGCCTCTGAAAGCCACTTCGTCTTCCCCATGTATTTCAGAACGTCGAGCTCGCCCCCCTTGTCGAGAAGGCCCTCTTTCTTGGCGTGCTTGAGCATCTTCTTCCTATTGTACTTCTTCTTCGCATCCAGCCACTTTCTCTTCTCCTCAAATTTCGCGCCGAGTTTCGCGAACTCCTTGTCGAGCTTCTTCCTCTCCCTGCCGAGCTTCTTCCCGAGGTAGCCTTTCTCGACATGGTACCCAAAAGGTCCACTTGTCTCGCCCGGCTTTGCCTTCCTTATCTTGCCTGTACCCCGCAAGGCCTCCTGGACTTTCTTGTGCCTCTCCCTGATGTCATCAAGGGATTTCTTTGCCCTCTCAAAATCCTTCACCTCCTTCCTTTTCTTACCTTCCCTGTATGACCCGATCCTCTCCTTCATCTTCCCAAAAAGGCCTGGCCCTTCCTTGCTCTTCTTGTACTTCTTCTCCGCCTTCCTCCAGCTCCGCCTCTCTCTCCAGCTTGGGCGTCCGGCAGACGTCTCCTTCCTGCTCTGGTAGGCCTTCTTCGCCTTGCCAGGAAGATATGTGACGCCTTTCTTCACTCCTTTCCCGGCCTTCTTGAAGCCCCTGCCTATCTTTTTGAAGAGCCTCTTGACTTTTCCCATCGATTTTCCGCCTACCCTAATTGAATTACGCAACGCGCTCTTTTAAATGTTACTACCTATTAGTAACTAAAAGGCCTCAATTACCATATCCCCAGTACTTCTTGTGAAGGTCTCCCTTACGCTGCAGTATGTCCATCACCTTCCCCGAAACCCCAAACTGCCGCTTCGCATAGTTCACTGCAGCCGAGAGAGGCCTTCCCCCCCACGTATTGTCCTTCGCGGTCTTCATGTCCTTAACCAGACTGTCATAAGTGAGACCCTTCTTGGAAAGCTCCCCTTTTGCATATGACAGCTCGTCGAACCCCTTTCTACCCGAAGAAGTCCCGCCATAGCTTTTTTTCTTGTATGAGCGCTTGTATAGGGCCAAGCCGATCATCTCCCCTATCAAACAATAAGCAACACTAGCTTAATTATTTTACCATTATATAGTTAATAAATGGGGTTTCTCGTGTATGAAACGCTTATTTAATCCGCCTCCACAATCTCCACGGGCCCGTGGCCTAGTCTGGATAGGGCAACTGGCTTCGGTCTTTGCGGAAGAAACCAGTGGATCGGGGGTTCGAATCCCTCCGGGCCCATATGAGCGAACTGGAGGAGAGCCTCGGACCTGATGAGAAGCTGGTCTTCTCCACACACCCCTCCCGCCTCACTCAGCCGTTCTTCTACGCGGCCGCTATAGTCGTCCTCCTCTTCTTTCTCCTCACGCGCCTCTGGCTGGCGCTGCCCGTGGCGCTCGCCATCCTCGGATACGGCGAGCTGAAGCTGATGTCTCGCGCCTACCACTTCACGAACCAGCAGATCATCCAGGAGACCGGCCTTTTCTCCAAGGACTGGATACACGTCCCCTACGGCAGGATAACCGACTTGAGGGTGAAGAAGAGCTTCGTCGAGAGGCTGTTCGACCTTGGGACGATAGGGATCGACACGAGTGGGACTGGAGATTTTGAGGAGAGCATCGACGGCGTGAGGGACCCTGAGAGGATAGAGAGCTTCATCCACTCCAGGATTTCAGAAGGAAAGTGAGGGCGACGAGAAAGAGGAGGGGGAAAGCCGCCTTGCCGGGCGACCCGGACTCTGAAGTGACGTTCTCCGGCCGCTCCGACTCGCGGACAGGCGCCTGTCTGGCCTTGTCGCTCTCCTCCGCCTGAACGTCCTGCTCTCCGTCCTCCAGCCTCATCCCCTCCAGCCTCCTTGAGATGGACTCAGAGCCCACAGGCTTTGGAGGGTCAAAATCCCTCCGCTCTGGATCCGGACTCTTCTCCTCAAGCTCTCTCTCCTCCGCGGCCAGGTCAAACGAAAAAGAGCCTGACCGCCCGCTTTTCTCTTCGGCGGCCATCGGCCTCGGCCTCTCGTCCCGCTCCTCCTCGACCGCGGGGAGAGAAAAGGTCCAGTTGAAGAAGAGAGCAGATGAATTGGGAAAAAGAGTGACTTTGCCGTCTCTCCAGAGAAAAGGCGCCCCGCTCTCCCTCGACGTCGAGTTTTCTTCTATCTCGAAACTGACTGTTTTCTCTCTCGCGGACAGGGGGAAGAAGAGAAAGAGCGAGTTGAAGAGAGAACCGCCCTCTCTCCTTGAAAACGGCTCCGCCTCCCAGCTCCTGCTTGCGTTGATCCAGGAGGTGATGAGGAGGGGGAAGGAAGAGTTGTGGGTGACGTTGGGGGAGGGGAGTGTGAAGTTGAGAGGGGATGAGATGAGGGGGAGGAAGGTGAGGTTGGAGAAAGAGACGTCCCTGGCGACCTCCTTGAAACGGAAGGAGAGGGAAGTGAGGTTGACGGGAGCGCGGCCGGACTGCGTGAACGATAGCTCTCGGACTGGGCCGAGAAAGAGTGAGGCGTTTCCTGTGAACAGCTCTCTCTCCCAGACCGGTTCGCCGTCTGCCCAGACCGTGGCGTTCTCGACAGCCTCCTGGCAGAGAGTCGCCCTGTAGCTGGCAGAGCCGTTGCCGGAGATGTTGAATGAGGGCGCGGCGCTGGCGTTGAGGGCGGGGGTAGCATTGAGCAGGAGTTGCTCCTCCACGCTCTCCTCCTCTGCGGTCCAGTTCGGCGCCTCCACCCTCTCGAAAAGGGCAGGTTCTGCGCTAGAAGAAGTGAGGTTTCCGAAGTAGACGTAATGGTCGCCGCCACTTTGGGGAGCGATGGCCATACCTCCAAGCTCTGTTTCGTAGTCGACAGAGAGGCGGATGTCGTAGTAGTGGTCGTACCTGTCCGAGTCCAAGGCGCAGTCCGAGAAGCTCCAGATGGGGAGGAACTCCAGGTCATCACCTCTCGAGCCGCAGTTGGAGAGGCGCACAGCGCTGGGGTTCTCCTCCACGTGTCGCAGTACGGCCGGCTCGTCCCAGGAGAGGACAGCGCAGGCGTAGTGGGCGGTGGTGTCGACCTCGGCCGTCTTCTCGACGCCGGCGATCGTGCACTTGAAGTTGTTGGGCTGGATGTTGGTGTCGTAGGTGCAGACGGCGGCCTCCACCCTCTCCGCCCTGAAAGTCGGCTCGTAGTCGCGCCACTCCCTGTAGACGTCGACGTCGGTCCTCCCGTCCCCTTTCCAGTCGAGGACGTCTGAAAGAGAGCAGGAAGACCTCCCCTCCCAGCCGCGCCAGCACGGCACCTCCGCGCCGGTCGAGTTGGTGCACCTCACCTCCCCTGTCACGTTGAGGGGAAGTTCGAAGCGGGCGCCGGGAGAGGCGTCCTGAAAAGAGACCTTCCCCCTTTTCTCTGACGGGAAAAGCCACCTTCTCGAGTAAAGCGTCTCGTTGCCGACGGAGACAGAGATCTCTCTGGCGGAGTGGTTCAGCTCAAGGACGACGCTCTCGAGGGCGCTGTCGCAGAACATCTCCAGGGAACAGTTAAAGAGGTTGCATTCGCCCGATCTCTCTGCGCAGGAGAAGGAGCCGCCGAGACTTCGGAAAGAAAAGTTGAGGGAGGTGGCGTTGAGGTGAGGGGGGAATGTCACGTTGAACTCGTCTCCAAGAAACTGTGAAGAGAGGTTGCCGTTGAGAAGAGCTGAGTCGCTCTCGCCCGCGCGCGTGTCGAGCTCAACGAGGAGGGTGTAGTTGTAGGAAGGGGAGAGGTGGACTGTCCTGTGGGGTTGGAGTTCGAAGGTCCGCAAACCATCGAGCAGCACGCCTTCTGCGCTCTCCGATACGGAAAGCGCCGTGGCAAGGGGTGAAGCGGCTGCTATAAGCAGGACAGTCCAAATTGTGTCACCCACTCGCACGGTTTGGGGAGGGGCCTTTTCATTATAAATCTTGCTATTAATTAGCATACTTTGGATGCTAAAGCTGCCTGAATAGACACTTGTGTGTGTAATAAGTGGAACCGAAGCTAAACCACTTGCCCTGCCATAAATAGGAACCCTGCCAATGCGGCGGATGAAGAAGAGCGAGGAGGAATGGAGGGCCTGCCTCACGCCAAGGCAGTTCAGAGTCTTGAGGGAGAAGAAGACGGAGCCCCCCTTCACTGGGACCCTGCTCCACAACAGAAAGAAGGGCGTCTACCTCTGCGCCGCCTGCGGGAAAAAGCTCTTCAGGTCGGACGCCAAGTTCGAGTCTGGGACTGGGTGGCCGAGCTTCTTCAGGCCGGTGGAAGGGGCGGTAAAGGAGAAGAGGGAAGGACTGCTCGGAAGGGTAGAGGTGACCTGCGCCAACTGCGGGAGCCACCTCGGCCACGTCTTCAGGGACGGCCCAAAGCCGACAGGAATGAGGTACTGCATCAACTCCGTGGCGCTGGAGTTCAAAATGAATCCGGATTAACGTTTAATAGTCAGTCCCGCCAACTTGGCGGATGAGAGGGATCACCCCTGTCATTGCCATCATCTTGTTGTTGCTCATGGCCGTCGCCGCCGCGGGCGGCTTCTACTTCGTTTATCAGGGATTCACTGAGAGCGGGCAGGAGAGCGGGTCGACGCAGATCGAGCAGCTCGGCGAGCAGACCCTGGCCAAGATCAAGATTGAGTCTGCTGCGGGAGGGCGCATCTACATACGCAACACCGGCGCCACGACGGTCGACCTGTCGAAGGCGAGCGTCTACGTGGAGAACAGGCCCGTGACAGTGAACCGTTCTGCTGACACCCTCGCGGAGAAGGAGAGGGCGGTTCTCAAGCTGACAGAGGCGCCGGAATGCACAGCTGACAGGTGCGAAGTGAGGATCTCTGGGACTGCCTCGACATCTGAGACCATCGACCTCTCAAGGCTGATCTGCTCGTCAAGCTCTGACTGCTACTCAGGCGAGGCTTGTGAGGGGGGAGTCTGCGTCGAGGGAGAAGGAGGGACGAACTGCGGGGACGGCGAGTGTGACGAGGGCGAGCACGGCTGGGACTGCTGGGAGGACTGCCACATCAACTCGATTCTCGCGATGCAGCTGGACGGGATGGAGAAGCTGATAGCTTCCTACTCGTGGACGGGCTCCACCTACAGCTGGAGCTCGAACCTGACAAGCACGGAGACAGGGGACTGGGACCCGCCCAGGACCATGATGCTCTCCAACTGGGACGCAATCGCCGCCGCCTCAGTGGACATTGGCGACGGCAACAGGGAGATAGGTTTCTTCACCTACGACGGCTCTGCCTGGAGCTACCCAGACAACATCACTGACGAGTTCCACCACCTCAACTTGCAGGCCAGTTCGATGGACGTGAACTCCACGGAAGACGCAATAGTTGTCTGGTGCAACACTTCATTGCCCGACTATCCGTTGAAGTGGGCCTCCGTCGTGGACGGAGTCCCGTCACAGCCCCAGACGATGGAAGACATCTCACAGAAGTTCGGCGGCGGCAGGGGCTTCGCCTTCGAGCCAAACGACAACGGCTACCTCTTCTGGGGTGAGTTCTACAATGCAGCCAACGATGCAGCCATCTCCTATAGGAAGTGGGACGACGGCTGGGGCGCCATCTCCAACCTGACAGAGTACCAGGACAACAAGGCCCATGTCACCGGCCTCGACTTCGACGAGAGCGGCAACGGGATGCTGACCTGGGTCCTGATCAACGAGACGAATCATGCCTTCATGAAGTACGCCACCTACGACGGCTCCAGCTGGACGTATCAGGGCAACGCAGAGAACTGGGAGGCGTTCAACGAGACGCCTGGCGTCGACTACTCCCTCAACTACGACCACCTCGGCAACCCCCTCCAGCGTATCATAAGGCAGGTGAGCAGCTCCCCGCCCGTCCACTACACCCAGTTCCACAGGTATGCAAACGGGGCTTGGAGCACGCCCTTCAACATAACGGGAGACCCGATGAGCTACGCCGACTTCGTGAAGGCGCCTGACGGTACAGTCCTTGTTCCCTGGGGGGACTTGAGCACCTTCATGTCGGGCGAGCTCGACCACTACTGGACAGTCTGGAACGGCAACTCGTTCACGCCTTCGGTGGCGATAGAGTAGGCACTCAAAGCGCTTAAAAGGCAAGATGAAAACTGATGGATGTGGACGAGGTAGACGAGGAGATAAAGGATTTCCGCATCAGGTGCAGGGGGCCGGCCGGACAGTCTCAACCAAAGATGGTCAACCCAGTCACCTGCAGGAACTGCTCCAACAAGCGGACCTGCCCCTCGGTGCAGGAGCTGCTGGCAGCGCAGAGGAAGTTCTCCCAGAAGTACAAGGGGACCATACTCGAGAGCAGCATGAAGATGGTCGCCGGCCTGAAGACCAAAGTGGCAAACTACATCCTCAACCAGTGAGCTTTTTAGAGCAGAGAGTGGGATAGTTGTGATGATCTCGAGGATAAGAGAGTTTCTCGGCCTCAGGGAAGAGGCGCCCCCTCCCAAGAGAAGGAGGACCAGCCCGAAGCTCCTCTCGCTGAAGGAGGAGAGGGAGAGGATAGGGGAGAGGCTGAAGGAGGCGAGGGCAGAGCTGGAGGAGGTCGAGGAGAGACTGGCCGGCCTCTCCAAGAAGTCGATACGCCAGCAGAAGAAAGAGGCAAAGAAAAGGCTGATCCTGCTGAGAGAGAAGCGGCGGAAGATCGAGAGGGCTCAGATGACAGGGCGGCTGAAGTTCGCAATATCGAGATATGAAAGAGTGACGGGGAACAAAAAGGCGGCGGAGATGCTTGACGAGTTTGCGAGAAGTCCGCTGAAGCACGCCCACCGGGTCGGCCTCGCCGACACCCTCGAGGACCTTCTCGAGAGCATCAAAGAGGGGACCGTCCCCACCCGGGAGGTGGAGAAGGCGGAGCTTGTCGGCATACTCGAGAAGCTCGGGAAGGATAAACTGAAGAGGCTGGCTGACGTGGAGGAGAAGATACGGGAGGGGATCAGGGAGAACGGGAAGGTCCTGGAGGCGCAGGACCCCCTGGAGGAGCTCTACCGCCGCGAAGAGAGGCTGGAGCAGGGAGTGAAGAACCTCGAGAACGAGCTTGAGCTGGTCAGCATGCGGATAAGGCAGGAGATGGAGAAGTAAAGGACAGAACGCATATTACCTTCCATTGCTCTTCACTCCTGTGAAAGGCATCACTCCCGTAATCGCCATCATCTTGTTGTTGCTCATGGCGGTCGCAGCAGCGGGCGGCTTCTACTTTGTTTATCAAGGGTTCACTGAGAGCGGACAGGAAAGCGGCGAGACTCAGATAGAGCAGCTCGGCGAGCAGTCGCTCGCGCAGATACAGATAGAGTCTGCTGCGGGTGGGCGGATCTACGTCCGAAACGTCGGCGCGTCGGACATCGACCTCTCAAAGTCGACAGTCTACGTCGAGGACAGGCCCGTGGACGTCAGCCGATCTTCGGAAACGCTCGCCCAGAAAAACAGGGCTGTCCTAAAGCTGACGGAAGCGCCAGGCTGCACGAAGGAGAGGTGCGAAGTGAAGATATCGGGGACGGCGTCGACCTCGAAGTCGATCGACCTGTCGAGGCTGGTCTGCTCTTCGGACGCTGACTGCTACTCGGGAGAGGCCTGCGAGGGAGGCGTCTGCGTGGAAGGAGAGCCACCCGCCTGCGGCGACGGAGAGTGCGGGAGCGGCGAGGACGGGATGTCCTGCTTCGCCGACTGCGGCCCGCGCCACTTTGCAGGCTTCGATCTGGACCCAGCCGAAGGCGACTTTGATGTCTACTCCTATGGATGGAGCGGAACCACCTACGTGAAAGGCGAGAACTTGACCTCATCACTGATCGGAGAGGTGATACGGACCAGCACCATCGACTCGCAGGGAAACCTCCTCGTCATTGGCGGGATACCCTTCGCCATGGGCGGCCCGAACCCCCCGCCCGAGGTCTTCTGGCTCTACAACTCCAGCGGGACTTGGACGGCCCTCGACAACATCACTGACAACGACTGGGAAGATTCGATAGGGGGCCACGGCTGTGACTTCAACTCCAGCAACGAGGCGATAGCGGTCTGGACGCGCGGCGGCTCCCCGCACGTTGTCGCCTGGTCGTCATTCGACGGTACGGGCTGGAGCGAGTCGCAGAACTTGACAGAGACGGCCGGCAACGAACCCTACATCTACGAATACCCCGCATTCTCCTTCGCCGACGACGACAAGGGCATGCTGGTCTGGGCGCCATCTTCAGATGGAACTCCATGGATCAACTGCTCCCTCTGGGACGATGGCTGGGGCCAGTTTGAAAGCATACAAGAGCTGCCAGAAACGTCATCCTGGGAGATCCGGGGTCTCGACGTTGAGTTCAACTCGACTCACGCGATTGCTGCCTGGACGGTGCAGCACGGCGGCATCGGAAGCGACTTCGACGAGATGGTTCAGTGGTCGACTTGGGACGGTACGGGCTGGAGCGAGCCTGAGAACTTGACGGATGAGATGGGCTGCTACTACGCAAACGAGACCTATGAAGGAGGGGACATCGAACTGGTTGTGGACAATGACGACAATCTGATGATGATGACACAGAACAGGAGCTCAAGCCCGTCGTGGGTCGAGTGGTGGAGCTGGGACGGCGGTTGGGTCTATGAAGGCAACTTCACGACAGGAGCGACCTGCAGCGGAGTTGGAGTGGTCGAAAACGAGAAAAACGCGATAACGGGCCTCTGTGCCGTCTTCTCGGCCAGCGTAGAGTACTACTACACCTACTGGGACGGGACAGAGTGGTCTGAACTCTCGGCATTCGGATAGACCATCCTCTCGAAGAGCTCGGCCAGCCTGATTGGGTCTGCCCTGCCAGAGGTGCGGGCGACCGCCTTGCCTACAAGGAAATGGAGCGCCTCCTCCCTCCCCGACCTCAAGTCGTCGAGGGCGTCCGGGAAGTCGTCCGCTATCTTGTCAGCCAGCTTCTCCAGCTCTTTCCAGTCTTCCAATTTTGACAGGCCGCGCTTTGAGACTATCTCGCTCGGCGAGCGGGGCTGGACCACCAGCTCCTCTATCAGCTGGTGGGCGGTGTTGTCGGTTATCTCGCCCTCATCCATCATGGAGAGGAGCTCAGTGACGTGGTGCGGCTCGATGCCGCTCTCATTCACGGAGAGGTTGTTCCAGTTGAGGACGCGCTTCAGCTCGCCGCAGATGAACTTCGCAGCCTCCGAAGCGTCGGCCTCCTCGGCGGCTTCCTCGAAGAGGAGGGCCAGGTCCATCTGGTCGACGAGGACTCCTGCGAGGTCCTCGGGGATGCCGTACTCCTTCACGAACCTCTCCGCCTTGTCGCGGGGCGACTCCGGCAGGCTCTTCTCAAGCTTCTTGACGAGAGAGGGGAGTATGATGATGGGCGGGACGTCGGGGTCTGGGATGTACCTGTAGTCTGCCACGCTCTCCTTCTCGCGGAGGGAGAGTGTGATGTTCTGGACGTCGTCGAAGTGGCGCGTCTCCATCTTGATCTCGCCGCCCCTCTTCAGCTTGTTCTTCTGTCGGATGAACTCGTATCCGAGCGCCTTGAAGACGCCCCTGTCCGAGTTGATGTTCTTGACCTCCACGCGCGGGTGGCCCTTGACCGATGTGTTGGCGTCGCACCTCATGGAGCCCGCCTCCTCTCTCGCCACTTCGAGATAGGAGAGGATGGCGCGGAGAGACTTCAAGAAGTCTCTCGCCTCCTTCGGCGAGCTCATGTCCGGCTCCGTCACTATCTCGATGAGGGGGACGCCGGCGCGGTTGAAGTCGACGATGCCCCTGCGCAGGTCGAACCTGCCCGGGTCCTCCTCTATGTGGACCTCGCGGATGCGGACCCCGCCGAGCTTCCCGCCCGTGGCAATCGGCGTGCTCGTCCTCTGGTAGTTGTTGGGGAGGTCTGGGTAGAAGTAGTGCTTTCTCTGGACGACGACACTCTCCGAGATGTCGCAGCCGAGCATGAGACCTATCTTGATGACCGCCTCGAGGGCGCGCTGGTTGATTCCCATCGGCTTGGCGCCCGGCTGGGCCGTGCATCTCGGGCAGAGGTTGGTGTTGACTTCGTCCCTGTAGTCGGCGGAGCATGTACAGAAGAGCTTGGTCGCAGTCTTGAGCTGCTGGTGGACCTCCAGCCCTATCACCTGCTCCATTTCACCCTCCTGTCCAGCTCGAACTCCACTGGGTTGGCCTCCTGGAAAGCCTCCATCGCTCTCAGCACGGCAGAGTCGCCGCCTGCCGGGCCGGTTATCTGGAGGGCGGCGGGCAGCCTGCCGACCTTGCCGCACGGGACCACGCCTGCCGGAACTCCGGCGAGCGACTGCTGGACCGTCAGTATGTCTGCCATGTAGGCAGAGACAGGGTCGTTTTCCCTCTCCCCCATCTTCCAGGGTGGGAAAGGCATCGCCGGCCCCATCACGAGGTCGACCTTGGAGAATGCGCGGGCGAACTCCTTCCTGACGAGCTGGCGCGCGGCGAGCGCCCTCGCATACCAGGAGTCCCTCTGCTCTTTCATTGTCACGTAGGTGCCGAGGAGTATGCGGCGCTTCACCTCCCTCCCGAACGACTCGTCGCGCGAGGCGGAGACGTTGGTGATGAGGCCGCGCTCAGAAGAGCGGTGGCCGTATCGGAAGCCGTCGAACTTCTGCATGGCGCTGGCGAACTCGCTGAAGACAAGGACGTAGTAGATTGAAACGCCCTCCCTGCTGACAGGAAGGGAGATGTCGACTATCTCCGCACCCTGGTCCTCGAACCAGGCCAGCGCCTTCTCGACAGGGCCCACAATCTCGCCGTCCACCCTCCCGTCGAAGAACTCTTCCGGCCTGCCTATCTTCTTCCCCTCCACCTCTCTCTCCCGCTCGAAAGTGACTGTGTCGCTTTTGTCCTTTCCCTTCATCACATCAAACAGTCTTCTGACGAGTGAGGCGTCCTTGGCCATGGGCCCAATCTGGTCCATCGACATCGTCATGTCGCAGAGGCCGTAGCGCGAAACAGCTCCGTAGGTAGGCCTGAAGGCGCAGACACCGCAGAAAGCGGCTGGTGCCCTCACGCTGCCCCCCGTGTCGCTTCCCAGGGCCGCGTCGGCCAGTCCCGCCGCGCAGACAGCCCCGCTCCCGCCGCTCGTGCCTCCCGGCACCCTGTCGATGTCGAGGGGGTTGAGGGTGGGCCCGAAGGCGCCGGACGTCCCAGCAGAGCCCGTGGCGAACTCGTCGAGGTTGGTCTTGCCTATTATGAGGGCGCCCTCAGCCTTGAGACGCTCGACAACTGTCGCGTCGTAGGGCGCCATGTAGTCTTTCAGCATGGCACTGGCGCAGGTGAGCGGGAGCTTCTTCACGCAGATGTTGTCTTTCACGCCGAGAACAGTCCCAGCAAGGCTTCCAGCCTCGCCTTCGTCGATCCTCTCCTCTATCCTCTCCGCCTCCTCCACTATGTCGGGGTTGAGAGAGAGGAAGGCGTTGATCTTCTCCGTTCTCCCTATCCTCTCGAGAAAATTCTCGATTTTCTCGACCAGCATCTAGATCCCCTTCGGCACCTTCACGAAGCCGCCCTCCCTCTTTGGCACGTTCTCCATCACATCCTCCCCCCCTTCCGGCTCCCCGTCCTTTCTTGTCACGCTCTCCGCAGGAGTCATGTACTCGAACTCCCTCCCCTCGGCCAGCTCCTGGATTTTCCTGAACTTTGAAAGAATCTCGGCTATCTCTTCGCAGAGCTCTCCCCCTTCCCGCTCCGACAGCTTCAGCCTCGCCGTCTTCGCAATCTTCTGGAGCTCGGCCTCCTCCATGGGATGGGCCCAAAAAGGAAGTTTATAAGGGTAGCTCCGCTCGGCCTCCGCCGCCAGAGATAGCCTCCTCATTTTTAAATGACAACTCCCGGCCTGCGGTGTGTACTCTGTGGGCTGCCTCACCGACGAGTTCGTGATAGACGGCCCTGCCCTCAAGTACAGGCCCTCTGACGTGGCGAGGGAGGTCTTCAGCTCGCCCGAGTTCATCAGCATGAACAGCAAGATGCAGGTCCCCTTCAGCGCCTCGCACAGCAGCTTCTCAGACAAGTCGGTCTTCATCATCTCGCAGGACTTCCGCCTCCCCCACCTCATCTTCACCGGCGGTCTTGCGAAGAAGCTGGGGACGATTCACGGCTACGACCCGCTCCTCAGCGAACTCGGCGGGCTGACGCATGACATCGGCCATGGTTGGGCGAGCCACGCCACCGACGGCATGCTCGACCACCACGAGGTGGGTAAAAGGTTGCTGACTGGGGAGGACCCGACGCCTGCCGCTTCCCAGTTCCTCGAGGGGCTGGGGATGGGGAAGGAGACAGGCAGGCTGATGATCCCCTCAATTCTCGAGAAGCACGGGGTGGACGGGGGAGAAGTGGCAGACGCCTTCGAGCTGCCGAGCGTCGACCTGGCGGACGACCTCGCCTACTCACTCCGCGACTCCGAGGTCTGCGGCGTCAACATAAGCAACAGGGAGACCGACCTCAAGAACTTCAAGAGCTGGGTCGGCGGGCTGGAGAGGGAGGGCGACCTCCTCTTCTTCAAAAAGGAAAAGACCGCCCTCAGCTTCTCGAGAGAGTACTCGAAGAGGACGCTCTTCTACTACAACAGCGAAGGGGCGAGGGGAAGGGTCGCCTTGCTGAGGAAGTACGTCGGTGCCCTGGCAGAGGCGTTCTCGACTTCGGGGAAAGCGGTGGCGGAGACCACCTGCATGCTGACGCCGAGGTGGTTCTTCGGCGGTGTCGAGTCGTGGTGCTGGCTGTTCCACAGGGCGGTGGAGACATACGGGAAGGGGAGGAGGATCAAGAAAAAAATGGGCGCCCCTGAAAAAGAGATCGCCCAAATGCTCTTTTACGACTACTCAAGGCTAGCCTACAGGAGGCCCCTGGACGGGGAGCTGTCCGAGCTGAAGAAGTCGAAAAGGGAGCGGGAGAAGCTGGAGAAGAGGCTGAACAAGAAGGGGAAAAGGATGTTCGTGGTCGACACCGCGCCGATAGCGAAAGCTAGAAAGATGAGCGGCCTGGTGAAAGGGTACGGGGGTAAAGAGAGGCCGTATCAGAAGTACCACGACATGATAGACGACTTCCGGATCTACGTCTACGGCGGCGAGACCGACACGCTGAAGGCAAGGAGGCTCTGCGAGAAGGTCCTTGGCGAGAAGAGCGTCCCGCTCGAACTCACGCTGAAAGAGGTCGAGAACCTGCCGCTCTCCGCGGAATGAGGTTCCGCCTGATGAAGGTGTAGCTTCGCGGGAAGATCAGACCACCCCCGCCTGCTGGAGGATATAGGTGGGGACAGAGGAGAGCGCGTGAACGGAGCGCTCGCCCTCGAAGACTGCGTCCCACCTCGGGCCGGTTCCGAGGCCGACTTTGCAGACGCCGTCAGCTTCTGCGTAGTAGAGGTCGCCGTTGTGGGGGGAGAGGGCATAGATCGAGTAGTCTGCTTTGGCGACTATCTTGCCTTCGATGTCGTCGGTAACCTTGTGGACTTTGAAGTCCTCTCCTGCGTAGTAGAGGTCGCCTTTGTGGGGGGAGAGGGCATAGATATAGTAGTCTGCTTCGGCGACTATCTCTCCCTTGGGGTCGTCGGTGACCTTGCGGACTTTGCAGTCCTCTCCTGCGTAGTAGAGGTCGCCTTGGTGGGAGGTGAGTGCCGAGATCCTACCGTCTGATTCGGCGACTATCTCGCCCTTGGGGTCGTCGGTGACCTTGCGGACTTTGCAGTCCTCTCCTGCGTAGTAGA
>CAZGQF010000002.1:0-12734 GCA_964527545.1 Candidatus Undinarchaeota archaeon | reverse complement strand
GGTCGCCGTTGTGGGGGGAGAGGGCATAGATCAAGTCGTCTGCTTTGGCGACTATCTTGCCTTCGATGTCGTCGGTAACCTTGCGGACTTTGCAGTCAGTTCCTGCGTAGTAGAGGTCGCCGTCGTGGGAGGAGAGTGCCCAGATATAGTTGTCTGCTTCGGCGACTATCTTTCCCTTGAGGTCGTCGGTGAGCTTGCGGACTTTGCAGTCCTGTCCTGCGTAGTAGATGTCGCCTTTGTGGGGAGTGATCGCAAGGATGTCGTCGTCTGCTTCGGCAATTTTTCTTGGTCCGGTGTCGAGGAGGGCGTGGAGCTCGTTCCCGCTCGCCACGACGAGAGTTGCAGGGAGGGCTGTGTCTACGGCGGAAGGATCAAATGGGTTCTCCTTCAGGAACCGCTCCGCGTAGGACCGGAAAGACATCAGATCACCCCTGCCTGCTGGAGGACATAGGTGGGGACAGAGGAGAGCGCGTGAACGGAGCGCTCGCCCTCGAAGACAGTTTCAAGCCCCGCGACGGAGAAGGGGTCTCCCTTCCATACCCTTCCGTCTTGGAGCTTCTCCCCTTCATAGCCTCCAACGTAGAGCTCGCCTCCATGGGAACAGAGCGAATTTACGTTTCCGTCAACTGACGTCTCATCATTGCCGATTTCGCTCAACCTGCCAATCCTCCCGCTGGTGAGGGCGTAGTAGAGGGAGCCTTGGTGCGAGCAGATTTCCTTCACCCAGCCCGATGTCTCCGCAATTCTCTCTTCTCCCCCGTCCGCCTTGAGCCTCAACAAGCTGTATCTTCCGTTCCGGAATGAACGGTCGCCGTTGCCAACGAAGTAGAGATCGCCCTTGTGGGAGCAGAGCGAAGTGATATCCCTGCCGACTTCAGCTATTTTCTCGCCATGGAAATCTTCGGTCACCTTCCAGACTGTCTTTCCGTGTCCAGCGTGATATAGGGAGCCTTCGTGGGAGCAGATGGACCTGCTCCACATGTCGACCCTTGCAACACACTCATCGCCGTTTTGGGAGAGCTTCTTCAGCTTGCCTTTCAGTCCCTCCAGGTAGTAGAGGTCGGCTCCGTGAGCGCAGAAAGACCAGGCAGGCCCATCCAAGCTGAAAAGTCTCCTCGGCTCGTCAAAAAGGGCGAATAGGTCCCACCCGCAGCCAACGCACAAGACTGCATCGTCCGGGTCGTAAGGCTCCTCTTCAAGAAGCCTGCTCGCGTAGGACCGGAACGACATCAGATCACCCCCAGCTCCTGCAAGAGCGCAGTGGGGGCTTTCGTGCAGGGCCTGAAGCCGCCGCCGGTCCCCGTGAAGATGGAGTCCCACTCTTCTCCATCTCCCGTCCCTGTCAGGACCCAGCGGTCGCCGACACCTTCCCTGAACTGGAAGCTCTTCCCGAGCTTGGAGATCCCGTAAGCGCCGCTCGCGTCTGCAGAGAAGTAGTCAAGCCTCTCTTCCGCCTCGAAAACCGCCCCTTCCCGACCGACTTTGTGGACCGCCCTGCCCTCTATGTAATAGATCCCTTCTGGTGCCGCGAAGAGAGAGGTTATGGGACCTCTCCCGCTGGCGACCGTCTGGCCTTCCAGTTCGAAGACCTCGGAGCCTGCCGCGTAGTAGACTCCGTCCCTCGTCGAGCAGAGCGAGGTGGCTTCGACACCTGCTTCAACAGCTTTCCACTTGGGGAAGCTGCCCTCGCCGATCTTTCGGACTGCCCTGTCCTTGCCCGCGTAGTAGACGCATTCTGGTGTTGCAAGAATTGAGTTTATCTCGCCTTCCGACTCGGCGACCTTGACGTACCCCCCTCTCCTGTAGAGCTTGATCTCCACACCAACGGCGAAGAGTGTGTCGAGCACGCCGTCCGGGCCGATCATCCCAAAGCCCCTCCTCTCCAGAAACTGACGGGCATACTCCCGGAGAGACATCAGGCCACCCCCGCCTTCTGGAGCGCCTTCTTCGGGACCGTTGAGAGGCTGACCACGGGCCGCTGGGTTTCCAGGACAGAGTCCCAGACGAGCCTCTGGTAGCTGTCCAGGCCCCCACTGGGGCCGGCCCTGTAGCCGACCTTGCGGACAGAGCAGCCGCTGCCGTAATAGAGCTCTCCGTCGATGGAGCAGAGGCCGAAGACTGTCTTCGGGAGGAGCCGTTCGCCGGAGGCGGTGGGAAAATGCTCTCTCTCCGTCCTGGCGACTGTCTGGCCTTCAAGCTCGGAAGTCATTCTCCTGATTGTGCCGTCGGCGCTGCCGAAGTAGAGCTCCCCTGCGCAGACACAGAGGGTGTCCACCTGTTCCTCCACTCTGGCAACTATCTTGCCCTCGATTCCAAGGGCGGCTTTCCTGACGGTGCCGTCGCTACAGCTGAAGTAGAGCTCGTCCCGGAAAGACTGCAGGGACCTTACACCGCTCTCCACGCTGGCGATTAGTCCCGCCCCGGGGTCGACCTCCCCAAGCGGGCTCATGAGCTGGCCAAGGGCGTACTCTGAGACATCCCTGACAGTTCCGCTGCTGCAGGCGCTGAAGAGCCTCCCCTTGTGGACATGTAGGTCGTTGATGTAGTTGTTGCTCCCCTCTCGGGGGGGCTCTTTCATTGCAAAACCGACGCCTCCCCATGTGTCGATGCCTCCCTTGGCCGTACCAAAATAGAGCTTTCCGCGGAAGGCGCAGAGGGACGTTATCGGCCCTGTTGCCTTGTCGACCGCCTTTCCCCTTGGATCGGACGTCACCTTCCGTATCCTCCCGTCCCAGCTGCTGAAGTAGACGCAGTCTTCGAGGCTGCAGACGTAGCCCTCCTCCCTGACTGAGTCGCTTATCAGCAGCGGGCCGGAGTCGAGCAACGCCTCGACAGTGTCCATGGTGACCGCCACCAACACATTCTCGTCCGTCTCGAAAAAGCCGTTGCTTTCCTGGAACCTCCTGGCATACTCCCTGAACGACATCTAGATCACCCCTGCCTTCTGGAGGGCCGTTGTGGAGATGTTTTCGATGGCATATACAGGCCCCTCTCCTTCGAAGACAGGCTCGTAGAGGGGCGGGCTCCCTTTCCCGAACGCACGTAGCATGCAGTCCTTGCCTCCGTAGAGTATCCCCTTGCCGGTCTCTGCGATGCAGGCCACGCCCTTCCTTGCTTCGGCGACCGGCTCGTAGAACGGGGCCCTCCCATTGCCAATCCCTCTTATCGTGCCGTCCCAACTCCCGTAGAGTATTCCTTGTGACGTCTCTTCAATGAAAGATATCCAGTCCCCAGCTTGGGCGATGGCCTCGTAGCAAGGGTATCTCCCCTTGCCAAGCTCCCTTGTCATGCCGTCGTGACTCCCGTAAAGTATCCCTTGTGAAGTCTGTGTCAAGCAGGAGATTCCGTAATCGGCTTGTGCCACGACCCTGTTGCTGCCCAGCTTCTTGAGGGTGCCACAACTGCCACCATAGAGAATCCCCTGAGGAATCTCCGTCATGCAGCTGATGTCCTGTCCCTCGAAAAACATCGCCCCGCCAAGCTCTCTCATCAGGGCATCGCTGCTTCCGTAGAAGATTCCCTTGGAGGTCTCTTCAATGAATGAGATGGCACCATCGACCATTACCACAGGTTCATAGAGGGGCGGCTCCCCCCTCCCCAGCTCCCTAATCGCACAGTCTGTCCCCCCGTAGAGAACTCCCCTGGAGGTCTCCTTCAAGGAATAAATCTGCTTCTCAGCTTCGCCGATCTTCTTCGGTCCGGAGTCGAGCAGAGCGAAGAGTTCCTTCCCTGAGCAGAAGACGACAGTCGCCTTCTTCCTGCCCTCAGCGAACCTGCGCAGCGACATCAGATCACCCCTGCCCTCTGGAGGACGTAGGTGGGGACAGACAAGAGCGCATTGATTTCCCCCTTACCTTCAAATACGGCGTCCCACTTCGAGCCGTCACCCAAGCCCACTCTTCGGACTATCTTCCCGTCTGCGTAGTGGAGATCGCCTTTGTGGGAGGTGAGTGCCGAGATCCTACCGTCTGATTCGGCGACAGTCTCCCTCTCAAGTTCGTCGGTGAGCTTGAGGACTTTCTTGCCATCTACTGTGCAGTGGAGGTCGCCTTTGTAAAAGTTGAGTGCCGAGATACGACTGTCCGTTGCGGCGACCATCTCTCCCTCCAAGTCTTCAGTGACCTTGCGGACTTCGCAGATATTTGCTGCGAAGTAGATGCCGCCTTTGTGGGAGGTGAGTGCCGAGATCCTACCGTCTGATTCGGCGACAGTCTCCCTCTCAAGTTCGTCGGTGAGCTTGCGGACTTCGCAGATATTTGCTGCGAAGTAGAGGTCGCCTTTGTGGGAGGTGAGTGCCGAGATGCCGAAGTCTGATCTGTAGACTAGCTTCCCTTCCAGGCTGTCTGTAACTTTTCGGATTTTGCCTCTACTCCCTGCGAAGTAGATGCTGCCGTTGTGGGAAGCGAGTGCATGGACAGATTCATCTGCTTTGGCGACTGTCTTTGGTCCTGAATCTATGAGAGCGTGGAGCTCTTTTCCGGACGCGACGACAAGAACAGGTTCAAATGGGTTCTCCTCAAGAAACCGACAGGAATATTCTCGGAAAGACATCAGATCACCCCCGCCCTCTGGAGGACGTAGGTGGGGACAGAGGAGAGCGCATTGATTTTGTCTCCGCCCGTGAAGACCAGCTCACAATAAGACTCGTCAGTCAAGTCCACTGCCTCGATGTCAACCCCACGGACATCGCCCCCTTCCCCCCCGAAGTAGAGCTTGCCTTGATGGGATGCCATCGCATGTATCTTTGGCCTCGTTTTCACCAGCGTCTTTGTTTTTCGCCCACTGCTCACCTTCTGGATATCGTATCCACCACAATAGAGGTTTCCTTGATGGGAGCAGAGTGCTCTGATGTAGTTTTCAGTCTCCACGACGACCGTCTCGTACCAGCCCTCAAACAATCGCACCAAGTCACTTCCGCTCTCTGACAACCTGCTGTAGTGGATGTCTCCTTCGTGGGAGCAGGCTGCCAACGGCCAACTGTTCAAAATTCCCAGCACGCCATTCCGCGCACCATCCGTCAATGTTCTCAGCCTGCCGCTACCGTCCAAGTAACCAAACTCTTCTATGTGTTTCAAGCCCCCTCTGTATTCCAGCCGGCATTGGTAGGCCAAAAACCCGTTGATTGAATCGGAACCAATGTCTGCGACCACATCCCCTTCCAGGTCGCCCGTGGCCTTCCTGACCTTTCCGTCGTCCCCTCCGTAAAAAAGACTATCTTGATGCGGGGCAACCGCATTTATCGCGCCGTCCGCTTCCGCAATCTTCCTCGGCTCGTCGAGCAGTGCAAAGAGCTCTTTTCCCGAGGCCGCTACAAGCGTCTTGCCCCGGCTATCCACGGACGAGCTATCGAGGGGCCTCCTCTCTGGGTGTTCCGTCAGGAACCGCTCTGCGTATGCCCGGAAAGACATCAGATCACCCCTGCCCTCTGGAGGACGTAGGTGGGGACAGACAAGAGCTTCTTCACTTTTCCTCTTGTCTTCAGCACGGAGTCCCACTTCGGCCCCTTGCCCAGGCCGACCGACCTGACGTCCCTGCCGTCGGCGTAGTAGATATAGGAATCATTGATGCAGATGGAAGATACTTTGCCTTCCGACTCTGCAATCAAGGCGTCAATGGGGGTGACCTCCCTGACCTCCCCCTCGTAGCCCAAGTAGAGGGTCCCAAAAATGGCACAGGCGCTGAATACCTGGCTTTTCTGTTCTGAAAATGCTGATTTGATCCCCACCTTCCTGATTCTTGAGCCGTCGGTGTAGAAGAGGCCATCCTCCTGGGAGAAAAGGTTGGGGACTGCGTAACGGGTCCTGCCGACCGGCCCTCTTTCCCCTGACTTGAATACCTCGAACTGGGTGGCGTAGTAGAGGTCGCCCCCGTGGACGCAGAGGCCGCCCGCCATCCTGTCGTCGACCTCGGCCACAGCTCCAAAGCCGAGCCTGCAGAGCTTGCTTGAGATTGAGCCAATCTCCTCTTTGGAGTAAAAGAGGGCCCCTCGATAGGAGCAGAGGTTGCTTACGTAGCCGTCTAGCTCATCCAGCACCTCTCCGCCGGCCTGTCGGATTCTGCCGCCGTCTGTATAGACAAGGTTATCTCCATGGACGCAGACGTCTGAAATCCTGTTGGTCTCGTTCTCTGCAATCTTCTTTGGCCCATCCTCGAGGAAGGCGTAGAGCTGATTGCCGGCCGAGGCCACAAGGCTCTCGCCGCTGATCCTCGGACCGGCTTCAGACCTGTGCCGCTCTGCGTATGCCCTGAATGACATGATATCTCTCCTTCAACCTCTCCGTGGCCCCAGAAACCTAGACCTCCCAGTTCTCCACACCATTCAGTGCAGAGGCGTATTTCTCGAACTCCCTCTTCATTGGGCGGCCAAGCCAGGCGGGCAGCCGCTCGAGGTTTTCTTCCTTCTCCTCGATTGCCTTCAGCAGGATCTTCTCGTTTTTCTGCTCCTTGGCCTCCACGTGCGCAGTGCTCAAGTCGAAGTATGTGTCGACAAGCAGCGGGTTTCTCAGCTGCCTCTGCACCTCCCCGATCCAGTCTCTTACGTAGGACATCATCTCGCTGGCCCTGTACTTGCCGTCCTCAGAGAATATTATCCTGTTCGGGACCACCCTGTGGACGAGGAAGTAGGGCAGAAGCTCGTCGACCAGGTTTTTGGTCACCTTCCCCCCGGTGAAGAGGGCGGCAGCCCTGGCAGTCCTCTTCAGGCCGCCTGTCAGTATCCTGTTGAATGTCGGCTCTCCGTAGGCGCAGGCAGGCGGGTTGGACTCATTGAAGTGGCTGCAGTAGTCGCACTTCAGGCCGCCAGAACCGTGGCCCTTGAACTTGCTCGGGAGGCTGTCGCAGTAGATGCCGAACCTGGAGATCACCTCGGCAGAGACGTAGGCTTCGGCGTCCTCCTCGACGCTGTCGATCGCCTCGTTGAGGGCCCCCATCTCCTCAATGGTCAGCTGCTTGAGGTCCTCGTACTTGTCGTCTCTCGCCCTCATCCCGTCGGTTATCTTCTCCTCGTCCTCGGGGAGCATCGGCGGGACTATGCAGGCGGCCTGGAACCTGTCGACGGTCGCCTCCGGCAAAGTCTGGTGGCCGTTCCCGCTGATCAGGCCGCCGTCGCTGGGGAAGTTGGTGGTGGCCACCATGCCCCTGGTCGGCCGCTCCACGAGCACGCCATCTATCTTGACCTTGCCGCTCTGCATCACTCCCATGTAAGGGGCCAGCAGCTCCCTCGGCACCCTGGTGATCTCGTCCAGCACGGCGAAGCCGGGCTCCTTGAGCCAGTCCATTATCTCCAGCACGGTCGCGGGGTCTATCTCCCCTATCTCGCCCCTGTTCAGTTTCTCAAGCTCGCTGAGCAGCTTGATCTGGTCTGGGTGGCCAAAGGTCTTCTCCTCTGTCATCCCCACGGAGCCCTGGAGTACGTGCTGGTAGGGGTTTTCCGCGCCGGTCTGGTAGGCGGCGTAGAGGCCGAGCTCCGTCTTTCCCGTCCCCGGGGGGCCCATCATCAAAAGGTTCCCCTGGGTGATTATGTTCACCTGGTTGAGGAATGGGGCGGATGCTATCTTGGAAGGACTTGTCTTGCCATCGCTGCCGACGAAGTCCATCTCCATGTCGGTCTGTGAGTTGAACCAGAGTTCGCCGACTATCTTCTTGTAGTTGCTGCGGAGCTTCTTGAGCGCCGATTCCAGATGCTTGTTATCTTCCATGTTTTTTCACCTTTGAGTTCCTCTTTGCAAAGTCTATGACCAGGCCAGGAAGCGTGTCAACTTCGTCGACCAGGATTATGTCGTCCGCGGGTATCTCCCCGAACTTCTTTTTCAGCCTCTTCAGCCTCTCTTCCTGAGTCTCCTTCCCGCGCTTGTCATCCCCGAACTTTATCGGGAAGGAGTCATCATCGGGCTTGATCAAAAAGAGGGCCAAATAGTTCTCGCCCATGCTCGCGTGCTCCATCGCTCCGCGCGCCTTCTCAAGGTCTTTTATGGAGCCGTCTGTTATCAAGAATGTCGCAGTGCCTGGCTTGATCTCCACCATGTCGCCAGCCGGCAGTATCGTGTCGCCCCTCACAATCCGGCCGATCGAGTCGACCAGGAATCTGTCGATCTTCGCCAGACTACGGTAGTATCCTTTCGTCGAGACTGAGTTACGGCCGAAGACTGTCGCCTTGACGCCCTCGTTCTCCAGGCGGGAGGCGCCCATCGCTGAGAGGACTGCCAGGGAGACCCGCGACATCTCGCCGTCACGATCATTGCCGTGGTTCCCCATGGAGCCGGAGCCGTCGAGGACGATGTGGTACGGCCTCAAGACCTCCTCTGCCAGGGCGCCCTCTATCCTTATCTCTCTCCTCTTCCTGAAATTGAGCACTTTTGGCGACAGCTTGCCGCGCCTCCAGACGAACGGCGCAGATTTCAGCGTCTCGTCGACGTCGAACTCTTTCTGGGATTTCTTGCCGCCAACCGGTATGTAGAGGCCGCGGCGCACCCTGTCGTTTTTCGCAAGGAGCCTGGGAAGCCTCGCCCTGTACCACTCCACCTTCACTTTCGTCTCGTCTCCGGAGAGGCCGAGAGAGTCCCTGAGGGCGTCGTACTCCTCCGGAGTCAGGTCGACCGCTATCGGTATTCCGGAGTCGTTCTCCATGTCCCCGTCGAAGGGAGTCGCAGAGTCTTCCCCCTCGCCATGGAGGCAGATCTGGACCGCGCCAGGCGCTGGAGGCGGGAAGTTTTCCAGCCAGAACTTGGCGAACTCACCCGCCTTCTCCGCGTAGTTCGACCTGTTCGAGCTTGAGATTATCTCCGCCGCCCTGTCCACCAGCTCGGGATCGCCATCGACCCCCATGAAGCCGTCGGAGAACCTGTTGAGGACTGCATAGAAAAAGTCGTTTGATTCTGAGATCTTCTCCTTGTAGAGCTCTCTCCTGCTCAAAGCGGAGGCGGCGCCGTACTGGTCTGCCTTGGCCATTGCATGAGAGTCTATGACCAGATCGGCGTAGATGTTGGCAAGGCGCCCTATCACCGCGCCGTTGAGGGAAACGCCCATCTCCCTGCCGGCCAACAGTATCTCCCTGTTGACGAGTGCCTGCGTCTTGGCGTCGCCGGGGCAGGCCGCGCCGTTCTTTGTGGAGTTGTGGTCTGTTTCGTGCCGCAGGGTGTCGGCGATGTCCCAGAAGGCCATGTCGCCAAGGGTGATGACCCCCTTGTAGTTGGAGTCGAAGAGGCTGATGTAACGCGAGGGGGATGTCTTGCTCAAGTCGATGTAGACCTTCCCCTTTCCTGGAATGGTCCAGCCGCTGGAAGGCCCTTTCTTGAAGCCGAGCCTGAGCGGGGGCGGCGAGTAGTCCCTGCAGACCTCCTCGAAACGCAGCTCCGCAAACCCCCTCAGCTCCGACTCTGAGTAGCTTTTCCCACTATTGACCATTTTCAAGTGGTAATTAATCCCAACTTAAATAGGTTATGGCTCGCCACCTGCTTATAAACAACCCAAAAATCGGCGTCTAGACGGCCAGGGAAACCATCATCGCCACCATCCCAGCCATGGTCGCGAAGAACCACTTGAAGAAGGCAGCAACCAAGCCGGTCATGACGTAGGTCCCTGTGTAGAAGAAGAAAACGAGCACTGCCGCCTTCCACATCTCAAAGCCCTGCACAATTTTGACTCCCTTGGCGCCAAGGTAGAGGCTGTAGAGGACGCCTGCAGCGCCTACCAGCGCACCCAGGACGGCGCCGGCGATGGGGATGAGGCCGAGGAGGCCGGAAAAAACGCTGGCCGCGAAAGACGGAACTGCGCTGTAGACCAGGGCCTTTAATGTGAGGGAGAAGTCGCCCTTCCCGCCGAGAAGGCCGGAGAGGAGGTTGATGACTAGGGAGGCCACGACCGTCATGAGAGTTCCCAGCAAGGCCACTATCAAAGCTGTCAGCGCCATCCCGACGCCGGCCACGCCCAAGGTCGCCGAAGAGCTGCCGAAGAGAAAGATGCTGGCGACAGCGAGGGCGGTCGAGAGGGCGGTCGAGAGCAGGGAGAGGGAAAAGTAGAACCAGAGAGGCTCCTTGAGGTTTCCAGAGCTCAGCCTCGGAAAGAACTCGTCCGGGTATTTCAGCACCGCCTGCAGTCGCTCAGGGAAAGTGAGTATTTCAGCGTCGGCCATGGCGTTAGGTGGCTGTCCAGATATTTATCCTTCTCAGCCGCCGCCCATCATTCCCGCGCCGAGCGCGCCGAGGCCGAGGCCGAAGGCGCCCAGGGCGAACGTCCCCGCCACCAGGAAGGTGAAGACGAAGACCACGCCCGCAACAACGATGCCCGGCACGACCAAAGAGACCAGGGCCTTCCAAGTGTCGAACTTCTGGATCTCGGCCAGCCCTATTATGTTCAGGTAGAAGCTGTAGAGAGAGCCAACCAAGGCCACGAGCGCTCCCAGTATCGGGAGTATGTTGAATGCGTTGCCGACCATCGAGGCGGTCGCGGCGTAGCACATCACCTTGAAAGTGAGCGAGAAGTCTCCCTTGCCTTCAAGGAGGCCGGCCACGAAGTTGACGATGGCGGCCCCGACGAAGAGGAAAAATAGGCCAACCAGCACCGCGGCGATGGCTGCACCGACTGCGGTCGCAGGCCCGCCCAGTATGGTGGCCACTATCGTGGTCACAAAGGAGATGATGGCGTAGTAGGTTATTGAATCTCCGAAGTCGCCTTTCTTGAGCCCCTTGAAGAACTCTTTGGGGGTCTGCAGGACCGACTTGGCCCTCTCTACGTATCCAAGCTTCTCTGGATCAGCCATGGCCAGGTAGGCCGCTCCCAATATTTATGGTCTGCCCAAACAAGCGAGCTAGCCCCTGTCTGCAGGCCTCTCTTCGAAGTCGACCTTCAGCCTCCTTATCTCGTCGCCGACGCAGTAGAGGTCTTCTTCACCCTCCAGAATGAAAAGACGGCAGGCCTCGGAGAGCTCCTCGTCGGTCGGCTCCTTTCTGTAGAGGCCGTTGACAGGCGTCTCAACGCCATGGAACCCGCCCAGCGAGCTGCCGGAACTGAAGCAGAGCATCCTGCTCTCCTCCACGTAGGCCACCGGGAAGCCGAGGAGATAGGCCTCCCCCCTCTTCCGCAGGACAGTTCCGTCCGTCTTGCCTGATTCTCCAGAACCCCTTCCATCTCCGCGCTCCATGAGTTTAAACTCCAGAATGACAATTAAAAGCTTTCCATCAGGGCATGAGCTTCTTCAGCAGCTTCGCTATGAGGGAGGCGTCCTGGTCTGGGAGGCGCTCCGTCGCCTCGCCCATGAGGCCTGCAAAGGCGCGGTCGCCCTCTCTCTCTATGAACCTTTTCTTCTCCTCGACGAGCTTTTCCATCTCTTTCTCCAGCTCGCCCTCTGAGAGGTGCTTGGACTCAAGGGAGAAGACGACGCCCTTCGCGCTACCCTTTTCCACGGCCGCCCTCAGCGCTTTCTCCATCGCCGACTTGTCGAGGCTTTTCCCCTCTTCCAGGATCTTCAGAAGCTGGTCTTCGGAGAGGGAAGCGACGTCGACGCCCTCCCTCCTCAAGTGGGGGAGTATCTCGAGGAAAACGACCGCCGTAAGTTTTGGGTCGGAGATTTCTGCCGCCTCCTCGAAAAGAGTGTACTTCTCGTGGAGGACGAGCTGGTCGACCTGCTGTGTCGAGAGGCCGAGCTTGACAAGAAACTTCCTCCGCTCCTCCACGCTCTTCGGGAGCTCCACTGAGTCGAGCAGGTCTTGGGTGACACGGACGGGCGGGACGTCTGTCTCCGGGTACATCCTCTCCTTGCCGGGGAGAGGGCGCGAGTAGGTTGTGAGGCCGTCTGGGAGGGCGGAACGCGTCTCCTCCGGCACGCCGATGCCGAGGAACTGCGCCCTCTTCACCACCTCTTCCGCCGCCTTCTCAGCGTTCTCTCCTGCCACTATGAACTTGACCTCCCCCTTGAGTGGGATGATGGCGAACTCTTTCAGGAGGCCGTACTTTTTCAGGTCCTCCTCGCTGTGGATGATCCCGTTGGGCCCGTAGGCCGCCGCGTACCCTGCAAGCTCCTTGCCCAAGGTCCTGCCCTCGCAGAGCTCCCTGTTCATCAGCCCCTTCAGGGGGAGGACGCCTGCGAAGACGCTGCCGCCTTCTTCCAACTCTTTCTTGATGAGCTTGTTCTTGGTGTCGAGAAAGAGCTTGGTGACGTCGTAGACAGTGAGGTCGAACTCCTTTAGGTTGGCGACTGAAACGAGCTCGAGGAGGGAGACCTGCCTCTCGCACTCCTTCCTTACCAAATCCGGCAGGTCTTCTATCTCCTGGAGGCCCTTTATCTCCACCCTGGCTCCGCCCTCCACTGAGACGTTGACGTCCTGCCTGATGGTCCCGAGGCCCCTCTGGACGCTGGTCAGCCTCAGAAGCTGGCCTATGGCAAGCGCTGTCTCATAGGCCTGCTCCGGCGAAAAGATGTCTGGATGGGTTCCGACCTCGACGAGAGGTATCCCGAGACGGTCGAGCCTGAAGACTGAGTCTTCCACGATGCCTGCAGACTCCTCCTCCAGCTCCAGGTCCTTCAGGCGGACCTCGCCCTGGGACGTCTCTATGACGCTCTTTTCAGTTCCCAGGCCGACCACGGCAGTCCTCTGGAATCCGCCAGTGTTGGAGCCGTCCACCACCGTCTTTCTCATCACGTGGATCTCGTCAGGCACCTCCATCTTCAGCAGCTTCGCCACCTCCAATGCGATCTCCAAGGCATGAGCGTCGAAGGGGAATGGCGGCTCCCCGTCCGT
>CAZGQF010000001.1:473783-487924 GCA_964527545.1 Candidatus Undinarchaeota archaeon | reverse complement strand
GCGAAGAGCTCGGGCGACGGACGGTAGCCCGCCAATTCCTTTAAGTTTCAGCCTTGCGGCCATACTCCCCAGGCGGTCAGCTTATCGGTTTCCCTTCGACACCGCAGCTCAGTCGTACTGAGCGCGACGCCCGGCTGACATCGTTTACGCCCTGGACTACCCGGGTATCTAATCCGGTTCGCTCCCCAGGGTTTCGTCCCTCACCGTCGGAGCCGTTCTGGTTAGCTGCCTTCGCTATCGGTGGTCTTGCGGGGATCAACAGATTTTACCCTTACCCCCACAGTTCCGCTAACCTCTCCCGGTCCCTAGATGCGCCGTGTTCCGGGCACGCCTGACAGTTGAGCTGCCAGATTTCACCAGGAATGCACGCATCCGGCTACGGACGCTTTAAGCCCAATAATCATGGTCACCACTTGATCCGCCGGTGTTACCGCGGCTGCTGGCACCGGTCTTGCCCAGACCTTATTCCTGAAGCGTTTTAGACTCCAGAAAAGCCCGCACAATGTACGGGCACTCAGGGTTCCCCTGTCACGGTTTCCCGCATAGCAAAGGTTTCGCGCCTGCTGCGTCCCGTAGGACCTGGGACGTTGTCTCAGTTCCCATCTCCGGGCTATTGCTCTCACAACCCGTACCTGTCTTCGATTTGGTGGGCCGTTACCCCGCCAACTGTCTGATAGGACACAGTCCCATCCTGAAGCGGCAAGCCTTTTACCCAGAAAGCATTCCAGCATCTCTGAGCTATGGGGCATTCTTCCCAGTTTCCCGGGGTTATTCCCCACTTCAGGGCAGGTTGACTGTGTGTTACTGAGCTTTGCGCCGGGATTGCTCCCTGACTTGCATGGCTTAGTCGAACCCTGATAGCAGTGACCTCCAGCAGGATAAACTAGAATTTCCCTGCTCTTTTGCCGCGAACAGGGCTAGTTTACAAAGGATTGGCTAGGTGCACTTGCAATCATTCAACCCACATCCGATCCGACGTTTTAGGTCGAATCGTCATTCTTTCGCGCAACTCGCTACCCGCCTTCACAGCAGCCACGAGGGCCTCTCCGGGGGTAACGCCGGTTGCGACGTGCGTCTGTTCTCAAAGCCCTTTATAAGGCTTTGCGCCGGCTCAGGACGCCTCCATCAATACCGGCAGAATAAGATTGCTCAGCCTGGCTTTATATATCTACCCTCGCCTTCCTGTCGCTCCTTGAAGGGAGCAATTTTATAAACAGAGTTGAGGGAGAGCGGCCATGGAGAACGGCATCCTCGAACCAGAGACTCTTTTGAGCAGCGATTCCCTTGAGAGGGGAAAGAAGAGGGTCCCAATCCTTGCCGGCAACCCGTCGTGGTACAGGGAGGTTCTGGAGGAGGAGCTGGAGAAAGAGGGCTTCAGTAAGGAGGGGCCTCTCTACAGGAAGGTGGACGATGAGTGCGTCTTCGAGGTGAGGGAGGTCTTCCAGAGCGAGAGGACTGAGAGGTCAAAGGCGATGAGGAGACTGCTCCCGGAAGAGGAGAGGGAGCTGCCCTACGTGAGGGAGGTCGTGGAGGAATTGAATGAAGATGATGCAGTCGAGGAGATCTTCTTCGTGGGGAAGGCAAGCGCACTGGTCTACGACAGGTGGGAACAGCTCTTTCCGTTCCAGGTGGTGGCGCCGGACGGGCTGGCCATGCTGGAGGATGGAGAGGCAACCGGCTTCAAGGAGATCAAGAACGGCGCATTCGAGCTTGAGAGTGTAAAGGTGAGGGGGGCCGCGCTCTCGTCAGAGACTCCGCTGCTGGTCGGCATGGAAGAAGCGAGAGCCTACTGGCTGGACGGCTTCGCCACTCTGGACAGGAGCAGCTACGGCCTCTCATATGCAAAGAAGCCCATCTACGTGGCCCAAGTGATACTGAACATACTCTCCGACGGCGAGAGGGCTGAGGAGATGCTGGAGTCGTCGAGGAAAAGAGCGGTGGGGAAGCAGGTCTGCGGCGTGGTGAGGAAGTACATGGAACTGGGAAAAGGGC
This sequence comes from Candidatus Undinarchaeota archaeon, assembly GCA_964527545.1. Taxonomy (GTDB): domain Archaea; phylum SpSt-1190; class SpSt-1190; order DYHY01; family CAZGQF01; genus CAZGQF01. The sequence continues at coordinate 485,932 of CAZGQF010000001.1, read as the reverse complement.
TCTTCTAGGCCGCTTGTTTGGCTTTTTCCGGCCCTGAGCCGGAAGTATTATATGCTACTCTTGAGTAACTATATGGGGAGAGGAGATGGCGGAGAGTATCCAGCGTCCGGCGGCCATCTTCGGGATAGACGGACTGCCAGACCTCCCAGCAAAAAAGAGGGAGGCCGACGACTGGATCTGGAGGGTGCAGAGGGAGGACGTCGCCCTCGTCTTCTCGGACTCTCATCGATGTGTTGACGACTACGTTGAGCTGGTGAGGAGTGCGGCGGACTACACCGGCGCGAAGGCGCTCTTCTTCCTGGGCGACTTCGGGAAGAAGAAGAGGCTGAAGAAGATCCTGGAAGAGTTCACAGACATGGAGTTCATCGGCGTTGTCTACGGCAACCACGACCCGAGGATCGGGACGAAGGGGTTGATAGGGAAGTACGACAACGCCAGGCTGATAGACGACGAGGCGATAGAGTACAAGGGGAGGAAGATCATAGGGATGGGACTCCCCAGGCACATGCTGACGACGAGGAGGTACGGGAAAAAGTTGAGTGAGCTGATAGAGGAGAACCCCGGCGCCATGGTCTTGAGCCACTGCGGCGGCAACGACAGGTCCGGGAAGAGGCGCGGGAAGAAAAGAGGGGGGAGGCACGGAGAGATAGTGGAGATGTACGGCGTGACCAACGTCTACGGCCACGGCCACAAGTCGCCGCTCTGCCTCCACGCGCCCGTCGGGAATCCGGATTTCCAGGAGCTCCACGACGGGGAGAGAGAGCTCCACCTCAAGCAGACCGAAGAAAAGCCGAAGCTCTTCAACGCGGCCCTGGACGTGGTGGTCCTGCCGCTCCGCCCTGCTGGAGACCCATACTACCTCGACACGAGGCCGCTCGACTACTGCAGGGTCCCTGTGAAAGACATATATGTCACTGCGGTATGACGATGGATGGTGAAAGGTTGACCGAGAGCGGTAGGAGGAAAAGCTACAGCAGCTTCCTGGGGCAGGAAGGTCCAAGGATGGGCGACTCCGAACGGCTCTCCATTGTGATAGGCGACGGCCACGGCTGCAGCGAGTACTTCGACGCGGCGAGGAGGGTGGCCGACTTCGTGGGGGCGGACACAGTCTTCAACATCGGCGACCTGGGGGGGAAGAGAGGTCTCTACTTTTTCGAACTCTTCAGCGACCTCGAAGGCTACTGCGTGCCGGGAAACCACGACAAGGGCGGGATGCTGGAAGAGCTGGAGGAGTCGTTCCAAAACTTCAGTGTCCTTGACAACGAGAAGATTGTATGGGGGAAGAGGGAGGTGGTGGCGATGGGGCTCCCCTGGCACTGCTGGACGAACGGCAAGTACAGGAAACAGCTGGAGAACCTGCTTGAGGAGAGCTCCCACGCAACACTGCTCAGCCACTACGGACCGAAGGGAGAGAGCTCAATCTTCGGGAGGGGGTTCATCAAGGTCGTAAAGGGAAATCCGCCGCTGCACATAGTCCACGCCCACAAGCACCCCTACAGCATCCGCAAGACCTACCTCAAACTTGGGAAGATGGAGTGGGACGACATCTACGCCCCGCCCAACGGGAGCAAGTGGGGGCTCAACGCGGCCGGGAGAATTGTGGTGATGGCCTCAGACCCCTTCAGCGCGCCCTCCTACTTTCCGCGCCAGACGCTTGAGGAAGGGGTAATACTGGGGGAGGGGCCGCGGGAGAGCTCTCCCTGGAACTAGGCCAGAAGGGATTTAAGTCGACCTGACATTGGAAAGGGATGAGTCTGCTCCTCAAGGACGCGAGCGCCATACTGACACAGGACGGGGAGAGGAGGGTGCTGAAGGGAAAGAGCGTCCTGATCGAGGGGGAGAGGATTGCGGCCGTTGGAAGCGGCTTGAAAGGCGAGGAGACGATAGACTGCAGGGGAAAGGTGGTGATGCCGGGCCTGGTGAACTCGCACGCTCATCCGCTGATGAGCTATGCGAGGGGCCTCTACGAGGGGATGGACCTCTGGGAGTTCCTGAAGGAGTCAGAGATCTTTCTGAAGAAGAAGATGGAGGACGACAACTTCACCACAATCTGCTCCGCCATCAGCGCCCTCGAGGCGCTGAAGAAGGGGACGACCTTCCTCCAGAACGCGGACAGGAAGAGCGACGTCGGCCTGAGGGCCTCCACGTCATACTACTACACCCCCATCACCAAGAGGAAGAAGTGGATGGAGGACGTTGTGGATTGGTTCCCTGAGAGGAGGAGCGAGTTCAAGGGGAGGGAGCAGCTCGACGTCTACGTCCACTCAATCTACAGCGTGCCGGAGAGGGATTTGAAGGAGGCGGTCGAGTTGAGAGACAAGACTGGCTGCAGGCTCTTCACCCACCTCTGCGAGAACCCGCGGGAGCTGAAGATCTGCAAGGAGAGGTACGGCATGTCGCCTGCAGAGCACCTCGACAGCATAGGGTTCTTGGGGCCGACCACCGTGGTCGCCCACGGCATCTTCCTCAGCCCGAGCGATTTGGAGATAATCGCCAAGACGGGGACGCACCTCGTCCACTGCCCAGCCTCCAACATGAAGCTGGGCAACGGCATATTGAGGTTGAGGCGGGTCTTTGAGAAGGGAATCAATGTCTGCCTCGGGACCGACTCTGTCAGCACCAACAACTCCATGGACATGTTCAGGGAGATGAGGGTTGCGAGCCTCCTCCAGAAGGCCATCAACCAGGACGCGAGCGCCATGACAGCGCAGGAAGCCCTCGACATGGCCACCATCAACGGGGCGGAGGCGATGGGTGTGGAGGCGGGGTCTGTGGAAGAGGGGAAGCTGGCAGACCTCCTGGTGCTCGACCCCAAGATCGACCTGCTCCCTCTCAAGAATGTCAAGTCGAATCTCGTCTATGCAGCGACAGGCTGCAACGTCCTCCACTCCATCGTGGGAGGGGAGGTGGTGCTGAGGGACGGAGAGCTGGCGAGAGAGATAGAGCTCTTCAGGGAGCACCACTTGGAGAGAAAGAGGTGGAAGAAAGTGACGGAGGGGGAGCTGGTGGAGATGTTCATGGAGGAGTGCGAGTGAAGCTGAGAGAGCTGGAGGAGGCGATAGAGGGGTGCAGGAGGTGCCGGCTGGGAGAGGGGAGGAAGAAGACTGTGCCGGGAGAGGGGCCGGCCGACGCAAAGTTCATGTTCATAGGGGAGGCGCCGGGCAGGAGGGAGGACGAGACTGGGAGGCCGTTCGTAGGGAGGAGCGGGAAGCTCTTGAGGGAGAGCATGAGGAAGGCCGGCCTCGACCCCGGAGACTGCTTCATCACCAGCCCCATCAAGTGCAGGCCGCCCAAGAACAGGAAGCCGAGGAAAGACGAGCTGGAGGCGTGCAGGCCCTGGCTGGAGAAGCAGATAGAGGTGGTCGACCCTTCCGTGGTCGTCCTTCTCGGCAACTTCGCCACCAAGGCGCTTCTCGAAAAGACTGGGGTGACGAAGCTCCACGGAGAGTGGGAAAAGAGAGGGGGGAGGCTCTTCTTTGTGACTTTTCACCCTGCTGCTGTGCTGAGGGGGATGGTGAAGAGAGAAGAGTATGTGAGGGACCTGGAGAAGGCGAGAAAGCTTGGAGAGCGTCGGGGATAAATAGGGAGTGGCGCCCGACTTCTGTGTGGCGGCAATAGAGGCTGTGAGGCTGGTGAAGAGGTACGGAAAGTTCCCGGCCCTCAGGGGGATCAGCTTCAGGGTGCCAAAGAACAAGATCTTCGCCCTGCTCGGAGTGAACGGCGCGGGGAAGACCACATTCATCAAGATAGCCTGCACTCTGCTTTTGCCCACGTCGGGGAGGGTGGAGGTGCTCGGCCACGACGTCGTGGACGAAGCGGAGGAGGTGAGGCAGAGCATCAACATGGCCGCGGGCAGGGATGAATTCAACCACAACCTCTCGCCGCGCCAGATACTCAAGTACTACGGCATGCTCTACGGGACGGAGAAAGAGAGGCAGGAGGAGCTGATGGAGAGGTTCGGCATCTCCAAGTTCGCGGACAAGAGATTCAGCTGGCTCAGCACGGGGATGAAGCAGAGGGTCACCCTGGCCAGGGCGATGCTGAACGACCCGGAGGTCCTCTTCCTCGACGAGCCGACACTCGGGCTCGACGTTGAGGTGGCGAGGGGAGTCAGGGAGGAGATCAAGGAGTTCAATGGGACTGTGGTGCTGACAACCCACTACTTGAAAGAGGCGGAGGAGATGGCTGACGAGATCTGCCTCATCGACAAGGGCGATGTGGTGGCGCAGGGGAGCATGGAGAGCCTGAGAAAGAGGTTCAGGGACTATGACGTCATCGACGTGGAGCTGAAGGAGAAGGCGCCGCCAATCAGGGGCGTCATCTTCCAGAAGCAGGAGGACGGCGAGCTGACTCTGCACGTCAGGGACAGGGAGGAGAACCTGGGCAAGGTGCTGGAGCAGCTGTCGGAGCTGAAGGTGACTTCCATCAACATAGAGAGGCTGACGCTCGAGGAGATCTTCATCGACAAGCTGGGGGGGCGGGAATGAAGCTGAAGGCCTTCCTCTACAAGCAGTTCGCCCTCAACTTGGCCTCGTTCGGCGACCTCGCCTGGATCTTCATCTACCCGTTCGTCGGTCTCCTCTCCCTTGGAATGCTCAGCATGCACCTGGAGGGACAAGGTGTGGGGGAGGGCTTCCTCTACTTCGTGCTGGTGGGCACCATGTGCTGGGACTTCCTCAACCTCGCGCAGAAGGCGACGACCCACTCCGTCCTCTACGACATCTGGGGTGACTGCTTGAGGTACACTTTCCTCGCTCCCATCCGCCTCGGCGAGTTCGTGATCGGCCACAGCCTATTCGGCCTCCTCTCCGCCCTCTTCAGCTTCGTCCTCACTCAGACTGTCGCCTTCTACGTCTTCGGGTTCAACGTCAGTAAGGCTGGGTGGGTGCTGCTGCCGTCTGCCCTCTCCATCTGGTTCTTCGCCACTGCGATGGGGCTGACCATCAACGGCCTCGTGCTGAGAAGGGGCTATGAGATCTCATTCCTTGCCTGGAGCACAGTGGGGGTGACGATGATACTGAGCGGCGTCTACTATCCCGTGGAGATCTTCCCTCCCGCGGTGCAGACCCTCTCAAACGCCATACCGGTCACCCACGTCATTGTCTCGCTGAGGGGAATACTGCTCGAGAACACGCTGAAGGTGGCGCCGATGCTGAAGGGCCTCGGCCTCTCCTTGCTCTACCTCCTCCTCTCCTTTTTCTTCCTCCAGAAGTCGGTCGAGAAGAGCAAGAAGATTGCCATGCTGAGCAACTGGTAGGTCAGCCCGGGGATTCACGCATCTTTCTGGCCGCCTCTCTCGCCATCTTCCTTGTCTTCTCCAGTGTGGAGTCGAAGAGGTCCTCCCCCATCTTTTCGAAGTCGCGGAGGGGAACGGTCACTGCTGAGCCGCCACCGATGGGCTGGTAGACGAGCGTCCTCATCTCGCTGGGGCCTGAGAGGCGGTCCTCGCCCCTGGCAGTCAGACTGTAGGCGGTCGCTGCTTTTCCGAACTCTGTCTCCTCAAAGCGACACCTCTCCACGTACTTGAGGCGAAAAGAGAGGTCGGAGAGGATGTCCTGGCAGACCTCTCGCGGGAAGCCGAGCGAGGCGACGTCTGAGTGGGAGAGGGGGCCGTGGTCTTTGGCGTAGGAAAGGACTTCCACGACGTCGTAGACTATCAGCTCCTTCTCCATGCGGGCGGTGGGCTGTTCGGAAATAAAAGAATGTGGGAGGAGAGAAGAGGGGAGGGCCGCAACCGGGATTGCGAAGAGGGCTTTCTGCCCTCGTACGTCCCTCTCTGAAGAGAGGCTGGGGGGAAGAGAGAAAGGGCCGCAACCGGGATTCGAACCCGGGTCAAGGGATCCACAGTCCCCTAGGATACCACTACCCCATCGCGGCCATGGAGAGAGGGCCACGCTTTTATTCTTAAAAGTTTGTGGAGGAACGTGTACAGGGAGATATCTGGCCTCATAGTCCTGCTCGGCTTCGCCAACGCCCTTTTCTTCTTCGGGATGGTGCCTGAGAGGATCGAGCTCGGCGGGAGGGATGTCCAGAGGTTCGACGCCCTCTTCCTGCCCCCTTTCGCGGGGGCCGCCCTCTACGTCGGCCTTGCCGGGAGGATGCAGGACGAAGACGGCTTCAAGAAGCTGGCTCTCTTCAACGCATTCATGGTGGGGCTGGGGGCCGCTCCCGCAGGCTTCGGGGCAGGCATGGTTGGGGAGAGGGTCGCTGCCCTCGCTCTCAGTCCCCTCGCCTTCCTGACGGGAGAGGTGACTGAAGGGCTGGGGGGAAAGGCGTGGAAGCTCTCGGCGCCGCTCCTCCTCTCAGGGGTGATCTTCCCGGAACTGCTCCTCCCCGCTGTCGCGGCAACTGCGGTCGCAGTCCCCTACTTCAGCTTCCGGGACTTCAGAGAGAGGGCTTGATAAGGCCCCTCTGGAAGAGGTCCTTGAACTTGGAGTTGAGGGAGACGGAGTCCTCGTCCACGAAGATGAACTGGCGCCTCGCCAAGAGGTCGAGGGTTCTGCTCAGGATCTTGGGCGGGAGGCCGGATGTCCTGCCCAGCTCCTCCAGGGGGATGCCGTCGCCCACCATCTTCATCACCAGGTACTCGACCGGGAGGACATACTGCCTGATCCGCGGGTGGGAGAGCTCGAGCAGGAAGGTCTCCACCTCGCCCGCCGACTCGGAACCGACGAAGTCGAGCGGCGTGAGGAGGTCGCCCCAGTCCGTCTCCTTGGGCGATGTGAGGTAGCTCTCGATTGCGCCCTCCAGCCGCTGGGAGAGGAAGAGCTCCCTCACTATGTCGAACGACTGGAGCTTGCGGGAAGGCGAGAGCTCGTGGTAGGTCAGCAGGTGGGAGCGGTACTTCTTGAGCAGCGAGGCGTCCCCGAATGTCTCGAAGTAGGCCTTGACAGCCATCCAGAGCGAGGCGCCCTCTTCGAACCATGGGAGGCGGAAGAAGCGATGGGGAAGGTTCTGCTCAGGGATCTGGGCAACGGTTATCTGCATGGCAAGCCGGATCGACTCCTCCATCAGCTGTATGGGGAGGAAGGGAGAGAGCAGGTCGCTCTTCACGTAGATGCCGGCCCCCGCCGACTCCGTGTCGACGGGCAGGCTGACGAAAGGCGAGCTCTTCTCGAAACCCTCGAAGTTCTCGGGGAAGTCGTCCACCACGAAGAGGGGGAGGGGGGAGACCTCGGAAGGCGTCTGGAGAGAGAAGTACTCGAAGGCTGTCGTGACGTTCTTCTTGAGGTGGGACTCCGTGAAGGTGAGGTCGAATGAGCGCATCGCCTCAACTATGAAGTTGAGGTCCTCCTCGAAGAGGAGATAGGCGGCCTCCTTCTTCTCCTTGAGGCCGTCCCTCGCCTTCTCCAGCTTCCTTATGGAGTCGTCGGAGAAGGGGGAGAGTGTGAGGGAGTCGCCCAGCCACTTGAGGAGCACGTGGCGGGGGAAGTTGAAGATGTTGACCGAAACCAGCGCCCATTCCAGGACAGAACGCTCGGAGAACTGCATGGTCCCATTAGTTGGGCGGGCAATATATGGGTTAGCCCTTCACCACGCCGAGGGGCAGGACTCTCGCCACTCTGGTGCTTATCCCCGCGTCGTGGACGCTGGCTATCACCTGGTCGACGTCCTTGTAGGCGTAGGGCGCCTCCTCTGCGAGGAGCTTCAGGCTGGTCGCCCTGATCTCCTCACCCCTCTCCTCGAGCCCCTTCTTCACGTCACTGCCGCGCTTCTCCTTTGTGGCCTGGGTGCGCGACATCTTCCTGCCCGCGCCGTGGCAGCTGGAGCCGAATGTCTCCTCCATCGCTTTCTGCGTTCCCGAGAGGATGTAGGAGGCGGTCCCCATGGAGCCTGCTATGAGTACCGGCTGGCCAAGCTTCCTGTAGGCCTCTGGGACGAGGGGGTGGCCCGGTCCGAAGGCGCGTGTCGCGCCCTTGCGGTGGACGTAGAGCTCTCTCTTCTCGCCGCCGACCTCATGGGTCTCGCGCTTGCAGATGTTGTGGCAGACGTCGTAGATGGTCTCCATCCCGAGCTCCTCCCAGGAGTCGCCGAAGACCTTCTCGAAAGACTGGCGGACGAAGTGGGCGATCACCTGGCGGTTGGCGAAGGCGTAGTTCACTGCGCACTTCATGGCGGAGAAGTAGTCTCTCCCCTCCTCGCTCTGGGTGGGGGCGCAGACCAGCTGCTTGTCAGGGATCCAGATGTCGTACTTCTTGACCGCCTTGGACATCGTCCGTATGTAGTCTGTCGCAACCTGGTGGCCGAAGCCGCGGGAGCCACAGTGGATCATTATGGTGGTGCCGCCCTCCTCCAGTGAGCCGTAAGCCCTTGCCCTCTCGGGGTCGTAGATTTTGTCGATTGCCTGGACCTCCAGGAAGTGGTTGCCTGCACCCAGAGTGCCGACCTGCGGTGCTCCCCTCTTCTTCGCCTTGAGGGAGACCTTGGACGGGTCTGCGCCTTCCATCCTCCCCATCTCTTCAAGGCTCTTCAGGTCCCTCTCCACGCCGTAGCCCTTCTCCACCGCCCAGGCAGCTCCCTCCGTGAGGACGTCTTCGATCTCGTTCTTGCTGAGGCGGATTGAGCTTTTTGAGCCGACGCCGCAGGGGACGCTGGAGAAGAGTTCGTCAACGAGCGTCTTGAGTTTTGGGCGAACCGCCTCGGCGGAGAGGGAGGTGGTCAGCATGTGAATGCCGCAGTTGATGTCGAAGCCCGTGCAGCCCGCGGAGATTATTCCCTCCTCCGCGTCGAAGGCGCCGACCGCGCCCATGGGGAGGCCGTAGCCCCAGTGCATGTCCGGCATTGCGAGGGCCGGCTCCACTATGCCGGGGAGGCAGGCCACGTTGGTTAGCTGTCGGACCGCCTTGTCGTCCAGCTCGTCGTAGACGACCTGGTTGGCAATGATCATGGCATCGACGCGCATCTTCTCCCGAGCCGATTTGGGGATCCGCCAGTGGAGGTCGTCGATCTTCTCGATTGAATCCTTCATAAGGGAGTGGAGAGCTCTCTCTTAAAAAGTCGTGAGGGTCAGATGTCGAGGACCACGTGGGCCTTCCACCTGCCGCCGACTTTCTCCAGGGAGAACTCGTGGTAGGTGACGCCCTTCACAACCGTCTGTACCATTCTCACGTCCGCGTTGTCACCCCAGAGCTGCGCCTTGAGGCGGTTCTTCCCCTGGAACTCGAGGTCTATCCTCTTTGGGAAGAGGTTCTCTATCTCCACTATCACCATCAGCTCCGAGAGGAAGAGGTGGAAGAGGTCCTCGAGGTCCTCACCCTCCAGCTCGAGGGCCTCCCTCCTCGTCTCCTCCACACTCTCCCTGTCGTACATAACACCGAGAAGGGCCCAGGCAGAGCTCTCGAACACCTCTTCCAGGGTCTCTCCTTCAGCCTCGAAGGCGACGTCGCTGGTGGGGCCGTCTACGTATTCGAACGGCATCAGCTACTTCTTTTTCTTTGTCTTCTTCTCCTTTTCGGCCTTCTCCTCAAGCTTCTCGGCCTCGCCGGCAAGCGTTGAGGCCACCTTCTTGGACCACTCGTTCAGCTCCACGTAGAATATCTTGCCTGCGTCGAAGAGCAGGAGGACTATCCCTATCACAACTGCGATGACCACGTACTGCGTTATGATCACGCCGATGTATGGTATCAGTCCGACCATCTGGGCGAGCGGCTGGAGGAGCAGTATGACCACTATGGCGGCCACTATCTCCTTGAACGCCTTCTGGACGTCCTTCTCCCTTCCTTCCTTCACCCAGGGGAGCATGTCCACGAAGGTCTCGCTCGCTGTCTCCGCCAGGGAGAGGACGTCGGTGAAGATCTTCAGGCCGAAGTAGACGCCCACTATCAGGAGCACGGCAGAGAGGAGCACGCCGGCGCTCATCCCCAGTCCCGGTATTGAAAGTCCAATGCCCTGGAGCGAGGGCACCAGCAGGACCGCCACCATGTAGACGGCGAAGAGGAGGACGATGTTGGTCAGAATCGCGGGTACTTTGGCCTTAATCTGTTTGGCAAGCTTGTGCATGGGAAGGTTAGGGGCTTGGAATATAAATGCTCAACGGCTTTCACGCGACTTTGAGACGTATTTTCTGATGGCCTTGCAGTGCTCCTCCCACAGACGCTCTGCCAGCTTCTCGTCCATCTCGAGAGACAAGAGAAATGCCTCCTCGTTGGAGGGCCTCTTCAGCTTGGGGCTCTGCGGGACGTGGCCGTACTGGAGGCAGGCCGTGTAGAAGCGGCAGCCTATCTCGTAGACCGCGTAGGCATTGCCCTTTGTCGCACCCCAGAGCTTGACCTCGCCGAGATCGTGGTCGTCGAGGACGACAGGCTCCTCAAGGATGAGACCCTCGATGTCTCCGTTCTTCAGCTTTATCTTCGTGTAGACGAGCTCCTCGTGGGCCACACCCTTCTTTATCTCTGAAATCCCCTTCTCACAGATACTGCCGTAGTCGTGGACGAATATCCCGTTCAAGCAAAAAGACTGCTCTCTGGGGCTGGGCCCAATCGGTGGCGTGGCCACCTCATGGTAGAGGGCCGCGCTCTCGTTCAGGGGGGAGGGGTTTGAATACCTCTCAAGGGCCTCGTTTAATTCGGCGTCTGTGGTGTGCTGAAGGCCCCTCCCCTCTCTGTATTCAGGGACTCCAACGGAGAGGCCATCAGGCAGGTATGGGGTGCGGACCTCTCTGTCCATTTTCAAAATTTTGAGAAAGTCCTCAGGTCTGTTGCTCCGGAGACTTTCCCTCAGGCTTGGGAGGTCGGAGTCGTCGACTGCCATGCGTTATTAGCTACTTTAGAGTTTATAAAAATTGTGTGGGGAGGTGGGGGACCTCCCCTGGACTTCACCCATACATCGCCAGCTGCGACTGTGCGCGGCCGGCCACCAGATTGCCGCACCTGTGGCACTGGTAGTAGACCACCCGACCCGAGACCACCTCGTCCTGCCACTCGTTTCCGCAGATGACGCATCTAAAGGTGGTCATGCCCTAAATGGGCGCTGGAAGCTTTTAACCAAGGGGAGAGAGTGGCCTGCCGGTAATTGAAAAGTGGGGTCAGTGGGATTTGAACCCACATCTGCGGGTATCTCCATGCGCTTCGCAAACACCCGCGCCTATCTCATCGCCGCCCTGGGGCGGCTCGAAGCTCCGGAATGAACATTCTGGAGCCCATCAGGATACCAGATTACCCCATGACCCCTGATCTTTTTGGCCTGGAAGCAAGTTAAATAGGTTTCGCGAGGAAAGGTTAAAATGTGGGGAGCGGGGTAGTCTCTTCTATGGGAATACTCGACAAGCTGACCGGGAAGAAGGAGTCACAGCCCTCCACGGTGCCCTCGAAGGCGCTCTTGGGGAAAGGCGAGGCACAGCCGTCACAGCCCATCCAGCCGATGCAGGGGCCGAGGCCTCCTGAGGGACAGCCTCAAGCGCCGCCCGGGATGCCGCCGTCTCCAATGCCTGAGGGACAGCCGACCATGCCCGAGCCGCCCAGGGAGCCGAGCCCTGCCCAGGCCGCGGCAGCGAAGCCCTCCCCGAAGCCGCCGGAGACTCTGCCCTCTCAGGGGCCGGAGCCGCCGGAGAAAGAGAGGCGTGTTAGGGTGGTGGAAGAGGAGAAGTCATTCACCTCGGCCCCTGAATCGGCGCCCGTCTTCGTCAAGCTGAGCAGGTACGAGGACCTCCTCGAGGAGCTGGCCACAATGAAGGCGAACTCAGTCAACATCAAGGCCCTTCTGGACGTGCTCTCGAAAGTGAGGGAGCTGGAGGGCATCACGCTCGACGAGCTGGAGAGGCACGTCGACGAGATGGAGAATGCGGGTGAGGAGATCGACACCATCCTCGTGAAAGAGGAACCCCTCAAGAAGAAGGTCCAGGAGTCGAAGTTCAAGAAGAGGCGGGCGGAGAAGAACGAAGAGGTGGAGAGCCTCGAGAGGCGCGTCCGGAGACTCAAGGAAGAGATCCAGAGCATGAGCAGATAGGAGGGTCAACCTTTTAATCTGGGAAGAAAGGGCTGGAGCTGCGGAGGTGGCAGAGCCAGGCCAAATGCGTCAGACTCAAGATCTGATCCCTAAGTGGGTTCGCCGGTTCGAATCCGGCCCTCCGCACATATCTATCGTCCAACTTGCCAACTCCGTGCTACCGCAGGTAGCACACGCAGGAGGGTAGAACGCCTCAATACGGCCCT
>CAZGQF010000001.1:0-473683 GCA_964527545.1 Candidatus Undinarchaeota archaeon | reverse complement strand
CCGCACATCCTTTTCTACTGTCTTCAAGCTGCCAACTCCGTGCTACCGCAGGTAGCACACGCAGGAGGGTAGAACACCCTCAATACGGCCCTCCGCACATCCTTTTCTACTGTCTTCAAGCTGCCAACTCCGTGCTACCGCAGGTAGAACGGCCTCACGCGTGAGGTTAGAACAGCCTCGCGTAAGAGGGCAGAACGCCTCAATCGCAGGTCTCTGCCAGCCACTTCTCCAGCTCCAGTCTCTTGGTTCTCTCGAAGGCAGAAGAGTAGCGCTCGCTCGGCCCCTCCGGCGCGAACTTCACCATCACCACCTTCTCCGGGGCAGTCTGGGGGGGCGGCGCGAAGCCGTACCTCTCCAAGGCCAGCTTGTCGAAGTCGCGGTGGTCGAAGAGCTCGGCGTTGTCCATCTCGCCCTGCTCCTTGAAGTAGTTGTAGGCCTCCTTGATGACTCGCACGGTCTTCCAGTCCAGGACATCTTCTCCGTCCACCTCCTCGAATCCTGCGCCAAGCACTTCTACATAGGGCTCGCCCGATGCGGTGAGGGACGCCATCACCTTGACCCCTTCCACTTCGAAGAACCCTTCCTCCATTTCAGAACCACTCCCCGTCGAGAATGTTGAGCTCGTACTTCTCTGCCAGCTTTTTGAGGCTGCCCCTCGAGCTCTCGACTGTCTTCTCCAGCGCCCCCTCCCAGTCGCCCTCGCCAGAGAAGTGGAGGTTGACGTGCGGCGAGCCGTTGCGGTAGTGGTGGTACTTGAGCGCCTTACCGAGCGCCTTCCGTGTGGAGCGGTCGAGCCTGCCGCGGCGGTTGATGGAGGCGCCCCTTATCTCGAAGACCTCCTCGTAGGGCTCCTCGACGGCCACGCCCCCGCTCTCGAACCTCCAGGACGACATCAAACTTCAGCGTACTGGAACGACTCCAGTATTGGAAGCCTCTTCCTTGCCAGCGGCCTCATGAAGACGTTCTCGGAGATCGCCCACTTCGACCACTTGCGATGGGACCTTGTCGTGCTCTTCTCAAACGCCTTTTCATACCTTTCCTGAGAGTCGTCTCCCTCGAAGGAGAGATAGATCTGGAAAGGCTCACCCCTCTGATCCGTCAGGAAGAAGTTCCCCTCATTGTCGGCGCCGAAGTAGAGCACCCTCTTCTTCTGGAGGTGCTTTATCGCTTCGGAGACCGCCCCCTTGGTCTTCCTCGTCAGGCCTCCGCGCCATCCCACAGAGGCGTTGCTCACGTTGATGTAGGCGGCGGCCCCGTCGCTGTCGATCTCCATCTCAGCCTTCACGGGCTCCCCAAAGAGCCCCTTTTTCTCGAAAGCCAAACTCTCTTCCGTCTCCATGGTTGCCACTTCGGAAAGACAATTTATAACGCTTTTGGCCGCAAGAGTGATAAAGGCGGGCGGGAGGGGGTGCGCATGCTCAAGGGTCTCGTCCCGTTCACGCGGAGAGTGGCCACGTTCGTCATGAACTCCCCCTTCAGGAGGGTGGCGAGGTGGTTCGGCTTCAAGCAGAGGGTGACAGAGGAGGCCTACATCGACCTTGTAAACACCAGCAACGAGAAGGCGTTCTCGGAGACGCCATTCGAAGAAAGGATGCTGGCGCTTCCCCACTGCCTCCGCCACAAAGACTGTCCCGCGGAGCTGGGGGACTATGGCTACGGCTGCAAGAACTGCGGCAGGTGCTCAATCGCGAACCTGAAGGCGGAGGCTGAGAAGCTCGGCTACAATGTCTTCGTAGTGCCCGGGGGGTCGGTGGTCGCGAGGATAATCAAGAAGTTCAGGCCGAAGGGCGCATTGGGGGTGGCCTGCTCCAAGGAGCTGCTCCAGGCGCTGGAGATGACTGAGAACGAGAACATGCCCACGCAGACCGTCACGCTACTGAAGGACGGCTGCATCAACACCATAGTGGACGAGGAGAGCGTCATAGAGAAGATCAGGATGGGCGATGTATGAGCCGAGAGAGGACTCCTTCCTGCTGAAGGGGGTGGTGGAGGGGGAGAAGGCAGGGAGGGCGCTGGACATGGGGACGGGCTCGGGAATCATCGCCAGGGAGTTGGCGAAGGGATGCGGCGAGGTGGTGGCCGCCGACGTCGAGAGGGTAGAGGTGGAGGGTGTGGAGTTCGTGGAGAGCGACCTCTTCGAGAACGTGGAAGGAAAATTCGACCTGATAACCTGGAACCCGCCCTACCTGCCGGGAGACGAGTTCCCAGACTTGGACTGCGGCGACGGCTCGCTCATAATCAGGTTCTTCACGGAGGCGAGAGGCCACTTGAGGGAGGGAGGGAGGATACTGCTCGTTATCAGCTCCCTCTCGCCGGTCGGAAGGGAAGAGATAGAGGGGGAGGGGTACGAGACGCGGGTGGTCGCGAAGAAAAAGCTCGCCTTCGAGGAGCTGTCGGTCTTGGAGGCAATGCTCAGAACTGTATCTTCATGACCTTCGCCCTTCCGTAGAGGATGTCCTCGTCCAGCTCAGGCTCCACGCCGGAAAGCTTGGAAGAGAATGAGACTTTCACCCTCTGGGCGAAGTAGGTGGGGTCGAGTTCAACCCCCTCTTCGGGGCAGTAGAAGTCTGAAGTGTAGCTCTTCTTGGCTGAGGGGTCGGAGTAGAGGGGGGCGGGCTCCTCGCGGGTCGGGAACAAGAGGGGCGGCTGCTCTTCTTCCTCCTCCTCAAGGGGGATGAAGTCGAAGGGGAGGGAAGGCTGTCTCTCTGGCCTGGCCATGCTTGGGGAGGCCATGTGGTCGCTGGGCCCGGCAAATGTCGGGGAATCCTGCTTTTTTTCCCGCGCTTCCAGCTCCTTGGCAAGTGACCGGAAAAAATCCTTCCTTTCTTCTGACATCTCCACTTTTCTTTCTCCCGCTCGTCCGCGGAGAAGATAATGGACATCCAGACTATTTATCTTTTTTCAGTCTCTTCAGCCAGGAGTCGAGCGCCTTGCCGAGCGCGGCGACATTGGGGCCGCCGCCCCTCGCGAACTTCTTGTCCCCGCCCGCCGAGCCGCCGACCGACTTGGAGATCCTCTTGGCCGCGTCGAGGGCCGAGATGCCGCAGGAGGAGGCGACGACCAGGGAGACGGAGCCGCCCCTCGGGCTGGCCAGTACCACGATGTCGCTCTTCTCCGCCAGTTTGCGGGCCAGGGACTCCAGGTTCCCGAAGTCTGTCTCCACAGTCTCCGCTATGACGGAGAGCTTGCCCACTTTTTTCGGGGAGAGCTGGGAGCCTTTCAGCTCGGCGACCTTGTCTGTGAGGGACTCTATCTCCTTCGCCTGCTGTTTCCACTCGTTGAAGAAGCGGCGGGCGGTCTTCGGCACCATGGAGGTGGGGACGGAGAATATTTCGGCCGTCTCCCTCAAGAGGCGGCGCCTCGACTGGGCGAAGTTGATGGCGGGGAGGCCTGCAGTGAACTCAAGGCGGACGATGCCGTCCTGTATGCGCTCAGAGGAGATGAGCTGTATCATGCCCACCTCGCTGGTCGAGTCGCAGTGCGTGCCGCCGCAGGCCTCTATGTCCCTGTCGCCTATTGATACTATCCTCAGTCTCTCGCCAGGTACTGCGCCGCCCTGGTAGATGGAGAAGCCGTACTCTTTCTCGGCGCTGGTCCTCTCCATCTCCGTCTTGTGGACGGGGATGTCTTCCAAGACCATCCTGTTGGCGATCAGCTCCATCCTGTCGAGCTGGGCAGGAGTGAGAGACGAGTAGTGGGTTATGTCGAGGCGCGCCTTCTTCACTGTCTTCTCCGCTCCCGCCTGCCAGACGTGCTCGCCTAGGACCTCCCGAGCCGCGGCGTTGACTATGTGAGTGGCGGTGTGGTGGCGGGTGAGGGCGAGGCGCCTCTCCTTCTCCACAGTACCCTTGACCTTCTTCGCCTTCAGCTGCTTCTCCAAAACATGGACGACGTAGGGACCTTCCTTGCGGACGTCGACAACCTTCACCTTGTTGAGGTAGCCGACGTCGTGGGCCTGGCCCCCGCTGGTCGGGTAGAATGCCGTCTGGTCGAGTATGACCTCCTTGCCCTTTTTCCAGATGACCTTGGCGGAGAAGTCGAGCTGGTTGTAGATCCTTATGGTGGGAGGCAGGGCGGGGAGCTTCCTCTCCCTCTTCGCCTTCTCCTCCCTCTTCTCGTGGAGCTCGTCGAGGCGGTTGTAGAAGTCGGAAGGTACTTCAATCTTTTTGCCCGTCGACTTGGCGACCTCCTCCACCATCTCGGGGAGGATGCCGTGGGAGTCGTAGAGCTTTATCATCTCGTCGATGTCAAGTCTTCTCTTCTCGATCGCTGAGTTGATGAGGCGGCGGCCCTTTCGCAGCGTCTTCTTGTATCTCTTTCTCTCCAGTTCCAGTATCTCCGGTATGCAGCCCATCTCCAGCTCGGGGAAGAGCTTCCCGAACTCCTTGACGTGCCAGGAGACGACTTCAGCGAGAGAGAGATCGAAGCCGAACTCCTTCTGGAGAGACCAGCACCTGCGGAGGAGGTAGCGGAGGGAGTAGCCGCCGCCCACGTTGGAGGGGAGGGCGCCGTCGTTCAGTGCGACCAGGAGGGAGCGGGTGTGGTCTGCTATGGCGTAGATGGCACGCACGGGATAGACCTCCTCGCGGAGTGTCTTCTCGTCCATCCCGAGAGAGTCTGCTATGGAGGACCAGGCCTCGTCGACGTCGATCTCGTCGACGTTCATCGTCCCCGACAGGTTGGCGTATCTCGACCAGAACCCCTTCTGCGGCTTCAGGCCGGTCGCCTTGTAGAGCTTCTTCAGGACGTGGGGGAAAGTGGTGTCGTAGGCGGTCGGGGCGCCGTCCATCAGCCAGGGCGACCTCTCGTAGCCCGCCCCCATGTCGATTATCTTGGTCTCCAGCTCGATCGGCCCGGACGGCGTCACCTGGTACTGCATGTAGACCTGATTGCCTATCTCAAGGCCGCGGGAGAAGAACTCGAGCGAGGCGCCGAAGTTGCCACCTCCCGCCCAGGCGTCCTCGTGGAAGACTATCTCCTCCAGGGGGAGGCCGATGCCGTTCTTGAGGTACTGGATGATGTAGTCGATCGCCTCGTCCTTGAAGTAGATGAACTTGCCGGGATAGTTGAAGACGTGCTGGCCGACCATGATGAATGTGGAGAAGTGGCGGCCGGAGAGGCCGATGTTGTCGATGTCGTTGGTCCTCATGCAGGTCTGCGGGACGATGAGCGGGTTGGCGGGAGGAGCGACCGCTCCGGAGACCACGTGGGGCTGGAAGTCGTAGATGGAGGCCCGGGTCCAGTAGGTGTCGTCCCTCCAGCGGGCCACTATGGGATAGCGGGGTATTGGCGTGTGGCCGAGCTTCCTGAAAATTTTCACCCAGGCCTTCTCCCAGGTCTCGATGTAGTCGAGCTTCTTCCTGCAAGGAGAGTCGCCTATGAATCCGTAGGCGGCGAGGCCCGCGGCAGCCCTGCACTCAGGCTCGTCGCAGTGGTCCCTCTCCTCCACGGACCAGAACCGGTTCCCGCAGTGGGAGCACTTCCGGCGGGAGAACCCCTTCGCCTTCAGGACCTTGGTCGGGTAGTTCTCGTCCGGCCGACTCTGTGCCTCCTTCTTGAAACGGGCCTTGATCTCCTTGTCAGAGGCCATTCCTGACATCGCTCTCCTCGCAATAAATAGGTTGAGGGTCAGAAAAGCGAGGAGACGAAGGCGAAAAGGACTATGGCCATCCCCGTCTTGATGCGGCGCGAGGCGATGGCGTAGCGGCGGCGCAGGAGGTCGCGGATGGAGAGGGCGAAGACGAGATAGCTGAGGGAGAGGAGGGCAAAGTAGGAGAGGCCGAGGTCTGGGAGGAGGCCGACGGGAAAGACTGCGAAGAGGAGGAGTGCGGCGGCCTTGGAGGCGGGCCCCTTGCCTATCAGCTTGGGGAGAGACCTCTTCTCGGGCTGGGAAAAGTCCTCCAGGTCCTTCACTATCTCGCGGGAGAGGTTGGCGAGGAATGCAGAGGAGGCGAGGACGAAAATTGGGAAGGAGAGGCCTGCGGGGAGGGCACCGTAGACGAAGACGAGGGCGACGAGCAGGGAGACAACCAAGTTGCCGGCCAGCTTGTACTCCTTCAGCTTCCAGGGGTAGACTACGAGGAGGAGGGAGGCGAGGAGGGAGAGTGCGAAAAGGGAAGGGGAGAGGAGAAATGCCAGGTAGATGGCGACCGAGAAGAGGGCGACCGCCAGGGAGAGCGCCGACTTCTTGGAGAGGAGGCCGGATGGGATGGGGCGCCACGGCTTCTCCTCCGCGTCCATCTCGGCATCGAAGATGTCGTTGACCACGTTGCCTGCGGCGGTGAGGAAGAAGACTGAGAGAAAGAGGGGAAGGAGAGAGGAAGAGGGGGAGGAGACGAGGAAAAATGAGACAACGGCGCCGAGGCCGGCCATCAGGCAGTTCTTAGGCCTGATGATTGAGAGGGGACCTACTTCACGAGGCGCCTTCTCTTCTTTGGACGGAGGTGCTTGCTTCCGCATTTGCGACACTTTATCTTGCCCTTTCGGACCTTCAGCGGGTCTGCCCTTATCTTTGCGTTGCATTTCATGCAGATGAATACTCTGTCGAAGAGCCTCGACTTGGCGAGATCCGAACGTCCGGCCATCACATTTCACCTAGATACTCGTCTTGGACTTGGACGACCCTTTTAGAGCTTTTCGCTTCGGAGTAGGCCTCGAGCAGGGGGCCGTTCAGCTCGAAAAACGAGTGTCCCCAGGTGAACTTGGAGAGCAGGGCCCTCGACTGCTCCTTCTCTCCCATTATGTAGAGGGCTGCAGCGGCCGCCTCCGCAGTGGAGAGGCGGCAGGGCCTCCCCCAGTTGACGGGGTTGGCGGCGAGAAGGTAGGGGAGGGCGCGGTGCGGCCCGTTGACGCCCGGCAGGTCTGGGAAGTTTTTTAGGCGGTTCCAGGAGCAGTCGACGAGGACCAGGGGGCCGCTGTCCTCTCGCGAGATGGCTGTGGGCGAGAAGGGGTCCAAGACGGTGCCCCGAGCGCTCTTCGCTTCCTCCGCAAGGCCGAACTTGACCAGCCTGCAGGCCGTACACTTCTTCGGGTCGCACTCCCTTAAGTTCACTATCAGCACGCGCACGCTCCCACAAGGAAAGACTATTTTAAGAAATGTCGCCGGGAGGGCCCATGAAAATAGAATCGATTGGTGGCTACGGTGAGATAGGCAAGAACATGACTGCCGTCACTGTCGGAAACGAGACGCTGATACTGGACATGGGCATCCACGTGGAGCTCTTGATAGGCCAGGACATCAAGACCTACAAGATGAGCACCCGCTCGCTGGTCAAGATGGGCGTCCTGCCGGACTACAAGAAGGTGGCCGACAAGAACGTGGTGGGCATCTGCCTCTCCCACGGCCACCTCGACCACATCGGGGCGGTCCCCCGTATCGCGCCAGAGCTGAAGGCTCCCGTCTACGCCTCGCCCTTCACGAGGGAGGTTTTGAGAGAGGAGCTGAAGATGCAGAAAGGCAAGCCCGGCTTCCAGCTGAAGACGGCGAAGTGCGGCTCAACCATCCAGGTGGGGAAGAACTTCAAGGTCCACTTCATACCGACGGCCCACTCCATACCCGACGCCTCCATACTGGCGGTGAAGACCAGGGAGGGGACTCTCGTCTACACCCCCGACTTCAAGTTCGACCAGCAGCCGGTCATAGGGAACAAGACCGACATGGCGGCGCTCAGGAAGTTGGCTCCCGTCGACGTCGCGCTCGTTGACTCCACCAGGATAGAGAGAAAGGGGACGACGCCGAGCGAGAGCGTGGCCAAGATGATGATAGAGCACGCCTTCGCCTCGCCGGACGCGGATGGTATAGTGGCCACCACCTTCTCCTCCCAGATCGCGAGGCTCTCCTCGCTCATCGAGGTGGGGAAGCGGCTGAAGAGGAGGGTTATCTTCGTTGGGAGGTCGCTGGAGAAGTACATCAGCGCGGCGAGGCGGCTCGGCTATCTCGACCTCAAGGGGACAAGGACATACGGCAGCTACAGGAAGTACCGCTCCATACTGGCCAAGGCCAACAAGCACAAGAAAGACTTCTTCGTGATTGCGACAGGCAACCAGGGCGAGCCGAACTCAGTGCTGGGGAGGATAGTGGACGGGAAGCTGCCCTACCACATCGACTCCAGGGACTGGGTCGCCTTCTGCTCCGAGATCATACCCTCGCCCATCAACATAGGGCTGAGAGAGGAGATGGAGGCGAAGATACAGAACACTGGAGCACGCATCTTCAGGGACCTCCACGTCTCAGGCCACCCCTCCAGGGAGGACATCAGGACGCTCATCAGGACCCTCAAGCCGAAGCACATAATACCTGCCCACGGCGACACTGAGAAGAGGATGAAGATGGCTGAGCTGGCCATGGAGGAGGGTTACGAGCTGGGCAAGAACGTCACACTGCTCAAGGACGGCCAGTCAATCGAGCTTTGAGGTGAAAAAATTGGCCTGCAAGTCCAAGAAGAAGAAAAAGAAGTAGCTAGAGGTCGGGGAGTGTCCCGAGAAAGGAGCCGTCCAGCAGGTAGACTTTTGCGTTTTCTATGTCGGCGCGTGAGAGGACGGGCCCGAGCGGCTCGCGCTCGTTGAGGGCTCCGCCGCCGAGGAGGTGGTTGAAGGCGGGCAGGACCACGAGGCTGGCAGGGCCATTCCCGAAGTCGACTGTGGTCTTCACCCAGCAGGAGACCTTTGTCCTCGCGCCGGCAGAGTCGACGAAAGAGACTTTGGGGTGGGAATGGGAGACGACGAACGCCTTGGATGAGAGGAGGTCATCGGATGGGAGGGCGTGGCCGTGGAGAAAGCAGGTCCCGCGGAGGGCAACGCCGCTCGGGGGGTGGATTTTTGCGTCGGGAAGGATCTCCTTCAGGAGGCCGTCGTGGTTGCCGGGGACTATGGAGAAGGGGACCGGGAACCGGCGGAAGAATCGGTGGACCTCCTCCGCGTTCTCGTGGCCGAGAGAGTGCTTGACGTCGCCGAGGACGAGCAGCTCCTTCGAGCGAGTGTTCTCGAGAAGTATCTCCAACTCATCTCTCATCGCCCCCGTCTGAGGGGGGACGGAGAGGCCGTCTTTCTTGAGGGCGAGCTCGATGCCCAGGTGGAGGTCGCCTATCACCAGCAGGTCTCCGAACGTGGCCGCGGGATGGTCGGGGACCGGCTTCATTCTTTCCCCTCCCCTCTCGCCATTTATATGGGAATCAGATGGTTTAAAACTCGGGGTGAACTCGCTCTCGCATGGCTTACGACATGATAATCGTGGGGGCGGGGCCGGCCGGACTCTCCGCCGCACTCTACGCCGCCCGCTACAAGATGAACATCTTGGTGATAGGGAAGGAGCCTGGGGGCACTGCGAACGAGGCTGCCAAGATAGAGAACTGGATAGGGACGCCGGGCCTCAGCGGGGTCGAGCTGATGGAGAGGTTCGTCGACCACGTCAAGGAGTACGACGTGGAGATAAAGACCAAGGAGGTCGTGGAGACGAAGAAGGAGGGGGAGGTCTTCAAGGTCAAGACCAAGGACGGGGAAGAGTTCGAGGCGGAGACGCTACTGCTTGCAATGGGGCTGAAGAGGAGAAAGCTCGACGTTGAGGGAGCGGACAAGTTCGAGGGAAGGGGCGTCAGCTACTGCTTCACCTGCGACGCGCCTCTCTACAGGGACGTGAAAGTGGGCGTGGTCGGGGGAAGCGACTCCGCCGCTCAGGCAGCACTGATGCTCTCCAAGTACGCCAGCAAGGTCTATGTAATCTACAGGCGGAAGCCGATGCGGTGCGAGCCCAAGCTGCTGGACAAGATAGAGGCCGACGACAAGATAGAGCTGGTCTACGAGGCCAACGTGAAAAAGATCAAGGGCGACGAGAACGTGGAAGAGGTGGAGCTCGACACTGGCGACAGCATCCCGCTCGAGGGGCTCTTCATTGAGATAGGGTCTGTTCCCACCAGCGTCCTGGCCAACAAGCTCGGCGTGGAGACCACGGAGAGCGGCTACGTCAAAATAAACGACAACTGCGAGACCAACGCGGAGGGCGTCTACGCGGCCGGCGACATAACCACGCGGCCCTTCAAGCAGATAGTGACCGCGGCGGCCCAGGGGGCGACAGCCTGCTTCTCAGCCTACAAGTACCTGAAGAAGAAAAGCTAGCGGATGTAGTCCGCGCCGAGGCCGAAGGGCCTGAGAAGGAGGGAGGGCGAGACGTCGCAGCCGAAGACGTTGTGGCCGCGTGAGACAACGGAACAGCCGAGCGTGGATTGGTCGCCGACGCCTGCGATGGAGGAGAAGAGCTCGCGGGGGTGGGTCGCTATGGAGAACTCCTTGACGGGACGGCCGTCCACGGAGGCCTCTGCCGGGTGGAGGACTATCTGGTCACTGCCGCCTGTCGCGTAGAGGCTTCGGATGCGGAGGGCGTGGGGGGGAAGGTCAAACCCGTCGCCCGGGGAGCAGAAGACATGCGGGAGGACGAGCTTGCCGCTGTCGGTGGTGGGTGAGACGCGGAAGTTGCCTGTCGGGGAGGTGCCGTGCTCGGCTGCCCCGCTCCTGGAGTAGAGGTCGGAGAGGTGGGAGTCGTGGGGGACGCCCTCGTCGTCGTAGCGGTAGGAGCCGCAGCAGTCCGTCCCGTCGAACTCCGCCTCGCTTTTGAGTGAAATTTGGAGGGGGCCTGTCTCCCTCTCCAGGCTCGGCTCGTCGAAGCCGAGCTGGGAGCCGACCGCCCTGCCCAAGACCAGGGCTGCGGCACTTCCCTCCAGGACTATGGGCAGCTTCTCCCTCAGCCTCTGGCCCTCTTCCATCGCGAGGACCCTCTGGACAAGGAGTTCTGCCAGTCTCCCCTCCCTCATCCACTCCGCCTCGACGGGCGGGAGCGTCTTCCCTTTCAGGAGTTTCAGGAAGGCCTCATGGCCTCCGGCAGCTCCAGCCCTCCAGGTGTAGGGCCTCGTCCCCGACTCGCCGAAGTAGACGCGCAGGAAGAGGAGGGCGTTCCACGTCTCCTGCTCCACCTCCGCCCCGCAGCTGTTGGTGTAGCGGGTGGTGTCCTGTATGAACTGTAGGTTTCCGGCCACTCCCCTCACGTCGTCCGAGGAGTGGGAAGTGAGAGAGGAGAGAATGAAAGAGAGGTCGTCGATGTGGTCTCTCGGCTCTTTGCCTGCCAGCTGAAAAGAGCCCTGGAAATCGGAGCGGTCGAGCGTGGCGCGCATCTCTTCCTTCAGGTTCTTCCTCCCATACTCTGGGTCGAGGCCTGGAAAGACGCCGAGGCGGAGCTTTCCGTCTTTCTCCACGAAAACGAAACCTTTGGAGTCGGAGACGTCGCTTTTGGCGTAGGCATCGCCGTTGGCGGCGGAGAGGGTGAGAATTCTCACCTTTTTGGTGATGACCTGCTCGAACACAAACCTATTATCTGTGTAGCCATAAAAAGAGTTGTGATAGGCGTAGACGACGCGGGAAGGGGCGTTTTGATAGGGCCGATGGTCGTGGCCGGCGTGAAGGCGGGCGAGGAGGCGGCGGAGAGGATGAAAAAGGCGGGGGTGAGGGACAGCAAGAAATTCTCGGAGTCCAGGATCAAGAAGCTGGCGGCGGTGGTGAGGGGGGAGGCGGAGGACTTCGCCATCAAGAGCTTCAGCGCGGAGAGGCTAGACAAGAGGGACAAGAAGCTGGACGACTTCGAGAGGGAGGCGATAGACAGCATAGTGGAGGAGCTGGGCGGCGGGGAGGCGATAGCGGACTTCGTCTCCAAGCCCGAGCTGGTGAAGAGAGCGAAGGTGGTGAAGCGGGGGGAGAGGTTCACGCAGGTGGCTGCGGCCAGCATACTGGCCAGCGAGCACTACTTCAGGAAAATGGAGAAGATCAGGGCGGAGTACGGGGAGGTGGGGAGCGGCAACCCCAACGACCCAGTCACCATGGGGTGGCTCAAGGACTGGTGGAAAAGAGAGCACAGCTGGCCGCCTGTGGTCCGCACGTTCTACAAGACCATAGGGAGAATTGAGGAGTCTTCCCTCTAAAATTATAAATGTAAGAAACGCCTCCCGTGTGAATGCGGAGGCAGTACATAGACACCAGTGAGTGCTCTGCGGACGTCTTCGAGCTGAAGATGAGAGGGGGGAAGATACCGCTGAACGCCATGAGCTGGGGGATGGCAGAGAAAAAGGGAAACAAGTGGCGATACAGGGGCGCCATAGTCATACTCTCGAGGGTCTTTGACGACGAGCTGGAGAGCTGCGGAGGCGAGGAGGTGGCTGCGGCAATGGACCAGGCGTTCGAACTCTTTCTGAGAAAGGGGAAGCTGAAGGAGGAGGAGCTGACGGAGGAGGAGATGGAAAAATTCAGGAAAGGCGAGAGCAAGCTGAAGAGGAGGTTCTTGAAGAGGAGGCTGAGGAACGGCTGCTACATCGACGTCATGGAGATGCTCGGCGTGGAGGAGGGCGCTACCATGTGCCACTGGGTCTACCAGCAGGTGGTCGACGAAGTGGCCCTGGGCGAGAGGTACGGGGGAGAGTCAGTCTCTTTGGAGGGGGAAGGCGAGAGGGCGCATGACTACGCCCGCCTCCTCTACCATGTCTTCTGGAACGACAAAGTCTGGTCCAGGAGAAAAGGCGGCCCCCGCCAGTTCGACCGCACGATGCTCTCAAGGCTGGAGGGCGAGTACTCCCTCAGCTACGCCTCGCCCGAGGGGGCTGTGGAGGCGGAGAACGTAATACTGGTCTCGCCAGAGATAGAGAAGCTGAACACACTTCTCTGGAGGTAATGATGGAGTTCCTCGACAGTTCAGTGAAGGAGTACACGCCGGTCATGAGGGTCGACGGCTCGGAGGTGGAACTGAGGCTGGAGGGCTTCGGCCTCTACGGCAAGAACTGCCGCGGCGTCATACTGCTGGAGCTGCCGCTGGAGAGACTGGCCGACTACCAGAAAAGCAAGTGGGCGCAGGGGCTCGCCATGCACGAATTTCCCGAGTTCTTCGAGGGGAAGGCGAAAAAGATGGTGGAGAGGGGTAGCGCCATGGGAAGGCGAGTGGCCGGCCACGTAGTTGCCAAGAGGGCAAAGGCGATAGGGAAGGGACTGAAGAGGAGGTACAGGCTCCCCTCCATAGCGAACGCAGTGATGGAGATCGACCCAGAGGAGGGGTCGCTGATCTGCAGCTACTTCAAGGGGCTGGAGTGCTGCGGCCTGCCTGTGGAAGAGGTCTACAGGTGCTCTTTCGCCTACAAGAAAAACTACCAGGCGATGGAGCCGGAGAAAAGGAAGTGCTTTTTCGACGGCGCCCACAACGTGGCCCGCGGGATATTGGACTCGTTCTGGAAGGAGTGCAGGGGAAGGGTCGAAGAGGACGAGCTGGGGAGGAAAGAGTACTCAGTGAGGGGAAGAAAGGTCGACGTCGATTTCATGCTCTCGGGAGAGCTGGAGAAGGCAAAAAAGATACTGGAGAGGCACTGAGAGATTTTTAAACCGGCGTTGGGGGAGAGTTGTGGGAGAAGGAGCGCGGCCTCCGCCCTCAGGGGTGAGGAAGGTCCCTCCATCCAAAAAGGCCGGTACGAAAGTCCCGTCCGGAGACGGACGAAGATAGCGCAGAAACGATACCCACCCCGATGTACGATGACAAGACGAGGTGTCGGGGAGCGGGATGAAACGGGCACTTCTTGGCTGGATGCAAGGCAGACGCCGCTCAGATGAATGCCGCGGCCCGAAAGGGCAACAGAAGGGGGACTACTCCCTTCTCCCCTCCAATATCCTCTCCAGCACGCTGCAGATTATCTCAGAGGTCTCCTCCCTGCCGAAGAACTCGTTGTTGAGGACCAGGTCGTAGATGGAGAGGTCGTGGATGTCGACCCCGTAGAGCTTTTCATATCGGGCTGCGTCGTGGGAGTCCCTCTCCTTCACCTTCTCTTTCGCCTCGGAGAGCGAGAGGGAGTCGCGGCCCGATATCCGCCTCGCTCGCTCGTCCTGGGGCGCCTTGATGAAGATCTTGAAGTCGGCGAAGCTGCCCGCCACCCATCCCGAAAGGCGGGAGTCGATGACCGCCTTGCCCCTCATCGCCTCCCTCATCTGCTTCCTGTCCGCCTCCCTGTCCTCCTCGGGCGTGACCTTCTCAAGGAAGTCGTTGAGGTCCTCGCCGCGTGAGGAGGCCATCTCGCGGAAGAGGGAGCCGAGAGTGATCCTGCGCAGCTTGAATTTCTCCGAGACCGCCCTGGCGACGCTCGTCTTCCCGGAGCCTGCCAGGCCGCTGATCGATATTGTGGGTCCCCCCTTGGGGATTGTCTTCTCGTCTTTGAACTCGTCGATGTAGCTGGCCATCACTCAACACCGTAGAGCTCCATGTACCTTTCCGCTATATAATCCCATGAGAGGTTCTTCTCTGCGTACTCTCTCGCCATACTGCCGAGCTCCGCACGGTGCTCTTCGTCCTCAATCAAACGCTCCACCGACTTCTTCATCTCCCTGAAGTCAGAGCAGTGGGGACCAATGGGAAACTCGGCCATGGAGGGGATGTTGTAGACTGCGACCGCCTTGCCGCAGGCGTAGGCCTCAGGGACCGTCAGCGTCATCCCCTCCCAATGGGAAGTGGAGACGAAGAAGGAGCAGTTTTTGTACTCCTCCAGAAGCCTCTTCTCGCTCACCTTGCCGAGCAGGGAGACGGGGGCGTTTATCTCCTCCACAAGGCGGGAGACCTTCCCCATGAGGGGGCCGTCGCCGATGACGTGGAGGGGGTAGCCGACCTGGGCGGCCAGCCTGACAAGCTCGTCGGGGCGCTTCTGGTCCGTGAGGCGGCCGACGAAGAGCATGTAGCCGCCGTCCCTGTTTGAGGGCGAGAACTTCTCCGTGTCGACGCCGTTGGGGACGTGGACCGGGTTTTGGGCTCCCACGCGCTCCAGGAATGAGAGCTGGCAGGAGTTGACAGCAGTCACCTTCGGGGCGAGGGAGTATCGCCTCGCCGTCATCTCCAGGAACCTCTGCCTCAGCCTCTTCTTGAGAAAGGAGGACCTGTCGAGCCTCTCGGGCGACCAGCCGTGGAATGTGCAGAGGATGTTGGCCTCTGCCAGGGCCCAGTTCAAAACCATGTGGTGGAAGTGGAAGGCGCAGTCTTTGTGGTGTTTCACGTACTCCTTGACCTTCGGGATCATCCAGAGGGCAGGGTGGACCGCCTCCCTCACGGAGAGCTCGACCATCTCCACGCCGGGGAGGTCGTACTCTATCCTGCTGGCGAGGACTGTGACCTCCGCCTCCATCCTCTTCGAGATCTCGTAGATGACCCTGTCGATCCCCCTCCCGGGGACGAAGGTGTCGTTGACCTGGACTATCTTCACGCCACCCAGAGAGGCAGGTGGTTTAATAAGGTAAGTGAATCGGGAGGGGCCATGGACCTGGTGACGGGGGGATGCGGCTTCATCGGCTCCCATCTCGTTGAGTCGCTGGAGAACCCCCTGGTTGTGGACAAGAAGAAGTGCAGGGGGGCCATGGTGAGAGACGTCCTTGAGCCGATGGGCGGACTCATGGAAGGCGTGGAGACTCTCTTCCACCTCGCAGCGCTCCCCGGCGTGAGGTACTCCGTGGAGCACCCGAGAGAGGTGGCAAAGGTCAACATAGAGGGGACTCTCAACCTGCTCGAGGAGGTCAGGAAAAGCGACGTGGAGACGTTCCTCTTCGCCTCCAGCTCCAGCGTCTACGGTGAGGCTGAGAGGCCGACGCCAGAGGGAGCGAGGCGGGAGCCGAAGTCGCCCTACGCCGTCAGCAAGCTGGCTGGCGAGCTCTACTGCAAAGTCTACCACGAGCTGTACGGGATGAGAACGCTCGTGGTCAGGCCATTCACGGTCTACGGTCCGAAGATGAGGGAGGACCTGGCGATCACAATCTTTGCGAGGAGGATGATGGAAGGAAAGAGGCCGACAGTGTTCGGCGACGGCCTGCAGACGAGGGATTTCACCTACGTGGGGGATGTCGTCGAGGGGATGAAACTGGTGGCTGAGAGGGGGAAAGGCGGAGAAACCTACAACCTGGGCGCCGGCGAGTCGCACAGCGTGCTGGAGATGATAGAGAAGCTGAACGACATCCTGGGGACGTCGATTCAGCCGGAGTTCTCTGAGGAGAGGAAGGGCGACGTGGAACACACGCTCGCCGACAACGCCAAGCTGAGAGAGCTGGGCTGGGAGCCGAGGACCGGCTTCAGGGAGGGCCTCGAGAGGGTCGTCGACTGGCTCAGGGCCGGGGGTAGCCGATCCCGTAGTATTTGAAGCCAGCCTTCTTCGCCTTCTCCGGGTCGATTGCGCGCCTGCCGTCGAGCAGCAGCTTTCTGGCGACGAGGGAGGCAGCCTCTTCGAGGTCGATGTCGCGGATTTCCGGCCAGTCTGTCATCACCACGACCGCCTCGGCGCCTTCCAGGACATCTCTCATCTCTCCCTTCGTGACTTTTTCGTAGACGGCCTCAGGGTCGTAGGCCATCACCTCCGCACCCTGTTCCAGGAGCTTGTCGGCAAGGAAAATGGAGCGGGACTCGCGGGTGTCGTCCGTCCCTGCCTTGAAGGCGAGCCCGAGCAGCGCTATCTTCTTTCCCTCCAGCGAGACGAGCTCCTCGTCGAGCCACTCCAGGATCTGGAGCGGCTGCCTCTCGTTGACATGGAGGACGCTCTTCAGCAGGAAGGGCTCGTAGCCGACGCTCTCTGCCCTGCCCACCAGGGCGGCGACGTCCTTGGGAAAGCAGCTCCCGCCGAAGCCTGGGCCGGCGTTGAGGAAGAGGGGAGAGATCCTGCTGTCCATGCCGACGGCGCGGGCCACCGGCTGGACGTCTATGCCCAGCCTCGAGCAGACGTTTGCTGTCTCGTTGATGAAGCTGATCTTCGTCGCGAGAAAGGAGTTGGCTGCATACTTGATCATCTCCGCAGTCCTTATGTCTGTGCGGAGAATTGGGGCGTCGGACCAGGCGTAGATCTTCTCGACTGTGTCGCCGCTTCTCTTGTCGATGGCACCTATGACTATGCGGTCGGGACGGAGAAAGTCCCCTATCGCCTTGCCCTCCCTCAAGAACTCTGGGTTCATAGCCAGGCCGTAGTCCTCTCCCGGCTCGCCGGGGAGTGTGGAGGCCAGCGTCTCTGTGGTGCCTGGCACCACTGTGCTCTTCACAACGATGACTTTCCAGCTCTCGGAGAGGAGGGGGGATAGGGACTCGAAGGCGGAGCGCAAAAACTTCGTCTCCATCTCGCCGCTTTTTTTGGTCGGAGTCGGGACTGCGACAAAGATTGCCTCCCTGTCCGAGAGGCCTTCCGGGTTGAGTGTCGCCTTCAGGTCGTTCCTCTCCATCAGCTCCCCGATTCCCTCCTCGTAGATGGGCGGCTCGCCTGAGTTGATCTTCCTCACTTTCTCCTCCACCACGTCGAGGCAGAGGACGTCATGCCCCTTCTCGGTTAAACAGAGGCCTGTCACAAGGCCGACGTAGCCGGCTCCCACGATGCCGATCTTCATGAGTTGGGGGAGAAGGATAGGGATATATAGTTGGGGGCTACAGATGGTGGAGTTGCGCCTTCAGCGCGACAAAGATTGCAGGATGGTCCAGCTTGGAACGCCAAGTATAGGACCACCCCTCATATTATTATACGCATTTATTCCCTAAATAATTTTCCCTCCTGTGGGGTGTGTTCACAAGGCTTTTATTGGCCTCTGGGAGGGGCGGAATCTATGAAGGCCGTCGTCTTGGCCGCGGGAGAGAGCACGAGGATGCGGCCGCTCACGTTCGCCCGGCCCAAGTGCATGATACCTGTGGCAGGGAGGCCCGCCCTCGCCCACAACCTTGAGAATTTGAGGGAGGCGGGGATAGAGGAGGTCATCCTCGTGGTCGGCTTCAAGAGAGGGCAGATAGAGGGCTTCTTCGGAAACGAGTTCGAGGGGATGAAGCTGAAGTACGTCGTCCAGAACGAGAGGAAGGGGACCGGCCACGCCTACCTTATGGTTGAGGAGCTGGTCAGGGGGGAGAAGTTCGTGGGGATGTGCGGCGACGACTACTACGGAGCGGAGAGCATCAAGAATGTCATGAAAGGGGGGAACGCCATAGGGGCTAAGGCGGTCGAGGACCCCGAGAAGTTCGGCGTCCTGACTGTGGAGAAGGGAAAGCTGAAGAAGATCACAGAGAAGCCTGAAAAGCCGGAGAGCAGCCTCGTCAACACGGGCCTCTATCTCTTCACGCCGGCCGTCTTCGACGAGCTGAGGAAGGTAGAGAAGAGCGAGAGGGGGGAGCTGGAGGCGACGGACGCTGTCTCCTCGCTGGCAGGGAAAGAGGGGGTGAAGGTGGTGGAGGTGGAGGAGTGGCAGCCCCTCGGGTACTCATGGCACGTCCTCGACCTGAACGCACTGCTGCTCGAGAAACTGGAGACGGAGATAGAGGGGGAGCTCTCGGAAAACTCCCACGTGGAGGGCGCCCTCCACCTGGGAAAGGGCTCTGTCGTTTTGCCCGGGACGACAATTGAGGGGCCTGTCTGGATAGGAAAGAACTGCAGGATAGGGCCGAACGCCTACATCCGCGGCTCCACGACAATAGGAGACGGGTGCAGGGTGGGCAACTGCGTGGAGATGAAGAACTCCCTGCTGATGGAGAAGGTCTACGTCTCCCACCTCTCCTACATAGGAGACTCCATCATAGGAGGCGACTGCAACTTCGGGGCCGGCTGCATAACCGCCAACCTGCGCCACGACGAGAAGAGCGTGAGGACGCTGATCAAGGGCAGGCTGGTCTACACCAACAAGAGAAAGTTCGGGGCGGTGGTCGGGGACCACTGCAAGTTCGGCGTCAACACGTCGATAGCGGAGGGGAGGGTGATAGGCCCGCACTCCTGGGTCGACTCCCACAACTTCGTCCACGACAACATCCCGCCTGGTTTCCTCCAGGCACACGGCAGCCTGCAGGAGGTCGAGGAGCTGAGGATCGCCTTCGAGAAGCTAAAGAAAAACTCATAGGCCCAGCTCTCTCCTGCACTCGACGCAGAGAGTCTTTGGCCTGGACTTTGCCTCGGATAGGGAGTTGGAGAACTTCATCACGCAGTCGTTCTCGCAGTGCTCCAGTCCCAGCGCGTGGCCGACCTCATGCACGGCCTCGCTCCCCACGGTATCAAAGTCGAGGCGGTGGGTGGAGAGGACAGCCCTTCCCTCCACGGCGAAGCCGAAGACGAAGTTGGTGCCCTTGAGGTAGAGGTCTCTCTTCACCAGCCAGAGCGAGGGCCTCTCCTCAGGAAGAAAGGCTATCAGTGCGTCGCCGCGGAGCTGGCCGCGGGAGGGGTCGAAGGCCTCTTTCGGAGGTCTTTTCCTTCCCTCGACCTCCACCTCCTGCGAGAAGACCTCGAGAGCGGAGACGACTTCGTCCACCCACTCGTCGTCCTGGAAAAAGAGGTGGATCAAAGCTCCATCACCGTGACTCTCCCGTTCAGGGGGAGGGAGACGTTCTTGACAGGGACGCCGCCCACTGTCGCCTCCCTCTTTCCGCAGTGGGCGTGGGCGTGGATCGCCATCCTCGGCCCCTTCTCGCGCAGTATCCTCTCCATCGCCATGGAGCCGAGGCGGGGGTAGGCGGACTCGCCCTCGCCTTCGAGAGTCGCGTAGGTCGGTGCGAAGTGGGTGAGGAGGATGGAGGAGGGCGAGAGGAGTGCTTTGATCTTCTCAATTCTCCTCTCGAAGAGCTCTCCCCCGCGCCAGTCGTCCAAGACTCCGCTGGAGCCGACTATCTCCAGGCCGTCGAACTCGAAGAGCTCCTCCTCGAGAAAAGTGATCTCAGGGAAGGCGGACTTGAACTTTTGGGGCGGTCTCTCCTGGTTGCCGAAGACAGCCACCATGGGCAGGTCGACGAGGTCGACCACCTCCGCGAACTCAGAGACCGTGGCCGCCCTCGCTATGTCGCCGGCCAGCAGGAAAAGATCTGCCTCTGGGAGGGAGTCGCGGAAGAGGGAGAGGTACTTGGAGCCGTGTACGTCGCCCACTGCAGCCACTTTCATGCCAGGATGGAAAGGTCCGCTCTTATACAGCTAACGGACTCAGAGCATCAGGCCAAATGTGTCCTCTGTTATGCCGCTCCCCTTCCCAAGCTGTGAGAGGTCGAGGGAGAGGTCTCCAGACTGGAAAAAGAAGTCCTCGACGTCTGTCGGGTACTGGAGATATGTGAACTCCCCCATCGACTGCATGCGGAGCCTGTTGGAGGCCCTCGTCTTCAGCCGGGCCGAGCAGTCGACCTCCCCGTCATTGGAGCTGAAGAGCCACATCGCCTGGTGGTCGTCGACCTTGGCCAGGCTGAAGCCGCCGATCCTGTAGAGCCTGTCCTCCGGGGCGTGATAGAAGAGGCCGTCGTTCTTGTAGGAGATGCGCCTCTGGAGGGGGGCGAGAGTGGAGAAGTAGCGGAGCGACGAGCCGTCCCTGAAATAGAGGAGTCCCCAGCGCCAGGGCGCGAATGGCGACGTGGCGATCACCTTCTGTATGTAGCACTTGCCCTCCCAGGGGCGGGACTTGAGGCTGCCTGAGAAGTTGAAGTAGAGGTTGGCAGTGGCCACCAGCCCCTTCATGAACTCGTAGGTCTCGTAGGGGACGCCCCTCTCCGGCTTGCTCAGCTCCACGTCGCAGAGGTCTGATATCGAGAAGCTGTAGGAGGGATAGCTGCCCTGGAAGCTCATCTCCCTCCCCTCCCACCTGCAGGAGAGGCTGTTCTGTGAGTTCTCGAACTTGGCGATCTGTGAGGGGAACGAGGAGAAAGAGCCGTCGTGGCAGAAGCCGCCCAGAAGGACTTTGTCCCTGCTGTTCGGGGGTATTGTCTTCCCCTCGACGTTGACACTGGAGCTGGCCCTGCCAAAGGTGAAAGTCAGCATCCTCCCGCCAGGCTCGACGAAGACCATGAACCAGTACTCCTTGCCGAGGGGCGGGAGGTCCTCGGCGGTGAAGAAGATCTCGTCGTAGGGGCGGGAGGTCCCCTTGTCGAAGAGAAGCTTGTAGCGGGCCAGCCTGCGTGTCAGCTCCTCGGCGCCCGCCCTCACCTTTCCTGCGCCGCCCATCACGACGGCCGATGCGTGGCTCTTGCCTGATGCAACCATCCCCTTCAGCCTATCGATCGCCATCCCTCTCCTCCTCTCTCCGGGAGAGCTCTCCTCCGCGTCCCCATATAACCAATTCGGTCTCTTCTTCCCTCTCAGGCCTCACCTCCACACTCTTTTCTGTCGCCCTCACCTCCACCATCTGGTCCCCGATCCGGGAGCGGCAGGCTATCTTTCCAAGCGCGGAGGGGAGGGAGGGCGAGATCTCTATCCTGTTTTCAGAGAGCTTCGGCCTTATGCCTGCGTAGTCTTCGAATGCGTTTCGGACGAACTCCGCCATCGACCAGAGCTGGGAGGGACAGCCCCTGCCCCTCTGGTCGGCAGCGTCGTAGATCTCGGGGAGGTGGCCCACTGCGCCTTTCTTGAAGCCCCTCAAAAGGCGCTTGGTGAAGTTCCAGGCCTTCTCTGTCTCGCCCCACTTCACCAGCAGGGAGACGTACTGGCAGGTCAGCCACGGCCAGACGTCGCCGTTGTGGTAGGCGCTCGTGTCCCTGCCTGTGTCCCTCGGCCTGAACCTCTCGTCATCGGGGTCGAGCGTCACTATGCCGTGGGGGACCTCAAGCCTCCGCAGGCTCTCAAGGGCCTCCTTTTTGCCGAATCCCAGGTTGAGGGCGATCACCTGGTTGGGGCGGAGTACGGAGTTGCCGAGTGAGTCGTCGAGGTATCTGCCATTCCAGTACCTCTCCATTGCATTCTCTGCCTTCTCCGCCTCGGAAGAGAGGTCGACGCCGAGATGCTCCTTCATCTTGGCGGAGAAACCAAGGGCCCTCGCGAAAAGCGCCTCGATCTCGACAGCCTTCAGGCGGGGCGTGGAGAGAGTGTCCATCCAGCTCTCGTTCGGGGCGTGAAAGAGGAGGCCGTCTTCCCTTCTTTTGAGGCCGCCCTCCAGGATCTTGACTATGAAGTCCCTGTTCTTCTCGAGGAAGGCGAGATCGCCGGACTGGTCGACGTACCTCTCCATTGCGCGGAGAAACCACCATGTCGCGTCCTCAGAGGCGTAGTTGGGGAGGCCGTCCAGGCCGATGAAGTTGACCACCCTGCCGTTGCCGCCAAGGGTGCGGAAGTGGTGCTCCGCGATCTTTTTGAAGAGGTCGAACTCGCCTCCCGCGATGAGGCCTGGGAGGGCGATGGAGGCGTCCCTGCCCCAGTGATAGGGGAAGTAGGGGAGGCCTGCCCAGAGGAAAGCGGAGTCTGTGGAGAGGGAGCGGGCGTTGAGGAAGGCGAACTTCACCCCCCTCTCGAATGACGTGAGGGAGGAGAAGCGAGGGGCGCTCGCTCCCGCCCTCGCCTCCGCCAGTTTGAAGGGGAGAGGCTCCGAGAGGGAGAAAGAGAGAGTGAAAAAGGAGGCCTCCTTGAGCAGGAGCTTTTTCTCGAAGACCCACCTTGAGAAGGGCGGGTCTCTGCGGGACTTGTCGAGTGAGTAATTTTCCTCTCTCCAGCTTCCCTCTCCCAGCTGGAAGGGTGGTAGGCGGTGGTGGAGAGTTACATCTCCGCAGGAACAGTCGAAGCCGCTTTCCCTCTCGGAGAAGAGATATTCTTGTGTGAAGCGCGGGTCTGAGAAGATCCCCCTGACGTCGTAGCTGATCTTGACGGGGAGGGGTCTGGGGCGGGAGAGGGAGATCCTGGTGTGGAGAGACAAGGAAGAGAGGAGATAGGTCATCGAGTAGCCGTCCCCTTCCAGACAAACGGAGGAGGGAGAGACTACCGCCCTGACAGGCTCGGGGAGGTCTGGAGAGATGGAGGAGAGAAGCTTCTGCCCGCTGGAGAACCACCCCTGGTAGCGGGAGGAGAGGGGACCTCGTAGGGGGGAGTAGAAAAAGCCGCCGCTACCGTCAGAGAGGAGGAGGGAGCGGGAGGGGCGGCAGGCCACTGTGTAGCGCATGGAGAAAAGGGGGGGGAGAGCCAAATAAGCCTATGCCTATTTTTTCTTTTTTTTGAATTTGGAAAAAAATGATGCCATCCTCTCCCTGTCTCTCTCCTCGAGGAGGTGGGCATGCTCGTAGTCGGAGGGAACGGATTGGGGCCAGTCGATGATGTAGAGTTCGCCCTCCCAGGCCATCACGTTGTACTCGCTCATGTCTCCGTGGACTATCCCCTCAGAGACTGCCTTGTCGTACTCGTCCATCACTTCCTCCTCCATCCAGGGCTCGACGTCCACCTCCTTGAGAAGGGGGGCGGGAAACCTGTCGCCAAGGAACTCCATGGCCACTGCGTGGCGGTTGATGGCGAGGGGCTCAGGGACTGAGACGCGGGGGTGGAGACGCTTCAGCGTCTCGTACTCTATCCTCGCCTTCGCCCTGGAGATGTCCTGTTCCGTCTCCAGGGGGAGGCGGGAGACTATGGCCATGTAGGCGAGGGAGCGCTTGATGCGGTCGAAGACGGCGGAGTCGTAGCGGTGGAACTTGATGACGAAACTGCCGTCAGGACCGGTGGCATTGACCAGGACGCTCTCCTTGCCCTCCGCAACCACGTTGCCTATGTCGTCGAGGAGGCCGTGCCTGCTGAAGTCCCAGACCGCGAGAGAGTCCCTCCCCTTGTCGGTGATGCGGATAGAGGTCTTTCCGAAATCAGTTTTCCAGACTGCCAGTCCCTCCCTCTCCATCTCCCTGACGCGAGGCTTCAGCTTCATGGGGCTCCAGACCACCCTCTCGAGCAGTTCCTTTATCGGGAGCCACTCGCTGGTCGCCCCGTCGAGGACCCTCAGCATCGCTATCTTCTTCTTGTCGAGCACGTCGCCCCAAAGAAAGGCGCGGTTAAAAGGCTATTCGGGGACGCCGCAGACGGTCTCGTTGCTTTTCGTCGACTGGCGGCGGCCGTCCGGGAGGGTGAACCTCACTTCTGCGGGCTCCAGGTCGATGGTGCCGAGGATCCCGAACTTGGTCGAGAAGTCGTACTGTATGACCCTCTCCTCGAGAGGCCTGAGGTCGCCCAGGTCCCACTCTATTCTGGTGCCGTCCTTCTTCTTCTTCTCCGCTGACGGCTCGAGAGTGGTGTAGCCCGTCGGGTGGGCCATTATGGGGAGGTTGTCGACCACCACCACGTTCTTCATGGTCTGGTCTGTCAGGTTGCGGACGGTGAGGGAGAGCTTCACCTTGAGGACGTTGCCGAGCGCCTGCTTGACGACCTCCTTGCGGATGGAGACAGTCTTGACTCCCTGCCAGGCAACCACCAGGAGGAGGACTATGACCACGAAGAGAAGGAGGACTGGGACGTATGAGATGGAGAAGACCACCTCCGGCGTGGACTGCTCAGGCTGGAGGTTGGTGTAGTGCCACTTCAAGACGAGGAGGTCGTCCCTCTCCACTATCTCGTCGGGCGCGGGGGCGGAGGAGATGAGCCACTTCTCGTACCAGCGGATTGTCTCCTCTATGGAGCCGCTTGCAGGGACGTTGCCCTTGTTGACCGCCCTCATCCCGAGAGTCTTCTTCAGGACGCCGACGTTGACGTCCTTCTTCACTTCGACGTCGGAGACAGAGAGGACCTCGAGGGGGAGAGTCCCGCTGCCCAGCTTGCCCCTCTCGCTCACCATGTCGACCACCATCACGTAGTCGCCGGGAGGGGTGCGGGAATCCAACGAGAAGCTGTGGAGGAGGACTATCGGCTCCTCCTGGGAGGAGATGGGCATGAGGTACTGGTAGATGGGGTTGCTGCTTGTGTCGAGGAGCTTTATGGAGGCGCGGAGCTCCTTGTAGACGGTCTCGAGGCCGGTCACGCGGACTGAGAGGGTAACTGACGAGCCGGGCTGGAACGAACTCTTGTCCGAGCTCACTTCGATGGCAGGCTCGCCCTCCATGCGGGGTATTGTCGGCTCTCTCGAGGAGGCGTCGAGGACGCGGAGAGAGAACGTGGCTGGGAGCAGGTTTATCCACTCGCCCTCCATCTTCGCCTTCGGCCTGACAGTGAAGTCGTAGCTCCCCGGAGGCGCGTCGAAGACAGGGACAATGTCAAGGGCGACGTCGAGGTAGTCGTCGGAAGGGACGATGTGGTAGTACTTGTAGGTCTGTATCCACGACGTGCGCGAGCCGGCCACTGTGAAGTAGACGGGGACGGAGACGTTCTCGGCGTTGCTTATGATAACGCGGTATTGGGCGGTCTCGCCGGGGTAGACTTCGTTCTCAAGGGAGTCGACGGAGACCTCCACCTCGGGCAGGACGAGGGCGGAGACAGCGGCAAACAGGAACAGAAAAGGAAGTAGCCGTTTCATCGCTTCATCGGTGAAAGGAGGGGGTGAGAGTTTAAAATAATTGAGATTGAGCGGGGAGGCCGGGCCAAAAGTGGGCCCGGGAATTCGCCGCGCCGGGAAGACAGGGACGGACCTAGTCCGCCGTGGAGAGGTTCATCTCCCTGCTCTCATTGATCTCGCTTGCCACCCCATAGGCGATTGCCGGGAGTGCCATTGAGGACTCGCCGAGCAGCCTGTCCATCACAAGCACCTCTAGAAAACGCTCGACGTAGGACTCGACCTGCTCCATATCCTCAGGGTCGGACTTCACCGCATTCCACTCTTCCCTCACGTCCGGGATGTAGGTAGGGGCGACCGAATTGTCGGCGTTGACGGGTTTCACTTCAACGCCGCCCTTGGAGAGGTAGCTGTCCACCAGATCAAAAACGCGGCTGTAGTTCTTCTTAACGAACCTGTTGGTTTTCTTCATGTAGCGTCTCTTCTCCCTCTCGGAGAGGGCGTCCCATTCATCGCTCATGTTGATTGTCTGTGGGTATCTCATAACCCAAATATGCTCCCCTCCTCCTTAAATATTTATCCCTTTTTGGTAGTAAAAGTGGGCCCGGGGAGACTCGAACTCCCGGTATCCACCTTGTAAGGGTGGCGTCATAGCCGCTAGACCACGGGCCCGCGGGGAGAGTGTCGCGTCCGGTTAAAAGCGCTACTCTTTGGTCTCTATGAACTTCGCTATCTCGTGGAGGACGACAGCGACGGCGCCGACCGACCCCATCGGCTGCTCTATGTACATCTCCTCGCCCTCTATGTCGGAGATGCTGTCGCCGAAGACCACCATCACTGTCTCGCCCTTGTTGATGTCGGCCGCTATCTCAGTGGCGTCGAAGTTGCCGACCTTGCCGAGGTCGACCTTGATGACCCTGTTGGGCGCGAAGAGCTGGCGCGTCTGCGTGAAGTTGGGCAGCTCCAGTATGCTCATCCCCATCGACCTGGCGTCCTTCTGTATCTCCGCCCTCTTCTCCTCTGCCCCGCCCTGAGGTTCGCAGATGACGAGGAGGACCTCCGGGAAGCCGTGGACCACCCTGAGAAACTCGTCCATCACCTCAAGGTCGTCGGGCCTGTAGTAGACGACCACCAAAGTTCCTTCCACGCAAAGAGACAGAGAGGCGGATATAAATGGGAAACGGTGGGGAAGGATTTTTTACCTCCAAAAGAGAGGCAGTTTCATGGAGACGATCAATCTCTCGACAGAAGGCAACCTCCAGATGGTGGAGATAACGGGAAAGCTGAACGAGATTGCGGGGAAAAGCGGCGTGAAAAACGGCGTCCTCCTCGCCTTCGTGGACGGCTCGACCGGGGCCCTGGTCACTCTCGAGGACGAGACCGGTCTCGTGGAGGACTTCAGGGAGATGTTGGAGAATGTCGTGCCAGACAGGGAGGGATACCGCCACGACAGGATCGACAGCAACGCAGTCAGCCACTTGAGGGCGAGCCTCCTGGGCGCGAGCGTGGCACTGCCGATCGAGAATGGAAAGCTGGTCCACGGCACTTGGCAGCAGGTCTTCTTCGTCGACCTCGACAAGAGGCCGAGGAAGAGGACCATAAGGGTGCAAGTAGTCGGCTAGCTTTTCTTGGCTTTCTTGGCCTTCCTCTTCTTGTACTCGTCCTTGCTGGGGCAGTCCATGTCGATGCAGAGCTCCCAGGGCCTGCGGCCCTTTGTGATGATGCGGACCATCGGGAGGCCGCAATCGGGGCACTCCTTGCCCGGTATCTCCAGCTTGCCTCGCTGGGGGAGGGGATAGGAGTTCTTGCAGTCGGGGTAGTTGGAGCAGCCGATGAATCTCTTTCCTCTCTTGGATTTGATGACGCGGAGGACGCCGCCGCACTCAGGACACTCCCCGACTTCGCTCTTCTCCTTGAGAGCGGACCTCAGCCCAGTCTTCAGCTCCTTCCCTATCTCCAGCTCCTTCTCCTTGAAGGTGGAGAGGACGTCGGAGAGAACCTCTTTGGCCTCGTTTTCGACTTCGTCTTTGGTCTTCTCGTCTGAGCGGATCGCCTCCATCTTCTCCTCGAACTCGCGGGTCATCTTCGGCGAGATTATCTTTGGCGTGTACTTCTTGAGGACGTCAATCACGGCGAGGCCGAGGTCGCTGACCACGAACGACTTGCCTGAGATGTAGCCCCTCTCCTTGAGGGTGTCGATGATGTTGGCCCTGGTCGCCTTTGTCCCTATGTTGACCTTCTCCATGGCGCGGAGGAGGGAGGCGCCCGTGTACCTCTTGGGCGGCTGAGTCTCCTTGGCCAGGAGTTCCAGGGAGAGGAGGGGAACGACCTCGCCCTCCTCCAGGTCGGGCATCTCAGTCTCCTCGAACTTGGCGTAGGGGCCGTAGTAGACCATCCACTGCCTGTCGACAGTGCGGCGGCCGACCGCCTCGAAGGGGAGATCTCCTATCTTGACGACGACTTTGACGGTCTCGCGGACTGCGGGCTTGCCGAAGACTGCCAGGAAGCGGCGGACGACCAGGTCGTAGACCTCGCCCTCCTTCTTCTTGAGACGGCCGGGTCTCTCTCCTGTCGGGTAGATGGAAGGGTGGGCGGGGTCAGACTTCTTTCCCTCGTTCGGCGTGAGAGGGGCCTTCAGGAGTTGAGAGGCGAGAGACGCATACTCGCTCTGGTTGGCGATCTTCTTCATTATCGACTCGAGGCCGAGCTTCTTTGGGAGCTTCTGGGAGGAGGTGCGTGGGTAGGAGATGAGGCCTGCCTCGTAGAGCGACTGGGCGATAACCTGAGTCTGCTTCGGGGTGAGGTTGAGGTGGCGGGAGGCCTCTGTCTGGAGGGTGGTGAGGTCGAATGGGGTGGGCGGGCTCTGCTTGTATCGGCGGCGCTCCACGGAAGAGACAACTGCTTCCTGGCCGACGCAGGAGAAGAAAGCTGAGAGCGCCCTCTTTTTGTCGTGGAACTCCTCGCCGTGCTCGGCCGGGAACTGGAGGCCGGCCTTCTCGAGGAGCGCCTCCAAAACAAAGTAGGGGGTGGGCTCGAACTCGCGGATCTTTCTCTCCCTCTTCGCGAGGATGGCGAGTGTCGGTCCCTGGACGCGGCCCGTGGAGAGGACAGAGAAGTGGCCAGCCTTCTTGATGGAGTGGGAGAGGGCGCGGGAGAGGTTGATGCCGTAGAGCCAGTCGAGCTGGTGGCGGGCCAGGCCTGCATGGACGAGGCCCATGTCGAGGGAAGGGAGGGCGGAGTCGTAGGCCTCGCGGAGGTCGGAGGCGGTGAGCGTGGAGAACTTCATCCTGCGGGCGGCCGACTTGTTGCAGGCGAATCTGAGGATGTTGTAGAAGATGGAGGAGCCCTCCAGGTCGTAGTCGCAGGCATTGACCACTTCGTCCACGTCCTCGGCCAGCTTCTCTATGGTCTCCAGGTAGGCGCGGCTGTACTTGGCGCCCGTCTTGTAGGTAGGCACCCACTTTGTCTCGAAGACCGGGTAGTCCCACCCCTTCTCTGCGGGCTCCAGGCCGTAGAGGTGGCCGACCGCGGCGGCTACAGTGATGGGCCGGCCGCCGCGCTCAAAAGAGTAGTAGGCGATCTTGTTGGAGTAGTGGGTCTCTATGTCGCCCTCGGCCAGGGCCTGGGCCACGCGCCTGGCAGCCTTCGGCTTCTCGGCCACTATCAGTATCATCGTGAAGGGGCCTGTACCTGCTTATTTAAGGGCTACTGAGATTTACCAGGCGCTCTCGTCGACCTGCTTGTCGAGCGGTGATGCCTCTCTCTCTGCCATCTCGCGGAAGCTGGAGGCGAGCGACTCGT
Source organism: Candidatus Undinarchaeota archaeon (assembly GCA_964527545.1). Classification (GTDB taxonomy): domain Archaea; phylum SpSt-1190; class SpSt-1190; order DYHY01; family CAZGQF01; genus CAZGQF01. Next base: position 444,700 of record CAZGQF010000001.1, on the reverse strand, counting down.
ACTCCTCGATCTCTACTCCGCCGAGCTCTGCCGCCTTCGGTATCTTGCTCAGCCAGTGGTCCATCGCCCAGACCTCACCCCTGCTCGCCGACTGGTAGGCGTGCTTGAGCAAGTGGTCCGTGGCGCGGGAGTAGAGCTGGCGCTCCACGTCGTCCCTGTCCACCTCCAAGCCTGCCTTCTCCGCGACGCGGAAGGCCTTCTTCAGCTTCCTCTTCGACTTCCCGAGGAGGCCCTGGTTGGCCGCCTCCTGGGCCTCGTCTTTTCTTTCTTCGTAGCTTTTCCTCATTTTTCCACCTCAAGTGTCTTGGCCGCCTCTCCCGCGAGGGAGGCGAGCCTCTCCTCCCCGAGCTTCTCTGCCAGTGACATGTAGTGGGCGACAGTCTTTTCGCCGAACTCTGCCTTCAACTGAAAGAAGCGCTCGCTCTCAAGGCCAGTGAACTCCAACAGTTTTTGGACTCTCTCCATGCTGTGGAGGGCGGAGGCGTAGAACCTCCGCTCGAAGGCGTAATGAGCGATGCCGAGCAGCGGGGGTAGCAGGTGGGCGGCCGCCCTCGCAGCCTCTCCTCTCACCCTCTTCTCCAGCCCAGTCTCCGCTGCCGCCACCATCGCCTCGTTTAGCTTGATGTAGGCGACGTCGAAAGAGCAGTCTCTCGCGTAGGTCTCCGCCTCCCTGAAGCGCGATACCAGCTCGGGACGGAGCTCGCGCCGCTTCTTGATGCGGCTGAAGAATCCGGAGGTCTCATTGTAGTCTTCCACCATCTCCGGAAGAGTGTCACATGCTGACATGTTGCGTCCTCACCGGAAAGTGTGAATAAATAGGTTTGCCTGTGAGTTCATCCCCTCAGAAGTCGCTCCAGGTTGCCGTGGAAAACTTTTTCGTCCGCGCCGCCTCCGAGAGCTGCATCCAGCTCGTCCTCCCACTTCGACCAGGGGACGTCAGAGCCGAAGACGACTTTCTCCCTGCCAGCGTGCTTGATGGCTATCTTGACATAGCTGCTAGGCTCCTCTTCGTTGATGTGCCTCCGCAGGTTCCGGCTTGTGATGGCTGACGTGTCGAGGTAGAGGTTCTCCTGGGAAGAGGCTGCCATCAGCATGAACGGAGAGAGGAAGGCGAGGTGGGCGACCACGAAGTCGGTCTCCTCGTGCTTTTTGATCGTCTCGAGGAGGCCAAACGTGTCGTAAGGGGCGGGATGGGTCACCACGAACAGCGAGTAGTCCTGGACTGTGTCGAGGAGGCCGTTGGCCGGGGCGAAGGCAAGGCCCCTCTCACCTTCGGAGAGGTTGAGGCCTGGGTGGAGCTTGACGGCGCGGACGTCGTATCTCTTCACGCACCTCTCCAGCTCGAGGGAGGCGCCGGGGTGGCGGTGGTCGAGATAGCAGACAGGCAGCGCCCTCCCCTCCGTCTCAGCGTAGAGGCCGACCCTGTCGTTGGCGGCGGAGGGGACGAAGGGCCTGCCCGAGGTTGAGTTGTAGGGGTCGGGTCGCGGCTGGGGAAAGACAAGGGCCTTCGAGACAGAGTTCTCTCTCATCAGGTCGGAAAGCCTCTCCTCCGCAATGGCGTAGCCGCTGCTCCCCCAGTTCTTTCCCAGGTGGATGTGGGCATCTCCCTTTTTCACGGCAAAAAAAACTTGAGGACGTTTATAACTGGAGAGGGAAGAGGCCAAGCCTTATTAACAGATTTAAAGGTTTCAGGGCGTGTACAGGACTTCAACAATAGGAAAGAGGGCCTTCGCCTTCACAGTAGACCTCCTGCTCCTCAACCTGGCGACCATCCCGCTCGCTCTCATGATCGGCCAGAGCCTCCTCCAGCTCGCCTCTGCCGCCGTCCTGGCCGGCCTCCTCTATCTCTTCTATTTCGTCTTGATGGAGGCGAGGTACGGCCAGACCCTCGGGAAGGTCTCGGCCGACATAGAGGTCAGGTTCGAGGGGAGGGAGAAGCTCTGGGGCTCCGTGGTCAGGAACCTCACAAAGGCGGCGACCGCCTTCTTCCCCCTCATACTCCTCCTCGACATGGTGCCGATGCTCTTCGACGAGGAGAAGAGGAGGTTCACGGAGCTAATGGCAGGAACAAGGGTGGTGATGAGATGGAAAAGATCTTGGTAGGGCTTCTGGCCTTGATAGCGGTCTTCGCGGCCTCGGCCGCGGGAGGCGTACTGATAAGGGAGATGGGCTCTGGGGAGAGCGGACCTCAGATAGCGCTGCTTCCTGTCCACGGCTTCCTGACGAGAGATACGGAGATCAAGGCATTCAACGCCGACGAGGGCGTCGAACGGCTGGAGGAGAGCTTGGAAGACCCGAAAGTGGGGGCGGTCGTGCTCGACATCAACTCGCCTGGTGGCACTGTGGTGGCGACTGAGATGATTATGCGGGCTGTCAACGGCAGCGAGAAGCCTGTGGTCGCCTGGATAGGTGGGAGCGGCGCGAGCGGCGGCTACTTCGTGGCCAGCGCCTGCGACTACATAGTGTCAGACCCGCTCAGCATAACCGGCTCCATAGGTGCGAGTTCGCAGGTCATAAACGCTGAAGAGCTCCTCGACAAGGTCGGGCTCCGCATCAACACCTTCACGAGCGGCGAGTTCAAGTCGGTCGGCTCCTTCCACAGGAACATGACGGAGGAGGAGAAAGAGATGATGCAGGGGATGGTAAACGAGATCCACGGGGAACTGCTCTCCTACGTCGTGAAGAAGAGGGGCCTTGAGGGAGAGGAAGTGGCGAGGATAGAGGAGGGCCAGATAATGCTGGGGCGCGAGGCCTTTGAGATCGGCCTGGTCGACGAGCTGGGCGGGAGAGAGAAGGCGATCAGCAAGGCTGCGGAGATGGCCAACCTTACAGAGTATGGAGTGAGGAAAGTGGAGAGAGAGCAGGGGCTCTCTGATATGCTGAGGGAGTTGACATCGGTGACGGCCGCTCAAGTCGGCGAGGGAATGGCTAGGGGGCTCGTCTCTCTTGAGAAAACCGAAAACTATTTAAGGTAAAATTACCACTTTATAGTGCTAACCTCCAAACCCAACCCGGCCAATTGGCCGGGGAAACCCCTTCTAAAAGAATTTAAGCGGAGAAGTCGGTCCCCCACCATGCTCGACATCAACCTGGTGAGGGAGGAGCCTGAGAAGGTCAAGAAGAACCTGGAGAAGAGGAACGACCCCACCCTTCCCGAAAAGATAGACCAGCTGCTCCAGTACGACAGAGAGTGGAGGGAGAGACTGCAGGAGACTGAGAAGCTGAAGGCGCTGCGCAACGACGTCAGCGCAGAGATTGCGGACCTTGAGGGAGAGAAGAGAGATGAAAAGATAGAAAAGATGAGAAAGGTCGCCGAGAAGATCGACAAGCTGGACGGGGAGGTGGAAGAGCTGGACAGGAAGAGGATTTTCCTTCTCGACCGCATCCCCAACCTCCTCCACGACGACGTCCCCTTCGGCGAGGACGACAGCGACAACGTGGAGGTGAGGAGTTGGGGGAAGAAGAAAGAGTTCGACTTCGAGCCCAAAGACCACATCGACCTCTGCAGGGAGCTCGACCTCTTCGATCTGGAGAGGGCAGCCAAGGTCTCCGGCTCCAGGTTCTACTTCCTGAAGAACGAACTGGTCTTGCTCAGCATGGCGATACTGAGGATGGGGCTGGAGCACGCCATGGAGCACGGCTTCACGCCGTTCTTCACGCCGGAGCTGGTCAGGGAGAAGGTGATGTACGGGACAGGCTTCCTGCCTGTCGGTAGCGAGGACATCTTCAGGATAGAGGGGAAGGACCTCTGCCTGGTGGGGACGACGGAAGTCCCGCTCGGAGGCCTCCACATGGACGAGATACTGGAGGCGGACGAACTGCCCCTGAGATACACTGGCGTCTCCTCGGGGTTCAGGACCGAGGCGGGGTCGCACGGCAAGGACACCAAGGGCATCTTCAGGGTCCACCAGTTCAGGCAGGGCGAAATGTTCGTCTTCGCCCATCCAGACAGCTCGTGGGACGAGCACGAGAGACTGATAGGGGTATCAGAGAAGTTCTGGCAGAAGCTGGGGATACCCTACAGGGTGGTCAACATCTGCACCGGAGATCTCGGTGTTGTCGCCTCAAAGAAGTACGACATAGAGGCCTGGCTCCCCGGGCAGGAGAGGTTCAGGGAGGTCGTCTCCTGCTCGAACTGCACGGGCTACCAGTCCAGGCGGATGAACACGAGGTTCAGGGAGAAGCCTGGGGAGAAGCCAAGGGACGTCCACACCCTCAACTGCACTGTCGCGCCCAACACGAGGGCGATCATAGCCATCCTCGAGAACTACCAGAGAGAGGACGGTTCAGTTGAGATGCCGAAGGCCCTGAGAACGTATCTGCCTTTTGATGCTATAGAGAAGGGGTAGTCCGCGGTCAGCCGCCGACCACCATCTCCATGTTGTCGATGTACTTGCGGAGCTGGTCGACGATGGGTTGGTTGTCGAAATGATGCAGCTTGCCCCCGCACTCGGGGCAGACGAACTCCATCTCGAAGGCCTCCTCGAAGTTCGCCCTTATGCACCCAAACTCGCACTTGAAAAACTGGTTGTTGGCCTCATACTCCAGCTGAGACCTGAGCTCTGAAATCGCCCTCTTCTTTCTCTCCTCAAGGAGGTTTGTCAGCCTCTCCTCCTCAAGGCGCCAGATATAGATGTACCAGCCCCTCTTCTTGTCGCGTGTCTTCCTGAAGGAGACCAGCTTCTTGTCGTAGAGGCGATAGAGGATGCGCCGAATGGACTTCACGCTCATGTCCAGCGTCTCAGCGAGCCGGAACTCGTCTATCTCGTCCTTCTTGAACAGCTGTTGCACTACGTCGATGCTCTTTGCGCCCCCCACATCGGAGAGAAACTCCACTAGATGCGGGCTCTGATTCACTCTAAATGCCATTTTCTACCACTGACTTCCCTAACTCTCCAATGACCCACGTATAGTAGGGCAGGCCTTATATATATACTTTACCACTGAACTATGGTAAACCCTTCCCTCTGGCCGCTTGGGGTTCGAGACTGTAGGTATATATACCCTCCAGCCTTTTTTAATTTTTGGTGGCTTCACTCCACAAACAGGGGAGGCTGCACACTTCTAGCTTGAATCGCCGGCTTCAAAGGCCCTTAATCAGGCCGCCGAAGATGTTAACCATCAAGAGGGCGAAGGTGAGGGTATAGAGAAGCTGGGGAAAGCGGCTGCCCTCCAGATATTTCTCAGATATGGCCGCCGCCATCCTCCCGCCGTCGAAAGGCGGCAGTGGGAGGAGGTTGAGGAAGCCGACGCCGATGTTGAGGCCGATCAGCCAGTGGAAAAGCTGACCAAGCCAGATCAGGGGGGAGACTACAACCCTGGGCGCCTCGAACTCCATCGAAGTGATTATGCCAATCCTGCCCCTTCCCTCCTGCTCCGGGTGGGGGGCGGTCTCCAGAAAGACTCTTCTCTCCCTGGTTTCCACCGACATGGTCTGGTTGGGGAGCATCGTCTGGGAGACCTGGAGGAAAGAGGAGAGGTTGTGGGCAGGCGTGCCGTTCATTGAGACTACGACCTCGCCGACCTCTAGGACGCCCTCCGCTGGGGTCCCCGCACCCACCTCCACGATCCTCATGCCGGTCGGCTGGAGGAATGGCTGGGCGGCTCGGGAGAAGAGGAGGAGGGCGACGAAAAAGAGGAGAGCGGTGAGGAAGTTGGCGAAGGAGCCTGCCGCGAAGATCCTGAGCTGCTTGCGGAGGGAGAGCGCACTGACCTCCTTCTCGTCCAGCTCCACGCCGAAAGAGGTGAGTATGGCGAGGAAGAGAATGACTATCGACTTTGGCTTCGTTCCCTGGGCCGATGCCATAAGGCCGTGGCTCAGCTCGTGGACGCTGCCGAGGATCGCCATCGCCACCACGCCATGCCAGAGGGGGATGAAGACGTCCGTGCCGGGGAGCTTGACGCCCGGGACGACGGGCGCTATGGGGCTCTTCATCCCCTCCACGGTGGCCACGTCGAAGGCGCTCTTCGCAACGAAGAAGAATGTGAGGGGGAGGAGGAAAAGTGCTATCAGTACGCCGACGTCGCCCGCCGTTGAGATGAGGCGCCTGTGCCTTTTCCCGGTTCGCCAGACGTCGTCGACCAGCCTCTTGGTCTGGAAGTAGAGGATTGGGAACTTGAAGTGGGCCTGGCGGCGAAACTTGTAAAAGAGGACTGCGAGGAGGACGAAAAGTATGAGCCAGTCCATGGAAAAGGGGAGGGAGGAGGCTATTAAATGATTGGCATAAAGGTTAACCTGCTCAAGGACTCTCTGGAGCGGATAGACGAGCTCATCGAGCTGGTCGGCGAGCCCTGCACCATAGAGCTCTTCACTGAGCCGCGACTGTTCGAGAAGCAGGGAGAGCTGGCGGCTGAGATAAGGCACCCTTTGCTTGAGAGGGTGGTTGTCCACACTGCGACCGACGTGGAGACGAGGCCGTCTGATGCGTTGGCAAATCCTTCTGGATTCGACAACTGCCTGAAGCAGCTTGAGATTGTCCCTGAGGGAGGCGACCTCCTGCTCCATCCCTTCGGATGCGGGCTGGCGCCGGAGAAGAGGTGGAAGTCGCTGGAGGAGGATGCCAAGGCCACCAGCCAGCTGGCTGACGAGGCGGAGAAGAGGGGGGTGGGCATACTGAAGGAGAACATACCGCCCGGCTTCCCCTTCCCCCACGGCAGGAGCGCAGAGGACATGGAAGAACTCACTCGGCATCCCAACGTCTCCCTCTGCCTCGACATGAGCCACCAGGGGATGGCGCAGAGCAGGTCGGAGTCTGGTGGGGGCGACGACTACTTCAGGGAGGAGTGGAAAAGGTACCTGCCCCACTACGACATCGAGAGCTTCCTCTCACTGGGGCCGAGATATTTCCATGTCGCCGACCATCGGGGGTGGAAGGGCGAGGGGCTGGAGATAGGGGACGGGGAGAGAGACTGGAGCGTGATGAAGAGGTTGGAGGGCGTCTTCGTCCTGGAGATCAGGGGCCAGCACGAGAACGGCTTCAAGGCCTGGAAGAGAAACCTTGAGAGACTGAGGGCGCTTCTCGGTTGACGGCAGATTTATATACCGTCCGGCCCGCCCCCTCACAGGCCCTTGAGCTGCCTCCGTAGCTCAGTCTGGTAGAGCGCCACCTTGGTAAGGTGGAGGCCACGGGTTCGAGTCCCGTCGGAGGCTTTGGAGATTTTTCAATGGCAACCCTCTGCTCTCATCGGCCTATCCTTGGATAGGCCAGGCTCGGAGGGACATCGACTCCGTTGGGAGGCTTTGGAGATTTTTGTGTGCTGTCGGAGACAGCACGACGGCGTCCTGGCGGGCGGAGCCCGCGGGATCCCACCGAGCTCCGATCGGTTAGGATGAGGGTATGTTGAGCCTCTTCGGAGTCCCGTCGGAGGCTCCACTTCTCTCCTGGGAGAGGGAGCCGCCAACGTTTAATAGTCGCCAGCGGAGTTCTTTTGGATGAAGGTCGGCGTCTTCACGGAGACCTACAGGCCCCAGGTCAACGGTGTGGTCACCAGCATCGTCAACCTCAACCGCTTCCTGAAGAGGGAAGGCCACACGGCGGTGGTCTTCACGACAGGCGAGGAGGAGGAGGTCGAGGACGAGAACGGCACCGCACTCCACAGGTTCAAGAGCTTTCCCTTCAACCCCTACCCTGAGTATCTCATAGGACTCCCCCACGTGAGGAAGGCCGTCGGTTTCGCGGAGACCTACGAGCTCGACCTGCTCCACTCACACGGCGCCTTCTCAATGGGGGCCTGCGCGCTCTACGCCAAGAAGAGCCTCGGCCTCCCCCTCGTGGGTACTTTCCACACGATGCTCCCCGACTACATGCACTACATCGTGGGGAGCAGGAAGAGAGCCAAGGAGGTCTTGAAGAGGCCGAGCTGGGGGTTCCTCAAGTGGTACTTCAACCAGTGCGACGCGGTGGTCGCCCCGACAGAGTCGACAGCGAGAGAGCTGGAGGCGCACGACTTCGAGAACGTGGAGGTCGTCCCCAGCGGGGTGGACGTGGAGAGGTTCAGGCCGGTCAAGAGCGGCTTCGCGGAGAGCGAGGGGATAGGCAAAAGCTACGTCCTCTTCCTGGGCAGGATAACGCTGGAGAAGAACGTGGAGACTGTGCTTGAGGTGGCCAAGCTGATGCCCGAGACGCAGTTCGTGGTGGCGGGGAAGGGGCCGCGGCTGGAGGGGATGAAAGAGAAGGCTGGCAAGAACGTCTTCTTCGCCGGCTTCGTGCCGGACGACAAGATGGCGGAGCTCTACTCCGGGGCGAGCGCCTTCGTGATGCCGAGCAGGACAGACACCCAGGGCCTCACCATACTGGAGGCGATGGCCTGCGGGACGCCGGTGATCTGCAGGCCGGAGAGGGGGCCGAAGGAGCTGGTCAAGGAAGGGAAGAACGGCTTCTTCGCCGAGAGTCCTGAAGAGTTCGCGGAGAGGGTAGGCGACGTGGGGAAGGAGATGAGAAAGAAGGCGAGGAAGACGGCGGAGGAATACTCAGTCGAAAGGTGCGGCAGGATGATGGTCAAACTCTACAGGAGGCTCTCGAAGTGAGAGTCGCCGTCTTCGCGAGCGGGGAGGGGTACGGCCACGTTGGCCGCTGCCTCGGCGTTGCAGAGGAGCTGTCGAGGAGGGGCCACGAAGTCCAGCTCTGCACCTACGGAACCGCCGCAAGAAAGGCGTCAGACGAGGGGTGGAAGGTGACGCCCGTCCCCTCGGAGGTGACCTACGTCGAGGAGGACGGCAGGCTCTACTTGATGAGGAGCGCCCTGGCCTCCTGGGACTTCCCTCTCAACGCAACCAGGGGCGCCCTTGAGTCCGCCTCCATCGCCCGCGAGAGCGACGTGGTGCTGGTCGACAACTACATGGGCGGCCTCTTTGCGGGAGTCCGGAACCGTCTCCCCACATTCTCCCACTTCAACTGCGCCCATCCGGCAAGCGGGTTCGTCTCCCTCTCTGGGGCGGGCAAGGTCTTCGAGCTGATGAGGCGCTTCCAGGTCTGGCTCTACGACAGGCTCTCCACCACGCTGGTGGTCGACTTCCCGCCGCCCAACACCGTGGCAAAGTACAACATCGAAAGCTTCCTCTCGCATCCCCTCTTCACTGGGCCGCTGGTCAGGCAGAAGCCGTCCGGCCTCCCCTCCGAGGTCAAGATAAGGAAGGAGTTGGGCCTCGACAGGTTCATCCTTGTGGCGAGAGGGGGTTACGCGGCGATGAGCGACATCAACCCTGCACTCGACAAGGTCGGGGAGGAGGTGGGAAAGGAGGTCGTCGTGCTCGACCCGCCATCCAAGGAGTACTCCAATCTTACACTGAGGGAGTTCACGCCCGAGACCTACTTCAAGCTGCTGAAGGCCTGCGATGCCGTCCTCACCCACGGCGGCCACACCACCCTCATGGAGTGCTGCGCCTTCGGAAAGGCGACCGCCCTCCTGATCAGCGACGACCACGGGGAGAGGATGAGGAACGGGAAGGGCGTGGAGGAGCTGGGGGTAGGGAAGGTCCTGCCATTCAGCAGCGCCAACCCGGAGAGCATAGGGAAGCTGATCTCGGAGGCGCTGGAGCTGAAGGAGAAGGCGAAAAAGATGAAAAAGCTGGCGGAGGGGCGATGGGGCGCCGAGTGGGAGTCTGACCTCCTGGAAAAGGCAGGTGAAAAGAGATGAGGATACTGCTAATCAATCCCTTCTTCTGGCCATACGGCGGGGGAATAGAGTACCACATAGAGGGGCTGGTCAAGAACCTGGGGAAAAAGCACGACGTGACGGTGATGACCAGCAACGTCGAGGAGGTCTACGAAGAGGAGAAGTATGACGTGATAAGGGTCCCCTGCTTCTCTGCAAACTTGCCGCTCCTCTCCCCTCCACCTTTCGTCTTCACGCCTGCCATCCTCCCCTCGCTCGTGAGGGCGGCAGGGGAGTTCGACCTCGTCCACCTCCACACGCGCTGGTATCCCGACTACGTCCTGGCCTCCGTGCTGGCGAAGAAGCTCTCAGGTAAGCCGCTCTTCTTCACCGCCCACGAGCCTGCGGAGCTGAACATAGACCCCCTCCTCAACGTCTTCGCGAAGGCCAACGACTTGACATCCGGGAAGCTGCTCCTTGGGAATTCCCACCTCTTCTCCGTCTCTCGGGCGGTCGCCTCCACATTCAACAGGGTGTTCCACAAGGAGACGCTGAGGGTGGTCTACAACGGAGTCGACACCAAGGAGTTCAACCCCCACGTCAGCGGCAGCCTGTTCAAGGAGAGCGTCGGCCTGACCTCGCCCTACATACTCTACGTGGGCAGGCTGATAAAGCAGAAGACTGTGCAGAACCTCCTCCGTGCCTTCGCGGGGGTGGAGAGCGAGCTCGAGCTGGCGATAATAGGCAGGGGGAACGAGACCGGCTTCCTGAAGAGCGAGGCGAAGCGCCTGGGGGTAGAGGGGAGAGTGAAGTTCGTCACGGAGTTCCTGGACAAGGAGACCCTTGTGAGCGCCTACGCCGGCTGCGAGTTCTTCGTCTTGCCGAGCAGGTGGGAGGCCTTCGGGATAGTCCTGGCCGAGGCGATGGCCTGCGGCAAGTGCTGCGTGGGGACGGACGCTGGGGGGATACCCGAGGTCATAGGCGACGCAGGCATTGTTGTCCCGAAAGGCGACATCGAAGCGATGAGGGACGCCATAGACAAGCTTGAAGGCGACCGCAGTCTGAGGAAGAAGCTGGGGAAGAAAGGGAGGAAGAGGGTCCTCTCCAAGTTCACCTGGGAGAAGACCGCGGAGAGGACGCTCGAAGGGTATGAAGAGATACTCGAAGGCCGGAATTAGTATTTTAAACCGCCTCCACGCTCCAGTTGGAGGGGCCGTGGGGTAGTCTGGTCTATCCTTCCAGCTTTGGGAGTTGGTGACCCGTGTTCGAATCACGGCGGCCCCACTCCTCCTGTTTTAGGGTGAAGCACTTTTTCAAAGGGCTCTGATGAATCACGGCGGCCCCACTCCTCCTGTTTGTGAAGATGGTTTTCTTTTGCAAACGGAACGAAATTCCGTTGCACAGTTGAGCCCTGCTCAACGTGTGGCGTGGAAGACTTTTCTTTTTCCAAAAGAAAAGGGTCCTTTGAATGAGGGCGGCGCACTCACAATCCGGAGCTTTCGGTTCGGGAGTAACTATAATAAGCGTCGGGTGGCTCCTCTCCCATGGTGGGTGGTATCGAGCTCCCTGAGCCGAGACTGAAAGGGGAATTGAGTGTTGAGGAAGCGCTGGCCAAAAGGAGGTCGAGGCGCCGTTTCACAGGAAAGGCGATAACCGACAAGCAGCTCTCCAATCTTCTCTGGGCCGCGCAAGGAGTCACTGAAAAAGAGAGCGGCTTCAGGGCCTCGCCGAGCGCGGGAGCGGTCTACCCGTTGACGCTCTACGTCGTGCTCCAGAAGGCGGCGGGCCTGGCACAGGGGATCTACAGGTACCTTCCCGAGTCGCACTCGCTCGAGCTCTCCAAGAAGGGCTGGTTCTGGAAAAACCTCCAGGGCGCGGCCATGGACCAGAGGTTCATCTCCGAGGCGTCAGTTGTCATCGTGGTGACCGGCGACGGGGAGGGGATCAAGAGGAAGTACGGAAAGAGGGGGAGGCAGTACATGCTGAACGAGGTCGGCCACGTAGGCCAGAACCTCTACCTTGCCTGCGAGGCGATGGGATTGGGGACCGTGGCTGTGGGCGCCTTCGAGCCGGCAGATGTGGAGAGCATTCTTGGCGTTAAGGAAGAGCCGCTCTACTTGATGCCTGTAGGCACTATTGAATGAAGAGGGGCTTTTCCAGCTCTGCGCTCGCCGTGAGGAGGGCGAAGTATTTCCCCAGTGCGACTGCGATCTTCCCCCACTTTTTCCTCTCCTCGGCCAGCTTCTTGTCCGAGGTCTTCTTGGGGAGCGTCTCGAACTTCTTCTCCGCCAGGTCCCTCATCTCCCCTATCGCGTGGGACATCATCTTCGCCTCGTTGGGTGAGATCTCCTTCCTCCAGAAAAGGAAGTGAAAGGCCTGAGTGTAGAGATCGCCGCTTATCTTCTCCCTCCTCCCGAAGTCCCTCACCGCGTGGAGTATGTAGGCGCCCTTCTGCTCCCGCTTGGCATAGATGTAGGCCCGCGTGAAGAGGCGGAAGAACTTCTCGTCATCGTCTGTGAAGATGGTGGCCGCGCAGCCGTGAGTGGAGCCCGTGGCGTTCAGCTCGCAGTCACTGCAGAGGTCCTCCAGCTCCTTCACACTCTTTTCCCTGCAGAACGCCTTTCTCTTGAATTTCACCTGCATCTATTCACCTGCCAGGACTTCGACTCTCGACGGCCTGTCGCGAGACTTGTCCCTGGTTATCCTGTAGCAGTAGCCCGTCACGCTCTTCTCCAGCCGCTCCTCGTGGGTTATCAGTATGGTCTGGTCTATGATTGAGGGTATCCTCTCTCTCAGGGCGGTGGCCAGCTCCTCTATGCCGTTGGAATCGAGGTTGTGGGTCGGCTCGTCGAGGAGGAGCCAGCGGAGCTGCGGCGCGAGGACGCGGGCGAAAGCGATGCGAAGGGCAAGGCAGGCGAGTGAGCGCTCGCCTCCTGAGGCGACGCCTTCGACGCTTCTCCATCCCCCCCTCTCTGAGAGCTCGAGGGTGTAGTCGCCCTTGGATGTGACCGAGAGACGGACCGCTGAGAAGTCCTCATAGGGGTAGAGCTTTGGCCAGATGGCTGCCATGGAGGCGTTGATCCTCTGGACGAAGGTCTCGCGGAGGTCGTGCTGGACCAGCTTGAGCGCGTTCTGGAGGAGCTGAAGGTCCGACTTTGTCTTCTCGAGGGAGGCCACACGCTCCTCTGTCTTCTCGTGGCTCTTCTTCTTGGACTCCAGCTCCTTCAGCGTCTCCTCTGTCTGCTTTCTCATCTCGGGGAGGTGGGAGAGGTCTGCCTTCTTGGAGGCGATCTCCGTGGAGGCCTGCGTCAGCTGGGAACGGAGCTTTTTCAGGCGGGAGGGATCGAACGAGAGCGACTCGAGTTTTTCCTCGGCCTCCCTTCTTGCCTTTTCGCTCCTCTCCCTCTTTTCCAGGAGATCTCTTTTCTCCTCCGCCCTGCGAGCCTCCTCCAGCTTCCGCTCAATCTCTTCCCTCTTTTCCAGGACCCCCTCCAGCTCTTTTTTGCGGTCGGAGAGCTCTTTCACGCTTCTTCTCATCTCCTCGAGTTTCTTCTCTTTCTCCTCCCTCTCCTCTATCTCCTCGAGCCTCCGAGAACTCTCTCTCATGGACTTTGAAAGTGACTCGATCTCTCCCCTCTTCTCCTCGAGCCTCTCTTTCAGCAGTGAACGCTCCTCTCTCCTCTTCTCCAGCTCCTCCTCCAGCTTCTCAAGCTCTTGTTCCACCGCGTTCTTCCTCTTCTCAGCACCTTCCAAGGCGGTGGCCCTTCTCTTCTTGGAGAAGAGCTCCTTGGAGAGGGACTCGAGGGTCTCGACCTCTGCGGAGAGCCGCTTTGCCCCGCTTTTGAGGTCGCCTCGCCTCTCCTGCAAGGACTCCACGGAGGACTCGATCTTGGAGACGAGCTCTCCCCTCTCCCCGCTCGAGAGTGGCCTTTCGCAGGTCGGGCAGGGTCCGTCGCCCCCTATGGAGTCGAGCCGCTCTTTCTGCTCTTCCAGGAGCGCCTCAGTGGAGGAGAGCTGGGAGAGGGCGGACTCCATCTCTTTTTTGAGAGCGGGGAGGGAGGCCACTCTCTCTTCCAGCTTTTCGCACTCCCCGCGGAGCTTGCTCAGCTCCTCCGCCTCCTTCACGAGAGCGGACAGCTCCGTCTCCAGGGAGGCCTTCTTCTGGGGGAGGGCGGACTCTTCCTGCAGCTCCGTCTCCAGTCGCTTTGCCTCGGCCTGGGCCTGGGAGAGGTCGCTCTCCGCTTCCTTAAGATCTAGCTCCACATCTTTTCTCTGCTGGTCGGAGAGCTCCCCCATTCGCTCAGAGAGGGCTTCGCATCTGCCCTTGAGGCTTCCAAGCTGGGAGCTGACATCAGAGAGGTCGCTCTCCGCCGACCTGATCTCCTCTCTTTTCTTCTTCAAAAACTCCAGCCTCTCTGCGAGGGAGGTGTCGATTTCAGCGAGATCAGAGAGACGCTCTTCCAGGGATTGGAAGGCGGACTTCGCCCTCTCCAGGGAGAGCGTGAGGGCGTCGTGTTCCTCTTCCTTTCCCTCAAGTCTCTCCAGCTTTTCCCTCGAACTCTCGATCCGCTTCTCGAGTCTTTCCACCTCCTCCCCGACCTTTCTCTCCCTCTCCACCTGCTTTTCCAGCCTGCTGGAGAGCTCGTCGATCCGCTCCTCCAGTTCGTCGATGTCGAGGGAGCCGAGCTCCTTTCTCTTCTCCTCGAGCCTGGTGGAGTAGTCCCTGATGATGGAGTTGAGGCCGCTCCTCGCCGCCTCTATCTTGTCGATGTTGAGGAAGGAGTCCATCTTCGCCTTCCTCTCGCTGGCCGGCAGTGTGAGGAAGAAGTCGATCTCGTTCTGCTTGGCGTAGACCGCCTTCTCGAAGAGGTTGAAGTCGATGCCGAGGAGATTGGAGACCTGCTCCGTGACACGGGACGTCTGGGGCGCCTCCACCAGCTTGCCTTCCTTTCGGAGTTCGGCGTGGGTCGTCCCCTCGCCGCGCTCTATCCTCCTCTTCACAGTGAAACTCGAGCCTTTGAACGTGAAGGCGATCTCTACCTCTGCCTTGGAGCGCCGGGTCGGCTTGCGGGAGATGAGGTCGTCGAGGGAGATCTGCCGGTGGCGGAGCTCCGATGTCTCCCCGAAGAGGGCGAATGAGATGGCCTGGATCAGGGAGGTCTTGCCGCTCCCCATGATCCCGAGGAGGGCGTTGGTGCCTGGCGAGAACTCCAGCTCTGTCGATTCGTGCGACTTCCAGTTCTTGACGCTCAGGCGGTCTATCAATGCGACCCCTCCACCAGCTCGGCGACCGCCTCGAGCTCCCCCTCGACAAGGAGCTTGTAGAGCTGGCCGACATTGACTGGGCTCTCGAAGCCGAGCTCCTCCAGCTTCTTGGAGAGGAGGGAGGTTGCGGTCTCGTCGAGCGGTTTTATCTCAGGTTTTTTCTCCTCCGCCTCGAGGGAGCGGTCGATGGAGACGAGCGATTCAGTGAGGGGGAGGGCAATGTCGGCACTCGTGTAGCCCTCCTTGAGGCGGCCGGTGACTTTGACCTTGACCAGGGCGTCCTTGGGCTGCTCCTCCACCAGGGACGCTATCCTCTTCTCCAGCTCCTGGGGCGTCTCGCCTTCAGCCTCCAGCTCGAGGTAGACGAACGGCCTGCTCTTTATGGAAACCTGGCGGAGTCCGCCTTCCCAGACCCAGACCACCTTCCCCTCCTGCTCGCTCTTCCGCATCTGCGTCAGGACAGTCGAGCCTGTGATGACAACGGGCGAGCTGTCGTACTCGGCGAGAACTGGGTTGTGGATGTGTCCGTCAATGTAGAGGTCGAAGCCCTTCGGCAGGTCGGAGAGCTTGAGCCCCGCGGACGAGTCGCCGGCGTAGATGAAGGGAAAGAGGTTCTGGTGGAAGAGGAGAACGTTCTTCGCCCCTTCGACGGGGCGGGGCGACCACTTCTTGATGGCGGTGCGGGCGTACCTCTCGGGGACGCCGGAGAGTCCGTGGACTGCGACCTTCTCTCCGCTTTTCTTGAGGATCACGGAGTCGGCGTGGAGGTGGATGACAAGGCCGACCTTCTCCAGGGCCTTGAGTGCTGTCTCAGACCCTCCAGCCCTCCTCTCGTGGGTGCCGTGGATTGCCACTATGGGCGTCCCCTCGAGACAGCGGGGGTTGACTCCTTCGGCGGAGACACCGCTCTCCCTCTCCTTGGCCACGGAGAGAACATCGATGGCCCTGCTCCAGATCTCCGGGGGAGGGGCTGGCGCATTGAAGACGTCGCCGCCCAGGATTATGAAGTCGACCTCTTCGGCGATGAGCTTGCGCAGTGCGTCCTCTGCCTGGTCGAAGGGGTCGTCTTCGCGGGGCGTCCCCCAGGCGAAGCCGAAATGGGTGTCGGAGAGTATGCCAACCTTCACGCCAAGGGAGGGGGACGGCTGTTTATAATAGTTGAAAAAGCTTGCGGCCGGTGAAGGGTGCAAAGCTTTTATTGAAGAGGGAGAGCTGGCAGTTGATGAAGAGGCTGGTGGCCATCATCGGCGCCCCGAGCTCCGGCAAGACGACACTGGTCAACGCGCTGAAGGGGAGGGGGTTCAACATCATAGAGGAGCAGCCGAGAAAGTTCATACCCCGCTTTGACATGGAGAACGACAGGCTCTCCTTCCAGAAAAAGGTCTTCTCAGAGCTGGTGAGGCTTGAGGGAGAGGCGGAGGGGCTGACATTCACCGACACTGGGCGTTTCTGCAACCTCGCCTATCTCAAGTACTACGGCCTTCCCGTGCCGGAGGTTTTCGAGCCGCATCTCGACTTCAGCTACCACAGGGTCTTCGAGGCCGAGGTTCTGCCGTTCGTGGACGACGGCGTGAGGAGGGAGAAGGACAGCGAGAGGATAGCGAGGCTGATAAGAAAGGAGTACGTCAAGAGAGGGATGGAGCCGATAAGGGTGGGAGGGACCACGGAGGAGAGGGTCGAGAAGGTCTTGGAGTCCCTCAGCCTTTGATCGGCCTTATCTCCGCTGTGAGGACCTCGTTCCTCTCTTGGTCGACCTTCACTGCGTAGGGCGGGAGGAACTCGTCCGTCGGCCAGCTGGAATAACCGTTCTTCACCTCTCCCAGCTTCTCGCCCTTGAGAAGGAGGTGGGCGTAGTGGACTCTGCGCGTTCTCTCGTTTCTGCCGTTGGCGTCGAAGAAGTCGACCAGCTTGGGGTGGAGAACCCTCCTCCACTTAAACTGGTCTATTGCCCCCTTCCAGCCCTTCCTGTCGAAGAGGTGGGGCTCGCCTTCTCCGGCCCAGACCGCCTTGTCGACCTCGAAGTAGGGGAGGGTTTTGGAGGTGAAGCCGTTGCCGTCCTTCCTCCAGACCATGTACCTCCCGCAGACCGCCCTCTGCATCTCCCTCATCCTGAAGACGTCGTTTTCGGTCGCCTGCCTGGTGTCTGGGATGATGGGAAGGGCTAGGCCTGAGAAGGGGTCGAGGAAGTGGAGTTCGCCCTGGGAGAGGCGGTCGCGGAGCTTCTTGTCCTTGACCTCGTAGGTGTGGCCGCTCTCGCGGAAGAAGTGTATGCCGTGATCGTGCATCTCAAGGTAGGGCTGCCTCTCTGCAAGGTGATTGATGGCTGCGAGGGCGCGTTCAGTGAAGACATAGGTGGTGCGCGCCTTCTGGGCGCCCTTGGCGCGGCCGTAGCTGACAATGGGGGAGCCGCTGCCCAGGCCGAAGTTGGGAGCGAAGAGCTCGTCGTCCTCCTCGAATGGGATGCCGGTGATGACCGCCTTGCGGGGGACTGCCATGTCCTCCTTGGAGAGGCCGTTGGCGTCGACCTCCCAGTCGCATGTGGTGATGGAGACGGTCGAGGAGAGGATGTGGCCTGCGTGCTTGCTGTCCAGGGCGTCGCCGACAGCTTCCATGTCCTCTGGCCGGACAATCCAGCGACGCAGGTTCTCATCCTCGTCGTGGAGGGAGATCTGGCCGAGCTGGTACTTGGTCGGGGAGAAGACGTATGAGGCTGCCTGGTCATCTATCCAGTCGCGCTCGTATTGGAGGAAAGGTCCCCCTGCTATGGAGTCGAGGTCGTGGCCCTCCTTGAAGGGGAAGCGGGAGAAGACGAAGGCCATGTAGAACTGGAGGTTGCGCGGCGGACGCGACGGCGGTTCAGGGCGGCGGATCTCCCTGGGGCCCTTGCTTTTGAGTCTTAAGTGTGAGAAGCCGTCGAGTATGCGGTCCACCTCTGCCTTCTCTGAGAGGGGGTCCCCAACGTCGGAGGTTATGGCAGGCGGCGAGTAGTTGAACCTCTTCCCTGTGATGACTGTCATCGTGTCGGCCAGCTCCTTGCCGATGTCCCTCTTGTCCTTGGGCAGGACGACGCTGAAGGAGGCTGTATGGTCAGGGAAGACCTCTGCGCGGACGGGGCCGTTCCTGTAGCGCCTTCCCTCAGGCCTGAAGCCCTTTTCGATGACGGAGTCGACCCTCTTCCAGTACTCCACCTCTTTTTGGCGCATCCCTGTGTCCACTTCGTGGTAGTTTAAAATGATTATGAGGCTCGGAGATCGCTCACTAGGGGTGCTCTACAAATCACCCCGGACTTTGGTGCTATCGTTGATAGCACGAAGGAGCCCTCGGAGATCGCTCACTAGGGGTGCTCTACAAATCACCCCGGACTTTGGTGCTATCGTTGATAGCACGAAGGAGCCCTCGGAGATCACCTCCTATTCGTCATTGCCGAAGCTCAGAGTCAAGTCAGTTCGTCATCAGGCGGGAGGGGATAGGGGATTTCGGTTTAAATAGGCGTCAAATTCCTTTTCTTTTTGGCGTGAAAGACTTTTTCTTTTCGGAAAAGAAAAAGGGTTCCAAGTCAGTTCGTCATCAGGCGGGAGGGGATAGGGGATTTCGGTTTAAATAGGCCTCAATGTTGAGGGCCAAATCGCATAAATGGAAGAGTTGGGCCCCTCTCTCCGTGAAACGCATAGCCTGGAAGCTCGCCCTCGTCCTTCTGCTGACGGTGGCGGTCTTCGTCATGCTCGCCTCCTCTGGCGGGGAAGGGCCGGCGATCGGGGGACTTGAAGTCATCGACATGATAGAGATCTTCGTGGCTGTCCCCGCCCTGACTCTCGCCTACTACTGGCTGATAGAGGAGAAAGTGGGTGGTTTTGAGAATCGGTTGATGAAGATAGAGAAGACCTTCGAGATGCTTGAGAAAGAGCTGGAGCTGGAGGAGAAGGAGCTGGAAGAGGAGGAGAGCACCCTCAAGGAAGACATACGCGAGCTGAAGAAGATGATTGGGGAGCTGGACGAAAAAGTGGTCTCCATTAAGAAATAACCATTTAAACAGGGCGGGGTGGCCCAGGCCATGGCCAAGCCGGACCGGCTCCCAACCCAGGAGATTGAAATCTCCCAGATTACCGAGGCCAGCAAGAGGGTCATGGTCAAGGGGAAGGTGGCCGGCCTCAACGCTGACGACGGGAGCCTCTCCCTCGACGACGGGACAGGCACAACCGACGCCTTCTTCGAGGAGGAGGTCGGGAAGAGACTCTCCGACTACAAAGAAGGGGACGAGGTGGTCGTAATCGGCTGGAGCAGGGAGGGGGGTCTGCAGGGCGAAGTCGTCCGCAGGCTCGGAGGTAATTTAAACCCTGAACTCGAGGCCAAAGTCAATTCCATGTGGAGTGAGGAGAATGTTAGAAGCTAAACTCGCAGAAGCAAGCGTCCTGAGCGACTCGATCAAGGCCATCTATGAGCTGATCAAGGAGGAAGTCTCCTTCAAGCTCACCAACGAGGGAATCAGCATGAGGGCCATGGACCCCGCCAACGTGGCCATGGTCTCCTACAACCTCTTGGTGCCCGCCTTCGAGGCCTACAAGCTGGAGGAAGAGACGACGATCCACGTCGACATGGAGAGGCTCTACAACGTCCTGAAGCAGGCACAGCCCGGAGACGCAGTCTCCCTGAAAGTGGAAGAGGCTAAGATTCACATAACTTATGAGGGAGGGAACACGAGGAAGTTCTCCCTACCCCTACTCGAGCTGAGCGGGGAGGAGAGGAAGGCGCCGAGTCTGGAGTTCTCTGCAACTGCGAAGATGAAGCCCGAAGCCTTGAAGCAGGCACTCAGCGACGCGGGCGTTGTGGCCGACTCCGCAGTCTTCAACGCGTCTGGGGACTCGCTCGTCATCTCTGCGGGAGGGGACACGGGAGAAGTTGAAATCGTGCTCGCGAAGGGGAGCGACCAGCTGGTCGCACTGGAGGTCCAGGAGGAGAGCAGGGCGAGGTACGCTCTCGACTATCTCGAGAAGATGGTGAAGGGCGCGAAGCTCTGCAACGAGATGGCCATCAAGTTCAAGACAGACTACCCGATGCAGCTGGACTATGCGATGGAGGACACTCTCAAGCTCTCGTTCATTTTGGCGCCGCGCGTGGAGACTGAGTAGGTCCGCCTACTCTTCCATGGTCTTCTTCAGCGCTCTGTAGCCCTCTTTTTCAACTATCTCGCCGTCTCTCAAGTCGAGCACTCCGTAACTGCCGGCCGGTCCTTCCCTTCCCTTCGATTTCGGGAACTCTGAGAGGGCATAGACGATAACGCCGTCAGATCTCTCCATCACTCTGGGGAGGACCTCTTCAAAGAGCCTCACCTGCTCCGACTCGTCGTACTGGATCTCCTTTTGTGACGCGACAAAGCCGGCGGCGCCCCCGTAATCAGAGGCGCCAGTGAAAGTCGCACTGCCGAACTCCGTGACTACGACGGGCTTGCCGTATCCTTTGAGTTCTTCTATCCTCTGGAAGTAGCCCTTCCTGCTGTGCCGGTCGAAGTAAAGGTTCGCTCCCACCACATCGAATGGTTCCCAGTCGATCATGTCAACCTCGGCCGGGTGGGCGGCGTAGGTGATGGGTCCTTTGAAGCGCCCCTTTACGGTGCCGACCATCTCCGCCAGGAAGCTGTTGAGCTCCCTCTTGAACCTCTCCCTTTCGGACGAATCGCCCTTGATGACCTCCTTCACAATCCTGTCGGTCCTGTCAACATAGTTATCGTCGTCGAAGAAGAACCTGGAGTCGACGCCGAGCTCGTTCCCCACAGCGAGAACGACCTCCCTGTCGCCGTACTGCTCTCTCAGCCCCTCCGCCCTCTCCGCGAAGGATCCCATCCTCCGGAGTGTCTCCTCCGAATCCGCGTCGATGAATCTCGGGGAGAGCCAGACGTCGATACCACGCTCCAACGCCCTTCTCGCCGTCTCAATGACCGTCTCCGGGTCGTCGCCGTGAATTCTGACCGCGTTCATGTTCAGGTCCTTCAGCCTGTCCAGCTCATCATCAGAGACTGGGTGGTGGGAGTCGTAGGCAGTCTTGACTTTGTCTCCCTCCTTGTAGGTATAGAGCACGCCAGTGTCGATGCTGATGGCCCTCTTCTTCTCTGGCATGGGAAGATTGCGTTGGCGAACTTAATAACTCCAGCACCTCTGGAAGTGACAGCCAGAGAGCTTGGTCTCGAGCCTTGGGTATGGGTGGAAGATATATAGTGGCGGCGGGTCACTTCGCCGTGGTCTGGAAGAAGAGGATTACGCCGGTTCTGCTCTTTCTCGCCGCCTTGGCTGAGGGACTGAACTATCTCTATCCTCACGCATATCTCCGGAAGACTGTCTACACTTTCGTCGGGTGGGCTGTCCTGCATCTCCTCTTCAACAGGGCGGTCAGGTCGTCGCTGCTCCACGCGTTGAGCAAGATGAAGTCCAAGTACTACCTGCGCAAAATCGCCTCAGTCCTCTACTACTTCGGCGTCGTGCTCCTTGTCGTGGTGGTCTGGGTGCCGAACGTCCAAGGGATCATCGTCGGGGCAGGACTCTTCGGCGCTGCGGTGGCTGTCGGACTGCAGGACATCTTCAAGAACCTGGCAGGCGGGATCCTGGTGCTGACGAGGGACATCTACAGGGTCGGCGACAGGATAGAGATCGAGGGGAAGTACGGCGACGTGGTCGACATCAGCTTCCTCTACACCACAATCATGGAGATCAAGGGGTGGGTGGCAGGCGACCAGGAGACCGGCCGGCTCTCCATAGTGCCGAACGGCCTGGTCCTCTCCAACGCAATCCACACCTACACCAAGGACCACAACTTCCTCTGGGACGAGATAGTGATCCCAATCACCTACGACAGCGACTGGCGGCTGGCTGAGAAGAAGTTTCTGGAGGTGGTGGACAGGGAGACTGAGGAGATGAGGGAGTTGTCGAGGGGGGAGATGGAGACGATGAAGAGGAAGTATTTCATAGTGCCCAGGTCGCTTGAGCCCGAGATCTTCCTGAAGCTGACAGACAACTGGGTGGAGCTCAAGATAAGGTTCGTCGGGCCTGTGAAGGGGAGGAGAAGGTTCAAGTCCAAGATAAGCAGGGAGCTCCTGGAGGAGGTCGAGAAGTCCAAGGGCAAGATAGAGGTTGCCAGCGCGACCTCCCACGTCAGCATAAAGGAGTTCCCAACTATGGAGTTCAAAGAGTAGCTCCCAACTTTTATTATCTTCAATGGAGTCCCCGGCACATGGCAATGCCGGTGGGGATGCTGATGAAGGAGCACAGGCTGATAGAGAGGATGGTCAAGCTGGCGGGGGTGGAGCTTGAGAAGGTCAGGAATGGGAAAGAGATCAACCCGAGGTTCATCGACCTCTTCGCCGACTTCATGAAGAACTACGCGGACAAGTGCCACCACGGAAAGGAGGAAAAGATACTCTTCCGTGAGATGGAGGGGAAAAAATTGGACAAGGAGGACGCGGGGATGGTGGAGGAGCTGAAGAGGGAGCATGTCATGGCGAGGGAGAAGGTGGGGGCACTGGTCAACGCAAAGGAGAGAGTCGTGGCCGGGGACGGCAATGCGAGGGAAGAGATGACCGGACTGCTGGTCGAGCTGGTGGAGCTCTACCCGCAGCACATCGACAAGGAGGATGGGACTCTCTTTCTCAGGTCGATGGACTACTTCACGGAAAAGGAGCAGGAGAAAATGACTGTGGAGTTCGAAGAGTTCGACCAGAACATGATTCACTGGAGATACGGCAAGATGGTGGCAGACCTTGGGGGGTAATGTCAAAATCAGGATAAACGCGAAGAAGGCGTTCTCCTGGCTGGTTATAGGGGCTGCCCTGCTGGCAGTCGCCTTCGGCGCCTACTCGAGCAGCAGGATCTGGAGAAAGGATGGAAAGGAGAGGGTGGTTCTTGAGACCAGCGAGGGTAGAATTGAGATGGAGCTCTATGAGGGGGAGGCGCCCGTGACGGTGGAGAACTTCCTGGGGTACGTGGAAAGCGGCCACTACGACGGGACAGTCTTCCACAGGGTCATAGAGGGGTTCATGATACAGGGAGGGGGGTTCACCCCCGACGGGGCGAAGAAAGAGACGGAAGAGCCAATACCGCTCGAGTCTGACAGCGGGCTCTCGAACGAAAGGGGGACCGTCGCCATGGCGAGAGGGATGGAGCCCGACTCCGCCACATCGCAGTTCTTCATCAACACGGCAGACAACGACTTCCTCGACTACGGAGTGAGGGATGAAGGCTACGCTGTCTTCGGCAGGGTTGTGGAGGGGATGGAGGTCGTGGAGAGGATAGAGGAGAGGGAGACGACCACAAAGCACGGGAGAGAAGACTGGCCGGCGGAGGATGTCGTCATAGAGAGTGCCTACGTCAGTTGAGAAGGGCGACGCCGTAGTTGAGGTAGGCGGCGAAGGAGACCCAGAAAAGGTAGGGAAGGAGCAGGTAGGCCGAGAGCTCCGAGGCCTTGAAGAAAAGGCGGATGGTTCGGACGATTGCGTACCAGAGGACCGCTATGCAGATTAAAGCGAGTGAGGGCGATTGGAATCCGAAAAAGAGGAGGGACCACATCACGTTGAGGAAGAGCTGTAGTGAGAATGGCCTGATTGCCTCGTCGTCCCTTCTCCAGGCGAGATAGAGGGAGACGCCCATCATGAAGTAGAGGAGTGTCCAGACAGGTGCGAAGACCCAGTTGGGAGGGTTGAGTGGCGGCTTGGTGAGGGCGGCGTACCAGCCGGAAGTGACTGTGAAGGAGGAGCCGACAAAAGCGGCCCAGAACGGCAAAAAGAGCGACAATACGAGCTTCAGTGGCCTTTCTTCCGTTTTCACGCCACCGAAAAACAGAGGAGGCTTATCACTCTTTTGGCCTGGGGCAGAGACAATGTAAAAATACTGCCCCAAGGTCATATAGGAGGTGAAAGGTCAAAGCGGGCTCGCCCTCCTCCTCACCTACGGCATGATGTTTGTCGTGGTGGCAACGGCAGGAATGGTCTTCAGGGAGTCTGTGCTGGGCCGCTTTCACCAGAAGACTGCGGTCGGATTCGAGAAGTTCAATGTCTATGACTTCAAGGTCTGCGCCTCCGGAAGCCCCCAGCCCTTCTCCATGGAGATAGGCAACAACTTCGGCGAGAGGATGTTGGTGCAGTCGGTCGACTTCCACTCGGAGGGCAGGAACGCGAGCGTTGCGGTCAATCCGAACCTGCGGCTCAGCCCCGACGAGAAGGCGACCGTCAGCGGTGTCTTCGACCCTCCCCTAGTGGAGGGCAATGAGGGGACGCGTTTCGAGATCGACGTGGTCTTCCATTTCCTGCCGCGCTCAGGGATAGCTCACAAGGACGGGGGTCGGCTCCTGGGGAGGATCGAGATGGCTGAAGCGCAGATCCTGGAGGAGGACAACACTCCGCCGGAGGTGAGCGGTGTGGAGCCGACTGATGTGGAGAACGGGACTTCCGTGGTCTTCTGGGCGACTGCGAGCGATGAGGTTGGCGTGGCTGGGTGCGACTTCTGGTGGGACGGGGAGGAGGAGGGAAAGATGAGCGGGAGCGGGAACTACACGTTTGAGTTGGAGATGGAGGAAGTGGGGGTGTTTGATGCGTGGGCGAACTGCTCTGATGCAGAGGGGAACTACGGGTGGGAGGAGACGGAGGTGAACGTGACTGCTGAAGAAGAGGAGGACAACACTCCGCCGGAGGTGAGCGGTGTGGAGCCGACTGATGTGGAGAACGGGACTTCCGTGGTCTTCTGGGCGACTGCTAGCGACGACGTGGGAGTGGAGGGGTGCGACTTCTGGTGGGACGGGGAGGAGGAGGGAGAGATGAGCGGGAGCGGGAACTACACGTTTGAGTTGGAGATGGAGGAGGTCGGTGTGTTTGATGCGTGGGCGAACTGCTCTGATGCGGAGGGGAACTACGGGTGGGAGGAGACGGAGGTGAGTGTCACGGAAGAGGGAGGGGAGATGGGAGGGATGATGATCTCGTACTACGACCACTCGCCAAGCTGGGGCAGGTGCACGCCGAGATACAGGACCTACGATGAAGGGTGGAGTGAGGAAGGATGGGCGAACTGCGTTGGGGGAAAGGTGAAAGTCTGGCAGAGGCTGGCAGTCTCGCCGAGCGGGGAAAAGTTCATACTGGGGACGCAAGACGACCACAACCACATCAACCTCCAGGTCTGGGACGGGGAGGAATGGGGAGAGCTGCTCGAGGTCTCGACATCGGCGCCCGGCCCGCACAGCAGGGCTTTCGACGTCGCCTACGAGGAGTCCGGCGACGCGATTGTGGTCTACAGGTCGGGAGACGACCTGCCGAAGTACAGAGTCTGGAACGGGGAGGGGTGGAGCGTTGAGGAGGAGACGAGGGGAGAGACGCCCTGCGTGCTGAAGTGGATAGAGCTGGAGGCGAAGCCTGGCTCTGACGAGATTGTGCTGACCACTCTCGACTCTGACAGGAGGATCTACGCGCAGATTTGGGACGGGGAGGGGTGGGGAGAGGAAAAGCTCCTGACATCGCAGGCCCACACCAGCGCCTACAAGTGCCTTGACGTGGCCTGGGACGGGTCGGGAGAGGCTGTCGTCGTCTACGGGGAGAGGCCGGAGAGAGCACCTAAGTACAGAGTCTGGGATGGGGAAAGCTGGGGGGAGGAAGAAGAGGCTGGAACTGCCTGCACCTCCTCCATCTCGTGGATCAAACTGGCGGCGGAGCCGGGGTCGGAGAGGATGTTGATGGGTGTCTCCTGCGCCTCCCACGAGCTGAACCTCCAGGTCTGGGATGGGGAGGGTTGGGGGGAGAACTACGAGATAGACGGTCACATAGAGAGCCAGCAGCGGAGGTGCTTCGACGTCGCCTTCGTGGAGGGGAAGGGAGTGGTGGTCTACGGCGACAAGAACGTGGGGACTCCGAAGTATGCGACTTGGGACGGGGAGTGGTCGGCCACGGGCTTCTGCAGTTCGGGGCCGTCGGACCCGCAATGGGTCGCTCTGGAGCCCTACGAAGGGGGCGCCTTCCTGGCGGTGATGGACGACAGGAAGGACCTCCACGTCCAGAGGTGGGACGGAGAGGGGTGGGGAGAGAACGAGAAGCTGGAGAGCGACTCTTTCCACAACTTCGAGTGCTTCAGCCTCGCCTCTGGGTAAAGAGTTTTTAGGGGGTGGCGCAGGAGAGTGCAATGCCTTCTCTCGCGCCGCTGGGCCTTGCAGTCTTGGCCGGCCTCTCCACGGGCATCGGCAGCCTTCTCGGCGTCAAGGTCACTCTTGGGAAGAGGGGCCTCTCCTTCGTCCTCGGCTTCTCTGCAGGCGTGATGATGGCGGTCTCCTTCCTCGAACTCCTCTTCAGCTCCATCCAGGCCCTGGGGTTCGGAAAGGCCAATCTCCTCTTCTTCTCAGGGATGGCCATCATGCTCCTGCTGGACAAGGTGGTTCCCCACGAGTACCTGAAGGAGGTCTCGCTTGAGAAGAGGAGGGTGATGGAGGCCGGGATGATGACTTCGGCTGGGATCACACTCCACAACTTCCCAGAGGGGCTGGCTGTGGTTGCGGGCGGCATGGCCTCTCTGGAGTTGGGGGTGCTCCTGGCCGTCGCCATCGCCCTCCACAACATACCTGAGGGGCTCGCCATCTCAGCGCCCATCTTCTACGCGACCAAGAGCAGAAAGAAGGCGCTGAAGTACTCATTCCTCTCCGGCGGCGCGGAGATAGCTGGGGCCCTGGCCGGGTGGGTGGCGCTCAGCTCCGTGGTCAACGGCAACGTACTCGACATGATGCTCGCCATGGTTGGCGGGATAATGGTCTTCATCAGTTTGGACGAACTGCTCCCCGCCGCCTACGACTGCATGAAGAAGTGCGAGCCGAAGACAGGCCACCTGATAATCTACGGAGTGATGCTCGGGATGGCAGTGATGGCCTCCAGCATCTGGATGATGGGGTAGGCTACTCCTCTTTCTTCTCCGTCTTGTGCCCCTTTTCCCTGGGCTTCTCCTTCTTTGGCTTCTCTGCCTTGAAGAAGAGCTTCTTCACTATGAAGCCCAGCACGACGAGTGCGATGACTGCTCCTCCTGCGATGGCGTAGAGGAGCGTGTTCTTCGGCTTGCCGCAGTCCTCAGGACAGTAAAAGCTGTCCTCCCTCTCGTCGCAGACGCCGTTGCCGCAGGTGCAGTCTGTGTCCTTGTACTCCATCTCCTGAGCGGTGCAGTCAGGGTCGCACTTCTGGTCGAAGATGCCGTCGCAGTAGCTGTCAGAAGAGGCAGAGGGGCAGTCCTCCGGGCAGGAGAGGAAGTTCTCCGCCTTGTCCGGCTCGCAGGCGCCGTTGGAGTTGCAGGTCGTGAGCTCGGCGGAGAAGAGGGACTCGCCTCCCTTTGCCACGCTCATGCTCGCCACGTCCCTGCTGTAGGGGACGTTGAAGGAGAGCAGCCTCTCCTCTATCTCGACCGGAGGGAGGTCCGCGCCCTTGTGGGCCGCCTGGTCGGGCTGGAGGTCCTCGTACGGCGATGGGTAGGCGAGCAGCTCAACGTCGAAGCCTGTCTCGTAGAGCGTGGAGCCGTCAGAGGAGAAAACGCTGAGTGTGTAGTCCCCCTCCTCAGGCTCGTCGACGAGGCCTTCGGCGACCTGGTAGGAGTGGAGCGAGAACTCGTCTCCCTGCATCGCAACTATGTCGATAGTCATCACCCGCACGTTCCCTGCCAGTGCAATGGAGAGAAGCAGTGCCAGCGTCACAAAGATAGCTTTTGCCTTCATTTTTTCACCTCGTGTAGTCCCCCATCCTGTTCTTCAAGTGGTTGAGGGCGGCGGGACCGAAATGGTCTCTCGGCGCGCCGTAGCCCATTATGTCGGTCTGCTTGTCCGTCTGCTGGCAGTCGGCTGCGTTGGGCCCGAGACAGGCGCCAGCCTCCTGGCCGGTCGCGTCGACGTGATAGAGGCCAAGGGAGTGGCCCACCTCGTGGACCATCGTGGTCAGGCACCAGACCATGTTGCCTTCCCAGACGTGGCTCTTGCTGACGCTCGTGAGAGAGGGGATGCCGCCCGCACAGCCGCAGATCTCGAACTGCCTGCCGCCCGGATAGGCGTAGGTCGGGTTGTCGCTCACCGCCGCTATCTTGTCGACGGCGGAGGCGAGGCCAGCCCTGCGAACGCAGTCGTAGGCCGCAGTCTGGCAGTCCTCGCAGGCGTCCCTGCACTGGACGTCGTTGCAGACTGACGGGGAGACGTAGTGGACCCTTATCTTGTCGGTGGGGAGCTTGCTTTTCATGTACTCCACCTCCCAGGAGGCCTTCTGGAGGAAGTCGTTCGTCTCCGAAGGAGTGTAGCCAAGCGGAACGACAGCCACTGTGAAGGCGGCAGCACATCTCCCGCTCTCGCAGATCTCGTTGTCGGCACAGGCGCGGTCGCTGCTGCAGCCGCCCACGGAGGAGATCCTTATCCTGTTGTTGATGAACTCTATGATGGCCTGCTGGACAGGCTCGTCGGCGTTGGCTATCCTCACCAAGACGTCATAGTTGGTGTCGAGCCGCTTCGTCGGGGATGAGGGCCGCATGCTGCTGACTGACGCTATTCTGCCGTCTCTCAGCGTGAGGGCTATGTTGGTGCCGTCTATCCTGACGTGGTAGAGCTCGTCCGTCCCTATCACGCCCTTTATGGAGCCGGGGACCTCTTCCAGGGCAGCGTTGGCCTCGGAGATGCCGGACATCAGCATCGCCTCGTCTTCCATGGCACGCCTCAAGTCGCTCTCAGTCACATGGCCTGCCGCCGAAACTCCGGCCAGCAGGAGTGTCACAGTAAACAGTGTCGCCAGAAACGGGGCTGACTCTCTTCCCATCCCGCCGATGCTTGGTGGTAATTTAAATTGGTTCCTCAGCGGGGCCTCAACGTACCCCACTTCTCCAGGGCTGCGGCGAGCTCCGGGTGGCTCTCGGCGTGCTCCTCCACGGAGACGCCTTCCTTCCAGGCCTCTATCGACTGCTTTATGGCGCGGGCGCCAGCCTCCGGACCGTCAGGGTGGCCGAGAGTCCCGCCGCCCGCCTGGATGACGATGCTGTCGGTGTCGTAGATGTCGAGGACCTGCGGGAGGATGCCTGGGTGGAGGCCCCCCGACGTCACGGGGAGTGTCGGCTTTATCTTGCCCCATCTCTGGGGGAGGCGGATCCCCTCCACCTCGCCGACCTCCTGCGAGAGGAGCATCTCCTTCATGGCTATTATCTCGTCCTTGTTCCCCTCGAGCTTGCCAATTACGGTGCCTGTGTGGAGCTGGTCGACGCCGATTGCCCTGTAGAGCTTTGAGAGGGCGAGCATCGACATCCCGTGGTCAGGGCTCTTTGTGAACATGGCGTGCATCGCCCTGTGGCCGTGGATGGCCATGTCGAAGTCGTGGGCCAGCTGGGAGGCGGTGGCCACGGCGGTGAAGCCGGAGATGACCATGTCGATCATGAAGTAGCGGAAGCCGTGGTCGTGAACCTCTCTCACCCGCCTCTCCAGCTCTGAGAGGGTTGGGGCGGTGCAGTTGATGAAGGCGTCCTTCTTGTCGCCGGTCTCTTTCTCAGCCCTGTCGCGGAACTTGGCCAGCTGCTCGACACGCTCAGAGAAGCGGTTGAACTTCTGGTCGGTCAAATTCTCGTCGTCCTTGACGCAGTCGATGCCGCCCTTCCAGACTGCGTAGCCTATCTCGCCTGCGTGCTCTTTTGCGGAGAAGCCGAGCTTCGGCTTGGGGACCACGGAGGTTATCGGTCCCTTCTCCTTGCCGAAGACCTCCTTGATCACGTCGGGCCCAAGATTGGGTCCGGGAAAATTCTCCAGAAACTCCTCCGGGAAGGAGACGTCCTGGAAACGGAGGCTCTCCAGCGCCTTCATTCCGAAGATGTTGCCTCCAGGGCCGGACAGGAAGCAGACCATGGAGCCCGGCTCGAAGAGCAGGTTGGGGTAGGCTATCTTCGCCGTCTTCTCCGTCCAGTGGAATGTGTAGGCCTTCAGTTTTTCGAGGTTGTCGGGCATCTTGGCGAGTGTGGTCCATGTCCCGGCCGAGCTCTCGGAGGCCATCCTGCCGAGCGCCTCCTTCTGGGAGATGCCCTCTGCTGGCTCATACCTGTAGAGGACCACGACGTCGCTCTCAGAGGGCGCGTAGTCTCCGTTGACGAACTCATCATACCACTCTATCTCGGCCATGGAAGGGAAAGTTTCTGGCAAGTAATAAATGTTCACACGGAGAAATAACGAGAATGAAACCGAAAGTCTCAGTGGTCATCCCCACGCTGGACGAGGAAAACTACCTGCCGCTCTGCATAGACTCCCTCAAGAAACAGACTTTCAAGGAGTTTGAGATCGTGATAAGCGACGGGGGAAGCGAGGACGGGACGCTGGAGATTGCTGGGAAAAAGGCGGACATGGTGTTGAGGGGGACCGGCAACATCGCAATGGCGAGGCAGGTGGGGGGAAAGAGGTCGCGGGGGAAGATCATAGCCTACACCGACGCCGACGCCATACTGCCGGAAGACTGGCTGGAGAGGATTGTCGAGCAGCTCGAGGAGAACGGGGCGGTCTACGGGATCTCCGAGATCGTGCCATCAGCCAAGGTGGACCTGCTGCTCAACTTCGGCGTGAGGTTGGCTGTGAGGCTCTTCTCCATGTTTGGCGTTTACATGCCGGCGGGGAGCAACCTCGCCATCAGGAGGGACGTCTTCGAAGAGATAGGCGGCTTCAACACTGAGCTGGTGACCAACGAGGACGTGGACCTGGTATCGCGGGCGGCCCGGGTATCGAGAGTCAAGTACGACCCTGAGATGAGGGTCGCAGTCTCCAACAGGAGGATAGCGAAGTGGGGGAGGCCGAAGGCAGCTTTCTTCCACCTCTCCAATTTCTTCAGCTACCACCTCTTCAGGAAGGCGAAGAAGAGCTACGAAGAGGTCAGGTGACTTTTAAAGGCCAAAGATTTAATAGGGGACGGCAGGCCGCTCTCCCTAGAGTTATGGACCCCCATCCTTTACACATCCAGTGGTTCTACCCTCCCTCCATAGGGGGCATCGGGACGCTCCTCTGGGACATGGCGCACTGGTTCCAGGAGAAGGAGGTACCAGCCCACTTCCTCGTGGGGCCGCTTGAGGGGGAGAAAAAGAGGCAGGAGCTCGGCAACGTTGTCATAGAGCGGAACGACTGCATGGATATAAAGAAGAAGGGTAGGGAGACCGGCGAGGCGGCCTTCAACAGGATCTGCGAGATAATCGACGAGGAGGGCGCCAACATCATCCACGTCCACAACTTCCACGTCCCCGCCAACATAACCCACACGCTCGCGGCCTGCAGCGCCTCGACTGTCAAGGACGTCCCCATAGTCCTGCACGCCCACGGCTTCAGCGGCAGCGAGATAGAGTCGCTTCTGCTCCGACACCTCAACTGGGACAAGATCATCTGCGTCTCCAACTTCATCGCCGAACAGGTCCTCTCCGCCGACATCGACAGCAAGAGGATAGAGACTGTCCACAACAGCGTCGACACAATCAAGTTCAACCCCAACCTGGACGAGGAGTGGCTGAGCAAGAGGCTCGGCCTGGAGAAGAAGACCAGGATACTCCTCGTCTCTTCGCGGCTGATGAGGGTCTCCGGCGAGTCGACCGCGGAGTCGAAGGGCCACTTCACAATACTGCAGGCCGCCAGCCACCTCGCCCACGTCATGCCCGACTTCAAGATAGTCTTCACGGGCCAGGACGTGACTCTGCCGGGGAAGTGCGAGAGCGCCATGGAGAAGCTGAGGGAGAGGGCGGAGGTGCTGGACATAGAGGACAAGCTGCTCTTCCCCAAGAAGCCGCTTACCATGGAGGAGATGCCCCTCGCCTACGCGGGGTGTGACGTCATGGCACTTCCCTCGCACGATGAGGCCTTCGGCCTCGTCTTCACTGAGGCGATGGCCTGCGGCAGGGTGGCCATTGGGTCGAACAGCGGGGGCGTGCCGGAGATAATCAACTCAGGGAAGAACGGGATGCTGGTGGAGGAGAAGAACCCTGTCGAGCTCTTCAAGGCGATGGAGAGGATACTGACAGACCCCATCTTCTCCCTCAAGCTCGGCGTCAACGCGAGGAAGACTGTGGAGGAGAAGTTCTCGACCGACAAGATGTGCAAGGGAGTGATGGAGGTCTACGAAGAGCTGCTATAGCTCTTCCCAGCCTCTCTCCAAAAAGGACTTGCTCATTACCACTGCGACTCCCTTCTTGGTCTTCAGCCTGATGTGTGTGGGGCTTATCGTCTCTATCTTGCCCTTCATCTTGCCGAACTTGACCTCCTTCCCCTCCTTCAGTCCGAGGAAGCGGAGAGTGTAGCCCACTCCCATCGCCTTGCCAAGGAAAGAGGCGCCGGCTGAGAGCAGGACTGCGAGGGGGACGGCAACAGAGAGGAGGAGGGTTACAAGGAATATCTTGATGATGTCGGAGTCGAGGCCGACGATGTCGAGGCTGATGGAGAGGAAAAGGGCGAGGGCGATTGCGCCGACAGCGTTGCCAACCACCATGGGCAGGACTCCGTAGCCGAGGAACTCCTCGACGCCGCTTCTCACGAACTCCTCCACGAGCGAGAAGGCGATGTAGCCGAAGTAGAGGACGAGAAGTGCGACGAAGGCCTTGGGAAGGAAGAGTAGGAGCTGCGAGAGGACCACGTCAGCGAAGGCGAAGTCCATGTAGCTGAAGATGAAGAGGGCGCCGAGGAAGAGGAAGACGCCGTAGAAGAACCTCTTGATCCCCTTCTCGTACTTGGAGAGGAGCTCCGAGAGGCCGCCAGCCTTCTCCCAGCTCACCATGAAGAAAAGGAGCGAGAAGAGGGAGGAGGAGAGGACGCTGGCAGAGAGAAAGAGGGCGATCAGTACTGCTGCCACGACCACTGCGGTCTGGAGGAGCGGCTCCATGGCTGGTGGAGTTCTCAGGCCTTCTTATAGCTTATGAGAAAAGCATAAATCGGTGGAAAAAACAGCTCTGGATGGTTTCTAGGGCAATTTTTTGGAATGGAAGACGGGCCCGAAGTCCGGCTTCTGCAGCACCCTCTCGGGCGGGAGGCCAAAGTTCTCCGGCTCGTCGAGGACCAGCTGGAGAGAGGAATAGATCCCCCTGATGTTGGAATCGATGATGCTTGCAGTGCAGTACCTGTCCCCAACCGCCCTGTCGCACCTCTCGCCGAGCTCGACACTCAAAAGATGGCCTTTTTCCAGCCCCAGGTGATAGGAGAAAAGCTTTCCCCCCTCGTAGGCGCTGTGGAGGAGCTTGTAGACGAAATTCATGTTCTCGTAGTCGTAGAAAGAGCAGATAGAAACCCCGGGCGGGCGACCCTCCAAAAAGGAGTCAGCAATCCCCGCCAGGAAGGCTGGACTTGACCAGTCGTTGTAGTTCTTGACAACAGCTCCTGACGTCTTGCTACTCATCTCCTTTATAGTGGTAAAACTCCTATTTAATGGGTCGCAATCGTGTCGGAAAGCTAAAAAAGGGCTCCGGAGGGGGAGGAGCGTGAGTCAGCTTTTAAGGGTGGAGGGCCTCCGCGCCGAGGTCGGGGGGAAAGAGATACTGAAGGGCGTGGAGCTCGAAGTGCCGCGCGGCGAGACGCACGTCCTCCTCGGACCGAACGGAGTGGGCAAGACTGTCCTCCTCTCAGCCATACTCGGGAACCCGGGTGTTGTGGTGACGGAGGGGAGGATACTGTTCAAGGGAGAGGATATAGTGGGAAAGCCCATGCACGAGAGGGTGAGGAAGGGCATCGGCATCATGTTCCAGTCGCCGCCCAAGGTGAACGGCGTCACTCTGCAGGAGATCTCCTGCATCTGCAAAAGCGGGGAGGTGGAGTGCGAGCTGGACGAGGAGATCTTTGAGAGGTCGAGAACTCTCAACCTGGAAAGCTTCTTGGGGAGGGACGTCAATGCGGGCTTCTCCGGAGGGGAGAGGAAGAGGTCCGAACTGCTACAGCTGATGCTGCAGGGCCCTGACCTCGCCCTCATAGACGAGCCTGATTCTGGAGTGGACGTGGAGAACCTGAAGCTGATAGGGAAGCTGCTGGACGGCTTCCTTGAGGGGAGGGGAGCGCTGGTGGTGACCCACATGGGAGCGATCTTCGACTACATGAAGGCGGACTGGGGCCATGTCATGCTGGACGGGAGGATAGCCTGCACGGAGAAGCCTGAGACTGTGATGGAGCACATCATGGAAGGCGGCTTCGAGAAGTGCGTGGAGTGCCTGAACGATGAGTGTTGAGATAGAAGAGTTCGAGCTGGAAACCGGAGAGAAGGAGCCTGTCGAATGCCTGGCTGAGCTCTCCGTCGAGGCGCAGAGGGCGGCTGAGGAGGCGGGGGTGAGGATCGACGAGGAGGGGAGGAGCGGCTCCTTCTTCCAGACAGACCACTCCGTCCTCTTCGAGAGGTCTCTCCAGGAGGGCCTGGAGATAATGGACATAGAGAAGGCGAGAGAGAGGTATGGTCTTGATGAATATTGGTGGAAGGCAGTGGAGAGGGGGAAGGACGAGTTCACGAGGCTTGCGGACGAGCACCAGACGCACGGCTACTTCTTGAGGGCGAAAGAGGGGGTGGAGTGCTCTTTCCCCCTCCAGTCCTGCCTCTACATGGAGGAGGGCGGGATAGCGCAGGCTGTCCACAACGTGATAGTTGCGGAGAAGAACTCGAGGCTGGACATAATCACCGGCTGTGCCGTCGGGAAGAGAGTGAAGGGCGGTCTCCACGTCGGCGTCAGCGAGTTCTTCGTCGAGCCGGGCGCGACGCTGACGTTCACCATGATACACAACTGGCGGGAAGGGGTGGACGTCAGGCCGAGGAGCGTGGCCGTGGTCGGGGAGGGGGCAAAGTTCATCTCCAACTACGTCGCCCTCAACCCAGTGAAGAGCCTGCAGATGTACCCGACAGCGAAGTGCGCGGGGAAGAACTCCCTGGTAAGGTTCAGCAACCTGATGAGGGCGAAAGGCGACTCTTTCATGGACGTGGGGTCGCGGGCCCTCCTGGAGGGGGAGGGGTCGCGGGCTGAGATAGTCTCCAGGGCGATAGCGCAGGAGAGGGGAAAAGTGGTGGCGAGGGGCCACATGAGGGGCGACGCGAAAAACGTGAAGGGCCACCTGGAGTGCAACGGCCTCCTCCTCTCAAACGAGGCGAGCATAGAGGCGATACCGAAGCTGGAGGGGAAAGTGAAGGAGATCGACCTCTCCCACGAGGCAGCTGTCGGAAAGCTCTCGCCAGAGGAGATCCACTACTTGATGGCGAGGGGGCTGGACGAGGAGAAGGCGACAAGCGTGCTCGTGAGGGGGTTCCTGAAGGTCGAGCTTCCCGGGATGTCGGAGGAGCTGAAGAAGAAGATCGACAGGGCGATAGAGGAGAGCTCCAAGGGGCTCTAAGGGGAGTAGTTGGGCGCCTTCTTGAAAGTGGAGAGGTCGTGGGGATGGGACTCCTCCCGCCCGGCGCCGGTTATGCGGATGAACTTCGCCCTCTCCTGGAAAGCGGGGAGGTCTTCGGCGCCGACGTAGCCCATCGAGCTCTTCAGGCCGCCGGCAAGCTGGAAAAGGATGTCCTTGGCAGGGCCCGCGAGCGGGACCGCCCCTTCCACGCCTTCTGGGACCGTCTTGTTGACCATCAGGTAGCGGTCGCTCTTCTCCTTCAGGGCGCCGAGGGAGCCCATTCCGCGATAGGCCTTGTGGGGGACGCCGCCAAGAGAGACTGTTGCGCCCGCCGACTCCTCGGCGCCTGCGAAGAGGCGGCCGCTCATCACGCAGGAGGCGCCAGCGGCCAGGGACTTGGCGACGTCGCCTGAGTAGCGGAGGCCGCCGTCAGCTATGACTGGCACGTCGGAAGAGGAGGCGACGTCGAGGATTGCCTGGAGCTGGGGGACGCCCACACCCGTCACCACTCGCGTGGTGCAGATGGAGCCCGCACCGATGCCGACCTTCAAGGCGTCGGCGAATGAGAGGGCGGAGGCGGCCTCCGGCGTCGCGATGTTGCCTACAACCAGGTCGCAGTCGAGGGAAGACTTCATCTCCCGAGCGGCCTTGACGACGTTGAGGTTGTGGGCGTGGGCGCAGTCGATGGCGACGGCGTCCGCCCCCGCTCTCTCCAGGGCGAGGGCCCTCTCCTTGTCGAACGGCGAGCAGGCAGCTGCCACGACGAGGTTGCCGTCCCCGTCGGTAGCGGAGTCTTCGGAGGGAGCGGCAGACTTCACACTCTCCACCATCTCGCACTCCTTTCTCTCAGTGCAGTTCCTGTGGAGGACGCCTATGGCTCCCTCCCTCGCCATTGCTATGGCGAGCCCCTCTCCCGTCACAGTGTCCATGGGGCTGGAGGCGAAGGGGAGGCTGAGAGGGATGTTGCGGGAGAAGCGGGAGGAGGCCGAGATCTGGTTCGGCTCCACGCCCGACTCGAGGGGGAGAAGAAGGACGTCGTCAAAAGTCAAGCAGAGGGGGAACTTTTCCATGGAAATTATCAGATAGAGGGATTATATTGGTTGCGGTTTCTCAGGGCCCCAGAGAAGTTCTTGACCAGGTCCCGGGAGACTCTGCCGTCCACTACCAGGGGCTCCGCGTAGGGGAAGCCGGCGCGGTCTCTGTGGCCGTTGCCGCCGAGAAACTGGCAGAGCTCCGCAAGGTCGACGGAGCTGGTCGAGCTGTAGACGACGACGTTCTGGAGATTGGGGTTGACGCCGACGCCGAGGTCGAAGCCGGAGAGGGAGAGCTTCTCCGCGGACTCCTCGGGGTGGAGGACCTCTGAGTAGGAGAAGGCGATCTTCAGGCCAGACTCTTCCACTTCATAGAGGCGGTCCGGGGAGAAAAGCTCCTCGATCTCCGTCCTCTCGAGCTTTAGCCTGCCCTGGTAAATCGCCTCCATCTCTTCGTCCCAGAAAGTCCCCCGCGAGAGTTTCGTGGAGAGGGTGTCGAGGGCGGCAGGGGAGCTGTCTGCCTTGACCACCTTGTCAATCTTGAAGGCGTCGGGGTTCTCCCCGCCCAGGTCGGTGGCTTTCGCGTATTTGGCCAGTCTCCTGGCTACGGGGTCGGACGGGAGGTAGTGGAGCTGGACTAGCTCGGCAGTGCAGGTCTCGTCCGCGCCGATGATGAAGGAGACGAAGGGGGCTACCTTTCTCGCCTGCTGGGGGAGGGGGTGGTGGTCGATGGAGGTTATGGATGCCCTCCGGGAGAGCCGCTCCGCCCAGGCAGCCATCCCGTCGACCGCGGAGGCGGAGAGGCCGAGGTCTGTTATCACCACCTGCGAGCCGTCAGCGGCCTCTCTTTCGACCTCATACAGCCTTGAGAGAAAGGAGGGGTAGTCGGCATAGAATGGGACGAGCTCAGGGTCTGTTCTCTTGAGGATGGCCTGCGAGGCGATGCCGTCGAGATCCTCCTGATGTGTGAGGTTGATTATCATGGAGGTGGTCGCCACTCTCCAGTTTAAAGAGTTTGCGCGGCGTCGATCAACTCTCTGACCTCTCCAAAACCTCGCAGGCGTGGCGGTAGTGGAGGGAGACAACGTCGCCCTCGGAGGCAGAGGGGGCGAAGAAACTGCTCGCCCTCTCCTCGCCGAGCTCTGTCAGGACGAGAAGGTCGTCGCCGGCCTTGAGGACCCTCCCCTTTCTGACGCGGCAGAGGGAGAGGTCGACGTCCGGCTTGGCGATGGAGGGGAGGAGCTCGTTGTGGCGCTCCAGGAAGTAAGAGCGGATGACCTCCGAGTCGATGGCCTGCTTGCCCTTTTTGCGGGCGATGGCCCTGCAGAAGGCGAGAGCGGTCTTGAAGGGGGCGATGAAGCGGGGCGACGTCTTTTCTCTCGAGACAGCATCGGTCATCTCGTCGAGGAGCTGCTGGGAGAGGTCGCCCCTCTTCACCATGGCGGAGCCGCAGGGTATCGCGTACTTCAGAAAAAGGAGGGGGTCGCTAACTCTCATTGAGAAGCGCCTCCAGCGCCTCTGCCTCCTCTCTTGAGAGGCGGGAGACTGCGACGCCCTGCGCGACCATCACGAAGTCGCCGGGAGAGCAGTCGCACATGGGGATCACGCCCCTCTCTTTCCCCCTCACCTCCACGACCATCCCTTCCCCGCAGGAGACGACCTTGGCAGGGACTCCGAAGCACATGGCAGGAGGGTGGCCGCCCTCAAAATAAGCTTTTCCCGCTCACTCAGGGAAGAAGCCCTCGGCGATCTTGGAGTACTGGAACTCGGCGTATGCCATCGTCAGATAGGCGACGACCTGGAGGAAGAAGGCGAGGGGGGTGAAAAAAAGCGGGGCGGCCTTGAAAGTGAGCCAGAGGGGGAAGACGTCGCTCACGGTGTAGAGGATGAAGCCGGAGGCGAGTATGTCAAGGGAGCGGCCGAGGACGCCGCCCTGCGAGCCCTTCCAGAGGAGGAAGAGGAGTGACAATGTCGCGGCTGTGTCCCCTGCCAGGACGAGGAGTATCTTCTGCCGGGCCTGGAAGTCGAGGTCCATGACAAAGGGCCGCACCAGCAGGAAGACGACGAGGACGACGAAGAAAAAGAACTGAAGGAGGAGGTTGAGGCTCCTGTATTCGCACTCCTCGAAGCAGAAGAAGTGCTGTATGACGCCGAATGCAAGGAAGAGCTCGCCCGCAAAGATGAGGGCGTCGTTGACCAAAAGGAAGGGCATCAGCTGCTGGCTCTCGAAGACTATGTGGATCGCCTCGCCGAGGGCGATCATCAGGAAGGCCATTGTCACGGAGAGCCAGAAGCGGGCTTCCCTCCCCTCGCCGAGCGAGCGGAAGATGCGGGAGGAGAGTATGGGAAGGATAGCGACGAGGATGAGGGAGGCTGAACGGACTGGGCTGAAGAGGGGAGTCCCGTAGAAGAGGTGGATTGCAACCCCTGAGAGCAGGGCGAGGAAGGCGATGAGCTTCAAGGGGCGGTCCATGTCAGTCCACCACCTTCTGGAGGGGGGAGGGGAGGCCGTCTTTCTTCCAGACCTTTTCGTTCTCTTTCACGTAGTCGCCCAGTGTCTCCTTCAGCATCCTCTGCGTGAACTTCTTCCCCATCAAGAACTCTGACCTGCGGATGAGCCTCTCCGTCAGCTCCCTGTAGAACTCCGCCTTGGTGACCATGGAGGTGGGAGGGCGGGCCCTTATTTACGCCTTGTGCCACTGACTCGGGGAGAATCGCCACTCCGAGTGGTAACGCCAACTTTTATACTCTCTCCGTGTTGCGGCGCCATGGAAAACTGGAAAGAAAAGTTCATCAACTACTGCTTCGACAAGGGGATAATCAAGACTGCGACTGGGGAGGAGAGGTTCAAGCTGAAGAGCGGGAGGCTCTCGTGGTTCTTCTTCAACGCGGGCGCCTTCGACGAAGGCGAGGGGCTGAAGAAAATGGGGGAGGCCTACGCCAACGCCATGCTCGAGGCGGGTGTGGAGGGCGACGTGCTTTACGGTCCTGCCTACAAGGGGATACCTATAGCTGCTGCAGCTTCGATTGCGCTGGCAGGGAGGGGAGTCGACGTCGGCTACGTCTTCGACAGGAAGGAGGAGAAGGGCCACGGCGAGGGGACAAAAGCGGAGAAAGCGAAGAAGCTCTTCGTGGGGAGGAGACCTAAAGACGGGATGAGGGTCGTCCTGCTCGACGACGTGATTACGACTGGAGGGACCAAGGAGGAGGCAATAAAGAAGATGGACTCAGTCGCTGACGTCGAGTATGCGGCGCTGGTGGTGCTCTGCGACAGGGAGGAGAAGGACGAGGAGGGGAGGCTGGCGACAGAGAGGATGAGAGAGACGTATGGGATGGAGGTGGTCTCTGTGATCAGCGCGACGGACGTTGTCAATTACTTGGAGGGGGCGGGGGAGATGAGCGGCGAGCTGAGAGCGGAAGTAAAAGATTACAACGAGAAGTATGGGGCATACAACTTGAGGTGAAGATCATGGGATTCAAGGAGAAATGGCTTGACAGCGTAAAGGAAAAAAACAGCGTCCTGGTCGCTGGGATCGACCCGGCGCCTTTCAGGATGGGAAGGGGGCCGAAGGGCCTGCCTGAGGAAACAAACAAGCTGGAGTGGACACTCGACTACGTAAAGGCTGTGGCCCCTTACTGTGCGGCCGTGAAGCCGAACATACAGTACTGGAAGGATTCAAGCGACATGGAGGGGCTGAAGAAGATTGTCAAGTTCGCGAAAGAGAGGGGGCTGTTGGTGATAGAGGACAGCAAGCTGGCGGACATCGGCTCCACCAACGACGCAGGCTGGTTCTACGCCAGGGAGAAGGAAGTGGATGCGGTCACCTTCTCGCCTTTTGCCGGTAACATCGGCGAGGCGGCAAAGCAGGCAGAGAGCTACGGCCTCGGGATAATCACAATGTGCTTGATGAGCAACCCGCAGTTCGAGAAAGAGAAGAACAAGCTGGTCGAGGTCGACCCGGAAGGCTACAGAGAGGTCGATATTGTGGAGGTCGAGATCGACGGGGAGGTCGTGCCCCACGTCAGGCAGTACGTGAAGAGCGCTAGCGACGCGAAGAGGTACGGGGCTGAGATGGTGATAGGGGCGCCCAGCGAGAACAACCACATCACCGACGAGGAGATAGAGACTGCCCGTCTCTATGCTGGGGAGGAGACTCTGGTGCTTCTGCCCGGGGTGGGGGCGCAGGGCGGAGAGGCAGACCTGATCTGGAACCACTTCGGACCTGAGAGGGTGATGGTCAACGTGGGGAGGGGCCTGATGCTCGCGAATGGGTCAAAGACGACGCACGAAGAGCAGGCAGAGACAGCCAGGGAGTATAGGGAGACACTCAACAGGCTGAGAGCAAAAGACTTTTAAGTTATGAATTATTATTCATAACATGCCTGGAGGAGACGGAACAGGTCCGAGAGGAGAGGGACCACTGACTGGAAGGGGACTCGGTTTCTGCGGCTGCTCCAGCTCGCCGGGATTTGCCCAGGGAAGGGGCGGTGCCGGCTGGGGCAGGGG
The DNA here is from genome assembly GCA_964527545.1 of Candidatus Undinarchaeota archaeon. Lineage (GTDB taxonomy): Archaea > SpSt-1190 > SpSt-1190 > DYHY01 > CAZGQF01 > CAZGQF01. The sequence continues at coordinate 403,984 of CAZGQF010000001.1, read as the reverse complement.
CTGGGCAGGGCGAGGAAGGGGCTTCTGGGGGCGGGGACGCTTCTGGAGGTCGGCGCCTGCTTGGAGGCCTGTGCCGGTTGAAGGCGGTTCTTGGAGGCCATCGAAGGAAGAGGCTCTTGCCCAGCTGAAGGCAGAGAAAGCCTCGCTCGAGGCAGAGGCAAAGAGGCTGGAGAAAGAGATAGAGTCGCTCGAGTCTGAAGGGAAGAATTGATAAAGGCTTTCTGAGGGGGTCTCGCGTGAGTGTGGCCGCTTTCATGGAGCTTTTCAACATAACAGATGTGGAACTGGCGAGGTTCGTCGGCAAGGCTGTCCTCTCCGCCGGCGTCTGGGTGGTAGCTGAGATAGTGGCGAAGACAGGCCACAACTGGGTCCTCAACAACAACAAGCTGATGAAGGCCTTGAAAAAGACGGGGATCAGCGACAGGAAGTTCCACGCCGTGGACGCCGTCCTCGACATCTCCCTGTACGCGCTCGCCTTCATGGTGACGCTCTACATCTTCGAGCTCACCGACGTCATCTACACTGTGCTGACCGCGGCCGGGGTGATGGGGATTGTGGTGGGATTCGCAGTCAAGGAGATAGCGAGCAACGCGATAAGCGGCCTCATAATCAAGGTCAACCAGCCCTTCAGGGAGGGCCACTACATCTCCGTGGAGGGAAGCGAGTCGGGAACAGTGAAGAAGGTGAGCGTCTATTCCACTGAACTCGTCAGGTCTGACGGGATAAGGACAACCATCCCAAACAGCAAGCTGATCACCTCCACGCTGGTCAACTACTCGACCGCCCGCAAGAGGAGGGCTGAGATAAAGGTGAGCGTGGCGCCTGGGACCAACGTGAAGAAGGCGCTGGAGATACTGAAGAAGGCGGCGGAGGAGGATGAGAGGCGGTTGGAGACGGAGCCTGTCCAGGCCTTCGTCAACGAGATAAAGGACTACTACGTCGTCCTCGAGCTGAGGTTCTGGGCGAAGAGGGACGACTTCTGGCCAGCCAAGAGGGACGTGATGCTGGACATAGCTGACAGGTTCAAGAAAAGGAAGATAAAGCTGGCGGTGCCGATGAGGAGAAGCGTCACCGACGAGTACGCCTAGTGGCTGGGGACTATAACGTCGGCCTCCGCCAGGATGGCGTTCATCTTCTTTCTCGAGATGCCAGTCTTCTCCATCAACTCTTTCTGGTCGCGAGAGACGAGGTCCTTGACCATCATCAAGTCGGCCTCGTGGAGCCTGTTCTTCGCGAACTTGTTGAGTGATGAGAGGATGGTGACAGGGTAGAGGAGCTTGCTCTCTATGAGCTCCTGCAGTGAGTTCTTCCTCGGGTAGCCCCAGCCGGTGAGGGGCATCTTGTGGTAGCGGGCGTACTTTATCACCTCGGACGAGAACTTGGTGTTTGTGGCGAGCCACGGCTTGTGGAAGTGGGGACACTTTCCCTTCTCCGCGCCTTCGTTGAGGTCGAGGAAGCGGGCGAACGTGTAGAGGACGTCCTGTGCGCGGGTCCTTATGGAGGAGACGTTGTGGTACTTGCACTCGATCATGTAGCGCTTGCCGTCTTTCTCTGCCACCACGTCGATCTCGTGCTTTATGGCGGCGCCCCTCAGAATCTGGCGCGTCTTTGTCTCGTAGCCGTGCTCCCTCAAAACTCCCGCGAAGAATGTCTCGAAGGGGAAGCCTGCCGGCCCGAGCTTGAGTAGTGCGCTCTTCAGGCCGAGGCGGGAGGCGGAGCGGAGGTCCTCCCTCTTGAGGAGCTGGAAGACCAGGCGGTAGATCTCCTTTGTGGTGACGCCCGATGAGATCTTGTCCTTCACCTCGGAGACCACCTTGTCGGCAACGTCGGGGCTGGCGCCGGAGCGGAGGACCGCGTGCCTCACCTTGCCAGGGTCGAAGGGCTCTATCTCGCCCGACTTCTTCTTGACCAGTATCTCCTTGGACATCAAAGAGAGGGAAGGCGAATGGGTAATATGGTTTTAGGTAGATGCGCTTTTATAGTGGAGAAAGGCGGGGGGCGTCATGGTCGACTACAGGGTCCTCTCTCTGGTTTCGATTCTGGCTGTTTTTGCGGCAGGCTGCACCGTCAACGTGGGCGGCGAGGAGGAAAGTCTAGGCCTCGGCGGAGAAGGGGGCCCGGCGCTTGGCGGCGAGGAGATGAGCCTAAACGAGAAGTGCGAGCTTGAGTATCCCAATTCCCACTACGACGAGACGCAGGGGATCTGCGTCTGCGACGAAGGCTACAGGCTCTCGGGCGGGAGCTGCGTGAGGCTGAGGGAGAGTGTCGTGGAGGAGGTCGGTGAGGAGGTGGAAGAGGTGGGAGAAGAGATAGAGGAGGTCGGCGAGGAGATCGAAGAGGCGGGAGAAGACGTAGAGGAGGTCGGCGAGGAGATTGGGGAGATTGGAGGGGAGATGGAAGAGGCAGTAGAGGAAGAGGTGGAGGAGACGGTATTCCGGGACGTTGAGTGCGAGAGCTTCACTGAGAGGCGCCTCGAGACGACCAGCTACATAGGGAACATGGAAGAGAACGCGCAGGAGATCTCTCTCTGCTCCATAAACGAGGCTGTGATGAACGGCGTCAACCAGAAGTTCTACGAGTTCACGTTGTCAGAGCCGACCAGGGTCTACCTGACAGTGGACGGCTTCGAGGCAGGGGCCTGGCAGGTCGGTGTGTATGACAAAAGCTGGGAGGAGGGGGAGGCTGGCGAGCCCGTCTCCTATTCTGTTGACTTGGAGGCGGGGACCCACTATGCCTTCGTTAGCCTGACCAACGTCGAGGGGAGCACCTGCACGGGCGACGACTGCTGCTTCGAGCTCGAGGACAGCGAAGTCTGCTGGTGGGTGAGCGGGGAGCCGGATCCCATCGCCAAGCTCGGCTTCAGGCTTACTTTGAGCACCTCGCCGGTAACGCCCTCGGAAAATATTGTGGAGGGGACGGCGACAATGACTGAGGTCTCCCAGGCCTGCACCAGCTTCAATGAGAGAGAGCTGGGCACCCTCGACCACGACGCTGAGGGGGAGGCGGTCGATGTCAGTCTCTGCGACGAAGTGACCTCTGTCTTCCACTCGACCGCCAACAACGAGTACTTCACCATCTCTCTGGAAAAGGAGACGCCCGTGAGATTCGTCCTCGACAAGCCGGAGGGCTTCTGGCAGGTCGGCGTCCAGTACTACGGCTGGGGGGAGAGCGAGAGCATGGGCGAGGAGAGCGTCGCCTACGAGGCGACCCTCCCTGCAGGAGAGCACCTTGTCTGGGTCACCACGAGGAACGTGGCGGGGATAGGGGGCTCTGACTGGTCCTGCAGGCAGATAGTCCAGGACGGGACCTGCTGGTGGGTGAGCGGGACTCCCGACCCCTACGGCGTCAACTATCTCTACTACACAGTCTCCTTCGACAGCCAGTAGGCAGAGAACCATTATTAGCAAGGGGCGAGTGAGGCGTCCATGATGCGCGTCTTCGTCACGAAGGAAGGGGGCCTGAGAGAGAAGAAGCGGCTGGTGGGCGGCTCCTGGGTGGAGCTGGTCGACCCGAGCGAGAAAGAGAAAGAGAAGGTCGCCAAGAAGTTCAAGATACCCCGGGAGGCGATAGAGTACCCCCTCGACTTCGCGGAGAAGCCCCGCGTCGAGGAGGAGGAGAGCTACCGCCTCATAGTCTTGAGGGCGCCCTTCCACGAGAAGGAGGGCGACGTCTTGAGGACAATCCCCATAGGCGTGCTCTTCGTGAAGAACGCCATAATCACTGTCTGCAGGGAGAGGCTGCCGCTGCTGGAGGAGTTCGAGAAGGGGCTGGTGAGGGACCTCTACACCAACAAGAGGACGCGTTTCCTCTTCCAGATCTTCCAGAGGGTTATGGGGGACTACATCACCAAGCTCGAGAGGATGGAGGACGAAGTGGAGGAGGTGGAGGAGAAGATGCTGGAGTCGCCCAGCAACCAGCACCTGAAGAAGGTCCTGAAGAAAAGGAAGGCGCTCACCTACTTCAACAAGGCGATATTGGCCAACGGCAGGGTCCTCGACAAGCTTTTGTCCGGGAGGGTGATCCGCCTCTTCGAGGAGGACAAGGACCTGCTGGAGGACGTCATCATAGAGAACGAGCAGGCGCTGGAGATGAGCTCCACGGAGATATCGCTCTTGACGGGGATTATGGAGACCTACTCTTCGCTGATAGACAACAACCTCAACTACGTGATGAGGGTCCTGACCTCTGTCACCATCATACTGTCGGTGCCGGCGTTGATAGGGTCGTTCTGGGGGATGAACGTGCCAGTCCCATTCCAGCATGCGGCCGACGGCTTCTCGATAACGCTCTCGCTGGCCATAGGGCTGGCGGTCGCCACTGCGCTCCTCTTCTACAGGGTCGGCTGGCTCTGATCAGCCGGGAAGCGAGATGGTCACCGTGTGGAGCTCAGTCATCTCCTCCACGCTGACCCAGATGCCTTCCCTCCCCATGCCCGACTTTTTCTCGCCGCCGAAGGGGAAGTTGGCTATCCCGTGGGTCGGTGAAGAGTTTATGGTGACCGAACCGCTCTCCATGTGCATCCCCGCGTCCAGCGCCTTGTAGAGGTCCTTGGTGAAGACGCAGTTGTCGAGGCCGTACTCGGTGTTGTTGGTCACTTTCATCCCCTCCTTGAAGTTTTTGACGCGGATCACTGTCACTATGGGGCCGAATGTCTCCTCCTTGTAGATCCTCATCTTGGGGCTCGCCTTGTCCAAAACCGTGGGCGAGAACCAGAGCTCCTTGGTCTTGCCGCCGAGGCGGACTTTGGCGCCCTTCTTCACGGCGTCGTCGACGAGGGACTTTACGTTCTCCAAAGCACTCTCGTTTATCAGGGGACCTATCTTGGTCTTCTTCTTCTTGGGGTCGCCCTGGTTCCACTTCTTCACCTCCTTGACCAGCATCTTGACGAACTTGTCAGCTATCTTCTCCTCGACTAGGACGCGACTGATGGCGTCGCAGCGCTGTCCCGAGAACTTGAGGGCTCCCTTGACCACCTCGCGCGCCGCGAGGTCGAGGTCGGCGTCGGCCAGGACCAGGGCCGCCCCCTTGCCGCCCAGCTCCAGGTGGAGCTTCTTCATGCCGGCGACCGATGCGATGTGGGAGCCTGTGGCCGTCGAGCCTGTCAGCGATATCATGTCGATCTCCTCGGAAGAGGAGAGGACGTCGCCTATCTCGCTCCCGTGGCCTGTGATGACCTGGAGGCCTGCCTTGGGGAGGCCAGCCTCCTCCAAGAGCTTCCCGAGCAGGAGGGCGGAGAGTGGCGTGTCTGTGGCCGGCTTGAGGACCACGGCGTTGCCGCCAGCTATGGCAGGGGCGACCTTGCCGACAGGCGTGAAGAGCGGGTAGTTGAACGGCGTTATGGCCAGTACTGTCCCTATGGGGACGCGCGTGACAACGGCGAGCCGCTTTCTGTGTGAGGGGGCGTTGTCGCCCTTCATGAACTCGCCCTTTATGGAGAGCGCCTCTATGGCACCGTACTTCAGGCGGGCTATGGAGGCGTGGACCTCTCCTCCGGCCTCCGAGACAGTCTTGCCCGACTCCTTCACTATGGTGTCGACAAAGAGCTTGCGGTTCTCTTCCATGAGGTCGGCCGCCTCCTCCAGTATGTTGGCACGCTCCCAGGCGTCCAGGGCCTTCACAGCCGTCTCCCCCTTTTTGGTTGCCTTCAGTGCCTTCACAGCCTGCTTCTTGTCGGCGGCGGGTACGGTGGCGAACGCCGTTTGAGTGGCTGGGTCGACGACCTCTATGGTCTTCTTGCTCTTCTCCCACTTTCCGTTGATCAGCATCTTGTAGTTCTTCCCGGACTTGGGCTGCTTCATGCAAGGGGGGAATTTCTCCCGCCAAATAAGCTTTGGCAAGGTTTTTAGGGGAGTGGAGAGAAGAAAGGGGATGAAAGTCGGCGTCCTCTCGAGCTCGGGAAAGGACAGCTGGTACGCCGCCTACCTGCTCTCGAAAGGGAATGCTCTTGTCTGCGTCGTCTCCCTCCTCTCAGAGAACCCTGAGAGCTACATGTTCCACACGCCGAACGTCAAGCTCGTGAGGCTGCAGTCAAAGGCGGCAGGGCTCCCGCTGGTCGAGGAGAGAACTGAAGGGGAGAAAGAGAGAGAGCTGGAGGACTTGAAAAAAGCGGTGGAGAGAGCGAGAGACGAGTGGGGTGCTGAGGGGGTCTCCGTCGGCGCCCTGGCGTCGAACTACCAGAAGAAGAGGGTGGAGAGGATCTGCGGGGAGGCGGGCGTTGAGATGCTGGCGCCCCTCTGGGGGATAAACCAGGAAGAGGAGATGAGGGAGCTGCTGAAGGAGGGCTTCGTGGTGGTGCTCTCGTCGATTCACGCTCAAGGCCTCGACAAGGGATGGCTGGGGCGGGAGCTCGATGAGGGAGACGTCGACAGGTTAGTGGAGTTGAAAAAGAGGTTCGGGATCAACGTGGCAGGCGAGGGCGGCGAGTTCGAGTCGCTGGTCCTCGACTGCCCGCTCTTCGAGAAGAGGCTGGAGATAGTGGAGAGCGAAGTGGTGGAAGAGAGCAGGGAGAGCGCCAGGCTGGAGGTCAGGAAGGCCAGGCTGGTCACGAAGGCTGGTGGGCGTACTTGAGCCTCGACAGGTAGTAGACTGCGAACCCTATCATCTGGAGCTCGACCACGGAGGTCGGGAGGTCGATCTGGTAGGCAGACAGCTCCTTCACCAAGAGGAGGGCTGAGAGCGAGAGCATCAAGAAGACAAAGCCGTTCCGCGCCGACCTGTCGACGTCCTTGTGGATCCTCTCGTCGTAGCGGCTTATCGACTCCTCTGCCCTGTGCCTGCTCCAGCCGCCGTAGAGGAGAAGGAGGACGTTGAGTGCAAAGAGCGGGAAGGCGAGTGAGAGCCATGCCGCGGACGAGAGAAGGCCGTAGGTGATGGTGATAGCGACGGTCGCCACCAGGAGCGTCCTTGTCAGGAAATTTGTCTTGATCTTCTTTTTCTCTTTCTTCATTCTCCATCCTCCTCCACGAAGAAGAAGACGTCCTCGACCTCCTTGCCCAGGGCCCGGGAGACGCTCCAGGCCAGCTCAAGGGAGGGGTTGTACCTGCCGTGCTCCAGGAAGAGGATAGTCTGCCTGGTCACTCCCACCTTCTCGGCCAGGTCCTTCTGCGTTAGGCCCTTGGACAGGCGGAACTCCTTGAGGTGCGTCTTCAGCTTCACTTAGGGAAGAGATGTCAGCTATTTTTAACACTTGCTAATCCTTGTCACGATTGAGGTGGAGCTCAGTCGTACTTTCGGAAACCGAGCTTCTTGGCGACCTCGCGGAAGCACTGCCTGCAGATGTTGAGGGAATACTTGCGGATCAGCCCGCCGTGCCTCCCGCAGATCTTGCACTCCCTTTCGCCCACGCCTCTCAAGTTCTCTGCCTCTTTCCTAGACAATCTCGACACCTAGCCCTTTGGCGAACTCTTTCGCCTCCTCTTTTGTCACCCTGTGGGACTTGCCCACCTTCGACTTCCTGACTGAACGCCTCTTGACCCTGTAGCCGGGCCGTGAGAGTGTGACGCAGACGTCCATCCCGAAGATGCCCAGCTTGGGGTCGTACTTCAGGCCGGGGAGGTCGATGTACTCGTGGATGCCGAAAGAGAAGTTCCCAGTCTCGTCGAATGAGTTCTCCTTGACTTTGAAATCTATGGCGTCGAGCGCCCTCTTCAGGAACTCCTCCGCCCTCTTTCCGCGGAGCGTGGCCTTTGCCCCTATCAGCGCCTTTGGCCTCACGCCGAAGGCAGGTATCCTCTTCATCGTCTGCGTCTTGACAGCCTTGGCCTCCGTCGCCCTCTCAAGGAGGGTGACTGCCCTCTCGAGCTTCTCGCCGCCTTCGCCCACTCCGATGTTGACTGTCACCTTCTCCAGCCTAACCTCTCTCGGGTCGCTCATTCAAGCTTCACCTCCGGCTGGTTGTAGCCGACCACGAAGGCCGACTGCTGGGGGACCTCTATCTTCTTGTCCCCCACTTCGATGAAGACTGTCCCCTTCTTCTTCAGCGCCTCTGTTACGGGGAGTAGCTTGCCCAGCGCCCCCTGGTATCGTCCGGAGAGGACGTTGACGAGGGCGCCCTCCTTCATCTCCATCACCTTCTCAACCTTCTGGTCTGGGAGGGAGATCAGGAGTGTGGACCTCATGGGGTGGTTCTTCAGGAAGTTGCGGCCGTCGTGGGAGGTGGACTGCTCCTTGCCTCCCTTGACTGTGGTCTTGTTGACCACCTTTACCAGCTTCTTGGAGGCCTCCTTCTCGTCTATCTCCAGGGGCTTTAGGCCCTTGGGCGTGGAGACCATCCTGAACTGTTTCTTGATGGAGGGGACGCTTATCACGTCCATGAAGCCGACAGGGAAACCCGCCTCCCTCCTCGGCTTGCCGTCCACCAGCACCTTCTTGGCCTTGATGACGCTCTCCGTCTCCCTGGATGTCTGCGTCAACCCAAGGAAATCTCGGAGTATCACCCCCAGCGGTATGCCGTCGCCGTGCGGTCCGGGCCGCGTCTTGTAGATCCACCTGTGCGTCTTCGACGGTACCGGCCATGAGGACGGGACCGACAACCTCTTTCTGTGCATTACTTTTTCACCTCTTTGGACTTCTTCTTTTCAGTCTTTGAAATCTTCTCTGGCTTTGCTTTCTTGGAGCCCTTCTTGGCCTTGGTCTTCTTTGAAGCCTTCTTGGCCTTGGACTTCTTTGAAGCCTTCTTGGCCTTGGTCTTCTTTGAAGCCTTCTTGGACTTGGCCTTGGACTTCTTTGTCTTTGATTTCTTGGACTTCTTCTTCGGCTTCTTCGCCTTGGACTTCTTTGTCTTTGATTTCTTGGACTTCTTTGAAGCCTTCTTGGCCTTCTTTGACTTCGGCTTCTTGGCCTTCTTCGGCTTCTCGCCCTTGAAGAGCGCCCTCCTCGAGTCGTGGAAGAGCTCCACTATCATCAGGTTGCTGTTGGCGATGGGGACTCTGACCTTGCTGCCGTCCACCCTCTCCCTCTCAACGCCCTCTATCTCGCTCTTTCCCTCCGAGGGGAGGCACTTGGCCACCTTGCCGGTGGAGCCCTTGAAGGAGCCCCTCATCACTTTCACCCTGTCGCCCTTTCTCGGGGCGAGTGAGCGCCGACCGTGCTCCTCCCTCAATTCCGGGGAGAGGTGGGAGCTGTTCATACGACCACCCTCGCGACCTTGCCGATGGGCGGCCACCTCTCAACTGCGTCCTTGCTGACAACGCCCTTGATGTCGGAGCCGAGCGGTGCGCCGTCCTGGTCGACCATGACGCAGGCGTTGTCCTCGTAGACAACCCTGGTGCCGTCCACCCTCCTGAACTCCTTGGCCATCCTGACCACTATCCCCTTCATCAGCTTGTGGCGGGTCTCTGGGGTGCCGACCTTCACTGCGCCCGTGAACATCTCGCCGAGCGTGACTGCGGCGACCTGGCGCCTCTTCGTCTTGTGGGTGGAGACAGAGACGACCTCGACGACTTTTGCCCCAGAGTTGTCGATGCACTTGAGCCGCGAGCCAACTGGGAGGGCGCGAGTCGTTTTCTTGAGCGCCGGCTTCTTCTTTGTCGGCTTTACCCTTCTAACTCCCATCCTTCATCACCTCAGTTACCACGAAGCTCTTCGTCTTGCTCAGCTTCCTGCACTCAGAGATCTCGACCTTGTCGCCTTTCTTGACCTCCATGCACTCAGGCAGGTGGGCAGGTATTCGCGAGGTCTGCCTCTTGAACCTGTGGAACTTCGGGTTCTTGATTGTCCTGTCGATCTCCACGACGACCGACTTGGCCATCCCCGTTGAGACCACCTCTCCCTTGAAGGTCCTCCCCCTCAGGGCGAGCTGGCCGTGGATTGGGCATCTCTTGTCTGTGCAGTTCATCTCCATCTCCTCATGAGCTTTATTCCTTTCTTTGTGCGGTCGACCGGCCTGAAGTGGATCGACTCGCCCTCCACCCTCACCTTCGGGGGGAGGTCGAAGACGAAGACTGTCCCCTGTTTCGGGACCACCTTCTCCCCCTTCTCTGTGGAGACCACCAGCGTGTGGAAGGTCTCCCAGACCACTTCGCCCTCAGTCTCCATGCGGCCCTTGTCGGTGGATCCAACCACCTCTACTTCAAGGCCGCACAGCTCGTGGGCGATCAGGTTCTCCGGTTTGATCATTCTTCTCACTCTTTCTCCAGGCGGGTCGCGGCGCCAACGTCGCGCCGACGCAAATCAAAAACAGGTATTGGGAAGGCTGTGCGTCTGTTTAAAAGAGTTTTGGAGTCACCGGGCGCTCTCGTCAGAGAGGTAGGCAAGGCGACCCAAAAACAGCTGGGCTTCGATCTTCTTTCCCACGCTCAAAAGGGAGTTGCCCTCGTTGTAGTGTTGAAGGGTGGGGGCCTGGAGCGCTCTCATGGCGTGGAGATAGTTTTTGACGCGGCGGGGGGAATGCCTCTCCATGTAGACGCTGGAGACGGAGTTGACGAAGACGCCCGCCAACTGCTCTTTTTCCAGTTTTGAAAGGGCGTCCAATGTCTTTTCCCTGTACTCGCCCTCAAAGTCGAAGAAGGGGACTCCGTCTCTCTTGGGGAGGCTCTCCTCGCAGAACTCTCTCTGCGTGTCGAGCTGCGCGTGGCCTGCCAATGTCGAGCTTGCGAAGAGGTTGGGTATCGCTTCGTCGACCACGGGGTCGTAGGTGTTGGCGCCAGCGTACTTCATCCCAACGTGGGCGGCCTCGTGGAGGGCTGTCCACGCGCCGTCGTAGAACTTCTGCGGTTCGCTTCTCTCCTCGCTTAACGATGACGGGAAAGTGAACATGAAAATGTCGCGTGTGGCGTCTGGAGGGTCTGGAAGAACGAAAAAGTAGCCTTCGAATGGGACGGGGGCGACGTAGAACTCTGCATCGAAGTCTATCCTCTCTCGCGCCAGGTCCTGGGCGACCGCTTCGCGGGCCTTGCTGAAGAGCGGTATGTACTCTTTGAGGGACTCTTTACCTTCTTCCTCTGCTTCTGGAAAGAATCTGTAGACAAAAAACTCGAAGTTTTTTTGAGAAGAGATCTGGCCGTTTTTGTAGGCGCGCTTCAGGCTGAAACCAAAATCTCTCCACTTTGACACTTAACTCAAAAGTGACAATCACTTATAAGAGTAACTCCAGCTGTTCAGGGCAGACGGAGAACTACTCGCTCATCTTCTCAAAGTACTTGCGGAAAGCCTTCTCTCTCTTGTCCAGCATCTCATCGCCGGAAATTCTGGAGTCAAACTCGCTCAGCTTCCCCTCGCGCCCCGCCTTGGAGATTGGAGTGTTCAGCTTCTCCTTCTCCCTCTGCTCAGGCGTCTTGTAGGCAAGGGCAGCACCTATCTCTGCCTCGTCCCGCTTGAGTCCCTTGTAGCTCTCTTTTTCAGCAAATGGCATTTTTGTCACTTCCTGATTAAAATAGACAGCACGGGATTTTAAATGTTACTACCAATTGGTAAGTAAAATTGCTTAAAAGGGGGTTTGGCGAGGGTCCGCAGATGGACGAAAGAATTGAGCTCGAGGCGGTGAAGTACAGGGAAGAGGGTGAGGGGATCAATCTGGAGGAGCTGGAGATAGACGGCAAGAGGGTGAGGGTGGTGGAGAGGCAGAGCTACAGGCCGACATTCAGGATAATCTTCTTGAGGTTGAGGATGGAGGAGGAGAGCTGCAGGCCGGTCCTCTGCAGGGAAAGCCACTCAGGGTACGACAACATCGGGAGCTATGTCCTGGAGGACGGCGACGAGAAGAGATACAGCGCCCTGATAAGGGACTACAGGGAGGGAAAGAAGTGGGAGCTGGAGCTGAAAAAGCTGTCCAAGTTGATGAAGATAGAGTGGGTCGACTGATTAGCGGACTTCGACCTGGCTCTCCTCGAATCCGAGCTTGACGAGGAGCGGCGTGATGCGGTTCCTGTGGTCGCCCTGTAGCTCGAGCTGGTTTTTCTTGACAGTGCCGCCGCAGGCCAGCTTGGACTTCAGCTTCTTGAGGAGGGAGTCGAGGTCGATCTGCTTGGGGTTGAGGCCGTCGACCACCGTGGTGATCTTGCCCCATCTCCGCCTCTCCGTGCGCACGATGACCTTCTGGGCGCTCTTGGCCATCGATTCACAGACGCAGAGGTCTTTCGGCAGACCGCAGGTCTTGCAGACTTCCACTACTTCTCCTCCGAGGAGATGGTCAAAATTCTTGCGATGGAACGCCTGATGCCGCGAGCGTTGGCCGGCTTCTCGGAGCCTCCGAGGACCGCCCTGCTCTTCTCCTTGGCGAGCTCCGCCCTCAGCTCCCTGAGCTTCTCTTCGCGCTCCTTCTCGTCCATCGCCCTGATTTCCTTAGCTCTCAAAACGGCCATCAGTCACTCTCTTTGGTGGAGGTTTTTTTAGCTTTCGGCTTCTCTTCCTCTTTCTTCTCTTCCTTCTCCTCTTCGACTTCGACGCCTTCAGGCTCCTCGTCGTCCTGTGTCTCCTCTATCTCCTTCTCAAGCCCCTTCTCGAACTCCTCTGCCTTCTTGTCGAGCTTTTCCGCCTCCTCAGGCGTGACCTCCTTGGTCTCCCCCTCTTTCTCTTCGCCTTTGAACATCGACTTCTTGACCTCTATCTCGTCCGGGAACGTCACAGTTGGCGGGACTATCCTCACCACAACGCCGATGACTCCCTGCTTGAGGAGCGCCTTGGAGCGGCCGATGTCGATCTTTTCCTTCGCGGTCTCGCCGCAGTAGCGGTTGTAGCCCTGCTTGAACTTCCAGGTCCTCGAGCGCTTGCTGGGGATGGTGCCGGAGATCCTTATCTCCACGCCGCGGGCGCCGGACTGCATAATGTGGTAGAGGGAGCGGTAGGCGACTTTCTTGAAGTAGTAGCCCCTCTCAAGGAAGCTGGCTATCTTCTCTGCCATTATCTGGGCGTCGAGCTCAGGGACCTCGACCTGCATGACTTTGATGTGGGGGTTCTCCAGCTCGAAGCGGTTCTTGATCTCAGCGGTGAGTGCGCGCACGTTGGAGCCGCCCGTGCCGATCACAATTCCCGGCCTGAGGGCGTAGACCTGGAGGCGGGTCCCGAGAGGGGTGCGCTTGATCTCGACGTGGGAGAAGACGCTCTGCTTCAGCTCCTTCCGCAGGAACTCCTCTATCTCCAGGTCGCGGACCCTGCTGTCGATGAACTCGCGCTCTATTGTCACTTCTCCTCACCGCCCTTCTTGGAGGCCCCCTTTTTGGGCTTTTCCTTCTTGGATTTGGACTTTTTCTTGGGCTTCTCGGGCTCTTTCTTCTCGGCCTTCTGCTTCTTTTCGGACTCTTCCTTCGCGGAGGGCCTCTTCTCGGCCTCGTCCTTGGATTCCTTCTTGGGCTTCTCCTTGGACTTCTCCTTGGACTTCTCCTTGGACTTCTTCTTCTGCTTCTTCTTCTTGGGCTCCTTCTTCTCCGGGAACCTCTCTTCAACGACCAGCTCGACGTTGACGCGGCGTCCGTGAGACTGGCCTGGCGAGCGGGGGAAGAAGGCTGCTGCGGCGCCCCTGTGCTTGTGGAGGCCGAGGCCCATGACCGCGGACTTGATCACGTAGGGAGCCATCATGCCCTGCTGGTCCGCGGAGTTCTCCACGTTGTTGAGGAGCGAGAGCACCTCCCTCGCCGCCTTGACAGGGTAGCGGCCCGGCCCCTTTCCCGGCCGGTGGCCGACGCCTCCGCCGTGGCGCTTGTAGGGGACCGCCTCCTTCTTCTCGATGACCCTCTGCAAGAAACTCTTGGCCTTCTCCAGCTCCTTGCCCTTGATGGCGGCCAGTATCTCCCTGGTCGCCTTGGACGACATCCGCACCTCCCTGCATTTCGCTCTCGCTTCCATCTCTTCACCTCAACGGTATGTACATGCTGCTCCTGGTCGCCCCTATTCCCGGGGTGCCGTGCTTTGGATATTTTCTTGTCCTCGCGAACTCGCCGAGGCGGTGGCCGAGCATCTCCACTGTTATGTCAAGCCTCTGGAACTCCTTGCCGTCGTAGACAGCTATCGACTTGCCCACCATCTGGGGGATGACAACCATGTCCCTGCTGTGGGTCCTGGCAACCTTGCCCTCTCCCAGGCCCTCCAGCTCATCGAGGAGCTTCTTCTGGATTTTGTTGAAGCCGCGGAGGAGGGAGCGCCTCTCGCTGGAGCCGACCAGCTGGGCGAACTCCTTGACCGAGAGCTTCTTCAGCTCCTCTATCGTCTTCCCGCGGTACTTGAAAATCTTCTTTGCCATTATCTCTTCTTCCCCTTCTTTCCAGTCCTTCTAGCGCCTATGGAACCGACCTTCTGGCCGGGCGGCGCGTGGTGCGAACGCGTCTTGCTCTTGATTGAGCGGCGGTGCGAGCCCCCGCCGAACGGGTGGTCGACTGCGTTCTTGCTCATGCCAGAGACAATCGGCCAGTAGCGGTTGCGGGCCTTCATCTTGTGGAAGGAGCTGCCTGCCTTGAGCAGAGGCTTCTCGAGACGGCCAGCGCCCGCGATGACGCCGACGGCGGCGCGGCAGTTGGCGTCGACCTCCTTGAGCTTGCCTGAAGGCAGCCTCACTGTCGCCTTCTTTCCCCTCCTCGCCACGAGGAGGCCGGCGGAGCCGGACGAGCGGATCATCTTGCCGCCGTCGCCGGGCGTGATCTCTATGTTGAAGATGGGAGTCCCCTCCGGGAGCGATTTGAGCGGTAGGACGTTGCCTGGAGAGGCGGAAGCTTCTGGGCCGGCCTCGACCTCCTGGCCGACCATCAGGCCGTTCGGGGCGGGGATCGCTATGACATCGCCGCTCTCGTACTCCAGGATGGCGAGGGGGGCGGACCTGCCGGGGTCGTGGATTATGTCGACCACTTCACCCTTCACGAGGCCCTCTTCGTAGGAGCTGTAGGAGACCTTTGCGGCGAAGCGGTGGCTCGGGGACCTGTACCTGCTCCCCTTCCTTCTTCCCCTCCTCTGCTGTCTCAGCTTCTTCGGCATTTCAGATCATCCCCAGCGCTGTGGCCAGCTCCGCGGCCGCTCCCTCTTCCTTGAGCGTCACGTAGGCCTTCTTCTTGTTGCGTATCGTCCTGAGAGTGCGGATGGCGGCGACCTCCTTGCCGTAGAGCTCCTTGACCGCCTTCGTTATGTCCGGCTTCTTGGCCTTGAGCGGGACGACGAGGACTATCTTGTTCTCGTCGATGAGCTTCATCGACTTCTCAGTCATCAGCGGGTAGAGTATCACTTCGGACGGCTTCATTTCTCACCACCCATCTTCTTGAGGGCGTTTTCCGTCCAGAGCACCAGCCTGCCCGGGTGGGTGCCTGGGGCGAGCTTCTCGACGTTGAGCTGCTCTACCGTGGTGAACTCGACGCCAGGTATGTTGGAGGCTGCCTTGGAGACGCCCCCGTCCTTTTCAGCCACGATGAGAACGGACTTGCCCTGCTTGTAGCGGCGGCCGCGCCTCTTCCCCTTGCCTGCCCTCTCCTTCCTCTCCACGCGTGAGAGGTCCTCGGAGAGACCGAGGCCTTCGAGGATTGAGAGGAGCTCCTTGGTGCTCTTTACCTCGACGAGCTTCGAGTCGACAACGACAGGGAGCTTTGCTGAAAAGAGGTGGCCCCTCTCTTTCACTGTACTCTCGTCCGCTGTGGCCGCTATTGCGCTGTTGAGTGCGAGTCTCTTCTCTTTCTTGTTGATCTTCTCCGACCAGTCTCTCTCCACCTTCGGGGGCATGGCCTCCCTGCCGCCGACGGTGGAGGCGATGTTCATCGCCCGGCCCACCCTGCGGCCGCCCCTCAGCATCAGTCTTGGGACTCTTGAGTGGCCCCACCCATAGCCGTGGCCGTAGCCGCGCCTCGTACCGTCCCACTTTGCGCTGGAGCGGTTGCCTGCGCCGGGCCGCGCTCCCGACGGCTGGACTGCGTTCTTCCATGAAGCGACAACAGCCCTCTTGATCACGTCGGGCCGAAAACCTTCTGAAAACTGGGACGGCAGGTCGACCTCGCCGCTCTTCTTTCCCTTCAGGTCGAGGACGGCGGCCTTCATCTACCTCACCACCTCTATCTCTTCCAGCTTCTTCTTCTCGGATGGCCTGATCGCCGGCCTCATCCTTATCAGGCGCTTTCGCGGGCCTGGTACTGAGCCGGCCAGGAGTATGTAGTGTTCTCCCAGGAGGCCGTAGTGGGGGAACTCCTTCTTCTCGATGCCCTGGTTGACTGCGACTATCTGCTTGTTCAGCTCTGTCCTCTGGTTGTAGCCTATCTTGCCTCCCATCGGCGCGTACCAGGGAGTCTTTGTCGGCGTGAGGCCGCCGCCGATGTGGCCGGCGTGGCGGTAGCTCTTCTCTGTCTTCTCGCGGAGGATTTTGATGCCGAACTTCTTGACTGGGCCTTGGAAGCCCTTGCCCTTGGTGACGGCGGTCACGTCGACATAGTCGCCGTTCTCGAAGACGTCAGCGACAGTTATCTCCTCCCCCAGCTTCTCCTTCGCGAACTCGAGCTGTGCGGAAAAGTCGCCGCCCACAGGAATCTCAAACCTCTCAGACTTTTTCTTGGGGAGGCCTGCCAGGGCGGGCTGAGTCTCGACGAGAAGCGTGAGTTTGTCCGCCTCCGCCTTCTCCAGCTTCTTCTTCTCCTCTATCATGCCGGCGGAGTCGTAGCCGTGGGTCTTCTTCTTGTAGAGGTTGACGGCCACCACCTTGAGTGGCGGGACCTCTATGACTGTGGCAGGCGCCGAGATCGAGCGGCCCTGTGAAGCTGAGTTGGGATCTGTGTCCCTGTAGAGGAAGTGGACCATGCCTGCCTTGTAGCCGGCGAATCCCAGGAGTCCCTCTCCGGCAGGCCAGGAGCGGACTTTGCAGCTCTCACTCTTGGCCCTCTTGTGGGGGATGAACTGGCGGGAGCCAGCCCTCGGTTTGTGGGTCCTAGGCATGTTAAGGAAGGCCTAAAGAACCATTATAAAAGTTTGTGTTGGCTCAGAAAGGTATCCCGAACGCCTCGCTGAACTCTTTGAGGCTCCCATACTCCGCCAGGAACTCCTCGCCGCGCCTTGTTATCCTGTATGTGTTCCGCCCGTCGCGGTCGACCTCCTCCACGAAGCCGCTCTCCAAAAGGATGCCTAGGTACTCTTTCAGGCGCTTGTGGGTGAGGTTCGCCTTGTAGAGGACGTGTGTGAACTTGGCGCGGCCCTTCTGCTTCCTGACAGCCCTCAGTATGTCGACCAGTATCTGCAGCTTGGAGCGTCTCTTGGTCATCCCCTCTGCACCGACCTCAGCATCACCCAGAACGCTGTGAAGCCCGCTATCATCAGGAGGTGCGCTATCACGTAGGCTGTCCCCGAGAAGCTTGTCAGGAAGAGAAAGAGGTGATGGAGCCAGAGGGACGAGAAGGCGAAGAGAACGAGGCCGCTCTTCCTGCTCTTGTGGAGCCTGTAGTTGATGGCTGCCCTGAAGACAACGTAGGCGAGTATGAACATGGAGAGCATGTGGAAGCTCTTGTAGCCCACCATCCAGACGGGGAGGATTGCGGGGGAGAGGAGGCCGCCCTCCTCTCTCGGCTTGTAGGCGAGGAGGAAGGCGAGGTAGGCGACTGTGGTGGCAAAGAAGTAGATCCACATTGCTACGTCCTCTATGGAGACCACCTCGTCGAAGAGGCCGAGGACGTGGACGTCCGTGGGGCTTGGGAAGAGGTGGCGGAGGTAGGAGTAGCCTGATACTGTGCCCATGAGGAGGAAGGACATGGAGAGGAGGGCGAAGCCGTAGTGGAGGTAGAGGTGGTTCTTCCGCTTGGTCATCTCGTGGAGCTGGAAGAACTTGAAGCTGACCAGGAAGCCGATCAGGGCGCTGACGATGGAGGCCAGTGAGTCGAGGCCGTAGAACCATTGGGGTATGATGATGGCCATGGAGAGGTAGAGAGAGAGGCGTTTATTTGCTTTTCCGGTGATGTGGAGGATTCGTCTATATTCTTTGTTCACAAGCGGATTAATATAGGAAGGTCTGTTATTGATGGCCCGGCAGCTCGCTGCCGGCCAACCCCCACAACCCATTGTTGTCCTGCTGGCTGAGATGCCAGCAGACCTCCTTTTTCTCGAAACTCTTTTATCTCTTTCACCCGCGAGTGGCACTGATGGAGAGAAGGAAAAGGCCTTTGGACGGCGTGAAGAGTTACATGAAGAAGATTGAGAGCTTCACAGAAAAGGTCAATGAGATGGACCAGAAGTTCAAGAAGGAGCTGAAGAAGCTGACAAGCGACCCGAGCAAGGCCTACACCCCTTCGCTGGAGATGTGGCGGGAAAGGAGAAAAGAGGAGGAAGAGAGCCGCTACCAGGGGCCGGGAAAGAGTTGATTTTCATTTATTTAAAAGGAAGGAAAGCTTTTATTGTTTGACTACTTAATAGTAATGTATGGAAGATCTGCTTTATGGGGTCAAGGAGTTCAACGAAAAGATCAAAAAGATGACCAAGAACCCCGAGAAACTCATCCAACCCAAAATCGCTCCCAGGGAAAAGAGGGGGCAGGCGGTGAAAGAGGAGGGCATGGACGTCTATAGCTTGAGAGAGGACTTCGACATGTATCACGACGGGTTCAAGGTCGAGTTCTTCAAGCCCAAAAAGAGCTGGAGGGGAAAAATCAAAGACGAAAGGGTCGCTGAAGTCTTCATAGGGGACGACGGCGTCCCCCACGCCTCATCAACAGTCTTCATGAGCGGAAAAGAGAGAGAGATTCTGAAAAAGAGGGCCATGAGTGACTACCAACTCTACAAGAGTGTCAAGGGTTAGAGGTCGGAAAAAGCTTATTTAAAGGCCGGCGAATGCGCTGGTCTATGGACCTGAAGGGCTTCTACAAAGCCAACTTCAAGAAGCTGATGCTCCTGCCGAGCATGGTCCTTCTCCTCTCTCTCGCCATCATCTACTCCCACCACCAGTCGACAGGCTTCTGGGTGGACAGGGACATCGACTTCGAGGGTGGGACCTCTCTCACTCTTGAGTGGGGCGAGAGTGTGGAAAGCGTGGAGCTGGAGAGGAGGATGAGGGAGAGAACGGGGGAGGAGGTCTCCGTGTCGGTGGCTACAGATTACCTTGGCGAAGTGAAGAGCGTCACCTTCGAGTCGGGAAGGGAGGTGGAGAGTGGAGAGCTGAAGGGGGCGGTCGAAAAAGTGATGGGGGTTGAGCTGACAGGTGAGAACCACAGCGTGAAGAGCGTGGGGCCGGCCATGGGGGCGACATTCCTCCAGAGCGCCCAGAGGGTGATGGTCGCCGCCTTCCTATTGACGGGAGCTGTCGCATTCCTGCTCTTCAGGGTGCCTGAGGTGTCGGTCTCAATCTTTCTCTGCTCGATCATCAACGTCGTGGGGACGGTAGCGGGGATGAACCTCTTTGGGATATCGCTCAACCAGGGCTCCCTGGCTGCGCTCCTGATGTTCATAGGCGGCTCCATCGACGACAACATCCTCATCGTGAGCAGAGCGTTGGAGAAGAAAACGAACACAGTCGGCCACGCCTTCCTCGCCTTCGACACAGGAATTGTGATGTTCGTCACCAGCTTCTTCGCCTACCTGATACTGCGGGTCTTCACGAACATCCCGCTCTTCATCGACTTCGCGAGCGTGCTGATGATAGGGTCTGCCATAGACATAGTCAACACGTGGCTTCAGAACATGGGAATGGTGCTTTGGTATGTTGAAAGGAAAGAGGGCAAGTCTGCGCTATAACTGGCGTGTGTGGCTCCTGGCCGCCGCGCTGATCTTCTCAGTCTGGCAAATATCGCCGCGCGTGGGACCGGGCGGCATAGAGACAGACCTGAAGCAGGGGTTCGACCTGGAGGGGGGGACGAAGGTGGTCCTCTCGCCGGAGAGCGGGGCGACGGACGATGAGGTGAAGGCAGCTGTCTCCTCTCTCAAGGACAGGCTCAACATCTACGGCCTGATGGACATCTCCGTCCAGACGGCCGAGGACATCGATGGGGGGAAGTACGTCATAGTGAAGGCGAGCGGCATGAGCCAGGAGGACGTCAGCGAACTCTTGGCCAAGCAGGGCAAGTTCGAGCAGAGGATCAACAACGCCACCGTCATCACGGGGAGCGAGATAATGGTGGAGGGCTACAAGGCGTCCATAAGGTCGGCGGAGGGCGGGCAGGGCTACACTTATGTCCTTCCGCTGCTGATAACGGAGCCGGAGGCGCAGAGGAGGCTTGCCAGGGCGACAGACAACTTGACAATCTCCATGGACGGACGCCACCTATCGGCGCCCATGGAGCTCTACGTCGACGACCAGCTGGTGGACTCGCTCCAGATCTCTGCCGACCTCAAGGGGAAGGTGATCGACAACCCGGTGATCACTGGGACTGCGGCCACGAGAAAGGAGGCGCAGGACCAGCTCAACAGGATGAAGGCGATACTCCAGTCGGGTGCGCTCCCCATAAAGCTGGAGGTGCTCAGCATGGACACAGTCTCCGCGAGGCTCGGACGGGCCTTCATCGACCAGATACTGGCTGCAGGTGCGGCAATCTTCGCGATGACGGGGATAATGGTCTGGTGGCACTACAGGAAGGAGAGTGTGACCGCCATGATCCTGGCGACGACGCTCTGCGACGCGCTGCTCGTGCTGGGGATAGCGGCGACAATCAACTGGCAGTTCGACCTGCCGAGCATAGCGGGACTGATAGTGGGCCTCGGGATCTCCGTGAACCAGCAGCTGGTGATAACCGACCAGGTGATGAAGGGCGAGCTGGAGAAGGAGAGGAAGCTCCCCCTCAAGGAGAAGCTGAAGAAGGCGGGCAGGATACTCTTCGCCTCCTTCGGGACGAGCCTGACTGCGATGGTGCCCTTGATGTTCGCCTCTCTCGGCTCGCTCCGCGGCTTCGCAATCACTTCTCTCCTGACGGAGGGGGCGGGGTACTTGATTACCCGGCCCGCCTATCTGGCCGCCATAGAGACCGAATTTAGGTAAAGAAATTTATAGTGGGGGGTGCGGCAGTAGGAGCATGAAAAACGTAGGTAGCTTTGACGCTTCCGTAAGACTGGTTCTGAGCATAGCGGCGCTTTACTTCGGGTACATCGCCACGGAGGCAATGACGCGCTGGGCGCTCTACATAATAGCCTTCATACTGATCTGGACCGCGGTGACGGGCCACTGCTTTGTCTACAAGCTGCTGGGGATGAACACCAGCAAGGGCGAGAAGCCTTTGAAGAAGAAGGAGAAGAGAGAGGAGAAGGGCGGCAATGTCGAGAAGTTCTTCGACAAGAACGCCAGGCCGACCATCAAGGCCGTCAAGGCGGGCAAGTTCAGCAAGGCCGAGCTGAAGAAGCTTCTCCAGCACGAGAAGAAGAACAAGAACAGGAAGACCGTTGTCGGGGCAATCAAGGAAGAGCTTTAGTCCGGAGTGGCTAGGCGCTCGAAAGGGGTGCCGCGCAAGACTTCAAGGGCGTTGTCCAAGAACTCCTCCAGTCCGTTTTCTCCGAGGAGGCCCTGTCCCGCGTAGCGTTTTGCCTGCAGCGCCATCTCCAGCTTGTCGACCTGCAAAACGAACTTCGCCTCCCCGCTCTCCTGCGCGAGGAACTCGTTGAAGAGGGAGAGGGCGTCCGGGTCTGAAGTGATCTCTAGGATGGCCTTCCGCTCCATGCTCGCCTTCTTCTCGAGGGGGACTGAGTCGTGCGGCGTGATGTCCCCTATCCTCGCCTCGGGCAGGTCGTGGAGGAGTGCCATGGAGACCGCCTTCCCCCTGTCGAGGTTGGGAGGGCAGAAAAAGAAGGCGAGGAGGGCGGTGGAGAAGGAGTGGTCGGCGACGCTCTCCGGGTCGGGGACGCCTTTTCTCACCCAGCCAGCCCTCTCCAGCGTCTTCAGCTTCATTATCTCGTCGATGGGGACCATGGGAAAAATGGGAAAGTCAGAGTTATATGTGTGAGGAAACGAAGAGGTGCATGGATCACAAGATACTGGGCGACAACCTCCAGGTGGTCAACGTACAGCTGGAGAACGAGAGCGTCGTGGCAGACCCCGGGACTTTCGTCTACAAGAGCGGGAACGTGGAGATGAAGACAGAGATCACGGGCGGGGTGATGGCGGGGCTGAAGAGGATGTTCGGCGGCGAGGAGCTCTTCCTTGTCGAGTTCAGGAGCGACGGGAAGGGGCTGGTCGGCTTCGGCGGCGACCTGCCCGGGAAGATAAAGAGGATAGAGCTGGGCTCAAGCGAAGAGTTCTTCCTCCAGAGGGGCTCTTTCCTCTGCGGGACGCCGGGGGTGAAGATAGAGTTCCAGGTGGTGAAGAGAGCGAGGGCAGGGGTCTTCGGGGGGCAGGGAATTGTCCTCCAGAAGCTGTCGGGACCGGCTGAAGTCTTCGCCCACGCCGCGGGAGACCTTCTTGAGTATGACTTGAAAAGCGGGGAGGTCCTGGACGTGGACACGGGCCACGTGGTCGGTTTCTCCCCCAAAGTCGACTTCGACATAGAGTACGTGGGGAGCATCAAGTCCGCCCTCTTCGGCGGAGAGGGACTCTTCTTCGCCAGGATGAAGGGGCCGGGAAAGGTGATTGTCCAGTCGATGACCAGGAGGATGCTGAAGCCGAGAGTGGTGAAGAGCGGCGGTGGCGGCGTGAATATCGGGAAGATAGGGAAGGGCATCTCGAAGATGAGGAGGAGCAACATATGAACTGGCTCAAGGGGGTGGGGATCTTCCTCGCCGTGCTGGCAGTGGGGGTCTTCACGCTGCCGATTCTCGGGCTGACTGAGGGGTTGGTGGAGGCTGTTGTCTGGGCTGCAGGACTCGGTCTCTTCGTGGTCGCCCTCTTCGAGACGCCACAGGTGTTGGCGAGGGGCCACAGAAAAGCAAAAGGCAGCTACGAGCTGGAGAAAGTCGAAGACTAGCGGCGGTAGAGGGAGAGGAGAGAGAAGATCAAGAGCGGCGGGAAAACTGAGGGGAGGGAGGAGTGGGCCACAACCCCTGCGCCGATGCCGAAGAGGACTGGGAGGACGCGCTTGTAGGAGAGGGGGCTCGAGGGGATGGAGACTGCCCTGACAGGGGAGGCGGCCTCGTAGACCTCTGCTTTCAGGTGCTCCCGCTGGGAGGAAACGAACTCCTGCTCGGAAGCCTCAGCTCCCGGCGCTATCTCATCGAATAGGTCAAACAATCTGCCACCACCAGTGTACCGACCAGGAGGCCGGTCACGGAGATAAGGTTAGAGGAGGAGAACGCAGAGAGCGCCGAGAAAGAGAGGAGGGCGCCCCCCAGGACTCCCTTGGCCTGCCTTAAGTCCATGGGGAGAGTTGGGAGGGCGGAGATAAAACCTTTCCCCTTTCAGGAGATAAGCTTGGCGTCCAGGGCGTCGAGGAGGCGGTCTGGGGGGAGTTCAAGGGGTTCCCCCATCTTGAAGCGGCGTATCCTCCTCCTGTAGTCGACTATGGAGGAGAGGGCGGGGAGCTTCTCCTTTATGGGGAGCTCCTGCGCGGCGAGGAGCTTTGGCTCCTCGGGGAAGATCGCCTTCCAGCTCTTGGCGGAGGGGATGTCGGGCCCCTCAGCGGGATAGAGGGAGAGATAGTAGCGGGAGAAGTCGAACTTGGAGAGCGTCTTCTCGCAGAGCTTCAGCGACTGCTCGTCGGAGTAGGGAGACCAGAGCGTGGGGTGGCCGTGGAGGGAGAACCGGGGCGACGTGTTCCAGTAGCAGTCGACGAAGAGCGTCCTGCCCTCGTAGAGGGAGAGGAGGGGCTCCGAGAGGCCATAGGGATGGGAGGAGTTGAGGGAGTAGAGTGTGATGTCGTTGGAGTCGCAGAACTCTGTGAGGGAGGAGATGAAGCGGGAGGTGATCCCCCACTCAGTCTCGGAGCCGTCGGTGGTGGGGAGGTCGAGGGTCCATCCGCCGCGGTGGGAGGAGCCCTGCGACTCCAGCCAGCTGTCGATCCTCTCAGAGCCTGTCTGGTACTCGAGGGGAGAGATGCCTCCGTAGCCGCCTATCTGGATGCGCGTCCTGTCGTCAAGGACGTACTGCGGCCACCTGTATTGGCAGTTGTTGAGGAGGAGGAAGCCCCTCTTCTTGAGGCGGGAGAGGATGAACTCCTCGTACGCGGGGGGGAGGGCGCCCATCTTCGCCTCGAAGTTGGAGAAGAGGCGGTCGAGGGAGCGGTTGTGGACTGGGTCGTAGTGGAGGACGGCGTCGGCGCCCTTCTCCTTCTCGAAGAAGTAGTCCCTCATCGCCATGCACCTCTTGAGGAATGGCTCCATCCTGTCGTGGGCCTGGGCGCTGATCGGCGAAAGGTCGAGGATCCAGAACTCGCTGGCAAGGTAGGGCGCGCCGAGGAGCGAGGAGATGTGGGCGAGGGAGCCGGAGGGCGGGCCTATGGTCATGGCGTCGAACTTCTTCCTCCCCTTGTAGACGCTGAGTGCGCGGCGGGCGAACGAGTCGGACGTCTTGTTGCGGAGGGCGTCGGGGAGTATCCAGGCGTTGGAGAAGAGGTCGAGCCAGTTGGAGACCGTGTGCGGCGTGAGGTCGACGTGGCCCTTCCCCAGGGACTCGGCGACCAGTGCCATGAAGAGCCAGTCGCTCCCCGCGAACTGAGGGACTATCTCCATAAGAGGGGAAGGAAGAGGATGTTAATAGGCTTTTAGTGGACGCGGATGGTCTCGAGGTTCTTGGGGCAGATGGTCTCCATCCTGTACTTGCGGTGGAGGGAGCGGGTCAGGTCGATGCACTTGGAGGTCTCGCCGTGGTCCACTATCACCCTGCGCGGGCGCGGCGACATCTTGCCGACGAACTTCATCAGCTCCTTCCTGGAGGCGTGGGCCGAGAAGCCGGAGATTGTGTGGACAGAGAGGTTTATCTTGGCCACATGCCTGTGGCCCTTCTTGTCAGTGATGGGGATCTCCCTCCAGCCTTTCTGTATCCTCTTTCCCAGGGAGCCCTCGCCCTGGTAGTTGATGAAGACGAGGGCGTTGCGCCGTTCGTCGCAGAGGCGCTGGAGGTACTGGACAGACGAGCCGCCGACGAGCATGCCGCTGGTCGCCATGATGACGCACGGTCCGCCCTCCACAATTTGGTCCCTCTCCTTCTGGCTGCCGACCCGCTTGAAGCAGTCTGCCATCAGCGGGTTGTGGTCCCTCCTGAAGATCTGCTTCTTGACCTCCTTGGAGAGGAACTCCGGGTAGGTGGTGTGGATTGCAGTGGCGTCCCACATCATCCCGTCGAGGTAGACTGGGATGTCCTTCAGCTCGCCCTGGCGGAACTTCTCCTCCAGGAGGAGCATCAGCTCCTGCGAGCGGCCGACGCCGAGGACCGGGATGAGGACCTTCCCTCCCCTGCCGATTGTGGTCTTTATCACGTCGACCATCTCCTGGTCGGCCTTCTCCCTCTTCCTCTGGACGTCCTTGGAGCCGCCGTAGGTCGACTCAGTGATGAGGGTCTCGACGCGCGGAAACTTGTTGTTGGCAGGCTCGAGTGTCATCGTGCGGTCGACTTTGATGTCGCCGGTGTAGACGAGGTTGTGGACGCCCTCCCCGATGTGGAGGTGGGTGAGGGCGGAGCCGATGATGTGGCCCGCGTTGTAGAGTGTGAGGCGGATGTCTGGCGTTATGTCGGTGACGACGCCGTAGTCGATCACTATGGTCCTCAGTATCTCCTCGCGGATGTCCCTGCTCGAGTAGATGGCGTCCTTGCCCTCCTTGAAGAGGACGTCGATGTAGTCGAGCTGGAGGAGGGCCATCAGGGCGCGGGTGGGGGCGGTGGTGTAGACCGGGCCGCGGTAGCCGTACTTGTAGAGGTAGGGGACGAAGCCTGAGTGGTCGAGGTGGGCGTGGGTCACGACCACTGCGTCGAGCTTCTGTATGTTGAACTCGGGAGCGGTGACGTAGGGGTAGGCCTTGGAGTCGTTGGCCACGTTGACGCCGCAGTCGAGCATTACGCGGGACTCGGGCGTCTGGACGAGGAGGCAGGAGCGGCCAACCTCCCTCGCGCCGCCCAGGAATGAGATCCTCACCCAGTCAGGGTCCTTGCCCTCCATGTAGACCCTCTTCCCCACGTTGTGGAGGAAGTCTGCCCTGTCGTCGCTGTTCTCTATGAGGGTGTTGCGGATGGTCCTTATGATGTCGCTCTTCATTGGCGGGGTCCGGAAGACGTCAGGCGTCCAGTGGGTCTCCTGCTTGATCTCCTGGAGCGTCTCGCCGTTCTTCCCTATCACCATGCCCGGCTTTTCAGCCTCGACGAGAACCTGGCAGCCCGCCCTGTCGAAGTCGAGCGAGTCGAGGCCTGCCTCTTCCGTGACTATCGACCTTATCTTCTTCTCCGCCTTCTCCGCGGGGGTGAGGAGGGACTTGTCTGCCCTGACCTCTATCCTCTTCTTCAGCTTCTTGGCCATCTTCCTGATGGTGTCGCCGGAGTGGAGGAAGAATGAGGGGGACTCGGTGAAGAGGAGGATGTTGGCACCGTCGAATCTCCAGTCGGAAATCTTGGCGTCCTTGGGGAGCTCCCCTATAAGGAAGTCTATCGATTCATGCTTTTCCATTGAAAGTCAGCTTCAGTTGCTCTCTGTCCGGTGGTAGCCCTTCTCGTCGATAACCACGATGTCGAAGCCCTTGCCACCAGTGTAGACGTCTCTCTCCCTGGCAGCTTGGAGGGCCTTCACCGCCAGCTCCTTCGCCTTGTCAATTGTGACCTTCTCTTCGTAGCCGCTCTCCAGCACGCCCATTGCTACCGGCGAACCGCTGCCCGTGGCGAAGTACTTCTCGCCGCTCGACCTGCCGCCCGCGGGGTCGATGGAGAAGAGTCCAGGTCCCCTCTCGTCCATGCCTCCGAGGAGCATCATGGCGATGTAGGGGTAGTAGCGGTGTGAATGGAGTATGTTGGCCAGCAGCGTGGCTGCGGCGTTGACTGTCATCTCGCCGTTCCTCATCTCGTAGAGGCGGATCTCCGCCCTCATGATGCGGACAAGCGCCTGCAGATCGCCAACGAGGCCGCTGATTGTGACTCCCATGTTCGGGGAGATCTGGTGGACCTTCTTCTCATATCTCGACTCAACGTATCCCATGGTGGCCTGCCTGTCCGCGGCGATGACAACTCCGTCCCTGCAGACAACACCGACCGTGGTAGTTCCCGTTCGGATGGCCTCCTTGGCTTCTCTGACCTGTTTTAGATATTCCATCAATCTGCACCTAAAAGGTAGCAGGGAAGGAGTGTGAGGACTGTTTTTAAGGGTTTCTGTTCGGCGCAAAGGGTTTAATTGGACGCGGAGGGGCTGGGACGGGCCCGTAGTATAGCTTGGACAGAACGGATCCCTCCGGAGGATCAGGCCTGGGTTCAAATCCCGGCGGGCCCACTCCCCTCCTTTCGAGAGGGAGAGTGGAAAGGGGCAGGAAGGTCCCCCGCAACTAATTTAACTCCGCGGAGGGCCCCGGAGGGAGGGCCCGTAGTATAGCTTGGACAGAACGGATCCCTGCGGAGGATCAGGCCGGGGTTCAAAAGGCACGAGATGGTACCCACTCGCACAGGAGTCTTGACCGTGCCGGAAAATCCCCGCGGGCCCACTCCGCTTTTCTTTTCGTGCCACCGAGCGGAGCGAGTGTGGCACACGTGTGAGGTCCACACGAAATCTTTCGTGGGACGCGACGAGCTCGGCTCGTCTGCGTTAGAATAGACTCTTGGCCTCGGCCTATCGAGCCCTCTGGGCGAAGATAGGGCAGGTGTGAGGTTACATCAACCTCTTGGCGTCAGAGTTATAAAGAGGCGGCCTCGGCCCTTGGCGATGGAGAAGAAGAAATGCACCAGCTGCGGGCTGGACATCACTTTCATGAAAGAGGCGACCAGCTTCCCCTGCCCCAACTGCGGGGAGGTCACAATCAACAGGTGCGCGAAGTGCAGGGAGGGGGCGGTCGGCTACGAGTGCCCCAAGTGCGGTTTCGAGGGTCCCTAGATGGGGGCAGTTATCTCTCTCGTCAGGGTGATGCCTGAAGGGACGGAGGTCGACATCGACGAGCTGAAAGGGAAGGTCGAGGAGAAGATAACCCACGGCGAGTTCAAGACAGAGATCAAGGAGATCGCCTTCGGCCTGAAGGCGCTTGAGGTGACAATCAAGGTCTCCGACGAGGAGGGGATCGACACTATCATGGAAGAGATGGAGAAGGTGGAGGGAGTGAGCAGCGTCGAGGTCTTGAAGACTGGGAACGTCATGTCGTAGCTGTTTTATACGTGTGAAGGAAGCTCTGGCCATGGAGCGGGCAGAGCGCGAGGACGTGAGGGAGGCGATGAGGTCTGCGCTTGAGAGGGTTGATGCCCTCTACGCGGACGCACTGCTCGACTACAGGAGGGCAGTCCACGTCAGCAAGAACAGCGTTGAGGAGAGGGTTCTCTCGCCGGAGGCGGCTGGGGTCTGCTTGAGGGCTTTCAACGGCGGGGAGTGGAGGTATGCGAGCTCGTCTGACTTGGGCAGGAAGTCGATCTTGGGGCTGGCCAAGAAGCTGAGGCCTGAGAAGGGGAGGCTGAAGATCAAGACCGTGGAGCCGTGGGAGTGCGACGAGGAGGTGAAGGCCAGGAAGATGGAGGTCGGGGAGGTGCTGGAGAGAGTGAGGGAGCTCTTTGCCGCCGCAGAGATTGAGGGGATAGTGGACGTGAAGACGCGGATGAGCTCCCACTTCATGGAGAGAGTCCTGCTGACCAGCGAGGGGAGCGAGCTGAGGCAGGCGATACCGAGGGTCAGCTTCGTCTGCAAGCCGATAGCGAAGGGGAGGGGGAGGATCGACTATGACTATCTTGTTGAGGGGGGAGTGGGGGGCTCCGAGAGACTGGACGGAGTGACTGTGGAGAGTGTGAGAGAGTGCGCGGAGAGCTCCGTGGGACTGCTGGAGGCGGTCAAGCCCCTGAGTGGGAGGGTGACTGCAGTATTGGACGGCGACGTGGCAGGGGTGCTGGCTCACGAGACTTTTGGCCACGGGACCGAGGCTGACCAGGTGATGAGGGAGAGGTCGTTCCTCGCGCCCCTGCTCGGGGAGAGGCTGGCTGGGGAGGAGGTCGGCGTGGTCGACAGCTCCGTGGCAGATGGGGGATGGGCCAACCTGTTCTTCGACGACGATGGTGTGAAGGCGAGCGAGACAGTCCTGATGGAGGGGGGAGTCTTCAAGAGCCTGCTCCACGACAGGGTGACCGCGGCGGAGCTGGGGGCGGAGCTGACTGCGAACTCAAGGACGGAGAGCTTCAAGACAAAGAGGTTCGTCAGGATGACCAACACATTCTTCACCCCGGGGAGCTGGGAGCTGGAGGAGATGGTCGGGGAGGTGAAGGAGGGGATGATACTTGAGAAGAACATGTTCGGGATGGAGGACCCGCTGGGTGGTGGGCTCCAGTGCACCAGCAAGAAGGGCTGGATAGTGAGAGACGGGGAGAGAAGAGAGAGGGTGAGCAGGGTCGCCATATCAGGGAACATAGTGGACCTGTTTGGGAGCATAGACGCAGTGGAGAACGAGAGGGGTTTCAGGATCAACATCGGCTCCTGCGGGAAGGGGACAGAGGACTTCGTCCACGCAGGGACGGGCGGCGTCCATCTCAGGGTGAGGGAACTGACGGTGAGCCAGGGATGAAGCACGAACTGTTCAGGGTGGAGGGGAGGATAGAGGAGATCCAGCTGAGGAACAGAAAGGTCGACTCCTTCCTGGAGTCAGAGGAGAGGGGATGGGGCCTGCGAGTCTTCGGGAAGGGCGTGGGCTTCGCGAGCGGGACGGGCGAAGTGGACTGGAGCAGGGCGAAAAAGTTGGCGGAGCTGAACAGAAGGCCGGAAGTGGAGCTGCCTTCTGATTGTGAGAAGGGGAAAGTGAAAGTCTTCGACCCGGAGCTGGAGAGGGAGTTCCTGGACGATTTCGCTGAGAGCTTCGTCTCGATGGCGGGGGAGGCCTCCGTGGTGCCGACGTTCTCCAAGGTGAGGATCTACACTTTGAAAACTCACCTCTCCAACTCTGAGGGGCTGGACGTGGAGAAGAAAGAAAAATTGTTCAGGTTCGAGACAAGCCTGAAGGTGGGGAGGGGGAGCGACGTCGGCGAGGTCTTCGTGGTCAAGTGGTCGAGGAAGAGGGTGGGAGACGGGGAGATCAAGAAGATCTTGAAGGGGGCGGAGAGAACTCTCGGCGCGAGGCCGCCTTCCCCGTCCGTGGGGGAAGTGGTCTTCTCTCCCCAGCTGGTCTGCGACCTGCTCTGGCCAGTGATCGGTTTCCACTCCAGCGGGGAGGCCCTCCACACAGGGAAGACCGCCTTCGGGGAGGGGGAGGTGGTGGCGGACGAGAAGCTGACACTGCTCGACGACGGCCTCTACCCCTTCGGTATACTCTCCTCTCCCTTCGACGGGGAGGGGGTGGCCTGCGAAAAAAGGAAGCTCGTGGAGAGGGGAATTTTCAGGGAGAGGATAAACGACCTGCTCTACGGAGAGCTGACAGGCCTCGGCAGCAGCGGCAACGCCTCCAGGTGGCCGAGGCTTGGGGGGCCGGACAACTCGTATCAGGTCCCGCCGTCGCTGGCTGGGAGGAACCTGGTGGTGGAGAGCGGGAAGAAGAGCTTGGATGAGATCTTGGAGGAGGTGGGCGAGGGAGTTTTCGTGGAGGAGTGCTCCTGGCTCAACCCGGACGAGATGAGCGGCGGCTTCGGGAGCGAGATCAGGAGGGGCTTCACAATAGAGGGGGGAGAGCTGGGGAGGCCGATCAAGGGCGGGAACGTCAGCGGGAACGTCCTTGAGATCATCAAGAAAGTCGCGGCGGTGGGGAGAGAGGCGGAGGTCGCTTCTGGCCACACACTGGCAGCTGTCGCGCCCCACGTCTGCTTCGACGGAGTCACAGTTTCAGCCTAGGGAGCTTCTGGGGAGCGTCGCTCATCAGCTCCGGACTCTTGGAGACGTGGAGGTCGTCCTCTATCCTGATTCCGATGTCGGCGTAGAGGGCTGGCTCGACGGCGAGGACGTTGCCCTCCTCCAGGACGTCGTCCGAGTCTTTGGTGAAGGAGAGGCCGACGTCGTGGGGCTGGAGACCGATTGAGTGGGCGGCGAGGTGGACCATCTCGAATGGGACCGCCTCAGCTATCTCGCTTGTCTTGGCGCCAGGTCTTGCCTTGGAGACGAGGAGTTCGAGGGCGGAGCGGACTTTGAGGTAGAGGTCGTCGACCTTCTTGGGCGGGTCGCCGATGAAAAAGGTCCTAGTGATGTCGGCGCAGCAACAGTCCACTCGAGCGCCCAAGTCCACCAGGAGGGGCTCGCCTTCCCTCAGCTTTCTCGGGGAGGGGGTGTGGTGGGGCGAGGCAGTGTTGGGTCCTGAGGCGACTATTGTGGGGAAGGCTGGGTCGCCCAGGAGGGCGTCGAGGGCGTCTCTGATGGAGAGCTCAGTGGCGCCTGGCGAGAGGAGAGAGGGGAGCTCTGCTAGGGCGGAGAGCGTCTTCTTGCAGGCCTTTCTGTGGCTCTTCAGCTGGGCTCTTGTCTTGACGGAGCGGACGGAGACGAGGAAGTCGGCTGGGAGGAGGTCGGCGGAGAGGTGCTTCTCGAGGAAGAGGAAGTCGGTGTGCGTGAGGCCGTCTATGCCATGCTGAGAGAAGTCGAGGGCGACACTGCTGTAGGGGAGGGAGGAGAGTATCCCTTTCAGGTCCCCCCTCTTGGAGAAGACTCTCTTCTCCATCTCCACGAGCGGCGCGTCGAGAGAGGAGAGGACGACGAAGGGGTCGCCTTCTGCCGGGACGAAAAGAAGGTTTCGGAAGGGGAGGGGCTCGCCGAGCAGCCAGGAGAGGTGGGGGTCTGTGACGGTCTCAGAGGAGGAGACGAGCCAGGCGTCGATCTCACTCTCTCTGAGGGCCTCTTTCACCCTCTCAAGGAGGTCCCTGTCCATGGGGCGGGGAGGCGGGGGAGTTATATAATGCTTGAGCGGTTGGGAAGGGTATGAAGGTCGAGATAGTAGAGAAGGAGTTCGTCAAGCTGAAGGAGCCCATCATCATCGAGGGCTTCCCGAGCGTCGGGCTCGTGGGCGCGATAGCGACTGAGTACCTCGCCAACAAGATGGAGATGAAGGAGATCGGCTTCATCAAGTCGGACGGCTTTCCGCCGATCACGCTGGTCAAGGAGGGCATCCCAAAGTCGCCCATCAGGCTCTACGCCAACGAGGAGTTCGTGGTGATAGTGAGCGACACTGCTGTTCCCCAGCCGCTCTCCTACGAAGTGGCGAGGGTGATAGCGGAGTGGGCCCAGCAGCACTCAGCGAAGAAAGTCATCTCTCTCGGGGGGATAGCGCACGAGGAGAGGGAGGAGATAGAGCCGAAAGTCTACTCAGTCTCGCCCATGGAGAAGAAGCTGAAGGAGCTGAAGAAAAAGAAGGTGGAGCCGGTGAAGCTGGGGTTCCTGACAGGGGTCTTCGGACTGCTCTTGATGGAGTGCTACGAGAAGAACATCCCCTCCTACGGCTTCCTGGCCGACGCCCACCTCGAGTATCCTGATGCGGGGGCGGCGGCAAAGGCGCTGGACGTCCTCACGGATGACTTGGGCATCAAGCTCGACGTCAAGCCGCTGAGGGAGACCAGCGACAAGATAGAGGAGAAGATGTCCAAGCTGATGGAGCAGACGAGAAGGACTCTCGGAGAGGGGACGGGGGACAACATCCCAAGCATCTACCGCTAGAGCGGCTTTGCGAGCCTCTTGACCCAGTTTTCGTCGAGGAGCTCCTCTATCTGGGCGCCCTCTATCACTATGAGGACTGCGTCCTCGTTCTCGAACCTCGCGAGTATGGTGCCGCCCAGACCCTCTATCCTGTCCTCGTCGCAGGTTCTGTCGCAGTAGACGAGCACTCTCGCCTCCTCGCTCGGTCCTACCTCTGCAAGGGCGGGGTCAAAGCGCTCCTCCCCTCCGCCTCCGAAGACGAGGAGTGCTATGGAGATGATTGCGACGACCGCTATGAGTCCGAGCCCTATGTAGACCGGCTGGAGGTTCTGGCCCTCCTCCTGGGGAGGCGGCTGCTGGTAGCCGTACTGGTACTGGCGCTGGGCGTAGTAGCTGTCGTAGCCTCCTGCCTGCTGCTGCGGTTGTTGAGTCGGGTAGGTCTGATCCGCCATTAGAGTTTCTCCTCGCCTACTGTCTTGTATATAGGGCCCTCAGGGGTTAATATACTTCTCTTGAGCTCCACATTATTTATGCTCACCGTTATTTTTTCGAGGGGGGGAAGCTCGGGGCTGCCGGACTTGAGGCGGCAGATTGTGAGGTGGGGGACGTATTTTCGCTTCTCTTTCTCGAAGCCCTCTTCTGCGAGCGTCTCCTCAAGTTTCTTTGCCATCTTTTCGAGCTGGGGGGAGTGGACGGGGACGTAGAGGACCCGTGGTCTGCCTTTCGGCGGGAACTGGCCTATGCCCTGGAAAGATGTCTCGAACGGCTGGAACTCCCTTGAGAGCGACTTGAGGGCTGAGAGGACTTTCTCTGCCTGCTTCTCCGTTATCTCGCCCAGAAACTTGATGTTGACGTGGTAGAGCTCTGGAGAGACCACTCTGCCCTTGCCGTCCAGCTTTTTTCTCATCTCAGGAAGGCCTGGGAGGTCTGGGACGTCGACGCAGACGAAGGCCCTCATGAATCGCCAACCAATTTAAAGCAAATAAAGGTTGGCTTGGAGTGAAGGCGGAAGCTGAAGTGAGGGGGACTGAGAGCGGGGAGAGCGTGAGGAAGGCGCTTGAGAACCTGTTTCCTGGGGAGGAGGTCGTGGAGAGGGAGGGGAGGTTGGTGGTGGAGAGCAAGAAGAGGGAGTCGCTTGAGAACTTGAGGGAGATGGTCTGGAGCAGGAGGATACTGGAGAGCGTCAGGTCGAGGCTCCGGAAAGGGGGGATGACACTGCTCCTCAACAAGCAGGCAGCCTTCGCAGGGAGGATAGCGCTCTGCGAAAACGAAGGGGAGTCGCCTCTCGGCGCTATCAGTGTGTCGTTTTCACGAAAGCACCTCGACTGGTTCTCGCCCCACACAGAGGGGGGGAAGCCGGTTTGATGCTCGGCTGGTGCATACTGCTGGCCGTGGTCCTCTACGGCCTCGGCGCCTTCGACGTGGAGGGCTCTGTCTCGGGGGCTGCGCTGACTTACATAATCTGGTACGGCCAGGGCGTCGACTGGGTCTGGCTGCTCTCCTTCTTTGTTCTGGCAGGGGTGGTGGCGACGAAGATAGGGAGGAGGGCGAGGAAGAAGAGACACAAGGAGAGGGGTTTCAGGAACGTCTTCGCCAACGGCTTCGTTGCTTTGGTGGCTGCTGTCAGGGGGGATTTCGGCGGCTATCTCGGGGCGATCTCCGCCGTCAGCGCCGACACTGTGGCCAGCGAGCTCGGCTCCCTCTCGCCTCAGTGGCCGAAGATGATAACCAACTGGAGGTTGGTTCCGGCTGGGACCAACGGTGCGATCTCGCCGCTCGGCGAGGCTGTCTCAATAGGGATATCCCTGCTCCTCGGCGTGGCCGCCTTTGCGCTCGGTTTCGGGGGGCCTGAGCTGGTCGCAGTCTCGCTGGTCAGCGGCTTCGTTGGAACCAACGTCGACTCGCTCTTGGGGGCGACTCTTGAGAGAAAGGGGTGGCTCGACAATCACTCTGTCAACTTCATAGCGAGCATCACTGGAGCTCTCGTAGGTTCTGCTCTTCTCTAGACTATGTCCTCTTCGCTCACGATGAGGAAGTCGCCAATCGAGACGACCGCTGAGAAGGGTATCTTCAGGACGCCGCTCTTGTCCGCTGTCACCAGGTTCTTGGCGTAGTCTGTTGGCCTGGCAACGAGGACGTCTATCAGCTCGCCCGTGCGCGGGTCGAATCGGATGTCTCCAACTTCGCCGAACTTCCTGCCCTCCTTGCTTACAACTGTCTTGCTTATAACCGTCCTGGAATGCTTCCTCTCTTTCTCAGCCATGACTATCCCGGGAGAAGTGCGTGGGGGTGGCTTATAAACTTTTCAGCTCGTTTTCGACCAGGGAAGCGTACTTCTCAGCTCTCTTCTCCGCCTCCGCCTTTGAGGGCGCCTCCGCGGAGACGCGGAGGATGGGCTCTGTGTTGCTCTTCCTGACAAGGACCCAGCCGTCCTCCTTGGAGAGCTTGACGCCGTCTGTGGAGTCGGCGTCCGGAAAGCGCTCTTGGAGTGCTGAGACAAGGGAGAGCTTCTTCTCCTCTGGGCAGGAGACCTTTGTGTGGTGGACGAACGTCTCTGGGAATTGGGAGAAAAGAGAGGAGAAGGACTTTTCTTGGGAGGAGAGGTGCTCTGCAAGCTTCACTGCGGCGAGGATGCCGTCAGAGAAGAGGAACT
Source organism: Candidatus Undinarchaeota archaeon (assembly GCA_964527545.1). Lineage (GTDB taxonomy): Archaea > SpSt-1190 > SpSt-1190 > DYHY01 > CAZGQF01 > CAZGQF01. The sequence goes on along the minus strand of CAZGQF010000001.1, from coordinate 368,855 downwards.
TCTCTCTGAACCAGAAGTGGCCGCTCCACTCGCCTGCCATCTCGAGGGAGGGGTCTTCGCGGAGCTTCTCTGTGATGAACGTCCTCCCTATCTTGCAGCGGGTGACCTCCATGTATTTTTCTAGGAGGGAGGTGCAGTTCACTGTGGCGGCCACCCTCTTTCCCTGGCCGAGGAGGAGGAGGACATAGTCGGCGCGGATCGGCTTGCCGTTGTCGTCGATGAAGAAGGCCCTGTCCGCGTCTCCGTCGAAGGCGACTCCGAAGTCGCACTCCTTGGAGAGTTTTTGGAGTGGAGCTGTGTTGTCGGGTGTCGGCTCGCCGCCCCTGCCGGGGAATGTGCCGTCCGGCTCGCCGTTGACCTCCACAACTTCACAGCCCATCTTCTCGAAGACTTTCCTCGCCAGGTTGCAGGCAGAGCCGTTGCCTGGGTCGAGGGCGACTTTGAGGGAAAGGGAAGGGGGGGAGATGTGGCTTATGTAGCTCTTGGTGACGTCCATCGACTTCTCGCTGCCCACGCCGTCCCACGAGGCGTAGGAGGGAGAGGAGGAGAGCTTCTCTATCTTCTCGAGTTCGCTTGAGGAGACGTCTGTGCCGTCCTTTTTCACGAACTTTATGCCGTTGAAGTTCGGGGGGTTGTGGGAGGCGGAGATCATGGCGCCGAAAGCTCCTGCCGTGAGGGCTCCGTAGGAGAGGAGGGGGGTGGTGACAGAGCCGAGGTCTATGACCTCTGAGCCCGCGGCCTTGGCGCCTGAGGCGAAGGCCTGTGAGAGGAGGGGGGAGGTGAGGCGGAGGTCCCTCCCGAGGACTATGGGGGAGGAGCCTGCGAAGTTGGAGAAGGCGGCGCCTATCTCTGCCACCACTGAGGGGGAGAGCTTGGGGAACTTTTCCCTGACGTCGTAGCCGCGGAACATCTAAAGTTCGCCTCCGTAGAGTTCTCCCTCGTGGACGTCCTGGTAGCGGACCTTCCTCTTGGGCCAGACCCTCGCGCCCTCCGCGACTTTGACGCCCTTGCGGATTATGCAGTTGTCTCCGAGGACTGCGCCCTCCACGAGGCAGCCCTCCTCTATCTTGACTCCCTCGCCGAGGATTGAGTTCCTGACCATCGACCTCTCCCCTATCTGGGCGCCGTCCATGAGGACTGAGCGCTGGACCTTTGCGTCGGAGCGGACTGTGCAGTCGGCGCCTATGGTGACGTCAGGACCGATTATGGCCTCCTCCACCCTGCTGCCGTCGCCCACTATCATTGGCGGTATGAGGCGCGCCCTCTTGAAGACTATGTCGGCGTCGTTGATGTCGAACTCCATGGAGCGGTTGAGGAGCTGGATGTGGGCCCTCAAGTACTTTACAGGCGTCCCTATCTCTGCCCAGTACTCCCTGAAGGGGTAGCCGTAGACCTCTATCGACTTCCTGCGGATGAGGCGGGTGAAGAGCTCCGGGAGGGCGGCGAAAGAGCGGCTTGGGACGAACTCCATCGGCTTCGGCTCGAAGATGTAGATGCCTGCGTTGACGAGGGTGGAGAAGACCTGGTCGGGCTTCGGCTTCTCCAGGTAGCGGATCACCTTCCCGTCGTCGTCGAGGCCGAAGATGCCGAAGTTGAGGGGGTTGGGGTGCTCGTGGAGGGCGCAGGTTATCTGGCCGCCGTGCTGTTTGTGGAACTCTATCATGGGAGAGATCTTCATGGTGGTCACCATGTCGGCGTTGACGACGAGGAATGTCTCGTCGAGGTGCTCGTCGAACGACTTGATGGCGCCGGCGGTCCCGAGAGGCCGCTTCTCCTTGCTGACGTGGATGGGGACGTCGAACTCCTCGCCCTCCACGAACTCCTCTATCTTCCGCCCTCCGAAGCCCGCGGCGATGAAGATCTCGTTTGTCTCCTCCGGCAGGGCCTCGATGAGGCCCTTCAGGATGGGCACGTTCAGTATCGGCAGGAGCGTGGAGGGCCTGTCCTCTGTGAGCGGCCTCAGCTCGTTGGCCCTGCCGCCTGCCAGCATAACTACTTTCATCTTGTCATCACGGGTTACGCATTTAAAGGGAATTGTGTGATGTCGTGTGAGGAGGTAATAAATACTTTGGGGTGAGAAGATGAGGGAGAGAATAAGCATCACAATAAGTTCTGACCTCCTCTCTGAGGTCGACGACTTCGTTGACGGGGTGAAAGTGAGGAACAGGTCGCACGCGATAGAAGTCCTTCTCCAGAAGGCTTTGACTCGGAGCCTTCCGCCAGTCTATGTCCTGGCAGGCGAGGCTGAGAAGTGCATGAAGAGGCTTGAGGGGAAGCCGCTGCTGCAGCACACTCTCGAGCTGCTGAGCAGGCAGGGCTTCGAGAAGGTGACGATGGCTGTGATAGGAGACGAAGTGAAGGACTACTTCAGGGACGGGAGCGGCCTCGGGCTGGAGATAGGGTACGTGGAGGAAGAGGGGCTGACAGGGACTGCGAGGGCGTTGGCGGACGCGGAGGAGCTGTGGGAAGAAACTTTCCTCGTGGTCTACGGCGACAACTACTTCGACTTTGACTTGACTGATTTGGTCTCCTTCCATCGCAAGTCCAAGTCCGTGGGGACGGTCGCTCTGACGACGAGCGGGAGTCCTGGGGACTACGGCGTGATCAACCTGAAGGGGGGAAAGGTGGTCGGCTTCACAGAGAAGCCTGAGAAAGCTGAGAGCTATCTCGTCTCCACTGGGATCTTCGTCTTCGAGGCAGGGATCTTCGACTATCTCGGCGAGTCGAGCTCTCTGGAGAGGGAGGTGCTTGCGAGGGTGGTGAAGAAAGAAGAGCTGGCAGGCTACGTGATGGAGGGCAAGTGGGCGGCGGGGGATGACAAGAGACGGATGAGGGAGATGATGGAGAGATGAGAAAGTACGGGAAGTGGCTTTTCCTGTCGTTGGGGCTGATGCTGGCGGTGCTGGCGACGATGACCAAGTTCAGCGACCCGCAGAAGGTGGGGGCTGTGCTCGGCGAGCTTGGCGTGGAGAACTCGCTTGTGATAATGGGGTTCGGCCTCGCCTCCCTTCTCTTGAGGAACTACAGGTGGAAGACATTGCTGAGAGGTGTGGGGCAGGAAATCGGCTACGGCGAGCTCTTCCCCATCTTCGTGGCAGGGCAGGCTGCCTCCCTCATCACGCCGGGGAAGAGCGGTGACCTGCTGAGGGCGCACGGCCTGAAGAACAAAGTCGGCCTCTCGAGGAGGAGGGGTATGGCGACCATCTTCGTGGAGAGGTTCACCGACTTCGGGCTGATACTCTTGTTCGCTTTGTACGGGTTCGCCGCGTTTGGGACTTTCTCGCTGCTGCCAGTGGCTGTGGTGGCCGCGGCGATGGTGGTGGCTGCAGGGGCGCTGGTCAGCAGGAGGTTCGCCAAAACAGTCTACAGGCCCTTCTCTTTCGTGTTCAGGAGGGTCAGGCGGCTCGAGAAAGCAGGTCCTGTCTTGAAGGAGGGTTATGAGTCTGTGAGAAATCTCGGGAAGAGAAAGGAGTTCTACGTCTCCTGCCTCCTCGGCGTTTTGGTCTGGTCTGTGGAGTTCTTGAGGATGCACTTCACTCTTCTGGCGTTGGGCGGTGCCGTCTCCCAGGTCGAGGTCGCCTTTGCGGCCTGCGTCTCCATACTGGTGGGAATGGCGACTATGCTTCCTGGCGGGGCTGGAGGGTATGAGGCCGCCTATCTGGCCGTGCTGACATCTTCTGGAGTGGAGATGGCTGTGGTGGCGGGCGCGCTGATAGTGGAGAGGGTGGTCGGCTACGGGTTCACCCTGCTGGTAGGTCTGATAAGCATGAAATGGGTGAAAGTCTGACGGCGAGAGTTTTGGTGACAGGCGGGGCAGGCTTCATCGGCTCCAACATCGTGGAGAGGCTGGTGAGGGAGGGGGAAAAGGTCGTGGTCCTGGACGACTGCTTTCTCGGCTGTCTGGAGAACCTGTCGAGCGTCGTGAACAGGGTCGAGTTCGTGAAGGCGAGCGTCCTGGAGGTGGAGACTGTGAAGAGAGTGATGGAGGGCGTCGACTACGTCTTCCACGAGGCTGCAGTCTCGTCTGCGCCCCTGCTGAAAGACGACCCGAGGAGGGGGATGGAGGTCAACGTCCAGGGCTTCATGAACGTGATGGAGGAGGCGAGGAAAGTTGGGGTGAAGAAAGTCGTCTACGCGTCGACGAGCTCTCTCTACAGTTCCGTCGAGCCTCCCCACAAGGAGACTGCCCAGGTCGAGGCGGGGAGCTGGTATGAGCTGTCCATGTTTTTCAGGGAGAAGATCTCTCGGCTTTACGAGAAACTCTATGGCTTCCCGAGCGTCGGATTGAGATACTTCAGCGTCTACGGCCCGCATGAAAAGGCGAAGGGGAGATACGCGAACATGGTCTCCCAGTTCCTATGGAAGATCAAGAAGGGGGAGAGGCCTGTGGTCTACGGAAACGGAGAGCAGACAAGGGACTTTACGTACGTGGATGACGTGGTGGAGGCCAACCTGCTGGCCATGAGGAAGGGAGCGGGAGGAAAGGTCTTCAACGTGGGGACTGGCAAGTCTGTCAGCATCAACAAGATGATAGGGATGCTGAACGAGGCACTCAAGAAAGAGGTGGAGCCGGAGTACGTGGAGAACCCGATAGAGAACTACGTCAAGAAGACGCTGGCAGACACGGAGAAGGCTGAGAAGCTGCTCGGGTTCAAGGCCAAGATTTCATTGAGAGAGGGAATAAAGAAGCTGGTCGAGCTCGGGCTAGAGAATGATTGAGGCGGCCAGTGCGATGACTGAGTAGCTCCTGTCGAAGAGGAGAAGGACAAGGAAAAAGATGAAGGTCTGGAGGGGGGTGGTTCTCTCCTCGAGCTCCTTGGAAGCGAGGATGAGGAGGGAGGGGACCGATGCGAGCCAGTAGCGCCTGTGCATTATGAAACCTGCCTGCATCATGCAGTTGAAGAGAAAGACGAGGAGGAAGATGAAGTCAGGGGAGGACTTCTTGAGGGAGCGGAGGCGGAGGAGAGCTGGGAAGAGGAGTAGACCGGAGGAGAGAAGGAGTGTGTCGAAGAAAGTTCCAGGCTCTTGTAAGAAAAAGTGACTGGTCTCAGGATATACCTGGGGGTACTCTGAGTAGTGGAACTCAAGGAAGGAAAATATGTAGGGGGCCATCAGTAGGGCGGCCAGTGAAGGAAGTACAAACCACCTCCTCTTTTTCAGTCTGCCTCTGATGATGTCTGCCGCGAGGGCCGCCAAAAACACTGTGAATGTCGCCTCCCTGGTGAGCAGGGAAACTAGGATGGAGAGGCCAGCCTTCCATTCATCACCCCTCCTCTCTCTTATCCAGAAGAGAAGAAAGAGGAGACTGAAGAAGAGGGCTGGAATGTTGGCGAGCATCACAGAAGAGTGGAAGGCGAAGAGGGAGGAGAAGAGGAGGACTATGGAGGCGAGATAGGAGCGGAGGCGGGAGAGGCCTGAGAGGAGGGAGAGTTTGAAAATCACGAGGGGGGTGAGGATGGATGAGAGGATGGGTAAGAACAGAAAGGCCTCCTCCCTTGGAAAGAGGAGGTAGATAGGGATGGTAAGCAGGGGGTAAAAAAGGCGAAACCTGAACCATTCATAGACGCCTTCCCCCTCTCCAATCAGAAACTCCATATAGTTTATGTAGTTGCCGCTGTCGTTGGCTCTCCCACTCTTAGGTGGACATTCAAGCATCTGGAGCTGATGACCATAGCTGTAGATGTAGAAGGCGTAGGAGAGGACGACGATGGCAGAGAAGAAGAGGAGCAGTGATTCGCCCTTGGAGAGCATGGCGATGGGGAAGGGCGGCGATTTAAATCTCTATCCCAGAGGGGCCTATTGTGAAGTTTGCAGCAACTATTTTCCCTTTTTGGATGTGAAGACCTCTATCATGTTGAAGATGATGGGTGGGAGATAGCCAAGTAGAACTGCGCCTAGTAGGGACATGCCAACTATCTTGTCTGCAGGAACGCCGTAGGGGGAGAAGAGAGCGACGAGTGTCGCCTCCCTGGTGCCGAAGCCGCCCACTGTGATGGGGATGAGGCCGACGAGGGTGGCGATTGGCGGCAGAAGAACAAAGAGGTGCAAAGGCAGGTCTATGCCCACAGAGAGGGCGACGAGGTAGAGAAGGGAGTAGTTGTAGGCCCAGATGAAGAGGGAGAAGAGAAAGATGGGGAAGAGGGAGCGGGGTGAGGGCATCCCCTTGTAGAAGGAGTGGAAAGAGGAGCGGAGCTCCGCCTTGTGGGTGTCGGGGACCAGGTTTTCGAAGAACCTCTTGAGGAGCTTCTTTGTCAGGTTCTTGTTGGTGACCACGAGGGTGGCGATGGAGAGAAGGGCGAGGAGGGTAAGAGAGGGGATGACAAGGGAGGAGAACTCACCTGCTAAGACGATGGCTCCCAGGGAGGCGAGCGTGAAGACAGAGATGAGATCGATGAGTCTGTCGAGGAGGACTGAGGGGAGGCAGCGGGAGAGCGGCTGTCCAGTCAGCTCAGAGAGGCGCTTTACGCGGATGAAGCTGCCCACCTTGCCTGGGGTGAGCATCCCGTAGAGGAGGCCCTCCATCCATTGGAGGTAGAGCGGCTTGAGGCCAGCTTCTATGCCCTTCATCTCAGCTATTCTCTTCCATTTCATCGCCTGGAAGAAAGTGAAGGGGAAGATGAGGATGAAAGAGAGGAGAAGCGGGAGGGGGTTGGCTCCTGTGATTGTGGAGAGAATCCTGCCGAAACCAATTGAGGAGAGGAGGTAGAAAAGAAGGAGGAGGCCGAAGAGCTGGATTGCCTTTCGCTTCATCCACCCACCGCCAGCTGCAGACTCACTTTCATGAACTCCAGGATGTCTTTGAAAGAGAGCTTGCTCTCACCCCACTTACGGGGTGGGAAAACGATGGGGACCTCTGCAATCTTGAACCCCTTCTTTCTCGCCTTGTAGAGTATCTCGACCTGGAAGGCGAAGCCTTGTGAGAGGAAAGAGTCGAGGTCGATCGACTCCAGGACCTCCCTGCGGTAGGCCCTATAGCCGCTGGTCGCGTCACGGAGGGGGAGGTTGAGCAGTCTCCTCGATAAGATGTTTGCGAAGGCGCTGACCAACTTCCTGGAGGCTGAGAGGCCGGCCTTCTCCTCCCTGGTGCCGACGGCGATGTCCGCCTCCTGGAGGGGAGTGAGAAGTGAGGGGAGGAGTGAGGGTGGGTGAGAGAGGTCGGCATCCATACCTGCGATTATGCGAGCGTTCTCCCTGAGAGCTGTTTTGAGGCCGGTCAGGTAGGCGCTGCCAAGGCCTGGGCCTTCCGCCTCCATAACTAGGAGTTTCTCTCTCGCTGCCAGTTCTCTCGCCAGCTCTACAGTTTTGTCGTTCGAGCCGCCGTCCACCACTATGACTATGTGCTTCGAGGCAGTGTCTTTCAAGACTGGAAAGAGCTCTTCCAAGAGGGGTGTGATGTTTTTCTCCTCGTTCAGTGTCGGTATAACCACCGCCACTTTCTGGTCTGCCACGTGGGCGGCTGGGGATTGCCGCTTAAAAGTCTTCCAAGGGACTGTTACATCTCCAGCTCAGTGAAGGAGAGATGAAGAGAATTGTTAGTCTCTCATATGTTGACCCGTGAGTGGTCGCCGAGGATGAGAATATGGCTCTCCTCGCCAAGCCCGATTTGGCAGAACTTCCCGACCACTGATTTGGAAAAGACTGCGGAGCGGACATGGGAGTTGTCGAGTATAATGGAGTCCTTGAGGACGCTGTCTTCTACGGTGACTGCGTCCGCTATGGAAAGGTAGGGCCCGAGGACGCTGTCCTTGATGGTAGCGCCGTCGCCTATCACTACGGGGCCTTTGATCATCACCTCGCCGATGAAGTCGACATCCTCCCCGACGATGACTTCTCCTGATGCGACTACGTTTTCAGGGAGGTCAGAGCCGTCTTTCATCTCGTCGAGGACGAGACGGTTCGCTATCAGGAGATCCCTCGGCATGCCTGTGTCTTTCCAGAAGCCTTTCATGACTATGGGGTTGACCTCCTTCCCGCTGTCGATGATGGCCTTGAGAGTGTCTGTCAGTTCGTACTCGCCGCGCCAGCTCGGATCGAGGTTGTCGATGATCTCGAATGTCGTTTCAGGGGAGGAGAAGAAGTAGACTCCTGCTATGGCGAGGTTGGTCTTTGGCTTCTCAGGCTTCTCTTCGAGGCCGACAATCTTGTCGTCCTTTATCTCCACTATGCCGAAGCGCTCTGGGAACTCGACCTCTGTGAGGACGACGCTGGCATCTGCGCCGGACTTCTCGTGCTCCTCGACCATCTCCTTGAAGCCCATTTTGAAGAGGATGTCGCCGAGGACGACCAGGAAAGGCTCGTCGCCTATCGCCTCTCTCGCCTGCTTGACTGCGTGGGCGAGGCCTAGCCTCTTCTCCTGCTCGACGTAGGTTATCTTGACGCCCCACTCAGAGCCGTCTCCGAGGTGGTCCTTGATGAACTCCTTCTGGTAGCCGACCACCATTACCACGTCCTTTATGTCGGCCTCGCCCAGCTTCTCGAGTGTGTACTCAAGGACCGGCTTGTTGGCGATGGGAAGGATGTGTTTTGGTCCTGTGTGGGTGTGGGGCCGCATGCGCGTCCCGTACCCAGCTGCGAGTATGACCGCTTTCATGTCAAATCGTCAAAAACTACTGTTAAAAATGTTATCGAACGCCAAGTTAATTAAGTCCTCCTCTGGGGCGGGAGATGATGAAGAAGTGGCATTTCGTCTTCATTGTACTCATCTCCCTTCTTATGATGTCGAGGCAGTTCCTACTGGAGGACCACTTCGACCGCTTTGGTGGGGACCTAAACGGCCACTTGCACAGGGTCTGGTGGGTCGATCACATGTTGGAGGGGGGAGAGTTCGAACTCTGGAACCATTTCGAGAACCTCGGAGAGCCGCTGCCATTCCTCTACCCCTTCACCGCCTATCTCGCGTACATCCCAGCTTTGTTGGTGATGGGTGTCAAGGAGGCTTTCAAGTTCACCAACTTGATTGCCTATATTTTTGGCGGTTTTGTTTGCTACAAGTTGGCGGAAGAGGTTGGTTTTTCTGAGAAGGGCGCCCTCTTCAGCTCGCTCCTCTACATCGCCCATCCCTGGACGTCCATGCAGAACGTCTTCCATGCCTCGCCCGCCACAATACTCTCCTTTGTACTCCTGCCTCTCACGCTATTGCTGTACAGGAAACGTGATTGGAGATTCGCCCTTGCCTTCGCGTTGAATTTATGGGTCCATGTATATAACTCCGCCTTCCTGGCAGCCGCCCTCCCATTCTTCAGGAGGCCTGAAAAAAGGGATCTGGTCCTGTTCGGTCTGGCACTTCTTCTTTTCCTACCTTATCTCTTCACTATGTCTGTGGAGATTAACACTGGCGAGGAGACCTTTTTCAAAGGCCACATCTTCAGCAGCTCCCGGACAGGAACCTACTCGAGGTCGCTCTCAGACCTATTCAGCCCCATCTCTTATCCTGAATACCGCTCGGTATTCATGGAAAACTGCCCTTTTAGCAAAGGCCTTTGCCGTATGCTCGGCCTGCCACTCGCCAAGTTCATAAGCTTGGAAGTCACATCAGGTCATTTCTATCAAGGGGCTGTGCTCATCGCGCTCTCACTGTTGGGACTCTTCTCCAAGAAGAAAATAGTCTCGAAGATGGCTAAGGGAGTTATCCTTTTCTATATATTCCTCTTTTTCGGGGCGGACTTGATCGACGCCAGCGCTGGCGTCTTCACTCTCATCTTCAAGGCTTTTCAGATAGATAGGACATTCCATGCAATCCGTCTATTCGTGGCACTCTCTTCTGCAGGCGTACTCTCCAGTATAAAGGATCGTCGTCTGGTTGCTGGGCTATTTCTCATCACTTTGTTAGATTTGGCGCCCGTCGCCCTGAGCTTCGGCTTTCTAAACTTCACACATGTCCCCTTCTGCAACCAGTCCTTCGAGTCTTCTCTGTGGATCCAGGAAAATAATGAATTTGGCTATTGCAACCCGTTGAAGTGCTCTTCTCTTGAGGTTGAAAAGGACTTCAATTTGAGGCCGATAGAGATTCCCCGTCTCTGGAACTTGGCCTTTGAGGAGAAGGACCTGGGCGAGCTGGGAAGCTTGGGGATGAGGTTCTGGATGGTGAGAAAGGACCTGCCCCATCCAGAGACTGAAGGATATCCGACCGTTTTCGAGACTTCTGACGTACTGGCTGTGGAGTTAGACTATGCAGGGAGGGCCCATGGAGACAGATGCGATGTTAAGCTCTCGTTGATTCCAGGTGGAGTAGGTGTGGAGACGCGGGGGGAGGAAATTTGCAGTGTAAAGGTGAACCAGTGGTGGCGTTCCGGTTGGGTGGGAAGGCTGGACGGGAGGCCGCTTGAGCTTTCTCCTCTCACTGACGGAACTTTCTCTTTCCAGGCTCCCCCTGGAGACCACACTGCTGTCCTGACCTACGACTTCAACTACTTGAGGAAAGCAAGGGAACTGCAGCAAAAAGGGATATAAACTAGGGGGCGGGGGAGCCGCCGTGGAGCAAGTTTCTGTTATAGTACCCGCCTACAATGAAGAAGAGACTTTGGGGAGAGTATTGAAAGGTCTGGAGAAGCTTGACTTGGAGCTCCGGGTAGTTGTGGTTGATGACGGCTCCAAGGACAAGACAGCGGAAGTTGCTGAGGAGCTCGGTTTCGACGTGATAAGGCACAAAAAAAATAGAGGGAAGGGAGCTGCCATCAGGACTGGGATTGACAATGTCGATGAGGGGGTGGTCGTCATACAGGACGCCGACCTTGAGTACGACCCGAAAGAGATACCAAGACTTCTTGGGCCGATAGAGAAAGGAGAGGCTGACGTGGTTTATGGTTCGAGGTTCCTGGGGGAGATTGAAGGGATGAAAAAGAGCCACTACTTCGGGAACTGGTTCCTCTCGCTTGCGACATCCGTAATCTTGGGAAAGAGAATCACGGACATGGAGACCGGGTACAAGGCCTTTGCGCCAGGTGTCCTTGAGTCGTTGGATCTTGAGTCTGACGAGTTCGACATAGAGCCGGAGATCACTGCTAAGGTCATTAAGGGAGGTTATAGATTGGTGGAGGTCCCCATAGATTTCAAGGCGAGGACCAAGGGGGAGAAGAAAATCTCTTGGGTCGATGGGGTTAAGGGGCTCTTCAAGCTGGTCAGGTACTCTCTCTGAACCAGTCCACGGTCATTCTGAGGCCCTCCTCCAGGGAGACGTCGGGGGACCACCCGAGCATCTCCCTCGCCTTCGAGATATCCGGCCTCCTGCGCTCAGGGTCGTCAGTTGGCCGGGGTGAGAACTCTATCTCCGACTTTGAGTTGGCGATTTCGATGACAGTCTCAGCGAGTTCGAGAATTGTGATCTCCGCGTCGTTGCCAATGTTGACCGGCTCGCCGGGCTCGCCCTTCTCTGCAAGGAGGAGAACGCCATCTATGAGGTCGGAGACGTAGCAGAACGATCGTGTCTGGGAGCCGTCGCCGTCGACATGGATGGTATCGTTTTTTAGGGCGCTCTTGATGAACTCTGGCACTGCCCTGCCATCCCTCAGTCTCGGGCCGTAGGTGTTGAAGATCCTTACTATCTTGATGTCCATTCCGTGTTGCCGGAGGTAGGCCATGCAGAAGGCTTCGCCGCATCGCTTGGACTCGTCGTAGCAGCTGCGAGGACCGGTTGGATTGACATTCCCCCAGTAGCTCTCTGGTGTGGGGAGTATCTCCGCGTCGCCGTAGATCTCGCTGGTGGAGGCGAAGAGGAAAGAGGCTCCCTTCTTTTTGGCCAGCTCGAGAAGGTGATAGGTGCCGAAGGTGTTGGCGCGGAGGGTCTCTATGGGGAACTTCAAGTAGAGCTTGGGATCTGCTATGCTGGCGAAGTGAAAGATGAAATCGAGTTCGCCTTCGAAGGATAGGGGCTTGGAGATGTCTGCTTCTAAAAGATGAAGCTTGTCGTCGCCCTTCACCTTCTTGAAGTTCTCGGGGAGGCCGCTGAGGTAGTTGTCGACCGACCAGACCTCGCAACCTTTGGAGAGGAGCTCCTCGACCAGGTGGGAGCCGAGAAAGCCGGCCCCGCCAGTGACCATCACTTTCTTCCCATCAAGGCTCCCATCTTCAACCATCCCTGCGGAGGGCCTCCAGAAGGAATTTAAAAAAGCGCCCCCTTCCTCGGAAGAAGAGAGATGGTCTGGAACTACTTGAAATCTGAAAAGAGTATCCTAACCTTGGGGGTCCTCTGTCTCGCCTTTGCCCTCTTCGCAAACTACAACATCCTGCCGAGGGCAGAGGACAAGCCCTTCGGCTTCGGGCCTGACGGAATGAGATACCTCTGGAACACTCAGATGCTTGTCGGGGAGAAGGAAGGCCACCAATTTGTAAAGGCCTTCCGTCCGCTCTACTCCTTGGCCTCTACCATCCCATATAGACTAATGAGAATGCCGCAGGCCATGTTGGTTCTTCCTCTCCTTTCAGCGCTGGCCGTCCTCCACTTTCTGGACAAGATGATGATCGAGTCGGGGTTCAAGTGGGAAGAAAGAGTGATGGCCGCCCTGTTGCTCCTCTTCTCGCGGGTCTTCACGAACTCGGCCACCTACGCATTGACGGAGATGTTGATGCTGGCTCTGGGCTTCTGGTTCCTCTGGGCTTGGTGGAGAGGTGAAAGGGGTTGGAAGCTAATGGTAATCTTCCTCCTCGCCCTGGCAGCCAACACCTTGAGTGTCGCCTTCTTCCTGGCGGCCGCGTTCTCAGATTGGATGCGAAAGAAGCGCCTGAATTGGACGAGGCCCTTCTTGGCCATACTCCTTCTCGGCCTGCCACTGATCGGGTATGTATACTACGAGGCTTATGTCCTCTACGCCTCGGCGGGCGGGGCCGTATTCAGCAATATCTTAGAACGATTGATCTCCTTCCCCAGAATCCTCTTCATGGCCACCGGGCCGCTCTTCATCTTCGGCGTCCTCGGCATGTACGAGCTTGTCAGTAAAAAGAGGCCAAAGGCCTTGGATAGCGCCCTTCTTGGGGTGGTCCTTGCCAACGCCCTCTTCGTCCTCTCGTGGGCCTGCTCCGACACAAGGTTCTGGACCATCCCCATGCCATCGTTCGCCTTCTTCTCCGTGAAGTGGATGGAGAAGCTGGAGAGGGAAGAGAAGTGGTTCGTGACGGTATCGTCAATCATTTTCTTCAAGTACTACTCCTTCTTGGCAGATATTTTGAGTCACTTGTTCTGACCTGTTTACTCCAATGATGACTCGTATAGGCTAATGTACTCATCCGCCACTCTTTGCCAGCTGAACATTTTCTCCGCCTTTCTCCTACCCAGCCTGCCCATCCTAGCTCTCAACTCTGGATCACTCTCCAACTTCGCTATCGCCTTTCTAAGTTCAATAGGATTGCCAGGCTCAACCAAAATTCCTGTATTTTCATCCACTATTCCTGGGATCCCCCCAACCCTTGTAGCTACAACAGGCAGTCCTGTAGCCATCGCTTCTACGGCGACCAGGCCGAATGACTCAGAGAGGGACGGTAAAACAAACAAATCGGCCGTCTCATAAGCATCGACGAGCGCATCCCCCTCCAAATGACCCTCGAAAGAAACTTTATCCGCTATGCCGGACTTCCTTGCCAGGCTTTCGAGATTTCCCTTGACTTCTCCGTCGCCAACGACTCTGAGGTTGAAATCGGATTCTAGTTTGGACAAGGCGGTCAGCAGGAACTGAATGCCCTTCTCTTCAACAAGCCTGGATACTGTGAGGATTGTAAATGACCTATCGCCCTGTCTTTCTTTGTAGACAAATCTAGATATGTCGGACCCGTCATTGATTACCTTGACTTTGATGTTTGGATAGACAGATTTTATGCTCGACTTAAGAGAGTTCGAAAGCGCCACCACTTTTCTTGCGTTTTCCAGAACGGCAGCTTGCAAGGGCCTGATAATTTTGTGCAAATCTTTCAGCTGTCCGGAATGGCCCGGCACATCAGAACCTCGGCAAGTTACCATGTAGGGTATGCCCAATAGGTAAGGCACTCCGCCGGCAGGCAATAAAAACTGGGCATGAATGATATCGTACCCTTCCTCCCTGTTCAGCTTGAAGGTCTTGAGGAGAGCGGCGAAAAAGAAGGAAAGAATATGTAAAGGGCAATAGTTCTCCTTGACCTTGATGATGGGAATGTGGTGAACACGAACTCCCGATCTGTTTTCAAACGAGGGATCATTCCTAAATTTTGAGGTCAAAAAATCCACCTCCGTGCCCTTTTTAGCGAGTTCCTTAGCCACCTCAAAAGACGCTATCCCCCACCACCGGAATTGGGGGTATCTCGTGGCAGATCATCAAGACCTTTTTCACCATTCTATGTCATCACCAAAAATGCCCAAAGTGAGTGGATGACAAGGAAAGGTATTTTCCACTTCTTGTCCTCAACGTAAGACGCCGGGACAACCCACAAAAAGGAGAGTGGCAAAAGATAGCGGGTCTGCGGTCGGATATTGCCAAACGAAACGAAAGTTAGGTGGGGCAAGGCGGCAATAAGAAGTAACTTAACCCCTTCGCAGTGTTTCTTTGGAATCCCCCACCCCAAAGCGGATGAAACCAGAAGGAAGTATGAAACACCGAAAGAGAGTGGGATGTTGTAGGCCAGATACTGGAGTATGTTATATGCCCAATAAGGAAGCCTGAATGAAAACCTCTTTCCCAATTCGTGTAGTCCGAGATACTTCGAAGAGATGGTTAACTCAGTATCTTGGCCGAAACTCTCTTCTGCCTTCCCCATGTAGTCTGGAGAGATTGTTATCGAACCTGTAATTCGATAGTTCCTGTAAAGCCAAAAAGAGAAAAGGAGAAGGTATAAGGCCAGTCCTGTTGAAAACCAGCGATTTTTCCAGATCGGCGGGCGGCCCTTCAAATACCAGATCAGAACTGCGGTTGGTAGAAGAGAGAGTGTGCTGAAATGAGCAAGGTTGGCCAGGATTGCAGCTACCCAGAATCCAAGTAAACTTTTGCGGCTTCCAGACAGGCCTTTCCAGAGCCATAAAATGGAAAAAAGATAAAAGGTAGCCACCCAGGGCATCATCAACCTTCCCTCGGCCGCTATCCAGTATCTGGCCCCTGATAAGGTGAAGAGATAAAGGGCCAGAAGTGCCACCTTCTCATCAAAAACCTCCTTCGCAAGAAAAAAGACCGCGACACTCATAAAGAGATTGCCAAAAGAGACGAGAAAGTGGAGGCCTTTCTCTAAGATTCCCAAGTTGAGAAATACAGCGATTATGATGGGATAGAGAGGTGCCTTCCCGTAGTCTTCTCCCAGACTTCCCTCGGCCAACAGACTCCGTGCCGCAGCCTTGTATCCTAAAAAGTCAAATTCCTCTTCCAGATGAAATAAGGAGAAGCTGTAAAGGAAAGTGAATGCGAGAAACGCAACCACCAAGATTTCCCTTTTGGGGGTAGGGAATCTCATGTTAGGGGGGTGGATGGTGCTATTCTTATATCTATTGAAGCGCCCTGGATTATTTCTTGGCGACAACTTCGCCCAAAAGACCGAAAAATACAATTTGGACTCCCACGCTCATAAGAATCACTGTAGAGTCGGTTACGTCCATTCTTGCCAAACTCAAAAGTGCTCCTAGCAAAAAGAGAAATCCCCCAAAAGGAGCGAAAACTTTGAAGGGATTGAAATGCATGGCCAACCTGGCCATCTTAACTGGGAACCCCAATCCATCACTTATCAAGTTCAGCTTGGACCTTCCATGTCTTTGCTCGTAAGGTATAGGTATGTGAGATATGCTCAAACCGTCCTTGACTGCCAAGAGCGTCGAAGTAGTAGAGAAGGAAAATTTGTCTGGGAACTCAGACAGGTGCTTCATAGCGAAGCTCTTGGGAAACACCCTCATGCCTGAATTGACGTCTGGTATCTCCCTCCCAGTCAGATAGCTGGCAAAATAGGCAGCCATCTTCCGCAGTGGCTTCCTAATCACTGAAACCTCTTTGTTGTCTTCCGTTCGAACTCCAACGACTAAATCATATCTTTTTGACGTTTCCAATAATTTAGGGGCTGCTTTGGGGGGGTATGTACCGTCTGCATCTATTATCAAAATTTTCTCTCCAGATGCGTTCCTAATCCCTGTTTTTAGAGAAGCTCCGTAGCCAAGATTTATTGGGTGTTCGAGGACATCCACCCCTCTCTTTTGCGCCTCTTTTTTGGTGTTATCTTTTGAGCCGTCATCAACCACCACTATCTCAACATCCAATTCCTCCAAAACCTCCTTGAGGCCGTCTAAAGTCTCACCTATCCCTTCCTCTTCGTTATATGCAGGAATAATCACGGAAACTTCTGGCTTTTTTCCAGATTTCACAGGATTCTGTTATTTGTGTATGTTATATTGTTTCTCCTCGTTCAACTAACCAAATGTTCCGAGCCTCAATCGTATGGCCAAAAGGGAAAAAGTTGGCGATGTCGGAGAGGGAGAGTTTGCTCTTACCCTTGGTCCTCGATACGAAGATCATGGGGACTGTCTCAACCTTGAAGCCGTGTCTCACCGAATGGAAGAGCATCTCCAGCTGAAACTCGTAGCCCTTGGAGTGTATCTTGTCCAGGTCGATCTTCTCAAGGACCTCTCTCTTGTATACGCGATAGCCGGTCGTCACGTCCCTGACAGGGAGGGCGGCGATGAGCCGTATCAGTATGTTGGCACCACCGCTTATCAGCGTCCTGTGGAGCGGCCAGTCCTTCCGGCGGCCGCCTTTCGAGTAGCGGGTCCCGCGCACGACATCACTGTGCTTGAGTGCGGAGAGGAACTTTGGGATGTACTTTGGGTCGTGGCTCAAGTCCGCATCCATCTCGAATATCACTTGGGCGTCCGAATCGAGGGCACTCTTGAACCCCTCGACATATGCCGACCCCAGGCCCATCCTCTCCCACGATCAAATCCAGATCTTTTAATTTAAAGAAGTTTAACTCAATAAGATCAGTTTGTGGACCTACCAAGCTAAACTCGAGAGAATTAATTTAAAATGAAATTTTTCACGACTGATATGAGCCCCTCTATATGTTTCTGCCTGGAGTACCATCCCGCGTTAGGAAAATTCGGGGGGGCTGAAATCCAAAGCTATCTCATAGGTCAAGAGATGGCCAAGAGGGGCTGGGAGGTGCACTACACCTGCAGGGACGTTGGGCAGAAAAGAGTAGAAAGAGTGAATGGGGGGAGGGTGCATAAGTTTCCTGATCCCCCTGATGTAAGGCTACTCTGGAGACTCTTTGATGGCTTGACCAAGGTCTGGACTCTGCTCCATATCAACACCGATATCTATTACCAAAGAGGGGCGGGAGCGCTTTCAGGCTATGTAAGAATTGCAAGTTGGCTGAAAGGAAATAAGTTCGTCTTCGCGACTGCACATATAGACGACTGCAACCCCGATTCCCCACGACTCGAGGCTCTCTCTTTCGTGGAGAGGCTCCTCTATAGGTTGGGTTTGAGATTCGCGGATGCTGTGGTTTGCCAGGCGGACTATCTGAAAATGGCGATTGAGAAGGAGTTCGGGAGTGAGTGCGAGGTTATCAGGCCAGGCCACCCGGCCCCCAAAGGGAGGATCAAAAAGGCGAAACCACCAATTGTGGCCTGGGTGGGCAATTTGAGAGTAGAGAAGAGGCCGGAGGATTTTATCGAGTTGGCCGGCAGGATGGAAAAGACTAGCGCTAAATTTGTTATGGTGGGGGGTGGTGAAGATGAAGAGAAATTGAGGAAGCTGGCTGAGAGGGCTGGTGTGGAATTCTTGGGCCATGTACCTTTGGAAGATGTCAATCAGCTCCTATGTAAGGCTAGTCTCCTTGTCAACACATCTTATGGAGAGGGGTTCCCTAACGTCTTTCTGCAGGCCTGGCTGAGAGAGACCCCAGTAGTGACTTCGGGGATCGACCCAGACGGTTTGATAGAGAGAAAGGGAATGGGGGTCGTTTCCAAAGGGTTGGAGGGTGTAGAGAGGGAGATAAGGTTCCTCCTGAAAAATGAAGTTGCAAGGACTGAGATGGGAAGGAGAGCGAGGTTCTTTGCAGAAAAAAACCTAAACCTACAAAAAATGGGGACCGCCCACGACCGCCTTTTCAGGGGGTTGCTATGAGGGTCTGCTACTGCGTAGCTTCTCACCCAAAGTACCAGATAGGCGGCGCTCAGCTGCAGTGCTACCTCATAAGCAAGGAACTACAGAAATCTGGGGTCGAAGTCCATTTCACTTCAAACGATTTCGGACAGCGCAATACAGAGATTGTGGAAGGCGCGGTTGTCCACAAACTCTACAATCCCATTAAGACGCGTTTCATCCGAGCCCTCTCTTACCGCCCCTGGCGCATGGCTGTCCTCGACTCCGCAGATGCAGACATATACCATCAGAGAGGTGCAGGCGACCTGACTGGTGAAGCTGCCTTCTATTCCAAGCTGAAAGAGAGGGCATTCGTCTTCACGCCCGCTCACATAAAGGACTGTTCCTCAGAGACATTCCGTGGTGGGTGGATTGAAAAGCAGATCTTCAAATATGGTTTGAAGAATGCAGACGCCATAGTCTGTATCGCAGACTACATGAGATCCTCCATAAAGAGGGAGCAAAGGAAAAAATGCGTGACCATACGGTCAGGCCATCCAGTGCCAGAAGGATCTTTCAAGAAGGCTTCCCCTCCGTCGGTTTTATGGTGCGCTCAGATGACAAATTGGAGGGATTGGAAACGGCCTGAGCTCTTCCTGTCAATAGCGGAGGAGTTAGGTGAAATGGGGCGTTTTGTTGTAGTGGGAGGGATGGGAAACTCCCGAAAAGGTAGGGAATTCAGGCGCGAAGCCATGAAAAAGGGTGTGGACTTTGTAGGTGAATTGTCTTTTGAGGAGGTTAACTCTCTTTTGAGTAGAGCCTCTGTCTTCGTCAACACTTCGGAATCAGAGGGATTCCCCAACACCTTCATCCAGGCTTGGATGAGGGAGACGCCTGTGGTCTCCCTGAATGTAGATCCTGATGGGGTGATCTGCAACGAAGGTTTGGGCTTTCACTCCAAGAGCTTCGGGGGAATGGTGGAAAACGTCAGAACCCTTCTTGAGGACCCGAAGCTGAGAAAGGAGATGGGTAGGAAGGCCAGGCGGTATGCGATGAAGAAACATGATATTAAAGATGTGGGAAAGAAACATATTGAACTTTATGAGGCGTTGTTAGATGAATAAATGGATGAATCCTAAGATATGGATGTACGATTTTATTGAGTTGTACACATTAAAGAAAAAAATAAAGAATTCGTTAGAAAAATCTATCCTTCAAGGCCGCCTTTTGGACATAGGCTGTGGAAGCAAACCTTATTCAGCTATCTTCTCTGAAACAGACTATGTTGGCATAGATGTAAAGGGTACCATGAACCTCAAGTCAGACGCCAGGCAAATTCCCTTCAAAAGCGAAACTTTTGATTTTGTACTTTGTACGCAGGTTCTGGAGCACGTGTTTGAGGTTAGTAGTGTGGTCTCAGAAATTAAAAGGGTGCTCAAGCCCGGCGGGACTGTAGTGTGTTCCGTGCCCTTTTCATTTCCGGTCCACTCCAGCCCACATGATTATTTCAGATTCACAAAAAGTGCGTTAACCAAACTCTTCTCCAATTTTAGCCATCTTTCTGTTAAAGGTCGGTGCTCGTATGGAGCCACTGTAATGCAGCTGATCAACAGAAGACTATTCTTCTTTAATCCCCTTAAATTAAACAGAACAAAGCCCCTGTTTGATTGGCTGAAAGTTCCATTTGTAGTTTTCAACAATCTTGTTGGCTTGGGGTTAGATTTTCTGGAGGGGGTATCCTCGGGTAACGAAGCTCTCCCCCTTGGATACGTAGTTTTTGCAAAAAAATAATGTTCCCAAGACTTTTTAAATTCTGTGCTGGCAGCAGGTCATTATGAACCTACTCGGCAAGCTGGCATCACTTAAAATAATATGGACTAGGGCCAGAGATTACTTCAGCGCTGCACAGTTCGCCATGGTCTTGTATCTATTTGCCTCGCAGATTAAACAAGGAAGCCTTTCTTTTATTTTAGGGGACGTGAACACTTTCACAATCTTGATTCTTGCGATATTGGGAATTTTAGCTATTGGTTATCTAGATTACAGATTTTTCCTAAAACAAGAAGTCTTCAAACAGAGTCTTAAGAGCCCTTGGACAATCTACACAATCACATTCTACCAAACATTATGGGACTCCCTCAAATTTTTGATTAATGAAAAAACACCAAAATCGGAAAAAAGTAAAATGTTGTTGGAAAAAATTGAGCTTGCTGAAAACAAACTAGACGCCATAATACAGCAAACGATGTAAAAGGATGGCATCATCGAAAAAATCAAAGAGGGTCTGTTTCTGTGTTAGCAGCCACCCTAAACTCCAGCTGGGGGGGGTCCAGATACAATGCGGTCTTTTAGCGGAAGAACTTCGCAAAATGGAGTTTGAGATTAATTTCACATCTGAAGATTTCGGACAAAAAAATACCGAGTTGATTAATGGAGATTTGGTACACAAAATCCATAATCCCATGCCTATCAAATACATCAGAATTTTGACCAAGAGACTCGGACTGTTTTCCGCACTAGAAAGTGCTGATGCAGACATTTACCACCAAATGGCGGGAGTAAACAGAGCTTGGAAGATACAGAAGTTCACTCAAATGAAAAAAAGAAAGATGGTCTTCACAGCAGTCCACATACAGGACTGTAATTTTGACTGGGTAGATGTCAATCAAATGAATCGCCTGAGTGAGTATCTCTACCGAAGGGCCCTATCAAAAGTTGATGCGGTAGTCTGTCTCGCTCGATATATGAAAGAAGAACTCGATAAAAATTTCGGAGTCAATAGCAAAGTGATAAAAGTTGGGCACCCTGTGCCAGAAGGACCCTTCAGGAAGGACAGGATTGTGGTTTGGGCTGCCAGGTTGGATCGTTGGAAAAAGCCGTTAAAATTCGTCAAGCTAGCAAAGGAGTTTTCCAGCTCGGATGTCAAGTTTGTAATGGTTGGCCCGACAGCAAAAACCGCAAAACCAGGATTTGATAAATTAGTTAAAAAGGAGGCATCTAAGGTCGAAAATTTGGAATTCATACCTGGGGGACTGTCAGATTCTGAAATAGAAGAACTTTACTCTAGGGCACTTTTTTTCGTAAACACTTCTTCGTCTGAAGGCTTCCCAAATACCTATGTGCAATCTTGGATGAGGGAAACTCCCGTAGTGGCTCTAACTGTTGATCCTGATGGTGTGATACGAAAAAATCAGATAGGTTTTCATTCAGAAACCTTCGAAAGAATGGTGGAACAGTGCAAGTCCCTCATAGAGAATGATTTTTTGAGAGCTAGGATGGGTAAAAGAGCCCGAAAATACGCAATCCGAGAGCACAACATAGAAATAATGGCAAAACAGTACTCCAAACTTTACAATAGTATTACATAAGGGAGAACAAATGAGCACCCAAAAAATTCTGCTGATAAATCCCGCTTCATCCAAAGACAGAAAATCACCAGAAATTACAACTAATATGGCATCTTCCACCATTCCGTTAGGCGTCCTTTCGATAGGAAGTTACTTGGAACGTGAAGGCCACTCCGTTCAAATAATAGACTCCCGCCTTTACAGCACCAAAAAAGAACTACATCTCCTGCGCAGCAGCATGAACTCTAGCTCGTTCGTGGGGATTAGTTTGATGACGCCGTGTCTGCCCGACACCATTCAGATTTTAGATTTATTAAACGACCTAGATCCAGATTTACCTGTGGTAGTTGGCGGACCACATCCCACACTTTTTCCCGAGCAATGTTTAGAAGAAGATTCGATAGACTTCGTGGTCATGGGGGAGGGCGAAAAGCCCATGAGCCAACTATGCAAACACGTAATGGGTTACAAACCCTTGAAAGACATAAAAAATATAGGGTTCAAAACCCCGAAAATAAACATCAATATCGCCACCAAAAGTTGTCCTGATATTGACGACCTCCCCCCCCTCGCCTACCATCTTTTAGAATATGAAGAATACATCCAAAGAATTCATTGGAATGGTAAAAAAATAAGATGCCTTGAGGTTCCCACAAGCCGGGGTTGCCCAAATAGATGCGCTTTTTGTATAAATGAAATAACCCAAAGGAGATGGAGGGGGGGGAAACCAAGCCTCGTATTGGATAATCTTAACCATGTTATAGACAAATACAACCTTAACCATGTACATCTTTTTGATGAAAATTTTTTCCCAAACCCCAAAAGGGCCAGAGGGATAATTGAAGGTTTGTTAGATTTAGATGTAACCTGGGAAACCACCGCTAGATTAGACTATTTCAGTAATGGAATTTTGGATGAAAATTTACTAAATTTAATGGAAAGAAGTGGATGCATAAGTCTCAGTAGTGGGGCCGAAAGTGGATCCCAAAGAATTCTTAATCTCCTGAACAAAAACATAACAGTAGATGACATACTTACTGGTGTAAAGGCGATGAAGAAAAAAGAAATACTCCCCATCCTCTCCTTTATGATTGGGATGCCAGAAGAAAAACAAAAAGACGCTCTTGCCACACTTAAGCTAATTAACAAAATAAAAAGGATATACCCAAAAACCAAAATAACTGGTCCCCAAATGTTCAGACCATACCCAGGGGGTAGTTTGTACGAAAAATGTAAACTCAAGGGTTTGAAAGAACCCAAAACCCTAATGGAATGGTCCCAAAAAAGTTACAAAACTTCAGGATATTTAGATGACTTTCCCTGGATAGAGGACCCGGAGTTTATTAAAAATTTAATATTCTATTGTCAGCTGTCACAAAGAGAAGAAGATATACAACGAATTCCAAGAACTTTTATAAAAATTTTAAGAGGTGATAGAAAAGGCAAAGAGGATATTCTAACTTCAATTTTTGCCTCAATTTCTAGAATGAGAATAGAGAGTGGAGTACTTGCGTTCCCTTTTGAAAAAAGAGCCTTCTTCAAATTGAAAAAAATTTGGGAGACGCTGAGACCCTCTCAAAATTAGTTGGGGGATTTTATTTAAACAATCCGTATTACGGAATATTCATGTTAAGCAAGATTAAAAATTTAATCACTAAGTGGTGGCTTTACGATAGTCCCTACGGAATTTTCAGAATGAAATACCCCAGCAGTGTAGTAATTGAAACTACAAATGCGTGTAACATTCGCTGCGCACTTTGCCCAATCCCAAGTTCGAGGAGAAAAAAAGGCTTGATGAAGCTTAAGGACTTTAAAATCATCGTAGATAAGCTCCCAGAAACTGTAAAACGAGTAAATATGAACTGGGCAGGGGAACCATTACTTAACAAAAATATTTTTGAGATGGTTAAGATCCTCTCTGGACGGGGAGTTTTTACGCATATTTCGACTAACGGAATGCTGCTTCACAATTTTGACTATGATGAAATATTGAATTCTGGGCTCGGATCGATTGCAATCTGTATTGATGGAGCAACCAAAAAGGTTCATGAAAAAATAAGGCGAGGTAGTGACTTCGATAGGATTGTAGCTTCCGCAAACGAACTTACTGCTGCAAAAAAAGATAGGGGCAGTGAAGGACCCAAAATTATACAACAAACACTCGTTTGGAAGGAAAGCTCCAAGCAAAAAGAAAAGTTAATCGATTTAGGGAAGCGTTTGGGTGTTGATGAGATCCAATTCAGATATTTGAAAATCCTTGGTGTTGGAGACCAGGATAATGTAACGAAAAAGATATGGCCCGATTTTGAACTTTCTAATAAAAAAATTCTTAAGGAAAAATTCGAAACCTTCTGCCCCCCTCCGGAATTGGGGAGGTATAAGGGTGAATTTGGGGATCCACCAAAAAATATACCAGACGTCTGTTCCGCATTCTCTTCACTAGTGGTTCTTTGGAATGGTGATGTTACGGTATGTTGTTTTGATAGTGAAGGTCTTTATGTCTATGGCAATCTTCTAAACGAATCAATCAACGAAGCTCTAAGGAAGCTCCCTAGGAGAAGAATAAGCCACAAGGGATTTCAACTTTGTAGGATCTGCGACAATTGGGAAGGTCAGAACATAGAGGTCGTCGAGCTTTGAAAATTTGCATGGTGGCCCAAGATATACACGAGTGGAACAAAGTTGGAGGTGTCGGGGCCGCTGTTAGGAACCTCTCTAATGAACTCGCAAAACTAGGTCACTCATTATTCGCGGTGACAGCTGGTCAGCCAGGTCAGCCACCCTTAAAAAGACTTAAGGATGGAATTTTGGTTTTCAGGTATTTCCAAGAGACTAGATTCAAGGAATATTTTGAGAATGGACGTGAGCTAGGCTCCCTCTGGGACTTCGATGGCCCACTTAAGACTTACAAAAGGATGTTTCTGCTTCCAGAAGGACTTCTAGATTTGAACCTTAGAGCGGCCGAGTTCAGATTGATTGATGGAGACATTTGCAACTACCACATGTTATCCAATTTTGGTTGGGAATATTATGTGCAAAAGTTTTCACCAAAGTCAAAGCATGTTATAACATTTCAATATCCTATAGACGCTGAGTTCATAGAACATGAAAATCCTAGGCTGATCCATGCGCTCCAAAACGCTGATGCTTTGGTGACAGCCAGCGAGAGCTATATGCCTCAACTTATGAAAATCTATCCCTTTCTTAAGAGGAAAAAAATCACCAAAATACTCAACCCCCAGCCTGTGCCAGATCACCTAAAGAAAAAACCAAAAAAAATTAACGTACTTTGGATAGGTAGATTAGCTACGAGAAAACGACCCTTACGTTTTTACAATCTAGCAAACCATTTCCCAGAAATTAACTTCATAATGGTTGGGACGCCAACTGGTGGGGTCGGTGGTGATCTTTATCCGAAATTAAGAAAAATGAAAAAACTTCCAAATTTCAAATTGATTGACAGGCAACTTAGCGAAGACGAAAAGCACAATCTTTTCTCCAAATGCCATATTTTGGCAAATACATCTGAAGGAGAGGGGCTTTCCATGGCACTATTAGAAGGTTTATCTTATCAGATGGCGCTCCTTGGTCCTCCCGAAGCCAACGCTGAGGGGCTAATATCGAGATTTGGAAGTGTGGCGAAAAACGGCGACTACATAAATTCACTAGATAAGCTCCTAACGGCTTGGGGGAAAAAGGGCCGCAGGGGTCAAAAATATGTTAAAAAAAACCACGATCCAAAAAAAATTGCTAGGAAGTACCTTAGTGTCTATAGAAAATGCTTAGAATGACTTCTAATTCTTAAGTCTTAAAAAACAAAAGTCTTGGCTCTATTGGTGTGTGGTATAGCTGGATTTTTTGGAATTGAAAACAACCAAATAATCAAAAAAATGCTCGATATGGTTTCCTATAGGGGGCCCGATGATTCTGGTACTTTTATTGACAAAAATGTGGGTATAGGGAATAGAAGGCTGAGCATCATCGATGTTGAGGGGGGCAAGCAACCGATCCATAACGAAGAAGGGGATATGTGGATAGTCTTCAATGGGGAGATCTACAACCACCCTCAATTGAAAGTTGACCTGGAGTCGAAAGGCCATCGATTCTACACAGATACTGATACTGAGGACATACTCCATCTCTACGAGGAGTATGGAAAAGTGTGTGTGAAAAAGCTCCGTGGCATGTTCGCCTTTGCGATATGGGATGGAGAGAAGCTCTTCATAGCCAGGGACCGACTTGGGATAAAACCACTCTACTGGACGGTCCATGACGATGTCTTCTATTTCGGCTCTGAGATCAAGCAAGTTCTGCTCTCAGGAATACCTAGGAAGATAGACAGGATAGCCTTCAACCAATATCTCGGCTTGAGATACGTGCCAGGCCCGAGGACGATGTTTGAGAACATCCAAAAGCTCCTGCCCGGCCGCTCCATCTCCGTCGATGAAAAAGGAATTAAATTGGAAAAGTGGTGGAATTTCAGCCTACTAAAAGAAAATAGTGTTAGTGGGGGTGGGATGGAAGAGAGTGTCTTCAAGCTTCTCGACGAGTCCGTAAAGATGAGATTGATGAGCGATGTCCCCCTCGGAGCTTTCCTCTCCGGCGGCATAGACTCTAGCCTAATCACCGCTCTGATGTCCCGCCATATGGAAGAGCCTGTCAAGACCTTCTCGATAGGGTTCGAGATAGATAGCTTCGATGAACTCGATCACGCAGAGATCGTATCTCAGCATCTGGAGACCGAACATCACACCCTCAAGGTAAAGCAGGATGTAATTGAGCTGTTGCCTAGAGTGATATGGCACCTGGACGAGCCAATCGCGGACGCGGCAATCATGCCGACCTACATAGTCTCCCGGATGGCGAGGAAGGAGGTGAAAGTGGTACTCACTGGAGAGGGGGCGGATGAGCTCTTTGCCGGTTATCCCCGTTACTCCACCCTGAAAGGGGGTTACCGAACCCCGCCCTGGCTGGGAAAAGGAGCCCACTCCTTGATTTCAAAGCTTCCTGAAATCAGGGGAAAAGAGTTCCTGAAAAGGCATCTGACGCCCAATGCAGAAAAAATAGACTCCTTCAGCTCCAATTTTTCAGAGAAAGAGAGAGCCATTCTCTCTGAGGAAGGTGTCGACTTGAAAGAGCTCCTCTACGAGCATTTCAGGGGGGGCGACCTCTTCAGGGAGATGATTGACTTCGATGTGCGAGTCTGGCTTCCTGACGACCTCCTGATGAAGGTCGATAAGATGTCGATGGCGAACTCATTAGAAGCTAGGGTACCTTTCCTGGACCACAAACTGGTGGAGCTGGCCGCAGGGATTCCCCGCCATCTGAAACTGAGAGATGGAGGAAAGTACATACTCAAGAAAATCGCAAAACCGCTGCTTCCTGAGAGGACCATAAATCGGAAAAAACACGGTTTCTCCGTTCCCTTGGAGCCCTGGTTGAGGGGGCGCTTTAGGGAGGTCGCTGAAAACGTCTTGAGGGAGAGTTCCTTCCTGAATCGAAGGATGGTGGAGAGGGTATTGAAAGAGAATAGGGGCCAGCGGGTTTTCAGCCTCCTCAGTTTTGAGATTTGGAGGAAACAGTACATCGAAAGTGAAGATTTCATGCCACCTGCTTGAGAAGGTTAATTTAAACTAATGGAGTCTCTGTAAGCTATGGGTTCCAGGAGCAGGCCAAAGATTTGGCAATGGAACTACCTCCGGCTCTCCTACCTCTTGGACGGCCTCGAAAATTTACTTCCTGACGACTGTGGTACTGTTCTGGATGTCGGTTGCGGGAGCTCCCCTTACTCGGAAATCTTGGACTGCTCTCTCTACGTAGGGCTGGATATCACAAAAGGTGATGGTGTGGATGTTCTGGGAAGCGTGACCTCGCTGCCACTGAAGGAGAAGAGTGTCGGCCTGATAATCTGCACAGAAGTCCTGGAACACATCCCATCACCTGAAGATGCTGTGCTGGAGATGAGAAGAGTCCTTCGGGAAGGTGGCGAAGTAATCTGCACTTCGCCCTTCGCAATGCCCATCCACGGCGAGCCAGACGATTTTCAGAGATTCACACCTTTCGGCTTGAGAAACTATTTCTCAGATTTCTCTGCTATTGAGTTTTTTCAGTGCGAAAGGGGCCTGGTTTCGCTGGTCTCTGTCTCTAACACTCTACTGAGATCCTTCAACCCTTTCCGGCTAGGAAGGCTACTCCCCCTCTGGGAGATTGTGAAAACGCCCCTCTATACCCTACTCAATCTCTCAGGCGTCCTCTTCCGGGTTTTGGGAAGAGAAGAAGTGGAATCGGGCCGTTTCCCTTTTGGCTATGTCTTCATTGCAAAAAAATGAAGCTCTGCTAGAAAGAGTTGAGAGTTTCGGCCAGGCCCTCACCTATACCTGTCTGGGGATTCCAACCCACCCTCTTTTGAGCGAGAGTGATGTCCGCCCAGCTGTCCTGGGCCTCGGCCGGGCGTGACGGCTTCTGTTCCAGTCTGCCCCCAACCCCCTTGACTACCATATCTGCGAGTTCACTAACCGTGATCGGCTGGCCGGTGCCGATGTTCAGAGTGTGGAAACCTGTGAGGGAGAGGGCCGCGAGGTTGGCGCAGGCCACATCTTTTACATAGACAAAGTCGCGGGTCTGAGAGCCGTCACCGTAGATGAAAAGCGGCTCTCCGCTCTTGGCTCTTGAAATAAAGGAGGGGATTACGGGGCCGGGCTTCTGGCGGGGACCGTAGACATTGAAGTATCGGAGGGCCACGCAATTAATTCCATAGATTTGGGCGTAGATCCGAAGGTAATGCTCACCGACTAGTTTGGTGAGTGCGTAGGGGGATTTTGGGTCTGGTCTTGTCTCCTCTGAGATTGGCGGCTTGGCCTCTCCGTAGATGGAGGAAGAGGATGCGAATACGACATGGGGGATGTCGTTTCTGCGGGCGGCCTCGAGGACGTTGAGGGTGCCGCCGATGTTGACTTGGTTGACGAGCTTCGGTTGGGAGAGAGAAATTTGGATGTCTGCCACTGCGGCCTGGTGAAAAATAGCGTCGCAGTCCTGGGAGAGGGATTGGAGGAGGGAAAAGTCGCGGATGTCGCCTTTGGTAAACTGGATGTCTTCGTGGAGGTTCGACTCTTGGCCGTTGCTGAGGTCGTCTATCGCGATGACCTCGTGGTCATCTTCGATGAGGAGGTCGCAGAGATGGGAGCCGATGAAGCCTGCCCCTCCTGTGACCAAAAACTTCATTTTTCAAGCCATCCCGCGTCGCCGGCCTCGTGGTATTCGCACTTAAGGGGGATGTTTCTCCAGATCCCTGTATTGTCGACGACGAGGTCGCACTTCTTGAGTTGGTCGAGAATCTTCTGGTAGGGGAGGGAGGTGTAACGCCTGTGGTCGGCCACGATGAGGATGGTGTCGAACTGGTCGAGGCCTTCTGGGAAGGTGAACGTCTCCACATCGACTATGTTGCGGATCTCTTCTTCGGAGAAGTAGGGATCGTGGAGCTTGACGTCGACGCCCTTCTTCTTGAGTCGCTCCACTATCTTCTTGGCGGGGGAGAGGATGTGGACCTTGAGGTCTCCCTTGTAGGAGAGGCCGAGAATCCCCACTCTCTTGGCGCCGCGGTCGGCGATGGCGTCGGCGACGATTAAGGGCTGCTCGCTGTCTGTCTTGACAGTCTCCTTGAGGAGGGTCAGCTCGTCCGGTTTCTCGGCTCCGAGGAGGACGTACTGTGAGGAGAGGGGGATGCAGTAGCCGCCCGTCCCGAAGGAGGGGTGGTAGGTCCCGATGTTCCACTTGGTACCGACGAGGCGGAGTACTTCGTGCATGTCGAGGTGGGGGAAGGCACGCGAAAGCTGGTTGGCGAGTGTTATGTCCATGTGGCGGTAGGCGTTCTCGACCGACTTGATCATCTCCGCGTGGCGGTGGTCTGGGGCGTCGAGGAGGTTGTCGCAGACGATGCCTAAGGCTTCGCGCATGAAGTTTGTGGTCTCTTGGTTGGTGCCGCCGATGATGCGGGGAAGCGTCTTGAGGCTCTTGTCGGGGGAGATGAACCAGTCGCGACGGGGAGCGACCCCGACAAGGATGTCCTCGCCGACTTTGAGGCCTGCCTCCTCGAGTATTGGGACGATTATCTTGTCTGTGCGGCCGGGTGTGAGGGTGGACTCTATGATGACGAGGGGCTGGGCGACTCCCTTGTAGCTGGCGAGCTTCGAGATCACGTCCTTGAGGGGTCCGTCCCAGGGCTTGCCCGCCTTCTCCGTGGGGATGGCGACGAGGTGGACAGCGATCTCTGGGGAGATCATCTCCTCCCATTTTGAGGTGGCGTGGATGAGCTCCGCGTCCCTCAGTTCGCGGATGTCGAAGCCAAGCCAGTACTCCAGATTTTCCACTGGGATCTCGCCCGCGTTGACTTTCTTGACGATTTCGGGGTCGATGTCGTAGCCCTGAACTTGGACACCCTTGGCCGCGAAGTTGGCCATTGAAGAGAAGCCGATGTAGCCTGTGCCCCAAATCCCTATCTTCTTTCGTCCGCTGAGAAGGTCTTCACGAAGTGACATGAAAAGTCGCGAGAAGTTGGGTTTAAAATAGTTGAGAACTTGGAAGAGTAGGGCTTAAGAAAGAGAACGGACGTTTTGAGGTGATGAACACTCGCGACATCGTTCTTCTTCTGCTCTCACTAATCGTCTTTATCCTCTTCTTCCCCGAGACGTATCTCCACGGTGATGCGCCGGGATACGAAAACATGACGAAGTTCTATCTGGACAGATGGGAACTTCCAGACTCAGTGATCGACAGGTGCAGGATCAACAGGCCGCTCTTGCCTTGGCTGAGTGCCTTGCCCTACCTTGTCTTTCCAAGTCCCTTGGTAATTCTTGGTGTCTCCTCCGCTTTTTCGGTTGGCTCACTCTTCGTTTTGAGACGTTTGGGGGAAGCGCTCAAGTTAGGGCCTGATGAGACATTCTATGCCGCCTTCTCGATGCTCTTCAGCAAGTACTACTTCAACTACGGCTTCACACTCTTCGTCTACACGACGGGCCTTTTCTTTCTGCTGTTGATGTGGTTGTGGAGCCTGAAGGGACGCAGGGAATGGAAAGTCGGTCTGGCAGGTTTTCTCTCCATGTTGGCCATACCAACTTCAGTTACGGGAATCTTCCTGCCCCTTTTCTATAACGGAAGGTTCAAATTGAAAAGATCACTCAAGTATTTTGGTGTTCTTTTCTTTCTCCTATTAATATTCCAGATCCACAATACATTCGTGTATGGGACCAACTATTTCACAGTAAGAGAATGGAAGGTGAACGAATATTCACCAGATTCCATATGGGAGGGTCTTCTCTTCGGAGCAGAAAACGTCGGGTTCAGACATGGCTTAGTTCCGTCTTGGCTAGCGGTTTTGCACCTCCCGCTGACATTGTGTATGTTGTGGGGGTTGAGAGATAAGGGAGGCGACAGGTTATGGAAAGGTTTCTGGTTCACTCTGGCCACCAGTGTCGGCCTAGTAATATTTTACAAGGAAGATGGGCTGAGGATGTTCTTGAGCTGGCTGCCGTTCGCCTCGCTCTACGCTGGAAAGGGGATTGGAGTGCTGGTGGGGGGGTTGAGGAAGAAAACAAAGTGGGCGGAGCCCTTAGTGATCGGCACGGTAGGTGTCAGTAGTGTGATTCTGAGTGCGAAGTGGGTCTGGCTTTTCGGCTGAAGCGGAAGGTTGAAAAGTTGGAGTGGGGAAGGAATGTCATGAAGATCTGCATGTCTGTCTTCAACTATGTCGGGATTCCAGAATTTGAGATCCGGACAGAAATGGGTGTCCACTTTTCAAAAGATGTTTAAAAGTGTAGTTGGGTGCTTTGTAAGTGGAACTTTCAGTGGTAGTCCCCGTCCACAATGAGGTTGGAGCGCTTGAGAGGTGCCTTTCTAATGTTGAGCGGATGTTGGAGGGTATTGGGAGGGAGTATGAGATTCTGATAGCGGAGGACGGAAGCACTGATGGGACTTTTGAGTTGGGGATGAGGCTCGCAGAGGATAATCCCAGAATCAGGGTTCTCCACTCTGATGAGAAATTGGGGAGAGGAAAAGCGCTCAACAGAGCCTTCATGGAGGCTGAAGGTAAGGTGGTGATGTACATGGATGTCGACCTGGCCACCGACCTTTCCGCGCTGGAGGGGATTGTGGAAAAAGCCGAGGGGGACTATGACATCGCCATCGGGTCCAGAATGTCGGCGGCCTCTGATTGCGAGAGGTCCTTGTTGAGGGACATCGCAAGCAGGGGCTACAACCTTCTTGGCCAGATTCTTTTCCCTACCGGCCTCCACGACCTCCAGTGCGGCTTCAAGGCCTTCAAGAAAGATAAGTTGATGGAGATACTTGACGAGGTGGAGAGCGAGCACTGGTTCTGGGACTCTGAGCTCCTGATAAGGGCCAAAAGAAAGGAGTTCAGGATTACTGAGGTCCCTGTTGCTTGGAGAGAGGGAAAGTCGAGCAAGGTCGTCTTGGCCAAGGACATACGAAACATGGGAAGCAAGATGCTCCGGCTTTGGTGGGAGCTCAACTTTTCGGGCTGCCTGTGGAGGGTGCCTACTTCACGGGTATGGCCAGGATGTATCCGGACAGGAGCCTCAACAAGGTTGTTGAAGAAGGTCGCTCTGTGGCGGATGTGCTATTGAAAGACGAAGGATAGGAAATCTTGCTGCTCTCCTTGTTCTTTCCTTACTTTTATTTCAAGCTTCACAAAGAAATATACTGATTCCATAGTGTTTGTAATGGTGGACTTCGATAACTCTATTCTGAATTTTAATTAGATCTGGGGTTTAGGACGAATCACAAGCTTGAAAAGCGCCGATGAAAGTGGGGGGCCATGAAGGTCTGCATGTCTATCTTCAACTATGTCGGGCCCCCAGACTTTGCGATTGGGGGGTCGGAAACAGGGACCTTCAGGCTCTGTAAGGAGCTGGTGAAGAGGGGGGTGGAGGTCGTTGTCTGTCATCACGCGTCGAAGCCGATGGACAGGGAGTGGAAGGGGCAGGAGCTCGTGCAGTACGGAAGGAGAACGGAGAGACCCATGTTGAAGTATCTCAACCTCCTGGAGATCTTCAAGGCTTTGGAGAGAGTGGAAGCTGATGTCTGCCATTCGCAGCTGAACGATGTCGTGGCTCTTGTCTCCGCGATTCATGCGAGGAAGGAGGGGAGGATTTACTGTCTGACCATGAGGGCGGGGGACTGCATTGTGGGGAATTATCCTTGGTGGAAGAGGCCGCTACTGAAGTTGCCGCCGCGGATGGCCGGCCAGAACTTTGTGACTTATGACCATCAAGTGGAGGAGGTGAGAGAGAGCTATGGGGTTGAGGCAGAGGTGGCGCCGGATCCGATAGAGCTGCCTGATTTCGTCAGCTCTGGGGGGAATGTACTGTTCGTGAATCGGTTGGTGGAGGTGAAGAGGCCGCTTCTGTTCGTGGACTTGGCGAGGAGGATGAGGAGCGTCCCTTTCGAGATGGTGGGCTACGGGCCTCTGGAGGGGGAGGTGAAGAGGAGGAGGCCGCCGAATTTGGACTTTGTTGGGAGGCTCTCGCCCGAGGAGACGAGAAAGAGGTATGAGGAGGCGAGTGTTGTGGTGACCACTTCGACGTTCGAGGGGGTGCCCTGCGTCTGGCTGGAGGCCTGGGCGGCAGGGGTGCCTGTGGTCTCGACGGTGGATCGGGGTGGGATGCTGGACAGGTGGGAGGATTTGGGGAGGAAGTCGAAGGGTGTGGTGGTGGGGGAGGAGGAGATGGAGGGGGTGGTGAGGGCAATAGTGGAGGATGACAGGTTGAGGAGGAGGATGGGAATGAATGGGAGGTCCTATGTTATGGAGAAGCACGACCCTGGCAGGATTGCGGAGAAGCACATCAAGGTCTACGAGAGGTTGCTCTCAAGCGAATGAGTTATTAAGAAACTAGGAAGTCTGTGGCTATGCACTCTAAGAGGTGGGTCTGGTTCGCGACTTTTTTGTTCCTGGCTGGTGTCCTCTTCACCTTCAATGACCGTCATATCGACTCTGACGGAGGGCTCCACGCAGCAGCTGGGTTGATGCTCGCTGATGGTGTGAAAGCTGTGTTCGGAGGGGAGCAAGATTTGAGAGTTTGGGCTGTAGAGTACAACAGACAGTTCAAGAGCTTCGGTGGCTGGGTCTACCAGGAACCAGTGCCCCATCTACTTTGGGGCCTCTCGTTCCTCTTTTTCAGAGAGATTGGCTTTTCAGGAATTGAATTCCCTGCCCTCTTTATTCCCAACATACTTGCCTCCATCACCACAATTGTTCTGTTGTATGACTTTGGCAGGGAGGCTTATGGAGAGAAGGCAGGCCGATTCTCTTCACTTCTATTCGCCCTCTCACCTTCCACGGTCAGTTTCGCTAAGACCATCCTCCCAGGTCCGATCGCTTCGCTCTTCCTTCTACTCTCCGCGAGATACCTCTGGAAGTTCCGAAAGAAAGGTGATAGGAAAAACTCTCTACTCTCTGGAATATTTTTCGCGCTTGCCGTCTTTTCCAAGTATCCCATAGTCGTGCTGGCGCCCTTCCTTGGGTACTTGGTGTGGAAGAAAAACAGAAAAAGGTTGTTGGAGGCGGTCGGGCCTTCAGTCCTACTAGGACTCCTTTGGCTTTGTGTTGCTTTTCTCCTCTTTAGCCAGCCTTTGGGAGTCTTCCAGAGGTCTAGAGATATGAATAAAACACTCTATTTCCCAAGGTTGATAGGCTACCTACCCCATTTGTTCCTATTCCTTTCCACTCCCTTCGCACTTCTTCTCTTCTACTCGGTTGTTGAGAGAATAATAAAAAAGCGCATAGACATTCCGCTAATCTATGCCGCCTATTTCCTAGCTCCAAATTTTCTTTTCTGGCCGGCATTCGAAACTTTTGAGGCTTCTCCTTGTATAATGAGATTTTTGTTGCCCTGTATCCCCTTTTTCTCTCTGATCTGTGCGGAGACTCTCTCAAGGCTCTCTCCAAGGAGAGTGAAGACCTTCTTCGCTTTAATGGTAATAACCTTCGTTCCGTTCACCCAACAATTAGAAGGTTTGAAGGAGAGGAGGGCTTATGATGATGTATTGGGGCGTTTGGAGGAATTGGAAGGTTCTGTGGTGGTGGAGGAGTTCCAGGTGGTTCGCGCCCTCTATGTCCTTTCAAACCCAGAAGGGAATCTGACCTTCTGGTGGCAGGCGAGTGGGGAACCTCTGGAAACTTTGTTGACCTTGGGGAACTATGAAGGCTATGAAAATCACTGTAGGGTCGACTACTACCTCGGGGGCGGGATACCTAGCGATCTTGAAGACGCTGTGGTCGGAGAGGAGAGGTTCGAGGACTTTGTCCTCTACAAGTTGGACCCCGATAAAACCTGTAGGTGAATCCTCATGTGTGGACAATGGAGTTCAGGAAGTTGAGCTCGTTCTGGATGGAGGAAGAGGTGGAGTACTGGTCGCGGATGCGGTCAGACTCTGAGGGGGGGACTTTGAGGGGGAGGGTTGCTTCCATGGCCGAGAGGAGGGCATCCGGGTCGTTTGGGGAAACGAGGCGGCCGGACTTCTCGGTGACGATCTTGGGGTTGTCGCCGACCTTCGTGGCGACGACTGGACAGCCGCAGGCGATGGCCTCGAGGAGGGCGTGGGGACAGCCCTCTGTGACTGAGGGGAGGACGAAGAGGGAGGCGCGTCTGTAGAGGTCAGGCATCTCCTCGTTGGGGACGTTCTCGAGTATCTCTATGTTGTCTGCCTCCTTGAGGGAGGAGGCGAACTTCTCCTCAATCTTGGTCATCTTGGAGACGACGAGGCGGAGAGTGAAGTCTGGGTGGTCTTGGGAGAACTTTTCGAAGGTGGAGAGGAGGAGGGGGACGTTCTTCTCCGGAGAGATGCGGCCGACGAAGAGGATAGTCTTCTCGCGGGGGACTTCAACTGGGTAGAATTTGGCTGGGTCGATGCCTGGCTGGGAGGCTGGGTTGACGTAGATCTTCTTGTCGGTCTTCTCTGAGAGATAGCGGGCGAGGGAGTGGGAGGAGACTACGAAGGCGTCGGCGAGGGAAAGGACAATGGACTCGGAGAGGCGCTTGGAGAGGGGTATGGAGCCGTGGCGGAGACGGGAGAACTCTTCGTACTGGCCGTGGACGCTGGCCACAAACTTCCTGCCGAGGAGCTTTGCGACGACGGCTGTGATGGCTGAGCAGTAGAACTGGCGGTAGGAGCGGTAGAGGGGAGCGCGGTGGCGGAGGAGTGTGAGGGGGAGAAAGAGGTAGAAGAGAATCTTGGAGGTGGTCTTTATGTGGGTGGAGTTGGGGAGAGAGAGAGGGAGAGAGCCGAAAGTGATGAAGTGGAGGTCTGCACGCTCAGAGAGGGACTGATAGCGGTCTCTCTCCAGGTCGAGGACGCCGCGGCGTTGGAGCTCGTCAGTGGAGTCTGGGTTCACGTAGACGAAGTCAGCCATCTGACATACCTCCTGAGGCCGTCTTCGAGAGGGACTTGAGGGGACCAGCCGTGGGACTCGAGCTTGGAGATGTCGGCCAGGGACTCGTAGACGTCGCCCTTCCAAGAGGAGCCTGTGAAGAAGAGCTCCGGGGAGATGTCGAGCTCGTCTGCGATTATCTTGGCTATCTCTTTGATGGAGGTCTGCTCGCCAGAGCCCACGTTGTAGATGCCTGGGGGGAGGGATGTAGCCAGGGAGAAGGCTTTCACGGCGTCTGAGACATGAAGGAAATCCTTGGATTGGGAGCCGTCGCCTAAAATTTTGAGGGAGGGTGAGGCGGAGAGGGAGGTCGCAAAGTCGTGCATCACTCCCTTGAGGTTGCCCGCGCCGTAGAGGTTGAAGAGGCGGAGGATGACTGTGGGAAGGCCGAGCTCAGAGAAGGCGGAACAGTATGCCTCGCCCGCCGCCTTGTCTGCTGCGTAGATCGAGACCGGTCGGACGGGGTCTCTCTCTTTGGAGGGGAGGGGGGAGCGGCCGTAGACTGCGGAGGAGGAGGCGAAAATGAATCTCTCGACGCCTGACTTGAGGGAGGAGAAGAGGAGGTTGAATGTGCCCTCTGTGTTGGCCTTGAAGAAGCGGGCAGGGTCTCGGGAAGAGGGCGCCACCTCTGGGAGGGCTGCGAGGTGGAAGACTGTGTCGATTCCGGGAAGGGTCTTCTCTAGGAGGGGGGTGTCGTTGATGTCGCCCTGGACGAAGTCGATGTCTGTCTCTGGGGGGGCTAGGTCAAAGCCGACGACGTCGTGGGAGCTGGAGAGGTGGGAGGAGAGGTGGGAGCCGATGAAGCCGGAACAGCCTGTAATGAGGACTTTCATGGCTCGGGGCGGGGAGGGCTGTTAAAAAGAGTTGTGAGCGAAAAGGGGCCTGTCACAGGGGTTTGGTCTTGTCTGCCGTAGCCCAGTTGTTCAGGTAGAGCTCAAAGTGGCCAGTCCCCACACTTCTCTCCTCGAAACCTGCATCCAAGAGCAACTTGCGCAAGTCTTTCCGTCGGTAAGCCGCCTTGTGGT
Organism: Candidatus Undinarchaeota archaeon; assembly: GCA_964527545.1. Lineage (GTDB taxonomy): Archaea > SpSt-1190 > SpSt-1190 > DYHY01 > CAZGQF01 > CAZGQF01. The sequence continues at coordinate 332,029 of CAZGQF010000001.1, read as the reverse complement.
CCTCTATCTCCTCTTTGCTCAAGAGGCCTATTGAGACCATCAGCTTCAACAGCACATCCGCCAGTGGTGAGGGCGTTGTGACTATCAACCTGCCGCCCGGCTTCAATATCCGCCTCGCCTCTTGGAAAACAAACGTCAAGTCTGAAGGTTCGAGGTGTTCCACCACAGCGATCATGGTCACGACATTGAAAAAATCATCTTGGTAGGGGAGTTTGGAGTCTGCGGAGACGTAGGAACGCTTCAGCTCTATCTCTCCCTCCAGACCGCTGATGTCTGTGTTTGGGTCCATGCCGAATTTTTCCGCGAAGATGGTTTTTGCAAGAAAATAGGGATGGGAACCGCACCCTATGTCAAGTATTTTCCCTTCTCTGAGTTCCCCTGGAATCAATGAGTCTACGACTCTTGCCCTTATCTTCGCAAGCCAGCCTTCCAGTAGTCCCTCCCCCCGGGTTGGACTTTGGGCAACCATTGAACTGGTGGCGGTGTCACCTTTTAACAGGTTTAGCATTTCTTGAGAAACTCTTTCGCCTCTTAGATATAAGGGGCGCAAAGCTCTTAAAAAAGGGAGGACGGGTCGGGCCATGCGCTGGAAAGTGGCTGTCGTTGCTCTCGCACTCGTCTTCGCCTTCTACGTCAGGACAGTCAACCTCAACGAGCCGTACATCAACTTCTTTGACCCTCTAGTGATGTGGAGGCACGCTGAGAAGGTTGTGGAGGCTGGTTTCCTGCCTGCGGAGGACGAGCTGAGGTACCAGCCCTACGGCTGGGACTCTGCCGAGGTCCTGCCGATGACGCCCTACTCCATCGCGGATCTCTGTTTTGGGAGGTGCGACGTCAAGTTCCTGGCCAAGTGGCAGCCGGTGCTCTACGGCGTGATGGCGATGGCAGTCCTCGCTTTTGTCGGGATGAGAGTCTGGGGGGAGCCTGCTTTGCCTGTGGTCTTTCTTTCGCTCCTGCCTGGGTTTGTCTTGAGGACTGCTGAGGGTTTCGGGGAGAAGGAGCCGATAGCTGTCTTTGCGTTGGCTGTGGCCACCTACTTTGTCTATCGCTCCCAGCAGGAGAAGCCGATTCTTCACGGGGCCTTGGCTGGGGTGGCCATGGGGATGGCACTCTTGAGTTGGGGTGGGTACCTGCTCTTTTTGGTTGCGTTTGCTGCCTACTCCGCTCTCAAGGTGTTGGTCGGGGAGGCGGACGAGAAGGTGCTCGCCTTCTTGCCGCTCCTTTTGATCACCGCTGTGATGTCGCAGTCGATACCTGCGATGAGCGGCTTCTTCCAGAGGACAGACATCCTTGCAGTCTCAGGAGCGATTGCCTTCTCTCTTCTCACTTTCTGTGTCTCGAAGAGAGTGGAGGAGAGGTGGAAGGCGGCCGGGATATCTCTCTTGATCTTGATTGTGGTGGGGATGGGGCTTGGGTTCAATGTGCCGTCGCTTGTGCAGAGCGGTTTGAGGCAGCTCTTGTTTCCGATAAGGGGAGGGGAGACTGGGACTTGGCACGCATTCTCTGTGGGCGAGCAGGCCGCAACGCAGGTGGTCTGGCCCTGGGAGTCGTCTGAGTGGAAGGGCCAGAACCAGGTCTGGCAGCAGACCGGGAGCCTGCTGTTGGTTGGGGCGCTGTCTGCCTGGGTGGCATGGAAGTCGAAGAGGGACGAGGAGCTTCTGACTGCTGTGCTCTTTTTCTTCCTGTTCCACGGGGCGACCAAGGTGGTGAGGCTGATCTTCCCGTTCATGATAGGGGTGGCCTTGGCTGGGACCTCTGTCTTCAGCTGGTGGAAGGGGGAAAAGTGGGAGGGGACAGCAAAGTATGGCGTTGCTCTGGTCGCGTTGGTTGTATTCATGGTCAACTTCCCGCTGGAGATGGTCTGGCCGCTGGAAAAGGGGTTGACGACGACTTTTGGATTCGTCTTGGCGATGGTGGCTGGCCTCGCCTATCTCGTCTGGTTCGAGAAGAAGGGGACCGGGCTTGCCAGGTTCTCTGCCCTTGTCGCTCTCGGTATGGTGGTCTTTGCGACCGCTCAAGGCTCTCTCGCCATGGCGCCGAGAGTGAGCGCGATGAGCGGCGGGGATGAGGACTGGTTCGAGAACCTGAAGTGGATCAACCTCAACACGCCGCCCAAGGAGGTGGTGGTGACTTGGTGGGACTATGGCTACTTGATTCAGCAGATTGCGAAGAGGGCGAGTGTCGGGGACGGGGGGAACGTCGGCCCTGGTGGGGACCTCAACTGGGAGGTCGGCCACTTCTTCGTCAATGCCAACACGAGTGAGAGTTTGGAGTGGCTGGAGGAGAGGGAGTTCAGCGTTGTGACTATGGACTCTTCGATGATAGGGAAGTTCTACTGGGTCAGCACGCTTGGCGGGAACTCCACTGCGTACACTCTCTTCGGGAAGGCGGGGGAGAAGGACGTCACTCTGCAGGACGGGAGTTCTGCGAGGGCCACTGTCTACGTCTCGAGGAGCGGGGCGGAGCAGATGATGCTCCTCCACGTCAACAACACTCAGCTCCCAATCTTGTCGACACAGAGGGGGCAGGCGCTTGTCGAGGACAGGATACTGCCCAACGGGATTGTGAAGAACGAGAACCCGGGCCTGCCCGTGGCGAAGGGAGGGGCCTATTTTGGGGGGGATTTCGCCCTCTACGCGCCGCCCGTCGCCGAGAAATCGCTCTTCACGAAGCTCTACTTCATGTACGGGGCCGGGACGCCTTTCGAATTGGCTTTCTGGAACCCCTACACAAAGACCTACCTGCTGTGAGTGGGAAGCTCTTTATTTGAGGGGGGAGGTGGTGGAGAGTGCAGCTCGGCCATGTCATCCTGCCGCTGATCGCCCTCAGGCTCTTGGATTTTCGCTGTTTTCTCGCCTTTCTCGTGGGGAGCGTCGCGCCGAACGTTGATGCCCTGCCCGTGATGGCGGGGAAGGCTGGCAGGGAGTTCCACATGGGAGCGACACACGGGCTTCTCTTCCTGTCGGCCTGCTCTCTTCTCTGGGAGGGCGTCTTCGAAAGTGGGGCCTGGCTGCTCCTGGGGGGAGGGCTCCACCTGCTCGGGGACTCTCTGGTTGAGGGGGGAGTGCCAGTTTTCTGGCCGCTGGGCTGGAGGCTCTCGTTGAATTTCGTGAAAGAGACTGGGCTGAAGTCGCAGGAGAGGTACTCCTGGTGGGAGGACGTGAAGGGGTACTATTCGCAGAGGGGGGCGCTGTTGGTGGAGGGGGCGCTGTTGGCAATGTTGGTGGCGGTCTGGGCCGGTTAGATTTAAATGGCGGGCGGAAACTCTTGGCAGGGGCGTGTAGCCTAGTCTGGATAGGGCGACGGCCTTCTAAGCCGTAGGTCCGGGGTTCAAATCCCCGCACGCCCACTCTTCTATTTCAGGGAGGAGTAGAGCTCGCGGAGCTTGGGGAGGAGGTCGTCGGGGGAGAGGACGCCGAACTCTGTCACGTAGGCGTCGATGAAGTGGGGAGGGGTGCGGTCGAAGGCGGGGTTGAGGGCCGGGAATTGGTCCCAGACCTCTTCCGGGGGGCGGAACTCCAGGGGCGTCTTTCCTCCCTGCGTGGTGGGGTCGAACTTGTAGGACTCCGTCACTGCGTAGAGGGGGACTGCGTGGTAGTCGGCGAAGATGGAGACAAGGAACGTCCCTATCTTGTTGAGGAGTGTGCCGTCCCACTCTATGGCGTCGACGCCGACCATCGCCTTGGAGGTGCGGGGGAGAACCATGGAGGAGGCTGAGTCGACCACTATTGTGGTGGGGATCCCTGCCTCGTTCAGCTCGCGGGCTGTGATGCGGCCCTGGTAGAGCGGCCTGGTCTCCGTGCAGAAGACTTTGAACTTCTTGCCCTGGGCCTGGGCCTCGAGCATCCCTGAGATGACTGTAGAGGAGTGGCAGTGGGTGAAGATGGTGTCGCCGTCTTCGATGAGGGAGGCTGCCGCCTCTGCGGTGGTCTTTTTCACTTTCGCCTGGCTCTCCAGAAAAATCTCCACGTTCTTCTTGAGCTCGAGCTTTGCGGAGGGGAGGGAGTCAGAGGAGAGAGAGGAGACCTTCTTGAGGCTGTTGCGCATGGCAGGCTCTGTGGGGCGGGTGGAGGCAAGGAGGTCGACGGCTGAGGAGAGGGAGGAGGAGAAGTCTTGAAATGAGGAGAACTCTTTGTCGAGGAGGGAGAGAAGGGAGGAGACTGCTGAGCGGGCGACAGTGGTGGCGCCCTGTATCTCCACCTTGCGGATCTTCTGGGCGGTGGACTCTATCTCGTCCGTGACCATGGTAGATTGCGTTCGAGACGCTATTTATCTCTGAGGGTAGAGGGGATAAATAGGGGGAAAGAGAGGGGGGGTCGTGGAGTACAGGAGGAGCTGGGAGCTGGAGAAGAGGGTGAGGGCGGCAGTGGAGAGGCTGGGGCTGGACTACGTGGAGGGGGAGAGGATAAGGTGCGTGAAGAGCAGCGGGTCGAAGTCGAAGAGGACAATTGCGCGGCTCCACGCCTTCCCCCACGTCTGGAAGGAGGCGTTGGGGATGGAGGCCCACTACGTGATAGAGTTCATCTCTGAGAGGTTCGAGAAGCTGAGGGAGGAGGAGAAGGAGAGGGTCATAGTGCACGAGCTGGCCCACATACCCAAGACCTTCAGCGGCGGTGTGCTGGCCCACAACCGCTTCTTCAGAAAGAGGGTGGAGAGATTAACGGAGAAGGAGAAAAGAGAAGAGTAGTGTGAAGGTGAAGAGGAGGGAGTCGTAGTGGCGGAGGAATGGGGAGCTCTTCGTGAATTCACTGACTATTGTTGAGGTCGGCGAGTTGAGGGAGACGAGCCTCTGGAAGAAGAGGAAGACTGAGAGGGAGAGGAGTGGGTGGAGGATTGAGAGGTGGAGGGGGAGGGGGCGGGCGAGCAGGGCTGAGAGGAGGCCGAAGATGGGGGGGAGGGAAAGGCGGAAGAGTGTGGCGGGTATGAAGGAGAGGACGTTCTCGAGCTTTGGGCTGGCTGCGGACTTTGCAAAAACGTAGAGGACTGTCCAGGCCAGGCCGAGGGCTAGGAAGTCGAGCATTCGCCTCTCTCTTCCCTCAGGTTTAAGGGGTTTTCTTTTTGTTTTCGATAATATTATCGGTTTCCTTTCTCTCTTCTACACTTTCTCCCTCCTGCTCGAGGGGCTTGAAGGCGAGAGTGTAGTACTTCCTCTCCACGCGGCCGCCCCAGGAACAGCCCTCCTCTTCGACCCTGGCCTCGCAGTTGAAGAGGCCCTCCTTCACGCCGCGCGCCAGGTGGTAGTAGACGAGTCTGAGAGAGATGGGGCCGACCTCCTTCTCATAGAGCTTCTGGAGCTGGTAGCCGTAGAGCTCCCCCTCCTTCTTGATCAGCTCTACCATCGCGCGCCTCACTTCGCTGTCGGTCCTGGGCGCTACCGCTTTGACTCTCCCTTCTCTGTCGATTATGCCGAGCCTGATGCGTGACGATGAGATGGGGCGGCCGTCGTCAGCCATCACGAAGGGGACTTCGACTATGAGGAGCGGGGAAAGGCCTGCCTCTCGTCTCTTCTTGTTGATCTTCTCCGCGGCCGGCCTCGTCTTCTTCGTGACAACGATCGCTTCGAACTCCTTCTCGAGGGCGAAGCCGATGGAGTCGTCTATCTCTCTGATGGTCCTGTAGCCTGCGCGCCTCAACTCCTTTCTCCTTTTTTCATAGGGAAGGATTATGCCGCTTTTCGTCTTCTCTTTTCTCTCCACGAAGCTGTCCGACGTCAGCCCGATTGTGACGTCTCCCATCTTCTCTGCCGCCTCCAAAAACTTGAGATGACCTCTGTGAAGACGGTCAAACGTGCCTGCAGCTATAGTCTTCATCCACACCCCTCTCTTTCCACTCTACTCTGTTTTCTTTATTCTTTATTTTATTTTTCTATATAGAAAACTATATTTATTTATTTATACCGAGTTCCAGTGGAAATCAAGGGGCCCTTCCACACGAAATCAAGGGGTTTCTCTACTGGAAGTAGTGGTTCTACATATATATAATATATTTAAAGCTCCACTGGAAGCGGAGCGGTATGCAGTCCACCCTCGATGACATGTTCGATGCCTTCGTCAACGAGCGCACCATTTTCGTCAACAAGAACGCGCTCCAGGTCGGCTACACACCAGACAACCTTCCCCACAGGAGGGACCAGATCACTGAGCTCGGCCAGATACTTGCACCCGCTCTCCGCCTCGAAGTCCCGTCCAACGTCTTTGTCTACGGCAAGACTGGGACTGGAAAGACGGCAGTGACAAAGTACGTCGGCAGGAAGCTGAGGGAGCACGCGTCGAGGGCAGGTGTAGACGCAGGGATAGTCTATGTCAACTGCAAGCTCCGCGGAAGGGCAGACACAGAGTACCGCCTCTTCGCAGAGCTCGCCAACCTGTTCGGTGCTGACGTCCCCAAGACAGGCCTCCCCACAGACCAGGTCTACAACATGTTCATCAACGCCATCGACTCCAGGGAGAGGGTCTCCGTCATCGTCCTCGACGAGATCGACTATCTCGTCAAGAAGCACGGGAGCGACGTCCTCTACAACCTGACACGCATGAACTCGGAGCTCGAGAAGGCGAAGATCTCCCTCATCGGCATCACCAACGACCTGAAGTTCTCTGAGATGCTCGACCCGAGGGTCATCTCGTCGCTCGGCGAGGAGGAGCTCGTCTTCCCGCCCTACAACGCAGTCCAGCTCCAGAACATTTTGGAGGAGAGGACAGAGGAGGCCTTCCAGCCCGACGTCGTCGAGAAGGAGGTAATCCTCAAGTGCTCAGCCTACGCAGCGAAAGAGCACGGCGACGCGCGGCGCGCTCTCGACCTTCTCCGCGTCTCCGGCGAGATAGCTGAGCGCAACGGCGAGAAGAGAGTGAAGGGGATGCACGTCGACCTGGCAGAGGCGAAGATGGACGTCGACAGGGTGATAGAGCTTGTCCGAAAGCAGCCCCAGCAGTCCCAGGCGGTCCTCTACACCATAATCTCCCTCCAGAAGACTGGGAAGCCCTTCGGGACGGGCGACATCTACGACCTCTACACAGACGTCTGCGAGAAGGCGGACCTGAAGCCCCTCACACACCGCCGCGTCTCAGCCCTCATCTACGAGCTGGACATGCTCGGCGTCATCAACTCAAAGGTCGTCTCGAGGGGAAGGGGCGGCAGGACAAGGGAGGTCCAGCTGGCGATCAGCTCCAACGCTACGGAGAAGATAGTGAGGTACCTGAACGCAGAGCTGGTCTACTGAACAAAATGAAGAGCGAGAAGATAATAGAGAGCCTCCTCGACAGGGGCGTCCTGATAGAGCCTGCGGCACTGGAGATGCTCCGCCTCCAGCCGAACCTCGCCTCCTCCCTCAAGGAGGTGAGGGCAGACTACATCACCACTGAGCTGATCAAGAGGATGACCGCCCTCCAGGAGATAGAGAAAGAGTCCTCTTTGAAGAGGGAGACCTCTGTCCGGCTGGCCAGCGAGTACTTCGAGGACTTCGCGGAGAGGGGGACGACGGACGACTTCCTCTCCTACTTCCACTCCCGCTACCAGGCCATCTCCTCCATCCTGAAGGGCAGGAGGGAGCTCCGCGACCTCACCTCCATCAACAGGGTCAACAGGATGCCGAGAAGCGAGAACGTCTCAATCATAGGGATGGTCAACTCGACGAGGAAGACGTCGAAAGGGCACGTCATGCTCGAGGTGGAGGACACCACCGGCGGCATGAAGGTGCTGGCCAACAAGAACTCGTCCTGCTTCAAGGACGCGGAAGAGGTGGTGGTCGACGAGGTGGTCGGAGTGCGCGGCCAGACTGGAAAGGGGATAGTCTTCGCCAACTCCATAGTCTTCCCAGACATCCCAGTGGAGAACCCCTTCCCCAAGGGCGAGGGCTACGCCGTCTTCACGAGCGACTGGCACATCGGCAGCGACCAGTTCCTGGAGAACAAGTTCGAGGAGTTCATCCGCTTCCTCTCCAGCGGCGAGGGCATCGCCCCCGACGTCCGCTACCTCTTCCTCGCCGGCGACGTCGTCGACGGGGTCGGCGTCTACAAGCACCAGGAGAAGGAGCTCGTCATCACTGACGTCGAACAGCAGTACGCGAGGGTGGCAGAGTTCCTCGAGCAGATCCCCAAGAACATAAAGATATTTGTCTCTCCCGGCAACCACGACGCCACGCGCGAGGCAGAGCCCCAGCCCGCCATACCCAAGGAGTTCGCGCCGGAGATCTACGCGATGGAGAACGTCTTCATGACGTCGTCGCCGTCTGTCGTGAAGATAGGGGAGATGAGGGTGATGATGTACCACGGCGGCGGCCTGATCTCCATGATCGACGCCATCCCCTCCCTCAGGCAGATAGGCCACGACGAGCCCGACCAGACTATGATCCACCAGCTGAAGAAGAGGCACCTTGTCCCCATCTACGGCGAGAACACACGCATCTTCCCAGAAGGCAGGGACCACATGGTCCTCGAGACGGTCCCCAACGTCTTCCACTCAGGCCACCTCCACTCCATCGGCCTCTCCAACTACCGCGGCGTCCGCGTCATCAACTCAGGGACCTTCCAGGGCATCACACCGTTCCAGATGAAGCTGGGCAACCACCCGACCCCAGCCAAAGTCCCCTACCTCAATTTCTCAACCGGCGGCATGGGCCTGCTCGACTTCGGTGGTGATTAGTGGAGGACTACTTCTCCTCCCTCGCCAAGGGCCTTGAGAAGGAGTACGAGATAGCGAGGGCGGCCCGCGGGAAGAGGCTCGACCCGAGGGGAGCTGTGGAGATACCCCTCGCCAACGACACGGCCTCGCGCGTGGAGGGCCTCGTCTCGACGCTCAAGCCCGAGTTCGCGGGGAGCGGCCTGACTGGGAGGATAAGGGAGCTGGAGGAGAAGCACGGCAAGGGCGACGACAGAGTCTGCTTCGACATCGCAGTGGAAGTGGCGGAGGAGAAGTTCTGCCCCCTCGCTTCAGTTGCAGAGAAGATAGAGTACGGAACCCGCGTCGCCCTCGCCTACCTGACCATGGGGATAGTGACCGCCCCCCTCGAGGGCCTCTCCAAGGTGGAGGTCAAGAAGAAAAGGGACGGCGGGGAATACCTGGCCGTCTACTTCGCCGGCCCGATCCGCAGCGCGGGCGGCACCGCCACAGCGCAGACTGTGATGATAGCAGACTACTTGAGGGGGCGCTTCAACCTCTCGGAGTACGACCCAAGCGAGGAGGAGGTGGAGAGGTACGTGATGGAGCTCGACGACTACCACAACCGCGTCACCAACCTCCAGTACAGGCCTGAGCCCGACGAGATAAGGTTCCTGGCAGAGCACGTGCCTGTCGAAGTGAGCGGCGACCCGACAGAGAGGATGGAGGTCCTCTCCTTCAAGGACCTCCCCCGCGTGGAGACCAACAGGATACGGGGCGGGATGTGCCTCGGCCTCTCAATGATGGGGCTGAAGGCGCCAAAGCTCTTGAAGAGGATAAAGAAGTACGGCGAGGACTACGGCCTGGGCGGCTGGAGCTTCCTGGAAAAGTACGAGAAGCTGAAGAAGAGCCTCCACTCATCAGAGACATCTGAAGAGGGGCCGAAGGTCAAGGCCAACACCACTTTCATCAGCGAGATACCTGGCGGCAGGCCTGTCTTCGCCTACCCGTCGACGCCTGGCGGCTTCCGCCTCCGCTACGGCCGCTCCCGGAACACAGGCCACGCCGCAGTCGGCATCCACCCGGCCACGATGTACCTGCTCGATGAGTTCATGGCGATAGGGACGCAGATCAAAGTGGAGAGGCCGGGCAAGGCGGCGGCCGTCGCGCCGGTCGACTCCATAGAAGGGCCTCTCGTCCGGCTGAAGAGCGGCGACGTCGTCAGAGTGAACTCTCTGGAGAAGGCGCAGTCGCTCAGGCCGAAGGTGGAGAAGGTCCTCTTCGTCGGGGACATGCTGGTCGGCTACGGAGAGTTCCTGACCAACGGCAAGATGCTGGTGCCGCCAGGCTGGTGCGAGGAGTGGTGGTTGGCAGAGGTCGAGGAGAAGGGGATGCGGCCAGACTCCATACCGACTTTGAGGTGGGAGCAGATACTCGCCGACCCTGAGTGCGTAAAGGCGGAGGAGGCGATCTCCATCAGCGAGAAGCTGAAGGTGCCCCTCCACCCAAAGTACACCTACTGCTACCACGACCTCTCCGTCGAGGAGCTCGAGAGTTTGAGGCGCTACCTGAAGACTGGGGAGAGGGTCGGCGGCAAGCTCCTCCTCGAGAAGGAGAAGAGGAAAAAGCTGCTCGAGCGCATCGGCCTCGAGCACAGCGTCGAGGGAAACAGGTACGTGGTCGACGACGCCCTCCCCCTCCTCAAGTCGCTCGGCGTTGAAAGCGAGATGGAGCCGGACAGGAGCGGCCCTCTCGCATTCGTCAACTCGCTGTCGCCGTTCGATGTCGCTCCCAAGTCGCCGACCTACATAGGGGCGAGGATGGGGAGGCCTGAGAAAAGCGAGAGGAGGCTGATGAAGGGGAGGCCGCAGGTCCTCTTCCCAGTCGGCCAGGCCGGAGGGAGGATGAGGAACCTTGTCGAGGCGGTCTCCAAGGGCTACTTCTCCTCCATGGCTGCGAGGGTCTGCAAGGAGTGCGGCGCGGAGAGCTTCTACATCCGCTGCCCCTCATGCGGCGCGGAGACGAAGGAGAGGAGGAGGTGCGTCAGGTGCAACAAGTTCGTCGACAAAGAGTTCCACTGCGGGGCGCCGACGGTCCAGGACGAGAGAAAAGAGATCACCATCGACCTCGAGAAGCTGGCAGAGAACATCGGCGAGAAGCTCCCCGACCTGGTGAAGGGCGTGCGCGGCCTCTCCAGCGACTCCAAGATTCCTGAGAGGCCTGAGAAGGGGATACTCCGCGCCAAGTACGACCTCTACGTCAACAAGGACGGCACCTGCCGCCTCGACGCCACCGACATGCCCCTCTCCCACTTCAGGCCTTCAGAGATCGGCGTCAGCGTCGAGAAGCTGAAAGAGCTCGGCTACGAAAAGGACTCGGAGGGCGAGCCGCTTGTCTCGCCGAACCAGCTGGTCAAGCTCTTCCCTCAGGACATCATCATCAGCGACTACTCAGACCAGGACACACCGAGCGGAGTAGACTACATGCTCAACGTGGGGAAGTTCATGGACGACCTCCTCGTCAAGCTCTACGGCCTCGAGCCCTTCTACAACTTCAGAGAGAAAAAGGACTTGGTAGGGACGCTCGTTGTCGGTCTCGCGCCCCACACATCGGCCGGCATGCTGGGGAGGATAGTCGGCTTCTCGCCCGCCCGCTCCTGCTTCGCCAACCCCTTCTGGCACGCTGCCAAGAGGCGCAACTCTGACGGCGACGAGGACTCCGTGATGCTTCTGCTTGACGCTCTCATCAACTTCTCCCGCGAGTACCTGCCCAGCACGAGGGGTGCGAGGACGATGGACGCCTGCCTCGTCCTCACTTCACAGCTCAAAGTCTCCGAGGTCGACGACGAAGTCCACGACATGGACGTTGTCGAGAAGTATCCTCTCGAGCTCTACAAGGCGGCAGAGGAGCTGAAGATGCCGTGGGAAATCAAAGTGAAGACGCTCGGAAAGGCGATAGGGACGGACGAGGAGTTCGACCTGCCCTACACGACGCCCGCCCAGAACGTCAACCTCGGGCCGCTCATCACCGCCTACAAGTCGCTCGGGCCGATGCTCGACAAGGTCCGGACGCAGCTCACGCTCGCGGAGAGGGTGAGGGCTGTCGACGAGAACGACGTCGCAACCTCCGTGATCACCACACACTTCCTGAAGGACATCAAGGGAAACCTCCGCACTTTCTGCAGGCAGGGCTTCCGCTGCATAGACTGCAACGCCAAGTACAGGAGGATACCGCTGGTCGGCAAGTGCACTGAGTGCGGCGGCAAGCTGGTGATGACAGTCTACAGGGGGACCATAGAGAAGTACCTTCTCCCCTCCATAGAGATCTGCGACAAGTACGAAGTCCCAGACTACGTCCGCCAGCAGCTCTCCATACTCCAGAGGAGGATAGAGACCATGTTCGGCAGGGAGACAGAGAAGCAGAGCCAGCTGGAGACTTTCCTCTAGCGGAAGAACTTGTTCCTTCGCAGCTCCTGGTCGCACCTCTTCAGGACGCTCCTCGGCCTGCCGTCGCTCTGCTGGTAGAGCTGCTGGAAAACCGGCAAACTGAAGAAGGAGCCCTTGCCGCCTGCGCAGGCGACCCTGTTCCTCACCATCCCCTCCGCCTCTCTCTCGTCCATGATGCCCAGCCTGACCTCCTCGACGACCCTGTCGTGGAGGGCCGGAAACTCTTTCTCCATCCTCTTTTTCAGGCCTGGCGTCCCTGCCAGCACAACTATGGCGTCCCTGTGGTCGCCCGCCCGCCTTATCGCCTTCTCTTGATACTCTTCCAGGTCGTCCGCCTCGTCTATCAAAAGTACGGGCTTTCTCGGCTTCCAGAAGAGAAAGCCCTTCAACCTCTTCTCAAGCTCTCTCGGGTCGGGAGGCGATGGGAAGTAGACCGGCGTGTACTCTTTCGGCAGAGTCTCCTCCACCCACTTCAAGAGGGCGGTCTTTCCCGTCCCGAACTCCCCCGTCAAGAGGACGTGGCCTGACTGGAGAGCTATCACTGCCAGTATGTCGGTCAGCTCCTTCTCGAGGCCGACCAGCGCGTCTGTCTCCACTCTCAAGGCGAACGGGTTCTTCATCTCTCTCACGGGTATTGGCTGAACCACTTCCCAGTCACTCCGTCCTCGAACCTCTTGGGCGGCTTGGCGCCCTTGGTCAGGACCTTCATGGCCAGGAAGAGCATGGCGATTGTGATCAGGACTGGGTCGCGCGAGGCGACTATGAAGGCGAGGGCGAAGAAGAGGATCCCGAAGCCGATGACCTCCTTCCCCCTCTCCGAGATGTTGACATTGCGGAGGTTCAGCCAGACCAGTATGGCCAGGGCCACAACCGCAAGGACGACGAGGTCTACCATCTCCTCCGCCATCGCCCCCGCCAATAAATAGTTTATCTCTTAAACCATTTAAGGCGGGCGGGAGGGCAGTCCTCCATGGGAAAGTGGAGCAGAGTCGCCCACAGGTGGCCGGTGCTCGTCGCTCTCAGCACAGTGGCTGTCTCCCTCTACGTGGCAGGCTTCTTTCCCCATCACTACGAGAAGGGCAGGTTCGTCACCGACATCAACTTCGACCTCCAGACAGGCGGCGGCAACCGGGCAGTGCTAAAGTGCACAGAGCCGACAGCCTGCGCCAGGACACTCTCCTCCCGCCTCTCCCACTTCCAGGCGGAGAGCGCAGTGGAGTTGGAGGGGGACAGCGTTGTGGTCGAGACCGCTCTCGACGACGAGACTCTCCAGCTCCTCTCCTCTCCAGGCTCTCTCACGGCATCGCTCGGCGGCGAAGAACTCTTTTTCACGGACGACGTCGCAGCCACGGAACCGCCGCAAGTCGTCCAGCGCTCAGGCAGGTGGCTCTACGTCCTTGAGCTGGAGCTCTCCCCCAGTGCGTCTGAAAAGCTGGCGGAGGCGACGGAGAACTTGGAAGAAAACGGCGACTTCCTTGAGAGTCCGCTCCGTGTCGAAATCGACGGGATATCTCTCCTCCTCAACATCCCCTCTGAAGTGAGGGGAGAACCCCTCGAAAAGATCTCCATAGGCGGTGCAGCCCCTTCAAGAGAAAAGGCGGAGAGGAACGCAGCCCTCCTCTACGCCCTCCTCTCCCACGGCGAGGCAGCAGTCAGTTCGCGGAGAGTCGAGCGTCTTCCCCCCTCGCTCTCTTTTGGTTTTCTCCCAGCAGTCGCTTTCCTGCTCGTCTTGGAGTCCGCACTCCTCTACAGGCTCTCCCCCGCGCTCTCCTGGCTCGGACCCTCCGCCTCCCTCGCCCTGCTCCTCTTCTCCCAGGCCTCCCTCGCCTTCTTCTCCACCACAGTCGACCTCTCGACTCTCTTCTCCTGGGCCGTCCCCCTTACAATGGGCCTCCACCTCTCCTCCCACCTCTGGCTCAGGGGAGGAATGCAGCCCCTAGTCCGCAGGTCTGCCGCACTCTTCTCTGTCGGCCTCTTCCTCTTCCTCACTGGTTGGGAAGGGCCGGGCGTCGTTGTCGCCTCCACTTCGCTCGCCGTCCCGCTATTCGCGCCGGCGGTCAGGGAAGCGCTCAGGACAGGTTGACTATCGCCTCTGCGAGGTCCCCAGTCTTCTCAAGCTCCTCTCTCACTCTCTCCTCGCTCTTGCCCGTCTTCTCCATCGCAAGCTTCACGTCCTCTTCCCTCACCCTCTCCTCGCGCGGCTCGCCCACAATCTGCCACATCGTCTGCCCCATCATCTTCATCTTCACCACCTTCGGCTTCTCGAAGACGAGTTCGCCGTCCGCAGTCACTATCCTCACCTCTTCAGCCTCAAGCTGGTTGGCTTTCAGGTTCTGCATCGCCTTGAGCATCCGCGGGTCCATGGCGGCCGGAGGAGGGGATTATTTAAAAACGCTCTCCAACACTCAGTGCCGCCTGATGAAAGACCGGCTCTTCCGATCTTTGGAGATGAGGAGGATTATGAGTTCTGAGGGCGGCTCTTCCAAAGCTTTAAGAAGCAAACCGATAATATTATCGAATATGGCACGACCAAGCAAAAAAAAGGAGAGGAAAAGCAGGATCCTCTGGTTCCTCAGGAACCGCCCTGGGCTGAGCAACATAAGGACGATTGCCCAGTCGCTCAACATACCCTACGCCTCCTGCCACGACGTGGTCCACGACCTCGCCTCCCAGGGCGACCTCCGGCTACAGAGCATGAACAACGGCCTCTTCGTCTTAGTGAGCTTGATTGAGGAGTGATGTTCAGGGATTTCGCGGAGAGAGTCCGCCAGCTTGAAGACCCCTTCGTGGTCTCCCACATCGACGCCGACGGCATAACGAGCGCCGCCATCATCCTGACCGCCCTCCGCCGCCTCGGCAAGTCGCCCGGCTTTCTCGGCATACGCCAGCTCGACTCAGTCACAATCAGTGACGTCCCGAGAGACAGGGACGTCATCTTCACAGACCTGGGGAGCGGCCAGCTGGAGATGATCGACTTCCCATGCCACATCATCGACCACCACACGCCACTGAGGGAGACACCCTCCCAGCTCAACTCCCACCACCTCGGCTACGCCCAGAACGAGGCCTGCGGGGCCACGCTCTCTTTCTCAGTCGCCCAGCACTTGGGCGACAACGACGACCTCGCCGCGATTGCGGTGGTTGGAGCAGTCGGCGACATGATGGACAGGCGCGGGATGCGCGGCCTCAACCTCGAGGTCGTGGAGAAGGCGAAAAAGGCAGGAGTCCTCGAGGAGAAGAGGGGCCTCTCCTTCTTCGGCAGGGAGACCCGCCCCCTGCCGGTCTTCCTCTCCTTCGCCTCCTCCCCCTTCCTCCCCGGCCTCTCAGGCAGGGAGAAAACCTGCTCCGAATTTTTCGACTCGCTCGGAATAGAGACGAGAGATGGCGCCAGCCTCCGCTCCTACCACGACCTCTCCCAAGGCGAGAAGGAGAGCCTCGTGACCGCCCTCCACCTCCACGCCATCTCAGAGCGCCTCTCAAAGTGGGAGATCGACTCCCTGGTCAAGCCCTACTACCTCCTCCCAGGCCACCGCCGCCACACTGAGATGAGGGACGCCACAGAGTTCTCGACACTCCTCAACGCCTGCGGCCGCCACCACGAGGCAGAGCTCGGAGTAGAGCTGGCAGCCGGCGACCTCTCCCTCTACCCCAAGGCCAAGAAGATGCTGGCCGCCCACAGGAGGATGCTGAGGCGGGGGATAAAGCAGCTCTCGGACGAAGGGGCGCAAAAGATGGAGAACATCCAGTTCTTCTCTTCAGAGACGATCAAGCCGACTCTGATCGGCGTGATAGTTGGGATGGGGCTCGGCTCGAGAATTCTCGATCCAGGGAAGGTGGCGATAGGGATCTCCCCTCAGGAAGGCGGCCTGAAAATCTCCTCCCGCACGGTAAGGTCGATGGTGAGGCGCGGCGTCGACCTGGCAGAGGCGATGAGAGAGGCGTCGGGAGAGGTGGGCGGGGAGGGCGGCGGCCACGACATCGCTGCAGGCGCCATGATACCAGAAAAGAAGCTCGACGACTTCCTCCAGAAGGTCGACTCGATCATTGGCGTCCAGAGAGGCGCCACCAGGCCAGCCAAGTGAATAGGACAGCGAATAGAGTCCCCTCCCTCCAGAAAAAGGAGTGGAGCCAGACAGCCATCTCAGGGCCTGCGGCCGCCACACTCGCCAGCCTGAAGAGGTTGAAGAGATAGAGGAGGGGGAGCCAGAGCAGTGCCTTCTCTTTCCCCCTCGCTTCTGGCAATGCCGCCACCAGGGCGAGGAAGGCGGCCGCCGACCTCCACCCAGTGCAGGCAGCTATCACGTGGAGCGAAAGCTCCGGTGTGTAGACCCAGCTTTCCTGGGAGACTGCCAGCGCTCCAAAGCTGTTGAGCAGCCAGGCCACCTGGCCAGCCACCAAGACTTGGAGCGGCTTCATCACCACTTCCAGTTCGAGGAGCAGGTGGAAGGGTATCGACAGGGCCAGGAACCTCGCAACGAAGAGAAAGACGGGCAGAAGTTCACTCTCTCCTTTCCCTGTGCCTCTCCACCAAACCCCTGAGCCACCCTTTCCCAAAGCCCTCTTTCACCTCCTTTTCTCTTCTCTCTTCCCTTTCTTTTCTCCTCTCTTCCAAGGCTCCCTTCAGCCTTCTCTCCCTCCTCTTCAGCTTCTCTATCTCCTTGGTCGGCGAGGGTTTCCTTTTTTTCAGCTTCTCTATGAACATCTCTTTCTTTTTCATCCTCTCCCTCAGCCTGTCGTTCTCCTCCGCCAGCGCCCCAAGCCTCTTCTCAAGGGTGTCCCTCCTCTCCCTCAAGGCGTCCCTCTCCGCGAGCAGCTGCGCGATGTCGACCTCCCTCCTCTCCACACTCTCCTCCACGACCCTCTCCTTCAGCGCCTCCGCGATGTTGGGCGCCTCGGACTTGACCACCTTCTCGAAGACCTCTTCAGGTCTCTCCGTCTTCAGGACCTTCTGTATCAAATCGCCGTACTCTTTCCTCGCCTCCTTCGCCGCCGCCAGGGCGTCCCTCTCGTGCGGGTTCTTCCTCTCCGCCATTTTCCTCTTCTCCCTCACCAGCAGGTCCCTCTGTGGCGTCCACGTCTCCGCGTTGAGGGAGGCGGCCATCTTCTCCAGCGTTGAGGGCAGTGCAGCCACGTCGCTGGCGATGATGACTGGCCTGCACCTGTCGGCGATGAACCTTGTCATCTCCTCTCTCGACCAGTCCCTTCTCGCCTCCACAGCGATCACCTCCCCTTCCAGGTTCACTATGGCGACTGCGCTCGTTGTCCCCGGGTCGACACCGACGATGGCAGCTTCCACGCCTCCTCCCCTCTCTTCCCTCTTTATGACTCTTTCTGGAACTCTATTCCCTCAAGTATCTTTTTCAGCTCTCCCTTCGCCTTTTCCACGTCCACCACAGCCATCCCCTGGTGCGGCATGCCGTAGACAACAGTCCCCTTCTCCGCCACCCCTATGATTGCGAGCGCCGCCAAATCGTCCTCTCCCTTCACTTTTATCTTGAGGCGCCTCTTCAGCCCCTCCCTGATCGCCTCCACCAGCGCTCTCGTGATGGTGCTCTTCGGGTTCTCAACCTCCACCTCCCTCACGTCGAACTCGTTGATGGCGACCTCCATCTCTTCCGGCACCCTCCTCCTCTCCACCTTCCTGTCGTAGACCACGATCTGGGGCCTGACGCCCTGGTTGAGGAGGAAGTTGGCGCTGGCGTCCCCGACAACGAAGACAGGCTTTTCCATCTCAGGCACCTCTCTCTTGACCACGGGCCCGTACTCTGCCCTCAGCATGGCGATGTGCTCCTCCTTGAGCCTGTAGAGGACCTCCATCACCCTTTCCTTTCCCCGAGCGTATAAACGCCTTCCTCTTTTACACAATTATGCTAATTTTCAATGCCTCTTTTCTTCGGAAGAAAAAACAGTTTATAGAGTCAAATAAATCGTTATATGTCCTTAAACAGTTTATTTTCGTCTCCTTACAGGCTAAAAATCTCTTAAAACAGATTTAAGAAGACTAGGCTTATCAAATAGTCCAAGAATCTCCACGTTTACACTCCCTATTGGTATTACACCTATGGTCCCCCTAATCAGTCGCCCAAAATTCCCTGGTCCTGGCGTAGGTCTTCTCCGCCTCAAGGACCCTCTCCAGCAGGTCCTCCTCGTTTTTGCTCTTTCTCAATATCCTGGCCGCAGTTTTCGGTCCCACCCCCCTCCCAGCCAAGGCGAGCAGCGCTTTCTCTCCGTAGCTGAGATAGAGGTCTGCGGCCAGCCTCATCTGCGACAGCCGCCTCTTCTCCTCGGCGGAGAGCTCCTTCTTCTTCAAGAGTTTCTCGTCTCTTTCCCAGACGGGGGCGAGAAGCTTGGAGCCGCAGTTGCCGCACTCCACCTCCCCCCTCCCCACGCTGACCCTTGTCGACCACCTCTTGCAGTAGAGGCAGGCGAGCTTGAACTTCTTCTTCTCCAGCCTCCTCTTCAAGGCCTTCAGTATCTCCCTGGTCGGCCTCTCAGGCGTGACAAGCTCGCGCCCTCCCTCGATCATCCTCTTGGAGTAGGTCGTTTTTTCCGTCCTCTCAAGCTTTATCTCGCCGCTCTTCAACCCCTCAAAGACTCTCTCCGCCCCCTCCACGTCGAACTTCTCCCTCAGCAGCTCTTGGAAGGCCTCCTCGAAGAGGATTGTCCCCTCATAGGTCTCGGCCAGCTTTTTCAGCCCCATCTTCGAGAACTCCGCCTCCCTTCTCACCGCCCCGAACCTCCTCGCCACGTGGAGGAACCTCTGCCTGAAGAGGGAGCTCTGGACAGACGTCCTTTTCAGCGTCGACTCGACTTTCTCCGGCACTGTCTCCTTCAAGACCATCTCTATCGTCTTTAAGTCGCCGCTCCCCAGGAAGATCCTGTACTGGTCGCTTTTCACTTCGACGCTCTCACCTGCCTTGAGGGAGAGGAAGGTCGCCAGTATCCTTGAGATCACCTCGTTGATCTTGTTGCCGAAGAAGCTGTGGATGACAGTCCATCCCTCTCCCCTCTCTATGGTCAGCGCCTTCTCGTCCAGCCTCGGGTTCCTCTCCAAGTCCCTCTCCAGCATCTCCCTGGTGGCCCTGTCCACTGGGAGGTCGATGTCCCTCTCTTTCAGCGCCCTCCCCACCTTCTGTGCCACCAGTTTGCTGACAGGCATCAAATCCCCGCTCCAGCTCGGCGCTCCAGCCACTCTCTTGACGGAGGAGGCGAGCACCTGGTCGGGCTCCTTCTTGACCACCTTCCAGCCCTCCCCCTTGCAGACGAAGACCTCGCCCACGTCGAGCTCCGCCACGTACTCCTCGTCCAGCCTCGCAACCCTCTCCCGCGTGGAGATGTCTACCAAAGTCACCTGTTTCGTGTCAGGGATTGTGGAGATGTTCCTGAAGTAGTACTTGATTGCAGAGCTGTCCCTCCTGATGACGTCATCCCCCCAGACGAACCTCAGCATCCTCATCACGTTCAGCGTCTCCTCGAACTGCTGTGGCGTCAGATTCCTGAAGGGGTAGGCCCTCTTGATTATGGAGAACACTTTCTCCTTCTCCATCTCATAGTTCTCCATCAGCAGACCGATTGTCTGGTGGGCGACCACGTCGAAGGCCTCCTCGCAGAGGTCCAAGGGCTCGATTTCGCCGTCCAGGGCGCATCTTGCAACGATTCCCGCCTCCATCGCGTCGTCGGGGTCGTTGACCACTATGTGCGCCTCAGAGACCCTCTCCATGGTGTGGCCAGCCCTGCCCGCCCTCTGGAGGAGGACCTCGGCCCTGCGAGGGGACATGTACTGGACGACCCTGTCGATGTGGCCGATGTCGATACCAAGCTCCATCGAGCTCGTCGCTATGAGGTTCCTTATCCTCTTCTCCTTGAAGCTCTTTTCAGCCTCCACCCTCGCCTCCTTGGAGAGGGATGAGTGGTGGACGCTCTTCTCCAGCCGTGAGGCGAGCAGCTCTGCTGTCGCCCTTGTGTTGACGAAGAGGAGTGTTCCCTTGTCGTCCGCGAGGAACTCAAGCAGGTGCCGCAGCTGAGCGGCGAGGAAGGGCGAAATCTTTCTTCTCTTCGCCTCTGCGAAGTCTTTTTCCGTCAGGACCGGCGTCTCCACAGTGACCTCCAGGTCCTTCCTGCTCTCTATCTGGATTGTCTCCACCTCTTCGCCGCTGCCCTGCAGCAGCTTAGCGACCTTTCCCGGGGAGCCGACAGTGGCGGAGAGGCCTATCCTTTTGAACTCTGCAATCTCCTCCAGCCTCTCCAGGGCGCAGGAGAGCTGGGCGCCCCTCTTGGTCGGGGCGACTTCGTGGATCTCGTCGACCACGACGTACTTCACGTGAGAGAGGTGCTTTCTCATCCTGCTCCCGACCAGTATCGCCTGCAGAGTCTCCGGCGTCGTGATGAGAAGGTGGGGAGGGTCGAGCGCCTGGAGGCGCCTCGACCTCTTTGAAGTGTCTCCGTGCCTGACGTCGATGTCGAGATCGAGCTTCTTGCCCCAGAATAGGAGCCTGTGGAGTATGTCGCGGTTTAAGGCCCTCAATGGCGTGATATAAAGACAGAAAATCCTTTTTTCCCTGTTTTCGAGTAGCTTATCCAATATTGGGAGCAGGGCGGCCTCTGTCTTTCCCGAACCGGTCTGCGCGATTAGGAGAACGTTTTTTCCTTCCAAAACTCTGTCGATCGCCTCTTCCTGAGGCCGCGTTGGGCGTGAGAATCCCGCCTCTTCCAGAACGTCCCTGAGCGGCTTTTTCAGGTTTTTAAAGCTCATTCCCCTTCTCTCCCGCCCCTCAAGTTCATAAGAGTTTAGGTGCTCGGGAAAATCTTTCTCTCTCCTCACCCCTCCTTTCCAAAAACTGGGACTCACAAGGCCTTCATTTTTTCAAAGACCCTTTTCTGGAGCTTTTTTCCCTTTCTAGGCCGGCCTTACATCCCTATCCTTTTCCCGGACCTCCAGAAGAGCGCTCTCACACGCCCCGGCCTTTTGAGATCATTGACTTTACCCCATCAAAACACTGGAAAACACACACTCACATAGCCTTAACCCCCCTCGCCGCCTCCCGCTCTCCTCTCCCGCGACCCCCCTCTAGTCATCCAGAGTAACAAAGAAGCACTCACTTTAGCCCGCCTTATTTAAATAAAACGTTCCTCTGGCGGCGTGAAAAGCCCTATGTTTCGCCAGAGTGGATACGTTGAGGTGTGATATCAATAATATTAATGTTCTTAATGAGTTCATTGAGCTCAATGAGACCTAAAAACACCCTCTAGAGCCCTCCAAAACTCATATCAATGACCTCAATGACATCAATAAGCTCAAAAATCCTTTGATATCATCTCAAAAGAGCTCAAAAGCCTCTTCGACTGAGATCACTTCGAGCCCCTCACCCTCAGCCACCCGCTCTATGACCTCTCTCTGCCCTTTCTTGAGGCCGTCCCTGTCCACGACACAAAAACGGGCTCCCAAGGTTCTCTCGATTGCGTTTTTCAGGTTCTTCTCGTTGAACTTCGCGTAGTTCGGCCCTATGTGGCCAAAGGCGATCTCCGTCTCCAGCTCAACCTTTGAGAGTCTTGAGGGGTAGTGGCCACCTCCAAAGCCCAAAGCCGGTTTAAAGCCTGTTTTTTGCGGTTTGAGGAGGGTTTGAGACAGCACATCAATCGCATCAAAGTCCTCCCAGGCCCGCGGCGAGGAGCCGACTTCGACGAAGAGGGCCGGCTTGTCGAGTTCTGTCGGCCCGTGGTGGGTCGCCTCAAGCGAGAGCTTGTAGCCCTTCAAATTACCTTCCTCAAGCCCCAAGAACGCAGTTTTCATCAAGCTCGGCATGGCGAGGCCGAAGCTCTCTTTCTCCCCACCATACTTCGCGTCGTTCCAGTTGCCCGGGAAGTGGGCTGTCAGCGAGTTGATCCCCGCCTCTGAGACGTGTCTGCTGGCGAAGAGATAGGCCTCGACATCGAAATCGAGGTGCTCCGCTTCCAGAAGGCTCTTTTTCGTCTCTATGAGCAAAAATTTCCCCCTCTCCAGGAGGGCGGAGCCCCCGAACTCGCCGACCTCTGAAAAACCCTTTCTCAAGAGGTTCTCCCTCACGTTTTTCCCAAGGGGGTCCTGGGAGCTTGTAACTATCCCTATCACACTGCCCGGAGGGAGGGATTTTTTATAAACTATGCCCTGCCAAGAAAGCTGTCAGCCCTGTGGTGTAGCGGTCAAGCATGGGAGGCTCTGGACCTCCCGACCTCGGTTCGAATCCGAGCAGGGCTATGCCTGACAGGCCGTAGCATACTTTACACTGAAGTGGCAACCGTCCCCTCCAGAGTGGCAACTTTTCTCCTCGGACCGCTTTTTCCGCTTTTTCGAAGGCTGCGGTTGGGCGCAGGGATGCCCAAACTCACCCCAATAACGTTTCGTCTTCAGCAAAAACCTATTGTCACTTTTTCTTGTTTTTCTTCCCCTTTTTCGCCTTGGAAGCTACCCCCTTTCCAAGGCCTTCAGAGATGGCCTTCAAAACGCTGTAGGACCTTATTGAGACCACAGTGCTCACCAGCATCGCTATGATCAAGAGAAAGAGTAGTGTGCCGAGGAAGACGTCCCCCGGGGCGCCTGAGAACAGGAGGGCAGTGATGCTCATCATCCCGCCGAAGGCGAGTATCAGCACAGTGACCATCAAGAGCTTCTCCATAGCTGATGGCGCGGTTTGGCCAGCCATGGCCACAAGGGGCGTCGCTTGTTAATATTCCTTACCTCTCTTTTCACTGCAGCAGCGCCTTGCCTGCTGACACGTAAGTCGGACGGTCGCGCCAAGGCCATGCCAGCTTGATGCGGCGCCAAGGGGCCTGTCCCATTAGGCGGGCGTCCATCATCGGCGCTCAGAACCGGCCCGACTTAAACCCACGAAAAAACGTTCCTAAATACCCGTTAACTAAAAGGGGCAGAGAGCGGCCTAAAATCGGCGACAACTTTTCGCTGAAAGCGACAGACTTTTTTGCTTCCTCAAAGAATTTTATCTCTCTCAAAAATTCTCTCCTTCATCCGCGCCTCATGTAGGCGTCCCAGATCTCAGCCATCTCCCTCGTCCTGAGGGCGAACTGGGAGGAGAGGAAGTAGACGCCGTCCCTCTTGTAGATCATCCCGGCATCCCTCAGCTTGTTCCTCATCGAGTAGAAAGAGGAGTGGTTCATCCCCAGCTTCTCCTGCAGTTTCTGCCAGGAGCTGTCCCTCACCTCCTCGCCCCTGATCATCTCCAGGAACTCCTCTGCCTTGGCTGCCAGCGTCTTGTTCCTGTAGAAAAGCGCCTCGAGCAGCTGCTTCAGCTGGATCACTTTCTCCTGCGCCCTCACCTTGAGCGTGGTCTCGTACTTCATTATGATATCAATACCCAACTTTCGATATTAATGCCTAGCGGCCTCTCCCCTCTCCAGCGGCCCCTGTCGACACGATACCGTAATACGCCCCCTCTCTCCTCTGCAAGCGGGCCCCGCGCCCCAAAAAGAAGAGAAGAAACGGATTTTCGAGATTTTTTATAGCTCTTGTCCAAATGAGAAAGCGCCGACAGGGATATATAGCTGAAAGCGAAAACCTTTCGTTGTGAAGCGAGGGGACAGGCCGCTGCTGGAAGTGACTCTGAGAAAGTACGAGAGGCCGAGCGGCGAGCGCAAAAACCTTGCGAGGACGTTCCTCCTCTCAATCGGCCTCCTCCAGCCGGGCGACTCGCGCGACACAGTTGTCGACATCTTCGATTTCTTGATGCAGTCTGCCAAGAACAGGGAGGTCCTCAAGGTCAAGGAGATCTGCTCCCGCCTCAACCAGGGCGACGCGCCCTCCAACGTCAGGCGCCACCTTCGCAGGCTGAGGGAGGTCAAGCTGGTGGAGAAAACTGACGGCGGCTACAGGATAGCTGAGGGGTTCGACCTTTCCCTAGCCTTCAAGTACGTGACGAGGAAGTACATAATATCCGACGTCCTGGACAGGATAGAGATGTACGCTTCAGCCCTGGAAGAGGCCTACTGACCGTCCGCCCTGTTGAAGCTCCTGATCAGGTTCTCTATCTGGAGCGCCACGTCCTCGCCGAGCTCTGTCAAACCGACCAGCTTTATGCGCCCCTTCTTCTCAAAGCCTATCAGACCGAGCTTCTTCATCTCCTTCAGGATGCGGACGCAGTGGGAGTAGGTGCAGTCGATCTCCTTGGCTAAAACGCTCGCGTAGCGCCTCTTGTTGCCGCTTTTTATGCTGAGCAGGAGTCGCCCCGGCTTCTCATGGAGAAAGAGTTCCTCGAGTTTTCCCGACTTTTTTGCCATCGCCCGCGACCCTGTTTTGCCATTGCTCTCCCCAATTATAAGCTTAACTATACATACATTTCAATATACACATTTAAGTGCAACATTCCGAGGGCGCTTCCCATGTTTTATTCACCCAACAGTGGCCTTCTTCATTATAACCGCAAAAATGACAATTATCAGACCTAACATAATAGAAGTAACAAAGTTTGTTAACCCCAGAGTAGGTTCAATTAGGTAGAGACTGCCCTCCTTGAAGATCCAGGCGATGACCGCAAAGTTAACCCCTGCCTGCAGGTACTTGGCGATGCGCAGCGTGTCCGGCCAGGCGTCCATTATTTTGGCGACCACGAAGAGGGCGAGGCTGCCGTAGAACGTGGGCAGTGACCCCCTAACGAAGGCTGCGCTCATCTTCAGCGGCTCGTGGTAGAGGGCCGCCTCGTTGGTGCCCTGGAAGACTGTGACTATGAAGACCGCCCCGCTCAGCATGTAGGCGAAGAAGCTGGTCCTCATCTCCTTTGCCGAGCTCTTCAGGTCGTCGAAGAAGAGGTCGACGTACCTCTCCAGCTGGAGGCCCTTGAGAAGGAGGTAGGCGCCGACGATGCCGCTCACCAGCCTGGCCGCCCTGTCGCCGAAGAGGGCGTAGAGGATGGCAGCCACGCCGGGAAGACCGAGGATCAGCCTCGACAGCTCCCTGTCCTGGGTTGTCCTCTTGATGAAGTCGATGATTGAGTAGTAGACGCCCTTCAGCTCCTGGGACTGCTTGATGGTCGTCCTATGGAGGGATGTGACTTTGACTCTCGACTGGATGATTGGGAGTGTGTACTCGTCCTCCGCACCGTCCGTCACGAGAACTGCCTCCGACGCGGGGAACCTGTCGAGGACCCTCTCCAGCTGCTCCGCAACCTGCTCGTCGCTCTCTATCCCAAGCTTGCTCGCCCCTGTCAGCAGGGCGACCTCCTTTCTCCCATCCAGCTCGTCGAAGACTTTGATGGCGTCGAACATTGTGTTGGCGTCTGTCTCGCCCGGGTCCTGCGAGACCAGCTCGAGAGCGGCCTCCTTGACTTTCTCCCTGCCCACGATGGGACCGTGGAAGTCGGTCTTCCTGCCTAAGTCATCGTCCCTGTCGATGCAGATTACAAGAACTTTTTTCATTGCACTGCGAGCTTGACGTCCTCGTCCGTCACTGTCTTCCTCTTGGCGAACCTCGCCAGCTCCACGGCCTTGGAGCCGATCTCAACTCCTATCTCCTCAAGCGTCTCTGTCAAGAGCTCTACCGCTTTCGGAGAGACCCTTTCAGCTCCATTCTCCTTCAATATCCGTTTTACAGGTGCCAGCGGCAGAATTGTCATCCTCTCACCTCCAAGACCACCCCAAGGCGGTTTAAATCTCTTTTCTTTGCGGCAGGCTGGAGTTGAGTTATTTAAATCTCTCTTCCCTCCCACCGCCATGGACCTGAAAGAGATTGTCAACAAGATCGTTGCCGAATCCGACCTCTCTGAAGAGAAGGCCAAGGAGAAGATACTCGAGAAGGAGAAGGAGCTGGACGGCCTTGTCTCCAGGGTCGGCGCAGCCCACATCGTCGCCAACGAGCTTGGCGTCAAGACGCTGGAGAAGAAGCTGCCCAAGAGGTTCAACGTCGCAGACCTCAAGCCCGACATGAACGGAGTCGATGTGGATTTGGAGGTCCAGCAGGTCTACGAGGCCAGCGAGTTCACCACAAAGTCCGGCCGAAAAGGCGCAGTCGGCTCTTTCCTGGGAGCGGACGAGACAGGCAGGATCAGAGTCGCCCTCTGGAACACCCACGCCAAGGCAGTGAAGAAGATGAAGGAGGGAGACGTGATCAGGCTTGTCAACTGCTACACGCGCGAGAACCGCGGCAGGGTCGAGCTCAACCTCGGGAGCAGGGGCAGACTCACCCTCAATCCGGAAGGCGTCTCTGTGGAGGGAGTTGAGAGAGAGCAGCTCGAGCGCAAGAAGCTCTCCGACGCCTCGCCCGGCGAGGTGGTTGAGGTGAGGGCTGCTGTGGTCCAGCACTCCGACAGGCCGCCTTTCTACGACGCCTGCCCGAAGTGCAACAAGTCTGTCCGCGACGGCGTCTGCGAGGAGCACGGCGAGGTCGACCCCGAGAAGCGGCTCATCGTCTCAGGCTTCATCGACGACGGCACCACCAGCGTCCGCGCAGTCTTCTTTTCCCAGGCCGCAGAGGCGGTGCTCGGGATGAAGAGGGAGGATGTGATCTCCGCTGCCGACCCCTACGAGAACCTCCCGCTCGGCAAGCAGTTCGTCTTCACCGGCCGCTTCCGCCACAACGAGATGTTCGACAGAAACGAGATTACAGTTTTCGGTGTGGAAGAGGTCGACCCGGAAAAGGAGGCTGAGAGAGTGGCCAAGGCGGCGGAGAAGGCCTAGGTGCATCACCTATTATCGGCCCCCTACCCTACCAATAGTTTTTAATTACCCACCACCAACTCTTACTATGTCTCTCGAAGACCTCCCAGGCATCGGTCCGCGCACGGCAGAGAAGCTGAGGGAGGTCGGCTACATAGACTTGATGTCGATAGCTGCCGCCTCACCCATGGAGCTCTCCAGCGCGGCGGAGATAGGCGACACAACGGCGGTGAAAGCGATAGCGGCGGCCCAGGCCCAGCTCGACATGGGCTTCGAGACTGCTACGCAGCTCCTCGAGAAGAGGAAGTCGATCGGCGTCATCAACCTCCCTTCCGAGTCCCTCAGCAACCTCCTCGGCGGCGGCGTCCAGACTCAGGCCATCACTGAGGTCCACGGCCCCTACGCCTCAGGCAAGACGCAGTGCGCCTTCGTCCTCACTGCCATGGTCCAGAAGCCGAAAGAGGAGGGCGGCCTCGACGCAGAGGCCTGCTACATCGACACTGAGAACACCTTCCGCCCGAACAGGGTGAAGCAGATCGCCGAGTCGATAGGGCTCGACCCTGACGAGGCGATGGAGAGGATCCACGTCGCCCGCGCCTACAACTCAGACCACCAGATGCTCTTGAGCGAGAAGATAGACCACATCATCGACAACGGCAGCGACATCCGACTCGTCGTCGTCGACTCGCTCACTGCCCACTTCCGCGCCGAGTACACTGGCCGCGGCACCCTGGCCAACCGCCAGCAGAAGCTGAACCGCCATCTCCACAGGCTCCAGAAGCTGGCCGACGTCCACAACCTAGCAATCTTCGTCACCAACCAGGTGATGGCCAAGCCAGACAACTTCTTCGGCCCCTCAATGGAGGCGATAGGCGGCCACATCCTGGCCCACGCAGCCACCTACCGCGTCTATCTCAGGAAAGGCAAGGGCGGCACCCGCGTGGCAAAGCTGATCGACTCTCCCGACCTCCCTGAGGGCGAGGCTGCCTTCAGGATAACTGAGGGCGGAGTCGAGGACGCCTAGTTTTCGAGTCTCATGTAGACGAACCTGTTGGTCTCCGGGTCCCTCTTCCGCGTGACCTTGCTGCTCTTCTTCAGCTCCCTCAACCTTGCCGCAGTGTAGCCATAGCTCTTCTTCAGCTCCTTGGAGAGCTTTTTTATCGCCATCGGCTCTTTCAGCTTCTCAAGGATCAGCTCGTCTATGTCCAGCTCCTCTATCTTCTTCTTGACCTGCGCCCTCTCTTCCTGTGGCAGCTGCTCCATTATCAGCGAGAGGCGCGACACCCTTGCGCCGCTCGAGTCCATCGGCCTCAGCTCGTCGTAGATGGAGTGGACGCCCTGCAGTATCAGGTTCACCTTCTCCGAGTCTGAGAGGGAGCGGATGTTGGGCGGCAGGTCGAACTTCTCTTTCTCCAGCTCTGTCAGCTGGAGCTGCTTCTTTCTCTTTTTCCGCCCGAAAATGAAGTCCAGGAGCCCCATTACAAGTCCTAGCTATATTGCGTCTCCCAACTATAAAAAGGGTTCCGAACACCGGCCGGCCGCTGTGGCCACTATTTTAAAACAGTAGTTCGACCTCTCCATGTGAAGTTCGTCGAGCACAAGAACTTGAGGGAGCGGTCTGTGGAGCACCGCCTCTACCAGGAGAGGATTCTGGGCACGGCAGTTCAGGGCAACACCATAGTCGTAGCCCCCACCGCTCTCGGGAAGACCATCGTCGCCATCCTCCTCGCCGCAAAGCGGCTGGAGAAGGGGAGGGTCGTCGTGGCAGCCCCCACGAAGCCTCTCGCCCAGCAGCACAGGGAGAGCTTCAGCGAGCACCTGAAGGTCGAGGAAGTCATCGCCCTCGACGGCTCAGTCCCCCCTTCCAAGAGAAAAGAGAGCTGGGAGAAGAGAGTTGTCTGCTGCACGCCTCAGACTCTGAGAAACGACCTCCTCCGGGGAAGGACAGACCTCAAGGACGTCTCACTCCTCGTTGTCGACGAGAGCCACAGGGCGGTCGGCAACTACGCCTACGTCTACCTGGCGAAGAGGTACATGTCAGAGGCCGACGACCCGCTCATCCTCGCCCTCACCGCCTCGCCCGGCGCCACCAAGTCCAAGATCTCAAAGATCTGCAAGAACCTCTTCATAGAGAACGTGGAGGTGAGGACTGACAGCTCCAAGGATGTGAAAGAGTACGTCAACCCTGTCAAGATCGACTGGATGGAGGTCGAACTCCCGGACAGCTACATCTCCCTCCGCGACAAGATCAAGGACCTGCTCCGCGAGGACCTCCTCGCCCTGCGACCTTTCGGCCTCAACGCCAGGAACCTCGACAGGGTCAGCGTCAAGGCCATCCTCTCGCTCAAGGGCAAGCTGGCGAGCAGGCTACGCTCCCACCCAGAGAACTACAAGGCCCTCTCCATCGCGGCGAGGTGCATGAAGCTGATGCACGCCAAGAACCTCCTGGAGACGCAGGGCATCACCTCCTTGCGCGAGTACTTCAAGAGGCTGAAGAAGGACAAGACAAAGGCGGCAAAGGCGCTCCTCTCCAACCCAAAGTTCAAGTCTGTCGTGCTCAACGCCTCCCACTACGAAGTCGACCACCCGAAGCTGACAAAGCTCATCGCCATACTGAAGAAAAGCGAGGGCCAGGCGATAGTCTTCTCCCACTACAGGGACCAGGTCGACCTGATCGTGAGAAGGCTTGAAGAGGAGGGCATCTCAGTCCACCCGTTCATCGGCCAGACAGAGGGGATGAGCCAGAAAGAGCAGAGACGAGTACTCCGAGAGTTCCGGGACGGAGGGTTCCGCGTCCTCGTCTCCACCAGCGTTGGAGAGGAGGGGCTCGACATACCGAGCGTCGACTTGGTCGTCTTCTACGAGCCCGTACCCAGCGCGGTTCGGACAATACAGCGGCGCGGAAGGACCGGCAGGAAGAACGAGGGCAGGGTGATAGTCCTCATCGCCAAGGGGACGAGGGACGAGGCCTACTTCTGGAGCGCCTACCACAAGGAGAGGCGGATGGCGAAAGAGCTGAAGTCGATCGGCGACGTGGAGACGGAGCAGAGAAGCTTGGAGATCCCGTCGGACAGGCCATTTTTGATAGCGGACACCAGGGAGATAGGGAAAGGCGCTGTCGAGAAAATCTCACGCGTCGACGTCCAGACCCACCAGCTCGAAGTCGCAGACTATCTCCTCTCCCCGAGGGTCGCTGTGGAGAGGAAGACCGCGGACGACTTCGCCTCCTCGCTCATCGACGGGCGGCTGATGAACCAGGCCCTGGAACTCTCCCGCAACTTCAGCCATCCGCTCTTCGTGGTGGAGGGCGACATCTACACCGCCCGCAACATCCACCCCAACGCCATCAACGGCGCCCTGGCAGCGATCACAATCGACTTCGGCATCCCCATACTCTTCACGCAGTCTCCGGAAGAGACAGCCCACCTG
This sequence comes from Candidatus Undinarchaeota archaeon, assembly GCA_964527545.1. Taxonomy (GTDB): domain Archaea; phylum SpSt-1190; class SpSt-1190; order DYHY01; family CAZGQF01; genus CAZGQF01. Next base: position 301,925 of record CAZGQF010000001.1, on the reverse strand, counting down.
CTTGAGATAATCTCCATCAGGGAGTCCAAGTCGCACGGCCCTCCGGACATCAAGGCCTCGAAGCGCGCAGTCACCACGAAAGAGTTCCAGGAGAGGCTGGTTGCAATGCTCCCCTCTGTCAACGTTGTCCTCGCGCGGCGGCTCCTCTCCCGCTTCAAGACGCTCGAGCAGCTCTTCTCAGCCAGCGAGGAGGAGCTGGTGGAGGTCGAAGGCATAGGCGAGAAGAAGGCTGAGGAGATACGCAAGGTCGCGAGCGAGGAGTACGACTCTTGAATACTTATAAAAAGCGTCTCCACAATCCCCCCACATGCAACACCTTGCCATTATCATGGATGGCAACCGGCGTTTCGCTAGGGAAAGGGGGCTTCCGGTCTGGGAGGGCCACAGGAAGGGCGCCGAGACCATAGAGAACGCCGTCGACTGGGTCTTCAGGAAGCACGAGATACCTAAGCTGACCGTCTATGCATTCTCACTCAAGAACTTCGACAGGAACCGCGTCGAGAGGGAGGCGCTCATGCGACTGTTCGAGCGCGAGTTCAAGAAGCTGGTCGAGGACCCGAGGATAGTGGAGAACAGGGTGAGGGTGAACGTCATAGGCAGGACTGAGATGATGCCTGAGAGGGTGAAGAGAGCGATCTCGGAGGCGGAGGAGGCGACAGCCCACTTCGAGAAGAACGAGTTCAACTTGGCGGTCGCCTACGACGGCAAGGCGGAGCTTGCCGACGCCTTCAACAAGCTTCTCTCTGAGGGAAGGGAGAGCGTTGACGAGAATGCGATAGAGGAGAGCCTCTACCTCTCCTCCCCGCCCGACCTCATAATCAGGACGGGCGGCGAGAAGCGCCTCTCAGGCTTTCTCCTCTGGCTCTCCTCATACAGCGAGTTCCACTTCACAGACACCCTCTGGCCTGCCTTCTCGGAAGAGGACCTCAAGAAGGCGATAGAGGACTACAAAAGCAGGGAGCGGCGCTTCGGCCACTAGAGGAAGAGGAAGGCGAGCAGAAGGCCCGCTCCCGCTATCATTATGCCGCTCTTGTTGGAGAGCGGCGCTCCGAAGACTACCCCTCCATCGGTCTCATTCCCGACGGTCTCGTTTCCTGCGGTCTCGTTCCCCCTCTCACCGCCCAAGGTGTCCACGATCTCTGTCCTGTTCTGGACCTGGTCGCCTCTCTCCGGCTGGGCCTCCTCAATCTCTTCTTTTACATCATCCCCAACCACTCTGACCTTCGTCCAGGCCCTGTCCTTGCCCTTGACCTCGAGAGTGTACTCGCCGGGCTTTCCAACTTTGATGGCCACGTTCACCTTCTCGCCCTCCTTTATCTTGTAGATGTCGTGGGTGTAGTTGCCGAAGATGACTCTGACGTTCTCCTGCGTCCTGCCCAGGTTCTTCACAGTGGCCACGAAGTTCCTGTCTACCTTCTTCGGCGCTGATATGTCGAGGTCCCACCTCTTCTCAACCACGAATGTGACCTCTTCCACAACGTCCCCAGACTCCAGCCTGACAGTCTTCCTGCCAAGGTGCGGCCTTATCCTCACAAGGACCCTGCCGTTCTCGTCGAAGTCGACAGTCTTGGACTCGTCTTCCCAGAAGAGTGTGACGTTCCCAGTGTAGGGGTCGCCATTGTCATACTCCGCCTCTATCTGGAGCACTGTGTTTGCGTCCTCCTTCTCAATGACGTCGACCTCCAGGCTGTGGGTCTCGTTTCCCCAGACCCAGCCGTTCTCTTTTTCTTCCTCCTCACTCGTGCAGTTGAATTCGACCCACCCCTCGTTGCCGCTTTTTCTCACTTCGAGCCTGCCGCAGACATCGACCTTGAAATAAAAGTTGCCGAAGCTGTCCGTCTCGCCGAGTTTCTGGGAGTCGAGAGAGACCTCTCCGTTTTTCACGGGAAGGCCGTTCGCATAGACCGCCCTTCCTTCCAGCCACCCCCCGCTCTCTTCCGCCTCCACGCGGAAGTCGGGGACCTCTATCTCCACGCTCTCCTCTAGGGTCTTCCCCCCCAGGACCGCCTTGACGTGGATCTCCTGCTCTCCGCCCTCGAGTTGGACCATTGCGCTGAACCTGCCCTCGGTGTTGGAGTAGGTGGTCGAGACGCCCTTTTCCGTGGTGATTGTTATCTTTGCCAGCGGCCACGATGAGCCGTTCTTTTCGGCCACCCCCTCAATTTTTGTCCATCCGCCAGCCACCGCCTCTTCCACAGTGAAATTGAACTCCCCCTCTTCCTCATCCTCCTCTTCATCCTCGTCCTCCTCCTCAACGTCGAAGACCAGCTGCTCCTTGTCAACCTCTCCTTCCCACTCCGCCCTCGCCTCCACAAGGTAGTTCCCAGGCCCGAACGACATGGCGTAGACGAACTCGCCGTTCCTGTCGGTGTAGATTTCCTTGTAGACGTCGTCGAAGCCGTCAGTTGTAATGACAACTCTCGCGTCCTCCACTCTCTCCAGGTTCTTTTCGACGTATCCGCTGAAGGTTATCCACTCGTCCTCGACTGGGTTCTCCTTGTCTTTCTCAAGGGAGACGGAGAGGGCCACGCAGCCACCGAGCAGGAGGACCAGCACCAACCATTTCTTTATCATCACTCTTGAGGGGTATATATTCTTTATAAACCTTTCTTTTCAGCTTTAAACGATGGAGATAGTAGGTGGCGGCCCTGCAGGCCTCTACACTGCCTACCTGCTCGCCAAGGGAGGCGAAAAGGCCAGGGTCTACGAGGAGCACCATTCCATAGGGGAGCCCAGCCACTGCGCAGGCCTGATCTCCCGCAGGCTCTCACGCTTCCTTGGCGACGGCGACTTCGTGCTCCAGAAAGTGGACGGCGCCAAGATAGTCTGCGGGGACCGCTCTTTCCGCCTGAAGAGAAGGGACGTCGCCTACGTCGTCGACCGCCCCGAGATGGACAGGACTCTGGGGGAGATGGCTGAGAGCGAGGGCGCCGAGATAGTTTTGGGGAGGAAAGCGTCGATCTCGAGTCTGGAGAGTCCATTCGTCGATGCCAGCGGGACGGCCAGCGAGATTAGGTCGCTCCACGGCCTTGGCCTGAAGACCCTCCCCGCCCTCCAGTACCTCGTCGACGCTCCTGCAGAGACTGTCGAAGTCCACATCACGCCGCTCGCCCCAGACTTCTTCGCCTGGGTGATACCTGTTGACGGAAAGGCGCGCGTCGGCATGGCGAGCAGTTCCCTCCCCCTCGATGCCTTCGTCAAGAAGAGGTTCGGCTCGCCCAAGGTTCTGGAGAGATCGGCGGGCACCGTCGTGGTCAACGGCCCCCTGAAGAGGACAGTCTTCGGGGAGGGCATCCTGGTCGGGGACGCGGCCGGCCAGGTCAAGGCGACCACGGGAGGCGGCGTCGTGGCTGGCCTGACTGCCGCACAGTGCGCCGCCAACTCCATACTGGAGGGCGACATCGCCTCCTACGAAAAGAGGTGGAGGGAGGAGATAGGCTGGGAGCTGGAGGTGGCGAGGCTCCTCCGCAGATTCGTCGACAGGGTCGACCACGAAAGGTTCTTCGATTTCTCCTTCCGGAACGCAGAACTTTTGGAGAAGCGCAGCGACATGGACTTCCACAGCGGCATGGTGAAGGCCCTCCTCTCGCGTCCATCCAACTGGCTCTCCGTCGCCAGCCTTTTCTGGAGCGCACTTTTCTAAAGAGATATAAGTCCTTGAGTAGGAGGGGCGAAGTGGCCAAGCAGGAGCATCTCGACTCGCCGCCCTCGGCGGAGGACTGGAAGAACGTAGAGAGGATCGACTGGGACAGCTACTTCGCCGCCATGGTGGAGATAGTGAAGCTGCGCTCCACCTGCCTGCGCCACCAGTTCGGCGCCATAGTCACAAAAGACAACAAGATACAGGGGACGGGCTACAACGGCGCCCCGAGCGGCCTACCCCACTGCCTCGACGTCGGCTGCATCCGCGACAAGCTCGGCATCAAGAGCGGCACGAGGCACGAGATCTGCATGGCTGTCCACGCAGAGCAGAACGCCATTCTCCAAGGCCTGACCTCCGGCGACCTCTCCGGCGCGACCCTCTACACCAACAGCTTCCCCTGCAAGATCTGCGCCAGGATGATGATAAATGCGGGCATCTCCCGCCTCGTCTCCAGCGGGAGCTACACAGACACGGAGGGCCTCGACCTTTTGAAGCAGGCCGGCGTGAAGGTGAAGTTCCTCGACCTCGACAGGTCGATATTTGAGAAGATTTAAGAACGGCCTTGGCGTCCCCCTAGCGATGGACCTCTCTGAGCTCCAGGCCATGGACCTCTCAGACTTCAATGGCGAGCTCAAGCTCGGCGACTTCTCGCTTAAGAGGGAGGGCCCAGTGGAGGCGGAGGGATGGTCTAAATACCCGAGAGAGAAGCTGGGCCACTTCCCGCCAAACACGGGCACCTACGAAGTCTCCGACCCCGCCTCCCCTGTCGCAGTCTGCATCCCCCGCCAGCAGAAGGAGCTGCAGGACGTCGCCCTCCACTCAGGCGCGGCCATAGTCGGCCCGTGCGTCACGCCCAACACGGGCGTCGAGCTCCTCATCACCAACGTCGTCTCCAACCCCAACATCCGCTGGCTCCTCCTTGCAGGCAAGGACTCCGGCCACCTATCGGGCGACGTACTCGCCTCTGTCTCAAAGAACGGCATCGACCAGGAGACGGGGAGGGTGATAGGGACGAGATCTCCGACCTCCCCCTTCCTCCGCAACTTCATCCACTGGGGCGAGAAGGGGAGGAATGTCATCGACAGGTTCCGCTCCCAGGTGAAAGTGATAAACCTGCTCGGCTGCGAGGATCCCTTCACAATAGCTGCAGTGACGAGAGCCGCCATCCAGGAGCCTTCAGCCCCCTTCTCCCTCAAGACGGGCAGCTCCCAGCTCCAGCTCTACGACCCCGGCGCCTTCAAGGCTGAGCCGCTGGTTATCAAGTACCACGAGACCGCCCTCTCCAAGGGCTTCTTCGAGAGCTTCTCGCGCGTCGGCACCTCTATCCACGCGCCATCGGTGGCAGAGGCCTGGAAGATGCTCCAGAGCCTCCTCATGCAGAGGGGGATACTTGCCCACTGGGACTCCACAATCAAGGGCCTCAGCGTGCTCGCTACCCAAGCCACCATCTACGACCTCGACAACGACACCGTCCCGGACGACTACAAGCCCTTCCAGTATCTCGAGAACAAGAAAGAGGTGGAGGACTACATCGACAAGTACTCCACGTGGGTCTACCTCCTCCCCCACTGCGACGTCAAGTACGACGAGTCGATCGACTCCCACGTGGTCTCCTTCCCGGAGAAGTTCGACTACGTCTATGGCTCCCGCCTCTGCTGCTACGGCTGGTCGCGCCTCTCCGAAAAGGAGAGAAAGCCCATCAAGAAGGCCGTCCTCGGCTTCCAGGAGAGATTCTACGAGAAGACTCCCTCCTTCTCACAGATAGTCGAGTTTCACGAGGAGCTGTCGCAGCTCGCCCCCTACAAAAAGAGGAAGGTGGTCGACCAGCTCTACGAGATAGCGAAGGGCGCCCGCTACTCTGTCGAGAACTCCATCGACTCCTACCGCCTCTACATGTCGCTCCAGGACCCCTTCAAGGACCTCTCGCCGCGCCCCACTGAACTCCACCCGCCCTGCTTCTGCCTCTACGAAGTCTTTCCCCGCCGGCCCGACAAGAAGTGGCAGCTCGACACAGTCTTCTTCCTCCGAGCTCACGACTATCACGCCTTCCCCTGCAACTCCGCCGGCGGCATCAAGCTGAACAAGTTCCTTGCCGACTTCGCCGGCATCCCATCAGGCCTCTACACACACCACATGGGCTCCCTCCAGCTCTACGACTGGTACCTCGACAAAAAGACGCTGAAAGGCTAGGAGACGAGCTCCCTCGCCCAGTCCGGCATCATCCCCTCTATCTCTTCCCTCTTCCACCAATAGAGGAGCCCTGCCAGCGAGATGACAAGTATGTCTGCGTAGACGCTGGCCTGGGTGATGAGTATGCCGAATGTCATGTTCATCACTATCAGCGAGATGATGACCAGGGAGATGGAGACCGCCACAGCGACAACGAACTCCTCTATGGGGTCGTCGTAGTCCATGGAGACCACCCAAGCATAACCTGGCACCAAGAAGACGAGCAGGAAGCCGAGCACTGCAGAAGCGACCTTGCTCTGCGGGCCGAGCATGTTGATGCCGTACCAGGCGAGTATGGCGAGCACGGAGTAGGGTATCGAATACCTGGTCTTGAAGAACTCAAGCATGGCGAACCCCCCATTTTCCGCTTTATAGCATTTTCCCGCTCCAAGATTTATAATTGAGTAGAGATTGCGTGGAGCATGGGAACCCTGAAAGTTGTGGACTCCCTCCACGCGTCGGGCGTGGGGACCATCCTCATAGCCGACATAGAGGAGGGAACCCTGAAGAAGGGGGCTGAAATAGAGCTCTCCAGCGGAGAGAAGACCAAGGCGAAGAGCATAGAGGAGAACCACGAGCGCCTCGAAAAGGCGGAGGCAGGCAAGTCGGTCGGCATAGCTGTCGACGCCTCCCACACTGAGTTCGAGAAAAGCGAAAAGCTCTCCTTCTCCGAGTGACCGCGCCAGTCCAGCGACTCCGCCCCTCCGAGCTCCTTTTCACTGAGTGGGAGGAGGCCGAGGCCCAGAAAGTCAGAAGCTACACCGCTCATCATCCCTCTCGGTCAGAGGGTATACACTTCATCATCTCTGAGCAGTCTTTCTTGCCCAGATAAAAGGGTTCCTCAGGAAGGGATAAATGGCCTGCCGCCCTTGAAATCGCATGCTCCCCGACTTCAAAGGCCGCTCGCTCGTCAACTTGATGGCCTCCATCGGGAGGTGGGGCGGCTGGAGATCGCCCTATCAAGAGCTCGACCTCCTCCCCTCCTCAAAGCTCGACTCTGAGAGAGTAATCCTTGTTGTGGTCGACGGCCTCGGCCTCGACTACCTTGAGAGGCACGGCCGCGGCGAGATGCGAGAAGGCCTCCGCGGCTCAATCACCTCCCTCTTCCCGTCCGGCACCGCCTCCTGCGTCTCCACGTTCCAGACAGGCCTCGCCCCTCAGCAGCACGCCGTGACCGGCTGGCACATCAATTTGAAGGAGCTCGGGGTGGTGGCCGCCATCCTCCCCTTCCACTCGCGTTCAGGCAAGTCCCCCTTCAGCGAGGCGGGAGTGAGCCCCTCTCAGATAGTCGACGCTGACCCATTCGCCCAAAAGATCGACGCCTCCTCCTCAGTCGTCACACCCGCGAAGATCAAGGACTCTGACTTCAACCTCTTCGCGTCAGGGTCGTCGAAGATCTACGGCTGCTCCACCCCCACAGGCTTCTTCCGCCAGGCAAAGCGCGCAGTCGAGGGAAGGGGCAGGCGCTTCGTCTACGCCTACTGGCCTGAGTTCGACCACCTTTTCCACGAGAACGGCAGCGGCTCGAGAAAACTGAAGCGCCATCTCAGAGAGTTCTCCCGCGGCTTCGACTCCTTCCTCGAGAGGCTGGAGGGCACGGACACGACTGTGATACTGACGGCAGACCACGGCCTCTACGACCTCCCCCCCAGGAAGTCCCTCCTCCTCGAGGACCATCCAGAGATGGAGCGCTGTCTCTCCCTCCCCCTCTGCGGCGGATGGAGAGTCCTCTACGCCTACGTCCGCAACTCCTCAGCGCGCGATTTCAAGAGATACGTCGGGAACAAGCTCTCCCACGCCTTCGAGGCAAGAAAAAGCTCGGAGCTTGTGAAAGAGAACTTCTTCGGCCTCTTCGAGCCCAGCGAGAAGCTCCTCTCCCGGATCGGCGACTTCACCCTCATCGCCAAGGGCGACTTCACTCTCCACGACCGCCTGATGGCAGAGAAGAGAAAGAGCTACAGGGGGATGCACGGCGGCACCAGCGAAAAGGAGATGCAAGTACCCCTCGTCGTCGCCCGTCCCTAGTACTCTATCCCAGGCCTCGCGAAGACGCCGACGTCGAAGGGGTGCTTGATGCTCTTCATCTCTGTCACGTAGTCGGCAGCCTCCACGATCTCCTCCGGCGCCTCCCTCCCCGTCAAGACCAGCTCGCAGTGGGGCGCTTTCCTCTCCATCAGCTCCAGCATCTCCTTTGTGCCTATGAAGCCCTTGTCGAGCGCCACGTTGACTTCGTCCATGATGACCATGTCGTAGTCGCCCCCAGTGGCCGCGTCGCTGGCAGCCTTGAACGCCTTCCTGGTCTCTTCCCTGTCCTTCTCGTAGGGCAGGAAGCAGTACCTGCAGCTGCCGCAGAGCTCCGCCTTCCGCACTGTCCTCGTCTTCGGGCAGATCTCCCCGAAGTTGTCTATCTTTGTCTGTCTCACCGTCTTGATGCAGCCCTTCCCGAACTGCTCTATCTTCACCCTCTTGCCGAGCTTCTCGTTGATCGCTATGAACTCGCCCGTGTAGGAGCCGCCCTTCAGAAACTGGACGATGTAGATCTTGAAGTCGTGGCCGACCGCCCTCAGCGCCTGGCCGACCGCGGCGGTTGTCTTTCCCTTCCCCTCCCCGGTATAGACCTGAACCAGACCGACTCTTGACCCTTCCTCCTCCATTGTTTACCCTACATGGTGCACTTCTCGCACCCGCCCGCGTACTCAGCGTCGACCTTGTTGACACTCTCAATGTTGAGGACCTGGCTCTGCCTGCTTTTGTCCCTGTAGACTGTTATCCCCTTGCAGCCGAGCTTGTAGGCGAGCTTGTAGACCTTTTCAATGTCCTGCGGCGTGGCGGTGTGCGGGAAGTTGACAGTCTTGCTGACGGCGTTGTCGACGTGCTTCTGGAAGGCTGCCTGTATCCTCACGTGCCACTCGGGCTTTATGTCGTGGGCGGTGACGAAGACCCCCTTTATTTCGTCGGGTATCCCCTCCACGTGCTGGATGCTCCCCTTCTTCGAGACCCTTTTCATAAGCTCCTCGGAGTGGAAGCCCTTCTCTTTCGCTATCCTCTCGAAGAGGGGGTTGACTTCGACCAGCTCAGTCCCACCCATAACGTTCCTGATGAAGCTGACCGCGAACAGCGGCTCCACACCGCTCGAACAGTTCGCTATCACGCTGATGGTCCCCGTGGGCGCGATGGTGGTCACTGTCGCGTTCCGCATCTTCTTTCCTCTCTCGTCGTAAACGCTCCCCTTGAAGTTGGGGAATGTCCCCTTCCCCTCCGCCAGCCTCGAGGAGGCCTTTTTCGCCTTCTCAGAGATGAACTCCATCACCTTGTCGGCCTTCTCCACAGCCTCCTCGGAATCGTAGGGTACCCCCAGCAGTATGAGCATGTCGGCGAAGCCCATCACGCCGAGCCCTATCTTTCTGTTGCCACGCACCCTCTCCGTTATCTCAGGCATGGGGTACTGGTTCATGTCGATGACGTCGTCCAGGAACCTCACGGCAGTCTCCACAGCCTCGCCGAGCCTATCCCAGTCGATCTTTCCCTCCTCCACGAACTTGGAGAGGTTGATGGAGCCCAGGTTGCAGGCCTCGTATGGGAGTAGCGGCTGCTCCCCGCACGGGTTGGTGCTCTCTATCCTCCCGATGTGCGGCGTTGGGTTGTCCTTGTTTATCCTGTCGATGAAGATTATCCCCGGCTCCCCGTTCTTCCAGGCCATTGTCACCAGCAGGTCGAAGACCTTCTTGGCGTCGAGCGACTCGACCGCCTTGTTGTTGCGCGGGTTGATCAGGTCGTAGCTCTCGTCCGCCTCGACGGCCTCCATGAATTTCTCTGTCAGGGCCACGCTTATGTTGAAGTTGTTGAAGGCGTCTGGCCTCTCCTTGCAGACGATGAAGTCAAGGATGTCGGGGTGGTCGACCCGGAGGATGCCCATGTTGGCGCCTCTCCTCTTTCCTCCCTGCTTCACCACGTCGGTGGCCACGTCGAAGACCCGCATGAAGCTTATCGGGCCGCTGGCCACGCCGCCCGTGCTCTTCACCATGTCTCCGGCAGGGCGGAGGTGGGAGAAGGAGAAGCCAGTCCCGCCGCCAGACTTGTGGATCAGGGCAGTGTTCTTCACCGACTCGAATATCGACTCCATAGAGTCGCCGACAGGGAGGACGAAGCAGGCCGCCAGCTGCTGAATCTCTGTACCAGCATTCATCAGCGTCGGAGAGTTGGGCAAAAACTCCTGGTTGGCCATCAGCGAGTAGAACTTTTCCTCCAACCCTTTCAGATCAGACTCTCCGGGGTAGTTGAGCTCCGCCGAGGCGACGTTCTTGGCCACCCTCTCGAACATCATGCGCGGCGTCTCCACCACCTCACCATTCTCGTTCTTGACCAGGTACCTCTTCTCCAACACCTTCACCGCGTTGAAAGTCAGCTTCAGGTCGTCCTCGACGCCCAGCATCGACTTCGCGCTCCGCATCTCCTTCCTCTTGTGGCGGTAGAGGATGTAGGCCTTGGCGAGTTCAGGAAATCCTTTCTCCATGAGAGTGCTTTCAACAGTGTCCTGGATCTCTTCAACGTTGGGGATGGTGTGGCCGTCGTATTTCTCGTCGAGCCTCTCCACGACACCTTCAGTGATCTCCTTGATTTTGTCTTCCCCAAGCCCCGCCCCCTCGGCCTCCACGCACTTGCGTATTGCACCGAAGATCTTCTTGGAGTCGAACTCCACTATTCTTCCGTCCCTCTTCTCTACCTTCCGAACCGATTCTTCCCCCGAGACCATTTCAACTTACCCTAAGACACAAATCAGACAACTGCCCGGACGCTATTTAACGATATCACTCCTCTAAAACATCCTCTTCAATACATCTATGCGGCTGCGGACTTCACTCTTTGGAGATGGCGCTCACTGGGCACTGGGAGATGGCGTCATCGACGCAATCCTTCTCCTCAGCTCCTTCCTTGGCCTGCGACTTCTCCTCCCCGTTTATGTCAACCATCTCGAAGGCTTCCGAACAGATGTTCACGCAGAGCCCGCATCCTATGCAAGTGTCCTCGTCGACTACGACCTTGGCCATGCGGAGGCCGGAAAACCTGTCCTTTTATCCCTATCGCTCCCTATTCTTTCACTGCCTCGTTGAGCTCGCGAGTCAGCTTCTCCGCGTCTATGCCGTGGGCCCGGGCGCCCTCTTCCAGTGTCTCGAAACTGGCAGCCGCGCAGCCCACGCAGTGGAGGCCGTTCTCTACGAAGACATGGAGGGTCTCTGGGTGTTTTTTGACTATCTCCCCTATGGACATCCCCTTGGTTATTGTCTTCTCGGCCATCCCCACACAACTTTTTCGGCGGTTTAAAAATCAGACGGGCCTGTGGACCTTGCCTATCCCCATCTCCACTTCCACGCGCCTGTAGCCCGGGTCCTCCACCCTGGAGGGCACGTCCACTTTCACCGTCCTAACCCTCGGCATCGAGGCCTCCTGGCAGGCCCTCTCCTCGAAGGAGGCTATGGCCGGGTTGAGGGAGATCTCGCCGATCTCCTCGCTCTCGATCTCTGCGACCACAGACTCTTCAAGGGCAATCCTGTTCCTCACTCGCCTGCTCAGGCCAAGTGTCATCTTCACTCTCTCAAAGAAGTATCCCAGGCGGCTGGCCAGGCTGACGGAGCTGAGCCGCCTCCTGTTCTCCACTTCGCTCTCCACCTCCATTTTCATCTCGCCGCACTCCTCTCTCGCCTCTTCCAGGACGGAGCTGGCCTGGTAGAGGTTCCTCTCCTTCATCATCTCGACCGCTCTCGAGAGGCTTGAGGAGCAGTCTGAAGTGTCGATCTCTATGTTCTCCTTGTTGGCCTTCTCGATCCCGTCTTCGGCGGTTCCCCTGACCTCCTCCAGCCTCCCCATCAGCTCCCCCTTCCTCTCCCTGTAGCTGGTCAGTGACGCCGTGGTCTTATCCGCCGCCTCCCTCACCTTTGGTATCGCCCTGCAGACTGTCTGCCGCCTCTCGTCGAAGCTGAGGCCGCTCGTGTTGGTCAGCGAGGAGAGCGTCGGCGCGCTCGCTCCAGCCACCTCTCCCTTTCTCTCTATGTCGGCGAGGTCACCGAGGATGAGCTCTTCCATGCTTGAGAAGAGGTCGCTCATCTCCTCGTCGGCCTCCATCTTCAGGTTCCAGGCGTTTATCTCCGCCGCCTCCGAGATCGCCTTGGCCTCCGAGAAGCGGCCCTCCCTCAGGGCTGCCGATGACTGGTTGAGCTGGTCCTCGAGGGAGTCGGCCCTGGCCCTCATCCTCTCGCATCCGCCCAGCGCCTCGCACTGGGCGACTCTCAGTATCATGAGATCGACCTCGTCGACCACGTCCTCTATGCTCTCGACGGCGCGGTTCCTCTTCCTGAGAGAGAGCTCGACTTCACCCTCCACGTCATCTATCCGCGAGAGGTAGATGTAGTGCTCGCTCTGGACGGAGAGCGCCCTCTCCCTCGCCGCCCTGTAGTTTGACTGGTTGAAGAAGAGCACAGCCTCCTCGTAGTCCTCCTCCATCCTCTCATAGACCCCCTCCAGCTCCTCCAGCTTCTCTTCTTCCTCGGGGAGCACAGCGCCTTCCTCTTCCAAGTCCTCTATGTGCTCTTCAGTGCTCTTCAGCTTGATTTTCATGTTGTGGAGCATCTCCCAGGTCTGGTTGAGTATGAGCTCCGTGGTTCTTATCTCAGCGACTGGCTCCTCTTCCACCTCCTCCTCCCTCTCCTCGACGCTCACCCTCTCAGCGAGTTTCTCCTCGGAGCCGTCCTGGTAGGAGAGTGTGAAGACTATCTCCCTCTCCCCAACATCGGCCCCCTCCGAGGCGTAGAGCGCCAGGGAGAGCGAATACCCGCCCTCGTAGTAGTCTTCTTCGCACGCCCCCTCCACGCAGATACACTTCCCCCTGGCCGCAGCCTGGCCGCTCACAGTGAAGTCGTTTCCGCTCTCCACTGAGACGTCGCTTACGCAGGTCGTCGACCCGGGTGAGACCACCAGCTCGCCGACGTCGCTCTCCCCGGCGGTCACCTTCTCGGGCAGCGACAGCGTGCTCGCCGCCACCAATGGCAGCAACAGCAGGACCAGCAGCCTCTTCATGTCCCCCTCCAGTCAAAACCCCTAAATATGCGTTCCCGACTCACGCGAGGTCGAGCACGAGGTAGTCTGTGGCAGGGTCGAGCTTCCTCTTCACTGTCTTCCCGAACTCTTTCAGGACAAGCTCGCAGGTCACTGCCACGGTGCCCTCGACCAGGTGGCCGGAGGCCGTCTTTTTCTCCCTGTCCCCGAGCCAGGCGTGGATGTGGGGGGACTGCTTCCCCTCTTTCAAACTCAAGTTGCCGACGCACATGAACTCCCTCCGCCCCGGAAATTCGTTTTTGAAGAGGCCCTCCTCGCCAAGGTAGGCGAGAGTCGTCTTCTCCAGGGAGCCGATCCCGCTGACAGAGCAGAACCCGAGCCCCTTTCTCTCGGCCAGCTCCGCCAAGCTCTCGTTTACCTTCTCCCCCTTCTCCAGCCGCACCAGGATGGTGTCTCCCTCTCTTTTCGCTTCCATGAAACCACTGAAAAGGTTTAATATCCATCCCATATATTAGGGCCATGCTCTCGCCGCTTTTCTTGGGCACGAGCGCCGTCGCAGCCGCTCTCTCACTCCTGGTGACCTGGAAGGTGGTTGCGGGCGGGCGGCTGATGAAGAAACTCCCATTCGCCGCTGTCATGCTCGCCCTTGCAACTTTCAGCCTCCTCGAGTTCATGAGGACACTGATGCTTGTCTCCCCCGCCGACCTCCCGCTGGTGGAGCCCTTCCTTTTCTCCCTCACGCTGGTTTTGCTTCTCATGTGCTACGGAGGTGAGCTTGTCCATGTCGTTCATTGAGAGCATCTATGCTGCTGTGACCATCTTCGCCGCCTTCACACTCCCCCTGCTCCTCACAATAATGCAGAGGCTCTTCAAGTACAGGCGCCTCCACAGGTCCACCTACCGCACGCTGATACTTGCCGCCCTCTCCCTCTCCCTCTCCCTCTTTTTCGACCAGCTCCAGCTCTTCTACAGGCCCGACCTGATGCTCTTTCTCAGCAAGATGGTGGAGATCAACTTCGTCTCCTTCATCCTCTACGCCTTCATGCTCGAGCTCTCGGTGGGCAGATGACCGACATCGCCTCACTTTTCCTCGTGGTGGCCTACCTCTTCGCGGGCGCCTCTGCAGGCTTCCTCGCCCTCATAAGGCGAAAGAGGTACACATTCTACCTGGGCGCCGCCCTCCTTCTCCTCCTTCTCCACACCACACTCCTTGAGTTCGGTCTCTACGACGTCCCCCCAACGGTGGCGGGCGACTCCTTCGGCATCCTGAAGGGCCTGGTCGAGACGTTCACCAGCCTCGTCCTTGCATTCCGCTTCCTGCTCTCACTCTCGTCAGCGGTCTTCTTCTCCCTGGCGGTCTTCTCTCTCGCCCTGGAGAAGCCAAAGGCAAAAGAGAGGCCGAGGTACTACAGGTGGGGGCCGCAGTGATCCCCGAGCTCACCTTTTTATTTTCGCCTTCCGGGCTCTCCTCATGAAGCCGCTCTTCGTCGCCTTCCTCCTGCTCTCCGCAGTTGCCCAGCCAGTCCTGGAGATGGAGGCGCCAACCAGTCTTGAGGCGGAGAGGGCGGGGATCACCACATTCTTCGTCTGGGTCGAGAACAGCGGCAACCTCACAGCAAAGAACGTGACTCTCTCCATAGAGACGCCGTGGCAGAGCTCCAAGAACAGCCTCTTCCCGCGGACCCCAAGAAACGTCAGGCCGGGGGAGGGCGTCAACTACACAGTCAAGATACGACCGCCCTTCGAGGGCTCCTACTCCCTCTCCCTCGCCGCAGACTGCCTGCAGGGGTCGGAGGCGGTCAGGGGGGTGGATGTGGAGGTCCCCTTGGAGACTTCTTGGGAGGTTAACAGGTCGGAGGCCAACAGCACAGAGGCCAACCTGACAGCGGAGCCTGAATTGGAGGAGCAGCTCAGCATCTCCCAGGGCGTCATGGAGGTCCGCCTCCAGATAGGGGCGCTGGAGCCATCCGCCTCGCCTGCCGCACTGGAGCTCCTGGAAAGGGCGGGGGAGGCGGCGAGCTCTGCCGAGACGTTACAGGAAGAGGGCAGGAGGGAGGAGGCGATGAGAAAGCTCTCTCGAGCGGAGTCACTTCTCAAACAGGCGGCGGCCATGGGGGACGGCCCCTCAAGCAGGCCCGTCTACGCAGTCTTGATCGCCTTCGTGGCGGCGGTCGCTTCTCTTTTCTGGGCCGAGGCAACCGGAAAAAATCCCATACAGTCCCTGCGCTCCCTCATAGGGGAGTTGCGCGGTAGGGCTGGCCTTTGACCTTGTCGAGGGCTGGGATGTACATCTTTGTCAGGTAGCCGCTCGAGACCGCACCCCAGCTGAAGCGCGGGTTGTTGACCCTCTCCATGCAGGCCCTTATGATCTTCTCCCTCTCCTGGTTGTCGTTGAGCCGCAGGGCCATCCTCTCAATCGCATCGGAGAGTGCCTTCACAGCCTCATCCCTGTTCCCTATCTTGAGGTTGGAGTCCTCGTAGAACTCCACCTGCATTATCTCCCCGCAGTCGCGGTTGACTATCTCTTTCAGGCCGCCCACAGGGTTCACTATCACCGGCGTGCCGCAGGTCATCGCCTCGAAAGGTGTGAGTCCGCAGGGCTCGTACCTTGAGGGCATCAAAAAGGCGTCCCCAGCCAGGTAGAGAAGGTCCCTTATCTCCTTGGAGAATGCCTCTATGAAGAGCATGTTGGAGGTGAACTTCTCAAGGTCCGGCCTCTCGCCCGTCCCGAGTATCACGAGCCGGGCCTCCCTCCCAGTCTTCTTCTTTATCCCCTCCTCCGCGCGGGGGAAGGCCTCCACGGCGAGGTCCACACCTTTCTGTGAGGTGAGGCGGGAGACGAAAGTGAAGAGGAAGCCGTCCTTCCAGTCAGGGAACTCAAGATCGAGGTCGTACTCCTTCTTGAGGAGCTGCTTCACTTTCTCGCTCCTCGCCAGCTCAAAGACCTTCTCCTTCAGCTCGTCCTTGAGCTTCCCACGGAGCCCGTCGAACTCCTTCTCGTGGAACCTGGGGTACTTTGTCAAGTCCTCCCCTACCATGTCGCTTATCTCAACGTATCTCTTCTTCAGGTCCTCTATCTTCTCCTCGAACGAGTCTGTCCCGTTCAGTATCGCCCTGAGATGGCCCTTGCTCGCCCAGGCGACCTCCGGATACCTCAACAGGGTGTTCCTGTAGTCGGGGCTGACAGTGTTGGAGGCCTCGGCGAAGAAGAGGGCAGTCCTGTCAGGGCTGACCTGCTGTGTGATGGGGTCGATGAGGCCCTCCCCTTCCAGGAACCAGGGCAGGTGGAACCACCTCAGCACCTCAGGCGAGAAGCTCTTCCTGAAGTAGTTGTGTATTGTGTATGCAGTGGCGACCGGCTCCGATATTTCTGGGTCGAGCTTGAGGAGTGCTATTGTGAGGGCGGAGTGCCAGTCGTGGCAGTGGACCACGAGCCTCTCCCTTCCCCCCTGTGATAGGAAGTTCTCCTTTATGTACTGGTGGGCAGTTTTGCAGAAGAGGAAGTTCTTCTCCTCCTCTTTTCCGTCCCTGTAGAGACGCCAGTCGAGCTTCCCTCCGGAGAGTGCTACGAAGTGGACGCCGTTTATGCTCTTCTTGTGGACGCCCACCTGTGTCTCCCCATCCTGGAACTCCACTGTGAACTCCCCCTCCGCCTCCCCAATCTCCTCCTTCAGGCTGGGGCGCGAGCGCGGGAAGAGTATGTAGACGTTGAGGAAGTCGAAGGACTTCTCCAGGTTCTCTGCGAGCGCGGGAGGGACCTTGCCCAGACCGCCGCCGTAGACGAAGGGGTGGCTCTCTGCCGAGACCATGACCACGTTGAGGACGTTCACGCCCTCCAACCGCCATCTCGCCTAATAAGTTTTGGCGGAAAGCTCTAAAACGGGGGGTGGTGACGGGCTTCAATGGAGAGCGAGATATTCTGCAGCGAAAAGATCGAGGGGAAGGTCATGGTGAGCGGCTTCCACGGCGTCGGCCTTGTGGGCATAATTGCTGTCAGGCACATAGTCAAGGAGCTGAAGGCGAAGAGGATAGGCTTCATCACGCACCCTGAGATGCCCCTCTACGTCACCATACAGGACGAGTCGCTTGTCCTCCCGATAGAGCTCTACAAGCACAAGGACCTGGTTTTCCTTCAGGTGAACCCCACTCTGGAGAGGGAGACTGTCAACGAGCTTGCCAGGGACATAGTCAAGTTCGCCAAGGAGGAGAAGGTCAAGGAGCTGGTGATGATAGGCGGCCTCGACGAGAAGTTCAAGGAGGAGGATGCAGAGATGAGGGGAGTCGCCAACTCCCACGCCGAACTCTCCGAGTTCGACCTCCCCTTCATGGATTCCGAGCTCAGCATCTTCGGGCCGCTGGCCGCCTTCCTCACATTCGGCGAGATAGAGGGGGTGCCCGTCAAAGTGCTCCTCCCCTACTCCACACGCCACATCCCCGACCCCGAGGCCGCGGCCAAGGCGATCGCAAAGCTCGAGAAGAGGTACGGGCTGAAGGTCAACAAAAAGAAGCTGGCCAAGGACGCTGAGAAGATACAGGAGGAGATAGCCCGCATAGAGGAGCAGCTTGACGGCGGCGATCACCAGAGGATGTTCCGTTGAACGCGGAGATAGTCCTCGGCCTCCTCCAGGGCACTCTCGAATGGCTCCCAGTCTCCAGCCAGGGGATGGCGGTCCTGGCGGGCCGGGCGCTCGGCTTCGACGGCACCTCCTCCTTCGACATCTCCCTCTGGCTCCACGTGGGGACGCTTTTCGCCGCCCTTTTCTACTTCAGGAGAGAGATGAGAGGGGAGTTCAGCTTCCTGGCGGAGGCAACGATGGCAAGCGCGGTGACAGGCTTCCCAGCCTATCTCCTCGCGGAGGCGGTCTCCTCCCTTGCCGGGAGCTGGCTTAACATCGCAGTCGGTTTCTCCCTGATCGCCCTCGCTTTCCTCCAGGGACGCCTACGCGTCGGGGGCAGGCCCGCTTTTGTCGCCGGCCTCGCGCAGGGCCTGGCGGTCGTCCCCGGCGTCTCGCGCTCCGCAATCACAGTACTCGCCCTCACCGCGGCCGGCCTCGCGAAAGAGGAGGCGCTGGAGAAGAGCTTCTTGATGTCGATCCCCGCGGTCGCCGCCCTCACGCTCGCTCGCCTCTCAATTCTTGGCGCCTCTTCTCCCCCCCTCCTCGGCATCGCCACAGCGGCCCTGGCCGGCTACCTTTCCATCGGCCTTCTCCTCTCCCTGGCCAGGCGTGTCGACTTCAAGCTCTTCTGCCTCTCATTCGGCTGCATCACTTTTTTATCGACGCTTTTTTGAGATCAGCAAAAGCGTTGTCCAGCAAATCCACATATTTGTTCAACTCGTCAAACTCTTCCTTTGAGAAATTCCCGCCCTCTATGGATGCCATCTTTTCATCAGGGGTGGAGCCCTTTGCTTTGTCGTATTTTTCGATGAAGCTTGGTTTGAAGCCCTCTTCGTTTATTCTGCTTGAAAATGGCTGGACTTTCGATTTGAACTCATCAAGGAAACTTTTGTAAGGCCCCTTGCTTGTTTTCGAACCCCCTGAGTAGGCTCTACTTTTGGGCTTTCCATAGAGGGGTTTAGGAGGTCCTTGTTGGCCGGTCGCTCCACCCTTTTTGTAGTTCATTTTTATCTAAGAAAATAAGGCAACACAGCCGTATAAATGTTACTACTTTTAAATAAGTAAAAAGTGGGCAGTCGCAAACCTCAAATAGCTCTTTCTCCTCCTCTTTCCATGGCGATACTCTTCGTTGTCCTGGACGGCCTCGGCGACAGGCCCTACGAGGGAAAGACGGCCCTGGAGAGGGCGGAGACACCGAACATCGACTCCCTCCTCTCGAAAGGGAGGACGGGGATAATGGACGTCCTGGAACCGGGCGTGCCGCCGGGCTCGGACACGGGCCACTGGGCCCTCTTCGGCTATCGCGAGGGCTCGCCGGGCCGCGGCGTCTTCGAGGCCTACGGCTACGGGATCCCCGTCAAGAAGGGCGATGTCGTCTTCAGGGCGAACATGGGCCTTGTGGAGAAGGTCAGTGACGGCTACCGCGTCAAGGAGAGGAGGAGAGAGAGGGACTGGTCGCCCGTCGAGAAAATCGACGTAGACGGCCATGAGGTGAGGGCCTTCCCCACCCTCCACCACAGAGGCGTCGTCGCCACAGAGGGCTCCCAGGAGTTGACAGACTCTGACCCGGGCAGCGAGGGAAAACTGGTGGCCAGGATCCTCGCCAAGAAAAAGGAGGCGGAAAAGACCGCAGCCACCGTCAACGATTACATGGAGAAGGCCTATGAAATTCTGGGAGGCGGCCACTTCCTCCTCCTGCGCGGCGCCGGCTCCCTCACGGATGCGCCCCCCTTCCGGAAGAAGTGGGGCCTCAATGCAGCCTGCGTGGCGGGCGGGCCGCTCTACAGGGGCGTGGCCCGCTTTTTGGGGATGGAGATAATCGACGTAAAGGGAGCGACGGGCGACCTGGAGAGCGACTTCTCTGCCAAGTTCAAGGCTGCAGTCTCTTCCCTCAAGAGCAAAGACTTCGTCTTCCTCCACGTCAAGGCGCCCGACGAGGCCTCCCACATGAAGAAGCCGCTCCTCAAGGCAGAGGTGCTGGAGAGGATAGATTCTGCCTTCTCCTCCATCTCCGACCTGGACGCCACAGTGGCGGTGACTGGAGACCACACGACGCCGTCCACAGGGCCTTCCCACCACTCCGGCGACCCCGTCCCCCTCCTCGTCTCCGGGCCAAACGTCATCCCCGACGGGACGGAGACTTTCAACGAGAAGACTGCGGCGAGAGGCGCCTTGAACCGCTTCAGGGCCCACCACCTCATACAGATGCTCCTGGACGCCGAAGACAAGAGCAAGGAGGTCAGCTTCGACCTTAACGTCCCCCCGAAGCCGTATTTCGGGGACTACGAGCCGCTCTGACCGGACAACTGTTTTAAACCTGCTGGACTTCCTTGATCTATGAGCGAAGAGACTGAGACTCAAGAGGAAGAGCAGGTTATGGAGCAGGGAGAAGGGGAGCTAGAAGAGGACCAGGACTTTCCCTTCGCAATGGCCAGGGTGGACAGGGCGATCAGGGCAGGCCTAGACGAGAGGAAGATGATCAGGTCTGAAGTAACCGAGGCGGTCAACCTGTTCCTTGGCGACGTCGCCCTGGACTTGGCGACGGAGATGAACAACAGCCAGAAGGTGATGATCTCCATGTTCGACTTCCAGCGCGCCACCAACAAGTACGAGAGGGTGAAGAAGCTCGAGGTGGAGAAGGAGAGGCTTTTGACCTCTCTCCGCAAGCTTGAGCTGGACATACAGACCTTAAGGGAAGACTTGACGCACCGTCTGTGACCCTTCTGGGAAGCGGAAGGTCAGCTACTTGTCAGGACGCTTCTCGAGCGCCTTCTTTGCCTCGCTGACAGGCCTCTTGACGTCGCCCGGCTCCCGAGTGTAGTCCCTCAGCGCCCCCGACTGGTTGAGCGTGGAGACCAGCTTGCCGATTGCCTTCTCCAGGTCGCGGATGTCCTTCAGCCCGGCCAGGACGCACTTGCCGCTCGAGAAGACCAGGAACGTCGCGGCAGGGTCGTAGATCTTGTAGGTGAGGCCTGGGAAGAGCTCCGGCGAGTAGTAGGAGTCGTAGACCTCCCTCACGAACTCCTCGAGGTTGACCTCCGCTCCCACGTCCAATGAGAAGACCATGTTCTGGATGTCGATGTCCGGCTTTTTGGTCTTTATCTTCAGTGTCTTCTTGAACTCCTCCCTCAACCCCTTCACAGCCTTGAGGAGCTGCTTGTAGGAGCTTACCCCTGCGAGGACTGCCTTGCCGTTCTTGAAGAGGAGAAAAGTGTAGCCTGCCTCCTTCCTGTAGATGGCGCCGGGGAATGTGTCGGGGTTGAACTCCGCCCCGAGCTTCTTGGAGACCTTCTCCAGGGGAAGTTCGACATGGAAATGGACGCTGGCCACGATGTTCTGCGGTGTGATCTCTACGTTGTCGGGATCCAGCTTGGCGGAGACTTTCTTTGGTGATTCCTCTCTTTTCGCCATGTTACAACACCTCCCGGGGCCTATTTAAGCATTTATAAATGATGGGAACCCCCTCGTCTAGACACGAGAGTGTCTAAATCAGTAGGCGCCGCCATTCTCTATCTCTTCCTGGAGCGAAGGCGAGAGCTCTGTCCCTATGCCCAGCTCCTCTTTCACAGAGTCGACCAGGAATATGAGCTGCCAGAGGTCCAGCTGCCATCTTCTCTTCCCAATCTCGATCTGTATCGGTTTTTGCATAGTCCTGTCACCTCAGCGTGATATTGTGGAGGGCGAAGGAGGAGTTACCGCCTAAGCCCCATAAAATACGAAGGCCATGGGCAGGGCCCAGTGCCCAAATCCTGTCTTCCGATCAGAATGGCGCCGGGTCTCCATCGCTGAGAGAGAAGAGGTAGCGTCCTATATAAAAATTCCTCTCAAAGCGTCTTGATGAAACTGACAGCCCTGGACTCGAGCTCCTCGACGGAGCTCTCGTTCTCCAGGGAGAGCTGGCAGCTCTCGAGCAGTTCCCCGAGCCCGTAGCCGATCTCCCTTTCATCCCTTCTTCTCAGCCCCTCTTCGCTTTTGTAGGGCCTCTCTTTCCTTTTCTTCAGCCTCTCCAGCCTCGTCTCGAAGGAGGACCCCACAGCAACCGCCACGAAGCTCTTCCCCCACCTCTCCCTGAAAAGGTCTGCCTCTGCCTTCGACCTGATGCCAGCTATGCAGAGGTCGCCCTTCACGTTCTTCAGCTCCTCGAAAGTCCTTATCGCCACTGCCGCCTCGCCCAGCTCCTTTCTCAGCGAGTCTGCTATCTCTTTCTCCGCCCCCTCCCCCCTCTTCTCGTACCCCCTCTTCGCGAACTCTATCTCAGTGACGATGTCGCCCATGTTGAAAGAGTCGAAGCCGCTGCGGGCGAAGATCCTCTGGACGAGGCTCTTCCCGCTCCCCGGCATCCCGACCAGGCCGACCACTTTTCTCTTCGACAGAATGGCGTTGACCTCCTTCAGGGTCTCCTCCAGGTCGACGTTCTCCACGTAGAAGTCGGCCATGTTCATGCACCTGTCGATGCCGATGTCCCTGTCCCTCTTGTCTATCTCCTCGAAACCCTCCTCGTCCAGCGACTCGTACTTCTCCTTCGACCTTCTCCACCTCACTTCGCTGGGCGCGTCGACGGCGACAAGGAAGAACCTCGGCAGCTTTTCCCTCAGAAATCCCACCTCGTTCGGGTTTCGTATGCTGTCGATGGCGTGGTTTCCCGTCGTCATCTCCTCAAATGCCATCTCAGCGAGGACGTGCTCGCCCCTCTCCGCCCGTAGCTTGTTGCCGAGGTTGATCAGGTTGTTCCTCGTGATGGAAACCTCCCTCTTTTTCGCCTCCTTCTTGAGGACGTCGGTGAGAGAGACCGACTTGAAGCCGGTCATCTCGACGACAGTGCTCTTCCCCCCGCCCATCGGACCCACCAGCCCCAAGAACATTCTCATAGGACGGCGAGGCCGTTAAAAAGCGTTCTGATGGAACCGTTTGATTTTTAACTTGCCGTCGCATCGCCGCTTTATGGCCGACCTCTGGCCCCAAGTGAAGTCAGTGCTCAAGGAGCGCGACCTCTTCCACAGCGAGCGGTGCTCTCTCTCGCCGAGGAGCGCTGACGTCGCCGCCTCCGGCGACTCGAAGATGCTCCTCCGCCTCTCGCAAAACATCGACTCTGTCTCCAAGAGGGAGGCGTCATCGATGAAGTCGGCGGCCGAGGTGATAGGGGCGGAGGCGATGATAATCGGCGAAAGGGGCCACAAGCTCCTCTGCGACCAGGCGATCTATGAGAGGTACAGCGTGATGGCGATGACTCCTGAGGCCTTGGGCGACTACCTGGACGGCGAGCCCCTCTGCCTGGCTGAGAGGGGCGGCTTCAAGTTCGAGATAGAGAACCTCAAGGCTTTGCGAGAGTCTGCCGGTTTCTCCCGCGGCCAGCTGGCCCGCCGCCTCGGCGTCTCCGTGACCATGGTCCGCAAGTACGAGGACGGATCCTCCCCTTCTCCAACGACAGCCAAGCGCCTCGTCGACCTCTTCGGCAGCAGAGTGCTCAAGAAACCGGAGCCGCCTTCTTCAGATCTCATGGCCGCATTCCCAAACTCCGCGCCTTTCGAGTTGGTCTTGAGGAGCTCCTCCCTCTTCCTGGTCTCCGAGAAGGACTCAAAAGAGAGGATCGACGCGCTTTTCTCTTTCGCAGATGCCCTTGACGGCGAGCCCGTGGTGCTTGGCGAGGCAGCAGACTGGAGAGAGCTGCTTGAGAGCTTTCTCTAGCGTGCTAATTCTTCTCACAGAAGTGTTATAAATAACCGCTCATCCACCGAAATGTGATTTTATGGCAAGGAGAAATATGGAAGGACAGCAGTTGCTGATTCTGCCGGAGGGGACTTCGCGCCTCATGGGCAAGTCGGCGCACAGGGTCAACATCGCCGCCGCAAGGTCTGTGGCGGAGACAGTGAAGACAACTCTCGGACCGAAGGGCATGGACAAGATGCTTGTCGACACCCTCGGCGACATAGTGGTGACCAACGACGGCGTCACCATCCTCGAGGAGATGGAGGTCGAGCACCCGGCCGCCAAGATGATAGTCGAAGTGGCGAAGGCCCAGGAAGACGAAGTCGGCGACGGCACGACCACGGCGGTCGTCATCGCGGGCGGCCTTTTGAAGGAGGCGGAGGAGCTCCTGGACCAGGAGATCCACCCCACAGTCATAGCGAACGGCTATCGCCTCGCCTCCGTCGAGGCGCAGAAGATGCTGGAGAAGCAGGCCTTCGACGTGAAGCCTGAGGACGACGCTCTCCTCAAGCAGCTCGCCGAGACCAGCATGGCGGGCCGCGGCACTGAGGGCGGCAGGGAGCACCTCGCAGAGATCTGCGTGGAGGCAGTCCAGAGGGTCGTCGAGGAGCTGGAGGTCGACATAGAGAACGTGAAGATCGACAAGAAGGCGGGAGGCTCCCTCGAGGACTCCACGATAGTGGACGGAGTGATCATCGACAAGGAGAGGGTCCACTCCGGCATGCCCAGGAAAGTGAAGAAGGCGAAGATCGCCCTTCTCGACACCGCCCTCGAAGTGAAGGCGACAGAGACAGAGGCAGAGATACGCATCACTTCGCCCGAGCAGATGGAGGCCTTCCTGAAGCAGGAGGAGAATATGCTGAGGGAGATGGTCAAGACCATCAAGAAGGCGGGCGCCAACGTGGTCCTCTGCCAGAAGGGCATAGACGACGTGGCCCAGCACTTCATGGCCAAGGACGGCATCCTCGCCATCAGGCGGGTCAAGAAGAGCGACATGAAGAAGCTGGCCAGGGCGACTGGCGGCAGGGTCGTGACCAACCTGGATGACCTGGAGAAGTCTGACCTAGGCTCCGCGGACCTCGTGGAGGAGACCAAGGTTGCCGGCGAGTCGCTGACATTCGTGAAGGGATGCAAGGACCCCAAGGCGGTCTCAATACTGATCCGCGGCGGGACTGAGCACATCGTCGACGAGGCGGAGAGGGCCGTCCACGACGCCCTCAAAGTTTTGTCTGCCGCCATAAAGACCGGCAAGGTCGTGGCAGGCGGCGGCGCGACAGAGGTCGAAGTGGCGATGAAGCTGCAGGCCTACGGCTCCAAGGTCGGCGGCCGCGAGCAGCTGGCCATCTCCGCCTTCGCCAGGGCCCTGGAGATAATCCCGAGGGCGCTGGCCGAGAACGCGGGCCTCGACCCAATAGACGCTCTAGTCGCCCTCCGCAACGAGCACGACAAGGGCGAGGAGAGGGCAGGCATCAACCTGAACAACGGCATGGCCGAGGACTTGAGCAAGGCGGGCGTCATAGAGCCCCTCAAGGTGAAGCAGCAGGCCATGAAGAGCGCCAGCGAAGCGGCGATGATGATCTTGAAGATAGACGACGTCATCGCGGCCAGCAAGCTGAGCAAGGGAGGCAACGCCGATGAGATGGGCGGAATGCCTCCCGGAATGGGTGGAATGCCTGGGATGATGTAGGTCATCCCACCACCCTTTTCATTATTTTTTTAAACCCTGTTTTCACTCGGGAGTTTATGTTCGAACTCAAGACGAGAAGACACATCCTTGCAGACTCGCTGAAAGAGATAGGGAGAGCGGAGAAGCTGATAGTTTTCCCCGCCAACTCACAGACCTGCAGGGATAGCATCGACCTCAACACCATTGACGTCCCTCCCTACTGGGTGGCCGCCTCAGTCATTGAGTCCCACGCCTCCTGCAAAGTCCAAGTCCTGGACGACTCTCCAGAGACGTCCGACTACGAGGCGAACGAGCTTCTTGCAGAGGTGGACGGCAACAGGGATGTCCCCTACTCAATCCTTCTTCTCAGAAGCACCCGAAACTGCCTGGTCTCCCCCGCCACGGAGGCTTTGGAGAGGGAACTGAACAGCCTGGTCCAGATGCCTGTCCTCGAGGCCGACCTCATTGTCAGTCCCTACTACTTCGAGAAAATAGAGAGTCAGGAGGGGGAGAGGAGCAACAGGGTCGTCTACAGGAAGGGGAAAAGGTCGGTGCCCCATCCTGCCAAGGTCACAGTCCTCGGCCTCCTCAAGGGGTCGGGCCTTTTATCCGAGGGAGAATTCTCAGGGAACCAGAGCTACAGGAGGGGCGTTGAGGCCCTCCATTCGTCGGGCGTGCCCGAAGAGCTCGCCCACTACCACATGTACGAGGCATGCCTCTACACAGGGGATGTCAACGGCCTCTCTAACGGGAGCCAAAGAGGTTGTATCTGACCAGCTTCTCGAAGGCCCTCTCCACGGCCCTCTCGCCAGAGACGACGCCCTTGTTGGAGGACCTGGCAAGGGCGCGGGCCAGCTCGACCATGTCGCCTTCGCCTACGGTGATTATCATGTCTGCACTCTCCACCAGCAGGAGCATCCCCATCTCCCTGCTCCCCGTCTCAACGCGGATGGGATAGTCCTCTCCGCCCCCAAGGCAGACCACGTCCTTCCCGAGCTGCTTCAGTTCCCTCCCCGCCGGACTGTCGACAGTCAGCACCACGGCGCCCCTCTTCAGCACCGCCGCGCCGACCTGGAGGACGCCCTCCCTCTGGCCGCCCACTATTCCTATCTGTATCCTCCTCATCGTTTTCACTTTCGTCTCATGCTGAAGTGGGCGGAGACCGCCTTGTAGAAGCTCTTCTTGCCCTTGTAGAGGCCCCAGGTGAAGCCCAAGATGAGGCCTGCGGCGAATCCCGCCATCAACGGCACGATGTTCTCCGCGATCAAATCTTCAGCCTCCCTGTCAGGAACTTGAAGGTCCTCTCCTCCGCCCAGTCCTCCCCTGCCAGCCTCCCCACCCAGAACCCGGCGAGGAGACCGAGGGCAAAGACGGCGGCCTTGGTTGCTGTGATCTCCATGAAACCCATATGTCTCCCGCAGTTAAATGTCTGACTGGAGGTAGAGAACTTAAATATCGAGCTGGCCATCTTGTTGCATGGAGGTCCCAGAGGGTGATTGGAAGGTCGCCTTGAGGTATCTCGGCCACTCCGGCTTCAGGATAGTGGGCGGCCACAAGAGCATCTACATCGACCCCTATCTCTCGGAGGGCGGGAGCATGAAGCGGCTCGTCCCTCCCGCCATAGGGCCTGACGACGTCAGGCTCGCCGACATCGTCCTCATCACTCACGACCACTTCGACCACTGCGACGTCCAGACCATAGAGACCCTCCACAAGAGGACAAACGCCTTGATAGTGGGGAACGCGGCCGTGGAGAGGAAGCTCCACTTAAAGATCACTTTGATGAGGCCGCTCCAGAAGCTGAACCTCCGCGGCATAGATGTCCAGGCAGTGAAGGCGGAACACCCCGGCGAGAACCCCCTCGGCTTCCTGCTCACCATCTCGGGCGTCACCATCTACCACGCAGGCGACACGGACTCAGTCCCGGACGACATCAAGTGCGACATCGCCCTCCTCCCGGTGGGCGGCACGTTCACCATGGACGCTGAGGGTGCGATGGAAGCGGCCAAGAAGCTGAAGGCGAAGGTGATGGTCCCCATGCACTACGACACATTCGAGCCGATCAAGGTGGAGGAGCCGCCCGGGACCGTCCTGGGGGTGGGGGAGTGGATGACCTATGGGTAAGCCCTTCCACTACGGCTGGATAGCGCTTGCCATACTGACGGTCTACACAGCGATCACCAAGGACACGCGCCCGCTCCTCATAGCATTCGTTGTCTTCGCCCTCATCCACTACATCGGCGTGATAGCCTACGCCGACGCAAGCATGGCTAAAGACAAGTAGAGAAGAGCAGCACGGCCCTGAAGGTCAGGTCGCCGCAGAGAAGCGTCAAACAGAGGGCGACTGGGAAGGTCGGCCCGAAGGCCATGCCGTCCTTTATCTTCACCTTCCCTATCTTCTCCTTTTTTTCCATCACCCTCTCAAGCTCCTCCTCGCTCACACCCGGCGAGTTTGAGTCAGCTATCTTCTCGCCGTCCACGACGACGTCCTCGAGGAGCCAGTCCTCCACCCTCAGCTTTTCCGGCCCTATCTCCCTGACGAAGACGCCTTCCTCGACCACGCGCGCCCCCTCTGCCAGCGTCCAGAGGAGCGCTGTGAGGGCAAAGAGGAGGGGCAGTGCGGATGAGAGGCCGGACCAGGAGAGGAGCAGGGAGAAGAGGGCGAGGAAGAAAAGAGGCTGCCATGCCTCTTTCTTCATCCTCTCCAGCAGCGCCCCTCCGAGACCCTTGCTCCAGATCACCCCGAAGGTGTAGAGGGTGCCGTAGAGAGTCCCAGTTACGAAGATGTTGATCAAAAGGGCCAGCCAGAAGGGGAATGGCCCGAGGGCGGGAGAGAAGAGTTCCAGGACCTCTCGGGGCGGCACTGCGATGGTCGCGCCGAAGCCGGCCAACAGCTTGGAGTCGCCCCCTCCCCACTGCTTCGCGTAGTACATGGCAGCCCCGAAGACGGAGAAGAGGAGAGTGATGCCGAGAGTGGCGAACAGCTGTCCGGACTCGCCCAGCGAGAAGGCCCAGAAGAGCCTGTAGAGCAGGCCGAAGGCGAAGATCGCGTGAGTGAAGATGTCTGGGAGGTCCTTGGTCTTGATGTCCTCCAGAGAAGCGGCAGCCGAGAGCGAGAGGGGGACCAGCAGCAGAAGCCAGTTGAGAGCTATCCCCATATCTCTTTGACGGCCATCCTCACGTCTCTCTCCTTGACCGTCTTCCTTCCAGCGTGCTCGCTCAGGTCGGAGGCCCTCCTCGCTATCTCCCCTCCAATGTCCTCAAGCAGAGCGGCCAGGGCTTCCGAGGCGGTCTCCGAGACCCTATCCGCCCCGCCCTTCCGGAGAAGCTTCTCAACGGGAGCGACAGGCAACTCTCTTGTCATGGAGGCACATTCCCCTCTCCGTTTAAGTAGTTTTTCTAGGTGGTGACTGTGACTTCTCCGCCCTCTATCAGTATGGTCTTCTCTGCCTGCGACACTGGGGCGCCCGCGACTTCGCGCAGGACTGGGTAGTTGTGGAGGACGCCCTTCTGCACAAGGAACTTCAGCCCCATCTGATCGTCGACCCAGCGCGAGGCGAATGGGAAGGTGCCGAACCGCTTCCCTATCTTTTCCTGAAGCCTGCGCATCCTCTTCATCCGCAGCGGCTTGGGAGAGACCAGCCTGAAGATCTGGGACGGCTCCGAGCTCTTCACCCTCCCCTCGCCAGCGGTTGCGAAGGGCTCTATGGCGAAGACGCCTTCCCCCAGCTCTCTCTCGTCGTGGGACGGGAAGTTGGGTATGGAGATGCCTGAGTGGAGGCTTCCCTCTTCCATGCTGTGGCCGGTCAGGTTGGTGATTGGCCTGAAGCCCCGCGACGAGATGGCCTCCTCTATGGCCGCTCCCAGCTGGTGTAGAGTAGTCTCAGGGCCGGCAGCCTCCAGCGCCGCCTCCAGCGCTTTCTCAGCCGCCTCCTGCAGGGACTTGTCGTCAGAGAGTGTGACTGTGCCGGCGGTGTCTGCGGGACAGTCGTTCACAGCCACGCCGACATCTATCTTCACGACATCCCCCTCCTCGAAGACCCTCTCGTCACCCTTGGAGGGCGTGTCGTGGGCGGCCACGTCGTTGATGGAGATGTTGATTGGGAAGGCGGCCTTCGCTCCCTCTTTCTGGATGAAGCTGTCGGCGAACTGAGCAACGTCGAGGAGCTTGACGCCCGGCTCGACAAGGGCCCTCGCCTTCTCCCTCAGCTCCCTGGCTATGCGGCCAGCTTCAAGATAGTCTTCTTTGGTCATCAGCTATTTTTAGGGAAGGGGTATTATATGGCTATGCAGCCCCTCGAGTGGTTCGCAGTTCTCCAGCTGATGGCCCTCCTCCTGGCCGCGCCCATAGCCTCCCAACCAGAGCTCCAGGAGTACAAGCCGGCAGCCATCACCGACCGCCCCGAGAGGGACACATTCAACATCCTCTCCCTCGTGGTCGTGGGGACCGCCTTCCTCGTCGTCCTCAAGCTGCTGGGGATCTCCCTCCGCTTCCTTGTCGACCTGGCAGTCTTCGTCTCAGGCCTCTACTTCGCGGCCCTCATCCGTCTCCCTGCATTGGGCATCCCAGCGGGGATAGCGCTCCTCTTGGTCAGGAGGTGGGACAACGTCACACTCTTCAACCTGACGACAGCGATAAGCGTGGTCACATTCTCCACGCTCTTCGCCGCTTTCCTGCCTCCAGAGACGGTCCTCCTCTTGCTGGGGGCGATGAGCCTCTACGACGCCATCGCAGTCTTCTACACCAAGCACATGAAGTTCCTCTGGTTCAGGCAGAAGCTCGACAGCTTCCGGAGGTCCCTCGTCTTCCTCTTCCCCACGGGCGACAGGTTCTCAGTCATCGGCGCGGGCGACTTCTCCCTCCCCCTCCTCTTCACCATCAGCGTGGCACGCAATGGCCTGTGGCAGGGCGCCCTGGCAGGCACCGCCGCTGTCCTCGGGTTCTCAGTGATGCAGCACGTCTCTGAGAGGACATGGAAGACAGAGGAGACGGGCGTGCCGGGAATACCGTTCATAGCTGTCTTCTGCGCTCTCAGCGCCCTTCTTCTCTCAGCCGCTCGTCCAGTATAGCGAGAAAGATGCCGAGGACGCCAACCAGCAAGGCCGCCATCTTCGCGTTCTCGGGGTAGGTCTTCATCCCCCCGAGCACCAGCACGGCCAGGCCGCCGAGAATTGCGATGCCTATCTTTGCTGCGAGTCTCTTCATTCCATCTCCTCCACAACCATTCTGAGCGCCTCCCTCAATCTCTCCACGCTCTCCTCCAGCTCCCTCTCTTTTTTACTCTTCTCATCGAGGCCCTTCTCCATCGCCTCTATGGTCTTCTTCAGGGCGGCCTCCTGCCTGCCGACACTCTTTTCCAGTTTCGCCACCCTCTCCTCAAGTGACATGGCACACACCTTTTGGAGAGCTTAAAAACGGCTTCGATTTCCCTCACAGCCAGCCGTGCAGCTTGCTCTGGCCCTTCAAGAGCTTGTCCTTGTCGTAGCCGAACGCCTCCAGCACGCGCAGCACCGCAGGCATCACCTGGTTGTTGATGTAGTAGTCTGGGTCGTACTCTTTCGCGTCGCCAGCCGGCTCTGCCCTCTCTGAGATGGAGCCGCGGCCTGGGGTGATGACGTAGGGTATGAGGACGCCGGCCCTCACCTTCTCCCCCCTCTCCCTCATCTTCTTTGCGGCCGCCACGTGCGGTCCGACCTGTTTGTAGTCCTCTATGTTCCTGGTCAGCTGCGAGAGGATGGTGACCTTCTCGATTGGGATGCCCTCCTTGATCTCCTCCACCTTTTTCCTGGCCATCTCCACAGCCTCCTCGACGTCGCCGCTCTCAAGGACGGAGCGGAGTACTTTTTCCTGTGTCTCCTTCGCCACTGGCGCCCAGTCCCGCCTCACCCTCTCCAGCCCCTTCACCACCAGCCTGTTCTCGAAGTCGAGCAGTGCGTACCTTTTCTTGGTGACGAAGACGCCCCTCTTGTAGATGCCGTCAAGCTCGAGCTCCATGGCGCCGGGCAGGCCGTCGTTGATCTCCTCAACGAACGCCTTCACCTTTTTCTTGAAGTCGCCGCCCTCTGCCGTGAGGAAGACAGAGTCTGTGTCCCCGTAGATGACGCTGAAGCCCCTTTTTCTCGCCTTCTCTATGGTCTCCTTGATGTATCTCCTCCCAAGGGCTGTGGTCGCCCTCGCCGCCTCGAAAGAGTACCAGCGGGCTCCCGAAAAGCCGAGATAGCCGTACATGGAGTTGATGATCAGCTTGAGCGCCTTCTGCTTCGCGTCTGCCAGCCTGTAGGAAGAGCTATTCTTCTCCATCCCCTTCAGCCTCTTCTTCAGCTCTATCCTCTTCTCGAGAAGTTCCTTCAGGGCGGAGGGGATGAAGCCCTTTCTCTTCTCGCAGAACCAGTGGCCAGTCTCGAGCCGCTCTCCGCAGCAGTCGCAGTCGAGCGTCTCCGGCGAGATGTTGTGGGAGACTATGATGGAGGGGTAGAGTGAGCGGAAGTCGGCGAGGGCGATGTTCTCGTGGAGGCCCCTCTTCGGCTCCACCACGAAGGCACCTTCGAACTTTGCCCTCCTCCTGCTGGAGCGCTGGTGATAGGCTGGCCTCTGAGGGACGAGCCTCTCGCCGTGGGCCTTGCTGATCAAGAAGTACTCCACTATCTGGCTGGTGCTCATCCTCGCCACGTCGAAGGCCGGCGTCCCAGTCGCCCTGGAGATCTCCAGTATCATGGGGACCAGCTTTTTCGCCAGCAGGAATGTCACCTTACCGTCCTGGAGGCAGTACTCAGCCATCTCCCCGCTCTCCCCCTTCTCCCACATCTCCTGGACCTTTTCCCAGTCGATCTCTCTCTTCCCCTCGCCCACCAGCTCGTTGGCCACGGCGTCCAGGTCGAGAGTCTCGCTCATCAGAGAGCGCGAGAGTATGTTCCGGACGAATGGGTAGAGGTCGACGTGGACCCTGCCGAACACCTTGGCGGCGCTCCCCGCCCCCCTCCTCACGAAGCTGACCTCTTCCCCCTGGAAGCCCAGACCCAGCTTCACGCCGTTCTCTTCGCACCTCGCCCTCAAGTAGGGGAGGTCGAAGTTGTCTGTGTTGTAGCCGGTCAGTATGTCGGGGTCGAACCTCTCCACCTCCTCCACGAAGGCCTCCAGCATCGCCTTCTCGTCTTCGTGGACATCAACGCCCGGAGAGTTGTCGCCCCTCCAGGTGAGGACCTTCTCCAGCCCCTCCCCGAAGAGGGAGACCATGATCGCCGGGTCCTTTTTCTTCCTGGGCATCCCCATCGGCGCGTGGGTCTCTATGTCGAAGGCCAGTATCCTCGGGTTTTCCATGCTCCCCTCAACCCTCTTCACGCCGCCATCGGCCTGGAAGGCGCTGAGCGGCAGGAGTTTCTTGTCGATCATGTACCTCCGGACGAAGGGGATGCTGGTCTCCCACTTCCTGTAGGGCAGCTCCTCTCTCCAGACGGGGACCTCCCTTGGGTGCCTCAAAAAGAGCTTGACCACTTCCAGCTTCTCTTTCCCCAGCAGGAGCTCCACTCTCTCCAGTCTCTCAGGCCCCTTCCCTCCGATCTCTGCTCTCTCCAGCTCTTCTTTCGGCGCTTCGACGTAGAAGTAGGGCAGGAACTTCTTGTCCTCGACCAAAACGAGCCTTCCCTTTTCCCTCCCCACCAGGCGGAGGAAGACCCTCTCATCTCCCCTGTAGTCTATGTCCAGCAGGAAGGGCGGCATCCTTCCGTTCGTCTCCCTATCTATAAGTCAATTGCGCCCCTTCAATTTCTCGCCCACCAGGCCGAAAAGGAAGGAGACCACAGCTTTGCTGTCGTGCCAGAGGTGGAAGTGCGACTCCCTTCCGCCGTAGAGCGTCTCTATCTTGACCTCGCCCACTTCCAAGCCTGCCCGGGCCGCTTCCCAGAGCATCTCGCTCTCCACGTCGAAGCCGTCGCTCTTCAGTGGGAGCTTTTTTTTCGCCTTTTTTCTGATGGCCCTGAAGCCGCTCTGGGAGTCTGTGAGGGGGAGGCCTGTCGCCATCCCCACCACCCAGGTCGAGAGGGCGTTGGTCATCTTCCTGTGGATCGGCATCCCTGAAGACCTGCTCCTCGCGCCCACCACCAAGTCGTACTTCTCCAGCCCCTTCAGCAGCTTCGGTATCTCTTCAGGGAGGTGCTGCAGGTCTCCGTCGATTAGGACGACATCGCCATCCGTTTCTTTTAGCCCCCTCCTCAGGGCCGCACCCTTTCCCCGGTGTCTCTGCTTGATCACACGTGCTCCCGCCTTTTCAGCCTCCTCCACGGTCGCGTCCTCGCTCCCGTCGTCGACCACCACGACCTCCCCGTGGGGGGCGCTCCGCCGCACAACCTCCCCGATGGTCTCTTCCTCGTTGTAGGCAGGGATTATTATGGAGGTCATAGCGTCTCCAGCTCCCCAGTCACCCTGTCCATCTTTTTCTCCTCTTCAGGGCCCAGTCCGAGGGCGGTCACAGTCCCGGGCTTCAGCTCGGTGTGGCCGGCGTCCTTTATGAGCGCCTTCGGCAGGCCGACCTGGTCCGCCTCGACCAGCAGCCGCCTCAGCTCTTCCTCCCCCTTCACTTCAAGGACGATTTTCTTGCCGCCCTCCCTCTCCCACTCCTCTCTCTTCTCAGGCTTTGACCTCTTCCAGGCCTCCAGAGAGGCGTGCGCCACCTGGGCGGCGAGCTTTCCCCTGCTCATCTTGAGGTCACCCCTGACCACTATTACCTGCTTTAAGGACTTCTCTTGCATATTCTACCCTCCAGATCACAGTCAGGGCGGCGATGGCCGAGACAAAGACAAGCGCCTCCCATATCCATCCGCCCAGCAGCCCTATGACCAGCACGCCGAGCCTCTCCGCCCTCTCCCCTATCCCCACGTCGCACCTCTCTATCTCGCATTCCGCCCTCGCTCTCGTGTAGCTCACAAGGAATGAGAAGACGAGCGCCAGGGCCGCGATGGGGAACTCCCTGCTCAAGGCGGCGAAGACGAACCCCTCCACCACCCTGTCGCTGGTGGAGTCGAGTATGCCCCCGAACTTGGTCGTCCCCAGTGCCCTGGCCACTGAGCCGTCGATCTCGTCGACGATGCCTGAGAGGAGGAGAACGAGGGCGCCCTCCGCGTACATCCCCCTGTAGAGGAGGACTGCAGAGGCCAAACCTATGAGGAGGCCGAGAAGCGACCACACGTCTGCGGGTAGGAAGCTGAAGAGGCGGCCGACCTTCTTGAGGAATGGCGCCTTCTTTAGTCTGCTCAACATGGAAAGACCCTCTTGAGGGCGCTTTTTAATCTTACCATGGGACGTCCTTAATCCCTGCCGCGTGGGCCAGCAGGTTGGTCGACCTGTGGAGGGGGGGCATCAAAAGCAGGAGAAAGACGGCCTCTGCCAGCGACCACCTCTGCCAGCTGACCAGCAGGGCGCCGAGGGCGAAGTCGGTCTGGTCGAGGAGGCCTGCCTTCTCCCCCCTCTTAATCCCCCGCCTCCTCTTGAGAAAGCTCCCGGCCAGGTCGCCAAGCATGGCACCGCCCCCCAGCAGGAGGCCCCAGGCCGCGTCGCCAAGGAGAAGGCCGGTCGCCCCGCCCGCCAGCACGCCCGCGAAGAGACCCCTCCAGGTCTTTCCGTCGCCGAGAACCCTCTTCTCTCCCATCCTCTTCCCGAAGTCGACGGGAGTGGAGAGCGATTTTCCGAGAAGCGAAGCGGCCAAAACCGGCGCTGCGTTGGCCAGCATGGCGGGGAGAAAGTCCATTATCGTCTGCAGGAGCGGGCTTCCGTTCATTCGGTTACTCCGAAGGTGATCAGGGAGACCTTGGCCGCCGCCGCGTCCAGCTGGTCGAAGTCTTCACCCTGGACGTAGATGGTGTGCGGCCTGATTGGGTATTGTGAGGAGACCCTGGTCTCGTTGGACGGTGACTCGAAGACGAAGACAGCCCTCCTTTCACTGGAGTCCCAGGCACTCATCTCCGGCACCTCTGGATGGCCCTCACTCCTCTCCGTGAAGGCGTACCTTGTCGGGAGCTGGAGGACACCCATCAGCCTGGCGATGTCGGTGCTGGCAACGAGCACCCTCTCGTCTGCCTTCGGGTCGATAAGGAGTACTACCTCCTCCACGCCCTTGAGAGCCCTCAATACAGACTCCTCGCTCGGCGTGACGCTGACGTTTCTCGCCTCCATGGGGTCGCCCCTGAAGTTCCACTTCTCCCCCTCTATGACGGTGAAGTAGTGCTTCTCGTCTTTCTTGTAGAATTCCTGTCCCCCCCAGCTCCCCACGAACTCGGCGGAAGGCTTTGCCTCGACCCCCATGTCGATCCTGCCCAGGACTGCGCCGAAGGCGCTGAGTAGTGTCAAAAGGATGATCAGTGCAGTCCCTGCCTTGACGCTGTTCCTTCTCCAAGCCCTGGTGAGCCTCTTTTTAGCCGCCCGAAAGGCCATGAGCCCCCTCTCTCAGGCAAATTTAAAAGAGTTCTCTCCCCCTTCCCAACAAGCCCCGTGGTGTAGTGGTCAAGCATAGAGGCCTTTGGAGCCTTTGACGGGAGTTCAAATCTCCCCGGGGCTATCCCTTTTCAAAAGGGTTCTTCAGCTCCCCAGACTGCGCCGTCAAGCATAAATGGCGGTGGCTTCCCTCGGCTCCATGGTCGCGACCAAGATAGAGAAAAGGAACGTAGTGATGGTCTACCTCTTGACGGCCGTCACATTTGGCATCTACGGCCTTTACTGGCTCTACAAGACCAAGGAGGAGATCAACTCCCTCGGTGCGGAGATCCCGACGTTCTGGCTGATGATCATCCCGCTCGCCAACATCTACTGGGTCTGGAAGTACTGCGAGGCATTCTCGGAGAAGGTCAAGAAGGACGACAACGCAGTGCTCTGGTTTTTGCTCTACCTGTTTGTCGGCTTTGTGATGCCTGCCATAGTGCAGTCAGAACTGAACAAGCAGGCCAAGGCCTAGACCTTGAAGCGGAGCATTGCGGCCACGCCGCCCAGCTGAGCGAGCTGTGCCCCCTCGTCGGTCTCAGTGCTGACCACCTCGGCTTCGCCGCCCATCTCCTCTGCCAGCTCGGCCAGCTCCTTGAGCAGGTCCTTTCTCTCAGAGACCTCAAGGTTCGGCGAGCCGCACTCCGGGCACTCCATCCCCCCCAGCTTCTCACGGAACTTCTTCATCTTGACAGTTTTTTCTTCTTTCCAGCCGCAGTTGCCGCAGACAACCTCGACTCGCGACCTGCCCAGCTCCTCTGAAAGTATCACTGTCTCCACGGCCCCCATCTCCAGGAGCCGCCTCACCTCTTTCTCTCCGTAGGCGACGAGGCCGTCCTTTGAAAGTCCCCTGAAGAATTTCTTGAGAATTCTCTTCTCTTCCGCTATCTCCTCGTCTTCGAGCACGTCCTGTGACCGCTCGACCAGCTCATGGAGGCCGTACTCGTTGGTGTAGCCGATGTCCTTGACAGCTATCACCTTTTTCTGCAACCTCGAGTCGAGGTAGCCGCCCCGCAAGAAGTTCTCCTTGCTCGGGCCCGGACCTCCCACGATTATCCCCTTCACTTCCGCCTCCCCGAAGATCAGCTTCATGTTCTTGGCGATCCCCTTGTAGAAGTCGTTGACAAGCCCCTCTCTCGCCCTCTCCATCCTAGCCGCAGACTGGCCGCCCGCCCTGAACTTGCCGAAGACAAGGCTGTCGACCTCCTTCAGGGTCTCTATCGCCTTCCCCCTCAGCTGGCCGATGGTCGCCCCCCCGTTGTCCATCACGAGGAGGCCGTATGTCTCGCCCCTCTCCAGCATCTCCTCCAGGGGCTCGAGGATGAACTCCTTCTCGCACCTGTAGAGCTTGATGGAGAGGGGGAGGGGAGGGATTATTGTGTGGACCTGGAAGTCCTGCTTCCCTTCCTGCTCGCTGACGTTGCCGCTGAAGATGGCCATCCCGTTCTCAGGGACCTTCTTGAAGAGGGAGAGCTGCTGTATCATCTTCTCCAGGGCGGTGGTGACGTTCTTCCGCGTGGAGGTGCTCTTGATGTTGGTCGCCGTCGACTGCTCCTGGACCAGCTGATTGATTATCTTGTTGATGTCGTAGCCGGGCGGGACGTAGACTGTGATCAGCTCGGTGTGGCGGCCGCGCATCTCTTTCAGCTGAGAGAGGTGCTTCTTGAAGTCGTACATGTCGAGCTTGGCCATAGTTACCCCTTCAGGTGGTGCATCGCCTTGAGGTCGTCGGCAAAGTCGGAGAGCCCGGCAGGGATTTCCATCTCTATCTCCCCCCTCAAGGAGACCCCTTTCTTTTTCTTCTTTTTCCAGACAGTTCTGTTGAAATCGGCAATCGGCGCCTCGAGGCTCTCCTCACCTTTCTCAGGGAACTCCCGGACGTGGACAGACTCTCCGTAGATCTCCCTGTAGATGTGGTCGGTGACGAACGGGCAGATTGGGGCCAGCATCTCAAGGACACCCCTCAGGCATTGGTGGAGCGCGTACCTGGCGCTCTTCTCTTTTTCGTAGGCCCTCTCCTTGACCAGCTCGAGGTAGTGCGGCGCGAATAGCTCCCAGACGAAGTTGCGGACTGATGTGGCGGGCCGGAAGAAGTCCATTCCCTCATAGCCCTCCCTTGCCTCCCCTATCACTTCGTTCAGCTCAGAGAGTATCCACTCATCGCTCTTCTCGAGTGTGCCGGGCCTCTCCGCCTCCTCGAACATGCTGACGAACCTGGCGACGTTGTAGAGCTTCTGTATGAACTTGGCGTGGCCTGCGAGACGTTCTTCGGAGAAGCGGATGTCGCTCCCGAGGGTCGCCTCGGCAGTGCCCGCGAACCTCACTGCGTCTGCCCCGTACTTCTTTATCATGGGCTCGGGGTCGACGACGTTGCCGACGCTCTTGCTCATCTTCTCCCCGTGCTCGTCGACCACGTGGCCGCTTATCCAGACGTGCCTGAAGGCCGGCTCTTCGAAGAGCAGGTAGGCGCGGAGCAGTGTGTAGTAGAGCCAAGTCCTGACGATGTCCTTGCCCTGCGGCCTGACAGAGCAGGGGAAGGCGTCCTCGAACCAGTCCTCGCCATATCCACAGGCCTCCAGCTCCGAGATCGAAGAGTCCATCCACGTGTCGAAGGTCCTCTCCTCGCCCCTCATCTTTCCGCCGCACTCAGGACACTCCCTCACCTCCTTCCAGGGCCTGTAGTGCTCGCCGCCCTCAGGGACGAAGACGTGGTCGCACTCGTCGCAGTACCAGAGCGGTATCTCAGTCCCGTAGTATCGCCTTCGCGAGATGGGCCAGTCGATGCTGATAGAGTCGAGCCAGTCGAGGAGTATCTGCTTGGAGTGGGGAGGGTGGAACTCTATCTTGTCAGCGATCTTCCTGATCTCGTCCACGAAGTCGACCTGCTTGAGGTAGAACTCAGGCATGGCCACGAACTCGATGGGCGTCTTGCTCCGCCAGCAGACTGGAGTCCTGTGCTCCGTGGTCTCCTGCTTGACTATGATCGGCTCCAGGTCCTTCAGTATCGCCTCCCTCGCCTCCTCGACAGTCAGCCCCTCGTACTCCCCCGCCTCCTCCGTCATCTTCCCGTCCGGCCCTATCGCGAATTTCGGCTCGAGACCCAGCTCCCTGAAGAGCCTGACGTCAGTGTAGTCGCCGTAGGAGCAGACCATCATCACGCCCGTCCCGAACTCCATCTTGGCGGCGGGGTGGGCGATCACTTCGACCTCCCTCTCAAAGATTGGGACGACGGCAGTCTTCCCGACGGCGTTTTCATACCTCTCGTCGTCGGGGTGGACCATCACCACGCCGCAGGCGCAGAGGAGTTCCGGCCGGGTGGTCGCTATCAGCAGCTCCCCGCCCTTTTTCAGCTTGAACGGGAATGTCGAGAGGAGAGTCGGCTTCTCCTTGTACTCTATCTCCGCGTCCGCTATCGACGTCCCGCAGACTGTGCACCAGTTGGTCGGCTTGGAGTCCTCGTAGACCAGCCCCTTCTTCCAGAGGTCGATGAACGTCTCCTGCGTCCTGGCCCTGTACTTGTCAGAATCGGTCCTGTAGGGGTTCTCGAGGTCGTTCATGCTCAGCCCGAGCAGGCGGCAGATCTCGAGGATCTCCTCCTCGTACTTGTCGAGCATCTCCCTGCAGAGAGAGATGAACTTCTCCCTGGGCGTCTCGTGCATGGCGACGCCGTACTCCTTCTCTGCCTGGACTTCGACTGGGAGGCCGTTCCTGTCGATCCCCATCGGGAAGACCACGTTCCAGCCGCACATCCTCTTGAACCTGGCGATCATGTCGATCTGGGAGTAGTGGAGCGCACCGCCCATGTGCCACTTCCCGCTCGCGTAGGGAGGCGGCGTGTCTATCGACCAGATCTTCCCACCTGTCTTCTGCCTGTAGATGCCTTCCTCTGTCCAGAGCTTGAAAAGCGACTTCTCCAAGAAGGGGTCCCACCTCTTGGACTTGAGCATTGGCTTCATCTACAGAGGCCTGGAGCTGCTCTTAAATAGTTTTTCGGGCCCCTTCTGACCTGTAGACCCTCCCGCCCTTGACCTCTGCCAGGACGGGGATGTCGTACTTTTTTCCCGAGAAGAAGACGGAAGGCAGTTCCGGGACTTCGCTCGGCGAGAAGGCAACTGCAGCCTCGGCCTCGAAGGGGACGTTTTCAGAGTGTGCGAGCTTCACTCTCTTGTCGGCGCCCGCCCTCATCACCTTCTCCACGGCGTTCTTTTTCGGATTGACCCCCAGCGCGTCAACCCCCAGCAGCGCAGCCTCTATCACCACGGTCCCGTCGCCGCAGTCCGGGTCCACTATACTCTCCGCGCCTGACCAGATCACCATTGCGGCCGCTATCAGCGGGTTGTTCTCCGGCTCCCAGGCCCTCTTTGAGAGCTCCATCCCCTTGGTCATGTCGACTCCGCAGATCGCCTTCTCGCCCACCACGTCGACCCTCACCACCAGGCCGGGTTCGTTTAGGTCGACCTCCCAGTTGTGCCTGTCCACGAAAGCCTGGCCAGCCTCTGTTGCCACCTCTCTCCCCTCCAAATCGGAATTCCAGATTTTCGTCTCGACTGCAAAGCTCTTCGGCGAGAAGCTGGCATCAGCGGAAAAGAGGGAGTCGTAGATGCCCTCTTCCAAGTCAAAAAAAGCGATGGGCAAAAGGATCTTGTCGACAGTCCTTTTCTTCAGGAGCTTTTTCACCTCCGCCTCCACGCCGACGTGGCCGGGGGCCAGCACGTCGCCCCCCTCCAGCTCCTCGGCGCAGGCGCTCTCCAGGCCGGGCAGCGTGACAGCGATCAGTTCCATGCGCGCAGAGGTGAGCGGCCCACTAAAAAGGTTGCCAAGGCGGAGGCCGCAAAGAGGGCGCAGATTAGCTTGTCGAAAAAGTCGCCTGTCTTGAGAGGCCCTTTGAGGCGCCGCCTCCCGAAAGGCAGGAGAGGGGCAACCCCCCCTCGCGTCGCCGAGTCGAGTGCGATGTGGAGGCCGTAGCCCCAGGCGAAGCCGTCGAGGCCGAGCATGAGGGCGGTCCCGCCGAGGATGAAGAGGAAGGAAAGCGAGTGGAAGAGGCCCCTGTGGCCGTAGGCGAAAGAGACGAGCGGGGAGCCCATAACAGCGCGCGGAGAGTCGATGTCAGGCAGCATCGCCCCCACCAACGCCTCCGGACCGCCCCCGAGCGACCAGAGGAAAAGACCTCCCGCAAAGTGAGTCCTGCCCTCCATAGTTTAAATATCGGCGTGGCCGCTATAAGCTATGCGCCGCCTCCTTGCCGCTTCTCTTTTCCTTCTCCTTTTCCTGGCCGAGGCGAGGCTCTACGACGGCAACTGCTTCGATGTCGTCTATCCCGACGTCGTCCAGGTGGCGCGCGGCAACTCCACCACCTTCGAGATCGTCATCAAGAACACAGGCCCCTACACTGAGCTGGAGAAGATGGAGCTGAACATAACGGGCCAGTGCTCTCTCGCCGACTACCCCTGCGAATACGAGTACGACCATCCGGGCAACGTCCTCTGGAACAAGACTGTGGAGATCACGCTCGAGATGCCCAAGCAGCTCTACGACGACCCCGTGAAGAACAAGCTCTACGACGAGACGGGGCGCTACATAGGGTACCGGCGCGAGATCATGAGACTCAACTCCAGCACGTGCGACATGGAGAGGATGGACCTCCTCGTGAAGCCGCTCTACGGCAACGAGCTGACCGCAGAGCTCGACGAGACAGAGGAGCTGGAGGTCCTGATGGACGACCTTGTCATCTACAAGATCACCCTCCAGAACACGGGCCCGGAGCCGTTCAACGTGACGCTGGACGAGGAGGGGATCTCCCACCGGAGGATAGAGTTCGACCCGCCCTCGCTTACCCTCGGCCCCGGCAAGAAGGCCAACGTCTTTTTGAACATCGACACCACCGGCATGGAGCTGGGGAGCAAGAGGGCGAGGATCTATGTCGAGACGGGCGCCCTGGAGGACATCGTGCTGGTGGCCCGCTTCGACGTCAAGGCTGCCGGCGCCCTGGCACAGCGCCAGTTCGAGCTCCACGAAGAGCTGGACGAGATAGAGGACGACTTCGAGAGAAAGATCTCCAACGCGACATACAACGTCACAGACGTCAGCAGGATACGCCGACTCCTCTCCCAGACACGAGAGCTGGTCACCACGGGCTACCTTGGAGTCGCCATGGATGACATCCCGCGGATCAGGGAGGAGGTCG
Organism: Candidatus Undinarchaeota archaeon; assembly: GCA_964527545.1. Lineage (GTDB taxonomy): Archaea > SpSt-1190 > SpSt-1190 > DYHY01 > CAZGQF01 > CAZGQF01. Next base: position 260,366 of record CAZGQF010000001.1, on the reverse strand, counting down.
AGGAGATGGAGCCGGTCTACGTGGAGCCGGAGCCTGAGGAGGTGGTGGTGGTCGAGGACCTGCCCGACGAGAGCAGGTTCAGGGAGAGCGAGCTCTCCGTGGAGAGCTTCGAGCTCTTTTTGCGCAGGTACGCCTGGCTCATAATCATGATCTTCCTCCTCTTCGGCTCTGCAATAGGGTTCGTCGCCTACAAGGGCTTCTTCGTCCCCAACACCAGGATGATCAAGGACGCCCGCTACGTGAGCGACATAGAGGTCAAAGTCGTCGTCGATATAGTCAACAAGAGCATGCGCAGCCTCAAGGACGTCGTGCTCCTGGAGAAGATCCCGCAGGGCTTCGGCCTTCAGTCGAGGTTCACATCGAAGGGCAGGTCCATACCGTTCACCAGGGAGGCGGAGCCTGACGGCGTCTCCTGCAGGATAGACCTCTCCATGATCGACCCCAACTCCAAGATAAAGATAGAGTACGTGATGCAGAAGCCGCGCGTCTCCTTCGGGAAGCTGAAGATCCCTCCCTCCACGCTCAACTACACATTCAGGGGCGAGGCCCAGACGCTCAACTCAAACGTCCCGCAGCTCGGCGCCTGATCACTTGACCTTCAGTATGTCTCCGAGCGTGAGGCCGCTCTCCTCCCCTTCGCTCTCCACTTCAACCGGCTCAGTCTCCTCCACCAGCGTCACGCCGAGCTTCTTCTCCAGCTTGCGTGCGAGGGAGAGTGTCGGCGTCATAGTCCCCTTCTCTATCTTGCTTATGGTGCTCTGCTTCTCGTTCAGGCTCTTGGCCAGCTCCTTCTGCTCCAGCTCCATTCTCTGCCGCGCCTCTTTCACTTTGGCATGGCAGTCGGCCACAACTGTCTTCTCCGGCTCAGGAGCCCTCCTGGACACGACATTCCCCTTCTCCTCCACCACTTCCTCCCTGACCTCCCTGCCCGCCTTTACGCACCTGTCGCAGACGACCATCTTGACGCCGTCCACCACAGCAACCCTCATCGCCCCTTCAGCTCCGCAGAGTTCGCAGTCCATGGAACCCCCCCTGAAAGCGGGATTTAAAAGAGGAACTCCGGCCGGGAGGGAAGCTTTTTTAAAGTGACTTTAAGGCATCCCCACAGCCGTTAACTGCCTAGTGCAGGAGGTTGAATTATGGAGAAAAAGGCCATTCTTGAGGCTGTAGAGGAGGCCCTTTCCGGCAAGGAGAGGAAATTCACTCAGTCGGTTGACATGATAATAACTTTGAGGAGGGTCGACCTGAAGAAGGACGACATCAAGATCAACGACTCCCTCGTGCTTCCCAACGGTTCGGGGAGAGAGGCCGATGTCGTGGTCGTTGCCGACGGCGAGGCCAGCACGCAGGCGAAGAAGCTGGTGGAGAAAGTCATAACGGGCAAGACCCTCTCCGACTACGAGGACAGCAGGGAGGCCAAGAAGCTGGCAGAGTCGGCCGACTTCTTCGCAGTCCAGGCACCTCTCATGCCCAAGTTCGCACAGGTTTTCGGGCGCGCTCTCGGCAGGCGCGGGAAGATGCCCCTGCCCAAGGACGTCATGCCGCCCGACGCAAACCCGAAGGTGACTGTAGAGCGGCTGAAGAAGTCCGTGAGGGTGAGGATGAGGGGACAGCCAGTTGTCTGGGCGACCGTGGGGACGGAAGAGATGGAGCCTGAGAAGCTGTCGGAGAACGTCAGCTTCGTCTACGATTTCGTGAAGGGGAAGATCCCCCTCGACAAGATAGGAAAGGTCTACGTGAAGACGACAATGGGGAAGGCGGTGAAGATCAGATGAGGCCCTGGAAGCCGAAGATGGTGGAGAGTTTGAAGGAGATGCTGGACAGCCATTCCACTGTCGCAGTGCTCGACTTCACGGGCGTCCCTTCGTCGCTCCTGCAGAGGATAAAGAGGGACCTGCGCGGAAGGGCGACCATAAGGATGAGCAAGAAGACGCTCATGGAGAGGGCCCTAAAGTCGAGCGAGAAGTTCTCACCCCTGGCCGAGGACCTGGTAGGCCAGTCTGCCTTCCTTTTCACGGACGAGAACCCCTTCAAGATCTACTCTGTGATAGAGGACTTCACAATGATGGCGCCAGCCAAGCCGGGGCAGGTCGCTCCGCACGACATCGTCGTCCCTGCCGGCGGAACGGGACTGCCGCCCGGCCCGGAGATAGGGAAGCTCCAGCAGGCAGGCCTTCCGGCCCGGATCAAGAAGGGCCAGATCGTCATCCACGAGGAGACCGCCCTGGTCAAGAAGGGCGAGGAGGTCAACGAGGCGCAGGCTGCAGCACTCACACAGCTCGACATCAGGCCGATGGAGGTCAAGCTGAGGCTGGTGGCTGCCATGGAGGAGGGGATCAAGTTCACGCCCGATGTCCTCCACGTCGACAAGGCGGAGCTCTTCCAGAGCTTTGCCAGCGCCGCTTCCTGGGCCTTCAACCTGGCGGTTGAGACTGCCTGGCTCACGGAGGGGACAGTTGTCCCGCTGCTCCAGAAGGCGGCGAGGGAAAGCAAGGCCCTCGCCGAAGAGAGCGGCTTCTTAACCGCCGACAACGTCGGCGACATGCTCGTGAAGGCCGAGGCAGGCGCCAAGGCGCTTAACGATAAAATGAAGAGGTAATAGAGATGGAATATGTATATGCTGCGATGCTCTTGCACAAGGCTGGCAAGAAAGTCGACGAGGACTCGATAAAGAAAGTGCTCTCCGCTGCCGGAGTGAAGGCGGAAGAGGCGAGGGTCAAGGCCCTTGTCGCCGCCCTGGAAAACGTCGACATAGAGGAGGCGATCTCCAAGGCCGCCGCCCCCGCAGCCGCCGCGCCCGCAGCCGAGGCGAAGGAAGAGAAGAAAGAGGAGAAGAAAGAGGAAGAGGAGGAGGAAGTGGACGAGGCAGCTGCTGCCCAGGGCCTCTCCGCGCTCTTCGGATAGTGAAAAAGATGGCTGGGGACGAGAAAAAAGAGGAGAAGGCCAAGAAGGGGCCTGAGGACTCCTCGTCTCCAGCCGAAACTTCCGAGAAGGAGAAGGCCCCCAAGAAGGCGCCTTCCAAGAAAAAGGGGAAACCCAAGAAGACCTCCAAGAAAGAGAAGCCCTCCAACGAGCAGTCCAAGGACGAGGCCGAGAAGAAGCCCTCTGCGAAGGAAGAGAAGCAGCCCGCCAAGAAGTCAAAGAAGTCGTCTCCCGAGAGGGAGAGTAGATCTCCGGAGAAGGGGAAGCAGTCCAAGAAGCCTTCTGAGAAAGAGGGGAAGCCCTCCAAGAAAGAGGAGAAGCCTTCCGAGGAGGGGCCCTCCAAAGAGGAGCCCCAAAAAGAAGGCGGCGAAGAGGAGGCCGAGCCTGAGAGCGAGGGCAAGGAAGAGGAGCTCTCTGCAGACGAGGTCTCGGAGCTGAGGGAGAAGATCTCCAAGGCCAAGGAGAAGAGGGACAAGTTCAACGCAGAGGTCCAGGAGCTTGCCACCGGCATCAGAGAGCTCAAGAACAACAGGGACGAAGTGAACGAGCACATCTCCGAGCTGAAGGAGGAGAGGGACAAGCTCAACGAGGAGGTCTCAGAGCTCATCTCCAAGATAAAGAAGATGAAGCCGGACATGGAGGGGATCCCCAAGAAGCCCGCCAAGAGGATGAGGGACGAACTGGAGAAGCTGGAGTTCAAGTTCGAGATCTCTGCGATGAGCCCAAAGAAGGAGAAGGGCTTCATAGAGAAGATAGAGTCTCTCAGAAACGAGCTGAAGAAGAGGGAGACGTTCGAGAAGGAGAACGAGGAGCTCATAAAGCTGAGCAAGGAGATCGACGAGAAGAAGAAGAATGCGCAGAAGGCCCACAACGAGCTGATGAAGCTGGCCGCCCTCTCACAGAAAAACCACGAGGGGATGATAGCAGCGGTCAAGAAGCTGGAGAGCGTCAAGAAGAAGGCCAACCGCGAGCACGAGAGGTTTGTGGAGTTCCTCAACAAGATGAGGGATGGGACAGCGAAGGGGACTGGCAAGAGGGCGCAGATAGCGAGGAGGATCCGCAAGGAGCGGGAGGTCCTGAAAGAGGAGGCGAAAGAGCTGGCAGAGGACCTCAAGGGCAAGAGCAAGTTCGACATGCGCGACCTCCAGAAGATTCTCAAGGCAGGGGAGGACCTGCCATTCTGATGGACTCTTATTTTAAGCTCCCCCACCGGCCGTGAGCATGGAGTTCCTCCATTCGCTGGACGAGCTGGAAGAGGCAGGTGCAAAGCTGGACGGCCTGAAGAGACTCGCCGAGGCCGGCCTGCCGACGCCATCGATACTCGTCCTAGAGCACTCCGCATTTCTCGAGCACCGGAAGAACGGCTTTTCCAAAGGGCTTCTCGACGAGCTAGAGTCTGCCTGGGAGATGTTGACAGAGAACGGCGGCGTGGTCACAGTGAGGGCAGCCTTCTCGCAGGGAGGCGTTCCCCTGCTCGTCAGGTCTCAGACCAACCTCCCCACATTCAGGGAGATGCTCTCTGCAGTGGAGAGGGCCTGGGGGAAGGCGACGGAGTTCGGTGCCGACCGATCCGCCCGCCTGCGCGTCATACTCCAGCGCTTCTTCGAGTCTGAGAAGATGGGCCACCTCCACACCACATTCTCCGAGGGCCGCGCTCTCGTCGAAGTCCTTCCAGGCCAGGTGGTCTATGCGATGACGCGCGGCGAGGCTGCCCCTGACCGCTATGTCGTCGACAAGGGAGACCTCTCTGTTCTCTCAAAGAGGATACCGAGAAAGGAGACCAAGATGGTCAAGAGCGGCGTCGGCCTGGAGGAGGTCAAGACCTCGGAGGAGGAAGCTACCTTGTCTTCACTCTCTCCAGAGGAGCTCTCCCGCCTCGTGGAGCTCGGAAAGAGGATGGAGAGGCTTCACGGCCCTCAGGAGATGGAGTTCGCCTTCACTCCGGAAAAGGAGTTGATTTTTTTCGATTCTAGAAATTCGAAAATTTCTATGGGTAGGGACGGAGTCTCCATCTCGTCTGGCAAAGCGGTGGGGAAGACAAAACAGGTTGAGAGCTTGGAAGAGCTCCCATCCCTCGACCGCTCGGAGATAGCTGTGCTCACCAGGCCCTCCATCGACCTTGTAACGTTCCTCGCCCTCAAGCAGAGGCCCGCCGGCGCCGTGCTGATAGGCACCTCGCCAAGCTCCCACTCTGCCACCATCCTCCGCGAGGCGAAGGTGCCGGCCATATCGGTCGACTCGTTCCCCTTTCCAGAAGGGACGGAAGTCGAAATCGACGCGACATCAGGCAGCCTGAAAAAGCTTGGTTGAAGGACAGGAAGGCATCTATTTCAAGAGGTGCTCAAGCTCTTCCAGTGACTCTATCGTGAGGGAGGCCTCCACATCAGGAAGGTGCTCGCCCCTGTCGACAAGCACGTCGAAGACGCCCGCGTTCTTCGCGGCCATAACGTCCTCTTATCCGTTCCCCACGAAGACAGCCTCCCTCGCCTATCTCTTCGAGGCACTCTCAAGGCCGTCTGGATGGGGCTTCTCCTTCACGCCCTCAAACTTTCTCGCAATCACGACTGCGTCGAACAGCTCCTTCCCCACGAGGCCGACCTCCATCTCAGCGATGTGGGAGGGCGAGCCTGTCACTATCCCCGTCTTCAGCCCCCTCTTTCTCACCTCTCCCAAGAAGCTGACGTCTCCGTAGACCCTTGCGTGCTTTCTCCTCTTCTCGATGCTCTCTGTCTTGTCGTAGGTTCTCCAGAACTCTGCAGGCTCGACAGAGAACCTCGACGAGATGATACCGTCCCTGCCCGGCCCGAACCAGAACTCGTCGACGTGGCTATTCTCCCAGCCCCTCGAGGACGGCGCCGATCAGGTCGTACCTGTAGTCGGGCGTGGTGTGGACCAGAGTCCCGTCCAGGTCGAAGAGCACAGCTTTCCAGTTCTTCAATGCAGGAGGAGGGATTCGAACCCTCGCGGGTACTAAACCACTGGATCCTAAGTCCAGCGCCTTGGACCTGACTTGGCTACTCCTGCTGCGAGAGTCCCGAAGGCCAGCTTATAACTTTGGCGACAAGAGTGAGGCGACGGCGATAGTGGCCTAGAGCGCAGACCTGACCTTCCCTGCCAACTTTTCCATCTTCTCTTCCGGGAGGGAGAACCTCTTGGAGAACTTGATGGCGCCGCCGTGGCCGTCGTCCGGATATCTCGGCACGAGATGGACGTGGACGTGCGGTATGTCGTCGCCGAGCACGGCGAGCATCACCCTCCTCGGCTCCAAGCTTTTCTCCATCGCATCGACGACCTTCTTTGACGTGGCGAACAGTCTCCCTATCTCTTCCGCGTCAAGGTCCCACAAATCCTCGACGTGCTTCTTTGTGATGAAGAGGGTGTGGCCGTAGGTCAGGAGGGAACGGTCGAGGAATGCGAGGAAGTCGTCGTCTTCGTAGACTTTGTGGGCCTCAAGCTTTCCCTCCACTATGTCACAGAAGACGCACATCAGAAGACCTCCAGCTTCTCTTCCAATATCAGCTTCTCTATCTTCTTGATGGAGGCCAGCTCCTCGTCCGCGATGGCGCGCGCCTCAGCGTTCGGGGCGACCATGTCGACCTCCGCGACCAGCGGCCTGTCGATCGGCTCCCCTATCTGGCTCAGCAGCTTCACGTGGACCTCCTCGTCCTCCAGCTCCCCTGCTATCCTCTCCGCAGTGAGCTTGGCGAGGAGGTTGTAGATCTTCCCGACGTGGGCTGTCGGGTTCTTTCCCGCCGCCGCCTCCAGGCTCATCGGCCTGTGCGGCGTGATCAGGCCGTTCACCCTGTTGCCCCTCCCAACCTGGCCCTCGTCCCCCATCTCGAGCGAAGTCCCAGTTACAGTGATGTAGCAGCTCTTCTTCTTGACGTCGTCCGAAGTGTTGAGGAAGACCTCGAAGGGGAGCTGTGCGCTCTTCTCAGCGACCTTGGCGATCTTTTCTATGACCTCTTCCTTCAGGGAGACGTAGTGGTCGACGTCGTCGACGAGTGAGGAGACGAAGGCCCCAGCCACCGTCAGGACGATCTCCTCGTCCCGCCTCAGTCCCATCACCTTTATGTCCGGTCCGAGAGCAGGCATCTTTTTCTTGTACTTAAACGCGTTGAGCTCTCTCTCCACCGCCAGCACAGTCTTCTCCAGTTCAGAGAGGGGCGCGAAGCCGACGCCGAAAGAGGTGTCGTTCGCCTTTGGCATCCCCTTCTTGTCGAAGAGGTGGCGGAGGTCGACTGATCCGGGCCCGAGCTGGCACTCCACCTCCACGTCGGTCTCGATGTCGAGACGCGGCACAATTTTCTTGAGGTACTCTTTTGCCGCTTTTATCGCCACCTCGCCGCTCGGGAACGGCTCCCCGTCCACCTCGTCGGTCGCCCTTCCTGCAAGGAAGATCCTTATCGGCTCCAGCATCTCTCCTCCCCCGAAGACAGGGTTGCTCTTTCCGCAGGCGAGGAGGTTCTTGTCGGTGTTGTGGTGGAGCACGGCGCCGAACCTCTTCACGTACTCCCTGGAGAGTGCGCGAGAGACAGACTCGGCGATGCCGTCGGCCAGGGAGTCGGGATGGCCGAGACCTTTCCTCTCCACTATCTCGACCTGCTGTTCCCTTATCGGTTTCCTTCCCAGCGCCTTGACGATTATGTTCCTCTCCACGATCTTCACCTTATTATCATAGGAATTAAATATCTCGTCACAATTATGCTGAATTAATAAGCCTTGTGGAGCCCCGAGCGAGAGATTTATAAACGACTTTTCCGCCAAACTTTCACGAGCCCGTAGCTTAGTTTGGTGGAGCGCCCGGCTGATAACCGGGAGGTCACGAGTTCAAATCTCGTCGGGCTCACTTGGGCGAAATCACGCGCGACTTCACAGCAACCGGCTTCGTCGTCAAAAACGGCCGCACACTCCTCGTCAAGCACAAGAAGCTGGGGATGTGGCTCCCCCCTGGCGGCCACATAGAGAGAGACGAACTGCCTGACGATGCCTTGGTCCGCGAAATCAAGGAGGAGACCGGCCTCGACGTCCTGATTGTGCCAGACCCGCTTCCGCCGTCCGGAGAGAGCAGGATGCTCGCGCCTGTCCACCACATCCAGCTGGAGAAGATCTCCGAAGGGCACGAGCACATCGACCTGATCTACTTCTGCCGCGTCCTGGGAGGGGCACTCCTCGAAGAGCACGAGAACGACGAGCTGAAGTGGTTCGATGCAGAAGCGCTGGAAGGGGAGGAGATAACTGATGATGTCAGGAGGTTCGGGGAGGAGGCGATCAAAACTGTCAGCTGACTTCAGGTTCTTCAGCTGGGAGGAAGACCTGGGGTTCGCCCTCGAGGCGGTCCACTCGATAAACACCTCTTTCTATCCTGACCAGAGGTTCGACGAGGAGGGCTTCCTCTCCACACTCCGCCAGTCCTACGACTTCGAGCCCGACGGCGTGATGATAGTGGAGCGGGAAGGCGAGCGTGTCGGCTTCCTCTTCCTCCGCTCCTTCAAGGGCGAGAAGACGCCTTACGGACTTGTCAGCCAGCTCTACATCGTGCCGGAGGCGAGAGGCAAGGGCCTCGGCCTTCTCGCCCTGAAAAGGGCTGAGAGCTACTTTCGCGAACGCGGGATGAAGAAGGTCCGCCTCCGCGTCTCTGCCGAGAACGAGATAGCGCTCTCCCTCTACAGGGAGGCAGGCTTCTCCGTGGAGGAGCTCAAGATGGTCAAGGCTTTGCGAAGGGTTAAATAGCCAAATTCAGTCCCTCTTGCATGCCAACCTGCAGGTTCTGCGGCGAAGAGGTGGAGGAGCTCTTCACATGCGAGAGGTGCGACAGGAGATTCTGCTCTGAGTGCGGCAACGTCGAGCTGGGGATCTGCAACGAGTGCGCCGACGAGGAGTTCGAGGCCCAGGAGGACCTGGCAGAGCGTCAGGTCGACAGAGGCCTGGCTCGAGACATCACAGAGTAGCCTCTGCATAGGCAATCTTCTTTCTCTTCTCGCCCTGGCTCTCTGGCCGCTCTTTTCCCTCGGCAATCTGCCTTCCCTGCGAGCCGCCGAAGAAGAGGGGGTCGTCTTTCGCGTCCCAGTCCAGGTCGAAGATGTACCAGCTGTGCGGCGTGGAGCTGTACTCCACGTTCTTCTGGGGTTTAGGACGCATCTTTCTCTCCCCCATGAACTCCCCTACGGGGTCGTGCTTCCTGAGGCCGCGTAGGCTGTTGGCCGTTGCGCTGAGCATCCCCCAGGCCACATAGGAGTTGAGGCCTGTCAGGTCGGTGGTTGCACCGGCCGCGGCCGAGAAGAGAACTATGTTCTTCAGCTTCCTGTAGGCCCTCCTCCTTTTTTCACTTATCCTGAAGACGTGGGGCGTGACTTCGTCGTCCGTGAAGTGGATCACTGTGAAGGGGTCGAAGCGGCCTTCGTACTTCTTGATGGTCTTCCTTGTCTTGTGGTCGATGACCTCTATGCCCGCCAGCCATGTCTTCTTCGTCTTCCCCTCGACGTAGAGATGGCCGATCCTGTCGCTTCCGTCGAAGCGGGGGATGGCAATGTGGGGAACGTACTTTCCTCTCGGCGACTCGAGCAGCTCGAGTTTTTTCTCGACGTAACTGTAGTCTTCCTGCCGATGCGCGAACTCGCCATTCAGCGACTCGAGCAGCCTTGAGTAGAGCCTCTTCTCCTCCTGCCTGAACTCCATCTCTATCCCAGCTTTTTTCGCAGTTTTCTTCGCCTGCTTCAGTTGCTTCTCCATCATGTGGAGTTTTCCCTCCTCTGCTCTCTCTTCCGCAATCTCGAGAAGCTGGAGGTGCTTGTCGAACTCCCCCTCCTCTTCGCCCGGCTCACCGAACTCTATGTCCGCCCCGCAGAAAGTCCCCTCTTCTCGCGAGTAGCTTTCGTACGGGTTTTCCTTGAGAAGTGCTCCAGTCCCTGAGGCGAGCCCGATCAGGTAGGCTGGGAGCGCTCCGCCCGCTGTAAGTGCGCCCCCGACTACCATACCAGCCGCCCCCACTGCCGCCTTCTTTTTCCTGTATTTTCCCCTCTCAACCGCCATGGTCTCGTCGAGGAGCTCCGGCGTCAGCTCTGGATTCGTGAAAAAGAGCTCGCTGAACTCATCCAAGTCTCGCTTGTGTCTCTTCAGTGTCTTGACGGTCTTCCTGTCGAGGACATCTCTCCGCGTGAAGAGCGTCTTTCTCTTGCTCCCCCCTCCGATCACAAGCCTGCCTATCTTGCCGTCAGGACCGTAGGAGACGCTCTCGACGTAGCCTCTCTCTCTCATTTACCATTACTTAATGGTTAAATTTAAAAGGGTTTCCCTCTAGCAGAGCTTGGCGCCGTTCTCCAGCTCTCTGTCCAGCGTGGCGAGTGCGAGGCCGTCCTCTCCTTCGGCGGCCAGGAGCATCCCCTCGCTCTCCACGCCGTGGATGACCGCAGGCTCGAGGTTGACCACCACGACGACCTTCTTGCCTTTCAGTTCTTGGGGCGAGTAGTGCTCAGCGATGCCAGCGACCAGCGTCCTTTTTCTGTCCGCCTCCACCTCCAGCCTGTAGAGCTTCTTCGAACCCTTCACCTTCTTCACGGAGAGGACCTCTCCCACTCTCAAGTCGAGCTTTGAGAACTCCTCGAAGCTGACCTCTCCTCCACTCGCCTTCTCCATCCTCTCGTCCAAGACTTTCTTCACCTCCTCCATCTCCTTGTCCTCAATCTTCGGGAAGATGACTTCAGTCTTTCCGAGTTTCCCCTTGACAGGCAGGTAGGCAGCATCCATCTCGACTTCATGGACGCTCCCCTTCTCGCCGATCTGCTTCCAGATCCTCTGCGCGGCGTCGGGCGTGAACGGCTCCATGAAGACAGCGAGCGCCTTGACCATCTGCATGCAGTTGGCGATCGCCTGCTCGCACTCCTCGCTCCCCTTCTTCTTCCAGGGAGCGCAGCACTGGAAGAACTCGTTGCCGTAGGAGGCGAGAGACATTGCAGCGTCCGCCGCCCTCTTGAAGTCGTACTTCTCGAAGGCCTTTCTCATCTTTTTCTCAGTCTCCTTGATCTTCTCCTTGACGTTTGAATCGACGCCCGCATTGACTTTGCCGTCGAAGACGTCCCTGGCGAAGAGGCATGTCCTGTGGACGAAGTTGCCCAGGGTGTCGGCCAGCTCCTTGTTGGCCTTCTCCTGGAAGACGTCCCAGGAGAAGTCGAGGTCCCGCGTGTGGGGGCTGGTCGCGACAACGTAGTACCTCATCGCGTCCGGGTCGAACCCCCTCTCAAGGTAGTCTTCCTCCAGCCAGACCACATACCCCCTGCTCTTGGAGAAGTTCTTGCCGTTGACCTTCAGCATGCCGCTCGCCACCACCCCCCAGGGCAGGTTGTAGCCCGCGCCTTCCAGCATCGACGGCCAGAAGATGCAGTGGTGGTATGTGATCTCGGAGCCGATGAAGTGGATTATCTTGGCGTCGTCCTTCCAGTACTCTTCCCAGTCTCCTCCAGTTTTCTTGGCCCAGTTCTCGGTGCTGGCGATGTAGCCGATTGGCGCGTCGACCCAGACGTAGACCACCTTGTCGAATCCAGGGTACTTGACGCCCCACTTCATGTCGCGCGTGATGCACCAGTCCTTGAGGCCGCCCTTCAGCCAGCCGAGGGCGTAGTTCTTCGCCACCTTCGTCCCTTCCAGTTTTTTGAGGTACTTCTCCAGGAACTCCTCGAACTCTGTCAGCTTGAAGAACTTGTGTGTTCTCTTCACGAACTCGGGCTTGCCGCCGCAGATCTTGCAGACGGGGTCTTTCAGCTCGCCCTTCTCCAGGAACCTCCCGCACCCCTGGTCGCACTCATCTCCCCTCGCCTCCGCGCCGCAGTAGGGGCAGACGCCCTTCAGGTAGCGGTCCGGCAGAGACCTCTCGCACTTGGGACAGTAGGCCTCGTCTATCTCTTTCTCGTAGATGTAGCCGCCCTTCTCCAGTTTTTTCACTATCTCCTGCGTGCGCGCGTGGTTCTCTGGCGAGTCGGTCGACCCGTAGTGGTCCATGGAGATGTTGAGCTTCTTGAAGACCGACTTGAACTTGGCGTGGTACTTGGCGACCAGCTCTTCCGGCTTGACGCCCTCCTTCTCCGCGTTGACCACTATCGGCGTCCCGTGGGTGTCGGAGCCGCAGATGAAGATGACGTCCTGCCCTATCTTTCTCATGAACCTGACGAAGACGTCGCCGGGGATGTAGGTCCTCAGGTGGCCGATGTGGACATCGCCGTTGGCGTAGGGCAGTGCGCACGTGACCAACAGCTTCTCCTTGAACGGGAATTTGGGCATGGCCCCTCCCACGGGGCCTTGTTTATGAGAGTTTCGCTGGACCTGCCCAGCAAGAAATAAAAAAGGCCCCCTCCTCCTCTTGCCATGGACTCTCTTTCAAGGGTGTTTTCGTGACCAGCAGCAAGAAGATCAGGGAGAAGGCGCAGCACAACCTGGCCCGCACCAAGATGGAGAGGCTCTTCGCAGACGAGGTGATAGTCCTCACCACTGTGAAGACGCACGTGAGAAAGGAGAAGAAGGCGGAGGAGGTCGAGAAGGAGGGCCTTGTAACGCTCGCCTTCATCGACGGCATCAACCAGCAGCCCCTCGCCAAGATCTCACTCCTCCCCTCCACGGCGGAGGGCCTCTTCAAGACGCTGAAAAAGGTGACTCTCAACCTCCGCAAGGAGCTCTCCAAGAAGGAGAGGGCGCCCAAGGAGAAGAAGGAGACCATAGAGAGCGACTACATCCGCTGAAAAACGGCAGGCCACCCTCTAACCCTATTTAAACCGCCAGCGAGTGCCTTGACGATGAGGCTCGACGCCACACTCTCCGCCATGGCGCGCAGGATAAAGAAGAACGAGAAGGAGAGGAGGGTGATAGCGGAGAGGCTGAGGGAGATGAAGGCGATACCCTTCAAGGAGATAGACGTCTCCCGCGAGGTGATGCACGAGACACTCGTCTCCCCCATGGAGAAGAGGGTTCTCGACTGCAGAGTCGGGGGCGTCGACGGCGGCGTCCTCTCTTCCCGCTACCACACAATCGACCTGATGGTGATGAGGGCGGTCGCGCCCGTCTTCACCTACGAGAAGGAGTTGGCAGAGGTCGCCTACTTCCCAGAGAAAGCCCCTTCAGTCTTCGTCCACACCAACGTGGAGGGGAGCGACATCGACTTCCTCCTCGAGAAGAACATAAGGAGGCAGACAATGGAGCTGGAGACCGCCCTGCAGGCGGTGGAGGAGGGAGAGCCAGACTTCATGCTTCTCCACGGGCCTCTCGCTCCCTACCCCACAGACAAGCCGCGTAGCTCCTCCAAGGTATCGGGCCTCTACGGCAGGATGGTCTCCGCCTTCCTCTCCCTCTACAAGGCCTGCGAGAAAAGAGAGACGAGACTGGCAGGAATAGTTGAGGACTCGAGGGGCGCCCGCTTCTCGTCGATACTGAAAGAGGCCCTTCCTTCCCAGGAAGAGGAGCTCTCCAGGATGAGGGACACTGCACTGCTCTACGACGTGCTTGAGCACGGCGAGAGGACCTTCCCCTTCAAGTACACAGTCGACCCCCTCCACCACCCAGTGATCTCCGACCTGGGCGAGTGGGGCCAGAAGCTCTACTCTTTCTACGCGAAGACTGCGCCGCTCGACAGGCCACTCCGCGTCGACTTCATCTCGTTCACCGACGACGTCACTGAAGAGGTAAAAAACCTCTCCTCGCTCATCTTCACACTCTCATCCTTCTCGCGCGTCTACGGCATCCCCACAGTGATAACGGAGGCCGACCACCGCGCCAAGCTGAGGGCAGAAGATATAAACCTCATCTATGACCTGCTGAGGGAGAAGGTGGGCAGAGCGCCATCACTGCTGAAATTGAGAAGGGAGGCAAGACCGTTTGGCTGAGATAGGGACAGTGATTTCGACGATGGAGGGGCCCTCGCCCACCCGGTTCTCCTTCGTCATAGAGAGCGGCGAGACCGTCCCCGTCCGCAAGGACCAGTTCGTGATGGTCCCGACCAGCGACGGCACGCTCTACGCCCGCGTGGTCGACGTCAGGAAGACCAACCGATACTTCGCCAGGGCCGAGAGCGTGAAAGAGTATCAGAAAGAGGACGAGCTCAACTCCATCTTCCCTGTCGACTCCTGGGAGTTCATGGTCGCAGAGGCGGTCCCGCTCGGCGTCCTCACGAAGAGCAGGGTCGAACGATCGACCTTCCCGCCCTCGCCAGGAGTGAAGGTCTCCTCCGTCGACGAGAGCTCCCTCGGTGACTTCCTCGGCTTCGAGTCCGGCGGCCTGAAGCTCGGCAAGGTCGCCTTCCACGACCTTTCCGTCAGCTTGGACATGACGCGCCTTCTCCAGAAGCACCTCGCCATACTGGCGATGAGCGGAGCGGGGAAGAGCTACACTGTGGCCTGCCTGATAGAGGAGCTGCTCGACAGAGAAAAGGCGAGGCTGGGTGTGGCGGTGATCGACACCCACGCGGAGTACGTCTCCCTCGCGGAGCGTCCTCCCGAAGGCCACGACGACTTCTCTGACAGGGTGTTGGCCATCGACGGCAGGGAGATAAGGATACCTGTCCACGAGCTCTCCGCATGGCAGATCGCCTCTTTCGTGCCGAGGATGTCGAGCGCCCAGGTCCGCGACCTGAACAGGATAATCACCGACCTCCGCTCGTCGATGAGGACGACGGGAAAGCCATACGACCTGAAGGACATAATCGCCATGGTCGCTTCCGACAACGAGCTCCACCCCGACGTCCAGCGCGCCCTTGAAGGATGGCTCTGGGGACTTGAGCAGACCCACATCTTCGGCAAGACGGGCTATCCCTCGCTTGAGACCATCATAGAGCCGGGCAAGGCGGTCATCTTCGACATCAGCACAATCACCAACTCCCGCTCCAAGCAGATAGCTGTCTGCTACCTATCCAGGAAGCTCTTCAACATGAGGAGGGACAGCATCATACCCCCCTACGTCCAGATACTGGAGGAGGCCCACAACTTCATCCCAGAGGGGGAGAGCAGCGACTACGCACTTGCCCGCAGAATCCTGGAGACGATAGCCCGCGAGGGGAGGAAGTTCTACGCCTCGCTCTGCCTAGTCTCACAGCGGCCAAAGCAGCTCTCCACCACGGTCCTCTCCCAGTGCAACACCCACCTCATCATGAGGATAACCAATCCCTACGACCTCCAGCACATAGGCGACACCGCCGAAGGCATCAACAGGGAGACGCTCGACTCCATCACGTCGCTCCAGGTCGGCGACGCCCTCCTCGTCGGGTCGGCCGTCAACTATCCCGTCTTCATGAGAGTCCGCGAGCGCCGCTCGCACGAGAGCAAGGGGATGAAGCTCGAGGAGTACGCGCGCAGATACGAGGAGAAGATACAGGGCAAGATGGAGGACGTGAAGGCCTTCCTTTAGCTGTGAAAAATGAAGTTTGTTTCTCTGTTTTCAGCTTCAAAGTTCTGTTTTTGCGCGTTTAAGGGCTGAAGCAAAGGGTTAAATCCTGGCCCGCCCACAGCAGGCCGCTTCTGAAGGAGGTGAAAAGATGTCCCTCGAATTCGAAGAAGAGGAAGATTGGGAAGAAGAGGAAGAAGAGGAAGAGGATTGGTAGTTTCCGCTCTTCCTTGACGCCCCAACAACGACAAAATCCCAGGAGGGTTTTCCATGGCCAAGAAGAAGGCTAAGAAGAAGTCGAAGAAGTAATGTCTAGCAGGCCCTCCTTCGGGAGGGCTTCCCTTTTGTTTTCAATTTTCACTAACCTATTAAACACGTCCCCAACCCTCCCCCGGATGGAACTCGTGAGGCTCTGCGGAGGGACCTATCTCCTCAAGGGAAGGGTGAACTGCGGCTACTACGGCGGCACGCTGATCGACGCAGGCCTTGATGCCGACGTTGCCCGCCGCATCTTCAGCCTCCTCGACGGGGAGGGGCTCGAGATAGAGAGCATTGTTTTGACCCACGCCCACGCCGACCATTTCGGCGGCGCGAGATTCCTGAAGGAGAGGACGGGCGCCTCTGTCTTCGCATCCAGCTTCGAGGCTGCCGCCATAGAGAACCCCCTGCTCGAGCCCCTCTCCCTCTTCGCCGGCGCGTCCCCGCCCGACGAGCTGAAGAACAAGTTCCTGATGGCAGAGCCCTGCGAAGTCGACGCCCCGCTCTCCCGCTCGCTCGGCGACCTGGAGATTTGGGACCTGCCTGGCCACTCAATCGCCCAGGTCGGCGTCCTCACACCGGACGACATCCTCTTCTGCGCCGATGCTTTCTTCACCGAAGAGTTCCTCGAGAAGTTCAAGTTCACTTTCCTGGTCGACGTCTCCCAGACAGTCGAGTCGCTCGAGCGGCTGAAGGGAGTGGACGCCCAGCTGGTCCAGAGCCACGGCGGCCCAGTGGAAAACGCGGAGGCGGCCATCGACCACAACCTCGCGAGGATAGACAAGAACGTCGAGACCATCCGCGGCCTCGCCGACCTGCCAATCCACGAGATCAACAACCATGTCATGGGGCTCATCGACTCGAAGAGCGTGATGCAGTACTTCCTCACCAACACGATAGTCCACGCCTACCTGAAGCACCTCTTCAGGTTTGACTTTGACGGCGAGCTGAAGTTGAAAGATGCAGCTGCCGGGATTTGAACCCGGGTCAGAGGCTTGGAGGGCCCCTGTCCTAACCAGACTGGACTACAGCTGCCGTCCCCTCTCCCAGGGCAGGGGATAAAAAGCTTTCACTGTTGTGCCGCGACCTGGCGCTCGGCGCTCTCCAGCTTCTTCTCAAGCCACTTGATGGTCTTGGAGACCTCGTCGAGCGTGCGGAGGCCGGGCACTATCGCCTTGCCGGTGCGGAAGACAAGGATGCGCGTCCCTGCATATCTCACCTTCATCCCGGGGAATGCCTCCGGGTTGTACTCGCTCTCCTCCATCACGTAGGCGAGCTCGTGGAGGCGCAGCTCCTTCTTCAGGTCGACGCTGGCCACTATGTTGCGGACCTCCATGGTCGGCCTCTTGCTGGTCTCGACGTCGTTATCGTTGAGAAGGTCGATTAGCAGGTTCACTCTCTTCTTCGCGTCCTCCGGGCTCTTGCTGCCGGTGCAGACGATGCTCCCCGACGAGTAGAGCAGGAACCCTGAGCCAAACCTCTTCAGGCGGAGCGCCGGGAACTTGCCAGGCTCGTAGACCGCGCCTTCGACCCTCTTGTTGATCTTCAGGAGATTGAGGCTCTTGGCGATCTTTGCTGTCATTACGACGTTCTGTACCTGGTACTCCAGATCAATTTCCCCCATCAACACACCCACCTTGCTTCATTGGAAACGAAGGTATCAAGGATAGAGTTCGACTGGAGATTTATAAGCCTATTCCTTCTGTAGACTTTTCGCAACCCCATATTCCCAAGATTATGCCAACCTTTTTATCTCCGTCGCGTCCCGCCGCCTCATGGCTTGCCCCTCGACAGGCTAGGTGCGTTCACACCTTCCCTGTCCGTTTTTTGGGCAAACCAATTAAGCGGACTTAGGGGGAAGCCGCAGAAGGTGAAAAGAGATGAGAATAATCTGCATACACAGCTCGGAGTTCTCCTACCAGCCTAAGAGCAAGGCGTTCAAGGGCGCCGAGGAGATAGAGAAAAAACTGAAGAAGTTCGGACAGTGCCTGGTGGTCTTCTCCGCCGTCGAGACGGAGGACGAGGCAGACCCCAAGGGGACCGTGAAGAAGGCGGCAGAGGAGATAGAGAACGACCTGAAGGCAGTGAAGGAGAAGAGCGTCGTAATCTATCCCTGGGTCCACCTCACCGAGGAGCCGTCCTCCGCGAAACTCGCTCTGGAAGTCTTGGACGGCGTCGCAGAGAGCCTGGGAGAGAAAGGCTATGGAGTGGAGAGGGCGCCTTTCGGATGGTACAAGGCGTTCAACATCTCCTGCCTCGGCCACCCCCTGGCAGAGAAGAGCAGAGTGATACTGGCGGACGAGGAGAAGGAAAAGCCGAAGGAGATGAAGGGCGCCAAGTTCCACAAGTTCTACGTGGTCGACGTCGACGGCGAAGAGCACGAGATCACCCGCGAAGACTGGGGAGACTGTCCCCTCTGGGAGAAAAAAGGAGAGATCTATGACTTCATGAGGATCTTCGTGAGAAACGAGCTTGCGGGAAACCCGCCAAAAGAGAAGCCGAAGCACATAGAGTACATGCGCCAGCTCGAGCTCCTCGACTACTGCCCGGAGAGCGACGTCGGCCACATGAAGTGGTACCCGAAGGGGATGCTCCTCTTCGACCTCATCCACGACTACGCCCTCCAGAACATCGCGCTCCCCTGGGGCGCCTTCAAGATGAAGAACCCCCTGATCTACAGGGACGACGTCGCTGAGATAGGGAAGCTGATGGGAGAGTTCCACGAGAGGGACTATTTCGTCCACGGCGGCAACGAGAGGTTCGTTCTCAGGTTCGCCTCCGACCCCGGCGCCTTCCCATTCATGCAGAAGGTCTGGTTCACCTACAAGCAGATGCCGCTCAAGGTCTACGAGGAGGCGATCTGCTTCAGAAGGGAGCAGAAGGGTGAAGTGATGGGGCTCCGCAGGATGAGGAACTTCCACATGACCGACATGCACGCCTTCTGCGCCGACAAAAAGAACGCAGTCGACGAGTTCACCCACCTCTGCCAGGAGTTCGCCACACTGATGGACGACGTGGTGGCGGAGGGGCGATGGGTTCTCGGCTGGGAGGGGACCGAGGAGTTCTACGAGGAGAACAAAGAGTGGCTGGTCGGTATAGGCAAGAGCATCGGCGTCCCAGCCTTCTTCAAGCTGATGGAAGAGATGAGCCACTACTACGCCATCAAGAACGAGTACCAGGTGATAGGTGCGGACGAGGCCAACGTCCAGGTCTCAACAGTCCAGTGGGACATCAAGGACGGCGAGAGATTCGACATCTGCTACGTGGACGAGGACGGTTCCCGAGTGCCCGTCCCGGTGATCATCCACGCAAGCTCCTTCGGCTCCATTGAGAGGACGCTCTACGGAATTCTGGAGAACGCGGCCAGGGACGAGCTGGCCGGAGAGCCGCCCTCGCTCCCCCTCTGGCTCTCCCCGACCCAAGTCAGGGTCTGCCCCGTCAAGGACGAGTTCGTGGACGAGGCGATGAAGCTGGCTCAGGGGATGGAGGGAATCCGCGTCGACGTGGACGACAGGTCGGAGAGCGTCAGCAAGAAGGTGAGGGACGCGGAGACGGAGTGGGTGCCATACGTCCTCGTCTTCGGCGACAGGGAGATAAAGTCGGGCAAGCTGTCCGTCCGCATCCGCGAGACCGGGGAGGTCGAGGAGATGACGGAGGAAGAGCTGCTTGAGAAGATAAAGTCAAGGACGGAGGGGATGCCCTTCCGCAGGAACTACCTCCCGATGCGCGTCAGCCAGAGGCCTATCTTCGTGGGCTGACTGGCTCGACACGCCTCTCCTCCTTGACGGTGTTGAGGACTATCTGCGTCCTGGTCCTCTCGACCTTCTTGAGGGTCTGCACCCACTTCACGAAGTCGTCCAGGTCGGCCTGGTCTTTGAACCTGCCCATCACGAGGCTGTCCCAGTTGCCGGTGATGTCGTAGCAGGCGAAGCACCTGTCGTCCTTTGCTATCTCTTTCTCCACCTCCAGCGACTTGCCCTGGGAGATTCGGACTGAGACGACGGCGATGAGGCCGTAGCCCACCTTCTCTGCGTCGATGAGCGGCGCGTAGCCCTTGATGACTTTTCCCTTCTCCATTGCCTCGACCCTGTTGTAGACGGTGCCCGGCGAGACGGAGAGTTTCTTCGCGATCTCGCGGAAGCTCTCCCTCGCGTCCCTGTTCAGTTCCTTCAGAATCTTAATGTCCAGGTCGTCCATTGAACACCTGTTCAAGTTCAAGTTAAAAGCTTGACCTCTCAACAGTTTTAAAGAAGAGTGGACGGCCCGCCCCATGGTCTTCGCCATGCTTTTCGACGTCGACGGGACGCTCCACCCAGGCAACCTGACATTCTCGATTCCCCCGTTCCTCGAGTCAAAAGGCCTCCTCTCAAGAGAGGCCAGCGGAGCCCTTCTCAAGCTGAAGAGCGACTACGAGGAGCGCAAAGTCTCGCAGGACGAGACAGTCCTGCTCGCGACAACACTCTTCTCGGAGGGCGTGAAAGGAGAGACCTGTGACGAGGTCAAGGCGGCCTGCACCTCTTTCGTGGAGAAGCAGCCTTTCTACGACAACGTGGAGGGGTGCTTTGAGAGGGCGAGGAAGAGAGGCATAGACTGCTTTCTCGTCTCCGGCGCGCCGGACCTGCTGGTCGAGCCGGTCGCCGCCGTGCTCGGCGGCGTGGAGTTCGCTGCCACGCCGATACCCAGCAACTCAGTCTTCACCGGCCAGCCGCCGCCCGCCTTCTACACCAGCGGGAAGAAAGGCGAGTTCTACGACTCAATCAAAAAGGGTTACGAGGCGGTCTGCGGCTTCGGAGACTCGAATGGCGACCTCGGCCTCTTCCAGGACAGGGCGGTCCTCGTCAACGCGAGGGACGGCGTGGAGGTGGGCCACGAGAGGGTCAGGAGGGTTGAGGGAGAGGATTTCCTCCCCGCCTTCCGGGCGGGGCTTGAGCTCCTGGGGCTTGGCGAAGAGATATAAATCCTGTCCTGGAGTCACTATATGAAAATGGCAAAATTGTGGCCCTACGTCGACCCTCTGGAAGGGTGCATGGTGGTCCTCGACTTCGACGGCGTCGAGGCCAACACCGCAATAGAGTGCGGCGTGGCGGCCAGTTTCGGCGAGGAGCTCGCCAAGGAATGCTCGCTGGAAGGGGGCTCCTATCTCCAGGTGGCCAAGACGCTCTCCTCAAGGCCGGAAGTGAGGGAGAGGGCGGTGGAGGTGATGGACAGTCTCGAGGAGCGCTGGAAAGAGGAGGAGTTCAAGTCGCTCCTGGACGCTCGCCCCCTCGTCATCACCGCCGCAGACTTCAAGCTGATACTCGACCTGGCCCGCTCAGGGGAGAGGCCGGACAGGATGAGCAGGGAGGAGTTCTCAAGAAGGGTCGAGGCCAAGAGCGCCTCTTCGCGGGAGGAGGCGAGGAGGGAGTTCTACGTGGCCCGCTACTTGATGAAGGAGGTCGACGAGGAGATGTGGCTCCAGATGAACCGTCCCTACCACGGCTCGAAGGTGATGGTGGAGACTCTGCAGAAGAGGATCGGCAGGGTCGCCGTCGCCACTTCAAAGGACGGCCGAAGCACTCAGAGGCTGCTGGAGAGCTATGGCTTTCTCTCTTCCATAGAGCTCATCTGCGGCGTCGACCAGGCAATCTACGGGCATGACGGCTTCTACGTCAGCGAAAAGTTCGAGGAGAAGAAGAGGAGAAAGGTGGACCAGATACGCGAGGTGGCCAAGAGGACATGCGTCCCCCTCGAGAGGATGGCATTCCTCGACGACCAGCGCCAGAACTGCAGGGAGGCGAAGGAGATGGGCGTCCTCTACGTCGTGGCCCTCCAAGGAGGATACGACACGCCTGAAAACCTCAGGGAAGGGCTCGAGCTGGGCGAGTACGACATGGTCCTCCCCTCAAGGGGAAAAGCGGCAGCAGAGACACTGGTGAACGGTTTCATCAGCAGGAGAACCGCCCCCTGACCTTTTAAACAAAACTCTAAAAAGCCCTTCCCCCGACTTCCCGCCATGAAGGCGAGCGCCAAAGCCAATTCCAACATTGCCCTGGTCAAGTACTGGGGGAAGAGGGATTACAGTCTGAAGACGCCTCTCAACTCCTCGATTTCAATGACCATGGAGGGGCTGACCACCCACACCACCATAGAGTTCTCTGAGGGTGGAGGGGGCAGTGTCGCACTCAACGGGAAAGAGCAGTCAGGAAAATCGCTGGAGAAGATAGCGGCCCACATCGACCTCCTCCAGTCCAAGGCAGGAACCGATCTCGATTACAGGATGGAGAGCGAGAACAGCTTTCCCACTGCGGCGGGCCTCGCCTCAAGCGCCAGCGGCTTCGCCGCCCTCACCGTGGCAGCCGCAGAGGCGCTGGGCCTGGAGCTGGACGGGAAAGAGCTCTCCATACTGTCGCGCCAGGGCTCCGGCTCCTCCTGCAGGTCCATCTTCGGCGGCTTCGTCGAGTGGCTCGCCGCCGACAAGAGCGAGGAGAGCTATGCGAGGCAGATAGCTGACCAGGACCATCTCGACGTCAGGAACCTCATCGCCATAGTGGACGCGGAGGAGAAGAAGACCTCCTCCCGCGCCGGCATGGCGGCCACTGTGGAGACCTGTCCGCTCCACCCCTGCAGGATGGAGGCTGTGGAGGGGACATTCAGGGAGGTGAGAAAGGCCGTTCTTGAGGGGGACTTCACGAGGATGGGCGAGGCTGCGGAGTTTGACATGCTCTTGATGCACGCGACGATGATGACCACAAAGCCGCCGCTCATCTACTGGGCCCCTGCCACGCTCTCCGTCCTCCGCGCAGTGATGGACTGGAGGGAGGAGGGACTGGAGGCCTACTCCACGATCGACGCAGGTCCGAACGTCCACGTCCTCACACTGCCCGAGAACGAGAAAGAGACAAGAGAGCGCCTGGAAGGGATTGACGGCGTGAAGAGGGTTATAGCCACCAAGTCGGGCGACGGGGCGAGAGTCGTGAAGGAGGCACTTTTCTGATGGCGAGGGCCCACGCGCCCGGGAAGCTGATGCTCTCGGGCGAGTGGTCTGTCTTGGAGGTCGGCAACCCCGCCGTCGTAATTGCAGTCGACAAGGGGGTCGAGGCAGAGGTGGAAGAGAGCGACAGTTTCGTCTTTTCATTCCCGGACATCGGTGTTGGAGAGTTCGAGGCGGATCCAGAAAGCCTTGAGGCAGACGCCCCTGAGCTGAAGGTCCCCCTCTCAGCGGCTGGCGTTGCTCTCGACTACATCAGCTCTCTAGGAGTCGATTTGGTTCCCTTCTCCCTCACGACCCACAGCGAGATCTCGAGATCGGGGTCGGAGAAGATAGGATTCGGCTCCAGCGCCGCCGCCACTGTCTCCTCCATCACAGCCCTCCTCGCGTTCCACGGCGTCGAACCCGAAAGGGAGAAGGTCTACAAGCTATCAGCCCTCTCCCACTACATCGCGCAGGGCAGGGTGGGGAGCGGCTTCGACATAGCTGCCTCCACATTCGGCGGCGTCTTCCTCTACAGGCGCTTCGACCCGGGGTGGCTGATGGAGAGGCACGGTGAGGTCGATCTGGACGAGCTGGTCGCCGAAAAGTGGCCGGGCTTCGAGGTGATGCCGCTCTCACTCCCCCCCAGCTTCAAACTCTCAGTCGGCTGGACTGGGAAGGGCGCCTCCACCAGCGAGATGGTGAGAAAAGTGAGGGAGTTCAAGAAAAGAGACGAGGGAGAGTACTCGAGGCTCGTCTCCGCGATGGCTTCCGTGACAGAGAGGCTGGCAGAGAGATTCCAAGACAGGGACGCCTTCTCGCTTCTCGAGGAGAACAGGCTCCTCCTGTCGGAACTCGGCGAGAAGGCTGGCGTGCCAATAGAGACGCCCAAGCTGGCGGAGCTGGCAGGGATAGCGAGAAAGAACGGCGGCTTCGGGAAGCTGAGCGGCGCCGGGGGAGGCGACTGCGGCATCGCAGTCTCTTTTGACGGTGAGACTGCGGCGAAGATAGAGTCTGGGTGGAGAGAGGCGGGGATAGAGCCATTAGATGTCTTTATATCAGAAGAGGGGGTGACTGTGGAATGAGAGTGACCGCCAGTGCGCCGGGCAACCTCTTCTTTCTCGGAGAGCACGCAGTTGTCTACGACCAGCCCTGCATGATAACCTCGGTAGGCAAGAGGACCACGGTTGAGGTGGAGGAGAGGAGCGACAAGAGGGTGGAAGTGGAGAGCGAGGCCTTCGGGAAGGCTTCGGCGGAGATAGGCGACTTTTCTCTCAAGGAGAGGATGACAGAGACCGACGAACTGGAGATTACCCTCGACCTCTGCGAGCACCTTGTCTCCGAGCTGGAGGTCGACACAGGCTTCTCGCTCCACATAGCGAGCCAGATACCTGTGAAGAGCGGGATGAGCTCCTCCACGGCCCTGCTCTCAGCAATACTCGCCGCCCTTTCGGAGATGGTCGGCTCGCCGGTGAAAAAAGAAGAGTTCTGGGACTGGCTCTACCCCTTCCAAGTCACCATCCACGGAGGCAAGGCCTCCGGGTCAGAGATAATCTCCAGCGCCCTCGGCGGCTTCAACACGTTCCAGAAGGCGGAGGAGGGGATAGAGTGGGCTTCGGTGGGGAGGCTCCCCTGCGCCGTGGTGGTCGCAGACACGCGCGTCTCCGTCGCCACAAGCATGACAGTCGGTTATCACGTGCCAAGCTTGATCGACAGGGACGAGAGGAGAGTGATGCAGACATTCGATGAGATCGGCAGCCTCACCGATGAGGCGAAGTCAGCCGTCCGCTCGGGAGACCTTGAGGCGATTGGCGAGCTGATGAACAGGGACCAGGAGCTCCTCTCCTCTCTCGGCCTCTCCCACCCCAAGCTGGACGACTGCATCTCTGAGGCGCTGGAGGCCGGAGCCCTCGGGGCAAAGCTGAGCGGCAAGGGGTGGGGAGGGATAATGTTCGCCCTCTGCACGGAGGAGACGCAGGAGGACGTGGCCAAGGCGATGGCCAGGACCAGGGCGGACGTGATGATGACTGAGATAGGGGTGGAGGGGGTGAGGGTGGAGTGATCTCCGACAGGAAGAAGAGCCACCTGGAGATCTGCAGGGAGAAAGACGTGGAGTTCGAGAAGTCGGCAGGCTTCGACTTTTTCTTTCTTGAGAACAACTCCCTGCCTGAGTGCAGCCTTGAGAAAGTGGACACCTCCTGCGAGCTGCTGGGGAAAAAGCTGTCAGCCCCGCTGATAATCGCGGCGATGACGGGGGGCGCAAAAGAGGCGGAGAAGATCAACGGCGAACTCGCGGAGGTCGCCCAGAAGCTGGGAATCGGCTTCGGTGTCGGCTCCCAGAGGGCGGCCATCGAAAACTCAAGCATGGAGTCCACGTATCAAGTGAGAGAGGTGGCGCCCGACATCCTCCTGCTCGGCAACCTCGGCCTCGCCCAGTTTGTCGACGGCTACGGCAGGGACGAGGCTGAGAAGGCGATAGAGATGATAGGGGCCGACGCCCTCTGCGTCCACCTCAACGCCGCACACGAGGCGGCGCAGGAGGGGGGCGACACCGACTGGGAAGGCGGCCTGGACGCCATCTCCGAGCTCACCGACCTGCCAATAGTGGCGAAGGAGTGCGGGGCTGGCATAGGCGGCGAGACCGGGAAACTCCTTGAGGAGGCTGGCGTGAAGGCGATCGACGTGGGTGGGGCTGGAGGCACGAGCTGGCCGAAAGTCGAGGGCTATCGCGGCTCCGAGATGGGCGAGTCTCTTGCGGAGTGGGGGATACCAACAGCGACCTGCCTTCTCGAGAACGGCGAGAGAAAGATCCCGCTCATCGCCACGGGGGGCGTGAGGAGCGGCTTCGACGTTGCGAAAGCGGTCGCCCTCGGAGCGACAGCCTGCGGCATGGCACTGCCTGTCCTCCGCGCCTGGTACGAGGGAAGGGCAGAGGAGTACTTGGAGAGGGTCGTGGCGGAGCTGAGGGTCGCCCTGTTCTTGACAGGCTCCC
Source organism: Candidatus Undinarchaeota archaeon (assembly GCA_964527545.1). GTDB lineage: Archaea > SpSt-1190 > SpSt-1190 > DYHY01 > CAZGQF01 > CAZGQF01. The sequence goes on along the minus strand of CAZGQF010000001.1, from coordinate 234,888 downwards.
GGAACCTGAAAAAGCTCTCAGGCAAGGCGAGGCTCTGCGAGTAGGACTATCTCGCCACGCTTCTCCTGCTGATGCGGGGGTTGACCTGGCGGTAGGCATCCCTCAGTCTTCTTCCCTCGTCGACTGCCTCTTTTCTCTCCATGCCGAGGGTGAGCAGGAATATCTCGTCGCTCAGCCAGCCCACATCGCTTGGGTCGCCTTGCCTGTATTCTGACTCCAGCCTGCCGTAGGTCTCCCACAGCTTTTCGTCTTTGCCTTCCAGCTCGAGCTTAACAACCGTTCTTATCTCAGTCTCGCTTATCCCTGGATACCTGGCGACAAGGAACCTTTCAAGCTCCTCTCTGGACTCCACCTGGCGGCCGGGGGGGTCGGTTTTAACTATTTTTCTCCCAGGAAGAGTAGGGCCGTCTTCTCCAAAACGCTTGCCCCCCTCTCCAGGTCGTCGAGGTTTATGTACTCGTTTGCGGAGTGGGCGACGTCAGGGCCGAAGCCGGTGGCAACTGCTGGGAAGGGCAGGAGCGTGAGGCCCGTGCAGCCCGAGACCCCCTTTAGCTCCGCCTTTCCTGCCACATCCTCCATCGCCTGAGAGAGGGCTTTCACTATGTTGCTCTCTTTCTCCATCTCACAGGGCTCCATGAAAGCGACCTCCTCGACTTCAATCTCTTTCACTCTCTTTTTCACACTCTCCACGGCCTCCTCCTTTGACTGGCCCGGCAGCAGCCTCAAGTCGACAGTCACCTCACAACTCTCGGGGACCATGTTGGTCTTCTCTCCACCCCTTATCGTCCCCACGTTGAGGGTGGCTTTTCCCAGCAGTTCGTGCTCTCCCTCCAGCTCCAACCCCTCCAATTTTTTCAAGGCCGATACCATCTTCATTATTGCGTTTTCGCCTCTCTCCGGATAGGCGCCGTGGGCGCTCTTTCCCCTCGCTTTGAGCTTCAGCCAGAGTGGCCCCTTCTCTGCCACGTCGATAACGTCTTTGCCCGCGTCCACGAGGACCGCCGCGTCAGCATCAATCCTTTCTTCCTTTAGGAGTCGCTTCAAACCGAACTCGCCGCCCGCCTCCTCGTCGGCGGTGACTGCTACCCAGAGCTCCCCGTCCACTCTCTCCTTCACTCTCAGCATCGCCTCTATAGCGCAGGCGGCCTGGCCCTTGTCGTCCTGGGCACCCCTCCCGTAGAGCCGCCCCTCCCTTATCACCGCCCCGAATGGGTCAAACTCCCATCCCCCGCCTGCGGGGACTGTGTCTGAGTGGACGACGTAGAGGAGTCTCTTGCCGCCCTCTCCAGTTTTCGCTATCAGGTTGACCCGCTTCTCTCCGTAGACGATCCTCTCGAATTCGACGCCGTTCTCCCTGAAGATTTTCTCCAGCTCCTCTGCCACAGTTCTCTCGTCGCCCGGGGGGTTCTCGCTTCTCTGCTTCACGAGACGCGAAGCTATTTTAACCACTCTGGGAAGCTCCATCTGCAAGATTCCCACTCCAACCTTAAATCGTTCACGATGAAGCCCCCAAACCTCTGCGTGGTCTGCAAGGGGAAGGGCCTCTGCGGGAAGCCCTGCCCCATAGTCGGGAAGACTGCCTTCGCGAAGAGGGTGAAGCCGGGGACCACGCTTTTCGGCTCCTCCCCACCCTCGGTCTTCGTGGGCAGGTACGGCTATCCCAACGTCAAGGCGGGAATAGTCGCCCCAGACTCGCCCGACGCGGAGGCCTGGAAGCTGGACGACCCCAGACACTGGACGAGAGAGAGGCTGGACATCACTGACCTCATCGGGATGCGCTCCTCCCTGGTCAACTCCCAGTTCTCCGTCGACGTGAAGAGACCCAGCAGGACGAATGACGTCTTCAGGGAGCTGACAATGGCTGAGAGACCTGCGGACGTCGAAGTCGACCTCGGCAGGGTGAAGGTCGATGTCAAGTTCAGCGGCTTCCACGCCCCCCTCGGACCGACGGCGGAGATGAAGCAGGCAAGGCTGGCGGAGAACGCGAGAATCCCCAAGAGGGTAGACGCCGCCGTGGAGGAGAGGAGGCTGGCCGGCGAGACCGTGATAGAACTCTACGAGCACGGCTTCCCAGTCAAACACCTCCAGCGCCTTCTCTCCGCAGGCCTGCTTGGAAAAGAGAAGAAGATGGTCCCCACGCGCTGGTCCATAACTGCAACTGACGACATCCTCTCCAAGCACCTCCTCGAGGAGGTGCGCCGCCTCCCTGAGATGGACTGCTGGGAGGTCTACCACCACGAATACCTCGACAACGACTACCACGTCATCCTCTTCCCCAGGAAGTGGGCCTTCGAGCAGGTAGAGGCCTACTCTGACAGCGTGTGGGGTTCGGGCGTTGCGAGCGACCACGAGCTCTATTACGGCAGGAAGAGCTACGCCTCCAGCGTGACTGGCGCCTACTACGCTGCCCGCCTCGCAGTGGCTGAGAAACTGGTGGAGAAGGGGAGGCAGGCGGCCGCCCTGGTTGTGAGGACTGTCGGGAAGGGCTACTTCGCCCCTCTCGGCGTCTGGCAGGTGAGGGAGAACGTCAGGTCCGCCCTACAGGAGAGGCCTGTCCGCTTCTCCTCTGAAAAGGCCGCCCTCTCCCATCTCTCGAGCCGCTCCCGTCTCGGCGCCCGCGCAGTCTCTGAGAGCGCCCTTTTGAGGGGTTGGCGCCGCCAGCCCACGCTCCAGAGCTTTTCGAAATCGTGATAAACAATAGCTTTATTTTGTCCATGTGAACTCCTTCGCCCACCTCTCCTTCGGTCTCGCACTCGCCGAGATTTTCGGCCTCTCCCCAGTCCTCACCGCCCTCGCCTCGCTCGCTCCCGACGTCGACTTCTACTTCACCCATCGCGGCCCGCTTCACAACCCTGCCATCGTCCTGCTTGCCCTACCCCTCCCCCCAGAGAAGAAAAGGCCGATTCTTTTCGGCTACCTCTCCCACCTACTCCTCGACTGCTGCACACCAATGGGCGTCCCCCTCCTCTTCACCCGCTTCTCCCTCGACCTCCCCTCTCTCGAGCCGTTCGTCATTCTCTTTTCCCTCGCCCTCCTCCTCTCGGGCAGGCTCCGCTCCCTTCTTCTCTCGCAGAGGCGCCGCCTCTCAATCGCCTTGGCAGTTTTTCTTCTCTTGAGGCTCTCGCCGATCCATCCGATCATTCCCCCCGGCAGGCTGATCCTCGAGGAGAGAAGGGGGAGGGCAGTGACATACGGCTTTGCGAGAAAGCTCCCAGCCCGCTTCGGCAGGACTCTCCACCAGGACAGCGAACTCTCTCTCCACGGCTTCTCCCTCCTGCTCTCCGACTTCGAGGCAGAGGGCTGGACCGCCGTAGTCGGCTTCTACGAGCCAGCGAAAAGGGAGATGGTCAGGGTCAGAAAAGCGCCGCTCCTCGGCTGACTACCTCTTCGCCTTGAACGACTTGATTCTCTTCTCAACAGTCTCCAGCTGGTTCCACGCCTGCTCGAAGAGGGACGAGAGCGCCTCCGCGAAGAAGGGCGAGTGGACCCAGATCCCCGTGTCGTAGGTCGGGTGGACCTCGCTCTCCGGCAGTATCATGAACATCACTTCGTCGTTGTCGATGACGTAGAAGCGGGCATCGATGTGGTCGATGTGCCTCACCTCTGCCACACCTTTAGCCGCCTCAGCGGCCTCAGCGTTCTGCTTGTCGATCGGCGCCGCGATGCGGATGTTGACGCCCTTCTCCTTAGCGCCCTTCAGGGAGGGGAGGTGGTACTCGACCAGCCTCTTGAACTCGGCGCCCGTGGTCAGTATCTCTATCGACTCCTCTGCGTCCCTCACCATAAGGTCGAGGTGGTCGTGGAGGTTGTGCCTGCCCTTCAGCGCCCCGGAGAGCTCGCTCGGCTCGACCATCTCTATCCCCTTCTCGTAGAGCCTCTTCAGCTCGCCCAGCATCTCAGTGTCCTTCAGCTTCTCGAGGCGGGTTATCTTGTCGGCTGCGGAGAGCTCTGCCTTCTTCTTCATCCTCTCTATGATCTCCTGCGGGGCGATGGCGATGTACTTGATGGGCTTGCCCAGCTTCATCACCACGAAGCCCTTCCTCTCCAGCGACTCCAGGACGTCGTAGGCGCGCGACCTGGGGACGTCGGTGATGTCGGAGAGCTCCCCTGCAGTGCTGATGCCCCGCGAGAGCAGTGCAGTCCATATTTTGACCTCGTATAGGTTGAGGTCGAAGGCAGACCTCAACTTTTTCAGAATCTTCTTTTCCACTATCATGTTTTCACCAGTGACACTCTTGTGCCACCAAATGGTAACACATTTAAAAATCTTTCTTTGGGGGCGCGAGGAGCCTCATCTCCGGGAAACTCTGGATGAACTGCTCTCATAGTGTCACTCCATTGTTGCTCTCCTCCGCAACCTTCAGTCGAAGACTTCCTCTGCGAGCTCGGCGAGCTCCTGGGGCGAGAGCTTCCTTACCCTCTTCTTCGCCAGCCCGCCCTCAAATTCGATTCCCTCGTCCCTGAGCGCCGACCTCACAGTCTTCCTCGGGTGGACGAAGAGGAGGTCGATCAGTCTCTTCACATTCTCCCAGTTCTCGGGCAGCTTCTTCGGCTTCACGGAGACGATGGCCATCTCCACTCCAGAGGGGGGGCTTGTCGCGCCCTTGCCCACAGTCTTTAGTATCTCTGCCTGAAAGGCGAAGTCTGCCGTGGCGGTCAGCCTCGACCTCTTCCCCTTTCCGACCAGCCTCTCGGCGAACTCTTTCTGGAGGCCGAAGACACCCTTCTTGAACTTTTTTCCGACCAGCCTCGAGAAGACGCCAGACGAGATCTGGTAGGGCAAATTGGAGATTATCCTGTCGAACTCCGGCCACTCTATCTCGAGAGCGTCGCCCCAGAAAACGTTCCTTCCCTCCAGGTAAGGCGCCATCCTTCTGTCGATCTCTATGCAGACGAGTTCGGCGTAGCCGGGGATCTGTTCAGTGAGCGCCCCCCGGCCCGGCCCTATCTCCAGGACGACATCGCCCTTCTCTATCTCCAGCTGGTCGACAATCCACTTCGCGAGCTTTGAAGAGACCATGAAATGCTGTCCCAGCCGCTTCCTGGCGGCCATCTACCTTCTTCGCCTTCCCCTCTCCCTGCTCTTGGGCGGCTCAACAAAGATAGAGTACTTCTCCTCTCCCTCCAGCTCGTCGAGGATCCTCTTCTTTATCGCCTTGACAGGGTTGGGCATCAACGGGACCCTCTTCTGCAGGTCAGCGAAGCTCTCGAAAGGCTCAACTTTCCTCTCCTTTATAATTGCCCACATGTGCTTCTTCCCTATACCCGGGATGAGCTCCAAAGAGTGGAGGCGCGTGGAGATGGGAGGCGCCTTGTTGAAGAAATCGACGAACTCCTCTTCCCTCTCTCCTATCATCCCCTCCAGCCTGTCCTCGAGCTCTTTCTGGGCGGTGATGGTAAGCTGGTCGAAGGTTATCCTTCCCCTCACCTTTCCCACCTTCTCGCTCTCCAGCTCCAGCTTTTCGCCGAGGCCGGGTTCGACGCCCTCCGCAGGCGTCACTTCGAGAAGCACGAGCCTCTCAAGGGCCAGGCCTTGGGCGGCAGGCTTGCGCATGTGGATTGGCCTCCTGTCGAGCGGTGAGCCGTTCGGCAAGTAGTCAAGTATGAGAAGCGTTTCACCCATTTTGAATCTCCTAGCGGAACTCCGCCACTATGTCCAGTATCTTGGAGATCTCCTCTTTCTTTAAGCTTATGCTTTCCTTGGAGAAAATCGCCTTCAACTCCTCCTCTGTCTCCGGGAGGAGGTCTGCCACTTTCACGCCGTGGCGCGGCTTCCACCTCGCTATCTCCAGTCCCTCCAGCTTCTTCATCAGCTCCTCCGCCTTGGTCACGGAAAGTGTAGCGAACTTGTTGACGTACTCGAAGGCCAGCTTCTGCTCGTAGTGGAGCTCGCCGTCCTTCTCTCTCGCCTTCAGTATCTTCTTGGCCAGTGCCATGGGGACCGGCCTCCCCTTCTCCACCTTCTTTCCTATCATCTAGGCCCTCCTCAAGTGAATGGGACTCGCAACCACAGTCTTCTTTACTTTCCTGTCCTTTACCTCCACGAGGTAGGACCTGCCCCTCTTCTCTTTCACCACGCCCACCTTGCCGTGAAAGCTCTTGTGGGGCATCCCGTGGTGCTGGCTGGGGTCGATGTGGACAAGGACGTTGTCGCCCGGTGAGAAGCTTCTCATGAAGCGGGCCGCGGGAACCAGTCCCCTCTCTCGCGGCTTCTTCTGGAGCTTGTGCCGCGTCTTGGTGCGCGGCCCGTGGGGCTTCTTGACCATAGGAAGGCTTCTGCAGGGGCCATTATAAAAATTTCCTCCCCGCTCACTTCAGCCCCTTCAAACCCTTCATGTCGAGGCCCTTGAATCTCTTTGCCAGGGAGCGCAGCTTCTTGCTGCGGCCCTTCTTGAACATCTTTATCATCTTCTCCGTCGCCTGGTAGTGCTTCAAGAGCTCCTTCAGCTCCTTTTTGGAGCGTCCGCTCCCCTCCAGGATCCTCCTCGCCCTCGAGCCCTTTATCATCGAGGCGTCCTTTTTCTCCTTCTCAGTCATGGAGTCGATGAGGTACCTGTAGACCTCCAGCTTCTCCTCGCTCTGGGAGAGGAGCTCTCTCGGCACGTCTGTCACGCCGAGCATCCCCAACACCTGCTTCATCGGCCCCATGTTCTTGGCGGCCTCCATCTGCTTGGCGAAGACCTCCAGGTTGAAGTTCTCGACCATCTCCTCCGGTGTCATCTCCTCCGCCTTGGAGACCTCCTCCGCCCTCCGAAGCAGGGCCTTGATGTCTCCCCAGCCGAGGAGCCGCGAGACGAATCCCTCCGGCTCGAACCTTTCCAGGTCCTCCAGCTTCTCGCCGACGCCGATGAACTTGATGGGGACGCCCGCCTCCGCGCAGGCTGTGAGGGCGCCTCCCCCCTTTGCTGTCCCGTCTAGCTTGGTGACTATGACGCCCGTGATGTTGACGGCGGAGAACGCCTCTGCCTGCTTCCTGGCCGACTGGCCGATGTCTGCGGGGACGACCAGGAGGATCTCCGTCGGCTGGAATATCCTCTCCAGCTTTTTCAGCTCTGAGATCATCTCCACGTCCAGGGCGTCGCGCCCCGCAGTGTCGACTATGATCGCCTTTCTCTTCTTGAACTGCTCCAAGCCGTCCTTCAGTATCTCTGTCGCATTCTCGGCCTCCACTTCGCCGTAGGCCGGCACGTCTATCCTCTCCCCCAGCATCTTCAGCTGCTGGAAGGCTGCTGGCCTCCAGGTGTCTGTCCCTATGAGGACGGGGCTGAGTCCCCTCTTCTTCAGGTGGAGGGCGAGCTTGCCAGCCTGCGTCGTCTTGCCGGAGCCGAAGAGGCCGATCAGCATAATCTTGGGCTCTTTCAGGTCTATGTCGCCGCCCTCGCCCACGAGTTTCACAAGCTCGTCGTAGACCACCTTCAGGACGTGGTCCTTCGTCGAGAGCGCCTTCGGCCTCTCTTTCTCCAGGGCCGACTTTTTGATGCGGGACGAAAGCTTTTTGACCAGCTTGACGTCGACGTCGGCGGAGATGAGGGCGCGCTGCAGCTCCCTGACGAACTCGTTGACAGCTGCCTCGTCGACCACGGGACGGCCTGCCAGCTTCCTCACAGCGTTCCGCAGGTCCCTCCCCAGGTTGTCGAGCATGATGGGTCTCCGAGAAAGGGATTTAAAGCGCTTACTGGAAGCCGAGCGACGAGAGGAGCTTTTTCTTGCTGAAGGGCTCAATGTCGCCGTAGCCCTGGCCTGTCCCGAGGAAGAGTATTGGCTTGCCTGTCACTTCGCTGACTGAGATTGCGGCCCCTCCCTTCTCGTCCACGTCCGCCTTGCAGAGCACTATGCCGTCGATCCCTACCTCCTTGTCGAATGTCCGCGCCTGCTCTGTGGCGTCGTTCCCAGTGAGCGCGTCGCCGACGAAGATGGTGTAGTCGATCTTGTTCACCCTCTTTATCTTTCGCAGCTCCTCCATCAGGTTGCGGTTGCTGTGCATCCTTCCTGCGGTGTCGATGAGGGCGACCGCTCCCTCTTTCCTGGCGTGGGAGATGGCGTCGTAGGCCACGGCCGCCGCATCGGAGCCGTAGTCGTGCTTGACCACTTTGATGCCGAGATTCTTGGCGTGCTTTTCGAGCTGTTCGATGGCCGCTGCCCTGAAGGTGTCTGCGGCCGCGAAGACGACTTTCTGGCCTTTGTCCTGCAGTCTCTTCGCTATCTTTGCCATCACCGTGGTCTTTCCCGCGCCGTTGACGCCCACGAACATGACGGCCTCTCCCCCCTCCAGCTTTAGGTCGCTCTCCTCCAGCAAGTCCTCCAGCGCCTTTTTCAGCGCCCTCTCCACAGCCTTCCCTTCTCCCCCCCTCTTCACATTCTTCCCGACAAGCTCCTTTCTCACCTCACCGCAGATCTTCTCGGCGACTTCGCTGGCCACGTTGGCCTGGAGCAGGTCGAGCTCGAACTCCTCCAGAAGGGGGTCGACGCTCTTCTCGCCCAGCGTCTTCTCCTCGACAAGGCGCCGCGCCGCTCCGACGATCTTCTCGCCAAGCCCTCTCTTCTCGCCCGCCTCCTCGACCTCTTTCTCCGGCCTCCCCAAAGTCCCCCTGACGCCCTCCTTCAGGCGGTCGACCTTCTTTTTCAGGAAGCTGAACATCTCACTCCTTGCCCGCGTTCTCCTCTATCTCTTTCTTGAGCTGCTGGAGCGCGTTGGAGATCACCTGCATCTGGGCCGCCATCCTGGTCGTCTCGTCGTCCACCTTCCCTATCCTCCCCTCGAGCAGCTCCAAGGCCTCCTTGGGCTCTTTCTCCAAAAAGAGCTCCCCGCCCACGCCCGCGACCAGTGCCTTGACGTCGCCGAGCTTGGCGTCGACGTAGATCCCGCTCCCGAGCGGCACCTTTATCTCCGTCCCCTTCTTCAGCTTCTGGAGCTGCTGGACTGCGTTCTTTGTGGTGCGGAGTTCTGTCTCCTGCTCTATCAGCTTGACTGCCTCGCCCTGGTAGGCCTCCAGCTCCTCCCTCAGTATCTGGAACTCCAGCGCTTTCCTCTGCATCTCCTCAGCCATATCAGGCCTTCTCCATCGACTCTATCTTTATCAGCTGGCGGGGTATCCCGTGGTTGCCGCCGAAGAGGCAGAAGATTCTCTCCCGCGCTTCGTCCTCGTCCTTGACATCGACCTTCTTTGTGAAGCCCTGCCAGGAGAGGCCCTGCTTGAACTTTCCCTTGACTTCGAACATGTCTCCCTCTCTGAAGGGCTGTTTATATTAGTTTCAGGAGAGCGCCTCGTCGATCCTGACGATCTCGTGGATTGTGGAGCGCATCCCCACCACTGCACCTTTCCCGTTCGCCACCACTCCGCTCCCAACGTAGGGAGAGCCAGTGTTGACAGTGGTTATGTCCGCGTCGACGTCGAGTATCGCCTCCAGCCTCTCCGCCTCTTCATTTGAGACGTCTGGGTGGAGGAGGACGCCGCGGTTGTTGCAGACGCCGAGAGAGCCGACGAGGTCAGAGCCGGCGACAGTCGCTGCCTCCGCCTTCACGCCCAAAAACGCCTCTATCTCCGCCTTTGCCTTCAGGAGTTTTGACGAGATGGCTGCGCCCTTGTCGTTGGCGAGTATCAGGTTCCCGAGAGCGGTCTCCCTCACCTCGAGCTTCTCGTGTTTGACGGGAAGAGCCCCCTCCGCGTTGTGGGGCACCAGCACTCCCTGGGAGTTGCCGGAGCAGAAGAGCCCGAGGAGGCGCGAGTTGCAGACCATCGCCCTCTCCAGCTCCACGCCGAGGGCGTCGGAGAAAGTCCTTGCCTTGGCGCCCGGAGGGACGAGAGCGAAACCCTCCGTGGCGACAGCGAACAGGCCAATCAGGCTGGAGCCGTAGACCGTTCCCCTGAGGACCTCCATCTTCAGTTCCCGGAGAGGGGTTTCCTCTCTTCAGGCAGTTCAGGCTTTCCCCCCTTTCCCTTCTTCTTGGGTCTCCTCTTGCTCTTGGAGCTGGTGGGGGCCTTCTCCTCCTTCTTTTTCTTCCCACCCTTCTCCTTCTTCGGAGGCTTCTCCTCCTTTCCCACCTTCTTTGAGCCTTTCTTCCCCTTCCCGCCTTTCTCCCCAGCCTTCTTTGAACCTTTCTTCTTGGACTTTGCAGCCTTCTTCTCCTCGCCCTTCGCAGCCTCTTTCTCCTCTCCCACCATCTCGGCCCTGGCCACTCCCTCCTCCACGTCGACGCTGACCCTTATCCTCCTGGGCGGCCGCTTCCTGCTCTTCTCCCAGACAGCCTCGTTGATGCTCTGCCCTATGACTACCCGCTCGGCCTTGGTGTGTCTCTCCAGGAACCTTTTTATCACGCTGATCGCCCTGTTCGCCCTCTTCGGCTTGGGCGATCGGTAGGCTTTTGCGAGCGGTATTGTATAGACTTTCTCCATCTTCACACCTTCAGCTTGGAATGGCGCCAGGAATGCCTCTTCGGGTGGAAACGCACCTTCCTCTTCGTCTTCGCCACGACCCAGAGGGGCACGCGCTTGTTCTGCTTCAAAATTTTGCCGTACCTCTTCTTCTCTGCGGTGTTTCTCATCCCTATCGCCTCGTTATCCTTGTCTCCCTCTTGGGCGGGGAGAGCTTCTCTGCCAGCTTTACCAGCATCTCTTCGTCTATGCTCTTGACGCCGCTCTGGGCGTACTGGAGCAGTGCCATCTCCAGCTGCTGTGCGAACTGGGGGTTGGCGACCCTGATGTTGTTGAGCCTGCTCCTCGCGTCGTCGTCGAGGATCCTCATGAAGAGGACCCTCTTCAGGGCCTCCATCTGCTTGGCCTTCTTGAGCTCCTCTTCTTCCATCCTAGCCACCCCTCACCTGCTTTGCCAGGTTGTCGAGCAGCTTCTGGCCCTCCGGCGTGATCTTTCTTCCCTTCTCTGTCTTCTTCACGAGGCCCTGCTTCTCAAGCTGCTGGAGCAGAAGGCGGATTATCTTGCCTCCAGCCTTTTTCGATCTCTCCGGCTTGTGGCCTCGGGACTGGCGCCCTCCGTACCACCGCCTCAGTCTCTGCACACCGACAGGCCCGTCCATGTAGACCCTCCTCAGCAGGCTTGCAGCCCTCAGAGACCACCAGCCCTCCGTCTCGGGCGGCCTCTCCTTGTGGACTCCTGTCTTCACGAACTCGGCCCACTTCGGCTTCTTGAGCTTGCTCTCGAGGACTTCAGCTACGGCAGGCACGAGCTCCTCGCCCCTGACATCGTAGACGGTTACCATACTCCACGACCCCCTCCCGGCCTTTTATAAAGCTTTATCCCGCCCCCATCAGAAGCGGTTTTATAATCGTGGCGTCTCCTCCAGCCATGCGCTGGAAGCTCCTCCTCGCCGCCCTGCTTCTCCTCGTCCTTGCCTCTGCCCGCTGTCCCAGTAGTTACCCTGCTGAGTGTGAAGCGTGCACAGAATGCACGAACTGCCCCGACTGCGAACTCTGTGGCGATGACTTCAAAGAGCTCTGCCTCGGGTGTGAGGACTGTGAGGTGTGCGAGGGCGGTGGAGGATGCGACGACTGCAACTACTGTCTTAACTGCAGCATGGGATGCAACAACTGCAACAACTGCCCCGACTGCGCTGGTTGCTACTACTGCGACGGCTGCGAGGGCGCTCTAGAGTGTACTGAGACGGGGGATGGAGAAGGGGAGGAGATATGCTGCATGAAAGAGGACGCGGAGAGATGGATGAACCACTCCGTGGAATGGTGGGGCCCTGGCGAGGGGTGCTGCGACGACGGCGTCTACATAAGAGATCCTGTCTTTTCGCTTTTCAATTTTAATGAATCTGACATGTTTTGCTGCTCTGACATGGGAGCTGCCTTTTTCAACACCGAGGGAAATCTCGACATGTGCTTCGACAAGGAGATCAAAAATAGTTTCCTCAGTTCTTGGGGGACTCCGGAGACGAACTATTTTATGACTATGTTGCGTGGGGGGACAGAAGGCCCTTATCCCTGCGACGACCTCTCCGACCAGTATTGGGATGCTGCAGGAGTCATAGACTTCGACGACGCTGAACACAACGGCTCCTGCGTTTCATGCCCTCCCGACACTCATGTAGAGACAGAGTTGGTCTACAGTTTCGAGGAGGGCGTTGAGGCCGACAACATGTGTGAAGAGGACTGCGGCGCGGACCCGACATGTGACGAAGTGGCGCCTTTCACAGTCTTTTTAGTCGGCCAGACCTACAAGGCCTGCAGCTGGGACTGCCAGCAGGTGGGGGTCTGCGATGCTGGCTGGGAGGAGTACAGCGACCCTGACAACGCCAAGGCGGCCTGCGACTGCATACACTATTCAGTTTATCCGGAGAACAACTGCACGGATGGAAGGTCCAACTGCTGGGTCTTCTTCGACGAGCCGGACAACGAGGGGGAGTGCTGCGAAACTGGCGACACATTCTGCGTGGAGGTGGAAGGGGCGACAGAGGCCTGCATCGACGGGACCTACTACACATTGCCGGACGACGACAGCTGTCCTGCGCCCGGCTACACCTGGGACGAGACAGACTGCGTCTGCATACCGCCGGACTGCGGCGCGGAGTACAACTCCAACTGCCTGATGCCCAACACGGGAGAGCTGTGCGGACCGGACGTGACACTCTGCGACGGCGCGACCCACGCCTGCGTGGACGGAGTCTACAGGGAGGCGGGAAAGACGGAGTTCGGCTGCGAAGAGTGCGCGGGGAAGCACTGGATAGTCGGGGACAGGGAGTTCTGCTGCGACTCTATGGGAATCGCTAATGTCGAGAGGATAGATCCCATGGTCTGCCTCAATGAGCCGATGTACGAACCGGGCTTCGACATCGAGGAGAACGCAGACTACCCGTACCCGTGCGACGACCTGTCCGACGGCGTCTGGGACTTCAACACATTCATACAACCATCGTACGTCGACCTGGAGGACACTGACGGCAACATGTCCTGCGTCCTCTGCGACGGGTCAATCGAGAGCGGCGTGGTCTTTGAGTTTGAAAGCGCCCCGGCCGACGAGGAGTGCGAGGCGAGCTGCGGTGCGGCGGTGGAGTGCGACGAGGTGAAGCCCTGGGAGCTGACGGACGGGAAGACCTGCAGCGAGAGCTGCGACTCTTTCGACTTCGCCTGCAACCTGATCGGCGGGGAGACTGCCTGCGCCGACAGTTGGCCGGGCCAGCCCTGCGGGACCGACAAGATCTGCACGGAGAACTGCAACTGCGTGGAGAGCAAGTGCGAAGGCGTCGGTGAGGGAGAGCACTGCTCCTGCGACGGCGGCGTGGGGATGGTCTGCGACGCCGAAGGCCTCTGCGTCTCCACGGGCCTCTGCGACGCCGCCAACTGCGTCGCGGACGACCTCTGCGACGGGAAGACGCCCTCCCAGAACGAGAGTGCGACCACGGGCTGCACTTCAAACTGCCTCTACGAGAGCTGCGGAAAGTACAGGTGGAACGTCGCCGCGGGCGACTGCAGGGAGTCCTGCACCTCCGCCTCTCACTGCTACCACGTGGCCTGCATCCAGACGGGCGACTCGGGCGAGTGCTTGGAGGAGACCGCCTGCCAGGACCACCCAGGCCAGTCCTGTCACACCGGCGAGCCAGGGATCTGCGTCGGGCTCCTCTGCTGCAACAAGAACGTCGTCAAGGAGACGGAGTTCCACTGCGTCGACGCCTTGGAGGAGAGGCCTGGCGCTTCTTGCGACACAGACCTCTCTGACGGCTGGCAGGAGGAGGGCGTTGTCAAGCTCTCGCCAGACGGCGTTGGCGGTTGCTGCGGAGAGACGCAGTGCTTCACGGGCGATGGCTGCGTGGACGACGGCTGGGAGTCTGGAGAGCTTCACTGCGAAAGCGGGACTTGGATCCACTGCGACGAGACAAGAGTCTGCTCCTCGCAGACCGTGGGCGGCCACTACTGCGGCTACGACGGCGGCTTCGTCTGGACTGAGAGCTCAATGAGGTGCGGCGACCCGTGCGGCGACGGCAAGAGATGCACGCCGGGCGGCCTCTGCGAAACGAGCGGCCAGGACAACCTCCCCATCGGGGAGAGCTGCGATTCCAACGGCGAGTGCTGCACTGGCGCCTGCGACGGGGGCGTCTGCTCCGCCCTTACCGACTGCACCACTGGGACAGTCTCCCAGGCCTGCGTGGAGGAGAGGACTGTCGGCGTCTGCTCCATTGACTGCAGGGGCGATGGATGTGACACTCCTGCCTGCTGCATACAGCCTGCCGTGGCCATGGTCTTCTCCGAGGAGGTCGAGTCCGAAGCGGTGGGGACCATAGCGTCCGGCTACTACTGCCTCTCTTCACTCGACTCCATACCAACGCTCCTCACCGACTGGAGAGAACTCGGGCCGATAGGCTGCGACATCCAGGCGGACGGCTCCTCCGACGGCTTCGTCAGGGAGTCTTTCATGGGCGACATCGGCTGCTGTTCTGGCGACAAGTGCTTCGACGGCTCGGAGTGCGCAGAGGAGGGAGCGGAGAGCGGCACCACTCTCTGCGTGGACGGCGTCTGGGAGGAGTGCACTGAGAACAGGACCTGCGAGAGCATGGAGCTGAAGGGGGAGACGTACGTCTGCGGCGAGACTGGATGGGAGACCTCCTGGGAGGGCGAGCCCTACTGCGTCGACGGAGAACTGCTTGAGTGCGAGAGCGACGTCGCACTGGCAGACGACGGGCCCGACACCTTCGGCGTGGGCGACTCGTTCGAGCGGTACCTCTGCACCCAGGACGGGATGGAGTTCTGCAACGCGACCACCCTCGAGAGTGTTGGCCTCCGCAGCTATCTCTGCGACGGGGACGTCTGGAGGGAGTGCGCGGGCGACCAGCCGCCCGCCAACATCGACTCCGGCGGGGAGAACGCCACCGAGGGCGACATATCAGACTCTTATCTCTGCGCCTCCGGAAAATGGAAAGCCTGCGACTCGGGTGCGGAGGGGAGGGTCGTTGAGACAGCGCTGGCAAGCTACACCTGCTCTGACGGCGACTGGACGAGCTGCGACGAGGACGCCATGTACAAGGAGAGAGGTGGCTACAGGTGCGGCTGTCTCTCGCGAAAGGAGTGCCTCTCGTTCGAAACGGGCGACTTCGGAGTCTGCACGGGCGAGACATGCTGCTCCGGCTGGGCAGACGAGGAGTTCAGCGACTGCTTCGCCAACGAGACTGCGGCCTGCTCCTCTCTCGAGTCTGGGACATTCGTCGACTCAGTCTCCGACGGCGCCTTCAACCTCACAGGCATCTGCGTCTCGCCGAGCGGAGTCCGCTGCCTGAACGACGGGGAGGGAGGGAAGATGGTCGTCTCCCTCAACGACAGCTCTGATTACATAGGCGCTGAGAAGTGCATCTCGTCCGCCCGCTCCGACTTCCTCGGCTCTCCCTGCGACGAGGAGCCTGACGGCATCTTCGACGGCGTGTTGGTGAGGAACGGGACGTCATTCGCCTGCGGAGTCTCGACGGGAGAAAAGTTCAACGTCACGGAGGAAGAGTGCGTCTGCGAGGACGACGGCGACATCTGCACGGACGACTACTGCGAAAACGGCGTCTGCGTCCATGAGAGGATCTGTGAGACCTGCGGCAACGGCTTCTGCGCTCCCGGCGAGTGCCAGTCCTGCCCGCAGGACTGCTCCATCGACGACTGCAGGGACAACTCCTGCAACCCCGAGGTCGGCGAGGGCTGCTCGCACCCGGACTGCGACTGCGACTTCCAGTACCAGACCCCTCCCGACACCTCCTTCGAGAGGGAGGCGTTCAAGGCCTTCTTCGTCGAGGTGAAGAACAACGGCAACTTCAAGGAGAACTTCACGCTTGAAGTGGAGGGGATAGAGTACGAGCTGGAGGAGAGCTACTTCACTCTCGAGCCTGGGACCAGCAGGAGGGTCAGGATAGACCTCCTCGAGGAGACACCAGGCTCCTACCTCTTCGAGGTCAACATAAAGCCGGAGCACGGCAGCGAGTTCACCAAGAGCGTCCTGGCAGTGGTGAAGGAGAGGGAGGAAGCGGGAGAGGTACCCTTCATCGCCACCAACACTTTCAAGTACGGGGTGGTGGCCGTCATACTCCTGGCTGGATTCGGCTCGGCCGCGTTCTTTTTCACCCATCTCAAGAGGAGGGTCGAGGACTACCAGACCAGCCAGAAACTCTACGGCACCACGCCATACCAGGAGGGCGGCGCCTACTATCCGCAGAAAGCCAGCTACTACGACCAGACGCAGGGTGGCCAGCAGGGGACGCAGCCCCCAGGCGGAGAGGCGCAGTAGCTACGCCTTGTACCGCTTCACTTCGCCGCACTCGCACTCTATCACGACCCACTTGTCTGAGATCCTCACGCTGCAGTTCTTGCCCGGCCTGAGCAGGGCGAAGCAGTTCTTGCAGGTCCTCCGCTTCAGCTCTCTCGGGATGGGGACAAGATAGCGCATGCTGATCTTCCTGGCCCTCTCGAGATACTTTTTTGAGTAGCTCTCGTTCTTCTCAGCCAGCTCGTAGAGGCGCTCTATCCTCTCCCTCGCTATCGCCTTCTCCTCTCTCTTGCGCCTCTTCACTTCAACGAGACTCTGCTTCTTCCTTTAACTTTTGCCCTAGAGCTCCAGGGAGGCGAGGGCGTAGGCGACTGCGCTCCAGGCGCAGAGCTTCTCTTCACCGAGGGAGACTCTCTTGCCCTCGAAGTCGGAGAGGAAGCCGCCGCTCGGGAAACCCCCAACGACCACAGTCTTCTTCTCCAGCTTCAGCTTCTTGAGGGGCGTCTTCTTGCCCTCCGGGTCGAAGACCACGACCTTTTTCCCCAGCTTCTTGAGCAGTTCCTGCAGCGTCATCTCTTCCGTCTTGAGCAGAGCATCGCCTTGCGGCGGGACCTGGCCCTCCTTCAACAGCTGCTCCATCAGGCCGGCGAAGCGCTCGTAGTTCCTCGGCAGCCTCGCCTTGGGGTCGACCTCCACGACCACGTCGTTGCGCGTGTGGACGAAGACTTTCAGGTCGCCGCGCCTGTTGGCGAGCGAGTCTTGGGCGAGGAGCAGTGAGATGTGGACTATGTCGGGCCGCCCCCTCCTCGGCTCCTTCCAGAGCGCCTTGTAGTGGTAGGAGCTGTCGAGCAGCGTCTCCACTGCGGGCTTCCCCCTGTTCTTCGCCCTGCCCTTCGCCTGGGGGTGGCCTGCCATCTTTTCGGGGACCAGCTCGAGTTCGCTGTCGGCGATGATGAGGTTCATTGCCCCTCTTTTCCCCACTCCTAAAAACAGTTTTTGGGACATCTATTTAAGTTGACCATGCTACTCTGTGTCATGGAAAGCGGGTGGGTGGCCTCGCTCTCAGTTTTCTCCTTCCTGGCCGGCCTCTTACTCATAGGGACTGCCGCCCCTCCAGTGACAAGCGTCTCTCTGGGAGAGCTTTCGGGCCACATGGGCGAGACAGTCAAGGTGACCGCCGAGGTGGCATCGGTCAGGCGGGCCAGGGGCCACACATTCCTCACGCTCGGCGACGGCACGCCGGCAGTCGTCTTCGCCTCCACAGCATCGCGGTTGCCTCCCGTGCTGGAGATCTCAAGGGGCGACATCTTGGAGCTGGAGGGGGAAGTGACACTCTACGAGGGCGAGGCGGAGCTGGTGGTGAGGGGGCTGGACTTTGTGGCTTGAGGTCTGCCTTGGCCTCCTCCTCGGCTCTCTCTGCGGCATCGTCCCCGGCCTCCACCCCAACACTCTCGCCCTCTTCTTCGGGGACCCTTTCCTCCGGGTTGCGGCCAGCGGCGCCCACCTCCCCCTCGAGCTTTTCGTCTCCTTCTCCCTCCTCGGAGGGGAGGCGAGCATGAGGGCATGCCTCCTCGGCCTCCTTTTCTCCTCCCTTCTCTTCCTTCCCCTCCTCCCCGCCCTCCCGCTGCTGGGGGAGGCAGAGTCCCTGGTAGGCGGGAGAGGCGCCCTGCTTCTTCTCTTCCTCGTCATCGCCGACCTGGCAGGGGAGAGGCCGCTTTCCTCCACACTCCTCTTCCTCTCTTCAGGCCTTCTGGGCTGGCGGGTCCTCTCGCTCAGCTTCTCCTCCAGCCACAAGCTCTTCGCCCTTTTGAGCGGCCTCTTCGCAGTCCCGTCTCTCCTCATTGAAGAAGACGGGCCGCCCCCCCGGCAGGGCAGCCTTGAGATGGCCGCCCTCTTTTCCGGGACGCTGAAGGGGATGGCGGCCGGAGCTTTGGTGGGTGTGCTCCCAGCCCTCTCACCTTCCCTGGCTGCATTCGGCGCGTGGGCAGGCTCTGACAGGGAGGGAGCTGAGAGGGCGGCGGGCCGCGGCGCCCTCCTCTCCTCGTCCCTACTCTTCTCTCTCGCCACGCTGAGCGAGCTCGGCAAGGCGAGGAACGGCGCCCTTGTCGGTGTTGACCTCCCCCTCCAGACGATGGTGGGGGTGGCCCTCGTCTCCCTCTCGGCAGCCTCCCTTCTCTCTCTTCTCCTCTCCGGGAGCTCCCTCCTCTCACCTTTCAAGAGATCGCGGAGAGCTTTCATCCTCATCCCTCTCTTCCTCAGCTGGCTCTGGATGGGAGCGGAGGGAGTCTTCATACTCTTGTCTGCCTCCTCCCTCGGCCTCCTCCCCCAGCTCCTCGGCCTCAAGAAGAGGCACCTGATGGGCTGCCTACTCCTCCCGACATTCCTCCATTTCGGGGGTTATTTATGGTAGCCCCTATCTTTCTCCGCCATGGCCGACGAGAATTCGCCAAGGGAACTTCTGGAGGAGCGGAAGAAGATCAAGGAGAGGTTCTCTCAGTGGAGGAAGGAGCCTGAGTTCACGCCCAAGAGTTTTCTGGAGGGCGCGAGGGAGAGGATGAGGAAGGGAGCGCTCGGCACCATTGAGATGGAGGCGCTGGGCAAAGTCGGAAGAGTCCCGCTCGACCAGATACTCTCTGAGGCGGAGGCGGAGGTTGCCAAGCTGAAGGAGCGGGGTCTTTGATAAAAAGGCTGGGCGGACGCGGCCACTCCTCAAACTGCTACCTCATCGCAGGTGGCCTGGTCCTCATAGACACCGGCCTTGGCGGAGGCATAAGGGGGGAGGTGGCGGAACACGTCAGCCCCGAGAGCGTGGAGCTGATAGTCAACACCCACTGCCACTTCGACCACACCGGCGGCAACTCGCTCTTTCCCGAAGCGGAGATAGCGATGCACCGCCTTGCGGCGGGGGCCGTGGAGAGCGGGGACGACAGTGTCTTGGCAGGCCTTTTCGGGGGTGAGGTCTGCAGCCGAGTGGACAGAGAGCTGGAGGGAGGAGAGAGCATTGAAGTCGGCGCCCAGAGCATTGATGTCCTCCACACGCCCGGCCACACATCAGGCTCCATCTCCCTCCTCTTCGGCGAGGCGCTCTTCACTGGGGACACCCTCTTCGCGACTGGATGCGGCAGGACCGACCTGCCTTCTGGGAGCAGGGAAGAGATGGCATCCTCTCTCAAGCTCCTCCTTTCGCAGGAGTACGAGACCGCCTACCCGGGCCACGGCCCTCCCTTCTCCAAAAAGAGGGCAGACAGTTTAATCGAGGACATCCTGGCTGGCTTCTAGGAGTTTTCTGGGGTCGTTCCAGACGACGGCCTCAGTGGGGACGAACGCCCTGACTGAGTGGCCGCCCATGCTCTTCTCGAAACTCTCCCTCAACCCCTCCATCCAGTCGACGTAGCCCTGGAGGTCGGCGTGGAGAGAGAGGAGGAACGTGTTGAGCGTGCTCTCGCTGGTGCAGGGGCCGCTCCACCTCACCCTCCCCGAGGAGGCGGCGTGCTTTGTTATCTCCCCCCTCTTCGCGGGATCGAAGTCGATAAGCGTGATGACGCAGAGGGGGAGGCCGAGCTTCTCCCATCTTATCTCCGGCGCCACCCTCCTTACCAGACCACCCTTTTCCATGGCGTCCAGCCTCCTCTTCACTGTCTGCCTGTGGACGCCGAGTCTTCTCGCCACGGCGTTCTCGTTCACTTTCACGTAGGAGCGGGAGAAGATCTCGAGGAGGAGATTCTGCGTCAGCTTGTCCATGTTTTTCATTGCGGGCGCCCTCTCCACGAGGGAGGCGATTGGCCAGTGGGCCATCCGCCGTGTCGGCATGTGGGCGATTATTGTGTGGTGGGGGTTCAGCCTTTTCGCCTTTTCCTGCCTCTTCAGGTAGTGCTCTATGTCGAGCCAGGCAGACAGCTCGAACCAGTTTATGTCCCTCTCGCTGGAGGTCTCTCCGTAGGCCAGCAGCTGTGGCTCCCGCTCAGCCTGCTCTCTCCTCTTCTTTCTCTGGCCTGCCTTCAGCTTGGTCAGAGTAAGTGTCATCAAACCCCTCCCCAGCTTTCCCCACTCGATCCTGGGCTGGGGCGGCGTCAAGACCTTCTCCTCGTAGAGGCGCTCTACCCTCCTGGCCGCTGTCAGCCTGTGAACCTCGAGCTTTCTCGCCAGTGCCTCTATGTTGAGGGTGGCGACGCCCTCCGAGAACGTGTGTTGGAGCGCCTCGAACGCAAGTCTGTCCCTGCCTGTCATTTACATCACTTTTGATATTTTTTGGCAGTCAAGGATATAAACATTCGTCAAGATTTGGACTCGAAAGTGACAGTCGCCACACGGAGGGCTTATAATCCTGAAGAGCGTTACAGTATACGGGTGAGGGCCGGGGTTGGAGTCTTGGCTTCGGTCTTCTGGGGCGTTCCGTTCCACTGCTAGGCCTCCCTGCAAATCTGTATATCCTTTTTGATTTATTTTGACTTTCAGTCCAGACAATCTTACCGGCATGGAACTCTCTTTGATAAAACATATAAGTTCGTTGACACCATATAGTATGGGGGTGACACTAAGATCACTGCCAAAGGGTTGACAGCCCCCAGCGTAAAGAGCAATCCGTATATGGGTATAGGAGCGCGCTCGCGGGGCGAACCCTTTATATTTTAGGCGCCAGCCCCCCCTTTATGTTCGCCATCGTCTCCAAGCCGGAGTGCGACGATTTTGCCCGAAGCGTGGAGAGGATACTCGAGGAGGTGGGCGGCGACGAAAAGACGGCGGAGCGACTGGGGATACCTGTCGCAAAGAATCCCGATGCTGTCTTTGCAGTGGGCGGCGACGGCACCCTTCTCCTCGCCGAGAGGCTCTACCCTCACGTCCCCAAGCTCTCCATCGGCTGCGGCCGCCTCTCTTTTCTCTCGTCGCTCGAAGCGAGGCAGATCAAGCACGGCCTCGCGAAGTTTCTGGAAGGCGACTACTCCCTTGAAGAGAGGTCGAAGGTGAAGTGCGGGCGGGGCGAGGCGCTGAACGAGATAGCTGTCCTCTCCAGCCATCTTGGCAAGATGGTCGAGCTGAACGTCTCCATAGACGGCAAGCCGGCGGAGAGCTTCAGGGGCGACGGCATACTAGTTGCCACGCCGACAGGCTCCACAGCCTACGCCCTGAGCGCCGGCGGTCCCATACTGGCCCCCCACGTGGAGGCCTTCGCCATCGTCCCTGTCTCGCCTTTCAGGCTGGCCTCCCGCCCAATAGTGGTCTCTGACAGCTCCAAGATCAGAGTCACCGCCAAGGGCGAGGCGCTGGTCTCCATGGACGGCTTCCCGGCCGGCAGGCTCGGGGTGGGAGAGCACATAGAGATCGAGAAGGGCGAGAAGACAGAGATGATCGACATAGGGGGCGGCAATTTCTATAGCAAGCTGAGGCGGCTCTGATGGAGATCAGGAGAGAGAGGGAAGTGATCTGCGACGCTGAAGTCGCCTCCTCCCTCTGGGCTAGGGTCAAGGGGCTGATGGGGAGAAGGCTGGGCGAGGACGAGGGCCTCCTGATGGTCTTCCCGAGAAGCGGCCTCCACTCCCTCTGGATGGCAGGGATGAGGCATCCCATCGACATCTGCTTTCTCGACGAGGAGAAGAGGGTGGTAGGTGTGGTGAAGAAGGCGGAGCCCCTCTCCCTCCACCCACGGACCTGGAAACTCTATTTTCCCCCTCGACCGGCGAAATACGTGCTGGAGATCTCTCCAGGCTCTTCTCTTGGGGAGGGAGACAGCATCAGTTGGGGTAAAGCATAATATCTCCCGACTCGGGAGTGTGATATGCGCGGACTGACCCCCGTGGTCGCCATCATCCTCCTGCTCCTCATGGCAGTGGCAGCGGTGGGCGGCGCCTATCTCTGGTACGGCAGGTTCCAGGGGGGAACGCAGGAGAGGGTCAGCAGGGAGATGAGCGAGAGGGTTGAGGGCCAGATGGGGACTGCGGTCTCCATCTCCACTGTCTACGCCACGCAGAAGGGAGCGGAAGGCCCCGCCAACTCCACACCCAACCCACTAAACGAAGAACTCGACGACGACTACAACTACTGGTGCAGCAAGACCTGGCTGGAGGGCGACCACAACAACAACACTCTCAAGGACAGGGGCGCCGTCGACTGCAACGAGAGCTCCGCAGCCCACGCCAAGATAGTCGTGGTGGTCAAGAACGCTGGCAGCGAGGTGATCAAGGCGAGCGAGATACCTGCGGGCAACGACCTGGGCGAGACCAAGGTCCTCATAGACGGCAGGCCGATGCAGATCCACATCGACAACGGCACGATGTCCTCCTACAACCTCACGCAGTCAGAGTTCGTGCCCCGCTCGTTCAAGCCGGGAGAGACCAGGCGCATCGACATCGACTTCTCCTGCTACCAGATAGGTCAGAAGGCAACCAAGAAGACGGAGATAAAGGTGGTCCCAAAAAGGGGCTCCTCCGACACTTTCGAGCTGACCTGCGAGGCCTGCTGCCTCTCCCTTCTCGAGGGACAGGCAGAGTGCGAGATGGACGCCTGCATCTGAAGCAAGCAAAAGTATAATACTGCCTTGCCGCCCTTTATTGCCATGAAAAGAGGGATGACTGCGGTAGTCACCATAATCCTGCTGCTTCTCATGGCAGTGGCAGCGGTTGGTGGCGCCTACCTTTGGTTCGGAAGGTTCCAGACAGAGACACAGGCAGGAGTCAGCACACAGATGGAGGAGGGCGTCAGCTCCCAGACGGGCGGCCTGACCATCCTGAGCGCCTACGGCTCCGAGACATCTGCTTCGGACGCGGGGGGCAACCCGCTGAATGGCCAGCTAGACGACGACTACAACTACTGGTGCTCCAGCTCCTGGCTCTCCGCCAACGAGAGCACCATCGACAGGGGAGCGACGACCTGCGACGGAACCACGGCGGAAGCCAAGGTCTCCCTGGTCGTCAAGAACACGGGGACCACTGACGTCTCCGCCTCCACGGTTCCGGCGCAGAACGAAGTGGCTGGGATGACAGTCCTTGTGGACGGGAAGTCGGTATCCTTCCACGTCGACAACGGCACCGGCGCTTCCTACAACGGGACTTTCATCCCTGCAAGCTGGGACCAGGGCGAGACGCGCAGGGTGGACATCGACTACACCTGCGCCGAGATAGCGGCCAAGACGGACAAGCGCGTGAAGATAGACGTGATACCCAAGCAGGGCGCCACCTCTTCGGACGAGCTTTCCTGTGAGGACTGCTGCGCCTCGCTCGGAGCTTCCCAGTCCGACTGCGACAGCTACTGTTGAGAAGGGAAGGGGGGAGTCCCCCCTCTCTTTCTCTCTTTTCCCTATTTTTTTAAACCAGACCAGACCTATCGCTCCATGCGCGGCCAGTCTGCCATGGAGTATTTGATGAACTACTGGTGGGCCGTGCTCCTGGCCTTGATGGTGGGGACTGTCCTCTGGAAGCTGGGGATACCTGGCATCGGCTCCGAGCTCACCTCCAAGGGCGAGGCGCTCAAGACATCAATCTCGACGACGCTCTCGCCGATGGACGGCGGCGTGGCAGTGGTGGCGGGGGAAGATGTTTCTTATTTCGTCCTCAACCTCAAGAACAAGGCGCCTTCCCAGGTCGAGCTGCTCCCCAAGAGCTCCAGGATAACAGTCATGGAGCAGGAGCTGTTGGTGATGCCGACCTCCCGGCTCTGGATAGTCCCGCCCGACGGCCAGCTCCGTCTCCTTGCCCTGCTCGACCAGCCGCTCCTCTCCCCAGGCGGCGAAATTGAGTTCGACGTGGAGAGCGCCTACCTGGACGTGGAGAGCAGGACGCCGCACCTCGAAACCTACAGCCTCAAGGAGGGGGTCTCCCCCTTGATCTCCAGCCTGGAGATGGAGGCCGACGCAGAGTTCAACAGGACGCTGGCAGACAGCTTCAAGGTGAACGGCACTGTCTCGGGCGCGTCCCAGAGGCCGGTTGTCGCTGTCGCCATCCTCCAGAGGGGCGAGGCCTGGGAACTGCTGGAGACCTCCACGGCGAGGGTCTCCGAAGAGGGAGGAAACTACGAGTTCTACTTCACCACCTCCTCTTTCAGCGTCGGCGAGCTGGACACAAACGAGGACGGCTCCACGTTCGACGAGTTCGAGACGGGGGAGTATGCTGTGAGAGTGGTGGCGACGGACGACTACGGCAGTTTCGGCTTCCTTCAGGGGAGCGCCTGGGAAGGCGAGCAGAACTTCACTCTCTCCCTGACCGCCGAGCCGCTGGAATAGTCTTTTAAATGATTGGTAGGGAGCTGTAGCGATGGCGAAGTCGAACAAGGTGAGCCTCCCCGCCTCCTACGGCGGTTTGATGAGGTTCAGCGAGACGGAGAGCAAGTTTCTCATCCCGCCCGAGAGCGTCGTCGCCATAGTCGGCGCCGTCATAGTCATAGAGCTGGTCCTCCACTCAGGCAGCCTTTTCTTCTAGGGCCTTCTCCAGCAAATCGGCGATCTCCTCGGCAGTCTCCTCAGGATCCCTCTCCGCGTCCACCAGCTGGACACTGAACTCGTCAGCCAACTCTTCTGGCAGGTCGTAGTAGAGCTCTCTCTGCTTCTCCAGCTTCTCCTTGGTCTCGTAGATGTCGAAGGAGCGGTTGTCAGCCTTCTTTCTCTCCAGGAGTTCCTCGAGTGAGACTTCGAGGATGACGGAGAGGTCTGGTATGTTCTTGTCGAATCTGTTGACCTCCCTCAGCCAGGCGGTGTCGACCTCTCCCATCAGGCCCTGGTAGATGTAGGTCGACAGGAGGGACCTCTCCTGGATTATCAGGTAGTCTTCGCCGCTCTCCTCAAGGGACTTCACCCACTTGCTGTGGTGGAGGTGGTCTGCCGCGTAGGTGAGAGCGAAGACCCGCGGGTCGATCTCGTCGCGGGAGTTGCGGAGTATGCCTGTGAAGACGCCAGTCACCAGCCCGCTGGGCAGGGCGGTCCTCTTAACGCTGTATCCGAGATCTCTTTTCCGGAGCTCTGCGAGAAGGAGGGCGGCGATGGTCGATTTCCCGCAGAAGTCGGG
This sequence comes from Candidatus Undinarchaeota archaeon, assembly GCA_964527545.1. Taxonomy (GTDB): domain Archaea; phylum SpSt-1190; class SpSt-1190; order DYHY01; family CAZGQF01; genus CAZGQF01. The sequence continues at coordinate 209,707 of CAZGQF010000001.1, read as the reverse complement.
GCCGTCGATTGAAAGCACGAAGGCTGTCATGCCTTTCCCACGACATCCCCGATTATATTCCTTTTCTTCATCGCCTTGAGGAGGGCGCCGACCCCGGTGAGGAGGAGGGCCGCGTTCCAGTTCTCGATGTGCGAGATGAGGAGGAGGGATGAGAGGAGGCCGGCCAGGGCGCTGGCTCCAGTCTTCTTGCTGAACTCTCCTTCCCGAGAGAGCTGGAGGGCGGAGAGGTTGACCAGGACGAAGACGGTGAGGAGGAGAAGGTCGCTGGTGTCGGCCGCGAAGACTATGTCGGTCGTAAGGATGGCTGAGGAGAGGGCGAACATGATGGCCAGGCCGTTTAGGGGGACGTCTCTCTGTGTCGCCCGCAATACTCTCATCTTCAGCAGCTTGCCCGAGCCGTAGATGAGGCGGGAGCCCTGGAAGAATGTGAGGAGGAGGGTGTTGGCTGTCGCCATCAGCGCGATTATGGCGAAGAGGCCGCCTCCCAATGGACCGACCGCGTTCTCCGCGGCGCTGGCGATGGGGGCGCTCCTCCTGCCGCCGAGCGAGAGGAAGGCGAGGGAGGTGAGGACATAGAGGACTGAGCAGACGACCACGCTGGTCATGATGGCCCTCGGTATCACCTTCTTGGCGTTCTTGGTCTCCTCCATCGCCGTGACTATCGCCTCGAAGCCGAGGTAGGCAAAGAAGACTATGCTGGTGGCGCGGAGGACGCCCGGCGTCATCTCCACTGAAGGCCATCCCCCCTTCCAGGCAGCCATCCCGATTATGGCGATCAGGCCGCCCGACTCGAGAACGGTTATGACGTTGTTGATACCGGTGGTGGTCTTAACGCCGATTGCGTTGACCAGGGTGACCGTGAGGAGTATGACCACGGCGGCCAGTTTCTGAGAGACGCCGAAGTAAGAGAAGTAGTCGCCGAAGCCGAGTGCGACAGTCGCGCTCGTCGAGACAACAGCCATCACAGTCATCCAGGAAGCGAGGAAGCCGACGTCGTCGCCGAAGCAGGACTTGACGTACTCGTAGATCGATTCGTCCCCTGGGAAGGCGACGGCGAGCTTGGCAAAGGAGTTGGCGGTGAAGAGGGCGCTAGCGCCTGCAATGGCGAAGGCGAATGGCAGGCCGTCGCCGCTTATCACCCAGGCCTCGCCGATGAGGACGTAGATGCCGGCCCCTATGATCAGGCCGATGCCCAGGAGGGTGACATCCCAGAAGGAGAGGACCCTCTTCAGCAAAGCTCAACCCTCGCGTCGGCGGCAGCGACCCCAGTCTCCCAGACGAAGAGGGGGTTTATGTCCAGCTCCTTCACGTCCTCTTCGACCGCAAGTTTTGACGTCTTGACGATCACGTCGGCGAGCGAGTCGACGTCGCCTTTCTTCCCACGGAAGCCCTTCAGGAGCTTGCCCCCCTTAATCTCGTCGACCATCGACAGCGCCTCCTTTTTCTCGACAGGCGCCATCCTGAAGGTGACGTCGTCGTAGAGCTCCACGAAGACGCCCCCCAGCCCCAGCATCACTGCGTGGCCGAAGACAGGGTCCTTCTTGACGCCGACAATGACTTCAGTCCCCTCCAGCCCCTCCTGGACCAGGACATCCCCCATCTCATTGATCTTGGCGAAGGCAGTTTCGACCCCTTTTTCATCCCCGCAGACCTCCACGCCGCCCGCCTCTGTCTTGTGGACTATCTCCGGGTTTACGACCTTGAGGACGATTGGATAGCCTTTGTCCCCTGCGAACTCCAGCGCTTCACCGACGTCGCTGCAGAGCGTGGACTGGGCGACGGGGATGCCGTGGCCCTCCAGAAGCTTAAGCGACTCGAGTACGTCTTTCACGTCCTGCGACCTCCCAGATTTTATTTAATCTTTCCCATGCCGAAGAGAAAGACGAGTACTGCGAGGGCGGCCAGGACCAGGCCGACCGCCTGGCTGCCGCCCAGCATGCCGCCGGTCGACTCCGCTATCTGTGGACTTAAGTAGAAGACAGCAACGAGCAGGACCGCAAGTATCACTACGCCTTCCTTGAAATTTATCTCCATGGTCCAGAGAGGCCTCACGGAGTTTTAAGCTATTGGCTCGTTGGAGCGGATCTTGAACCTCCTCAAAAACTTGAACTCCATGTCGGCGGGCGGGAACTCCATCCTCTTTCTCTTCTCTCTTTCAGCCAGCCAGTACTCCACCTTCATCTCCCCTCCGCCGCCCAGCTTTCCCAGCTCCACTGAGTAGAGCGGCCCCTCCTTCTCGAACCTCTTCTCCTCGCCGTCGACTTTGAAGGTGGAGTCGAGCGCTGAGTCGGGCGGAAGCCTCTCTCTCAGCGTGAGGGAGTAGAGGGGCAGGGGGCTGTGGTTCACCACAGTCACCCTGACTTTGGAGCGCCCCTCTTCGTATCGGACCACCGACTTGACGACCTCCACCGCCTTGGCCAGCTTGACGTGGATGAAGAGGATGACGACGCCTGCCACGATGGCGATGTTGATGACGTGGAGCCACGACCCCAACTCCCACTTGATTTCAGCCCAGCTCTTTTCGGAGAGCTCCTGCAGAAGGGATGGTGCCGTCTCCTGGGGGGCAGTCTCCTGCGGTGGCTCCTCCCACCAGCCCGCTTCTTCCAGCGAACGGAGTTCGGCAAGGAGCTCCTCCGCTCTCGTGAGGTTCTGCTCCTCCAAGCTCCTCGTCGCCTCGTTTATCATCTCCTCCATCTCCATCTCTGCCTCTTCAGGCACGTCTGCCATCTCCAGGCTCTTTCTGAGCGCGGAGAGCTCCTTCAGCTTCTCCTGCCTTCTCTGCTCTGCTATGGTCGAGGGCTTGACTGTGATTTTGGACTGGGCGGAGGCGTTGAGGCCCTCCACGTCATCAGCGGTCACCCTGAAGTTGAGGACATGCTCCTGGAAGTTGAGCTTGGTTGTGTTGAGCGTGACGAAAGCCTCTCTCTCAGTCTCAGCGCCCAGCTCCATCTTCCTGGGCTTGAACTCGAGAGAGGCCATGGCCACTCCGCTCTGGTCGAGTGTGATGTTGAGCGGTTCAGGCCCTCTGTTCTCCACTGCCAGAGTGATGACTTTCAGGCTCCCCTTCTCCATCTCCGCCTCTTCCGGCTCCAAGGACAGCGACAGCTCGTCGCCCCTCAAGATCTGGAGAAGGAAGCTCCCGTGCTCGTCGCTGCAGTCCTCAGACGAGACGAGGATGATGACATTCCTGTAGCCCCTCTCCGCTGAGTGGGGGACAGAGATGCGAGCTGTCCCGCTCTCCTCCCAGAGCACCGACCTGATCTCAGGCAGTTCGATCTCGCCGTCCTCTTCCAGGAACTCACCGGTGTAGTTGAGTTTCACGTCGTCTATCTTCTCGGAGCCCAGTATGTTGGTGAGCGTGATTCCGAAGCTCTCTGTCTCGCCCCTCTTCACCTGGACTATCCCAGGGAGCTTTATCTCGAAGCAGTTCCCCTCGAAGGTCTTGGCAGCTGCAAGCGAGAGGACGAGCAGGAAAACGAGAACTCTCTTCATCTCCAGACAAAGTCAATGGGGACTAATATCGGTTTTCGCTAGAAGACCTCTTCCTCAGGGTAGACAACTATGCCGTCCTCTGTTATCTTCAGGGGGCAGATGCGAGTGGAGTGGCTGCTCCCTCTCAGCTTCCTCACCACGAGCGACCTCTCGTAGACGCCCTTCTTCCTCTCGAATCCGAGCAGTATGACGCCGTCGCAGACGAACTCTTCGACCGGGAAGGTCGTGGTGTACTGGGCGATCTCGCTCACCTCGGAGAGGAGGAAGCCGGTGCAGTTCAAAGTCCTGATCAGCTCGACTATCTCTATGATTCCCTTCCTCGCCTGTATGGGCCTCTCCCAGTACATGCTGAGCACAGTGACAGGGTCGATGACTATCCTCTTCGCCCCTATCGCGTCCACGCCGTTCTCTATTGCGTTCTTGAGCGCCTCGAACTTGTAGAGCTCGGACTTGATCATCTTCAGGCCGTTCTGGTCGATCGCCTCCTTGATGTTGAAGCTGAAGTTTGCCATGTCCTCAATCATCTCGTCCGGCTCCTGCTCCAGCGATACGTAGAGGCCGGGCTGTCCCGACTCGTTGAAACCATGGAGCAGCCACTGGAGGCCGAATGTCGACTTGCCTGTCCCCGGCCCGCCTGCCAAAAGGACCACCTTTCCCTCCGGTATCCCCCCTTCCACGAGCTCGTCGACTCCGGGAATGCCGATTTCGAGCCTTTCCCTCTCTTTTCCCTCCGCCATGGCCACGAGTCCCGCTTTTCGCATTTATCCTTTTCCGGAAGAGATTAATATTGGGAATGCGGGAAATGCCTATGAAAAGAGGCCAGAGCGCTTTAGAGTACCTTATGACATACGGATGGGCCCTGGTGATTATACTTGTCGCCGCCGCCGCCCTCTACGCGATGGGGTTGCTCAGCCCCTCCACGTACCAGCAGAAGACCTGCACGGGCTTGGTCACGCTGGGATACCAAGACCACTTCTTTGACGGCTCGGACTTCAAGATCCGAGTTGCAAATGAGGCGGGAGCCAAGATAAAGGTGGACGAGTTCAACGTGACCGTTGAAGGGCAGGAGTACAACTACTCGACGCCCACCAACATCAACGCGGGCAAGCAGGCGACACTGACTGTGACCGGCTTCTCCGGCTTTGCTGAGGGCGACGACTACATCGCCGACCTGGAGTTCACCTACGACATTCCAGGAGGCATCCAGGACCACGTGGAGAGGGGCAGCTGCACGGGCAAGATAGAGTAGCCCTGACGCTGTGAACGGGAGGCCCCGGCCTCCCTTCTCTTCCTTTTTTCTGCCAAAACATTAATAGTCGATACAGCAGTCTTTTTCCATGGGGAAAGGCCAAAGCGCCCTCGAGTATCTGCTGACATACGGATGGGCCCTGCTAATCATTTTGATAGCTGCCTCCTCGCTCTACGCGATGGGGTTGCTCAGCCCCTCCACGTACCAGCAGAAGACCTGCACGGGCTTGACATCACTCGGCTACGAGGACCACTACTTCGACGGCTCGGACTTCAAGATCCGAGTTGCAAATGAGGCGGGAGCCAAGATACAGGTGACAAACGCCTCCATGTTCTCCAACTCCAACAGCACCTGCTGCTGGCACGAGTACACCACGCCGACCAACGTAAACGCAGGCAAGTCTGCCACGTTCACCATAACCGGCTACTCCGGCGAGGGATGGAACGAGGGCGACGACTACGAAGTCGACGTGGTCTTCGTCTACGACGTGAGAAGGGGTATCAGCGGCCACGTGGACAGGGGCAGCTGCACCGGCAAGGTCGAGTAGGCGCCCCATTGGAAAGCATTAATACTGTCTGGGGGCTATTCCTCCCGTGAGACGCGGCCAGAGCGCCCTCGAGTACCTGATGACCTACGGGTGGGTCATCATAATCATCCTCATAGCTGGCGGCGCACTCTACGCAATGGGCATTCTCAACCCCTCTACCTACACACAGAAGTCGTGCGTGGGCCTCGACCAGCTTGAGTACAGGGAGCACGCCTTCATGGACAACGGTGACTTCATAATCAAGATAGCGAACGGGGCGGGCGCCAAGGTCAACATCAACAGGACGCGGGTGGTGATAGAGGGCGAGACGGAGACTGACTCAACGGACTACGCCATCGACGCCGGAAAGTCTGAGATAATCACCGTCTCGGGGTTCTCAGGATTTGACGAAGGCGAGAGGTACATAGCGACAGTGAAGTTCCAGTTCAGCACAATCGATGGCATCGTCGACCACGAAGAGATAGGCGAATGCACGGGCGAAGTCGAGTAGCTCATGTGAGGAGCTGTCCGAAGAAGCTTACCATCACTTTCCTCGTCAAAAAGAAGAGAGTGATGCTCAGGGTGAGGAAGACGGGTATGTACTTTGCGCCCACCTTCTCATTGCCTTCCTGGATGAGGCCGATCAGGAGGCTCCCGAAGACGCTTGACATTGTCAGCGATGAGACAGAGAAGACCACTATCGACTGAGGGGAGAAGGAGGCGCCGCCCGCTTCCAGGTTGAGCGTCTGAGTAAGCCCCCTCACGAAGCCGAAGCTGGCCATCCTCTCCCCCAGCACCTCGGCGAGGTAGCTGGAGACGCCGAAGAGGAAGGGCGCGGCGAAGCCGACGCCCATGAAGACAAGGACCGAGTACATCAGTATGGTGGCCTCTATCTCCTTCCTCACACTCTCCTGCCGCCTCAAGTCGTGGGCGGTCTGCACGAGGATCCTGTCCAGCTCGCCGCCCGACCTGATCCCTTCGACTATTATGGAGATGGTCCTGTCGAAGACGTTCGACCTTATCCTCTTTGCCATTGCCAGCAGCTCCTTGTCGATCTCGCCTCCCGAAAAGATCTTCTTCCCCACACGCCTTATCTCCTTCTCCAGCGGTCCGAACTCGGGGCGGGCGCTGAGCAGGAAGGCCCTGTCGGTGGTCATGCCCACCCTTATGTTGCTGCTCATCAGCTGGAGGGCGTCGGGCAGGACGTTCTCTATGAAGCGGGACCTGCTCTCTATCATGAAGAAGAGGAAGAGGTAGAAGAGGAGGGAGAATCCGGCGAGACTGCCGCAGAAGCCTAGCAGGGGGTTGAAGCCGAAGAAGAGATAGAGGTCGGCTGCCAGCGCGAGGGAGAGGGACAGGCCGAAGACCGAAAGGAAGCCGAGGAGCTTTTCCGGGTTGACATCGATGTCTGCGTAGACAAGAGACTTCCTCATCCATTCCCCGAGCTTCGGGGGCAGCCATCTCGCTATTGCTATGTAGTTCAATCTTTCACCCCAGCAGGTTTGGCCTCCTCGACTTTATCAGGCCCAGGAGCATGAACTGCGCCACCGCGAGGAGCCCCAGGAAGGCCCAGAGCATGTACTCGTGGATGGGCAGCGAAGGGAAGGAGCTGAGCACTATGACGAAGGTCATCCCCAGGGCGGGGACGATGACGCTTACTATCATGTAGACCAGGGCGAGGGGGTTCAGCTGCGAGCCGTACCTCTTTATCTGTATGGACTGCTCCCTGGCCAGGTTCTCCGTCACGGAGTCGAGCACCTCGGAGATGTTGCTGCCGGAGCGCATGCCGTTGGTTATCTGCCAGATCGCCCTACGGAAGAAGACGGAGGGGTTACCAAGGGTTATCTTGCCGAGCGCCACGTCCTGCGGTGTCCCCGTCGCCATCTTGTCGACAGCCTTGGCGAACTCGTCGCTTACCTTGCCGTATCCGCTGCGGGCTATGGTGGTGAGGGCGGTGTAGAGCGGGACGCCGCTCGATACCTGGACCATCAGGCTCCTCATGCTGAAGAGGAGGTTCTTCTCTATCTCCTTGACCTTCCTCTGGACGATGAGGTGCGGCGCGGCCAGGTGGTAGAAGAGTGCGCCGCCGCCCGACAGCAGGGCCACCACGACGGGCAGCCACAGGATTACCTCCCCTGTCATCACGTAGCTGAAGGTGAAGATGATAAAGCCGGAGGCGAGGAAGTAGAGAAGAGAGGCGAACACCCCCACTGCCAGGAACTCCCGCGGGTCGAGCTCTATCTCCGCCTGCTGGAGGTTGAGCTTCAAATAGGGGAGGAAGACTACCAATGACTCGGCGAGGCCGAGGAGCGGCTTGGAGAGTTGCAGGGCGAGAGGCAGCGGAAGGGGGACGCCTGGCAGGAATTTCCTCTCAGGCATGGAGCTCTACCTCATCCCCAAGCAGCTTCTCGGGCGAGACGTTCCTCTCTATCTGGGCGACTGTCATGTCGTGGTCCTTGTAGTACTCGGCCACCGTCCTGCCCACCGCGTTGACGTTTTTTATGTTGTTCCTGGAGAGCCAGGAGAGAATCCTCTCCTTCTCCTCGATGTCCTCTTCTATCTCCTTCTCCGTCATTGCGGTGTGGAGATTTATCTCCTCCAGCAGTCTGATGCTGTCTGAGTGGGAGACTATGCGGTCTCCGCGCGGCTTCCACTTGAAGATGTCGTTAATCTTGAAGCCCGTCCCCATCTCGCCGGTGGGGACCAGCTCGGCAACCTCCAGCGTCCTGCGGATGCCCCTCCTCCTGTCCCTGAACATGACCACGTTTAGGTGGACGGAGTCCAGCATCGTCTCAGGTATCTCGATGGGCGGGTTTATGAGGCGGCGCACCGTCTGGGCGGCGGTGTCGGCGTGCAGCGTGGAGTAGACGCTGTGGCCTGTGTGCATCGCCTCGAAGAGGACCTCTGCCTGCCTGGAGCGCCTTATCTCTCCCACCACTATCCTGTCCGGCCTGGTGCGGAGCGCGTTGACCATGAGTTCGAGCATGGTTACTCCGCCCTTTCCCTCAGGGTTTGGCTCGCGCACGGTAAAAGGGGTCCAGTAGAGGAAATCAGGGAGCTTGATTTCGCGGGTGTCCTCTATGGAGACGATGCGGTGGTTGGGCTGTATGAAGGGCATGCAGACGTTGAGGAAACTGGTCTTGCCGGAGGCGGTGCCGCCGGAGATGAGGATGTTCAGCTCGTACTGCATGGCCAGCCAGACGAGGGCCGCGGCCTCCTTGCTGGTCGTGCCGTTCTGGAGGAAGTCTGTGATGGTCCAGGGCCTCTCCGAGAACTTCCTGATGGTTATGGTGTTCCCCTTGGTGGAGATGGGGTAGAGGGTTGCGTTTACACGGTCGCCTTTCAGGAGGTGGGCATCCAGGAGGGGGTCCCGGATGGTTATCGACCTCCCCACCCTGCGGGCGATTATGTTCATCAAATTCTCTATCTCGTCCTCGCTCTCCAAGTAGACATCAGTCTTCAGCCATCCGTACTTCTTGTGGTAGAGCCAGATGGGCTCCTCCGCACAGTTGACGCCGAGGTCCTCAAGCTCGGGGTCGGACAGTATGATCTCCAGCTTCCCGAGCCCGAGCATCTCATGGAGGAGGTGGCCTATCAGGAAGTCCCTGTCGATCTCCTTTATGTCGGGAAGGTGCTCTGAAAGCAGCTCCTCAGCCTTCTGCTTGAACTTCTTCTTGAGCTCCTCTATCGCCTCCGGGTTGAGTATCTCCCTCCCCCCGAAGCTCACCTCAGAGACCAGCTCGGAGCGGACTTCGTTGAGCAGCGCGCGCGTGGCAACGTCCGGCTTCTTGACTGTCACTTTGTAGAGTGTGACGAGGTCTTCCCCGGCCACGATTCTTATCTCTGCCTTGACGTTGTCGACCTCGAGCTCGTAGCGGTCAATCTCCTTCGATTTCGTGGCTCCCACCCCTTGTCTCGTTCTTTGGGACCAGCTTGGGCTCGCCCACCGCCGGATAGTGAATTGTGATGAGCCCCTCGTCTTCCAGTATCTTTGCCCATTCGTCTACTTTGCCGCGCGTAACGCCCAGCATTCCGGCCGCCGCCTCGAGCCCCACCCCTTCCTTTTTCTTGACTATGAAGAAAAGCTTGTCGATCCCAGTGACCAGCTTCTCGCTCGCTTCAGAGAGGGAGATGTCGCTGACGTCCCACTCCTCCACCTTTCTCCTGTTCGCCTGTTCATCAGCACATTCTGCCTCCTGTTTTGACGACTCTCCTACCTCAGCCCTCTCTCCTTGCTCCTCCACGCCTTCACTCTTCCTGCCGCTCTCCTCCCAGCCCTCAACCTCCTCGAGCTTGACCACCACCTCCGCGCCCGGCCTGATGATCCCCCCTTCCACCTCCTCGAGCTCTTCCTTTTCTTCCTTGGGGAGGCCGAAGAGACTCTTCACCTTTCTGACCAGCTTGGAGAGGAGACCTTCCTTTCTCTCTTTTCTTTCCTCGAAGATCCGCGCGACGAAGTTCTCTTTCCCTTCCTCTGCGACCTCTGCCTTGTGGCCGCCTATGCCCCCGCGCCACTCTTCTCTCTCCTCGATGTCAACGACTTCGACTTCCGTCTTGCCTTCTCTCCTCCCCCTCTCCACTTCGACCTGGTAGCGTATCCTGCCAATTCTCTCTTCAGCTTCAGGGGGCAGCTCGCCGATGACCGCCTCTATCACCCCCAAAACGGTCTTTCTCTCCTTCCCCTCTCTCTCGTGCCTCAGCAATTCTTCGAGCTCCTCGTCGCTGAACCTGCCCCCCTCCACGGCCTCTATGATCTGCTTAGCGTTCTTGTCGAAGAAGTCCTCGACGGTCTCCATCTCCCCCAGCTTCGACTCTATCGCCGAGACGACTGTCTTTCTCTCCTTCCCCTCCCTCTCGTGTTCAAGCAGCTCTTTCAGCTCTTTTCTGTCGAACCTCCCTGACTCGACCGCCTCTATGGTGGGCTCCGCATTCTTGTCGAAGAAGTCCTCGACGGTCTCCATCTCCTCCAGCTTCGACTCTATCGCCGAGACGACTGTCTTTCTCTCTTTCTCTTCTTTTTCGTGCTCTAGAAGCTCTTCTAGCTCCTCCTTGTCGAACCTCCCTGACTCGACCGCCTCTATGGTGGGCTTAGCGTTCTTGTCGAAGAAGTCCTCGACGGTCTCCATCTCCCCCAGCTTCGACTCTATCACCCCCAAAACGGTCTTCCTTTCTTTGTTTTCTCTCTCGTGATCTAGAAGCTCCTCAAGCTCCTCCTTGTCGAACCTCCCTGACTCGACCGCCTCTATGGTGGGTTTTGCGTTCTTGTCGAAGAAGTTCTCTACCGTCTCTTTCAGCTTCAGCTTCCTGGGTTTCGGGTCCGGCTCCTCGTGTGAGGTGAACCTCTCCACGAGGCTTGCATAGGTCCCTATGTCGAAGAGCTTCTCGAGCCTGAATCCGCTTTTACCGGAGGGCTCATCCTTGATCCCCTCCTTCAGCTTCTCCAGGTTCTCCCTCTTCTTGGAGTTGGCCATCACACCACCCTCGCAGTGCTGTTCCTGCTGGCCCCCGTCCCGGGCACCCACACTTTCAGCGCTCCAGGGAGGACGATTTTGGAGACTTCATCCACTGTAACGTTGGTCTGAATCTCCACAGTGCTGCTGACGTAGCTGGTCGCTGTCATGTTCCCGCCCTCAAAACGGATGCTTATGACCCCCCTGTTGCCGTTAAGCGTTACGTTTGCCACAGTGAGCCCAGAGGGGTTAATAAGCCTTGTTTCGTTTCCGGACTGCTGTCCCTGGACATAGATGTTGACGGGGAGGCTTCCCGACTCGTACGGATCCCAGTCTATCCGCTGGAGGCCGCCGTCTGAGAGGGTGATGTGGAATCGGTAGAGCTCTGGAGTCTGGGGGGAGCTGAAGAAGAGATCATTGCCGCCATAGTCTTCGTGCGAGTAGAGGCCTCCGTATGGCTCCACCCTGAGGGTGAGATACTCCGTCATCTCGTCCGTCTCCAGATCGACGCCCTTTTTCTCCGCAAACTCCGCGTAGCGCTCGACGTTCTGGACGAAGTCAACGGACTCTTCGTTGGGGAGCTCTTCAGTGAAAGAGACCACGTCTCCGTAGAAGGCGGTCTCCACACCGCTGGTGGAGAAGATCTCCCTCACGTTCCATTCGAGGTTGTCGTAAGTCCTGCCCACCCTCTCCACGACCAAAAGCTGGGCCTCCTCTCCCCGCTTCTCTTCGTAGCCGCCCATTATCGTGGAGGCGAAGGAGAAGACGACCAGCGAGATGAGAGTAAGGCTGACTGTGAAGAGTATACCCCTGCTCATTCCAGCCACACCCACATCGTCGCCCGGTGGTAGGACTCTATTTCGTTGCCGGAGAGGGTCACGAAAGTCCTCTCCGTTCTGAAGGGGAGCGGCGTCGCGGTCTCTGGGTCGAGCCTCTCCAGCGGCAGATTATCTCCCACGCTCACGCTCTCTTCAACTTCGAAGCCGCTGCCAGAGTGGGAGTGGGAAGAGACGAGGAGGCGAAAGCGGTAGTTCCGGGGGAGGAGCTTTTCCATCCCCTCCTCAATCGTCCCTTCTTCCATGCTTTCCATGGTCCCACCCTCTATGAGGACCTCGAGGGCGTCGTTGGCCCTCCGCACGACCTGGACCTCCGAGAGGACGCCGGGCAGTCGGAGCTCCCAGAGGACCGCCCAGAGTATGATTATGGCGAGGAGCGTCCCCAGCGCCGCGTCGTAGCTGAAGACATAGCCCCTGCTCATCCTTTACCCTCCCAGACTGTGACTTTGAGGAAGACGGGCTCGCCGTTATGGAGGGCTACCCTTGTCGATGCGACGCGCAGGTCGCCGCTCTCCGGCCTTCCCATGCTCATGGAGGTCTCGTTGCCCTTCACTTCTACTCTGTACTCCAGGCCTTCCAGCCCGAGCATCTCCTTCGTCTCCTCATAGTCGAGGCCTTCGAAGGCGGAGAGCTTGCCGCTCTCCAGGGAACGCCCCATCGACTTGAGGCCGGGAAGCCTTGTCTCTCTTTCATTCCAGTTGAAGGGCACACCCCTGCTCTTCACAAGGACGTCGGCCGCCTGTATGGCACCCCTCTGTATCCTCCACCTCCTCTCTTCCGCGTCGAAGGTCTCCTGGACGTTGCGGAGGGAGAGCATCACTGCTGAGAAGACGACGCTGAAGACGAAGGCGGCCAGCAGGAAGTCGAGCATCACGGACTGTCCCCTAGACATTCCTTACTCTCACCTCCCTGCCAAGGGAGAGGATCTCCACTTCGCCCTCCTCCAGCGTGAAGCTGCTGTGGGTGCCGTTGGTGACGTTGGCAATGGTCAGGCAGAAGACGTCGCCCACCACTATCTGGCCTGCATCGCCGTAGACCTCCGCTCTCCTGCCGATCTTCCTGACGGTCCTCGTTCCTTCCCCGCTCGTGAAGACCGCGGCCACCTCAAGGGCGATTGCGTCGCAGTCGGTCCGGTTGGCCAGGAACTCCCCAACTCGCGATGTCTCCCTTTCCTTCTGGTAGGCGACTGCAAGGGTGGAGGTGAAGAGGAAGAGCATGAACCCTATGCTGACCAAGCTTTCAAGAGAGCTCTGTCCTGCCATGCCAGGGAGACTCTCCGCTGATATTTATCTGATGTTCTATGCGACCTCGAATGTCGTGGAGTTCTGGACAGAGGAGTACGGCCCTGCGGCGGTCGCGTTGACTGTCCACGTCCCGGACGGCCCGCTGGAGGGAATGGTGTAGCTCTCCTGGAGGGCGCCCCCGGACGTCGAGGCATCGAGTCTCTGGTAGGCCAGCGTCCCGTTCGCCATCCAGACCCACGAGTCGACGTCGCTTGAGTCTGCGGGAGAGAGGCCCTGGTCTCTGAGGGAGATGCGGTAGACGATGACCTCGTTTTTCCTGAAATCGCTCTTCTCTTCGAGAGTGCCTGGCGTAACCGACTTGGAGAGGCACCTGTCCACGAAGCGGGTCAGAGTGTTGTTTCCGTCTGAAGAGAGGTGCTGCGTCCTGACGCCGTAGTACATCAATCTGCCGTCCTCGCCGAGAGTGTTGCCCTCGGCGGTGGCGAGAACGCCGTCTGCGTCCGACCCCCACATCATGTCGCTTTGCGAGTAGACGGAGACGAGCGAGGAGTTGGAGTAGTTGGCCGTCACGTAGTTTGAGTCGTCGACCACGTAGAGCGTGGAGTTGAGCCCTGAGAAGCTCGAGTTGGCGTATCCGAGAGAGACAGGGGCGGAGGCGGCCGCCTCTCCCACAAGCATCACGCAGCCGCAGTCGTCGAGGAAGTCGAGGAGCGCCGCGTCGAGCGAGCTCTCGTGCTCTCCCACCATTATCGCCCCGTAGCCGCAGAGGTCTGTCTCGTTCAGTTCATTCCAGCTCTCCTCGCCGACATAGCCGACGCTGACGTTGGCGTAGTCGACGTAGAGCGTTGCGTTGTCGGAGAAGTGGTTGGTGCAGTTGAAGCGGGTGTGGATGTCGTTGGCGATGGCCTGTGTGGAGACGCAGGAGTCGAGTGAGAAGGTCGCGAGAGTGTCGCTGTCGTTCTGGGGGAGGGGGCCGAGTGAAGACCAGCCGCCCTCTCCCCTGCACTCCAGCTCACACTCAAGGCCGGCCGCCGGAGAGCCTGGCACGTAGGGGTTGTCTGGCGCGGGGGCGTATGGATCTGACGAGTTGACGAAGAAAGAGGCGCCGAAGTCGATCTCCTTGTTCAGCTCTTTCCAGTTCCCCCTTAGGAAGAGGTTTTCGCCCTCAGGGAGGGAGGAGAACGTGATAGGTATTTTGTAGATGCCGTCGCCTTCGAAAGTGACAGTCCCCTGGCTCCAGCCGCCCACTGCGCTCCCCGTCTCGCTCTTGACATTGGAGATCTTGAAGTCTGTGGTCGAGAGGGAGTTGAGCGGGGAGCTTGTCTGGTCGATGCAGTAGAGCTTGAGGTTGATGGTCCCGCCGGTCGAGGGAAGCGTCACGAAGTCAGTCTCCGGCAGGAAGACCCAGGCCACGCCCGTCTTGGCGCTCTCGTTGAGGTTGACTGTCCCGTGCCACCACATCTGGTACCTGTCGGGCACGCTCCCCTCCAGGTACTCGCCGTTGACGTAGTAGGTCGCTCCGTCGTTCCCGGAGGTCATAGTTATCTCGATGGCGTACTTCCCTGGCTCCGACTCGAGAGCGGGCTGTGTCGAGAAGGCGGCAGCGGCCCCGTTGTCGTCCTTGATGCTGTTGACCGAGAAGTAGCTCTCCTTCCCGCTCACGGGATCGCCCTGCTGGTCCCAGAGGGTGACTGTCAGGTTGAAGGGCTGGTTGAGCTGGACGTTGACTGGGTTGTCTGAGGGGAAGAGGTTGAGATAGTCGACCACGTCGCTTCCGCCTTCCCTCCCTCCCTCGGCTACGTCGCTGTACCTGTATTCCACTGTGGTGTTGACAGAGAAGGGAGCGCCAGTCACGCCGAGGTCTGGGAAGTCGATTTCGAGCTTCTCCGTCCCTTCCGGCGTTATCTCCTCATCTGCGTAGACGTCGTTGCTTGACTGGATTTCAGACGAGCCTGAGTCGCCGGTCGACGTGTTCCAGCTCTCAGCGTCGCCTGACGCCAGGCCGAGATAGGAGGCGTCGAGCCGGGAGTAGTCGAGGTAGAACGTCTGGCCGGAAGAGATCTCGTTGTAGCAGGAGAACTTGAGGTCTGCGTCGTTTGCCTCCTCCTTTGTCGAGAGGCAGGCGGTCACGTCCCAGAGCTGGGTGGTGTCTGACGTCTGGGCCAGCCCTGGCGCCACCTCGGTCCAGGAGGAGCCGTCATGGCAGAGAAGGTCGCAAAAGAAGTTTCCGCCCCCCGCGGTGTAGAACCTGCGGAGGTCGTCGAGGTAGAGAGTGCCGGACGGGTTGTCGCCTGCCGCCGTCTCTTCCAGCTTGATTTTGACGCCGTTGACAGACGACAGGTCGACGCCGCTCGTCCCGGAAAGGTCGAACTTTTTCCACTGCCAGCCGCTCCAGTTCACGTCGAGCGGCGTCCACTCATAGCTCCCCCCGCCGGAGTCGGTGATGTTGAGCGTGATGTCCTCGCCGTTGGCGTCGCCGTAGACCCAGACAGAGAGGTTCTGGGAGCCTGTCCAGTCCTCCTGGGAGAAGCTCTTCTTGATGACGTACTCGTCGAGCGTCTCCGAACCGCCAGACCATGTGAGTGAGAGGGGGACGTAGTCCAAGAGGAGCACGGCGTCGTAGGTCCAGGCGAGGTAGAAGTCGACCTCGAACCTGACGTCGACGGTGTCGCTGCCGCTGACATAGTTGGAGAGCGGCGATGATGCCGACCAGCTCCCGCTCTGCTCCGCGTCGCTTCCAGTGTTGACGGAGAGGGAGCCGAGCGAGTCCCATTCAGAGTTGGCGTGGTCGTAGACCTGGACAAGCTGGCTGCCCCAGAGGAAGCCCTCCATCGCGTCGCCCTGTCCGCAGGCCGGCGACGTCTCGTCCCCAGAGTGGCAGAAGTCGGCGTCGAGAGTGATGTCTGTCAGGTCTGACGGGTCGATGCCCAGGCTAGAGATGTCGTACTCCAGCTCCATCCAGCCGTTCCTCCTCCTCCAGTTGCCGTTGACCTCGTAGCCGAGGTAGTAGTAGTCGCCGTCTGTCGTGGAGTGGGTGTCTGTGTGGTCGCCGCCCGTTATCCTGCCGGAGGAGGGCCCTGAGATCGAGCCGCCGTCTGTCAGCTCCTCGCTCGAGGACGGGCCGGGCGCCGGGAAGTCATAGCTTATCTCCATGGAGGCAGTCCCCTCCTGCTTTGTGCCCGAGTCGGTGGTGAAGTCGCCGTTGGTCGCGCCGTACTCCTCGCTCCAGTCCGATACGTCGTCCATTGAGTCGACTTGGGACTCGCCCTGGGAGGGGGAGCCTGCAGTGGCGCTCATCCTGTACTCAGCCGTGAAGTTGACGCTGTCAGGGTCTTTCTCGAGACCGAGCGGAGGGAAGTGGACTGTCAAGTTCTCCGTAGCGTACTGGGCGACAGTGGCGGTCGCGTAGATGTCATCGCTCGAGACGACTTCGGAGTAGCCGCTCCCGCCGCTGGTCGCCTCCCAGCTCTGGGGGACTGCGGAGTGGTTGCGGAGAGAGGAGGGGGGCGAGTCTGAGATGATGTCGTAGTCCCAGAGGTAGCCTTCGCCGCTCTCCTCGCTCTCAAGCCAGTCAAGAACCTCCCTCTCGTCCTGCGAGAGATGGTCGCCGGAGACCACGAAGCCGATGTCGCCCACCATCTCATAGCCGTAGATGTCGATGAAGAGGTAGTTGAGCACGGAAGGCACTGTGATCTGTATCGCGGAGGTCGCCTCGCTCTGGTTGGAGGAAACGAGAAGCGTGCCGTCGTAGGTGCCGGCCGCCTGTGAAGGCGGGACGGAGATGTTGAGGTCGAAGAGGTCCCAGCCGTATGGGGAAAGCGATGAGACCAGGGCGTCCGCCGCCCCAATCACCCCCCAGCTCTCTATCTCGCCCGAGATTGAGGGCGAGAGTGAGAAGACTGTGTAGTCGACGTTGGAGGAGAGGTTGAAGAGGGAGTCGTTCCAAGCGCCGGGAGCTATGGTCGCCTCGAAAGGGTCGGGCGACAAGGAGATCGCCTCCCCTATCTGGACGATGCCGCTCTCAAGCATCTTCACAAGTACGCGGTGTTCTCCCCGCTCTTCAGGCAGCACGCCTATCACGTCCCCCTTGGTCAGCTCGAAGATGTCCTGCGGCCCCTGGCCGACGTCGACGCGGAAGAGGACGGTGTTGTTTCCGACCTGCTCGTCCTCAACAGTGGCTGGGAGGCGTATCCGGGCATACATCCTCGAGCCCGGCCCGAGGGCGTAGACAGTGTCCGCCGTCCTCGCCACCTTCTGGGCTGCGTCTTTTGTCTGGCGCAGGTCGAGAGTCTGCTGCGAGGTGCGGAGCGAGTACCAGAAGGCGGGGATGAGGATTGCGAGCATCATGCCAACTATCACGAGGTACTCCAGAGCTGCCTGGGCCCGCATGACCTTCAACAGCGCTTTGCAGTATTAATACTTCTTTCAGGAAGAGCACTTAAAGGCCTCCACGTGGTAGGCCTCCTCGTACCAGCCAACATCCATGTCGCGGCAGATGCAGACGTACCAGCCGTCCTCCAGGACGAGGGAGGAGTGGTTGGGAAGGAAGCCCTCGTCTTTCATGCAGGTCTCTTCGCAGAAGCTCTCGTCGCACCTCCTGTCCCTCGTCACTGGAGGGCACTCGCTTCCGTCCAGGCTGTAGAGCTGGACGGAGATCTCAGTTATGTTGGTCTTGCAGAAGCACCTCACCCTCTCCCCGTAGTCGAACCGGCCGAAGCGGTACTCCATCTCCCCGCACCTCTCGACGCAGTGGTCGTAGAAGCACCTTTCGTCGTACTCTTCAGGCGGAGGCGGGCTCTTGAAGAAGGCGAGGAAAACGAGGACGAGGGCGGAGAGGCCGAGGAACTTGGCGATTGGCGAGTATTTCTCGACGTCGATCTTGATGGCCATTCAGCCCAGCACCTTCTCTATCTCCTTGCCTGCCCCTTTCAGTTTCTCAGAGACGTCTCTCCCCTTCTTCACTGCGACAGCCAATACCGCCTCTGGCCCGGCATCGGCCACCACCATCATGTGCTGAGGCGTCTCCACTTCCACCTTCTCTACAGGTCCGAGCTTCCATTCGCTTGCCGCAGTCTCGAGGGAGGCGACGCCGACTGCTGTCATGGCGGCGACGGCGTCCAGTTCCTTCCCTTCCGTCACTATCACCAGCCCGTCGCGCGAGATTAGCACTGCCCCGTCCAGACCCTCCTCCCTGACAAGCTTGGAGAGCATCCCTTTTATCCTGTCCTTTTTCCTTTCCATTCAGACCACCTGTTCGAAGAGGGCGTCCAGCACCTTGTGGATCTCCTTGGTCTCCATGGCTGCCGGCTCGCCGCCCTTCTTCTCTCTTTCAGTGAGCGCGATGAGAGGGGTGTCCCCTTTCAACCCCATCTTCTTTCTTATCTTTTCAGGCTTGAGCGCGCCGGGGAGGCCTGTGTGGTTGGAGACCACTATCCTGGGAACCGCCTCCAGTCCCGCCTTCTCGATGAAGATGTCGGCGTGGGGTAATGTCTCGGGCCGGGTGGCGTCGACAAGGACTATCGCTCCCATGGCGCCCGCCCCCACCACTGGCAGTATGGCGTCGAACCTTTTGTGGCTGGGCGTCCCGAAGAGGGAGACGCGGAAACCGTGGTAGTCGACCTTTCCGTAGTCTATCCCCACTGTCGTCCCCGCCCTTTCAGCTCCGACAAAGTAGTTGCTGGCGGAGCGTATGAAAGTGCTCTTGCCGCTCCCCTCCGGCCCTGTCACCACTATCTTGGGCAATCTTATGCGGAGGCCGCCCGGCGAGGCTATCTCAAAGGGGACGCCTGCCCTGTCGACCCAGCTGCCGTCCCTCTTGACAACCGTGAAGAACCTCTGGTGGATGACCTCCTTCTCGACTGCACCGAGTCTGACTATCGTGTCTGCAGTCTCTCCTACCATCTCGAGCAGCTTTTCATTGTAGGGCCACTCCGTGAAGAGGAAGACTGCAGCCGCCCCCTTCTCCTCGAGCAGCCTCTTCCACTTTTCAACCTCTTCCAGAGCTTTCTCGCCGCAGACGTCGACGAGGCTGGAGAGGGAGTCGAAGGCGACGAGCGAAGGGCCTGCCTCCATCGCCCTCTCAAGAGTCTTGGTGATGTCTTTCGGGTCCTTCGCCCTCTTCACGACGTACCTGGCGCTGGAGGGCTGGTTGATGAGTCCGGAGTAGCCGTCGATGAAGAGGAGGTTTTCCGTCGAGAAGCCGTACCTCTCTATCTCCCTCCTGACAGCAGCCTCGCCCTTGTTCTGCGTGAAGTAGACGACTTTCTCCTTTCTCTCCAGTGCGGCATTTATGATGGTGTAGAGGAAGGGCGACGAGTCGATCCCCGGCCCGCTCCAGAAGAGCATCAGCTCACCTGCGGAGAGCCCTCCCCCAAGGAGCTCGTCCAGCTTCGCTATCCCTGTTGGAGCTATCATTTTCCTTCCTCCAGCCTGGATTCAATGGCAGAGACCACAGTCTTCCTCCCCTTTCCCTTCTTCTCCTTTTTCAGCATTCTCTCCAGCTCCTCTTCCGTGAACTTTTTCTCCCCTATCGCTTCGATGGCCGGCGCCGCGTTCTTCTCTAGGACATCCTCGACGCCGCCCCTCTTGGAGTCCTCCCAGACGCCCACCTCCGCGGTTTTTTCCTTCTTCGCCATCGCCATCTTCTCCACCTCCTCTTTCCAGCTTCTCTTCTCCACCTCCTCTTCTTCCATCTCCACGCTGAAGCCGTCCTCTGAGAGCTTCAGCTCGCCTTTCTTCAGCTCGCCCGGAGTCGGGAGGCTGAGCGCCTCTATCTCGAGGTTGTCCTTGATGTGGACAGTGCCGTCCATCATGTGCCTTATCACCATCTCCACCTTCTTGTCGTGCATCCCCTCGCCGAGGACGAAGAAGCCGACGCCGCCCGACGACCTCGTCTTTGCCACTATGACCTCAAGGAACCTGTAGACAGTCTCCGGCGAGTTGTAGATGAGGAGGGTGGAGATTGAGTCGAAGATGAACCTGTAGTAGCCATGCTCCCCGTGCAGCCGCGCCTGGAGCCTGGAGAGCGCTATCGAAGTGTCGGTGAGCGCCATAGGCCCGCCTACCCTCTCCACGTTCTCCGTGCTCTCCACGTCCTTGTTGGAGTGGATGGAGTAGCCGTCGACCCACTTGAAGAGGCCCTCCCCCTCTTTCGCCTCCAGGTCGAAGCTGTAGCTCCCCCCCTTCTTCTTCAGCATCTCAGGGGAGCTGTCCATGGTGACCATCAGGGCTGGCTCGCCCATTTCCGTCCCCCTGTAGAGGAACTCCAGGCAGAACAGGTGGGTCTCGGCCTTTGGCGGCGCAATGAGGAGGAGACAGCTCCCCTCAGGGAGGCCGCCCCTCAACAGGGAGTCGAGGCCGGGGATCCCTGTCTCAACCAGCTCCGTCATTATTTAGACTTATAGTGGTGGTCGGGATAAATGCTTTGCCGTTTTCGATACAATTATCGAAAACCCTAAAGAAGCGAAACCACAGTTCCCACGGCCAGCGGCACAGTTACGCTGTCGTCCATGTCGAACGACTCCACGAAGGCTGCTGTCGCAGCTGCCGCGAGAGCGGTCTTCAATGGGAGGATGGCTGCAGCCACCGCTATCCCCACCAGGAAACCGGCCAGGGAGCCCTCTATCGACTTCCTCTTTGACCAGGGGATGCCGAGGACGCCGAAGTGGCTCCCCACGAGGGCGCTGGCAGAGTCGACGAAGGTGAGGAGGAGGAAGCTTGCCACAGCAGTCTTTGTTGGGAAGAGGCCTCTTGTGATGAGAGCACCCAAAGTGAATCGGAGCGCCCCCTTTCCTGGCCTCGCCTTGAGGTATCGGTCCCTCCCGCAGACGTGGAGGAGTTCGCAGACCGCGGGCAGCTCCACTTTTCTGAGTGAGAGCTCGGAGAGCAGGAGGCCTGAGAACAGGATGGCGAGGATGACGATGCAGGCGACGAGCTTCGAGGTGATGGAGAAGAGGAGGACGAAGAAGAGGCCGTAGAGGAGGTGGATCAGCTTCCTGACAACCTCCCTTTTCCTCTTGCGGGGGACCTTCATCATGCTCTCCCACACCCCATCCGACCATTTAACCCCTTCTCTCAGAGGAAGAGCCTCAGAACGCCTCTGAGCCATCCTGCAGCCTGCGAGAAGAGGCCTCTCTCCTTTGGAGGAGCGTAGCAGAGGCCTGCCAGGCAGGAGCCGCTCTCGCACTCGTAATCGTGTGAACATGTTGCCTTCCCCTCACCCTTCTCTCTCCAACCCTTCCCGTCGCAGAACTCCCCGCCCCTCTCCGCGCCTTCGGACAGGCAGTCTTGGCCGAGAGCGCAGCCCTCGAAAGCGACGTTTTTGCACTCTCCAGACCTGCAGAGGTCTCTTGTGCAGGGGTCGCCGTCGCCGCAGTCGCTCTCGCTTTCGCAGCCGTCCGTCTCAATGCACTCCCCTCTCCAGCACCTCATTCCGTCCGGGCACCTGCAGTCGTAGCAGCAGTCGAGCCAAGTCTCTTGCTTGCCGCACCTGCCGTCCCCGCACCTTTTTTCAGGGGCCTCGCAAGGTTCAAGCGTTTCATTGACCTCCTCGACTTCCTCTTCCACCTCTTCGCAGAGCCCCTCGACGCAGCTCTCCTCCTCCCCACAGCCGCAGTCCTCCTCGCAGCTCCCGCAGTCTTCATCTTCATCGCAATCGCCGTCCCCGCACCAGTCGATGTCGCAGCCTTCCGAGATCCCGACCAGCGCCTCAGAGGGAGCGCCGTTCCCGGAGATGCCAAGCAGTGAGAACCTGTAGTTTTCGAGGCACCTCTCCTCGCCGTTCTCCAGGCCGAAGCTGTCGTCCCCCACTATGAACCAGACCTCGTTGAGCGGCTGTATTACGGCATCAACGGTGACGTTGAACCCCATCACCTCCTCGCTCTCGCCTTCCCTGATTGAGGCCCTCTCCCCGCCCTGCGCGAAGACGGACGAGAAGATGAACAAGATTGCCACGAAGTTTTGTAACTTCATAATGGTGTCAAATTGCTGTCCTTTAAAATAGTTGGCGAAGCAACAGATAAATCCTTGAGAAAGGGAAGAGGGGCGTGGAAGACGGCCATTCGAAGATGGAGACTGAACTGAAGAGAAGGTTTTTCTTCTCCTCCCTCCTCACGCTCCCCCTCCTCGCCCTCTCCCCCGCAATCCAGTCCTGGCTCAACTTCTCCCTCCCCTTCCCAGGCGACCGCTACATCCTCTTCTCTCTCGCGACGCTCATCGCCTTCTACGGCGGCGCCTTCTTCTTCCGCGGCGCCCTGAAATCCCTCAAGAGGCGCAGCCTCGGGATGAACGTCCTCGTCTCCATCGCCCTGCTCGCAGGCTACATCTACTCTTTCGGCACCACATTCCTGTTCGAGGCGACCCCTTTCTACTGGGAGATCTCCACCTTGGTGGTCTTCCTCCTCTTCGGCCACTGGATGGAGATGAAGGCGGTGAGGGGCGCGACCGGCGCGCTCCGCGAACTGGCGGAGCTGATGCCGCCCGTCGCCAACCTGATCGAGGACGACGAGATAGTTGAAGTGGAGACCGCCCAGCTGGAGAAGGGCGACACAGTCCTGGTGAGGCCGGGCGAGAAGATACCCATCGACGGCGAAGTGGTGGAGGGCGAGAGCTCAGTGGACGAGTCGCTGATAACGGGCGAGTCCAAGCCCGTGCCCAAGGAGAGAGGCGACGAGGTGATAGGCGGCTCCCTCAACGTCGACGGCTCCCTCCGCGTCCGCGTGACCAAGACCGGGGAGGAGACTGCAGTCTCCCAGATAATCGCCCTGGTCGAGGAGGCGAAAAAGGCGAAGCCCCAGGTCCAGAAGATGGCGGACAGGGCAGCCCACTGGCTCACAGTGGTCGCAGTGGCAGTCAGTCTCCTCACTTTTCTCTACTGGCTTCTCCTCGCTTCCCAGCCCCTCCTCTTCGCCCTCACGCTCTCAGTCACTGTCCTGGTGATCGCCTGCCCCCACGCCCTCGGCCTGGCCATCCCCACTGTCACCACAATCTCCACTCAGATGGCGGCTGAGAGGGGGATACTGGTCAAGAGGGGCGACGCACTCGAGGTGGCGAAGGACTTGGACGCCGTGGTCTTCGACAAGACGGGGACACTCACAAAGGGCAGCTTCGGCGTGACAGACATCCTCTCGTTCTCAGAGCTCTCCGAGAGGGAGGTCCTGGGGAAGGCGGCCGCCGTCGAGATCGACTCAGAGCACACCATCGCCCAGGCCATCGTAGCGGAGGCGAGAGACCGCTCTCTCTCCCTCCCGTCCGCCTCCTCCTTCAGGTCCCACGCAGGGAAGGGGGCTGAGGCAGAGGTCGAAGGAAAGCGCCTACTGGTCGGCAAGAGGGAGTTCCTGGAGGAGAACGGAGTGAGGGCTGGTGAGAAGGGGACAGAGTTCGAGGAGGTCGGCAAGACGGTGGTCTTCCTCGCCTCTTCAGAACTGCTCGGTTTGATCGCCCTCGACGACGAGATACGGGAAGAGTCCTATGAGGCTGTGGAAAAGCTCAAGTCGCTCGGCCTCGAAGTCAGCATGCTGACGGGCGACAACGAGAAGACCGCCGCCTACGTCGCAGGGGAGCTCGGCCTCGACTCTTTCTTCGCGGAGGTCCTCCCCGAGAAGAAGAGCTCCACAATCGAGGAGCTCCAGGAGAAGGGGAAGAGGGTCGCCATGGTCGGCGACGGAGTCAACGACGCCCCCGCCCTGGTGAGGGCCGACATTGGGATAGCGATAGGGGCAGGCACCGATGTCGCGATAGAGTCGGCCGACGTGGTCCTCACCAGGGACGACCCGCGAGACGTGGCGAAACTGATGGGCCTGAGCAGGGCGACCATGAAGAAGATGAGGGAGAACCTCTTCTGGGCGACGGGCTACAACGTGATCGCCATCCCCCTGGCCGCAGGCGTCCTCCAGCCCTGGGGCGTCGTCCTGAGGCCCGAGTGGGGCGCCCTGATAATGGCCGCCTCCTCCATAATCGTGGTGGCAAACGCGCTCCTCCTGAAGAGAGCAGAGTTCTGAAGACCTCACTTTCTGAAGCTCTTCAGGAGCTCGAGCCCCTTAGGGTACGAAGAGCTGCCGTCCTCGTAGGGCGGAGTCTCGAGGAAGCCGGGCGTCTTCTCGAACCTCTTGTCTTTCATCAAAAGCCTGAACGCCTCTCTCCCAATCCTCCCCTCGCCGACGTGGTCGTGCCTGTCGACTTTCGACCCGAGTTTCTCTTTTGCGTCGTTCAAATGAAAAGAGACCAGCCTCTCTAGCCCTATAGTCTCTTCGAAGGAGTCGAATGTCTTCTCCTGCGCCTTCTCAGTCCTGATGTCGTAGCCGGCCACGAAGGCGTGGCAGGTGTCGAAGCAGACGCCCACCCTCTTCTTCTTTCCGACCCTGTCGATTATGGCAGCGATGTTCTCGAACGACTCGCCGACGTCAGTCCCCTGGCCTGCCGATATCTCTATCACAGTCTTCACCTTCCCTTTCGTCTCTTCGTGCATCTCGTCTATCGCCTGGGCCACCAGCCCTATCCCCTCCTCCATCGACTCTGGATGGCCTGGATGGAAGATAAGCTGGTCGAGCCCGAGCTTCTCGCACCTCTTCATCTCCAGTATGAAGTCCTTGATCGACTTCTCCCTGACACCCTTCTTCGAGGTGGCGAGGTTGGGCAGGTAGGAGAGGTGGGAGACCACCTTCTCCATCCCCGTCTTCTCTCTCGCCTCCTTGAATTTCTCAACGTCCTCCCCGCTCAGCTCGCTCGCCTTCCACCCGCGCGGGTTCTTGTTGAAGATCTGTACCACCTCGCAGCCGTCCTTTTCTCCCCTCTCCAGCGCCTTCCAGACGCCGCCAGCTATCGACTCGTGCGCTCCCACCAGCATGGCCCCTCCCCTCTCCGCTGCCATATAAGCCTCCCCCTGCGCAAACCTTTTAGTGGCCTCCCGCCCCCCACGGCGATGAAGATACCTGTCGAAGACCTGAAGTCGCTCTCCAAGAAAGACTTCTCCGAGGCCTGGAAGGCGGGGGCGAGGTTCGTGGACAACCGCCCGCCCACCCCCTCCCCTCTCGGGGGGAAGGGCAGTCCACACCCCCTCAACGACCTGGTGGAGAAGCTGAGGGACGCCCACCTCTCGCTCGGCTTCGACGAGGCAGTGAACCGCACAATCATCCCCTCCAGCGACGTGATCAAGGAGTGGGGCCCTGCAGGCTACGCACTCCTCGACAGGTGCTTCTTCCTGGCCGGCCTCCCCCGCCCCAACGTCGGCCTCGGCGACGACAAGATAGCCCAGCTCGAAGAGCTGGGAATAGGGATGGACGGAAAGAGGGAAGAGCTGAGGTCGCTCCTCCAGGACTACAAGCGCGGCGAGGTGGAGGGCGACGACCTCCCAGGACTGATAGGCCAGGCGCTCGGCGTGAGCGAGGAGCTCTCCATAAAGGCCCTCTCCCAAGTCTTCCCTGAGATAAGGGACCCCTTCCCTGAGCCGACAGACCTCACCCTCAGGAGCCACATGACGGCGGGCTGGTTCCACACGCTCGCCGCACTCCAGAACCGCCGCCCCCTCCCCATCCGCCTCTTCTCCATAGGCCTCCGCTACAGGAGAGAGCAGAGAGAGGACGCCAGCCACCTCCGCGTCCACTCCTCCGCCTCCAGCGTCATCATGGACGAGGACGTCTCCATAGAGACGGGCAAGGAGATAGTCGAGAAGATCCTCGAGCCCCTCGGCTTCGACGATTTCAAGTACGAGAGGAAGGAGACCGGCACCGACTTCTACTACGCGCCGGGGAAGCACTTCGAGGCCTTCGCCCGCCACCCGTCGACAGGCGACTTCCTGGAGGTCTCAGACTTCGGGATCTACTCTCCTGCCAGCCTCGCCCAGTTTGGCATAGAGTGGCCAGTCCTCAACAACGGCTTCGGCGTGGAGAGGCTGGCCATGATCCTTTACGACGAGGAAGACATCCGCGAGCTGGTCTACCCCCAGTTCTACGGTCCCTGGGAGCTGACCGACAGGGAGATAGCTGAGGCGGTCCACTACGAGTCGGCGCCGCACACGGAGGAGGGCGAGAGGATGATGGCAGCGATAATCGACTGCGCCCTCAAGAACGCGGACGCCCCGAGCCCATGCGCCTTCACTGCCTGGGAAAACGGCGTGAAGATCGAGCTCTTCGAGCCGGAAAAGGGAGTGAAGCTCCTCGGCCCAGCCGCCCTCAACCACGTCGTCGTCGAGGACGGCAGCGTCCTGGGGGTGGAAGAGAAGAGGGGCGTCGACACGGGCAAGACCTTCCTCAGCGGCCTCGCCGCCAAGGCGGCACGGCTGGCGGAGCGCGGGAGAGAGGCGGAGATCAGGGCGAAGATGGTCTCATCGCTCGGCGACGTCAACCTTTCCCTGGACGAGCACGCCCTCCACTACATAACTTCGCGCCAGAAGAGGCTCCGCGTGGAGGGGCCGACATTCGTGGGCATCCGCGTCTCTAAGTGACCTCGAGCCCGTTCTCTTCTGCAATCTCCTGAAAACTTCTCACCAGATAGTCGACTCCCTTTTCAGAAAGGCCGTAGGTGCTGACCTTCAGGCTCTTCGTCGCGCCCGGGAAGGTCCCCACTACACCCCTCTCTTTCAGTGCGTGGTAGAGGAAGTAGCCCCTGTCAGAGTGCTTCTTTCCCGCTTTGTAGAAGCCGTCCGTCTTGAACTTTGTGAAGGCGTGCTTCCTCGGTTTCTCGCTCAGGCACTCTGTCCCCTCTATCTTCATCATCCCCTCCACGAACCTCCTGCTTTTCTCCACCTCCTTCTCCCACCTCTCCACTCTCTTCCTGACCGCTGGGAAGCTGGCCATCATCGCCACGAGGGGCGCCCCCATCACAGTGCAGCCGAGCAGCTCCACCTCCTTGACGCCGAACTTCCTCCCTGTCAAATCGCCCTCCATCTTTGTTGTGCGGAAGACTTTCTCTGCCATCTCCTCAGTGGCGGCCAGGACGCCTGTCGGCGCCGGCGAGGCCATGCTCTTGTGGCCAGACCCGACGACGAAGTCTGCCCCCGTCTTCTTCCCGTCCACCGGCATCACGCCGACAGTGTAGGCCCCGTTGTAGAGGAACGGTATACCGTACTCTTTCGCCACTTTCCCGATCCCCCTCGCCTCGTGCTCGTTCCCGTACTGGTAGTCGAAGTGGGAGATCGCTATGAGGACTGGCAGCTTCCCCGTTCTCTTCTTCACCTCCTCCACCCTCTCTGCCACCGCCTCCGCCGTGACTACGTTGTTTTCGTCGACAGGCACCTCCGCCACCTCTCCCCCAGTTTCCTCCACGGCGAGGTAGAGTGTGTAGTGGCCGAGTGAGCTGACAAGGACAGTGTCGCCTTTTCCTACCAGGCTCATCATCACCGCCTGGAACCCCCTCCTCGCGCCTGGCATCACCCTGGCAACGTCCATCCCCACGAATTCTGCCAGTTCCTCCATGAACTTTTTGATTGGCGGCTTCTCTATCTTGTCGAGCCTGAACGGCTTTCTGCACCAGTCGCAGACAGAGTAGCCGTCGCCATACGCTATCAGCGCCTTCGCCGCCTCCACGGTGAGCCGCCCCCCCGCCTGTATCGGGTTGACGTTGATGAAGAGCTCCTCCCTGCACCTCGCCTCGATGTCGTCTGCCAGCTTCATATCGACCCCTCCAGCTTGTCGATCTCCTCTCTCGCCTTCGCAATCAGCTTCTTCAGCCTCTTTTTCTCCCCATTGCCCGGCTCGAACCCCGGCCTCAACCCGCGCAATACGAACCTGATCTCTGTCAGAGCGAAGAGCGCTTTGAAGGTTGACTCCACAGCCTTCCTCCCGTCCATGGAAGTGACACGACTTCGGCCCTGATATATCTTTTCTTCCCTTCCAGAAAAATGACAGCGAAGAAGCCGAGGATGGGCAAATCTCTCAAGTGCAAAAACCCACATTCTTTTCCCTGTGGCGAGTGCCATTCATCAGTATTGCTCAGTTGTACAACTACGAAACAATATATAGGGTGCGCACAATCACGAACTCCACGGGGAAGATGAAATACAGGAGGCCTACTATGCCTTCTCCCATTTGGGATGTGACGAACAGATGTGGGATTGCGAGGGCAAAGAGGCCGACGGTTTTGTGATCAAGAAATTGTTGACAAAATATGAACCCTTTTTGAGAAGAAAAGATTGGGCAAGGATCTTTTCGTGACTTTACGGGTCCCAAATCCTTTGGTGGAAAAAGCTGAAGCGAAAATCTAAGCTAACAGAGATGGTAGAGGGGGTAGCCTGCCAAGACCTTCATCTCCTCCTCAAGCGAGTCTACCTCTTCCAGCCGCCTTGACAACTGCTTCCTGTAACGGCCTCGCTTCAGTCTCGATGAGACCCAGCTTGTACCAAACATCCCCACCGCAAGGCAGACCATACCAGCCCAATGACCCACGAGGGCGTTAGCCGTAAATCCCGCCAGCGATCCAACGCAGAGCTTGAGGCAGGGACTTTCATAGAACCTCTCCAGCGCCTCATCGTTCCCCTCCGACAAGACACCGCTTTCATAAAGCGCCCGCCCAGCCTCGATTTTTAGCGACATTCTCTGCTCAGGGGGCAGCAGATAGAACTCCCCGCTCTCCAAACCCTCAATGAACTCCCTCGCCTCTGGATAGCCTTCCCCCAAGGCGAAGTACCTCGCTGCGTGAGCAAACTCGTGGCAGACCACGCGCTTGGACTCTCTTTTCGAGAAAACGAACGCTTCATCCAAGCTCTTCTCTAAAACCAACCCTTTCCCTATTTCCGCCCCGCCGTTTGTCACACATATGCCCCTCTTGGAAAACTTCGAGTCGAACTTGCCGACATAGAGCAGACCCTTTGCCTTTATCTCCTCCCCCAAGGTCTCCCTTCCCTCTTTGGAGACCCCCGATTTTCTGAGACATTTGTCGAACTTCCCAAGAGAGGAGAGAAAGAGATCCTCGTCGTTTTCAACCAACCTCATTTCCTTCTTTGCCTGCTCAAGCCTCTCCCACTTTCTCGGATCGACCGAATCTTGGAAGATTTTTCCGTTCAAAAAGAGGTTCTCCGTGGAGTAAGGGAAATTCCCTGAGTAGTCCATGCCATCCCACCCCCTTATCCCCTTAAATTACTTATTATATAGTAACAAACAGTGGGGGAGTTTACGCCAAGTTGCTTCTTCTTCAGTCCGCTGAGCTTATGTGCTTCGCACTAAAGTAGAAGAGCCGAGGATGGGAGTCGCACCCATTTATTCCGGTCTGCAGCCGGACGCATAGCTGTTCTGCCACCTCGGCACGGCACGGCCCATTCCACTGCGGTTAAATTCCTTTCGCCTCTGAAAAATAAAAAGCGACCTTTACCTTCATCCCCTGGAGGGTCGGGCGATGCGTCGCACCGCGCGAGCTTGGCTCGCAGGCGCCGCGAATTTTTCGCGGCTACATCGAAACCGGTAGCCCTCTGGAAAACCACCCATTTTTATTCTTTTTCCAAACAGACAACAATTTTAAACATCTCCGCGTAGATTTTTTGATGCTCAAGCTCTTCAACACGCTCTCAAGGAAGAAAGAGGTCTTCGAGCCGAGGGAGGAGGGGAAAGTCAATCTCTACGTCTGCGGGCCGACAGTCTACGACTACGCCCACCTCGGCCACGCCAAGACCTATCTCTTCTTCGACATGCTGCGCCGCTATCTTGAGTTCCTGGGCTACGAAGTCTTCTACGTCCAGAACATCACGGACGTCGGCCACCTGACAGGCGACTCGGACGTCGGCGAGGACAAGATACTGAAGAGGGCGCGCCGCGAGAGGCTGAAGCCGATGGAGCTGGTCGAGATCTACATGCGCGAGTACTTCAGGGACATGGACGACCTCAACGTGAGGCGGCCCAACGTCTCGCCCCGCGCCACCGGCCACATCATTGAGATGATCCAGATGACGGAGACTCTGATGGAGAAGGGCTTCGCCTACGAGAGCGGCGGCTCAGTCTACTTCGACGTCTCCAAGGCGGAGCACTACGGAGAGCTGAGCAACCAGAACCCCGACGAGCTCCTCTCCGGCGCCAGGGTAAAGGTCGACCCGAACAAGAAGAGCCCTCTCGACTTCGCCCTCTGGAAGTCGGCAGACAAAGACCACTTGATGCAGTGGCCGTCGCCCTGGGGCAGCGGCTTTCCCGGCTGGCACATAGAGTGCTCAGTGATGTCCTCCAAATACCTCGGCGGCCAGATAGACGTCCACGGAGGGGCGGTCGAGCTCTCCTTCCCGCATCACGAGAACGAGATAGCGCAGAGCGAGGCGGCCACCGGCAAGAGGCCCTTCGTGAAGTACTGGGTCCACACAGGCCTCCTCAACATCGACGGGAGAAAGATGTCCAAGTCGCTCGGCAACTTTGTCACCGTCAAAAACGCCCTCGGGGAACACAGCCCAGATGTCCTCCGCTTCTTTGTCCTCTCCTCCCACTACCGCTCGCCGCTCGACTACTCAGAGCGCTCCCTCGAGGAGGCTGCCGCCTCCTACGGGCGCCTCATGGAGGGCCTCCGTACAATGGAAGAAAAGCTCTCTGCCGGAGGCGGAAAAGACGACTTGAGAGAAGAGATCGACGCCCTCGACCTCCGCTTCATGGAGGCCATGGACGACGACTTCAACACCCCCAACGCCTTCGCTTCGCTCTTCGACCTTGTCAGCCTCGTCCACTCCTCCTCGCCGGACCGCCGCTCACTTGAGATGGCCCGCTCGCTCTTCTCCAAGGCCGGTGAGATCTTCGGCCTCTTCGAGAAGAGAAAGGCAGACAGCGAGCTAGTCTCAGGCCTCATTGAGAAGCTTGTTGAACTGAGGGAAGAGGCGAGGGAAGAGAAGACTTTTGAGAAGTCGGACAGTATACGCTCAGACCTCGCAGAGCTCGGGGTTGAACTGCAGGACACCCCCGAGGGCGTCAAGTGGCGGCTGAAGCCCTAGGACTTTTCAGAGTAGAGCGCCTCTTTCAGTTTTCTGCCCTCCTTGGAAAGTTCGCCCTTTGGCCTCTCTTCAGCAATCCCTTTGAAGAGGTTGTAGAGGTCCTCCTGAGAACCCTTTTCCTTTCCAAAGTAGCTGCCTGGCATCTCCCTGAACTTCTCCAAGTCCTCGCCGATGTCTTTCACCATCTCCTTGATATCGCTCTTAACGACTTTCTTCGGGCCTTTCATTTTACTTTTAGGAACGAACCCCTCAGGCGCCGTTGGAGGTTTCGACAGATCCTTGTACTGGGGAGCTTCTTCGGTAGGAGCGACCTCTGCGGGCAGTACGGGAACCGCCCCAAAATCGACGGCGCCCTTTTCAGAATAGCTCTCTGCTATCCTTTCCATCGCCTTTCTCTGACTCTCTGTAGCGCCGGGAACAGGCGTGATGCCGCCCTTCTCTGTCACGAAGGCAGTGTAGGACTTTGCAGTCGATGATGTGACTGGGGCAATTACTTCAGCGCCCCCCTCCGTCAGCTCGACGTAGGCCACAACTTTAGGCGTCCCCTTGAAACTCGCTCTCTTAAGCTCCACGAAGTCGTACTCTTCAGGTCTTTCTCTCTCTTTTCCACCTATGCCCAAACTCTCCCCCCTCTTTACGATTTCCTCAGAGACGCCTGGCTCGGGCTTCTTTGCTTCGGCCTCTTTC
This sequence comes from Candidatus Undinarchaeota archaeon, assembly GCA_964527545.1. Lineage (GTDB taxonomy): Archaea > SpSt-1190 > SpSt-1190 > DYHY01 > CAZGQF01 > CAZGQF01. Next base: position 178,336 of record CAZGQF010000001.1, on the reverse strand, counting down.
GCAGACAGGCCGAGTTTCTTCGCGTACAATTCGTCGAGTTTTTTGAAATGTTCGGATTCGGTGTCGATGGAACCAACATCATCTGGCTTTGAGTATTTGACTTTCGAGCTTTTCTCCATTGCCCTGATCAGCGGCATCAACTTAATCCTCTCTGACACGTCAAACTCGTAGAACTCCTTTCCTTCCCGAAGAAGTTCCAGTTCTTTCTCTTTATTGCCGGCCGCGGCTTCGTCGCCGAATTTCTTGATGGTTTTTAGGGCTTTGTGGCTCTCGCTGTCCCTTCTTTTTAGGTCCTCCATGAATTCGCTGTCGGAAGCCATGTCGTAGAGCCTGAAGAGCTCATCCGCGTCGACTATTGTTTCATTTTTTCTTTGACTATGCCTTTTTGCCTCTGCCATAATAGAGAGAAGCAACACAACCTTTTATATTTTACCACTTATAGGTGGCAATATATTAGTGAAAAGCATAGTTCTTAGCCTTTCCGTTCTTGATTGAAAAAACAGTCCTTTTGTCCGGTCTATAGACAACAGAGATGGTAAAAAGATCGGCTTTTGTCTCTTCCAAGGGCTTTTTCTCCCTCTCGAGCAGCTCGGGGGTCACGGGATCCAAATGGCCTAGCATTATGTGGGAGTAGCCCTCCTTTTTGTATCCCTCGAACAGTTCATTCAGTTTTTCATAGTCTATCGAGAAGAATCGTTCACTCCTGCGGCAATAGCAATCGTCGGGGAAGGGGATGAAAAGATTGAACCCTATCTTTCCCTTCCGCTTCTCTCCGAAACCCAAGTAAGCACCCTCGAGGCCTTCTTTGTCCCACTCTTCAGCCATCTCCAACTCAGTCTTCTCAAGGGCCTCCCAGTCGACCTCTATCTCGTAGCCTTCAAGGTCATGGGGCTCCCTCTCCACCATGGATTTCACAATTATTGAGTAGTTATAAATCTTTCCTAGGAGAGGAGCGGCCCTATCCTCTCCTGGAAGACCTCGAATGGCTGGGCGCCGACGATGGGCTCGCCGTTTACGAAGAATGTCGGTGTCCCGCTGACTCCGGCCGCCCCCCCGGCAGCCAAGTCCTTTGCCACCTCGCCCTCCATCTCCCCGCTGTCCAGGCAACTGTCGAACGCGGCAGTGTCGAGGCCTAGCTCCGCTGCGTAGCCTTTCAGGTCAGCGACGTCGTGCGCACCTTGAGTCTCGAACAGCCTGTCGTGGTACTCCCAGAACATCCCCTGCTCGTCCGCGCACTCGGCCGCCTCCGCCGCCTTCTGGGCGGTCTCGTGGAAGCCGAGAGGGAAATCTCTGAAGGCGATGACGATCTCTTCTCCGTACTCGTCGTGGAGCTGCCTGGCGAGTGGCGCGGCCCTGGCGCTGTATGGACAGTCGAACTCGCTGAAGAGGACAACTCTCACCGCCGCCCCCTCGCTCCCGAGCCTCGGGTCGTCGTCGAGAGAGACGTTCCCTGACATGAGTGCCGCCCTGCTCTCTTTTTCCTCCCCCCACTCCGGCAGTCGCCAGTTTTCTCCCATCGCCTCCCTGGTCAGGAATCCTGCGAAAAAGAAGAGGACAGCCACCCCCACGTAGATTATGTCCTGCCTGCTGATGCGCAAGACTATCTCGCTTGACATGGCCCTGACTCGACCTCCCCTTTAATATTGGTTTCGCGGCGACATTTTTTTAACCCGTCCTCCTCCCTCCTTTTCATGGCCCTGGCGAAGGTCTTTTTCTTGATGAGCGTCCTGACAGGAATACTGGTCGGCATGGGCATCCTCATAGGCGGCTCACCCGAGGCGGCCTTGCCGGCCCTCCTGCTCGCCTTCGTTGTCAACATGCTCACCTACTGGTTCAGCGACAGGATAGTGCTCTGGATGTACGGCGCCAAGGAGGTTAGCGAGAAAGAGGCGCCCCGCCTCCACAGGCTCATCAGAACGCTCTCAGACCGCGCTGACCTCCCGATGCCCAAGGTCTGCGTTGTCGACTCCTTGACGCCCAACGCCTTCGCCACCGGCCGCTCGCCGAAGACTGCCGCTGTCGTAGTCACCACTGGGATAGCGGACCTGCTCGACGACGACGAGCTGGAGGGCGTCCTCGCCCACGAGCTCTCCCACATCAAGCACTACGACACCCTCATCAGCACGATGGCAGCGGTCGTGGCAGGCGCCATCGCCTATCTCGCCTACTCTCTCCGCTGGTTCGGCCTGGGCGGCGACAGGAGGAGGCGGAGCGGGGCCACTGTCGTGGCAGCGTTGCTCGCCTCTGTCTTCGTCCCCATCGTTGCCACCATAATCAGGCTGGCCATCTCAAGGACACGGGAGTTCTCCGCCGACGAAGGCAGCGCCAAGATCACTCACAAGCCGCTCGCCCTCGCATCTGCCCTCCAGAAGCTGGAGCGCGGCGTGAGAAGGCGGCCGATGCGCGGCAACGCTGCCACCGCCAGCCTCTTCATAGTCAACCCCTTCACTGCTGACAAACTCTTCGAGCTCTTCAGCACCCACCCGAGCACTGAGAAGAGGATTGAGCGGCTCCGCTCCATGTAGCCCCTCACCCGAAGAGGCCCTCTATGAAAAGCGCAATCCTGGCCAGCCAGGCGTCCAGGCCGCAAGCGACCTCGAACTCCTCCTGGAAGCTCTGCTGGAAGGCGTTGCCCAGCTCGTCCCAGGCGGTGACTGTGACTGTCGCCTGGTTGGTCCCACAGCGCGTAGGCACGAACTCGAGCACCACTGTCCTGTTCCCCCTCTCCTCACCGTAGGGCGTCTCAAGAAGGACCTCGCCGTTGCCGCTCGCCCCCATCCGCGACTCCACGCCCTTCACCAGTCTCTCGTCCACGATGAGGCGGTGCGATATCTCAGGCCTGGGGACGACTGTTATCCTCTTGGAGAGGACCTGCAGCCTCTCGCCGCTGGTGAGTGTGAATGTCAGCGTCTTGTCCTCCGACAAGCTCTTCCTGACGTGGAACTCCGCCGGCATCATGGAGACGGAACTCTCCCCGTCGAAGTCGAGCCTCACGCTCTTGCCCCTCGCGCCGCTCACCGATACCACCAGCTCGAAGGGCTGTCCCTCGCCCACACTGCTCGGCCCCTCTATCTCCGCCTCAAGCGCCCCCCTCTCCACTCCTATCCCCGCCCTGTCGAAGCCTCCCGAGTAGGACCAGGCTGCCAGATTTTCGTGGGCGTCCGCTGTCGAGTCCCTTCTCACCTCTCCCGCAGAGAACTCTATCTCTCTCCCGCTCGGCAGAAGGACCACAGTCTCAGGGCCGGGGGGCGAGACCTCCACGGCCATCTTAACCTCGTCGCCTTCCTCATAGGTGCTAGCCTCTGTTATCAGGTTGACCAGCGGGACGTCGCCTTCCCTCGGGTAGAGCTCAAGCGAGACTTCGGCCCTCTCTCCCTCCAGGGCGACAGTCATGGGAATGAGATAGTACTTGTTCTCCTCGAGGTGCGGCGCCTTCAGCACCCACCTCACCTTCCCCTCCTGCCCAGCCTCCAGCTCCACCAGCTGCTTCTGCTCTCCCCAGACCAGCTGGAAGTTCTCTTCCAGATTGCTCGCCTCGTAGTAGAGGGCGGCCTCGGGGATGGCGGGGATGGGAAGCTTGTTCTCGACGATGGCAGTCACGAGGACGTGCTTGTCGTACTCAATCCTCTCCACGCTCTCCGCCTCAAGCCCGAAGTTGTCGGCCCTCTCCGTCGCCAGGAAATCAACAGTCTCATCCCTCTCCCATGTGATCGACGGCTGCTCGTCGTAGTAGGCGTACTTGGTCTGCCAGACCGGGAAGGTGGAGTCGAGGGAGTGGTAGTACTTGACGTGTGTCGGGTCGACGTATCCGTATTCGCCGTAGGTGGGGTCGAAGGGCACCCAGCCGCTCTCAGGGAACCAGGTCTCCAGCCAGGCGTGGCTCTCGAACTTCTCTTCCTGCAGCCGTCCGTAGGAGGTCCCTGCCACGTAGCGGGCAGGTATGCCGAGGTGCCTCATCATACCGATTGCCAGGTGCGCCTTGTCGCCGCAGATGCCAAGCCTCCTGCTGTAGGTGTCCTGTGGCGTCCTCTTCTCCTGTTCAGCCCCGGCGAAGATTGAGAAGGCGTAGTCTGTGTCGTACTCTATGGTCTCGTAGACCCAGGAGTTGATGGCGTAGGCTGTCTCCCTCAGCGACGACGAGGCCAGCTCCTCCGCCTTCTCCTCCAGAGTCGGGCTCAACTCTGTCAGCTCTGTCTGCTCCAGGAACTCGTCCGGGAGGTCGCCGGCGAGCGGCAGTGAGCTGTCGTCGATTGGCGTCCCTATCTGCTCGGTCTCCACGACGCACGAGTAGCTGTAGGAGAGGTCGTCGCCGTCCTGGAACAGGTAGTTGGCAGGCCGAGAAGTGTCGCATCTCGCCGTCTGCCTGTCGTCCGAGATTGGGAGGTTGTACATCGTCAGGTTGATCTTCTGGAAGCTCCCGTCCACCAGGCCCTCCCCCGTGAAGTCGATGCGGAGTGTCGCGCTGGAGAGCTCCTTGGGATGGAGCTCCAGGGCCAACGCCAGCTGCAGCAGAAACAGGAGGACAAGAACCCGCTTCATGACATTGCCACCCCTTCCCAACTATTTATGGTATGAGGGGTTCAGCAGATCCTCCTCAGCGTGTAGGTCAGCGTCGAACTCCCCTCCGCCTCTATGGGAACCCTCCAGCTCTTCTTCCTCGCCTCGTCTTCGTAGACCGTAAGCGAGCTCTCCACGACATCGACGTCTCCCCAGACTCTCTCTATCACCGTCACCGTCACGTCTTCTTCCTTGTGGTTTCTCACCTCAACCTCGTACGAGGCCTCATAGGAGCAGCTGCCCAGCGACCTGCGCTCCGTCTCAGTCTTCTCCACCACTATGTCGAAGCTCTCGCCGGTCTTCAGCCTGACCTCTTCCCCCTCCGGCGTGTGGCTGATGGTGTCCTCTCCGAGCAGCCTGAGCGAGTTGTCCTGCCTCTTGTAGACCCTGACAGTGCCGGCAGGCATCTCCACTCCGCTCTCGAACTTCACTTCGACGGCGACTCCCTGCGCCCCAGTCTCCCTTATGTAGACAGGCTCGTTGGAGTCGAAGACGTACTCCTTCTCCACCTCCACATCGTCCGACAGGAATGGTATCTGCTTGGTCGAGCCGTCCTCGAGAGTGACCTTCCTTTCCAAGGAGTAGGCGTGGTATTCTGAGAGCTGGGACTGCGAGAACCCGCCTCCGACGTCCTTCGCTGTCTCGGCCATCGCGACCATCCCGCGGTAGACTTGCTCCTCCACTCTGTTCACCTCCCCCGCCACCAACGTCAGATCAGCCTCCTCGAAGTCGGCGCCTGCGTCGTTGGTCACGGAGACAGTGCTCGAGATCTCCATTTCGCTCTCTTCTTGGTTGAGGAAGGCGTTGTAGTCCGTCTCCCAGGAGATGCCGTTCGTGAGGTAGGATAGTTCAGCCTCTTTTGTCCCCCCGAGGCTGCGGACCAGCCAGGTGAGAGTCGGCTTCGTGGTCAGCCCCTCAGGCAGGGCGGGGAGCTCCACAGACGTTGCCTTCACCAAGTGGACCTTTCCGTCGCTTCCCTCAATCACCAAGGAGTCGCCCTGATAAGAGAGCAGAGTACCGGCCACCAGCCGCCCGCCTTCACCCTCCTCCCTCGCCACTATCTCTTCCCCCAAATAGTTCTCGTAGAGCTTATCCCTGCTGACCAGGTCGTAGGAGTAGTCCTGCTCTATCAGCTCGACGCCCTCCGACGAGAAGACCACGGTCGAGACGTCCATCCTCTCTGGCACGTTTTCTATGCTCACGCTCGCGTAGCCGGCAGGGAGGAGACCTTTCCACTTTCCGCTCACCAGTCCGAAGCCGTCATAGGCAGTTATCTTCAGTTCGGTCTGCTCTTCCATCTCGGCCGCTTCCGGCTGCACGCTGCTCACGCACATGGGTACAGCGAAGGCGAGAATGGCCAGCGCCAGGACAACTCTCTTTCTCATGGCTTTGTCACGCCACTCAACCATTAAACCCTATCGCTTGGGAAAAGAAACTCTTTTTAACAGCCTGGCGCTCTCCCCACACACCCGCCTTAACTCAGTCTGGTAGAGTGGTCGGCTGTAGTCATTGACAGGTGTCGCTGACACTAGTAACTGCTCAGATACCGATTAGTCCCCGGTTCAAATCCGGGAGGCGGGACCTTTCTTCTCCCCAGATGCCGAGACTCCGTCCTCCGGAACGCAGAACATATATAACCAAATCTTTATAAACCGACCTTTCGCGCCCTTGAATACGCTGGTCGCTAAGCGTAGCTGGAATTGGGAGGAGGTTCTTTGGGCCCAGAAAACAGAGAGATAGAACTTGGCAGGGGGATGCGCGAGGAGTATATGCTCCGGTGGTGTAGTGGCTTAATTCTTGCCCGGAAAGAGCAGGAAGGCAAGTCATGGGAGCCTGTCGAGCTCCTGACCCGGGTTCAAATCCCGGCCGGGGCGCTCTCCCCCTCTCTCGGGCCCGTAGCTCAGCATGGTAGAGCGTCTGGCTTTTACCCCAAGGGAAGAAACCAGAATGTCGCGGGTTCAAATCCCGTCGGGCCCACTCCCCACGTAGGGCCCTCGCCGCAAAGCCATGCCCTCTCTTTTCAGACACAGCCCCTCCAGCCCCTCTCAATGCCTCAAGAAACTTCTCAAGCTCCCTCCCCAGACCGGCCCCAATTTTCTGGGGCCGGTCACACTCACTTTACCGGAGTTCCACGGACGTCGTCCCGACCTGCGGACGAGCTTATAGAGAGAGACCTGGCGAAAGTGGATCGCCTCTGGAGGTGCTAGTTTAATGGAAGTTGGCAATTTTGCGAGAGCATTCTTTGAAGAGCACGGGATGGTACGCCACCACATCGACTCCTTCAACGAGTTCCTCAACGTTGGGATGCAGAGAGTGGTTGACGAGATAGGCGGCATCGACCCGACCATCATCCCCGAGGGCTGCGTCGAGTTCAAGATCAAGTTCGGCAAGATCTCTGTTGGCGATCCCGTGGTGAAGGAGGCGGACGGCTCCGCCAATCTCCTCTCCCCCATGGAGTCGAGATTCCGCGAGCTGACATACGCCGCCCCCGTCCGGCTCGAACTCGTCACAGAGAAGGACGGCATACGCGGCGAGTCGGTCGAGGCGATAATAGGCGACCTGCCGCTGATGGTCAAGAGCGACGCCTGCATACTCTCCAAGCTCGGCGACGACGACCTGGTCGACATGGGCGAGGACCCCATGGACCCGGGCGGCTACTTCATAATCAACGGGACTGAGCGGGTCTTGATCGCCATAGAGGACCTACAGCCCAACATGCCCCTACTGGAGAACAAGGAGAAGGGGCCGGCCCGGCAGATAGCGCGCCTGTTCTCGGAGGCGCCCGGCTTCCGGGTGCCCCACCTATTCGAGAGGCTGAAGAACGGCGTGGTCCGGCTCTCCTTCGCCCGCGTCTCACGCATACCGGCGGTCGCCTTGATGATGGCCCTAGGCGTCACATCAGACCAGCAGATAATCACACTCATCACAGAGAACCCTGAGCTCGCTGAAGAGGTGATAGTCAACCTTAAGGAGATACCGGACAGCGTGGACAGCAGGGAAGACGCCCTCGACTGGATAGGCAAGCAGATGAAGATAGGGAGGGACAGGGAGTACCGCCTCGAGCGCGTCCAGGACCTCCTGGATCAGTATCTCCTCCCCCACATAGGCGACGGCGAGAACTCCGACATGGAGAAGGCCCACTACGTAGGCAACGTGATGGAGAAGCTGATAGAGCTGGAGTACGGCCTCATCTCCGAGGACGACAAGGACCACTACGGCAACAAGCGCCTCAAGCTCGCAGGCGAGCTGGTGGAGCAGCTCTTCCGCGCCGCATTCAAGGCCCTGGTCAACGACATGAAATACTCTTTCGAGCGAATCACCAAGCGCGGCAGGGAGCCGCCCATCGCCACGATAGTCCGCTCCCAGCTGCTCACCTCCCGCCTCTCATCCGCCCTGGCCACTGGATACTGGGTGGGCGGCAGGTCGGGCGTCTCACAGCACCTCCAGCGGCTCAACTACATGGACACCCTCTCCCACCTCCGCAGGGTCCTCTCGCCGCTCACCACCTCCCAGCCCCACTTCGAGGCGCGGGAGCTCCACCCCACACACTGGGGGATCCTCTGTGCCAGCGAGACGCCGGAAGGCCAGAACATCGGCCTGAGGAAGAACCTCGCCCTCTTTGCCAAGATGACCTACGACCGCGGCGACGACAAGAAGATGCGGGAAATCCTCGACAAGCTCGGCGTCAAGCCGCCCGAGGGGGTGAAGAGATGACGGACGTCTTCCTGAACGGCATACTGGTCGGCCGCCACAAGGAGCCGGAGGAACTGTCCTCGAAGCTGAGGGAGATGAAGCGAAAGGGGAAGATACCCCACGTCTCCTCGATCACGCACGACAGGGAGAGAGACGAGGTCGTCGTCAACACCGACCCGGGGAGGGTGATGCGCCCGCTCATAGTGGTGGAGAACGGCAAGCCACTGCTCAAGGATTCTGACCTGAAGAAGCTCAATGACGGCAAGCTGACATGGTCCCAGCTGGTCGAGAGCGGGAAGGTCGAGTACCTCGACGCCAGTGAGGAGGAGAACACCTACATAGCCCTCAGGGAGGAGGACCTCAACGAGGAGCACACACATCTCGAGATCGATCCTGTCGTAATCCTTGGAATCCCCGCCTCTCTTGTCCCCTTCGCGGACTACTCGCGCGGCGACCGAGTCAACTACGGCGCCAGCAAGGGAGTCAAGCAGGCCCTCGGCATCTACACAGCCAACTTCCACATGCGCTTCGACACCTACTCCAACATACTCCACTACCCCCAGTCGCCCATCCTGAGGACTGCCCTCACCGACGTGGTCGGCTTCGACACCCACCCAGCCGGCCAGAACTTCGTTGTCGTGATAGCGCCCTGGGAGGGCTACAACATGGAGGACGCAATCATCTTCAACAAGGCCTCCATAGAGCGCGGCCTCGGCCGCTCCACGTTCTACAGGCCCTACATGGCCGTTGAGAAGCGATACCCCGGCGGACAGGAGGACTCCATAGAGATACCGCACAAGGAGAGCGTCGGCTACAGGACAGAGGCCGACTACGCAATGCTGGGGCCGGACGGTATAATCCACGTCGAGTCTGAAGTCAAAGGCGACGACGTCCTCGTGGGCAGGACATCGCCGCCCCGCTTCCTCGGCTCCCTCGACATCTTCAGGAAGGGAGTCGAGAACAGGCGAGAGTCGAGCATCACGATGCGCCATGGCGAGGATGGCGTTGTCGACCAGGTCGTCCTCTCAGAGGATGAGGAGGGCCGCCGGCTTGTCAAAGTCCGTATCAGGAGCAACCGCAACCCGGAGCTCGGCGACAAGTTCTCTTCGCGCCACGGCCAGAAGGGAGTCATAGGCGCCATAGTCCCCCAGGAGGACATGCCATTCTCAGTCAACGGCATAGTCCCAGACATGATAGCCAACCCGCACGGCATCCCTTCGCGCATGACAGTCTCACAGCTCCTTGAGTTCATGGCCGCCAAGGTCGGCTCCCTGGACGGCAGGTTCGTGGACGGCACAGCCTTCCGAGACAACCCGCTGAAGGGCTTCAGGAAGAGCCTGAAGGCCCACGGCTTCGCGCCTGACGGGACGGAGAAGTTCTACGACGGCATCTCCGGCGAGGTCTTCGAGGGAGAGCTTTTCTCCGGCGTTATCTACTACCACAAGCTGAGGCACATGGTCGCCAACAAGATGCACGCCCGCGCCCGCGGGCCGGTCCAGATACTGACCAGGCAGCCGACAGAGGGCCGCTCCAAGAAGGGAGGACTCAGGATGGGTGAGATGGAGAAGGACTGCATGGTCGCCCACGGCGCAGCCCTCGTCCTCAAGGAGAGGTTCGACTCCGACAAGGCGCTCATACCGGTCTGCGAGAAGTGCGGCCTGGTCGCAGTCTACGACAAGAACAGGGAGAAGACCTACTGCACAGTCTGCGGCGAGTCTGCACCCGTCCAGTTCATAGAGATGAGCTACGCTTTCCACATCCTCCTCAACGAGCTCCTCTCACTCGGTATCTATCCGCACCTCAAGCTGGAGGATAAGTGATTGAAATGTTCGTAAAGAAGCAGGTAGGCGAGATTCAGTTCGGGATGGTCTCACCAACCAACGTGAGACAGAGGAGCGCCGTTGAGGTCACAGTCAGCGAGCTCTACGACCAGGACGGCTTCCCAGTGGAGGGCGGCCTCATGGACCCGAAGATGGGCGTCGTCGACCCAGGCATAAGGTGCAGGACCTGCGGCGCCAACGTCGGGGAGTGTCCGGGCCACTTCGGCCACATAGAGCTGGCCCGTTCAGTCATACACATCCGCTACGCCAAGAAGATCTACAAGTTCCTCGCTGTCACCTGCGCAGAGTGCGGCCGAGTCAAGCTGAAGGAGGAGGTCCTGGAGAGGTACAGGGCTCGCCTGGAGAAGCTGAAGAAGAGTGAGAACTGGAAGGCGGAGAAGCAGCTTGTCAAGGACATCTACCGCCTCGCCAGGAAGGCGAAGGAGTGCCACCACTGCGGCGCAGAGACGCCGGAGATCAAGTTCGAGAAGCCGACGGTCTACTACAAGGAGAACAAGAGGATGACTCCCATCGACATCCGCGACCACTTGGAGCGGATCCCGGGCGACGACCTCGTCTTTTTGGGGATGAACCCCGAGGTCGCTAGGCCTGAGTGGGCACTCCTCACGTCTCTCGCCGTCCCGCCGGTCACAGTCCGCCCCTCGATCACGCTGGAGACTGGGGAGAGGGCGGAGGACGACCTCACCCACAAGCTGGTGGACATAATGCGCATCAACATGAGGCTGAAGGAGAACATGTCGGCCGGTGCGCCAGCAGTCATCGTGGAGGACCTCTGGGACCTCCTCCAGTACCACGTCACCACTTTCCTCGACAACAGCGTCTCTTCCATCCCGCCCGCCCGCCACCGCGCTGGCCGCGTCCTGAAGGGCCTCACGCAGAGGATCAAGAGCAAGCAGGGCCGCTTCCGCCACAACCTGGTCGGCAAGCGCGTCAACTTCTCCGCCCGAACTGTCATCTCGCCGGACAGCTCCATCGACATCGACGACGTGGGGACGCCAATCGAGATGGCGATCGAGCTGACAGTCCCCGAGGTGGTGACCGAGAAGAACATCGACTGGCTGAAGGAGCTGATCATGAAGGGTCCGGACAACCTGGAGGGCGCCAACTACGTGGTGATGCCGGACGGCCGCCGCAAGAAAGTGACGGACTCTGACAGGGAGACTCTCTGCGAGGAGCTCGCGCCAGGCATGATAGTGGAGCGCCACTTGATGGACGGCGACATAGCGCTCTTCAACCGCCAGCCCTCCCTCCACAAGCTCTCCTTGATGGCGCACAAGGTGAAGATACTTCCGGGCCACTCGTTCCGCCTCAACCCCGCCATCTGCCTCCCCTACAACGCGGACTTCGACGGAGACGAGATGAACCTCCACATCCCCCAGACGCACGAGTCGAGGGTGGAGTCCAAGCAGCTGATGGCGGTGCAGGAGAACCTCCGCTCACCCCGCTTCGGCGGTCCCATAATCGGCGGCCATCAGGACCACCTCTCCGCCTCCTACCTCTTCACTCGGGAAGGCGTCTCATTCTCCAGGGAGGAGGCCGCCCAGCTCCTCTTCACGGCAGGCATGGAGGTCGAGCTCGACAAAAAGGAGTATACAGGCAAGGAGCTCTTCTCATTCCTACTGCCCGACGACCTCAACATAGCCTTCAAGTCGACATCCTGCAGGTCGTTCGCCTGCGACACCTGCCTGAAGGAGAAGTGCGAGCACGACGCCTACGTCGTGATCAAGAAGGGCCAGCTCCTGAAAGGCGTCATCGACGACGCAGCCTACGGCGCCTTCGCCGGGAAGCTCCTCGACGCCATAACCCAGGAGTACGGCACCAAGGAGGGCATCACCTTCCTCAACAGGTGCACGCGAATGGTACTCTCCTACTTCAGGCAGTACGGCTTCAGCGTGGGGATCGACAACTTCACAATCCCGGAGGACGCCGAGAGGCTGGTCCAGGAAGTCCTTGACGATGGCGAGAAGAAGGCGGATGAACTCATCGACAGGTTCGAGAAGGGCGAGCTGGAGGCCTGGCCGGGCATGACGCCGGCAGAGACGCTGGAGAACGAGCTTATGGGCGTCCTGAACAAGGCGAGGGACGCAGCTGTTGAGCTCGTGAGGGAGAGGGTGACACCAGACAACAACGCAGTGGTGATGGCGATAACGGGCGCGAGGGGCAAGCTGCTCAACATAGCGCAGATGGCTGCCTGCCTCGGACAGCAGGCGGTCGGCGGGGGCCGCGTCAGCAGGGGGTTCAGGGGAAGGACCCTGCCCCATTTCAAGAGGGGAGACATGGGGCCGCGCTCCCACGGCTTCGTCCGCTCGTCATACGGCTCCGGCCTCGACCCGTTCGAGTTCTTCTGGGTGGCGATGGCAGGCCGCGAGGGCCTGACAGACACCTCCATGCGGACTCCGAAGTCCGGCTACATGTACCGCCGCCTCGTCAACGCCCTCCAGGACCTGAGGCTCGAGTACGACAGGACCGTTCGCGACAACAGGGGCACCATCATCCAGTTCACCTACGGGGAGGACGGCCAGGACCCGACGAAGACCGACTTCGGCGGGCTTGACCTTGAGCGCGCAGCGCAGAAGGTGGGACTATGAGCGTCGTTCCAAAGATAGAGTCGGCAGTGGAGGAGTTCGCAGAGGCCCGCGGCCTCAACGATAAGGAGAAGAAGAAGCTGATGAAGGAGGTGGAGGAGCGCTTCGAGAGGCGCCAGATACAGCTGGGAGAGGCAATAGGAGTCATAACCGCCCAGTCGATAGGCGAGCCTTCCACGCAGCTGACCATGAGGACCTACCACTACGCCGGCGTCCTGGAGATGAACGTCACACTGGGACTCCCGCGGCTCATCGAGCTTGTCGACGCCCGGAGGACGCCGAAGACGCCGATGATGACAGTCTACCTCGACGGCGTCACCGACCAGAAGGAGGCGACCAGGATAGCCTCGAAGATAAGGCAGATCAGCCTCTCCGAGATCGCGGACGAAGTCTCCACAGACCTCGCAGAGCTCAAGCTGACCGTCAAGCTCGACAAGAGTTCCCTCGACGAGTTCGACATGGACGTGGACGAGGTTGTCAAGGCGCTCCGAAAGTCGACGAGAGGGATAAAGGTGGAGCCCAGCGGAGGCCTGGAGCTGGAGGTCGAGCCGAAGAGGGACCACGGCCTCTCCTACCTCTACAAGAAGAAGTCCAAGCTGATGGAGGCCAAGGTTAGGGGCCTCAAGGGCATAACCCACGCGATCATCAAGAAAGAGAAGGGCGAATTCGTCATCTACACCGAAGGGACCGCCCTCTCCAAGGTCCTCAAGGTGGAGGGCGTCGACGCGACCCGCACGACCTCCAACGACATCCACGAGATAGAGAGGGTGCTGGGCATAGAGGCGGCGAGGAACGCCATAGTCGAGGAGCTGAGGAATACGCTGGAGGAGGCGGGAGTCAGCAACGTGGACACGCGCCACCTGATGCTCATCTCTGACGTGATGACTGTCGACGGCAAGATCAAGGCGATAGGGCGGTACGGCGTGGCCGGCGAGAAGGGGTCGGTTTTGGCACGCGCCTCTTTCGAGACGCCAATGCGCCACCTCCTCGGGGCGAGCATGAGCGGCGAGGTGGACGACCTCTCGAGCGTGGTGGAGAACGTGATGATAGGACAGCCCGTGAAGGTCGGGACAGGACTGGTAAAGCTACTGGTGAAGTGATCGATTATGAATCAAGAAGAGTTCGTGAAAAAGCTGAAGGCGGCCATGAAGGAGGGTAAACTGTCGATGGGGACGGAGAGCACCCTCGACAAGGTGAGGAGGGGCGAGGCAGGGCTGGTCGCCGTTGCCTCCAACTCGCCGAGGAGAGAGGAGATAGAGCGGCACGCTGAGGGAAGGGAGGTAGAGGTCTTTGAGTTTCAGGGCGATTCCATCGCACTGGGAAAGCTCTGCAAGAGACCATTCGGCGTCGCTGCACTGGCGATAAGTGAGTGAAGTGGCCAAGCTCTCAAAGGAGGCAATCAAGTGCATCGGCCTCCTGCAGAAGACCACCGGCGCCCACGCAGTCGACTGCGTCGTCGACGATTACGTCACCTTCGCCGTCCCCTCCGACCAGATGGGCATGGCGATAGGGAAGGGCGGCGAGAACGTGAGGAAGCTCTCCCGCCTCCTGAAGAAGAGGGTCGACTTTGTCGAGTACTCAGACACCTTCGAGAAGTTCGCCCTCAACCTCGCATCGCCCGCGGAGCCGGAGGGCGTGGAGATGAGGGATGGCGTTTTGGTGGTCCACGCCAAGAGCAGGGCGCGCTACCTCTTGAAGAGCGACAAGGGAAAACTTCTTAAACGGATGAAAACGTTCCTCGCACGCCACTACGGCGACATAGAGAAGGTGGAGATAGAAAAATGAGCAAAAAGCCCCAAGGCCTGTTCGCGGCCCGCAAACTGGAGAAAAGGAGGTCGAAGTTCAGGAAGAACAAGAAGTCCTTCGTCCAGAAGCTCTATGGGACCCGCGAGAAGGCAGACCCCCTTGAGGGCGCTCCACAGGCGAGGGGCCTCGTTCTCGAGAAGGTCGGCGTGGAGGCGAAGCAGCCGCACTCTGGCATACGCAAGTGCGTCCGCGTACAGCTGATCAAGAACGGCAAGCAGGTCACTGCCTTCTGCACGGGCGAAGGCGCAATCAACCAGATCGACGAGCACGACGAAGTGCTGATAGAGAGAATAGGGGGCAGGCAGAGCAGGTCGAGGGGCGACCTGCCAGGTGTCCGCTGGCACGTCATCGCTGTCAACGGCGTCTCCCTGCCAGCCATCCTCGCGGGAAAGAAGGAGAAGAAGCTGAGATGAGCCCCCCGACCAAGGAAGAAAAAGAGGGGACGAAAGAAGAGAAAGAGGGGCCCAAGGAAGAGAAGAAAGAGGAGAAGTCCAAGAAGGCCAAAGAGAAGAAGCCGGAGAAGAAGGAGAAGTCCGAGGAGAAGGAAGAGAAGAAGGAAGAGAAGAAGGAGAAGAAGTCCAAGAAGGCCAAAGAGAAGAAGCCGGAGAAGAAGGAGAAGTCCGAGGAGAAGAAAGAGAAGAAGGAAAAAGCCGAAAAAAAGGAATCAAAATCGAAAAAGAAGGCCGAAAAGAAAAACAAGAAAGAGGAGAAGGAGGAGCCAGAGGCGGAGAAGAAGGAGACGCCCAAGAAAAAGGGGCCGAAGATCGACTTCAAGCTCTTCAACAAGTACGACTTCTCGGAGGTCGCAGTCGGCGACCAGTCCATAGCTGACTACGTCAACTTGGAGCCGTGCGTCGTCCCCCACTCCCACGGCCGCCACTCCGCCCACAGGTTCTGGAAGAGGAAGGTCAACCTCGTGGAGAGGCTCGCCAACAAGCTGATGGTCACGGGCCACCAGAAGGCGGGCAAGAAGCACATCTGGTCGACCCGCCAGCTGACAGGCAAGAAGACAAAGATACTCTACATCATCGAGGAGGCCTTCGACAGGGTCGCCAAGAAGACAAAGAAGAACCCCATACAGGTCCTGGTCGACGCTGTCGTGAACTCAGCACCGAGAGCGGAGATTACCACGGTCGAGTACGGCGGAGTGAGGCACCCGATCGCCGTCGACGTCGCGCCGCAGAGGCGCCTCGACCTCGCGCTCAGCTTCATAGCGAAGGGGGCGGCTGTCAAGGCGGCCAAGAAGAAGCCGGAACTGGTCGACGCCCTCGTGGAGGAGCTGATACTCGCCTCCAAGAACGACACTGAGTCGTTCTCTGTCAGCAGGAAGAACAACCTGGAACGCCAGGCAGAGGCCAGCAAGTAGACTTTCTTTGAAAGGGAAACCTTAAAAGAGCCCTCTCTGGACTCCGAAGACAGAACTCTCAAACCAGGTGCAGAAATGGCAAAAGCAGACATGAAGGATAAGATTCTCTCACTGATGCATGACAGGAGCAGGATTAGGAACATCGCTACTTGCGCTCACATCGACCACGGAAAGACGACCCTCGCGGATACGCTCGTGGCGGGCGCGGGGATGCTGAGCGAGAAGCTGGCAGGGGAGGCGAGGTTTCTCGACCTGGACGAGGAGGAGCAGGAGAGGGGCATTACAATCGATTCCGCCAACATCTCCATGGTCCACTCCTACGACGGTGAGGAGTACCTCATCAACCTGATAGACACGCCCGGCCACGTCGACTTCGGCGGAAACGTGACGCGGGCGATGAGGGCAGTCGACGGCGCCATGGTCCTCATCTGCGCAGTCGAGGGTGTGATGCCCCAGACTGAGACTGTACTGAGACAGTCGCTGAGAGAGCGCGTTAAGCCAATCCTCTTCATCAACAAGGTCGACCGCCTCATAAAGGAGCTGAAGCTCTCCCCAGAGGAGATGCAGGAGAGGTTCCGCAGGCAGATAGCTGAAGTCAACCGCCTGATCTACAAGATAGCGCCGGAGGAGTACAAGAAGGAGTGGCAGGTCGCCATACAGGACGGTTCTGTCGGCTTCGGTTCGGCCGTCCACCGCTGGGCCATCAACCTCCCCATAATGGAGAAGACAGGCCTCACGTTCACTGACATCTTCGACGCCTACGAGAAGGAGGGCGGCTGGGAAGTCTTGGAAGAGAAGGCGCCGCTGCATCAGGTCCTCCTCGACATGGTCATAAAGCACATGCCAGGCCCGGAAGAGGCGCAGAAGTACAGGATACCGCGGCTCTGGAGGGGGAACCTCGACTCCAAGGAGGGAAAGGCGATGATGGCCTGCGACCCGAAAGGTCCGGAGATCGCCTGCGTGACCAAGATAGTCAACGACCCGCACGCAGGGCAGGTCGCCTGCGCGCGCCTCTTCTCAGGCACCATCAAGATGGGGGAGACAGTCAGCCTTGTCAACGTCCGCACCAAGGCGAGAATCCCCCAGCTCATCGTCTACAAGGGCCCTAAGCGCGTCTCGGTCGAGGAGATACCTGCAGGCAACATCATCGGCCTCGTCGGCATGGACGACATCTCTGCGGGCGAGACTGTGACCTCCGTCGACGACCTCGACCCCTTCGAGGCGATAAAGCACATCTTCGAGCCTGTCGTGACGAAGGCGATAGAGGCGAAGAAGGCGAGGGACCTCCCGAAGCTCGTCGAAGCCCTCATCTCCATCTCGCGCGAGGACCCCACTGTGAAGGTCGACATCAACAAGGAGACGGGCGAGCACCTGGTCAGCGGTATGGGCGAGCTCCACCTCGAGATCTGGCAGCACCGCCTGGAGCGCGACTACAACGTACCAGTCAATACGTCGCCGCCCATAGTGGTCTTCCGCGAGACCGTGGCAGGGGAGGGCGGGCCCTTCGAGGGCAAGTCGCCCAACAAGCACAACCGCTTCTTTTTGAAGGTCGAGCCACTCGAGGACGAAGTCTACCAGGCCATCAAGGAGGGCGACATCCCGGAGATGGAGTTCAGGAAGGACAAGGACGAGAGGGTACGGGAGGAGCTCGTCGAGCGCGGCTTCAGCAAGGACGAGGCGAAGAGGACCATCCAGATCTACAACGACTGCGTCCTCCTCAACATGACCCGCGGCATAGTGGCCCTCAACGAGGTCATGGACCACATCAAGACAGGATTCGAGGACGTGATGGACAGGGGGCCGCTCGCACTTGAGAAGTGCGCCAAGCTGAAGATCTCCCTGGAGGACGCGAAGCTCCACGAGGACTCCATCCACCGCGGCCCCGCGCAGGTCGTTCCCGCGGTCAGGGACTCCATAAAGGCTGGCATGCTGGCGGGCGGCGCGATGCTGCTCGAGCCGATACAGACCATCCGCATAGACACACCTCAGGAGAAGATGGGGGCTGCCACGTCGCTCGTCCAGTCGAGGAGGGGGAAGGTCGCCAACATAGAGACTGAGAGGGGGATGGTGGTCATCATCGCAGAGATGCCTGTCGACAACATGTTCGGCTTCACAAGCGACCTCCGCTCCGCCACCAACGGCCACGGCTTCTGGTCTCTCAAGGAGACCAACTTCGAGCCGATGCCCAAGAACCTCCAGAAAGAGAAGATACTGGAGATACGGAAGAGGAAGGGAAGGAAGGAGGAGATACCTCCCACCACCTACCTCTAGGCGCGGAGTTGAAAACTTATTTAAACCGCTGTTTTTCGGCAGTGGATAGGTGAAACTGATATGGCAAGCGAGAAACCGCACATGAACCTGGTGTTCATAGGACACGTGGATGCAGGGAAGTCCACACTGCTGGGTCGGCTGATGTTCGACTCCGGCAACGTATCTGAACAGCAGATGAAGAAGTTCAAGGAGATGGCGAAGGAGCTCGGAAAATCGACTTTTGAGTTCGCCTACGTCATGGACCGCGTGAAAGAGGAGAGGGAGCGCGGCCTGACAATCGACGTGGCGCACGAGAAGTTCGATACCGACAAGTACTACTTCACCATGATCGACGCCCCTGGCCACAGGGACTTCGTGAAGAACATGATAACCGGCGCCTCCCAGGCCGACGCTGCGATTCTCGTAGTCTCGGGCAAGGACGGCGTCCAGGCCCAGACCAAGGAGCACATCTTCCTCGCCCGCACGCTGGGCGTGGAGCAGATGCTGGTGGTCATCAACAAGATGGACACAGTCGACTACAAGGAGGACGTCTTCAACAAGGTCATGAAAGAGGTCAAGGATGTCCTGAAGAGCGTCTCCTTCAACCTCGAGAAGGTGGAGTTCATCCCCGCCTCCGGTTTGATGGGCGACAACGTGGTCAACAAGAGCGACAAACTCGACTGGTACAAGGGGAAGACAGTGGTAGAGGCCCTCAACGACTTCGAGGCGCCCCAGAAGCCTGTCGACCTGCCGCTTCGCGTGCCCATCCAGGACGCCTTCAACATAACCGGCGTCGGATGCGTGCCCGTCGGCCGCGTGGAGACAGGAGTCCTCAAGGTAGGGGACAACGTGGTCTTCATGCCGAGCGGCGCCAAGGGCGAGGTCAAGACGATAGAGATGCACCACGAGCAGCTTAAGGAGGCGACTCCCGGCGACAACGTGGGCTTCAACGTGCGCGGAATCTCCAAGAAGGACGTGAAGCGCGGCGACGTGGCAGGCAGGGTCGACAATCCGCCGACGGTGGTCAAGGAGTTCACCGCCCAGATAGCGGTTCTCAACCACCCGACCGTCATAACGGCGGGCTACACGCCGGTCTTCCACGCCCACACCGCCCAGGTCGCATGCCAGTTCACGGAGCTGGTCAAGAAGCTCGACCCGAAGAGCGGCGAGGTCAAGGAGGAGAACCCGGACTTCCTGAAGACGGGAGACGTGGCGATAGTGAAGTGCGTCCCCTCCCAGCCGTTCGTGCTGGAGAAGAGGCAGGACATACCGCCACTCGGCAGGTTCGCAATCCGCGACATGGGCCAGACGGTCGCCGCCGGCATGGTAATCGACGTGGTGTCCAAGTAAAGGGAGCATGAAGGATGAGGAAAGCGCGCATCAAGTTGATGGGGACAAGCCCCGAAGTGCTCAGTTCGCTGAGTGGCGAGATCAAGGAGATCGCGAAGAAGACTGGTGTGAAGCTTTCCGGTCCCATCCCCCTCCCAACGAAGCGCATGCGAGTGACCACACTCACCTCTCCGGACGGCGAGGGGACACAGCGCTGGGAGCACTGGGAGATGAGGATACACAAGCGCCTGATTGACCTGGGCATCGACGAGAGGGCGATGCGCAAGATAATGCGCATCCACGTCCCAGAGGGAGTCAACATCGAGATAGAGCTGAAGGAGTAGCTCTTTCCGAAACCTAATTAATCCCCTCCCCCTCCCCTTTTCCATGCGCGGCCAGTCCTCCACTGAATATTTGGCCAACTTCGCCATAGTCTTCGTCATAATCCTGGGGACAGTCTATGCACTCAACCACCTCGGCATCGGCTCGATAACATCGGCCGTCCACGAGCGCACACAGAAGGTGGCGGCCAAGGTCGAGACGCTCGGCGTCGACAGCTGGAAGCTCCAGCAGGACGGCACTTTCTACCTCTCCGTCATCAACAACGGCGACATCCCCCTCAACGTCACCTACCTCAAGGCGTCCACAACACTCCTGCCTCAGGAGGATCTCTACGACAACCCCACCGACTTTTTCTGCAACTCCACGGGCGACGCCTACCAGGTGGACGACCACCTCCTCTACCCCAACGCCCGCCTCACTGTCAGCGGACAGTTCGACCCGTGCGGAGCCCCCAACTTCCCCTGCCAGGTCGACTGCGATCAGCCCCTCTCCCTCAACGCGCCATACCGACTCCGCCTCGACATAGAGTTCCTCGACACGGCCGGCATAGAGCACTCCCTCTACAAGATGGTCGACGGCCGCGTCGAGAAGTCGATATGAGTTTTTATTCCCATGGGAATTAAAGTTGTTTATAAATTCCCAGTTATTTGTTATCAAATGGTAGCAACATTTAATAATCAAAGGCGCCTGTTATTTGTAGAGGTGTTGGAATGGTTACAAAATATGCGGGTAAGAAAACTTCTTACGGGACAGATGCCCGGGCCGGTACGCCATTTTACCAAAAAGTGGATAACGTTATTGCCTCTGCCAGGAAATCGTACGGCAGCATGAAGGAAAGCTACTTTGATCTAGTGGATTCAACCACCGCCGCATTCGAGAAGGCCGGCAGAACAGAGGACAAAGAGAAACGTGAGGATATTCTAAGGGCGGCGTTTAAGAGTACAGACAGTCTGAGGGAGCAAGCCCCCAAAATAAAAGGGGAGACGAAGAAGATGAAGACGCTGACCGATTTGGAGGGAAAGATAGGGAAGATGAAAAAGATTGAGGGAAAGATAAGAGATCTTTCGGCATAGGGCCTGCGGCCGGTTTGGAGCTCCATTATTTATCTTTCTGTGGGCGTGCAGAGCCCTTTTCCGCGTCTCCCACGACATTTAACGACAAATAAGTAGTAACACTTATACGGCTTGTCTGCCTACTCTTTGTAAGGGCGAGAGGAATGGCTGAGCAGGGGATAAAATACGTCGCTAAGAAGCTGGTTGACGACTATAATGCGTCCAAGGAGTACATGAATATCATCAGCATGAAGAAACACCAGCTCTCGGCGGGCGAGCTTCTTGATGCGGCTGAGAAAATCCAAGGTTCTAATCCGGAAAGGGCAGGCAAGTATGTAGCTGCTGCCAAGAGACATACTGCGCAGTACAAGGCTCTCAAGGAGAGGTACGGAGGCAATTGAGATGTGGAGCAGGAAGAAAGTGGGTGGAGGATCTTACGGGCCACTAGAGGAGGTCGAGGGGAAGATAGATGAGATTGGCGACATCTACGACAGGAGCTTATACCGTGACAATTCCATTGAAGCAGAGATGAACGCCTTTGAGAAGGAGGTCGGCGCCCCCGGCATAAACATGGACAACGCCTCGCCTGATGAGATGCTCAACTACCTTGAGAAGCGCGGCAAGTTCCCTGGCGAAAACCTGAAGTACATAGAGTAGTTCCTGGTTCAAAAACCTTTTATCCGTCCCCGCTGGCCTCCGTGGATGTGCGGAATCGTTGGCTACGTCGGCAAGAAGAGGGCTGCCCCCATCCTCCTGGGGATGCTCTCCCGCCTCGAGTACCGCGGCTACGACTCCGCGGGCCTGGCCACACTCTCCGACAGCCTCCACGTGGAGAAGGACAGGGGCGGCGTCTCTGACCTCGACCCTTCACTCCCCGGCACACTCGGCCTCGGCCACACGAGGTGGGCCACCCACGGGCGCCCCTCCAAGGCGAACGCCCACCCCCACCTGAACTCAGAGGACACAATCGCCGTCGTCCACAACGGCATCATCGAGAACTACAGGGAACTGAAGAACAAGTTGAAGATCGACTTCCGCTCACAGACCGACACGGAGGTCCTCGCCCACCTGATAAGCGAGAGCTACGAGGGCGACCTCCTCGAAGCCGTCCGCCGAGCGCTCCTAAAAGTGGAGGGCTCCTTCGGCATAGGCGTGATCGCTGAGGGCAGCCCGGGCGAGATAGTGGTGGCCAGGCGCCACTCCCCTGTCGTTGTGGGCATAGGCGACAACGAGACCTTCCTGGCCAGCGACGTCCCCGCCTTCCTTTCCCACACCAACAAGGCCCTCTTCCTGGAGGACGACGAGATCGGGAGAGTCACAGCAGACGGCGCAGAGCTCTTCTCCCTCTCCGGCTCTCCAGTCTCCCGCGAACCGGTGAAGATAGAGTGGTCTGCGGAGCAGGCCGAGAAGGGAGGCTACGACCATTTCATGCTGAAGGAGATCCACGAGCAGCCCAAGACCATCTCTGAGACTCTGCGAGGGCTCACACCTTCCGTCGACTTCGGCGACGACCTCTACATACTGGCCTGCGGGACCAGCTACCACGCCGGCATGATCGCCCTCCCGTTTCTTGCAGGACAGGGCATCAAAGCGCGCCTCGTCATCTCCAGCGAGTTCTCGCCCTTCGCTTCCCTCCTCGACGAGCACTCGACAGTTTTGGCAATCTCCCAGTCTGGCGAGACAGCGGACACCCTCTCCGCAGTGGAGATGGCAGAGACCCGCGGCGCCCGCGTGATAGCGCTCACCAACGTGGTCGGCTCCTCCCTCGCCCGCCTGGCGGACGAGGTGATCTACACGAGGTGCGGCCCTGAGATAGGCGTCGCCTCTACCAAGACGTTCACCGCCCAGGTCGCGGCGCTCACCGCACTTACCCGCGGCCTCTCCATCGACGAGAAACAGTTCGAGGAGTTCGTCGCAAATGTGGAGTCCCAGACTGAGAAAGCGGCCGAGATGGTCAGGGACGCTGACCACCTCTTCTTCATCGGCAGGGAGCAGGGATACGGCCTCTCCCTGGAAGGGGCTCTCAAGCTGAAGGAGATAGGCTACATCCACGCAGAGGGCTTCGCAGGCGGCGAGCTGAAGCACGGCCCCCTCGCCCTTGTCGAGGACGGCACCTGGGTGGTCGCAATAGGCGGCTTCAAGCCCTTCAAGATGATGAGCAACGTAATGGAGGTCAAGGCGAGGGGAGCGAAGATAATCTCCATCTGCCCGGAAGGCGACGAGCGTTTCCGAGAGCTCTCAGAGGCGACCATAGAGGTCCCTTACCACCTCGGTTCGGCCGCCCCCATCCACTACGCCCTCCCACTCCAGCTCCTCGCCTACAAGGTCGGCGTCTCGAAGGGGATTGACGTCGACAAGCCGCGCAACCTGGCCAAGTCGGTGACCGTGGAATAGGCCAACCGCTAAATATCAATCCGAGAAGAATAATGGCATGCGCATCGAGAGGAGCAGGTGGACATTCAAGGGTCTCTTCATCGCTTTTCTGCTCCTCCTCGCCACCCAGAAGCTGATTGCGCCCGTCCCTCCCTCCGAGGAGCTGAAGACGTTCCTCAACGTCTCCGCCTTCCTCTTCGGCGTCCTCGCAGGCTTCAGCATCACAATACTCTGGCAGAGGTACGACGAGATAAGAAACGCAATCATAGCTGAGATGGCAACTCTGCGCCATCTCCTTCTCTTCTCCAACAAGTGCAAGAAGAAGAGCGTGGAGCCTTTCAAGGAGGCGATGGAGAACTACCTGAAGAAGGTCCTCTCCACGCCAATCAAGGACAACATGGCCAGCGAGGGGGAGTTCAACAGCCTTGTCGACTCTGTTTTTGGACTTGAGCCGGAAGGCGACAGCGTAGTGCGCAACCGCCTGATGGCGGAGATCTACCAGAACGTCGACAGCCTCACCACGCAGAGGATGAAAGTCTTCGTCTTCGCGAAGAGCGGGATGATCTCCCACCTTAGGGCCATAATTGACTTCCTCGGCCTCTTCATCGTGGTCCTCCTCATCATGCTGAGGGAGCCGGGCCTCGCTGGCTCTCTCTTCTCCCTCACGCTCTCACTGGCCACCATAGCGGTCCTCTTCCTGGTGAGGGAGCTGGACGACCTGACTCTCTGGGAAGGAGTGGTCTTCTACGAGACCGCCTTCCCAGTCTTCGACGCTCTCGGAGTTCCGAGGTACCATCCGGAGAGCGCAGTGGAGAAGGGGATCCTGCCGCCTAAAGGGGAGTGACTTCCCTCACTTCCCTGTCCCACGTCGGCACCCACTCGACAATCTTCGCTCTTCTCTCCCTAGCCATCCTCCTCGCAACCTCCGGGGCGCAGAAGGTCTCGCCCTCCCAAAAATAGTGGGGCTCCTCAAGATCGACCTTGCCTTCCAAGACCCCGGAGACCACAGTCCCGTCGTCTGTCACCTCCTCGAAGCCCTCCGCCACCCTGGCGGCAGTCCTGATGAACCTCCTCCTCAGCTGGATGGCGTCCTTGAAGGCGCTGGAGCAGTAGTGGATGGAGAGCGCCCTCTTTTTCTTCAGGATCTCCATGGCCAGCTCTTCGCTACCCCCCACGCCGAAGCTCCTCGCTTCCCTCCGCGTCAGGCCGCGCCTGCCCAGCTCCGCCGCGTTGCTCTCGGAGATGTCGAGCTCGTTGAGGTTGCAGAAAGTCGCCTCCCTCTTCTCCAGCAAATCCAGGAACTTCTTTGTCCTCTCTTTCCAGCCTGGGACCACAGGCACCTCGCCCCCCACATCCCACGCGAACTCTGCCGCCTTCCCCGGGTCTCCCCAGTGGAACCTCACCTCGTCGACGCCTGCCTTGTCGAGGGCGAGCAGCTCCCTCTCGTCCGCCTCCGGGAGATAGACGTGGATGTGGAACCCCTGGCCGAAAGCCTCCTTCAGCCTTGAGACGTAGAGGCATGTCCTCTCCAGCCTTGCGAGGGGGTTGCCTCCAGTCACCCCCGCGCCTTTCGCCCCCGTCCTCTCCGCCTCCTCCAAGACCTCCTCCACGCTCTTCACTGGCCTCTCGTTCGCGAAGGGCTGGTCCCCCCTCCTCGCGAAGGAGACTGGGCAGTAGAAGCAGCCTTTCCCGCAGACGCCAGTCACGAAGAGGACCATCTTCGCGCCCTGGGCGCAGAGCTTGCAGCCGAGAGAGAGTTCGCCGGAACAGGCCGAGAGCCTCTCCGCGTCCTCGTCAAGTCCGCAACCCTCGCCCATCCCCCTCCGGCTGGACGCCAATTTTAAATAGCTTCACTGCCGAGAGAAGCTATGGGCGAGCTGATCTACAGGATGACCTACGGGACCACCATAACCGGCCCGCAGGCCAAGCAGCAGATCCTCGCCATCATCAACCGCCTCACCTCCATCTTCTACACCGGCAGCAAGCGCTCCATCAACCTCGCGTCCACCAAGCCGATGGAGGTCGGCTACGAGACGCAGGGAGGGACTGAGATAAGGGAGAGCCCAAAGGCACTGGACGAGAAGCTTTTGAAGCAGCTGATGATCTCGCCACACTTCAAGGTCCGCGTCTACGTCGACAAGTTCGCCGTCACTTTTGTCCACAACCAGAAAAAGCACAGCGACAACGCATTCGAGGCGGAGGTCTGGGGGCCTTTCAAGGAGGCGATGGACAAGTACCTCCTCAACTTCATGATGGCCAAGGACGTCATCGCCAGCTCCTGCATCTACGACCCCACTGAGTCGAGGGCTACGAGGATCCGCGACTTGATGGACTCCGTGGTAAAGAAGTTCTTCGGCGACACGATGTACAGGAACGAGAGAAAGATCGTCCTCCACAAGTTCGACAGGGAGAAGGTCTACTTCCACTTCTTCGGCCACTTCTTCTCCATCAACAAGATGTCGTGAGGGTAGCCTTTATAAGCAGTCCTTGTGTAACTACTCCATGGTGGTCTTGAGGGACTGCCGGGGAGGCGCTAAACATATATCCTCGGCAGGGGGTGAAGGCGTGTATGGCTAAATCCCAATTCCAGGTCGTCCGCTCGTTCATGCAGGCACGCATAGAGACAATCTTCATGCTGCTCATCATGTTCGCCGTCGTCGCCTACTTCGTCCCCGTGATGAAGAAGGCGACATACGCCCTCCTCACGGTCGCAGCGGTCGTTTTGGTCATACAGGTCCTCCGCCAGTCCTCCCTCATCAGGGAGATCAACGAGTACGAGAGGGCGGTCGTCTTCCGCATGGGCCACTTCCACCGGATCGCCGGCCCCGGCTGGGTATTTCTCGTCCCACTCCTCGAGAACATGAGGGTGGTCGACCTGCGCGTCCAGTCGTTCGACCTGCCGCCACAGCCCATCATCACAAGCGACGAGATAAGGACCACAATCGACTCAATCGTCTACTACCAAATACTCGACCCAGCAAAGGCGATACTCAAAGTCCGCGAGTTCGAGGAGACAGTCAGCGGCTACGTCTACGCGGCCCTGCGCGACATAGCGAGCGACCTCACTCTCAACGAGCTCTACGCCGAGATAGAGAAAATAAACGACATAGTGAAGGTCAAGATAGAGCCGCTCACCCACGAGTGGGGGATCGACATAATCGATGTGGCCATAACCAACATCTCTGTGCCCGAGACCATCCAGGAGGCGATGCACCGCCGAAGGAAGGCCAAGGAGGACTGGGCCACTGCCCAGTACGAGGCCAGGGCCCAGAAGACAGTGATAGAGGCCCTCGCCGACGCGACCCGCAAGCTGGACGAGAGGGCGCTCGGCTACCTCTACGTGAAGGAGGCGCTCCCGAAAATCTCCGAGGGCAAGGGAAGCAAGGTCTTCTTCCCCATGGAGTTCGCCAAGCTGGCAGAGAACCTCTCTTCCTCGTCAACCCACCACTCTGAGAAGATGGGCGGCGCCCTCTACCCCATGGCCCTCAAGAAGGCGGGCGAGATGATGGAGGGCGAAGAGAAGAAGAAAGAGAAAGAGGAAGAAGAGTAGTCAGGCCTACATAGGCAGGAAGTTGCCCTTCACGAGCAGCTCGTCTCCAGTGTGCTGCATGGAGATACCAAACCTCGGCTGTGGAGTGGTATAGACGGGCACGTTGCAGCTGAAAGTGTAGCAGAACCTGCAGTTAACGTCAGCTGCCAAACATCCTTCCTCTGCTTCAAGGCAGAAGACCAGCTTCTTTTTTGCGTCCCCTCCCCCGCCGCAGTTCTGGCCGTACAGTGGTATTGCCGAAAAGCCGGCGAATGCGCTCTCAAACCCCCTTGCGAATCCTGTCGCTATCCTCCCGAAATAGCCGCCAAGAATTTGGGCTGTTGAGAGATCGAGCTTGTCGGCAGGCATTGCATCTATGGATACCAAGTCCCCGCCCAATGGGTATTTCTCGTCTTTTATGTTGATCAGCTGTGCCATGCAACTCTCCTCGTAGCCCATAGTGGTGAGGTCGTCCTCCTGGCAACTGATCTGGAATGCGCAGAAGGGAATTCTTAGGTTGGTGAGTACGTTTCCGTCGTCGTCGTGCAGGTCGATCTCCGTCCCCACA
Organism: Candidatus Undinarchaeota archaeon; assembly: GCA_964527545.1. Taxonomy (GTDB): domain Archaea; phylum SpSt-1190; class SpSt-1190; order DYHY01; family CAZGQF01; genus CAZGQF01. The sequence goes on along the minus strand of CAZGQF010000001.1, from coordinate 151,045 downwards.
CATCGGCCTTCCACTATCCCCTGTGTGACGTTGACTGCCTCCACATCCACACCTTGAGTGGATGCTTCGTCCTTCTTTGTCACGAAGTCCTTGTTCAGGACGCTCTTTACAGACCCCCTCGCCGCCTTCATAGTTCTCAAGTTATCGCTTGCGTCTGCCAGTTCGCTCTGGATCGACCTGACTTTGGAGCTGACGAAGCTTTCATAGTTGCAGAGGTTCTTTCTGGAGCTCTCATCCCACCCCTCGCCAAGAACGGTCTTCTGCGCCTCGCAGGCTTCTTCCATTAAGGGGACGACGTCAGAGATGTATGCGGTCACGTTTTTCCAGGGGTCGAGGTTGTCTGCGGCGAGGACTATGTCCTGGTCTTTGAGGAGAAGCGTTCTGTCGTCTAGCGCGTCCTCCAGCGTCTGGCATCTCGAGAAGAGCGTCTGATATTCAGGATGGTCTCTGTCTGCCTCCGACACAGACTCGTCACATATGTCCTTGGCGTTCCTGGCGAAGTCGTTGAAGAGCCGCTTTGCGTGGTCTGGTCTGAGAGTGACTTCTCCGTCTATCTCCACGAAGGTGTGACTCATGCTCCCGAGCTCGACGAAGTGGGCGTCGGCATAGGGCTTGTCGTTGAAAGAGAGGAAGAGTGTGGTCAGGAGGCTGTTCAGCGTTTTGTAGTTGGCGAGCATGGAGCTCTGGGCCTTTCCTGCAGCCAGGACTGCAGTGTCATCTTCCAAGTCTGCCGCGCTTGAGGTGTAGGAGGAGACGATTATTGTCTCATCCACGCCGACTGGGACCCTTATGACTGAGCTACCCTCATTCAAGATCCTCGCGAAGACGAGGCTGGTGTCCTCCACCGCCGCCTCGTATTGCGAAAGTATCTCGTCTGGATTTGGGTCGAACTGCATCGCTATCGACCAGACCACACCTCGCGTGATGGGCACCGCAACCGGCCAGACTGTTCTCACTACAGTAGCAACCCTCCTGATGCCCTCTACGCTTTGCCACAGTGTGAGGCCAGTTGCCGCTTCTTTGACAACTCCAAGATTCTTTATGCTATTCCTAACATCAAGGATGGCGGCCACGGTGTAGGCGACTTTGATGCTGGTGCGCGTTATGGACTTCTTGTTGATGGAGTCGCAGTTGTCCATCAGTATGACGACGCCTGGCGGCGGCGCTGGCAGGGTAACGTATTCTTCGTCCTGCCCCTCCTCGCAGATCCTCTGCAACTTGGGACGGTAGCTGGAGGCCACCCTCGGCAGCTGGTAGACAATGCCCCTCAGCTCGTCCCTCATGGTCAGGAAGGCTACCATGGAGACGAGGCTCAAGAGCAAGATGATGGTCTGGAGCCCTATCAGTCCCCGCCTCATAATTTCACTCCACCTAACCCCCTCTTATGGCTTATGGCCTGACATAGCGGTTCTGCACAAGGAAAGTGAGGTTTAGGGGCACGCTTGCCAGCCTTCCGTCCGGCGTGTAGATCTTGTAGTCTGAAGACTGCGTGGAGAGCCTAACTTTTATGGTGACGTCCTCGCAGTCTGTGGCGTTCTCGAACTCCAGCACGTCGACTTCCATGTCGTAGCCGCCGGGATAGTAGCCTTTCTGTCCTGGGTCCACTATCCTCTCCTTGAACTCCTCTACCCAGTCGTCCGTGTCTTTTATGCTGTCTATGTCTGCCGCCACATCACTTATTGAGTTTCTCAGGCTGTCCCTGCTGTTCTTCCCCTCCGAGATCAGGCTGGTCAGTCCATCCGCCCGGAACGACGTTTCGAAGAGGTCTGTCGAGTTTACGAGTCCCCGTGAGGTGGGCGTCTCCTTGCCCTGGGCGACTGTGAAGACGACTACGTTGACCCAGGTCTCGAAGCTGGCGTCGTCCCCGTCGATCACCACGGAACTCTCATTCGGCTTGATTACAGTCCCGTAGGTCTGCCTCTGCATGAAGCTCTGGGCGTAGTCCTCCAAAATCCCCTCCAAAGCGAGACCTGTCCCGTTGGAGAGCATCTCCTCTTCGTCAACGTTGAGGTCCTCGAAAGTGGTGTAGTCGCAGCCGATGCTGCAGTCGATGGGAGCTGACTTCCTGCTTTCGCACCATCCCCAATACCTTGTCCTGTCCAGTGTGGGAACGCCTTTGTACTCCAAGGGCCCGGGGTGGCCGCCCCCCTCTAGCGCGATGGGGATGGCACCCCTCAGTGCATAGTTCATGGCGGATTCCGCGAAGAGTCTCACCTCCTCTGCAACGTGCATCGCCAAGATCAGCTCCCTCTCCGCATCGAAAGTGTTGATGTACTGGTCGAACTGGGCCACTGTGGCGAGGGAGATCACCGCCGCCGTCGCCAAGGCGGCGCCGATGACAGCGGCCGCGACATACTGATAGACGCCTTTCATTTGGTGGTCACCTCTGTCAAAAGGGCGTAAGCCGACGATGCAGAGTTGTTTACTAGGGGGAGGGGTATCAGGTACTCTTTCGCCTTGACTTCAGTGATGGTCTTGCCGCTCGCGCTAACCACTTCAGGCGTATTGCCGGTCTCAAAGACCACCTCGCGAGTGGCGTTCTTCAGGGAGAAGCCGAACTCTTCTTTTAAGTCCGTCTTGTAGAATTTTAACCTGTTCCCAACTATCTCCTTAACATTGCAGGTCCCGCCGCATACTTCGACCTCTTCTTGTGAAGCCGCAGCAGCGAGTGTTAGCAGATAGTAAACCCTCTGAGGGGGGCAGCCCGAGGCGCTCATGGCACCTGCAGTGTTGACGCCCACGCACTCGTCTGACAAGTCAACGGAAGAGTAAGAGATGGCCTGCAGGAGGGGGAGGGAGGGATCGGTCAGTGCCGCCTCTTCTATGTGGAGGTTGGCCCTTATACTGAAGATTGTCATTAGCAGTGTGACGAAAGTGACCACTGCGACTATCTTCATCAGCATTATGGAGGCGGCTAGGCCCCTTCTCTCTTTCCCGGCCAAGAGGTCAAGCACCCCCTGCGCCGCCTCCTGTGCCCTTCTCTTCATCATTCAACCTCCTTGTGCGTCTCCTTGCTTGCGTTCGTTTCCAGGGCCTCACAGCTGTCGTCTGTCTCTATCATGCTGCAAGCGTCGTTCTCGTTGAATATGTAGAGGTCGTGGAAGGAGACCCGACGGCAAGGCCTGTCGATTGCGCTCCCCACGGTAACAGACATTATGGCAGGATGCGTCTCCAGGCCGGTCTGGATGCTGACAGGCATGACAAAGACCTCTGGATTTTCATCGGTGTTTTTGATGTTTAAAACAGGGTATTGAAGATACTCCAGCTCGCCGAACTCGCTGGAGGAATATGCGTTGGGGTCTTTCATATAGGCGAAGAAGTCGTATATCTCCACTTCGTAAGCAAAGCAGAAGATGGGTGCGCAGGAGTGCATGTTGTCATTTCCATGGTCGCTGACAGCTGTCCCTATCTTTGCTGCGCTGAGTACGTTCTTCCGCGGCGAGGTGATGCCCTGAGCCAGGCATTCCGTGCTACCCGTAAGCCGGTGAGCTATCCATGTCGCTGTCCGGAGCTTCATGTTGGTGTCCAGGTCCACGTTCATCTGGAACCAGCTGATTATTGTCCCCAGCATGGTGAGAAAGAGCATCACCACGACGAAAATCCAGAGGATTGGAATGACTCGCCCCATTAAGTGATCACCGACTCGCAGTTTGCGTCCTGAATTTTCTTGGTGAGGAGCTCTATCTCTATCTCGTGGCTCTCGCCCAGGGCGCTCATCAGGGAAGGCGTCCTCTTGGTCATCCTCAGCGAGTACTCCTCGCCTTCGGGAACCCTGAAGAAGACGTTCGGGAACCCTGTGGCAGGCATGTCCGTGCGGAAGGAGCCTTGTGGCGAGACCACGAGTATGCTACCTGCCGTCTTCCCGTCGACTGTCCTTTCAGTTATGTAGACTGTCTTTCCCGTCCCTCCAGGCATCTTAAGGCAATAGACCGCGTTCTGCGGGGCCGAACTGACAGCAGTCAGTGCGCCTGCCAGCGAGTGGGCAGTCAGTTTTGCTGATGTCTCGGCCTGGAAGCGGAGCATCAGCATCAGTATGGCCGCCATCAATACGACGGCTATCATCATGGTGGCAAAAGTCATGGGGACGTTGATGATCTCTTTGGCGACTTCGCTGTCATCAATCCCCGTCCTGCCCACCCCTTGTCACTGTTATGCTCTTCCCTTCACCCAGACCACCTTCCCTGTCGAAGGAGAGGAGATGCGACCCCATCCCCAGTGCGAGGCTGGCGGTCACTTCAGAGTTGGTCTCGAACTTGTGGACAACGTATTCGAACTTCTGGTTCTCGAACCTGCCCACTATCATTACCACTTCGTTCTTGGAAGCGGCGTCGCACTCTGTCTTGATCGATGTGAGGATGTCGTCGTCCACATTTTCTGTATCTCCCGTTCCCTCAACCAAGACCATGTCGCTCTCCTTGGAGAGGCTTTCGCAGTCGTAAAGAAATATTGCCGTGTCCCCGCCGACGGCCACGGAGTTGAGGACGCTTACGGCACCACTCGCAGAGTCCGTGGTGTTCAAGGCGGAGCTGACTATCTCCACCGCAGTCGCTCCCTTGGCCTCGTCGAGCGACCTTATCATCCTCCCCATGTTCAGCCCTATCCAGAGGAGGGCGAAGGTGAAGACGATTATGTCGAGCACATCAGCCATCTGCCCCCTACGAAATGCCAGCATCCTCCGCTTCCTCATTGGCCTGTTCGTGGCACAGGTCAGGGTCGTAGTACTGGCGGGCCTTCGTCCTGGAGATGGCGTTCTGCGTGAACAGCCACATTGCGCAGTCGCACTCCGTGAAGTCCTCCTCGTCTTCCCACTCCTCCTTGGTCAACCATCCCCTGAAGGCGGCAGAGTCCCTCAATGTCTCCTCCTCGCTTGCGCTCAATCTGGCTGCGAAGGAGGTGTCTTCCCAGGAGGAACAGATGCTGTTGAGAGAGTTGGTCGCGCTCTGAGAGTCGATCCTCTGAAACATTTCGTCGAATGTCTTCTGGCTTTCCGTCTTCCCTATCAGCTGGTACATCGAGACTCCCACCACAAGGGCTAGGAGAAGCGTTACCAGGATCCATATGGGTCTTCCTTGTCCTTTCATTTTTATGGCCTCTATGGTAGCTTTGTTGCGTCCGTGGCGCAGAGTTCAGGGCCTGCTTGGCACTTCTGGCGCTTTTCAGCTATAACCCTGCAGACCGCGGCACAGGCGCCTGCGTAGTTGGTCTTTTCTCCGCCGACACTCTTCTCCCCGATCAGCTGGCTCCGCACATCGGCGTCGTCTTTTATGACATCCTTTATCTGCGAGGAGTCGACTTCGTCGGGAGAGGACGAGCCGACAAGTAGACTAGCCGCCTCCGCACATTTAAATGTTGACCCCGAGGATGTACAGGCCTCGCAGAACTCGCTGTTGGAGTAGAGTTCGCCTGCGGAGAGGCTGGCGCCCGCCTTGACTATTCCTGACTTGAAGAGGAGGATTGGGATTTCGTAGGCCTTTCCGGTCGTTTCGAAGAAGGCGCCTTTGCAGAGGTCGCAGTCGCAGTCGGGGCACTGGTCGATGTAGAGCGTCCAGCGGGAGCAGTAGTAGGACAGCTTCTGGAATGCGCCCATGTCTCCCTTCCCGAACTGGCTTCCCGGTGCCTCCTCTTCAACGGGCGCAAAGATCATGTCGCTCACGGCCCAGAGGGCGAGGAGCATGAGGATTATGCCCATGAGCGTCCTCATCGGTATCTGCATCTGTCCTTTGCCCATTCAGGCACCCCCCTCCAGCGCGAGTCGGGAGCTCTCCGCCCCTCCTTCAACACAGCGCATGCTGAAGCCTGAGGAATCGGGGTTGCAGTATTCGAGTATCTTCTGAAGCCTTATGCAGTTGCTCCTGCAGATTGTGTAGTCGAGGTTGCCGTTTATGTCCACGCAGGAGTCAGCTATCATGCCAAAATCGTCGCTCAGCCCAGAGGGCATGTAGATGTCGATGAAGAGGCCGCCGGTCCTCCAGGTCTCGCACTGGCTCTGGATGAGTTTTATCCTCTGGTCCACAGGTTCACCGCCGAACTCTGCGATCGGTGTTATGAACTGCTGGGAGATGAAGAGTATGGCGCCGATTATGACTGCGACTGCCATCAGCCCCATAAGCGCGGCGGTGAAAGTGGCGCCCCTCATTCAGCACTCCCTCCCCTTCCAATTTTCGCATGTGCAGCCCGTGGTCCTCCCCAGCATGCAGTCGTGGATGGTGGAGAGCCCTGCGTGGTCCTCGCTCATCAGGATCTGTATGACCCTTCCCCTGCATTGGGACTGCTTGACTATGTCGGAAAGCGTCCCTGTCTGTGCGACCGGCGTGCTTATGTATGTGGGGAGGCCGAAAGCGTCCACCTCGTCGTAGAAAGTGGGGTCCTCTTCGCACTCTATCTCTGCCTTCGCAGCCATCACGCACATCACCCTGCAGTCGAAGAGCTCGCTCGAGTCCATGTTCTCCCGCGGGGTGGGGCAGAGCTCTTTGTTGCCGAACTGGGCGACTTTGCTGTGAAGAGTCAGTCCCAATGAGTCGCCTCCCATGAAGGAGCCTTTCTGACCTGTGTAGGCCTTCGTGAGAGCACCGTCCTTGAGCCACTCGCTGCAGAGGCCGAAGACGTCCATTCTTTGGTTTGCATACTCCTCTATCGCCTCGTCCGTCCCCTGTCTCATCACGCCAAATGTGGAGAACGCCACCCAGGTGGAGACTATGACTATGATGATGGCGACCAATATCCCAACTATCTTCTGGGTTTCCAAGCGGTTCTCCTCATGTCACTTCACAGTCCCTGAAGCCTAAGCTGGGATCCCCTCTGCAGGGGTTCCTGCTATCCTCCATCAGAGTATCGAAGCAGTTGACCCTCAATGCCTCCGTCTTGCACTGTCTGTTGCAGTAGTTGTAGATCAGTATGGCGGAGTGGCAGGCGCTTTCGCACTCGCTTATTATCTCCCCTCTCACAACAGCGCACCCAGAGTCCGGCTCGAGACACTCTTCTGACTCTTCCCGCAGGTCCTGGGCGCAGCACCTGTCGAACCCGCTGTAGGGGGCGAAGGCATCCGGAATCCTGTAGACCTCCAGTATGTTCTCAGGGTCGAACTTGTCTGAGCCTGCTCTCAGCCAGGCCTCGCAGTTCTCGTTCACCACCAGCGGGTCGAGCTTGTCCATAGCCTGCTCTCCCGTCTTCAGTATGTCGAAGATGCCTATTTTGACCTGCCCCAGCGCGTTGAGGCCAAGGAGGAGGAGGAAGGAGAGGAGAACGACAGCGACCACAATGCCTATCACCCTATCAGCAGCCATAAAACCAACTAGCAGAACGTGCCATAAAAGCTTTTCTTGACTTTCAGACTATCCTCTGGCCGCCCAGGAGGTTCTCAAACATAGCCTTCCATGCTGGGAGTTGCTCCCCCATGAAACCCACTATCAGCAGCATTGTCAAGATCCCTATCACTACCAGCACCGCAATTATCCCCCATATCTTGTCAGCCTCCAACTACTCCACCGTCCTGATGTGCTGGTAGACCAGGTCCCAGCTTGTCGTGCTCACCACGCGTCCCTTGTACTCCAGCTGGACATAAACCTTTCCCCTGCCGTCCTGGTTGTCGGGGAAGACACCTTCGCTGTCGAAGAAGTCGAACACTTTGTTGCAGGCGATTATCTTGCCCCTGTTCTTTGGTATGCCCTCTCCGAGCTCCGACTCAAGCGAGACCCTTTCAGGCGGGTTTTTGGGGAAGTTGTAGCTGGAATCGCTGAAGCCCTCAGTGTAGTAGAGCAGGTTGAGGTCGGAAGAGTAGAGATAACTGTCGAGGCAGTTGCAGATCTTGATGTTGCACCCCCTCAAGAGCGGCTCTCCCGTCTTGATCACCAGCTCCCCTTCGTCGTTCGTCGGCGGCGACCGGAGGAACTGCATCTGCGGCCTATCGGTGAAGCAGTTGCAGAGGCCGATTGCCTTGTCCGCGTCTTCCGCCGCACCCCTGAACATCGGCCCCAGCCAGCTGAAGAAGAGGATAATGAGAGCGAGAGTGGCTGCCAGGCCGAGGATGTGCCAGAGGGAGAGGCCGGCGAACCTGCTCCCCTTCATTCTTCACCCAACTCCGACTCCTCCATGAAGAAGCACCAGTTGTCGTCCACTGGCCTCGCGGTAAGGAGGTACTGGGACCCCGCCCTCGCCTCTAAGAGACCGCTCTCGCTGATGAAGAACGTGAGTTCCTCTTTTTCCTCCACGTTGTTGCAGTCCTCCACATTCTCGTAGGAGCGGGTCTCGTTGATGCCGCGGCAGTTGAGGTTGGCCAGGACTGCCCTCAGAGAGCCGGTTGAGGTGGGGTAGATTGTCGTGCTCTCCCTAACCCCCCTCCTCATAGGGTCGCAGAGCAGTGCCAAGTTCTCAAGCCCCGACCCTTTCATTTCCCTGTTTGCGGCCCCCTCCTTTATCTCTGCATACTGGGGCGCTATGCTGCTCCCGTAGATCAGCAGTATCATCCCTCCCACCGCCAGGGCGGTGAGAAATGCCATCAGGAGGCTGGTTGTCTTTGGCAACTATATCATGCTCTCTATGGAGGAGGAGTAGCTCCTTATCAGTATCATTGTCACTACGAATCCCAAAATCCCCAGGACCAGCCAGAAGAGGACCTCCGGCGGTATGCTTGTGCTTCCTTTCATGATTTGACCCCTTTAGCTTATCAGTGTCCCTATACCCTCTTGCATGCTCCTTCTCGCGAAGCTTGAGACCGATGCAGTTGAGCTCATCTCTATGCCCTCCACTGACATCTCCCCGATTATTATGTTCATGTTGGGCAGGAGCCAGAGCAGGAAGAGCACCACCATCAAGAGAATTCCTATCATCCGCATTGTCGCTTTCTCCATCTAGCTACCTCCTATGAAGGAGGCTATTATGCCCCCAGCTGTCAGGGCGCCCCAGAGGGCGAGCTTGTTGACCACCCCTCGGGCGATCTCATTTATGTTTATAACGCCTGTCAGCTTGAAGATGAACGTCAGAGTGGCGAGGAGAAGGACTATGTATGTCGTGACCCTCAACATTTTCTCCGATACTGTCAGCATTCAGCCACCCCTGAAATAGGATGCCGCCATTTCGAGAATGCCTTTGAGTGCGTCAAAAGTGTTGCCCATCCAGAAGAGAATTACGAGGACCAAGAAACCCCCGATGACTACAAGCCATATCCAAGAATTCGTGTCTCCTCTCATATCCAGTTCTGCGCTCCTCCCAGCGGGGACGAAGATATTATTGAGTTCAGTATTATCTTGAACCAGTTCTTTATCTGGTTTATGACATGCATGGTGTAGAGGCCGAGCTGTGGGGCGAACCAGGCCATCGCTATGAATAGGACGAAGGCGAAGACGATCATAAGCAGCGTCTTTTCGTTCATATGCTCACCAGGGTCGCCCCTATCGCCCCGAAGACCAGGGAGACGATTGCGGTCGTTATGATGTAGAAGAATGTGCCCACTAATAACAGCTGTCCCATATTCAACATTATGCTGGGCATGTCTTCCGGCCCGCTGTCCAGGCCGCCTATGAAGAGTCCCATCAGGAGAAACATCAACTGACTGAATATCCCTACCACGAGCTGAAGAAAGCTCGGCTGTATTATGCCCTGCACGTTGAGAACTCCGCCCATTATCATCCCGCTGCTGGCGACTCCGCCTGAGGAGAAGATCTGGTTCATCTGCTGGGAGATGCTGGTGATTATGCTGGTGATGAGCTGGGACATGCCTACAACGACCCCGGAGACCAAGGGGATGAGGAAGAGGCCCTGGAACCTCATGCTGGTGATCGCATCGGCGAGTAGGTCCTCCACCTTGTTCTGGACGTTCTGCAGGTTCTGCAGGTACTTGGAGATGCTCATCGCCGTCATGCTGGCCGACCTCGGCCCCTTGTCGGAGCTCTCCACTATGACCTTCATTATGTTCCTTATCAGCGTCGAGGGAAAGTACTTGATGGAGCCGTACCTGTCGTCGAAGATTGCCATCTGGAGGGGGAGGCCGAACTCCTCAACATTCCTAACGGTGTCGTGGAAGAACTGGCTGCTCTCCGTCCCCTCCATGTTCATTGCAGTGGTCCTCATGGCGTTCTCTATGGGCTCGCCCTGGTCGAGGACGTTCCCGAACTGGTAGAGGGCGCTCGCGAACTCGCGCTCCAACTCCCTGACCTTGTTCCTCACTTTGACCCTCTTGCGTGAGTTGAGGAAGAAGTAGAGGCCGAGGGAGATGCCCGTTCCCATGATTATGGGCGAAGTCGAGAGGGCGCTCGCGCCAGTCCCGGTCTCGATCATGGGCATGAAGATCCTGCCGTTGGTGAGGAGGCCGAGATAGAGGTTTATGGAGGCGAAGAGGAAGAAGACCATCAGGCAGACGGGGGCGATGGGAATGTTGATGGTCTCCCCACCCTCCCTCTTGACAGGATAGACTCCCCAGGGCGGGACGTCCGGCGATAGGGAGAAGTCGATCTGGGAGAAGCTTCCAGGCCTTCCGGAGAGTATTATCAAGATGAGTGTGAAGACGAGGAGGGGGAGGAAGACGTCGTAGGAGATCATGAGCGGCACGCCTATGTTGCTTCCTCCAGTGAAGATGCTCATCACGGGAGCAAGTATCAGCCCCATCACGGGCAGTAGGATGGCCATTGCGTTCACGACCATCACAGGCATGTCGAGCGCCCTGACGAAAGACTCCATGATGTTCTCAGTGCTCTCCAGGGTGAGATTGATTGCCTTTTCGAGTGTCGCTATTCTCAGCTTTTCTGTCGGTTCGTTGACGCTGCTCGCCACAAGATAGAGGCCGTCAGAGAAGCCGGGCGCCCAGTCCTTTATCGACTTGCTGTAGGCGTAGAGGGCGTTCTCGACCGTCGTCTTCGCTCTCAGTTCCATGCTCCACATCATCTGCCGGAACTCCCGCCCCACGGGGTTGGGCATGTTCTTTGCTGCGAAGGCGACAGCGCTCTCAAGCGAAGGCGTCACCCTGAGTGAGATGACGAGATAGAGTATTGCGAGGGGAGCCTGGCCGAGTATCGCCATCTTCCTCATCTTGGCCTTCAGGAAGGGATAGGCGCTGACGGAGCCGGTAATGAGCAGGGGCAGGAGCAGTGCCACAATGTTTACGAGAGACTGGCCCGGGACGAAAAAGACAAGGAGGGTCGAGAGAAGCATTGAGATCACCAATGCGTAGATGGAGACGCCCATCACCTCTGCGGGCGTGACCTGGAGCCTCGCGTCTTCGATGGCAGGCTCTATGTACTTCTCCAGGCCGAAGGCGCTGGCAGGCATGTAGCCCTCCGGTATCTTGTTGATAACTTTCTCATAGATGTTCTCGAAGGTCCTGACCTCCTCCGACTTGTAGAGCGAGTAGTAGTATCTCTCCGGCTGGTCCTCGACCTCGAACTCATCCTTCTCTTCCTCAGGCTCCGGCTTTATGCCGAAGAGGGCGTTCATCTTGTCGACGAAACCCCCTATTGCGCCCTTCTCTTTCTTATCTCCTTCTTTACCCAACTTTCCCACCTGTCGAAGACCAGGTCGTTGTCGATTACTCCTATCTCCTGCGAGACCTGATCAGAAAGCAGGTGGACCATGTCGTTGCTCTTCACCACGAAGTCGGCCTCCAGTATGTCGTGGTCGCCGCTCTTGTGGGCCAGCTCGACAAGCCTCTGCTTGGTGTTGGCCCTCAGCATGATGTTGTCCCAGACGGCGTCGAAGTTGCCAACCCACTCCCTGACCCTCGCCGCTATTGATGATATGATCTCGCTCTCCCCCTCCACCAGTGTCGGCGTCGGCTTCAGCTCGTCGTCCTTGGCGTCGTAGACCATCAAGTCGACGAAGCCCTTCTCAGAGATGGGATCGTCTTTCCAGTGCTTCCTTACCTCCGAGATCTGGACCACCCGCCTCATCTTGTGGAGGCCGTCGGCGCTCTTGATCGGATTGGCGACAGCGATGATGTCGGTCGCCTTGAAGCTGGTCGGCTCGACCTTGAGGTCGTTGACCACCCTGTCGTAGACGCCGTAGGGCGAGTCGCCGTGGATTGTCCCCGCGACCACGTTTGCAAGCGCCCCGACCCTCATCGCCTCGTAGAGGGCCTTCGCCTCCTCTGACCTGACCTCTCCCACGATGAGGCAGGAGTCGCCGAGGCGGAGGGATGTCCTTATCCCATCGGCCGCGCTCAGCTCGCTCTCCAGCTGGACGATGGCGGACTGGACCTTGAGCGGCTGGATGTTGTAGCCCAGGTTCATGAGGTAGGGTCCGGGCAGCTCCAGAGTGTCCTCGACCGTGATTATCCTGTACCTCCTCATTATCTCAAGCATGGTGGCGCCGAGGAAGGAGGTCTTCCCCGCCGACCTGGTCCCAGCTATCAGCAGTGTCCTGGAGCCGTCCACAAGGAAGCTCATCAGGCCTGCGGCGAGCGGCGAGATGTAGTTGTTCTCTATGAAGAGGGGGTAGGTCCACGGCTTTGCCCTGTGCCTCCTCAAGGCGAAGGCCAGGCCGAAGGGAGAGAGGGAGCGGGTGAGCGCTGCCACACGCGCCCTTGCCTCAGGCACCTCTATTGCTGTGTCCAGGACGGGGTTCGCCCTGTCGAGGGGCCGCCCGCTCGACAATCGAAGTCTCGCTGCCCACGACTCCACCTCCTCGCGTGTCGGTATGATGTTGGTTGCGCAGTCCTCTGCGTCCGCGTGGTAGACGAAGATGGGGCTCCTGCCGGGCGGGGAATTCACAGTGATGTCCTGTATCTTGGTGTCGGCAAGTATCATCTCCAGGACGCCGTAGCCCGCCGTCTCCCTTGTCAGTATGTCTGCCAGCTGGTCTACCTCTTCGTTGGAGAGTGAATATCTCCTCTTCTTGGCGAAGTCCCTTATGAGGTCGTAGGCGATGTCGTGGAAGCTCGCCCTCACCCTCTCCGGCTCGACGAGCTCTCCAGTCCTCGGCTTGTGCTCGCCCATCACCACCCTTGCCCTGTCCAACAGCTCGAACTGGTCCTCGTTCAGCTTGAACTCCGGCGGCATGATGTGGTAGAAGAGCCTGACGGAGCCGGGCACATTGAAGATGGTGACGTTTGCCCCCATCACCTTGTAGGACTCCACCTCCTCCCCTCCCTCCGGGAACTCTGCCATCAGCCGAGTGAAAGTGAAGTTCGGCCTCATCGTCGGCCTCAAGATCCTCCTGTAGACTGAGCGGTCCCCTATGGTGTATCCTTCCAGCTGGTCCTTGACCACCTGGATCAGCATGGTCTGCTCAAGCCTCTCCCTTATCACTGAGAGGACGTTCTGGGAAAAGTTCATCCGGCAGGCGCTGCACTGCTCGTAGACCTCCTTCTCCGCCTCCAGCTTCTCGTGCCTTATCCTCCTCTTCAGCTCGACGTAGGCGCCTATGGGGTCCCTCAGCATCTGCTCCGTGACTATCCTCTGGATGAACTTGAACCAGCCGGGCACGCACCTCTGGCACTCGCCGTACTCGAGTGCGCTCGGCTTGAAGAGCTTTGAGTTCCTCAGCTCCAGGGCAAGGTCCGCTATCTCCTTCAGCATCCCGGTCTGCTCTCTTGAGTACTCGAAAATCCTCCTCTCGGAGAGCATGATGCGGTCGACCTTCTTCACCTGCAAAAGCTTCTGCATCACCATGTGCATGCAGACCTCTGAGTCCTCTATGGAGGGCGGGAAGGGGACTCCGAGGAAGTTGAAATCGATGACGTCCTCCTCACCGACCTTCTTGATGGAGAAACCGCCCATCTCATCCTGCTTAATCACCATTTTCGCAAACCTTTATTTGTAAAGAATGAGAGAGGTTGATAAATACTTATTGGAGAGAATGCATGGCTGACCAAAAAGAGGGAGAAAAGAGGCCCAGGATTGATGTTCCTGGAAAGTTGAACGACATCTCCCGCAGGTTGAGGATGCTTGAGGAGGGCCTCACCTCTCTCGAGGAGAGGACGGAGCACTTCAAGAAGAACCTCTTCGACCGCATCTCTGAGCAGGAGGAGAAAGAGGAGCACACCGCCAAGATCGCCTCGCTCGCCATGCAGGACGCGGAGAAGCTGAAGGAGGAGGTCAAGAAGATAAGGAAGGACATGGCCAAGCTCGCGCCGCTCAGCAGGGTCAACGAGCTGAGCAGCTATCTCAACATTATAGATCCTATGAACATGATGACCCGTTCCGAGGTCGTCAAGTTAATCAAGGAGGAAGCAAGAAATGGGAATACTCGACAACCTGACAGATAAGCTAGGAGGAAAGAAGAAGCCTTCGCTGATACCGAAGGTGATGGAGATGCGGTCTTCTGGGATGCCAGACCCGCAGATAATCCAGCAGCTCCAGTCACAGGGAGCGGGCATGGCTGAAATACAGGACGCAATGATGCAGGCAGACATCAAGTCACGGGTCTCCGGAGGCGGCCCGGGAGGACCTGGCGGTCCGCCTCGGGGGCCGGGAGGACCTCAAGGAGGTGCTCCACCAGGAGCGCCCAAGATGCCAGGCGCCCCACCCGGGGGGCCGGGAGGACCGCCGGGAGCCCCACCCGGGATGCCAGGAGCTCCCCCAGGCGGACCAGGCGGACCTCCCCCAGGAGCGCCAAAGATGCCGGGAGCACCTCCCGGAGCACCGCCCGGGATGCCAGGAGCTCCCCCAGGAGGAAAGCCGCCCGGGATGCCAGGCGCCCCACCAGGTGGACCAGGAGGACCGCCGGGTGCCCCCCAAGGAGGCCCGGGAGGACCCCCCCCGGGAGCGCCAAAGATGCCTCCGGGACCGCCGGGAGGCCCAGGCGCACCGCCGCGTCCGCCAGGAGGACCGGGAGCGCCGCCGAAGGGCCCAGGCGCACCGTCAGGACCCCCAGGAGCACCGCCCGAGGCAGAAGAGAAGCCGAAAGGGCCGGCACCCATGAAGCGGCCTGAGGGCGGCAAGGGAGGGACTGAGGAGCTGATAGAGTCGGTGGTCGACGAGCGCCTCGAGGAGGTCACCTCCAAGCTGGAAGGCCTCGAGACCTTCAGGACGGAGACGAGGGAGGACATGCAGGAGATGAAGGATACCCTCGCCGAGATCAAGGAGAAGTACATAACGCTTCAGGAGGAGTCGAGCATAAGACTGGAGGAGTACTCCAAGGAGCTCGAGAACGTTGGCGCCCAGATAAAGGCGATGCAGAAGGTCCTGGAGAAGGTCTTCCCCGCCATAGCGGAGAACGTCCACCAGCTCTCAGACATAGTGAAGGACCTCAAGGACGTGAAGAAGGAAGAGTAGGCTACTTGCTTCCCTGGATGACCCAGCCGAGCATGACCAGCACCGCGAGCGAGAGGATTATCGCCCCCGAGTCGATGGAGCCCTCAAGGCCGAGGACGTCTTTCCAGCCGGGGCTGGTCACAACGAGGAAGATGATCACTGCCGCCGCTATTAGTCCCTTCACCGCTGAGCCGCTTTCCCCTTTCATCATTGACCGCCTCCAGTAGCGAACTGGTAGATCATCATCCCCATCACGAGGAAGACTATCAGTATCCCGAGCCTCGACAGGAACGACGAGAAGAAGAGTTCGACCTGGACCGTTGCCAGGTAGCCTGTCGCGAAGAAGGCGATCACTAGCGAGAGCAGTGCGCTCATCGCCTGCTGGTCTTCCGGGAAGAGCTTCAGCTTGTTGAAGCCTGCGTAGGTGACCACGAAGAGCAGCACGAAGGGGAGGAGGAATTGGTAGAAGCCCCTCTCCTGCAGGTTGGCTATCATTTCAGGGAAGCTGACCATCAGCCCTTCACCGCCCAGGCGACGAAGGCGCCCATCAGGGCGAGGACCGCTATGCTCATCATCGTCCCGCTCCCTATCCCGGCGCTCGCAGTCCCGAAGACCACATGGCTCCAATCAGGGCTGCTTGAGACCATAGAGAAGATGGCGAAGGCCACCACCGCGAAGATCGCCAGGTTGGTGGTGTTCTCGTTCTTGAAGGGGCTGAGATTGTTCCCCGTTATCGCCTTTCCTATGAAGACGCTCATGGCGAGAGCCATCACCAGGATCACGATGATCATGCTCCCTCTCCCGAGGAAGAACGACAGGAACGTCCCTATGGGGAGCATCTTCGCGAAGTAGAGGACGAAGAGCGCTATCACCAGGGCCGCAGTCGCATTGATCTCCTTCTCGTCGCCCAGTATCTTGGTCTGCTTCAGTATGGCGTAGACGAGCACGAAGATGAGCATGAAGGGGAGGATGTAGTCGAAGAAACCCATCGCCTCTAGCATGGTCACAGTGTCGCTTATCGCCATCTGGATCAATCCTCTTTCTGCAGCTTGTTCAAGTGGGTGCCGACCTTTTCTAAGTAGGTCATTGCGTCCTCTGTTTTGTGGATGACCTTGGCATGGGTGTAGCCGATCAGGAAGTGGTTGATCAGCCACCAGACAATCATCATGGTGAAGAGCAGCGACAACGAACCCACGAAGAAGTTGTTGAAGACTCCCCCTATCATGGCGATGATGTTGAGGTAGACCTGTGCCCTGGCCGCGAAGAGCGCCACGATTATGGCAAGCACCTTGGCGGTCATCGGCCTGAACATGCCCATAAGGTAGAACATGTCTGCCAAAATCATGTAGAGGAAGAGTATCGGCAGGACATAGACGAAGAGGAGCACTTCCAAAGGACTCTCCGGAACGTCTATCCCCTGTCTTGCAGCTTCTATCCTGTCCACTCCGCCGAGCACCATCTCAACGACCTCAAGGACCTGGCCAGCCATTGTCTCCGTGGTCGCCCTGACCTGGGTGAACCTGGTCTGGCAGACCTCCTCTGTCGCGTCCCACTCACACCTGTTGTCGCCTTCGCAGGCCTCGTCGTTGGTGCCGTACTGTTCGCTGCAGTCGATGTAGCAGGCGTCGCCTTCCCAGACGCAGGGTTCCTTGGCGGCGACGTCGCCGCCGCTGTCGTAGACATCTATGTCGTCATAGTCGCTTGTCAGGTCTGCTTCGTCCAGCAGGCAGTCGTCTTCGTTGAGGTAGTCCTCACAGACCGCGGACTCCACGTAGCAGTCGAAAATCCCAGTCTGGCCTGGGGCTGCCCACTGGCAGTTGGGATGGTCCTCGCACTCCACCTCTGAAGTCAAGCTCTCGCAGCTGTCCAGCACGCTCGCCGCGCTGACCATGCCCAAAATCAGCACTACGCTCACCAAAAGGGAAAACAGTTTTTTCATGATTCTCACCTTGGGAGTTAAATCCACCTCCCACCATATAAAGTTTGTTGCGTGGGGGCCTTTTCACTCTCTCTCCAGCCTCTCTGCGTGCTCCCCTATCCGCTCGAGGTAGTCGTGTCCCACGCCGACCTTGCTGACCTGCTTCGCTTTCTTGAAGCCGATCATCACGTGGCTGACAACGTAGCCTCCCAGGATTGTCAGCAGGACCAGGCCGAACATCCCCCCGATGAAGCCGCCGAAGACGCTGCCCAGCGTCACGATGAATTCCGTGTAGAGGCCGACCCTCGACCCGAAAAGGGCGATTATGAGCCCCATCCACTTGGCCGTCTTCGCCCTGAAGAGACCGAAGAGGAAGAAGAGGTCTGCCAGTATGGAGGAGAGGGCAGCTATCGGGAGGAGATAGAAGAGTATCAGCTGTGCGAAGGCGGAGCGCGGTATCTCCACTCCCCTCCTTGCAGCCTCCGCCCTGTCAGGCCTTCCCAGGAAAACGGCCACGAGCCTGAAGACGACGTCTGAGACCTCCTCCACCCTCCCCCAGAGGCCGCGCACGGCCGCCTTCGACCTGCAGACCCTGCCGGAGGCGTCCCACTCGCAGTCAGCGTCCCCGTCACACCCCTCCTTCTCATCATACTCCCCCTCGCAGTTCACAGTGATGCACTCTCCCCCCTCCGCGTCCCAAGCGCAGTCAGTGTCCTCCCCGCAGTCCGACTGAGAGAGAGAAGGGCAGGCGGCAAATACTGGAGGTAGGCTGAAAAACAGTATGTAAAGGGTTGCTAAGAGGCAGGTAAACGCATTTTCTCGATTGCCTCTCATCATTATTCCTCTTTTAGAGATATGTTTGCACTTTTTGTTACTTCATGTTCGAACCCAACGGCATCAACCGCTTTCCCTTTATGGGATATTGTGAAGCCCTTCCCTCCCCCCTGAGGTTTTATATCAAGTATGTTTTTCCCTTTGTTTTCAGTTCCGGGCCCTGCAAGAAACTTTCCAATCGCCTCCAAACCCCCTTCCATCCCAAATGCCTTTTCAGCGACATTTTCCGAAACACCTTTTGAAACCAAATTGGACATCAAGTTCCTACTTTCGACGGTCCCCTGAAGCCTTTTTTGTGACGCCCACTTCGCATACTTCTCTGTCGTTTTGCCAAACAGCTTTCCCGCTTTCCGTGATTTTCTCCAATTTTGGATTCCCTTTATGGGGTTCCAGCGCTTGTCCGCGAGAGAGGTCCTGGCCTTCGAGAGGTCTGTGGTGAAAGTGGACCAGCCGCCCCGCAGCGCCTCGCCCATCGCGCTGAACATGTCCTTGAGATATTCGCGAGTGTCCATGAAGACCCTCACCCAGCCGGTCACCCCCTCCTCGCCCGCAAAGATCATCTGGAGAGTGTTGAAGGCCCCCTTGGAGAGGATGATGTTGATGAAGAGCTCTATCACCACGAGGCCGGCGATGGCGACCTGGTAGATGAAGAGCGTCATGACGGGCTCAGACATCAACCCCATCCCGCTTGTGACCACGAACATCACGAAGCCTACTTTGAGGAGGGCCTGTATACCGCCGCCGGCCCCGCCCTTGACACCCTCTCCGGACGGCTGTAGGAGGAAGAGGATTATGCCTGTCAGCCAGCCCGGGAGCAGGACCCTGAGGCCGTTGGCGCCGTCCACGACCAGGTTCTTGACAAGAAGGTAGACCCAGTAGCCTATCCCTATGATGAGGAAAGGCTTCATGTAGATGTACTCGAGGCAGGGGTTCCACCAAGACGACCACCCCGACAGAACTGCGCTGAAGATCGCTATGGCGATGGCCAGTATCAGCATCATGATGAGGGCGACATAGATTGCGTGGTCGACCACCATCGGTATCATCATGCCGTTGTAGATCGCCCTCTGGGCCATTGCAACTGCGGCCGGGGCCATCGACTTCCACTCGCTTGGCAGCTTGTCCTGGCCGACAAGGGAACTGAGATTCATGAGTTCCCTGACTTGGTCCCTCAAGAGGTTCCTGCCATCAGCGAGGGATCTCTTGTGCCACTTTATCCCACGTTCGACTCCCTTCCTCTCCGTTTCAAGCGCGGAAGCGGACTTGGGGGTGGTCCCAAACATCCCAGCAGCTCCCTCTGGTATGTTACTCCTCTTTTCGATCTGTTTATCCAGACTCTTCTTCTTCCCTTTCAGCCCTCCCAATGCATCTTTTGCTGCTGCAGTCTTTGCTCCCACGCTTGAGACCAGCGCCTTCACGTTGTCGGTGATGTCGAGCTCAGAGAGCACGTTCTTGGGGTAGTCGAACTGGTCAGCGACCTGCATGCCGACCTTCAGTGAGTCGCTCAGCCTCTCCCCCATCCTGAAGGCGACCCTCGACGGGCTGAGGTCCTCCAGCTCGAAGACTGCGAAGAGCATGAAGAGTCCTATCAGGAACCCGCTTGTCACCATCATGTTGACGGTTGCCTCCGCCTCGGCGGCGTCGGGACGGAGACTCGTTGCAGTCCCTTCGCAGAGGGCGCCGACATCCTCTTTCTCGAGCCCGAAGGCTCCGTAGGCTTTGTAGGCCGAGTTGGGCAGGCCCTGAGCGAATACAAACTCCAGGAACGTCTGATCCGGCTCGCCGACAGAGTAGAACTGGACCGCTGATATCCCTACGAGAATCAGGAAAGCGGTCAGGAAAGTGTAGAGCCCCTTGCCCATCTGAGCTAAAAGCATAAAAGCTGGCATTTAAGTCTATCCGTGATGGGAAGAGGTCAGTTCGATCCGCTCTTTATCGGCGTCCTCGTCTTCTTGTTGGGGATGGTCATAGCGAGGACGATGATGGACCAGGTCACCGACAGCTCAGTTCTGGACACACTCGGCAGCGGGAGCTGCACGGGAGTGGCTGAAGGGGATGAAAGGGCAGCGGTCTGCTCGGCCCTCGGCGTCGGCGAGGAGAGAAACATACAGTTCGGCTCTGCTGACAAATGCGACCCACGCCCACTGACCGCCAGCGAGGCTGAGACAATAAACATGATGCTCGAAGGCTCTTTCAACAAGTACGCAGTCATGGGCCAGTGCTACCTGGGCGGACTCTTCGGGAGAGGTCAGATAGTCTGTCCTTTCGTCGACCCTGACGGGAACAAGTGCCCGACAGCGAAGGAGTATGTGGAGGCTGAAGACAAGCTGGCGTTCATCGGCTACGTGAACGACGAGGACTGCACAAAGAGTGGAGATCCCTGTGACTGCAACGGGGACGGTACAGGCGTTCAGGGCGAGTGCGACGAGGGCGGCTTCTTCTGCAACAACGAGCCTTGGCAGTGCTTCCTCATCTTCGGAGCCCTGCCTTTCGCAGTCATCTACTTCTTCATGCAGGACATGATCGGATTTGCCGGCTTCTTCTCTTCCAGGACGAGAAAGGTTCTCTCGCTCGGCGTGGCAGCTATAGCGACGATGAGCGGCGGCCTGACCTCCGTCTCCCAGCAGATGAACACAATCGTCAAGCTCGGCGTGGGGGGGAGCTTCATCAGTCTGATCTTCGCGCTCGGCCTCTTCACCGCGCTGCTCGGCCAGTTCACGTCGATGACACAGCAGATGACGCAGGCCCGAGTCGCCAAGTACGAGCTGACAGAGGGCTTCGACATGATGAGGGACTTGGGTCGAAGACTGACTGGCCGCGAGGAGTAGCCTTTCGGGTCGAAGAATCATTAAATAGCTCGCCCGCCTTCTCTCCGTATGGCCTTCGGCGTCGTGGAGATCACAATCCTTGTCGCTGCCATCGTCTCCATAATCGGTGCGGCGAACGCCGTCTCCAACTCAAGCAGCTGGGTGATCGGCTTCATCGTCTTCTTTGTCTTGATGGTGGTCGGCGACGTCTCTGTCGACAGCCTCTACGGCAGGCTCTCTGAGGAGTCCAATGAGTGGGAATCGGGATGCGTCGACCCGACCTCCTGCATCTGCGACCGCTACTTTGGCATAGGCTCCTGCGACTTCTACGGCGGCTGCTCGTCGTCGCTTTCAGTGGAGGGGAACGTCCAGCCCACACTGGTCGAGAAGTACACAATTCCAGTGAAATGCTACCTCGGGACATTCTTCGGCGTCAGCGAGAGGGCCTGTCCTTTCACATACGACGAGGAGAGGTGCGGTCCGAGAGACTGGTGGGAGGGCGCCGGCGGTGATTCGCCCAAGACAGGGCTCGGAAGGGAGTTCGCCCTGGCGGGCGGCTTCATGTGCGAGCCCATGGTGCCATGGCAGTGCTTTTTCGTCTTCGGCATACTGCCGACTCTCGTTCTCTTCCTCTTCATGCAGGACATGCTCAGCTTCGGCTTCTTCCAGCCGAGACTGAGAAAGACCATAGCCCTCTCTGTTGCTGCCATCTCTGTCCTCTCGGGCGTCTTCTCGGACTTCGTTGTCGAGATGGTGAAGATAACCAACCTCGGCGCTGGGCCTGCCTTCCTCTCGACAATTCTCATCCTCGGCCTACTCTCAAGCGTGCTCAGGATCTTCACCGCAGGCGCGGAGGACACGGCGACAGGAAGGCTCGGAATGTACGAGCAGGAGAGGGCTGGCGACCTGATGGAGGGGGTGCTGAAGAAATGAAGAAAGTCCTTCTCCTGACAGCCTTCCTCCTTGCCGCGGCCACGGCCGCAGGCCTCGAGGGGCAGGGGGTAGGGAAAGAGATCACTGCGGAGCAGGCGAGAGGCGGCATGAACGCCTCGTTCTCAGTCTTCACCGATGTCCTCACTTCACTCGGCTACGCACCCCTCACCGCGGAGCCGGGAACCGACAGGTTCCAGCAGTTCACTGCGGCCGCCGTCCTTGTCTTCATCTTCCTCGGCGAGGTCTACCCCGTCCACGGCCTCATCCGCTTCCTCTTGACCATGATAATCGTGGGCATCCTTGGCTCAAATGTCGATTTCGACTGGTTCACTTTCGTCTTCTCTTTCGGGCCTTCCCTCTTCGTCTACTACGTGATGAACGACCTGCTGGAGATGACCATGCTGACAACCAACACAAGAAAGCTCCTCGCCATCTTCAGTATGTTTGTCGCCTACCTCTTCATAGAGAACTACATGGTCGACTTCTGGAAGAGGCTGGCGGTGATACTCCAGATGAGCGGCTGGACGCTTCTCCTCTTCGGCATGATAGGGATGGTAGGCGTCAGGATAGTGGCCTACTTCATGAAGAGCGCTGCCGAGAAGGCGGAGGCCGAACTCGGGGGTTAGAAACCTATAAATCACCAGCCTCCTTACTCGGAACATGCGCAAGCTGCACCTCTTGCTTCTCCTTCTCCTCCTCGCTCCTGCCATCGCCCAGGAGGAGGACACAGAGGACGTCTTCGACGACGTCGTTGAGACCACGGAGATAGGCGGCATGACCATCGCCACTGTCCCCGACAGCCTCGGCTTCGCCTTCGAGCCCTTCATGGCCACCTTCCAGATACTTATCGCCGAGCCGATCGCGCTCACGCTGGAGCTGATAACGCAGCAAACTGCCGCCACTTTCGAGGAAGGGCCTTCAGCAATCCAGTACTTCATCACCATGTGGGTGATTCTGATGATCTACTACATCATCACGCTCACTCCCGACAACATGCTCGACGCCGCAATCTCCCCCCTGATAGTCCTCCTCCTCGTGCTCGGCTTCGCCCTCTACGTCTCCCCAAGCTTCGCCTCCTTCGTCGTCGGCCTCCTCTCCCTCGGTTCCTTCGTCGCATCCGGGAACCTGGCGATGCCAATAATCATCATAGTTGTCCTCACCATCTTCGGCGGCCTCATTGACCCGAAGTTCGGCTGGCTGGTCGGCTTCGTCCTCGGCATGGCTGTGGCAGGCCTCGGCCACCTGATGATCCGCCTCTTCGTGATGCCGATGATGATGGCCTTCGCCTTCATCGACATGCTCGTCCAGCTCCTCTTCGGCGTCCCCCTCTCCGTCGAATTCATCGTCCTCTTCCTTTTCCCGCTCGCGACCACCTACAACCTGATAAAGCAGCTTGTCGCCTCCCTCGGCATCTTCTCGGAGAGGACAGTCACGCTCCTCGGCCTCCTCACCTTCGTAATCTTCTCAAAGACCGGCTACAACCCTCTTGTTGCCATTTTCGGTGGCCTCCTCACCGCCCTCGGCTTCCTCGACTCGGGATGGCACCCGCTGATGATAGCGGGCAACATCTTCCTCCTCACTGTCGGCTTTTCGGTGGCCGCCAAGCTGATGATGATCTCCATAGCCCTCGACCAGAAAGAGCTGCTGGAGTTTCTGAGGGCCGTCAGGGCGGCAAGGGCCGCGGAGGGGCCGGAACCTCCTACTTAACTTCCCCCCACAAACTCTCCAATGGGATTAGGTTTTGATTTTTGACACCTGGTAGATGTTGGTGCAGTTTCTACCCCCCACATTTTAACTCCAATATGTAGTCACGGATAAGTGGTTAAATATATAAGGAAGGGTTGCGTAGTAGAGTTAGAAGGTGAAAGAATGCCAGAAGAAGAGTCAAGCTTCAAGCGCCAGAACGAGCAGCTCGAGGAGGGGTCCAAGGCGGTCAGGCGTAGCTTGGACTCTATGAAAGGTACAGTTTCTAACTTCATCAAGGCGTACAAGGAAGGCATGGAGGAGACTAAGGGGGGCCTGGCAGTCTCTTATCTAAAAGATGCTGAGGACCGCTCCTTTGATAGTGAGGAGAAGCGGAAGACCCACCTCAAGCTCCAGACGGCTGCAGAAGAGGACGGCTCCAAGGTCAGGGCGACATATCACAAGTTGAGGAAGAAGGGGGCCAGGAGGAAGAGATCGCACGAACTTGGCATTGTTGACTCCAAGAAGGCGGAGGCCGGCACCTATGGAATAAGGTTCAAGCAAGGCGCCACAGGCATTGAGGTGGACACTGAGAAGGCTTCAAAGCCCTTCAGAAGGGGCGGGCGAGAATACGTTATGAAAGGTGGCGAACTATACCATCTTCGTGAGACCACCACGGGTGAGATGGAGGCGAAGAAGGTCAGTTATGTTACATAAGGTGATCAAAAATGGTATTTGAGAAATGGAAGGAACGGAGAAAGATAAAGACGAGGGCAAAGAAGCAGGCTGAAGAGGAGATAAAGTACATGCGCTCCCACGGCGGCCTCACTGGCGTAACCTCCACATCTCCGGTCTCCGACAAGGAGTCTATCAGGCGTGCCAAAGGAATAGTCTATGCCACTAAGGCCGAGACAGAGGAGGAGAGATTCAAGAAAGAGAAGGAGAAGGCTGAGAGCCTCGAGGAGGACTGGAAAAAACAGGAGAAGCTCTCAACTGTGACTAGGACCAATGAGGGCGCAGCCAAGGTCGGAGAGCTGAAGACGCCTTCATGGCGGGGCAGGAGGCGGATGAAGAGCGAGGACAAAGACCTGAAGTCTGCGGGCAAGAAGCTGGACAAGACTGAGACGAAGGCCCAGGGGGCATCGGAGAAGACGAGAGAGTACCGTTTGAAGGCGCTTGAGTACATGGCAGACACCTCTGGCCTCGCCGGCGACAAGCTTGTCCAGACCGACGCCGACTTGAAGGCTGCGGTGACCGCAATCCATACAGACGAGGAACAGTTCTGGGACGGCGTCAAGGACGTCGCCGACTTCAACGAAGAGATGAAGTGGAACGTTCCGGGCGGTGCATCCCAAACCCAAGCTGTTAGCGAGATTGAAGTAGCGAGGTCTGGAGCCCACGCGGAAGAGAGAAGGAGAGAGAAAAAGAAGGTCGTGGAAGAGGCTGACCAGGACAGGGCGGTCTACGGGACGATAGCGAAGATGCACAGGGGGACGAAGACCTACAGGCCCACGGGCCGGTTTGAGAGGGTTAAGGCACCTGACCTGACTGGAGTTGCTGCAGGTAGCAAGGTAACCAAAGTCAAGGAAAGGTTTAAGACGTATCTCCCTGGCACTGTAAGCGACGCCGTTGAATTCCATCTCGGAGAGGAGCAGAAGGAGAGGGTGATCTCCGACCTGATGAAGGCCTACGAGGCTGCGGTGACCGCTTCCGGGACCTTGGATGCATCTGTCCTTGGCAGCAAGAAGCAGGAGCTAATCGACAGTTACTTTGAGTTGATGGCAGAGAAGCCTGAGAAGATAAAGAAGAAGCTCCTGAAGAAGGTAGGGAAGCTAAAGGAGAAAGAGCCAAGCTACCGCGATGTCGGCGTTGGCGCGGTTAAGACGGAGCTAGAGGGCGTAATCAGCTCCTACGAGACCGACGTTAGAACTGCGATTGAAGCTGAGGTGACCAGACTTGAGGGCAAGGCGAAGGAGAAGCTCAAGGAGAAGGGCAGGACCTACGTCTAGACGTGTGGCTGGCAGTTAAATGAGGACAGTTTCTGTCTCATTAGCCACTGAACAGTAACTAATTTAAGGGGGCAGTGGGTAGTATGGGGATGGGCCTCTCAGACCTCCTCCCGAGAACCGGTTTCCACGAGCTGCGGGCGCAGGCCAGGCGAGCGGCCGGCCAGCCTGAAGAGAGACGTTCCGACAAGATCAAGGACTTCCTTTTCTACGCAGCAGCCTGGCCATGGACGCTCGCCAACGTCGCCTCCAACGGCTGGGATGGGATAAAGGGCAAGGTGAAGGAGAGATACGAGGAGAGGAACGGAGAGAAGCTCACGCTCAAGAACCTGAAGAAGAGGGGAGGCGGCCTCTTCTCCAACTTTCTCAGTCCAGACCCAAACTTCCACGAGAAGTACAACCAGAAAACAGAGAGCTTTCTCCGCTCCTGCGCAGCCATCGGGGAGCAGAACAGGAGAAACCGCGAGAGGATAGGAAAAGAGAACGCCCTCCTCCAGAAAGAGATCGGCCTCCTCAACAGCTACCTCTCCTGCGGGATCGGCAGCAGGGCATACTTGCGAGCTTCGGCGAGAGGCAGCATCAAAGAGAACGAGTGGGACGAGAGGGCCCTGGAGCTGAACAGGCGCTATTTCCCTGCCACACACAGGGAGATGGAGGTCAACCTCGCCAACCACGACGTTTTCTGCGGCCTGGAGGAGCTGAGGGAGGAGCTCGACTCTGTCAGGGAGAGGGCAAGGGACGGCATCCTCCTCGAGCAGATGCCTTTCAACCTCAACTACAGCGCCATGGAGACGGACAGGACTGTCGTCCCGTCGTCCCTCGTGGAGGAGCTTGAGACGCTCCCGGACGGCTACGCCGTCGTCTCCTACGAGGCGGACGGAGAGAGGAACGTCCTCGACGGAGCCTGGGCCAGCTCTTCTGCTGCAGACCTCTTCACCGACGGCAGCAACCTCGCAGCTGCGAGAGGGGCGGACTGGATGCCTGTCCTGGTGGTGAGGGACGCTGAGGCCAACCTCCCCGCCCACTTGGCCCCCGTGGTCGGGGGCCTGCCGCCAGACGAAAGGTTCATGGTCTACGACCCTGACGAGAGGGAGGTCGTCTCCTGCATGATTTACGGCGGGAACATGGTCGGCAAGAGGACCTGCGTCTCCTACGGCGACAGCGAGGACTACACAGCACTCATATGAATGCTCCTACGTAACATTTATATTACAGTTGTAACATTTATGTTTCAGATGTTACAAGAATGGTCCACCTGGAGGGTCCTGCGCAGCTTCATGAAGAGGCCCCGCAAGAAGTTCCAGATTCGCGGTCTCGGAAGGGAGGTCGGCCTCGCTGTGACCAGCGTTAGCAACATTCTGGAGAGACTTGAGAAAAAGGGCCTCGTGAAGAGGGTGGAGCGGGGGGTCTACCCAGGCTACGTGGCGAGGTACGGTGAAGAGAGGTTCAGGCGCCTCAAGGTGATTGGCACTCTGGAGGAGCTCTACGAGAGCGGACTGGTCGACCTGCTGAGAGATAAGTGCGGGGCGGACGCCATCTTCCTTTTCGGCTCCTGCTCCCGCGGCGAGGAGATCGGAGAGAGTGACATCGACCTCTTCGTCCAGGGAGAGGAGGTCGGGATCGACCTCTCCCAGTTCGAGGAGAGGCTGGGGCGCGAGATAAGACTGCTCTTCGCAGAGAGCCTCGACAGATTTCCGGCAGAGCTCAGGAACAACATTCTTAACGGGGTGAGGCTCGACGGCTACGTGAAGGTTTTCTGATGGCCACCATAGGGGTCTCCCCCGACGGGGAGAAAGCGCGCAGTCTCATGAAGCTCGCGGAGCTCCGTCTCTCCGCAATCCAGAAGTTTGACGAAGACGAGGAGAGCGCCCTCATTGCAGAGGGTCTCTACGAGGCTGCCAAGGAGCTTTCCCTCGCCCTTCTCAGCATCGACGGCAAGAAGGCGCTCTCCCACAAGGAGGCAATAGAGTACCTTGGAGAGACCTACTCAGAAGAGTTCACCCTCGGCGAGATCGCTCTCTTCGACAGGTTCAGGAAGGAGAGGAACGCCCTCGTCTATCGCGGTGCGGAGGTGCCGCCTTCTTACGTGAAGCGCAACAGGCCGAAGATGACTGCCCTGATTGAGAAACTGCTCTCTCTTTGTTCCCGAAGGCTGGAATCTAGACAGTGAAGAACTTTCCCGCTCCCTCGGAGCCGTCGATTATGCCGAGCCTGACGGCGCAGTCGAGCCAGCCGTAGGCGTAGTTGAGGGCGGCGAAGGCGTTGACTAGGTCGCCTTTTTCCTTGAAGTGGCGCGCGTCCTCGAGATAGGCCTTCACCATGCCCAGGACGTCCTCTGCCGCCTCCCTCACGTGCGTCCCCTCGCCCGCTTTCACTTCGATCTTCTCCAGCGCCTCCTCGGTGAACCTCAGATACTTCTCGACCTTCTCTTCGGGGACCTTGTTTTTCATGGAGCGTGGAGATCGGTCACCTTAATAAGCGCCGACATGAGTAAATTATTTATTCAATCGAACAAATTATTTGTGATGACATTGCTCTCCTCAATCATCCCTTCCAAGGCGAGGAGGAGGGTGATGAGCCTCTTTTTCCTCCACCCTGAGAAAAGATTCTACGTCCGCCAGGTCTGCAGGGAGACAGGCCTCCACATAAACTCTGTGAGGAGGGAGCTTTCCAACCTCGAGGAGGTGGGCCTCCTCTCCTCGTCAAGCGAGGCGAACCTGAAGTACTACGAAGTCGAGAGGCGGTTTCCCATCTTCTCGGAGCTGAAGCGGATTTTCGAGAAGACAGAGAACCTCTTGCACGAGCTGAAAGAGCTCTTGGCGGGCTTTGAGATAAGGCTGGCCTTCGTCTACGGTTCCTTCGCTTCGGGGGAGGAGAGAGGGTCGAGCGACATAGATCTGGTGGTCGTCGGAGACGTCCCTCAGCCCGACTTCCACCGCGCCGTGAGAGTGTTCGAGGAGAGAACCGGCAGGGAGGTCAGCTACACGATTTATAGCGGCGAGGAGTTCGAGAGCCGCATCGAGAAGAGTGAGCCATTCCTTTTGAGGGTGCTGGACGGGCCCAAGAAGGTGCTTGTGGGTGAGATGAGTGAAGATTTCAGACCTCGAACGGAAGGGCCTGATCAGGGAGTTCAAAGCCGGCCCGAACCAGACCAGTTCTCTGCTTGAGATAGCGCGCCGGGACATCTCCGTGGCCAGGAAACTTCTCGAGGAGGACCTCGACTGGGCCTTCAATGTCGCCTACAACGCGATACTCCAGACTGCGAAGGCGTGGATGCTGAGCAACGGATACCGGCCAGTGGGTGGAAGCCAGCACAGGACAGTGGTCGACTTTGCGATGCTCACGCTGAGGGAGGGCTTCGAGGAGGTGGAGCTTTTCGACAGGATGAGAAAGAAGAGGAACAGGGCGGTCTACGGCGAAGCGGGAATCGTGAGCGAGTTCGAGGCGAAATCCGCTGTCGACTCGGCAGTCTCTTTTGTGGAGAAGGTCTCCCGGAAAATCACTCCTTGAGGCGCCATCTCTCCAGCGCCTCCTCCTCCAAAAAGTGGAGCTCGCCGGGCACGACCAGCGAGTACGGCACGTCGCCGAAGTCCGCGATCTTGTCCATCCTCGCGTAGACTATCTCCCTCTCAGGCGTGCCGAGATTGGAGCAGACGAGAAGGGGGGAGTTTGCGGTGAAGAGGCCCTGCCCCTTCAGCTTCTCAAGCTCCCAGAGCTTCTTCACTGCGTCGGTCGCCTTCATGGGCGGCTCGACGTCCAAAAGTATGAGGGTGTGGAGGCCGACACTCAAGTTTCTCTTCACGTAGTCGTAGGCGCTCTCCTTCGCTTCCCAGGGTAGTGAGACCACCCTACCGAACTTGTAGCACTGCAGTCCCGTCTCTGCGATGGCTGTCAGTATGGAGGAGGCGTGGAAGACCTCTGCCTCGACGCCCTGCTTCTCTGCCTGAAGGAGGAGGGAGACGTGGGTGGTCGCGACCAGGGGGTCGCCGGGCACCAGTATGGCGACGTCGTTGGCTCTCCCGAGTTCGATCAGCTCAGCAGACCTCTCCTCGAGGTCCGCCCTCTCGAGGAGCTCCACTTCCACTTCGAGGTCGAAGATGGTCCTGTCGACGGGCGACGTGTACCTCTCCGCCAAAACGAAAGTCGCCTTCTTCGCGAACTCCGCGCCTGCGGTGGAGATGTCGCCTTTGCGAAGGCCGACGCCGATGAGGGCGAGCATGCGGAAAATGGGACTAGGGACGTATTAAGCTCTTTCCATCACGCCTTTTATAAATCACCCTGGAGTCACGAAAAGCGTGACCGACTACATCAGGGCAAACCAGGAGCTCTACCTCAACGTGATAGACGCGAAGGCGGGCGTCTCCCTCTTCTCCTGGAACTTCCGCGAGAAGGACGGGAGGGGGAAGGAGACCAACTGCAACCTGGAGGCAGGACTGATGAACGCCCTCAATGCGTGCTGCCGCTCCCTCGGCGAGGAGGTCAGGCTGATCCGCCACAAAAGAGAGTTCGTCGACGGCAGCTCGATGTACATCGACAACAGGATAAGCTACGGCGACCGCGTGATGACAGTCCTCCACCTCTCCACCGGCAGCAGGCCGGCCGAGCCCCTCCCCCACGACCTCCTCGACTCCATGGAGGAGCTCTCCGTCTCGCCTCCTGAGAATGGCACAGATTTCTTTCTTTCATCCCTCCCTGAGCCGGACGGCTTTCTCCTCCTCGACAGGGGCAGTCCCGAGCCGCTGGTCTCCTACCCAAAGGAGAGATCGGGCTTCGAGTCAGGGATAGTCTTCACTTTCTCCAACTACGCTTCAGAGACTGCAGGCAGGGACGAGACTGTCTTGAAGGACGAGGCGGTTTTGATAAGGAGCGTCAGGAGGGGGGAGTATGTCGACAGGTTCCTGGCGCGGAGAGACGGCAGGGTGGCGGTCGCCACTTTCGCGGACGGCGGCAAGGGGGTGACCGACGAAGGTCTTTTGCTCGACGAAGTGGGGCTGGAAGTAGCGCTGACTTTCGAGGGAGAGTTCAGGGAGGCAGTGGAGGCGGGCGCCTGCGAGTACACGCAGTTCGAGCCCTTCCAGAAGAGCGTCTGGGAGATAATCCTCCGCCGCCACGAGGAGGTATTCTTCTCCTACCAGGCAGCCCTGCTGAAGGGGCTTGAGAAGGAGGGAGTCCCAGAGGGGGAGATGGCGGAGCTGAAGGCAATCGCGAGAAGAGATCCCGTGCTTCTCTACGACAAGCTCGGACAGCTCTACGAGAGAAACGAGTTCAACAGTGAGATCTGCAGGGCGACTGAGAAGACCAACAGGAGGTTCGCGCCGCTTATCGACATCTTCCAGATAGGGGCATACCACCACCCGGACGAGGTGAGGACTTGATCTCCCAGCCGGGAGAGGAGTTCTACATCAACATCATAGACAGGCACAGCGGGGCGTCCATGTTCTCCCAGAACTTCGGTGATGGGGGCTGCAGCGAGGAGCTCTGCCACCTGGAGTCGGCGATGATCTTCACGCTCTCAGACTTCATGAACGAGATAGGGAGGCAGAGGGGCGGTAATGGGAGGCTCGAGCTCATCAGGCGGAAGAAGGGGCTTGAGGACGGGAGAGAGGTCTACGTCGACGCAAGGCTCTCCTACAGCGAAAACTGCATTCTCGTCTCCCACATCAGCAGCGGAGAGCACCCCACCGACAGGGGGGCGGGCGGAGTGGCTTCTCCTGCGGAGGCGATGCTGGGCGAAGTGGACTCCTCCCCAGAGGCAGACCCATTCGGGCTCGCCTCTTTCGAAGCTCTGAAGGAGTCGCTCCGCGGCTGGAGGGTGCGGGAGCACGGCATCGACGTGATCGACGAGGCTGGTAGCGAGGCTGTCCACAGCTGGAACAGCCGCTCCGAGACGCGGTACGCAGACTACCTCGAGTCCGGCCTCATACTGACTCTGCTGACCTACAGCGACACTCTCGCGGAGAAGGAGGGGGGCACCCTCTACGACCAGCCTTTCCTGCTCCAGAGGAGCTTCGACGGCGACGGGAGCGTCTTCATCGACAGCCGCATCTTCCGGGGCGAGCGCTACGTTTTGGTCACCCACCAGGGCATGGAGAGGAGGGGATACCACGCCGCAGACGAGCTGCTGGGCAGTGTCAACGAGGAGGTCTTGGGGCGTTTCGAGAAGGAGAAGGGCGGGAGCTTCGAGGGCTGGAGGGGCGACATCGACATCTTCGAAGAATTCGCAAACACCGTGGAGAACGTCCTTGACGAGAAGCGCTCCGAATTCTTCAGCAGGTACAGGAAGACGATCCTCTGGGAGATGGAGTCAAGGGAGTTCCCTGCAGGCGTTGTAAGGAAGCTGAGGCGCGACTTCGTGGGTGACAGCGTTGACAGGGACGAGTTCTACCAGGGCCTCGATGCCCTCCTCGACCAGCCGAGGCTCGGCGAAAAGTTCAAGGGGATGATGGGAGAGATAAATCGCAACTACGGCCCCCTCGCCTTTGTCTTCTCATTCGAGCTCTACCGGCCTGGATAAGGCTTTTATCTCCCTGTCGCGGCAGTGGAGACATGTTTGCCGTCCGAGTCCCCAAGAAAAAGGGCGAGGAGACGAGGCGCCTCCTCGGCGACGATGGCGTCTTCGACGTCTCCAGGGAGATAGTGGAGGACGGCGACCACCTCCTCATCCCTGTCACTGGTGAGGTGGAGGGTTATGAGACTGTGGAGGCCGACCTGCCCGTGGCGGAGGAGATCCCCCGCTCTTTGAAGGAGGCACTCCAGGACGAGCTGACAGGAGAGGAGCTGGACACGCTGATCACGTCGTTCGACCTCATCAACGACATCGCCATCATAGAGATACCGGACGAGCTGCTCGACAAGAAGAAAGAGGTGGCACGAGCCCTCAAGAAAGTCCACCCGCGACTCAAGACTGTGGCCAGGAAGAGCGGCCCCGTAAAGGGCGAGTTCCGCCTCCCCGAACTCGAGCTACTCCTCGGCGACGAGACAAAAACGGGCTACATAGAGAACGGAGTGAAGATGCTCGTCGACGTTGAGACCTGCTACTTCTCGCCGCGCCTGGCGGGAGAGAGGATGAGGATAGCGAGGCAGGTAGAGAAAGGAGAGAGCGTCTGCGTCTTCTTCGCGGGGGTCGGCCCGTACGCCCTGACCATCGCCAAGCACTCAGAAGCGGGAAGGATATACACCGTCGAGAAGAACCCTGACGCCGCCCTCCTCCTGCGCAACAACGTCGCCATCAACGGCTTCGAGGCGAGGATGGACGACTATGCCGGGGACGTGAGAAAGATAGTGAAGCGCCTCCCCAAGGTCGACAGGCTGGTGATGCCCCTTCCCAAGGACGCGGGCGAGTTTCTCGACGAGGCGCTCCAGGTCCTCAAGAAGGGCGGGATGCTCCACTTCTACGCCTTCTCCGAAGGCGAAGACCTCTTCGCGGAGGCCATCGAGACCCTCCAGAGCAAGGCGAGCTTCGATGTCCTCGACAAGGTGAAGTGCGGCCAGATAGGGCCGGGCGTCTACAGGATCTGCATCGACGCCCGCCTGGTTTAGTTCCCATTATTGAGTGATAAATTTATAAAGAGACAGTATAGTCTTGTCGCATGTCAAACAGCTGGGAGAGACTCAACGAAAAGATCAGACGGAATCAGGAGAACATCGACGACAGCTTTGCCAGGATGGCTGCCCGCAACAGGGAGATTGAGAGGGCTGTCGACTCAACTCCCTACCTCCCCGGCAACGTCGCAGCTATGGCGAGGGAGTACACGGAGCTGTCTCAGAGCGTCGAGGAGCTGGGCGACAACGGTACGCGCGGCACTGAGATCCACAGGCTCTACAGGAGAGTCCACGGAGGTCCTGCCCTCCCAGCCCGCCCCTACGCGCCTGGCGGGCCTTTTGGCGGCGCCCCGCAGCCTGCCCTCCCGGCCCAGCCTGCAGAGGAAGGTGGAGAGCAGAGGCTGGAGGACGCAGTCGACGACTGGCACGACGCGTGGCAGGACTTCAGGAACTATCGCATACGCGACGGCAACAAGTGGTACAACAAGTTGGGCAGAGTTTTTGCCAAGACAATTGGATACAGCAGCCGCGCCCTCGGCTACGGCGTCAAGGCGCTCTGGAGGCGCGGCGGCCTGGCGCGCAGGCGGCGCAAGCTGCGAAAGGCGAGGGAAGAGAAGAGAGGGTACCTGCAGCGGATGGCCCAGCTCGACGCCAGGACAGAGCTCGAACTGGCTGAGCTGGACAGCAGAAGATGATCTCAATAGAGTGACTTCCTCAACAGCTTGAGGGCGAATTGCTTGATGCCAAGTCTGTTGGCCCTGACTGTGGAGACTGCTGACCTGCTCCCCCTCTCCCTTGCCAGTTTCTCGACTGCCCGTTTCATCACCTCTGCATAGATCGGCAGGTCGCCCAGGGGGACCTTCAGCCTCTCCACAATTCCCGCCAGCTCTCTCTTCTCCATCTCTTTCTCTCTCCCGCCGACCGACGGGACTTTCGTCTCCACACCTTCGATGAAGCTGTTGGCGAGGAGGTTGAGCAGGGGCGAGACCCAGAATTGCTCTCTGATCTCTCTCCTCCCCGCTTTCCTTGAGTACCTCCCGCTTTCCTTCATCAGCCACGCAACCTCCGGGAACGACTCCAGCGGCCTCTCTCCTTTTTCTATCCTCTCCGCCCCCTTTTTCCTCACCTCTCTAGCGAGTTTGGGCGAGACCACCCTCCCCTCCTCGAGCGGGAAGGTCCTCTCAAGCCCCTCCTCGAACTCGAGAGTTGAATTTCCGCCCAGCTCCACGCCCGGGCACTCGACGCAGACAACCGTCCTACCCTCTCTCGCCTCCCTCAGGCTGAGCGGGTAGGCGCGGCAGACCGCTGGCTTGGCTTCGTGGACTCTGCATAAATCGCCCTCCAGAAAGACGCACTCGCCGTCGTGCTTGAGGAAGGCTTCCCCTCCCTTCACCTGGAGGAACTCTTCCGGGTCGAAGCCGAGTGAGACGAGGCGTTCGATGTCCTTGTCGTAGAGCTCCACGTACTGGTAGTGGCGGCAGCACTGGCCGCACTTTCTGCACTCGAAGTCGTAGTCGACACCGACTTTCACGTTTTCGATGCTCAGGAAAACAATAAAAACTCTTCTAGGAGAATCTGTCTGTTGCGGGGGTGGCGGAGTGGTCAAACGCGCAAGGTTCAGGTCCTTGTTCCGTAGTGGATTCGCCGGTTCGAATCCGGCCCCCCGCACTCAACCTTTTTCTTTGAGGAAGAGACTGTTTTGACCTTAAACTGGGCCGTCTCGGCCTATCTTTAGATAGGCCAGGTGCGCGCTGACATCCAGCGCCGCTGGTGCGAACCCGGCTTCCCGCACTCTCTTCGTGCTACCAAAGGTAGCACACGCAAGAGGGCAGAACGCCCTCAATACGGCCCCCCGCACTCCTTGAGTTTCCCCTTCTGGATCACTCACTGACGTTCAGGCTGTAGTTCACCATGTCGGTGGCCAGTATCCTGAAGCCCTTGTCGACCCCTATGTCGTCTTTCGCAGAGGTCTCCATGTATTGGAGGCCTTGCGCCTCTGCCCAGGAAGAGGCCTCCTGGCGTGTGACCTCCCTGTATCTCTCTAAATCCAGCTTGTTCCCAAGGACCAGTGCTGGGGCCTTGACGACCTTTCCGCGCGAGATGTAGCTCCTGAACTCGTCCAGCCATTTGGGCAAAGCCTCGAAAGACCCCCGCCTGGTCAAGTCGAAGACGAGGAAAGCGCCGTTTGAAGCAGCATAATAGGCGTCCCGGAAAAATTCGAAGCGTTCCTCGCCGCCGATGTCCCATATCTGGAGCGACACTTGGCGGCTCTCGCCGTCGAGGCCCTCGACGTCAGGGAGGGTCTTTGAGTAGATGTCGGTGCCTATCGTCATTTTGTAATCCATGCCAAAAAAGGAGTTGACGTAACGTTCCACCAGCGCCGTCTTGCCCACACCAGCAGCCCCCAGAATGAGCATCTTGGCGACGAAGTCTGATCCGGGCGACATTTCAGCCTCTGCGTTGTCTTAATCACTCTTAAATAACTTATTGTGGGGACGCCGGGAACTGCACTCCCAGTTTTTTCTGAAAGTCAGCCCTTGAACCTGTTGTAGAGCCAGGCGAAGATGAAGCCGCAGACCACACCGTCGACCAGGCCGTAGAGGCCTCCCACCAAGCTGCCTGCGACGCCGACAGAGTAGCCGGGGTAGATGCTCATCATCAGACTGGTCGCAGCCCTGCCGTAGTTGAAGTAGTTCGCGGCGAGCGTGGTGAGCAGGACAAGCCCGCCCCAGACCGCGCCGGACGCCAGGCCGAAGCCCCTCTCGTCAATCTTTTGTGAAGCCATGCGCCTCTCTGTCTTCCCACATAAACATGCTTTTCGTCCAATCGGTTTTATACCGGCACCCCCTTCCCCTTCCATGGAGCTCGAGCTTGAGGAGGGGGAGCGCATCCTCTGGGAGGGCAAGCCCAAGTTCTGGCCCTACTGGATCCCCTCATTTCTCTACGTTCCGGTCGGTCTCTTCGTCCTCCTCTATGTCATCCCCCTCTCCTTCATACTCTTCGGTTCGCCCCTCGACACCGGCACATTCAGCCTCCTCAACTACCTGATCTTTCTCTTCTACATCCCCATCTACTTCGCCACCTTCGGCGCCCTCCTCTGGCCAGTCTTCTCCTGGATAGCCCACCACTACGAGTCCTACGCTCTCACCAACTCCCGCCTCTTTGTCAGGAGGGGCATCCTAAACATAGAGACGGAGGATATCTCCTTCAGGGAGATGGTCCACATCGGCGTGGGGGTGGGATGGCAGGACTCCCTTTTCGGCGGCGAGACAGCGACAGTCGAGGTGGAGCTGACGGACGGTTCGAGCCGCTACATCAGGAACGTCGAGGAGCCCTACGAGGTGCTCGACTTCATGGAGAGCGGACCCTAGCTTTCCAGCGTCTCGACCAGTTTCTCAGCGTTCTTCCTGGCGGTGGCCTCGTAGTCGCGCCCCTTCTCCTTGGAGCGCAGGAAGCTCTTCAGCTCTTTCAACAGGGCCTCTCTCTTCTTTTTCTCCTCCCCCTTAAGCGGCTTCCATCCCTGGAGCTTCTGCGGCCCTTCCCTTCCCCCCTCAGGTATGTACCAGTCCCTGAAGCTGTAGCACCCCGCGTAAACCAGGAGGACTCCGATAGGGGTCGTGGAGGCGGGCAGCTCAGCCCTCAGCATCCTGTCTGTGACTTTGTGGACAGTCTCCCTCTTCCTGAACATCTGGTAGGCGACCATCAGCGAGCCGCCCTGCGGAAGTGTCTTGCCCACCATCTCGAAGAGTTTGGTGTCCAGCTCCAGACGCGAGAGAACGACCGCCTTCTCTCCGGGCAGCTCCGCACTGTCGGAGAACTCCATGTCTGCCCAGGGCTTTATCCCTGCGTTCTCCCACCCACGGCTGAAGAGTCCTTTCAGAACAGGGCTTGAAATGGCCCCCTTCTCCGTTTTTAGCCTGACCTCGAAGGAACTCTGTTCTACGTTCCTTGTTTCCTCTGTTTCGACAGCTAAAGTCATGCTGTCGAATTCCTGGCCGTCGAGGTCCGCTATAGCAGCCATCTGAATCTTCTCCCTCCGTAGGGGTCTGATTTTAAGAGTTGGCCCCTGGAACCTTTAAAAACCCCTGAGAGGGGGGGAGAAGGTGGAAAAGACCATTCTCCTGCGCTACGGCGAGCTCTCTCTGAAGGCCCCGCCGACCCGCCGCTTCTTCGAGAAGCGCCTCGTGCTCAACCTGAAGGACGCCCTCCAGAGGGCTGACGCAGAAGGGGAGGTCAGGACGGAGAGGGGGAGGGTCTTCATCGACGGCGGCGGCGACAAGGCCGCTTCTGCCGCCTCCCGAGTGTTTGGTGTTGTCTCTCTATCGCCCGCCTTCACCACCACATTCACGGACCTCGAGGAGCTGAGCGGGATCGCCGCGGAGTTCGCCGCGGACCGCATCAAGAAGGGGGAGAGCTTTGCCATCCGCCCTCGCAGGGCAGGCTCCCACCCCTTCACCAGCATGGAGATCGGCAGGGAGGCGGGCGCCGCAGTCGTCGAGAAGACGAAAGCAGACGTCGACCTGGGAAGCCCTGACAGGGAGATCTTCGTTGAGGTCAGGGACAACTCAGTCTACCTCTTCACGGAGAAGGTCGACGGGCCGGGCGGCCTACCCCTCGGAGTCGAAGGGAGGGTCCTCGCCCTCCTATCGGGCGGGATGGACTCGCCGGTCGCGGCCTGGCAGATGATGAGGCGCGGCTGCGAGGTCGACTTTGTCCACTTCTCCCTCGCTCCCTTCACTGCGAGGCGAAGTGCGGGGAGAATTGACGACGTCCTGAAGGTGATGGCCGGCTGGGAGAACGGCTACCGCCCCAAGGCGTTCTACGTCTCCCACGGCCCATCGCTCAAGGAGTTCATGGAGACGGCCTCTTACGATCACCTCTGCCTCCTCTGCAAGAGGGCGATGTACAGAATTGCCGAGCGGCTGGCCGCGAAGAGGGGGGCGCTTGCCCTGGTGACGGGAGAGTCGCTCGGCCAGGTCGCCTCCCAGACGCTTCCCAACCTCTCAGTCATAGACGCGTCGGTCAGGATACCTGTCCTCCGCCCACTGATAGGCTGGGACAAGAACGAGATAGCGGGGGAGGCGCGACGCATCGGTGTGCTGGAAGGCAAGACGAAGCCTGTTGGCTGCTGCACCGCTGCCCCGCCGCACCCCGAGACGGACGCGAAGCTGCAGACAGTCGAGGACGAGGAGAGCTTCGCCGACGTGGAGGCCCTGCTGGAAGAGGAGATGGAGACTGTGGAAGAGGTCGACGTGGCCTCTTACTGAGACTACTTCTTTTTCTTTCCTTTCTTCTTAGTCTTCTTCTTTTTCTTCTTCGCCCTCTCCACCTTCACCTTGGGGAAGCTGATGGGCAGGGGCAGGCCCAAGTTCTTGGCGTTGTTGATTGCGATGATGACCGGCTCCCTCAGTATGGCGGTGTGGACCTCCTTCATCGCCTCCGGCTCAAGCATTATCCTCTTGCCCTTGGTCTTGGTAACCTTGTCGAGGTCCCTTGCGGTGTAGTAGACCGTCCCCTCGATGTTGATGGAGCCCACCTTCGGCTTGTAGGTCGTGTTGAGGGCGAAATCGACCGCCAGCATCTCCGCCTTGCCCGCCTTCTCCCTCCTGACCTCCTTGATTTTGGTGTTGGTATTCACTTCCACTGACTTGGTGACCTTGTTGCTTTTCTCAGCCTCTATCTTGTTGTACAGAACTCTCCAAATTGGCATGTCCCTCCCCTTTAGGCCGGAGATAAAAACGTTCCTCTTTCTTGGCCTCTCATCTCTCCATACCGAGGGGGCAGTGGTGGAGGCAGGAGAGGCAGCCCTTGCAGTCTCCAATGACTCTCACTTTTCCGTCCACCAGCTCGAGGGCACCTTCAGGACAGCGCGGTACGCAGAGGCCGCAGCCAGTGCAGAGGTTGGCTCTCCTGGCGAGCTTCTCAAGCGTCCCTGCCATTTTCCTTTCTTTGACAGTGAACCTCCCGTCCGGGAAGACTTTTGCCTTCCCGCTCTCCGGGCCGCCGATCATCTTCATCAGGTTCTTCATTCTCTCAATGTCGACAGGACCGCTGAACCTCCCCTCGAACCCCTCCTCGCACGGCGAGATGCTTTCGATGCCGAAATTGATGCCCCTCTCCCCGGCGGCCGCCCTCCAGCCGCCCTCCAGGAACTCTCTTCCCAACCCCTTCTCTTCCGCGTACTCCCGGAGAAATCTCTCAAACCTTTCCATCAGCTCAGGATGCAGTTCCCTCACCCTCTCCAGTGCGGCGACGTCCGAGGCGGGACAGAGGTAGCAGCCAATTCTGTCGAAGCCCTCTTCGTAGAGGGGGTTGTAGTCCGCCCCCTCAGAGAAGAGATAGAGCCAGACTTCGAGCGCCGTCCAGTCGAGGATAGGATAGACTGACAGCTGCTTGGGGAGCCAGGGGTTCCTGTCGACCCTTCCCCTCCTCGCGCGTGAGAGCGACTCGTATCTCCTCTCCCCGCCGATGGTGAGGCAGCCGTCCGGGAAGTTCTCTTCCATCATCCTCGCTGTCGGGCCGAGCTTGCAGATTTTGCAGCACCACCTGAAGTCGCGGGCCGGCGGGCCGAAGTCGTCCATGTAGTCGTAGAGGTCGTCGGCCTTCGCCACTATGTCTGCCACCCTCTCCGCCTCCTCAACGGTCTCGGGGAACTCCAGTCCAGTGTCGACGAAGACGACAGTGGGGTCGAACTTTCTTGAGAGGAGCAAAGCGGCGAGAGAGTCCTTTCCTCCCGAGAATGCCAGCGTGAGCGGGAGGTCCCTCTTCTTTATCTCCTTCTCCAGGAAGCCTCTCGCCCTTCCCACGTTCTTCTCTATCGCCTTTCTGTTCGCCTCCACGGCGTCGTCCCAGCTCCTCTTGGGCTCCCTCTCAGCCTCCCCCCTCTCGCCGACCTCCCTCATCTTCACAGCTATTCCCCTCTCCCCAGCCTCCATCCCCTGCCAGCCTTTCCTCGCGGTGCCGACGCCCAGGAAATTTTCAGAGGCCACTATCACCTCGTCGCCCTTCCTTACGTCCTCGCTGCAGCTCTCCACGCCAGGCCCCAGCAGGTCGCCCCTTTCGAGAAAACGGAAGACCTCGTTTTCGACGATGACAGTCTTCTTTCCCTCCAGGTAGGCGGCGCCGGCCACTGTCGGCTTGAGCGTCCACTCGCCGTCAAAGAAGAGCCTTGCCAGGACAGCGCCTTCGCTGACGACCTCGTAGGCCGCGTCCTTTGATGGGAGCTTGTTGAGCAGTGCGATGTTCTCAACGAGGCGCCTGCCGAACTGCGAGACTGAAAGAGAGTTCACCCTCTCCACGTCGAAGCTGAATGCTGGCCGCACGTCGGCGGGCGGCGTCAGGGAGATCCTCTTCCCCCTACTGCCGCACCCGCACCTCTTTGAGACGAGCGGCAGGCCGCAGTGGTCACACCACCACAGCTTCTGTTTTCCCAGGTATGGCGCTCCCATTCTCCGCTCCAGCAACCCCCTTTTAGAATCTTTTTCCCTGCAGCTTGTTGAAGGCGGTCTCCATAGACTTTTTGTAGTCCGGCCCTGAGACTACAAAGCTGTCCCTCTCCGTCCGCTTCTCCAGCCAACCCTTCAGCTCGTTCTCCTCCCTCTCGGCCAGCCTCCTCGGCGCGACGAGGGCGTATGGAACGCCTTCGTTTTCCGCCAGACCTTCAGCTATCGCTATCCCCTTCTCGGATGTCTCTGCATAGCTTTCCTGCTCCAGCCTCTCCGCCTCCACGGGGATGACCACATAGGACGAGCCCTGGGCGTAGATGTCCAGCTTCTCGTCGTTCCATCTCCCATCTTTCCTGAATTCATCGGAGCTGATGTCGATGCTCCAGAGCTGGTGCGTGATGGTGACCAGCCTCTTGTTCTCAATGGTTTTCTGCTTGTAGTCGGAGCGGCCGATGTACTTCACCTTGTGGGCCGAGGACCACTCAGGCAACGCCTCCCATGTTTCACTGTCCTGCGCGAGGATC
The DNA here is from genome assembly GCA_964527545.1 of Candidatus Undinarchaeota archaeon. GTDB lineage: Archaea > SpSt-1190 > SpSt-1190 > DYHY01 > CAZGQF01 > CAZGQF01. The sequence continues at coordinate 110,174 of CAZGQF010000001.1, read as the reverse complement.
AGCCCCTTCAGCGTCTGAATGGTTGGCCACAGCTTCTCGTGGCTTCTGTTCACACCGACTCACCCTCTGTTGCGTTGGCCAGGACACAGAGCTTCCCCATCTCCTCCACGGCGAGCTTGATGGCCTTGGACTGCGAGGAGGCCTTGATTTTCCTGATCTCCCTGTATTTGGCAGGAAGGCGTCCCCTTCTTTTCTTGACGGCCAGGGCGACCTCGATCTTTTCTCCCTCTCTCCTGAACTCCCTTGCAAGCTTGAGGCACCTGTCGGTTTTTTTCTCATACCCCTCTACCTTCAGACTCTCCGGGTTCAGGGGCACCACAGCGTAGCGTGAGTTCTCCATGTAGATTTCCGGCTCCATCCTCCATTCCTCAAGCTTTCCCACGTTGAGTTTCCACAGGTAGGTCTTCACCTGTTTGCCCTCCCACTTCTTGGCCGATGGAACTCTGCGCAGGTCTTCCTTCTCCAGCTTCAGCGGGAACTCGTAGATGTCGAAGTCGACGAGTGCGCCCAGGTAGGAGCTGTTTCTCTCTTCGTTGAAGACAACAGTGAGCTCTTCGTCGTCTGGCGCCTCGAAAAGGCCGCTTTTCGGGATGCTCTCGAAAGTCTCCTTGCCCTGCACGAGGACAACACCCTTGAGTTCGAGAGGTTTCGTCTGATATCACATCCCAACGTCTCCCTGGCCTACTCATTTAATATCTTACCATTTTTTAGTCACAAAAAGACTACCGCCACCTCTTTAAACCTGCCAGAAATGGCCGGAGCCATGCGCGTGACCGTGGAGGGCGAAGAGGTCGATTTCCAGGGGGAGAGCGTGGAAGACCTCCTCTCGCAGCTCTCAATCAACCGCGAGACTGTCCTTGTCAAAGTAAACGGCGAGCTCACCCCGGAGACGGCGAGGCTGGAAAAAGGCGACAGCGTCGAGATACTTGAGGTGGTGAGCAGTGGTTAGCTGCAGCTTCTGCGGCGGGCGGGCAGTCTTCTACATGCGCTACACCGGCAAGAACCTCTGCAAAGAGCACTTTTTGAGGACACAGTGGCGGAGGATAAACCGCCTCCGCGTGAAGGAGGAGCTGATAGTGAGCGGCGACAAGGTCGTCTGCGCCTGCTCCGGCGGCAAGGACTCGACAACGCTGATGCACGTCCTCGCCAAGATCTGCAAGGGCAGGCCGGACCTCGAGCTGGAGGTCCTCTCAGTCGACGAGGGGATAGGCGGCTACCGCTCCCGCCAGCTGAAGAGGGCGAGAGAGCACTCGCGAGAGCTGGGCCTCCCCCACACGACCCTCTCATTCAAAAAGGAGTTCGGGAAGAGCCTTGACGAGATAGTTGCAGAGAACGAAGAGATGTCGCCCTGCGCCTACTGCGGCGTGATGCGGCGTTCCCTCCTCAACCAGGGCGCGAAGAGGCTGGGGGCGACCAAGCTGGCCACGGCCCACAACGCCGACGACGAGGCGCAGAGCGTCTTGATGAACGCGCTCCGGGGGGACGTCAGGAGGATGGCGAGGATGGGGGCCAAAGTCGGCGTCAGGGACTTCGAGGGGTTCGTCCCGAGAGTGAAGCCCTTCCGTCTCATCCCAGAGAAAGAGGTGGCTGCCATGGCAGTCCTCATGGGCCTCGAGCCCGACTTCGAGGGCAGCTGTCCCTACTCCCACAAATCTTTCCGCGGCCTGGTCAAGTCCCACCTCAACGAGATAGAGAAAGAGTCCGCGGGCGTGAAGTTCAACCTCCTCAAGTTCTCGGACGAGCTTTTCCCCATCCTCAAAAAGTCGCTCTCCTCTTTCGAGGTCGCCCGCTGCGAAAAATGCGGGGAGCCGACCTCCCAGGAGGTCTGCAACCTCTGCCAGATCCTGGAGAGTCTCGACTAGCCAAACTGTTTTAATCCCCTCTCCGACCTCCAATCGCAGGGGCCGTGGGGTAGTCTGGTCTATCCTTCCAGCTTCGGGAGTTGGTGACCCGTGTTCAAATCACGGCGGCCCCACTTCTGATAAATATCAGTGGAGTCAGTTAGTGGAGTGTCGAAGGGCATAACCCCTGTCATCGCCATCATCCTCCTTCTCCTCATGGCCGTCGCTGCGGCCGGCGGCTTCTACTTCGTTTACCAGGGCTTCACAGAGGAGGGAGAGGAGTCTGGGTCGACGCAGATCGAGAGCCTCGGGGAGCAGTCGCTCGCCGCGTTGCAGATAGAGTCTGCGGCCGGCGGCAGGATCTACGTCAAGAACGTCGGCGCGTCCGACGTCGACCTGTCAAAAGTGAGCGTCTACGTCGAGAACCAGCCAGTGAGCGTGAACCGTTCCTCTGACACACTCGCCGAGCGGAGTCGTGCCGTGCTCAAGTTCACACAGCCGCCGTCCTGCGAGGGAGACTGCGAAGTCAGGATCTCCGGCGCCGCCTCGACGTCCCGGACTCTTGACAGCTCAAAGCTTTCGTGCGCGTCGGATGCTGACTGCTACTCGGGAGAGTCGTGCGAGGGAGGAGTCTGCGTGGAAGGCGAGGAAGAGGCGGCGGTCTGCGGTGACGGCACCTGCGACGCGGGCGAGGATGGAGAGAACTGCTATGACGACTGCGGACCGCAGTCGCTCCTCTTCCCTGTCCCTGACGTCCCCAGCCTCCCGCCCGGCACCTGCACCCTCCGCGTTTTCGAGTGGAACGGGACAACCTATGTCGGCGGTGACGACCTTACCGACGGCACGCAGGAGTACTGGATGACGGACAACGTCTTCGACTCTGACGGCAGCGGCTTCTGGGTGGGCTGGGCGGCCGAGGTCTCCACATCGTCCAACTGGGAGATTGCGACAGCGAGATACGACGGAGATTCGTGGTCGTCTCCCACGAACCGCTCAGACAACGACTGGCAGGACACCTATCTGGCGTCCGGCCTCGACTTCAACTCGACGGGCGACGCCCTCCTCCTCTGGGGTACGGGCACGGACGGGGGCACCGACGCGGGCTGGGCGTCCTGGGACGGCTCTTCTTGGTCGGAGCAGCAGAACATAACGCAGAACCCGAGCAGCACGGACCTCATCATGCCGACGTTCGCCTTCGCCCCTGACGACAGCGGCATGGCAGTGTGGGCCACCTCCGACGGCAGCAGCGACTGGGTGAACTACTCTCTCTGGGACGGCGGCTGGGGCGAGACAGGGGCGATACTCTCGCTCGAGGACGAATTGGATCAGGAACTCAAGCTGCCGATTGTCAAGTCGAACGGCACTCACATGATGGCGGCTTGGATAAGGTCCTACACCTACATGCCAGGAGATGCGGACGACGTTCTGCAGTGGTCGACCTGGGACGTCTCTGAAGGGGGGCCTTGGAGCCCTGTCCAGAACTTCAGCGACGAACTCGGGACCGTTATGCTCCCAGTGATGGAGACCGACAAAAACGGGGATTTCCTGTTTGTTTACTCAGATATGACCAACGGCGCGCTGGGAGCCTGGCCGGAGTGGTACTCCTGGGAAGACGGCTGGGTCCTTGAGGGCAACGTCACCGACAGCGACCCGCTTGGCTTCAGCACTCACCTCTTCAAGAACGAAAACGACGCCCTCACACTGATTCTCACCACCATCGAGACAGGATTCTACGAATTCGACGTCTCCTACTGGGACGGGACTGCCTGGACGGAGCCAGCAGACATACCTGGCTTCATCTGCATCTATCTCTGAGCCGCCAAGCACGCTCAGACGAAGTCGTTCCTGTAGACGCAGATTAGCTCTCCAACCTCTTCGACGTGGTACTCGCCCTTGAATGTCTCCTCGACCTCTTCCAGGCCGACAACCCCTTCCGCCCCGTAGATGATTGCGTCCTTCGTGGCCACGGGCGGGATGTGCGTCCTTATCGCATTCTCTATTATGCCCGGCTCCCAGAGGTTGGCGGGTAGAAGTATTCCTGCGTAGACGTCCTTCATGGGCGGGGCGTCCTCCACATCCTCGAAAAGGGCCCTCACTTCAGGGATCTCCTTGTCCAGTATCGACGGGTCTGTTATGTCGCCCTGAGAGACGTGGATCCTGCTGGAGAGGCCAGCCTCTTCGACGTACCTCTTCGCCTTTTCAGCCACGTCCGGGTCGTACTCGACCCCGAGGACGAAAGGCGTCCTAGTCTTCACCAGCGCACGTGCGATTACTGCCTTCGGGCCAGTGCCTGCGTCGACCAAGGGGCCCTTGTATTCGGCCTCCTTGACCATACCTGCAATCTCTCTAGCCTCTTTCTCAGACGTTTCAGTCCAATTAACCATTTCCTCACTCTTGAATGGCCATTTAAAACATTTTTTCCCTTATCGGAGCTCCCCGAAGAGGCTTTTCTTCTTCGATTCCGTTCTCTTCTTGTAGACGAAGGCGCCTCCTCCCGCTATTGCGATTGCCCCGACAACGAAGGGGAGGGGACTGGCCGGCCTCTTCTCCATCGCCTCGCGGGAGAGGTGATGGGTGTAGAGGCTCCAGTAGAGTGCGTCCGTGTAGTTTCCAGCATCGTACGAACCCTCCGCTTTCAAATAGAAAGGCCGCAGCTCTTCTTGCGTCTCCTCGTCTAACTGGGAGAGAGTTGCGTTGGCGGACTTCAAGCCGGTTCTTGCCTTCTCCTCTGTCTTCCTGAGAAGAGAGACCCTCTGTGAAGCAACCTCTTCGTATGAGTCCAGGAACTGGAGTACCAGGTCCTGCGAAGGCGAGAGAGTCATCTCTGGCGGCGACGGGGCGGAGACGCCAAAGACGTCCTCCACGACTCTCTTCACCTTTTCAGGAACGGTTAGCTCGCCAACGGAGGGAGGCGCGGCCGAGAGGATTCTTTTCTCGACTTCGTCCTCGACTTTTGAGACCTCCCTCTCCAGCTTTTTTATCTCCAGACTGCAGTTCTCTCCCGTCTCCCTCCCAGCCACAGCCTCCTTGAGCGAGGAGAGTTTTTTTTCTACGCCGCTGAAGTCTATCTCTTCTGAAAGGAGGAGTGCCGCCGCTTTCAGCTTCGCTGCCCTCTCTTCGATCCCCCCCAGCTCTTTCCTGACGGTAAGCGTCTCCCTCTGGACATGAAGGCGGTCTGCGGAGGCTGGCGGGGCGTCTTCCCGCTTCTCTTCTTCTCTTTCTTTGGTCTCATCACCGTTTCTCTCCAGCGTGAAGAGTTTCTCCTCTTCGATGTCGGCCTTCCAGATCAGCATCCTACCCTCCCTCTCGTGGGGCAGGTCGATCTCCAGGTGGCGGCCTGGGTAGACGAGCTCTGCGTTCTTGAGCTTTCTGTCAAGGAGGTTTTTCGCCCTCAAAACAACGTGGGTCGCGTTCTCGTTTTCGACATCGATCTCAACCGCGAGGACATCGACCTCCACGGGCGCATCGCAGTTTGTGGAGAGGAGGAGGTCGCCTTCGTAGACGAGGCATTCAGTCTCTGTCTTGAACTCGTCCGGCTTATCGACCCTCAAGTACGCCCCTCCACAGCTCCCTTGGAGGTGGTATCTTTTCACGAGCCAGTTCCGGGAGAGCGACTCCTCGACAGTCACCTCCACGTTTTCCAGGGGCTCTGCAAGGTACTCGAAGATCACTGTCTTTGATGAATGCGGCGAGACGTAGTGCTTGACCGTCAGGCGCTGGCGGGATGAGCTGAGCGAGACGCCGGGAGGGGAGAGGACGTTCACGTCGGTCACCTTCTCCGCGGGCATCCTGGGGAGGGAGACCTCCTGCTTCGCCGACCCCTCTTTCGAGATGAGGTTGGTGAAGGAGATTGAGCACCTCAATATCTGAGGCTCGTTGAGAATGTGGGGCGTCTGGGGGGTGCAGTTGATCCCGTGCTTTAGGTGGTCGATGTAATCTTTCCCAGCCTCTTCAAGGAACTCTTCCAGTTTTTCTCTCTCTTCCCTGAACTCCTCTGTCATGGAGGCCATCTCCCCAAGATATTCCCTGCTCTCCATAATTTCTCTCGGGACATCCGCGGCAGGGGGGACGGCCCCCATGCTTTCGGAGACGACACTGGCCTCTTCCTGGAGCTCCAGCAGTTTCCTCCTCTCCTCGTTCAGCTCTCCCTTCCACTCCGAGTCGATTTTGTCATGGAGGCCCGCCTCCAGCATCTCCAGCGCGAGCAGGCCGTCGTTGCCAGGCCTGATCTCTTCCATCCTCTCCTCGAGCTCGGAGGTGTCTATGCCCTCGCCTCCGAGGGAGATTGGAAGGGACGCCCTCGCGACCAGCTTCTCCAGCTTTGAGAGCCTCTGGCTGAAACGCCGCTCCCGTTCCCCCGCCTCTTTTGAAGTCTCGATTGCGGCAAGCATCTCCTCGATGCCGTCCACCTCCCACCTCTCCAGCTCCTCCACGTCGACGGGGTGCAGGCCGTCCTTTTTGGCTAGCTCTGCAGTTATCTCCGTCTTCCCCACCCTCACTCTCCTCTCCACTTCCGCCTCCAGCTGGGAGAGGGAGCTCTCGACCGCCTCCACCTTGGACTCTGCCAGCCGGAGGCGCGAGAGCTTTTTGTAGAGGCTGTTTTCCTCTCTCGCCTGAGAGAGCATGGACTCTGCTTTCTCTCTTTCCCTCTCCATCTCTTCTGCGGAGGAGCTGGAGCCGATTATCGGCGACAGAGCGCCACCCCCTTCACTCGTCAGCTCCACCCCTTCGACCAGCGCAATCCTCTTTTCCAGCGCGTTGATCCTGCTGGCAAGCCCGCTCTCTTTCTGCGAGGCGAGCCTGTGCGTCTCCCTGCAGGCGGAGAGGAGAGTGCCGTAGTTGACCAGCGTTCTCTCCATCAGTTTTCCCGTCCGTGAAAGGACCTCCGTCCCCAGCGGCGGCGAGACTGAAGGGACGAGTTGCTCGTGCGCTTCAACACAGTCGGAGTTGTTGTAGTAGGCCAGGCACTTGGTGAAGAAGTCGCCGGACTGATGGTTCGCCTCCACGCACCTCTTCGCCTCTTCGCACTGGACGGGGTGGAAGTTGAGAGTTTTTTTGTAGCTCCCCCACTCTTCAAAGAAGGCCGGCTCTTCAGGCGTTGAAGAGAGGTCGTAAGCCAGCTCCTGGAGCTCTTCGTTGAACTCGACGTTGACCACGGTCCCGACCTCCATCAGCTCTGTCTTTTTTAATGCGTCCGCCAAGGAAGAGTCCACTGGCTCGAGTGCCGAGCGGAGGTGGAGCATCGCCGTGTCGGTCTCGGCGAAGAAGCGGTGGCTGTGGCGCGCGAATCTCTCCCACTCCCCAGTCTCAGTGAGGTAGCCGTGGAATGGGTGGACGCCGCGGGAGTGGAGGTCCTGACTCAGTCTGAGGGAGGCTGCGAGCGTACCGCCACCTGCAGCTTTTCTCTCCTCCCGCGCCCTCTCGAAGTGGAGCCTTGCCTTTTCGTACTCTTCCAGCCTCTCCCTAATCTCCTCACTAACATCCAGCCCCTCAAGCAGGCCGTCCTCCATCTCCAGATCCAGCGGCGTCAGTTCAGTCTCCAAGAGGGCCATCTCTTCGTGAAGCTTCGTGTACCATTCCGGACCCGCGTAGCAGAACTTGGCCTGGTGCAGTGCGAGGACTGCCCGAAGGACCACAAAGAGGAGAAGCGCCTTCTTCATCTCCCCCTCCTGAAGGACGAGACCAGCGTCTCTGTCTGGAAGGGACCAAGGACGACTTCGGCGAAGAGAGAGTCGCCCACGGCGAACCCTCCTGACTTCACCTCCCCCACTCCTCCGCAGAGCCTGACTATCTCGTTGATTGCGAATGGGTTGAGGTTCGTGGCGATGGTGACAAGGCGGCACTCCTCTCCCCAGCAGAGCAGGTGCCTCTCCAGCGAGAGGGGCCTTTCCACTCGGCTGGCGAAATCCTTCTCCACAACTCTCCTGAAGAGCTCGGGGCTCTTTTTCAAGGCGTCCTCCAACTCCTCCGCGTTTTCGCGCCCTTCTGCCAGGGAGGAGAGCACGCTCTCGTAGGCCAGTTCCTCTATCTCCTCGAAGTCGTCCTCATCTGCGAACTGGGCCTTCAGATTCAGTTCGCTCCACCTCTCGGGAGCGAACTCTCGAGCCAGCGATAGGGCGGAGGAGAGCTCCATCCAGGCCAGAGAGTTTTTTGTCTTGAGGGAGGCGGGGTGGAGGTTGGGACGCCTCGTTGGCGCCTCGTCAGCCATCTTTACTATCTCCTCGCTCAGCTTTACGACGCTTGTGAGCGTGTTTCCCTTCCTCGACCTGGTGGCACAGGCGTCCACAAAGTAGAGAGCGAGGTCGTAGTCGCCGGCCACTGCCGCCGCCCTCTCCATGGCGGCGAAGACGCTCCCCGGCATCTCCCTCCCCTCTTCCATCCTGAAGAGGAGGTGGTTGGCCGCCATCTCCACAGCCTGGAGGACGGCCTTCTTGCTGGAGGCGTAGCCGAGCGGCGGGTTCTTGGCATAGCCCTGGACTTTCACAGCGCTTTCAGAGAAGATTGACGAGACGCTTCCCTTGCTGATCTCCTTGGCTTTTTCGACGGAGAGCTTGGAGGTGCAGAAGATGTGGGCCGAAAAAGAGGAGAGAACATCGGAGGCGGTCCTCGTGTTCTTGTAGGTCGAGAGGTGGTCGAACGTCGTGGCCTCCTCAGGAGAGAGACGGACTTCTCCCGCGACGACGAGCTTTTTGAGGGAGGGCGAACTGGAGAGGAGAGCCTGGGCTGGCGAGGCTGCGGCGAGCGAGAGAAGCGCGAAGAGGAAGATGCTAGCTTGGAATCTCAATCCACTCACCCGAGGCCATCAGTGCATAGGTCATGAAACCGTCTTTCATCACGGGGACGAAGATGACGTCCCTCCCTGAGGCGGGATACCTCTTCAGTATCACCAACTTGTTGGGGAGGAGTTCCAGGAAGTTTCCGGCAGGGACCTCCCCCTTGTGGAGCTGTCCGTCGGCGTCCAGCCATCCCGTCCCCCCGCCCTCTCTTTCAGTCCAGTCGTTCACGACTTCTGCCACATCACCGCCCTCTTTCACCGCCCTCTTCAGCATCCTCCAGAAGCTCCCTTCCAGCTCTCTCGCCCCGTAGTAGAGCCTCCTCCTCGTCATCGCGTCTTCCAGCCCCTCCTGCAGCTCTCTCTCCCTCGCCTCTTCCGCGGCGAGGGCCGATATCAGGCCCGTCCCGAAGACAATCAACGTGAAAAGCGCTATTGCCCCCCGCCTACGCAGACGACCACCTCCCCCGATTTTCTCGCTTCGCAGATGCAGTTGCCGCTGCAACGCCAGAGCGAGATAGTTTTCCCCGTCCCTGAGGAGAGGCGGTCCAGGTCGGCCTTCAATGCGGCGTCATCCCCGGAGTTCCGGAACTCTTCGAGCATTCCTCCCTCAGCCCAGGCCTGGAGTATGTCCTGCGCCAGCACAGAGTCCTCCCTCATCCTGACCAGTCGGAGGGTGTAGTCGTCGCTGACGGTTTCGGCCAGAAGGAGAAAGGCAGGGGCCAGGCTCAACACTGCCAAGGCCTCGAGCGTCAGGAGGACGCCCTTAGAGTCCGGAACCATTGTCACCCACTCGCATCGGTCGCTTTGACCTTGACACACTCTAGCACGATTCTATAAAAGTCTTCCGGTGAAAAACCATATTATGTGATACCGCTTTTTGGCGGAGATGAGAGGCATCACTCCAGTAATCGCCATCGTAATGCTTCTCTTAATGTCCGTGGCGGCCACAGGAGGGTTCTACCTTATCTACCAGTCATTCACGGAGGAGGGCGAGGAGAGCGGTTCGACGCAGATCGAGAGCCTCGGTGAGCAGTCGCTCGCGCAGATACAGATAGAGTCCGCGGCCGGCGGCCGCATCTACGTGAAGAACGTGGGAGCGGGAGACGTCGACCTCTCTAAGGTCTCTGTCTATGTGAACAATCGGCCGGTGAGCGTGAACCGCTCTGCCGACACCCTCGCTGAGAGGAGCAGGGCGGTGCTCAAGCTGACCGAGTTGCCGGGTTGCACGGAGGAGAGATGCGATATTGAGATATCGGGTGCTGCGTCTACTTCGCAGACCGTCGAACTTACAAAGCTTTCTTGTTCCTCTGACGCGGACTGCTATTCGAACGAGACCTGCCAGGGTGGCGTCTGCGTCGAAGAGGAGGAAGAAGAGGCGGTCTGCGGCGATGGAGAGTGCTCGGAAGGAGAGCACGGCTACGACTGCTGGGAAGACTGCAGGCCTGATTCGCTTGCGCTGACCACGATTGCGCCTTCTACCAGCTCTTTCTGGCTCGGCCAGTACGACTGGAACGGCACCACATACGACTTCACTTCAAACATAACAGATGCCGAAGATTTCAGGCTATCTTATCACCACCACCTCTTCTTCCTCTCCAACGGCAACCATCTAGCTTCCGGCACGGCATGGAATGGTGACATGGGGACTTACTGGCACTCCAAGTACGACGGCTCATCATGGTCATATCCTTCAAATATCAGCAAGGAATACGACGTGGAAGGCGACATTGTCTTCTCCTGGCCTGACGTAGACGAATCTGGAAACGGCATGTTCATCTGGATGTACCAGGAGGTTATGCCGCAGCCCAGCCAGAAGATTCAGTGGGCCACCCTCCAGGACGGCGTTGCGTCAGACCCAGACAACGCCACGAGCTGGGTCAGTACGATGTTACCCTCGTTTGCCTTCACTCCTGACAATTCAGGCTTCCTTCTATACAGTAACGTCTCCAACTTCGGGACCCACAACAACCACAAAGTCCTTTATTCACACTGGGACGGCTCCTCATGGGATGACACTGGCGTCGTCGCCAACTATCCCAACGTGATCAACGCCCAGGCCATCGATCTCGCATGGCCCCTCGTCTCCTTCGCTGACAACGGCGACGGCATGGCGGTCTGGGGCATTGAAAACAAGACCAACAACATCTTCTTCCAGTACGCCACTCACGACGGCTCGAGCTGGACGTACCAGGGCAACTTCGAGGGCTGGACTCCGACGAACACCACAACACCTTGGCATACCGAGCTCGCCCATGACCACCAAGGCAGGCCGGTTCTCGTCGCAATGCTCTTTGGCGGTCCGGAAGTAAGCGACCTTTATTTCACCTATGACGACGCCTGGAGCTCCAACCAAAGCCTCCCCAACGCTTCAGGAAAATTCATTCCCACGCTCTCAAAGACTTCTGACAACACTCTCTTTGCCATCGACATGGATTGGGAGGCAGTCAACTCGGACGAGAGGGCGCAGTGGCGCTGGATGGTCTGGAACGGCAACTCCTGGTCAGACCCCACCTACACTGGCCCGTGGCAGACGGCATAAAAGTTTAAATCATAAGGCGCTCGATAGTTTACTATGAGAGGCATCACTCCAGTAATCGCCATAATACTTTTGTTGTTGATGGCGGTCGCGGCCGCAGGCGGCTTCTACTTCGTCTACCAGGGCTTCACTGAGGAGGGGGAGGAGTCCGGAGCTACGCAGATAGAGCAGCTCGGCGAGCAGTCGCTCGCGCAGATACAGATAGAGTCCGCGGCCGGCGGCCGGCTCTACGTCAGGAACACTGGCGCCACCACAATCGACCTGAGCAAGTCGACCGTCTACGTCGAGAACCAGCCGGTGAGCGTGAACCGCTCGTCCGACACCCTTGCTGAGAGGAGCAGGGCGGTCCTCAAGCTGACAGAGGCGCCGGGCTGCACGCAGGAGAGGTGCGAGGTGAAGATCTCGGGAGCTGCCTCGACATCGGAAAAGATCGATCTCGCGAAACTTTCCTGCTCGTCGGACTCCGACTGCTATGCGGGTGAGACGTGCGAGGGGGGAGTCTGCATTGAGGAGGAGGAAGAGGAGGCGGTCTGCGGTAACGGCGTCTGCGACGCGGGGGAGTACGGTTACAACTGCTTCGAGGACTGTTATGTTGACTCATTGCTTTTGCCAGTCATCAACTTCACTGGCTTTGTGGGCCACCTCTCCGTTTTCGACTGGAACGGCTCGACCTACGAGCTCTCCCAGAACCTCACCAACACCAGCACGCATTCCTGGGACAGGGCAATGATCGCCTTCAGCAACCAAGGAAACGCTGTCGGAGCATCATACTTCGGCCCCAGCGAGAGCGAAAGGGACATCTACTTAACGACCTACGACGGCTCGTCCTGGTCCTACCCCGCCAACCTGACGGAGGATCCCGGCTACAAGGCGATGTGGTTCGACTCTGTAAGCGCAGACTCGTCGGGGAACGCCGTGATGGTCTGGAGGGGGATGCCCGGCCAGAACAACGGCCTCCACTGGGCGACTGTCTCTGACGGAGTCGCCTCCTCTCCGCAGATGATGGCAGACACCAACATCGTCAAGGAGACGGCTGTCTTCGACTTCATGCCTGACGACAACGGCTACGTCTTCTTCTCCAACGAGACAGCGACCATTGACGGTGAGAACTACGCCGTCAAGTACCGCCACTGGGACGGGAGCTGGGGCTCTTACTCCAATATCGCCACCTACCAGAACGAAGAGCCGAGGAGGTTTGCGCTCGACTTCGCTTCCAACGGCGACGGAATGGCTGTCTGGCGGATATACAACGCGACCAACCACGAGTTCATAGAGTACGCGACCTATGACGGCTCGAGCTGGACCTATCAAGGCAGCTTCGAGCCATGGACCGTCACCAACCAGACAGAGGTCTGGCTGCCGCAGGTCCATTACGACCACGAGGGCGACCCGATTGTCAGCTTGATGACAGCTTCACACCCGTCAATAGCGTACGTCATGTTTTCTCATTTTGATGGCAGTTCCTGGACCCCTCTCTCCAACTTCACGGGCGACCCCCTGACGCAGACCTATATGATGGAGTTCCCCGACAACACCATCTTCGTCCCCTCCCTTGAGTTGAGCTCCATGGCAACGAGCGAGTGGCAGTACTCGTTCTCTGTCTGGAACGGAGACGGCTGGGCCATAGAGCGCCGCCTGATGGAGACCTACCCGTGAGCGAAAAAGCCTAATATCACTCGTCACTTTTCTTTCCATGCCGACCTACTCCCACTCGCGCCTCTCCACTTTCGAGAAGTGCCCTCTGCAGTACAGCTTCAGGTACCTCGAGAGGCCGGAGGTGGAGGGCTTCACCTCCATCGGCGCCTTCCTGGGCAGTCGAGCCCACGACGCCCTCGAGAAGCTCTACCAGGACCTCTTCTACGAGAAGCTGCTCTCCATCGACGAGCTCCTCGCCTTCTTCGTCAGCGAGTGGGAGAAGAACTTCTCGCCCGAGGTGAAGGTCATCAAGGACGGCTACGAGGCGGGCAACTACCTCCAGATGGGACAGCGCTTCCTGCGGGACTACTACGAGCGTTACCATCCCTTCGACCAAGGTCGCACTCTCGGCCTGGAGGAGAGGGTGGTCGTGGAGCTGGGCGGCAAGTACAGGCTCTGCGGCTACATCGACCGCCTCACTTTGAGGGACGGCATCTACGAGATCCACGACTACAAGACGTCGTCGTCGCTCCCGTCCCAGGAGAAAGTCGACGCAGACCGACAGCTCGCCCTCTACGCCATCGCAGTCAGGGAGATGTTCCCGGACGCGGAGAACGTCGAGCTCGTCTGGCACTATCTCGCCTTCGACAGGGAGATGAGGTCGAAGAGGACTGACGAGAGCCTCGAAGAGCTTGAGAAAGAGACTGTGGAGCTGATAGAGGAGATAGAGGCGGCCGGGAAGAGGGGAGATTTCCCGCCGCACGAGTCGCCCCTCTGCAGGTGGTGCGAGTTTCAGACTCTCTGCCCGCGCTTCAAGCACGTGGCCAAAGTGAGGCAGCTCCCCCTAGAGAAGTACCTGAAGGAACCGGGCGTCGTCTTGGTCAACAAGCTCGTGGAGCTGAACGCGAAGAAGCGGGAGTTCATGAAGAAGGTGGAGGTGGAGAGAAAGGCTGTCAAGGAGGCGCTCTTCCAGCTGGCAGAAGAGGAGAATCTCGAAGTCGTCGCCGGATCAGACCACAAGGCCAGAATCAAAGTCTACGAGAAAGTGAAGTTCCCCGGCAAGAACGACGAGAAGAGAGAGGAGCTCGAGAGGCTGGTCAGGGAGGAGGGCCTCTGGGAGACGCTCTCCACGCTCGACACATACGCCCTCGCCAAGCTGATCGAGAAGGGGGAGCTGCCGTCCGGATTCGAGAAAAAGCTGGAAGAGTTCAAGAGGCTCGAGGAGAGGCGCCGAATCTATGTCAGCTCTCTTTGAGTCCACTCTTCCTGCTGAAGTAGACTGCTGCGGCGGAGAGCGCCGCCATCCAGAGCATGGGGGACGACATCCAGACCTGCTCGTAGCCTTCCTCCACATCTTCCCTCTCGAAAGTCCTGAAACCGAGATGGAGCGACGGGAGTGTGTTGGGCGGTGAGGCGGTCGCGTTGGCCTCCAGCTGATAGTAGGTCGAGTCGAGAGGGTAGAAGAGCGCCTCGCCGAGGTGGAGGTCGAATAAAAGGTGGCTGAAGAGGAAGACCCCGGCCACGACCATCATGGTTTTTCTCTTTCTCAGAAAGGCGAGGAGAAGCAGGGGGAAGAAGAGATTGTGGAGGGTGGCGTGGACGCTGAGCCAGTGGTCGAGGTCCATCACCACAGAGAGCGGCGAGAGCAAAAAAACCGTCTGGAGGGGAAAGCCTGCTGCGAGCAGGACGAGCGCGGGCACAACGACGTGGAAGAGCGGCTCCATGAGGCGCCACCTTCCTCTCCACTTATATCTGTTCCAGAAAGCTGATATATTCTCTTCCTGCTCTTTCCCCATGCTCAAGGCTGTCCTCTTCGACCTCGACGGCACCCTCGTCGACGCGGACGAGGCGATCTGCTCGGTGGTGGCAGAGGTGATAGAGGGGATGACCGGCCGAAAAGTCCCGTGCAGCGAGATAGAGCGCCACTTGGGAAAGCCGATCTGGGACTTCTTCAAGGCGCTCTCCCCGGAGATCGACTCCATGGAGGCGAGCGATGTCTACAGGGAGCGGTACGACCAGGTCGCGGAAAAGATGACAGAGAAGCTCCCTCACGCCTGCGAGCTTCTTGAGGAGCTCAAGGCAGCCGGCCTAAAGATCGGCGTGGTCTCCCAGCGGCCCGCCCACCTGATCAGGGACGTCCTCCGCTACATGGGGATGGACGAGTTCGTCGACGTCGTGGCGAGCGGCGAGGAGACGGAGCCGAAGCCCTCGCCCCTCTCCGTCCTCGCCGCCCTCAAGGCGATGGGCGTGAATCCTGAAGAGGCTGTCTTCGTGGGCGACGCGACATTCGACATGGAGGCTGCCAAGGCGGCAGGCATGAAGACAGTCGGCGTCCTGACTGGCGTCGCCTCCAGGGAGGAGATGAAGGACGCGGATCTCGTCGTGGAGGACCTTGGGGAGCTCGGATTGGAGCGCCTAGTCGACCTCTAGGTTCCTGAAGAGTATCACATAGATTGCCTGCAAGAAGAAGATGTGGTAGAGCATGAAGACCAGACCCGCTGTCGAGATCTTGGTGAGGTAGCCCTTTATCGTCAAGTCCTGGAAGGCCACGTAGAATGTGGTGAGCGGCGTCAGCAGCGAGAGCCTCTCCACTATTACCGGCATGGCGGAGGAGGGGATGGTCATCCCCGAGATCATCACGCTGGGGATGCCGAAGACGAGGCAGCTCAGCACCCCGGAAGACTGCGTGTTGACGAAGAGCGAGATCAGAGCGCCTACGGAGACGAAGACGCCGACCGCAAGCAGAGAGAGGCCTATCAATTCGTGGACTGGTGCTGCTATCTTGACATCTAAGGCGTACTTGCTCAGTATGATGAGGAAGACCGGAATCACCGATGTCATGACTATGTCCCCCATCAGCTTGCCGAGCGCTATGTAAATGGCATTCACTTGCGAATGCATGAACCTTATCTGCACGCCGCTCGACTTCTCCCTTACGCCCAGTATGGCGGAGACAAGAAGGGAACCGAGGAAGATCGTCAGCGCTGTTATGTCCTGGAAGGCTATCTGCTGGACCGATACGTCGCCGAAGAGGTTGTGGGTCTCGACCTCCAGGGCGTCTGTGTAAGACGCTGAACCGCCGGCTTTGACCTCCTCAAGCTTTGAGTGGAACTCGTCTATGCTCGCCTCCGACTCCTCGACCGTAACTGCAACGCCGTCGAGCATGCCGACTGATGTCTCTATCATCGCCCTCGTCTCGTCCACTCTGCCCCTGATGTCGCGTATGCTGGCGTGGATGTCATCGAAGGAGTCCTGCGCTTCGTCTATGTCGGCGAGTATCCCGTCCATCTCAGACTCTATGCTCTCGGACGTCGAAGAGATGTCTGAGGAGGAGGCCTCAAGAGAGGACTTGGTCTCGCTCAAGTCAGAGCGAATCTCTTCTATGTCGTCCCCCATCCCCCCAAGCTCCTCGCCCATCTCCGTCAGGTTCTGCTGGATGGAGTCGATCCTGTCGATCTGCTCAAGTATCTGCGCCTGCTTCTCCTCGATTATGGCGTCGCCCGGACCGCCGGTCTTCTGGCCCTCAAGCTCGTCGTAGTTGTCGTTCAGCTCCTGCTTGAAGAGGACGAGCTCGCTGTCGAACTCGTCAAGGGTCTGGTTGGTCTCTTCCAGGGAGTTGCTTATGGCCGCTATCTGCGCGTCGCTCTCGTCGAAAGAGGCGATTGAGGAGGTGAGCGTGTCGGAGGCCTCGTCGAATGAGGCGGTCTCGTTTTTTATCTCGGCGACAGAGCCTTCCATGGAGGAGATTGTGCTGTTCTGCTCCTCAATCTTCTCTTCCAGCTCAGCGAAGTCCTCCACTTTGAGCTTGTCGAGGGTCTCCTGCAGGTCTTCTTTGGAGCTCTTCGTGTCGTCTTTCACCTTCACCAGCTCTGCCCTGCTCTCGCTCAGCGTCGCATCCGCGTTGTCGAGCTTCTCCCACATCTCGTCCAGCTTTCTCGAAGAGAAGGCGACGCCGACTTTGTCGGCGATGGTGCGTACGCTCTTTGTCGTGGAAGCTACGTCGTCCACGAGGCTGGTGTCGAGAAATATCTCGGCGGTCACCTCTTCCTTTCTCTCCTCTATCACTATCCCTGCCGCGATCTTTCCCTGCTCTGCCAGCTCCTTCACCTCCGCCCTGCTTGAGACGTTGATGTAGTCGCCCTCGTCGACGTCGTCGAGGAGATAGGACGAGTTCCCTGCGTAGATCGCAATCACGGGCTCCTTCTCAACGTCGGAGACGCTGACCGATAGGACGAAGAAGACGAGAAGTGGGAGGGAGAAGAGCAGGAATGTGGTATCCTTGTTTACCAAGTAGAGCCTCAGCTCCTTGATTGTCATCGCCTTAAGCATCAGACCACCCCCATCCTCCCGCCGCAGACAAGGAGGAAGACGTCCTCAAGCGTGGGGTCGTGGATTGAGACGTTTGCGGCGGTGTAGCCAGTCTCTTTTATGACGGGCGAGAGCCTCTCCACAAGGTCGACGGCCTGGTCGATTGTGGTCTCCACCAGCATGGTCTCGCCGCTCGTGAAGACTCGCCCCACCCCTTCCAGCTTCTTGACCTCCTGGACGATGACGCCCTTAGGGTAGGGGTGGAGCTTCATGTCGACGATGGTGTCGTCGCTCACCCGGGAGAGGAGGTCCTCCGGCCTCCCCTGGGCGACCACTTTTCCCTGGTGGAAGAAGTAGACTTTGTTGCAGAGCCGCGTCGCCTCGGTGATGCTGTGGGTTATCAGGATTATCGACTTGCCTGTCTCCTTGAGCTTCTCTATCGACTCCCAGATTTTCTCCCTGGCCGACGGGTCCAGCCCGCTCTCAGGTTCGTCGAAGACAAGGAGCTGCGGGTCGTGGACGAGAGAGCAGGCCATGGTTATCCTCCTCCTGTAGCCGCCCGACAGCGACTTGACCTGCTCCTCCGCGTACTGCTCAAGGTCGAACTGCTCCATCAGCTGGTCGACGCGCTCTTTCGGTGCGCCGAACATGCTGCAGAAGAGCTCCAGGTTGTACTTGACGCTGAACTCAGTGAAGACGTTCATGTACTGTGGGACGTAGCCCATCATGGAGCCTATCCTCTTCTTGTTGTCGAAGGGCTGAAAACCGAAAACTCTCACCTCGCCTTCTGTCGGTCTCGCAAGGCCGGTGATCGCTTTTATGAGTGTGCTCTTGCCTGAGCCGTTCGAGCCCAGGACGCAGACGCTCTCTCCCCACCCCACCTCGAAGTCGACGCCGTCCAGCGCCTTGGTCTTCCCGAAAAACTTCTTGAGGCCCCTCACCTTCACTGGCATCTCCGGCTGGTCGAAGCGTTCGGAGTAGTAGGAGGGGGCCACGTAGAGAGTCCCATTCCCAAATATTTATGATAATGCCAAAGTGAGGGGGTGTGGCCCGAACAACTAACTCCCTACCTCATCCACTGCCTTACGGCGTTGTCGGTCTCCTCGGCGTTGCGCCGAGACGTGGCTTGCGCCACCTGCCTTCAGCAGGGTAGCAACCGCTTCAGGCATAGGGTAACCCTCGTTGCGGGCCATGAAGAGGCCCCCAGGCGTCGTCGGCCGAGGAGCCCCCCAAGACCACTCCGCGGTGGTCTTTATAAGACTGCTTTATTCGGCGGCCGCATGATGACGTAGAGGACTTTATGGTGGAGCTCGGGCTCGCCGTTCTCTGCCATGAGGGCGTAGGAGTCGCCTGCGAGCTTGTAAACCTCAGGCGCCGACCCCCTGTTGTCGTAGAAGCTTCTCTTCACCTTCGTCCCCCTCCCGAAGAGCTTCTTGATGGAGGCCTCCGCCACGTCGACCATCAGCGGGTTGGAATAGGGAGAGTGGAATATCACCGCCTTCTTCTTCTCGGCGCCCCTCATCTCTGGATGTTTTTCCAAGAGTTCAGCTATCCTGTAGATGTTCTCCTCTATCCTGCGCGGCTGGTAGTGGGTCAGTATCGCCTCTTTTGTCTCTCCGCTCTCCGTGGAGACCACCATGGCGTAGCAGCCGCACAGCCCCGAGGTGTAGATGATCTCCCCAGGGTCTCTCGTGTGGTGGCCCGAGTCCATTTCGACGAATCTCCAGCGCATTTGGCCATTCCAGAGTGGTCATATAAAACTCTTTTCAGAACACTATACTGAACCCCTCAAAGCCCTCTGGCTCGCCCCACTCGACCTCTTTCCCGTCGACGCGTATGGGCGGGGGGGCGTCCTCCAGCTTCTCGATGAACTTTTCAATCTCTTTTTTCCCGCCCTCTGCCACCATCTCCACCCTCCCGTCGGCCCTGTTCTTCACCCAGCCGGAGAGGCGGGAAGAGCGGGCGAGCGACGAGACAAATGAACGGCAGCCCACCCCCTGCACCCTTCCGGAAAGGGTTATGCGGGCGAGCGAGGCCATATTGTGCGGCCGCGGAGAAAACTTATATGGCTTGAGGCCGCGATACGCTTATAACAGACTGGGGGGGAGTGTGAACGATGGCGAAGAAGGAGGAGAAGCCTTCCTGGAAGCCCAAGCCCGGGACTGTCATCTGGCCGCCAAAGAGAATGCTCTCCGTCGACTTCCTTTTGGGCGAGGACTCCGCGCTCTCGAAGTTCTACGACTGGGTGAGCAAGACCTACGGTCCCGAGTACGTCGGCGCCTGCAAGAAGAAGTTCAACAACGGCCTGGTCCAGTACATAACCCCGAAGATCTGGACTGTCAGGCACGGGATAGAGGGCGTCCCACCCCTCCAGCCCCACATACTTCTCATAGAGACCTCCTTCCCAGAGCCCCTCTACTACGACCTCCTCGACATACTGACAGGGACGTCAGGCCTCTCCTGGACGATGATCAAGCTGAAGGAGACCCTGGCCATCTCGCCGACCACACAGCTCCACGGCACAATGCTGGCCAAGAAGAGCGCGCAGGAGAGGGACGCCCAGGAGGCCCTCAAGCTCGTCCAGACCGTCAAGACTGTCGTCCTCAACCTGGAGGGCGACATGGAGAAGCTCCAGGAGCAGAAGGACGCCTTCGAGGAGGAGAGGACCAGCCAGATAAAGTCGATCTTCATGGACAACTACGGCGGCCAGGGGAGGACATGGACCGCCCTGGCGCGCAACGTCCCGCTCATCCAGTCCGCGATGCAGTGGTTCCTCAGGCTCCAGTCCGACAGCGAGAAGGGGATGATGGACGAGGTCGACAAGGTGGTGGAGGAGGGCAAGCTCAACCCAGCCGTCGCCAACTACTTGAGGCGGAAGATACAGGAGTACTGGGGCTGGAGGGACAACTACTCAGAGTACATCCAGAGGACATTCCGCCGAATCAGCGAGAACCTCAAGCAGCAGAAGGCCAACCTGGAGCTCTACTCGAAGTGGGCCAAGGAGCACATAGAGGCGGTCGACCAGATGTTCGTCGACATCAACACTCTCGACATACCGACGCAGGACTTGATGGCCACTGAGATGCCTGCCTGGACGCCGCGCGCCGGCACTCTGACGGAGTTCATAGTCCACGACAGGAGCGGCCAGGCGACGCAGGACCTTGCACTGCCGTGGGTTCCCGTCATCGCAGTCAGGTCGATAATGACGTTCAACCCGGACACGCCCCAGCACAAGTTCACCCGTGCCGTCTTCTTCCTCGGCTACGGCATAATCCACGACAGCGACCTGACCATGGTGGAGGGGATAATCTCCCAGAAGCACGAAGAGCTTGGCGAGTTCATGGCAGAGCACGCCGGCCTGACCGACGTTGAGATAAGGAAGATGTTCGGCAAGGCCTACCAGGAGAAGGCGAAGCAGAAGAAGGGCTTCTTCGACTCGACAATCGACTGGTGGCACGAGTTCAACTCGCACCTCCTTGAGGACATGGACGACATGGCTGCCCCATTCGGAATCGACTTCTTCGAGCTGTTCAACACGAGAAAGAAGAGGGCAGAGTGGTTCGCCCACAACACATTCATGGTCGCCTACGACAACTTCAAGCAGGCGCTCGGCCTCCCCATCTTCTAGCTTATGGTGGGCAGGTAGTCGAGATAGGACTTGGACTTCGCGAAGATCTGGTCTGCGTCGTGCCTCAGCTGGCTCTTCCACCTCTCTATCTTGCTGAGGTAGAAGTAGCGCTCCCTCACGCCCCTCATCAGCCCAAGCAGGGGGAACTTGGCCCAGAGGCCCTTGTAGTCGGTGTGGACGAGGCCGTCGAGCTTGATCTTCACTGTCCCGTATGAAGCCATCTGCGGGTTCTCAGGGTCGCTCCCCGGGACGGGCTTCATCGAGCGCTTCATCGTCAGCTTCAAAAAGAACTTGTTGAGCGTGTACTTGTAGTCGACCTCGTTGGAGAGAATCCACTTGAAGACGTAGGCAGCTGGCTGGCCCTCGCGGGTGTAGCCGACCAGTCCGTGAGTCTCATTGATGTAGTAGCCGCTGTCTGCCACTATGCCGCGCAGTACGCGGTAGAAGTTGTCGATGTTCCAGCCCTCGTGGTTGAACTTCATGTCCTTGAGCGCCCAGTAGAGAGGCATTACCTCATCTCCCCCTTGCAGACCGGACACATCCAGCACCCGTTCAGCTCCTCCAGCTCGCTTGAGTAGTTCTCGCAGAGCTCGCAGACCCCCCTCACCCCTTTCCTGTCGGGGACGATGATCTCGTTTTTCCTGATCTCCTCCCTCTCCTTGAGCGCTTCCACGAGATAGGGCTCTATCTTCAGTATGTCGTGGTCGGTCACTATCCCCTTCACTTCGCCGTTTTCGACAACTGGCAGCTTGTGGATGTTGTTCCTTTCCATTATCTCCGCCGCCTCGTTCACGTCCGTCTTCACGTCGACCGTTCTCACGGGGTTGCTCATGATCTCTTCCAGCTTTATCTTTTCTGGGTTGAGGCCGGGCGAGAGTACTTTCCTGACCAGGTCCCTCTCTGTCAGTATGCCCACGGGCTTGCCGCCCGCCACGACGAGCACGGAGCCCACCTCCTTGGCCGCCATCAGCTTGGCCGCCTTGTCCACAGTCTCTTGCGGCGGGGCGCTGACAACCTCGACGCTCATTATCTCCTCGATGGGGATGGGTCTCATCGCCTCTCTTAACCGAAAGATGTTTTTAACTCTATTCACTATTCATTGCTGATGTACAGGAAAGGAGCCAGCCAGGAGAGGAAGCTGGCGAAGAAGCTGGAGGAGAGCGGGTTCGTGGTGGTGCGGGCTGCCGGCTCAGGCAACAACACGCCGGACCTCATAGCAGGCAGGGGCGGCCTCGTCCTCGCGCTTGAGTGCAAGTACAGCTCCCAGCCGGCCGTCTACATAGAGAGACGCCAGATAGACGACCAGGTCCTCTTCGCCCAGAAATTCGGCGCGAAGCTCTTCGTCGCAGTCAAGTTCAGCAGGGTCCCCTGGGCCTTCCTTACGCCCGACCAGCTGGAGAAAACGCCCAAAAGCTACAAAGTGTCGAAGTCCATGGCCAAGAGGGGGCGGAAACTACGACAATTGTTATATAAGGACCTGGAGAGTTTCACCGACAGATGAAGAAGGCCGACACCAAGCAGGAGTCGCTGGAGCAGCGCCTCGCCCTCAAGATGGCTGGCGAGATAGCGCTCTCCGAGTCGAGCGGGAAGACGCTGAAGAAGTGGAGGGAGATCTTCAAGGTCAGCCAGAAAGAGCTGGCAGACACGCTCGACATCTCGCCGTCCGTGATCAGCGACTACGAGAGCGGCCGGCGGAAGTCGCCGGGGATAAAGGTGGTGGCCAAGATAGTCAACGCCCTCCTTGAGATAGACAGGAAGAGGGGCGGCAGGACGAGCTACGAGTTCTCCAACATGCTGGCAGGGGATGCCATCTTCGAGGTGATCCTCGACATCAAGGAGATGCTGAAGCCGACCAACGTGAAGAATTTCGTTAAGGCTGTTGACGGAGAGTTGGTCGCTGGCGAGAGGCACGCGGAGAGGGACCTCTTCGGCTACACTGTCATCGACTCTCTCCGCGCCATAGTGGAGTTCTCGCCATTGGAGCTCGCCCGCATGTACGGCTCCACGACGGAGAGGGCGCTCGTCTTCACGAAGGTCCAGACTGGCCGCTCTCCCATGATAGCGATCAAGATGACCACGCTCAAGCCCGCCCTGGTCGTCCTCCACGGTGCGAAGGAGGTCGACCCCCTGGCGATGAGGATAGCTGAGGCAGAGGGCATACCGCTCGCAGTCTCCAAGGCGGAGACTGTCGACGACCTGATAGCGAACCTCCGCAGCAAGTTTTAATAAATCGTGACACACATTGTCACGCATGAGGGCACAGCTCTCCCTTGAGTTCCTTCTCCTCTTCTCCCTCTCGCTCTCCTACCTCGCATTCTCTTTCTCTTTGGTGGAGGGGATGGGTGATTCGCTGGCAGGGGGGGTCCAGCGCCTCGGCCTCAGGCGGATGGCAAGGCAGCTGTCTTTCGCCTCCTCCTCGCGGGGGGAGTTCGAGTTCGAACTGTTCCCTGCAGGCGCCAAGGCAGCTCTCTGGAGCGGAGAGGGCGGGACTTTCCTCGCGAGCTGCTGGAGGGGTAGGATGGTTTCTGTGCCGCTTTCCTTCGGGGCTCCGGCCGGGCACAAGCCGCAGTCGTGCGACGAAGTCCCTGGAACTGGAAAGATCAATGTCAGGAACTACGGGGTGATGGAGATTGAGAGCCCAGCTCTCCCTTGAGTTCCTGGCGGTCACCGCTCTCGTTTTCTCATCTCTCCCCTTTTTTTTCTCCCTCATCCCCTCCCTCCCTGGCCGCGACGGCCAGGCGGAGGCCCTTCTCATAGACGACCTCGCCTCGCTTGGGGCGCCCTTCGAGTCGGACGCAGTCCTGGTCGGCGTGGAGTGCAGGGACCATGTCTTGCTTGAGGCCAGGACCCTGGCAGGGGAGCTCGTCATGGGGGGAGGCTACCGCTATAGGACCCACTGCATCAAGGGGCCAGTCTTCCCTTGACCTACTCGCCTCCCTTCTCCCGCTTCTTCTCTTCCTTTCAATGCTCGTCCCCCTCTTCGAGAGGGGGAGGGGCGACATCTTCGAGAAGTCGCGACTCGCTGTCTCCCTCGGCGACCGATTCCTTCTCTCATGCGAGGGCGCCTTGTGCGACGAGACTCTCCACCCGAACACCTGGAACTCAAGCAGGGAGGTCGACATGGAGGAGGTCTCGCGGCAGACCGGCCTGGAAGACCTCCAGGTCGGCGAACAGAGAAAGGGCGAGCCGACCTATTTCGTCCCGAGGGTGGTCCTGGGGAACGGCACGAAGGTGCTCTGGTTCGGCGTGGGCTAACTCACCAGTCGTCGCTTTTGTACTGCCTCTCGCCCCAGCCGCTTTCTTCCCAGTCGTCTTCTTCAGCCTGCGGCTCCTCTTTTCCCCACTCATCTCCCTCCTCTTCCTCTTCCCATTCCTCCTCCTCTTCTTCCCAATCATCTTCCTCCTCGCTCTCTTCCTCATCGACCTCTGTCACTGAAGTCAGCTCCAGCGGTATGTTGGTCAGGGCCTTGCCGATGACGCTCTTCGCTATCCGCGTGGCGTGCTCCTCGCTCTCAGCGTCGAAGACAGTTATGGCGAGGTCGAGGCCGACCAGGGCGGTGTTGGCAATCACTTCCGGCCCCTTCTTCGGCTCTATCTCCACAAAGTTCAGCTTGGAGCGGTTCAGCTTCCGCCCTATCTCAGCAACTGCGACGGAGATTGCGTCCTTTGAGTTCGAGACGTTCCTTACAACCACGGCCGCATCCAGTCTCACCCTGAAGTTCATGCCCCGTAGATTGCGGAAAGCAATTTAATCATTTTGGGTTGGCAGGCCTCTCATAGGCATCATAATGTCTAAAAAACGTTCAGAGGTCGAATCTGGCGGCGCTTCGGACGAGAGAGCGGAGGGCTGAGAAGTCGTTCCTTGCCAGGTAGAGCAGGGAGCTCTCGCCGCCCGTGCTGATGAAGTCGATGGTCGCCTTGGTCTCGAAGGCGAGCTCCCTCAGCGAACTCCCGCAGACGTAGCTGGTGGCGTGGCTGTCGTTGAGGGCTTCGAGCACTGCCTGTGTCCCGCTGGCGAACTTCGGATCCTCATAGTATCCCATCGCCCCGTGGGCGAAGACCATGTTAGCATTCTTGATCTCGTTCTGGAAGGCCTTCATCGTCTTGGAGCCTATGTCGAAGATTGTGTGGCGGGTGGGCAGGTGGGAGACGCCGAGCTCGTCCCTGTCCCCTCCCCTCTCCACGCCGAAGTCGATCGGCAGCAGTATCTTCTCGGTGTAGGTGTGGTAGAGCTCGTTGGCGAGGGGGAGAGCCTCGTATAGGCCTTTGCCGCGGAGTATCGCCTCTGACTCCTCGCCCAGTGCGTAGCCTTTCGCCTTGAGGAAGAGCTGGGCTATCAGGCCGGAGAGGAGGACCTTGTCCGCTATTCCCTCCTGAAGGAGCCTGGTGATCGCCTCGAGCGGCGTCCCGGCGCGGTTCCCGCCGAAGATGAAAATCCCCCTTCCCAACTCACTGGCGAGCATCTGATCGAGCTTTGCGACCTCTTTCTCAAGAAGGTCGCCCGCGTAGGAGGGCATCACCTCGGGGAAGCCGCTGAGAGAGGCGTGGTTCCTGTGCATCACGCCGAATGCGTCGTTGACGAAGACGTCGCAGGCAGAGGAGAGAGAGCGGACCAGGACCGACTCTGCGTGGGCGTCGCTCGGCCTGTCCAGGATCTCCTCGGAGAAGAACCTCAAGTTCTCGAGCAGGAGTACGTCGCCGTCCGAGAGGGAGGAGATCTCTTTCAGGGCGGTCGGACCTGTGAGGTCTGGCGTGAACTTGACGGGACGGCCGAGTATGTTTGAGAGGAGCTGGGCGTGTTTCTCCAGCGAGACGAAAGAGAATGTGTCCCCCGGCCTGCCCTGGTGCGCTATCACCACCACCCTTGCCCCCTTCTCACTCAGCTTCAGGACAGTCTTGGCGTGCTGGTAGAACTTGACGTCCGGCACAGGCTTGCCGTTCTCTATCTGTGCGTTGAGGTCGACCCTCAGCAGCACGTTCTTCCCTTTCGCGTCCAGCTCTTCCATGGTCTTGTACATCTAAAGCCCCTCCAGTATCTCTTTCATCGCTTCCGCAGGATTGTCGGCCTTGGTGATGAAGCTGGCAAGGAAGACCCCGTCAGCTCCCAGCTTCACAGCGGCGCTCGTGTCCTCGCCGCTCTTTATCCCCGCTCCGCAGAGGACCTTCGCCTTCGGCTCCTGCTTGTCGAACTCCCTTACCGCCTTCACTGCGTCCTCGACCACGTCGGGCTCGGCCTCTGTCACAGAGATGCCGCTCCCTATCAGCTCCGGCGGCTCGACAGCCACCATGTCCGGGTTCATGGAGGCGACCGCCTGCGTCGTCTTGACGTCGTTGGAGCAGACGAAAGTGAGCAGGCCGAACTCTTTGGCCCTCTCGATCAGGAAGTCGATGGAGGCGAGGGGGACCTGGTCCTCTGCGTGGTTGATGAGGACGCCGTCGGCGCCCCAGTCCTTGGCGCTCTCCAAAAGGTTCTTTCCTGTGTGGGCGCCCGGCTCGAAGGGGTCGCAGTGCTGTACGAAGACAGGGATGTCGACGGCCTCGGCGACCCTGGCGAGGTCGATGGCGGCCACGCAGATGGCGGCCGGCTTTCCAGTCTCTTCCGCCGCCTTCTCTATCTGTCCTGCCAGTTTCACTGCGTTCTCCCCTATCGCCTTGGAGTAGGCTTTGAAGTTGACTATGGCTATTGGAGTCTCTATCATCCTGCTTCACCCTGACGGCTAGACGCCTCCAGCCCTAATAAAGGGTGGTTTTTTAGCTTTCCGAACCCCCTGTGGCAGTAACGATTTATAGCTGACCGGCGACGCCCCCTCATGCGCCTCATCGAGAGCAGCCTGGTGGAGGTGAGCGCCGAGGAGTACATGGAGGCGCTCGGTTCCCAGGAGATGGTGATAAACCTCTCCTTCGACAACGGCATGACCGCCAGCGTCGCCCTCTCGAAGGATCGCGTCTTCGTGGAGATGCTCTCCCCCGTCCACAAGTTCTTTGTCGGCCCTCTCAAAGACATCGACTTCGAGAAGAGGGTGAAGCGACAGGCGGAAGAGGTCAAGAAGGTCTTGAAAAAGGAGGGCAGGCTTCCCTTCAGCTGACCGGAACATTTATTAGTGCGTGTGCGACTCCATAGCATAATGCAAGAAGCTCGCATGATGTCGGCCTACAAGACATTCAGCGGGCCCAGGCATTGAGGATTCTCTCATGTTAAAGGGCAACAAAAGACGACCTGACAGAACTCCATCCATCGGGCCGGAGCTCCAGCTGGGCGAGAGGGGGGAGTACGCTGTCGTCAAAGTCGGCGGCTCCGTCCTCAAAGATCTCTCCGGCTACAGGAGAGCTGTCGAGATGGTCCGCTCCCTCCAGGAGAGGTACAGGCAAGTGGTCGTGACTGTCAGCGCCCAGAAGGGAGACACCGACGCCCTGGTGAGGGGCGCGGAAGAGCTCGGCCTTGAAGGAAGGGAGAGGGAAGAGTTCCTCCTCATCGGCGAGATGAACTCGGCCGAGAGACTGGCCAACATGCTGGACTGTCCTGCCTACACGCAGGACAGGGAAGACTACCCACTCCTCGGGCGGGAGGTCGACGGCGAGATGGAGCCCCTCCTCGAGTGCGAGCCTCGCCTGCTCGACGACCTCTGCCGCCACTCCACCTGCGTGGCCGCCGCCTTCGGGCCGAGGGAGAAGGGGGGAAAGGGGCGCACCTACGAACGCGGGGGCAGCGACACACTCGCTGCCCAGGCCGCCCGCGCCATCTCCGACCACACTGGAAAAACGGTCGACGCCTACTTCGTCAAGGGGTCGGGCCAGATCTGGGAGCCGGCCACCGGGGAGAGGATAGAGAAGATCTATCTCCGCTCCCTGGAGGCTCGGGTGATGTCCGGCGAGATAGAGCAGGTGGTCCAGAGGAACCGCCACTTCTTCGAGATGCTGAGAAAGATGAACCACGGCAGCCGCGTCTACTTTGTCGACGAGGGCCTGCAGGTCGGGACGGAAATCCTCCTCCCCTATCAGCAGGCTCTCAATACCTGACGGCAAATTTTATAATCCATCATTTAGTGGCAACTGGATGGGGAACGGAGAGGGTCCTGACAAGTACATTGAAGAGATCAACTCCTCGAAGACAGGCTCCCCCAAGGGAGGAGGTTCCTACAACGTCTTCGAAGAGGCGGAGATAGAGAAATACGAGAAAGAGCAGGAGAAAGAGCTGGACGACCTGCCAGACGAGCTGTGAACTCTACTCCGAGAGCCTGGACGCCTCCAGGACCTCCCGAGCAGTCAATATCGGCTTGCCGAAGCTCTCCTCGTCGTCGGCCAGGCGCGGACAGGCAGACGTGACGAAGGCGTCGACAGGGTAGTTGGAGATTCTCGGGTCGAAGTCGTCGCCCGCAATCAGGATCACTCTCTTTCCCATCCCCTCCAGTCTCTTCTTCAGCTTTCTCGCCAGCTCTTCATCTCTCTGGCCAGGCTTGATTGAGAAGAGGACGCCGAAACTCTCGAGCGCGAAGACGAGCGATGGCCTCTCCTTGCGAGAGATCTCTATCTCTCTTCCCTCGCAGTCGAAGACAGGCTTGGCGAGCGACAGGGCCGACTCGTGAAAGTCGCCCTCGCCCACGAAGAGGAAGCAGTCGACCTCTGACTGTATGTTCAGCGCGGCGTTCAGGTCGCAGCCGGTCACCTGGCCGGGGTAGTCTGCCATCCTCCCCGGCTCGCCGAGGAGGACCTTCTTCCCCTTCTTTTCCAGCTCTTCCTTGATCTCCATCGCCTGCTTCCTGAACTGGATGGTGTAGAGAAGTCCTACTGTTCCGCTCGGCTCGAACTCGAGAGAGAACTCCCTGTCGCTTTTCCCCTCCACGAAGAAAACGCCTTCCTCTTTCCCTGAGTGGCCGTAGGCCACTATGAGGTCGACGTCCAGGGGCGCCCAGGTCGCCAAGTCGCAGGAGCCGTAGCAGGGCTTCGCCCAGAAGAGCGTCTCGCAGGGCAGTGCCTCCCCTATCTCGTCCGCTTTCTCCATCAGCCCTGCAGGCAGCTGGACCAAAACACTCTCAGCGCCTCTCTTCTCCACCTCCCTCCTCACTCTCTCAAGCTCCAGGTCGAACATCTGCCCCCTTCCACCTCTTTTTTTAAATGGCTAATCCTCCATAGCTCTGCACCGGGCTAGGCCGGAGGGGTGACGACCTCTGTGACCGCGAACCGTCTGCGGGGCTGAAGCCCAGGAGGAGGCAGGACGGCCGTCGACCTCTGACACGGCCTGATCCGTCGACCCTCTGTCCCAGGAGGTGAATCAGGGCCGAACTTGGCCAGGCCGGGAACGGAGCAACCATAAGGCGCTGCTCTTCATGCCCCTGGGGTCGCGGAGGCGAGGTAGGGCCGTGCCATGCCGGTGGCTGGTCGGCCGACTCAGGGGCGCGCCCGGTGCACTTCCAAAACTCTACTCTTTAGTCTTCAGCTTGTAGGTCTTGTTGACAGTCTCCTCCCCCTCCACGGAAGAGCCCACAATCAATTTGCCTTCTTTTGGGGCGACCTGCAGATAGTATAGCTCACCCTCTTTGACTGCAGTTATTCCCTTGCTGCCGCCCGCTCCCCTTGAGACGCTGATAGTCCTTCCCCTCCCAGCCATTATCTCTTCCACAACATTGCCGAAGGTCTTCATCTCCTTTTTTCCCTGGGTATCGAGTTGCGGAGCGTACTGTTCGACTGTTTTTGAAGTCTCGTAGAGGCCGGATAAATAGGGGCCTGCGAATTTACCCATTGCCTTCTTAAGCGGTATGCCGGTCTCGAATTCAGCATTTTTGAGAACACCAATGACATTCTCTGTCCTGTCCACGAGTTCGCCCTGGTAGCCTTTGATCCCCCTCTTCTTTGTCCTCTTTCCCTTCACCCATTCCATTGAGACCATTCCGTTTTTGTCGTAGGTGACTTCCACAGTGTCGTTCTCGGAGCCTTCCTCCGCACTCATACCAGTGTATTTCAGCTCGTCGGCGTGGATGGTGGAGGAGAGGTCAATCGTCTTCCGCCCGATGACTCCTAGCGCCTCCTTCTGCTCTGGCGTCATCTCTTTCAGGTGCGAGGGTGCGTAGTCCTTGAAGAACTCAAGAAGAAATTTTTTGGTCTTTCCCGCCGTCTCTTTTGAAGTCTCGTCACCTGTTACCTTCACCATTTAATTCACCCAGCGCCCAGTTATTTCACCATCTATTAGTAACTACACAAGGTTGGCGTATAAGTCTTTCCAAAGCCATTTAAATATCATAACACTTCCAAAGTAGTGATAAACTGGAGGACGCTCTTTGAGCTGAAGGGGACGCGCAGCCAGGAGGAAATAGAGAAACTGTTGGAAGAGCGCTTTCCAGCCTCTGCAGAGCTGACTTCGAGCTCCTTCGTGAAGGGGCTGAGAGAGAAGTTGGTGGAGTTGAGGGGGGAGCTGAAGCCCCTCCTCGCCGAGAATGAGATGGAGAGGGAGCCGCTTCTGGTCTCGAGCTCCAGTTTCGACAACTACATGCACTCGTCGCACTCTCGGGAGACTTTTCTTGTCTTGGTGCCAGGAAGGGAGCCGGACCTCTACTCATTCGACAGCATCGGCAGGGCCTACTCAGAAGAGTTCGTGACCCGCCACGAGCTGACTCACGAGGCGGTCAGATTCTACGGAATCTGCGTGGACGGGATGCTCGAGGAGGGCATCTGCGACCTCCGCGCTTACTTCGCCATCTGCGGTACGGACCAGGACCTCTACGACATGGTCGAGGAGGAGGCAGAGAAGAAGGAGCCCTTCTCTTTCAAGAAGACGGAGCTGGGGGAGAAGACCCGTCTGAGAGTGGAGAGTGTCGACGAGAGGATCGGCGACCTCGCGAAGTCTGTCGCCGTGGTGGTTATGGGCAGCGAGTACGAGAAGCCGAGCCCCCAAACTGTCGTCCCCACAAAGCGCGAGGTCTCCCTCGCTCTAGGCTCAAAAGCGAGGCGCTACATCGAAGAGGGGAGGGGCGACATCTACTCTTTCGCAGAGGGCCTGAAGAGAGTCAGCCCCAGGAAGACGAGGACCTACAGCGACATCGACGGCGAGACAATCAAGATTTGAGAGGCTAACTTTTTAATTGGAGATTAGCGGTTCTGGACTGTTGCTGGGGTCACCAACGACCGTTTCGTCAGTCGGCGCCGAAGTGCCGCCTGAAGACGGCACGAAGCTCATAAAAACTCGACCTCGAGGTGCCCAACACATCACCTCACACTGTAGTGCTATCTGCCGATAGCACGAAGCTCATAAAAACTCGACCTAGACAAGAGTGTCAAGCTGGGGTAGCCAAATCTGGTCACGGCGCAGGATTGCTAATCCTGTGTGCGCAAGCGCGTGTGGGTTCAAATCCCACCCCCAGCGCTTTTATTCATACACACCTGGCCGAGGCATCCTTATTAGCCCGCTTCGCTCCCCTGCTTCATGACGCTCGACGAGTACGAGAAGAGGCGCGACTTCTCGAAGACGGGCGAGCCGGCCGGCGGGGTGGCCGAGTCCGGGAACGTCTTCGTCATCCAGAAGCACGACGCTTCGTCCCTCCACTACGACTTCCGCCTCCAGATCGGGGGCGTCCTCAAGTCGTGGGCGGTCCCCAAGGGGCCGTCGACAGACCCGTCGGTGAAGCGGCTGGCCATCCCTACGGAGGACCACCCCATCGACTACGCCGACTTCGAGGGCACCATCCCTGAGGGCGAGTACGGGGCGGGCACAGTGATAGTCTGGGACACGGGCACCTATCGCAACCTCAAGGAGAAGAGCATGGAGGAGACCTACGAAGACGGACGCATCTCTGTCTGGCTGGAGGGGGAGAAGCTGAAGGGCGGATACTCCCTTGTCAAGACAGGAGACGAGCGCTGGCTGTTGATCAAGAGAGACGACGAAGAGGCGGACGCGCGCCGCAACCCCACCTCAACAGAGCCAGAGTCTGTCTTGAGCGGCAAGACACTGGAGGAGATGGAAGGCTAGCGGCATTTTCTCACATCTTCTCGAAGAGGTCTTTCCCCACGCCGCACTCAGGGCAGACCCAGCTGTCGGGGAGCTTTTCGAAAGGCTTCCCCTCCTTCTCCTCGTCGTAGACATAGCCGCAGACCGTGCAGACCCACTTTGCCATGGCCTCTCTCCCCTCAGCTCCCATATAAACCTCCCCATGCAAAGCCTTATATTTGCAACTTTAGAGATGCAACTATGAAAATAGCAGTCTTTCCTGCGGTTGAGGATGACTACAGAGAGGCGGGCCTCCACCCGCTAGCCCATCGCCACACTGACGACGTCTTCGTCTACATGAGGCCTCCCAAGTTCGGCGGGCCGCGCTGGCAGTTCGAGGAGAACACGGAGCGCATCATGGTTCCTGTCGAAGTCGACAAGATCGGGGAGGACGGCTACAGGGAGGCACTCAAGAAGGCGATGGAGACAGCAGAGGAGGCGGGCATGGCGCTCGGCCTCTACAAGCGCGACGCCAGCCTCTACGGCAGGGAGATCTTCTACACGCTGGTCGGCGGCTCTGGAGAGGAGCAGGAAACGGCTGAGAGGTTCCTGGCGAACAACTGCATGAGGTCGAGCTTTCCGCTGGTGAGGAGCGCTGACCTGGACGAGGCGGTCGAGAAGGTGGCTGCCGGCGAGAGGGAGCTCTACAAGGCAGTGGAACTCTTCGCTTGAACACGAAATTGTCAAGCCAAGGGGACAGTTTTATAAAGTAGTCACCAGTAAGTAGTATAATGAAGCAGACCACTCTGGACAGGTATGCCCTGCCGCAAGGCGAGCCGCTCGACAAATATGTCTTCTCGGACAGCGGAGTAAGCAGAAGAGAGGACTTGGAGAGGATAGAGCAAGAGGGTAAGAGGAGAGAGGCGGAGAGGGAGTTCGAGGGATGGGTCGCGGAGATGGAGGAGAAGCTGGAGAGTAAGGGAGTGTACTCCAGAGGCGGCCCGGACTACGGCTGCTTGCCTGAAAAGGGGGGAGAGAAGCGCCACCCGAACGGCAGCTGGGGGAGCTCTTCCATAGAGGACATCTTCGGAGTATATTAACTACTTTTATGTGAAAACTTTATATAGGGGTTCGCATTCACCTCTCCATGACAGAGAAGAGGGGCATGGTCCCGCGCAGAAAGTTCAATCTCAATGGTGTCGTCCTCGTCCAGGACGAAGAGGAGTTCAGCTCCATCTACAACCGCTCCATGGAGGGCGTCGTGAAGGGGATAGGCGTCAAGCTGAGGAGCTTTGGAGCGGGCGGCAGGGGCTACGAGGCGAACGGCCATTCCAAGGTGATAAGGCCTGGGTACGAGACATTTTACGTTCCCCACTTCGATTCCGCCAAGTATGCCATCTTCCTGGTCGACGGGGAGAGGGCACAGAAAGACGAGGCCTACAGAAAGAGGTTTGAGAAAAACCTTGAGAGGGTCGACTGCAAGAGGGCCTCCATAGTTGTGAAGAAGCCAGGGGAGTCGTTCGAGGACTGCCTCGACGTCTTGAACTTCAAGCTATTCTTCGACAGCCTCGACAGCTACCTGGGGTAGCAAGAAAGCAGTCAGTTTTTGACGGACAAGGAGTAGCGGGAAAAGGATCCAGAAGAGACCTTTTCTTACCGAAGAGACCCAAGTTGAGCAGAGCTCAACTGGATCCAATTGAGCCTTGCTCAATTAAGGGAGTCCTTCTTAGTTGAATCGAGTTCAACAAGACCCGCGACCTTCGGTCGCTAGGTCATCCCAAAAGACGGAATTTAGCAAATAGAGAATAGCGGGAGGAGGATTTGAACCTCCGATCTCCGGGTTATGAGCCCGGCGGGCACTCCAAACTACCCCACCCCGCTGAAATTGGGCGGTCGTTGTCCATTTATATGTCTAACGCGGAGTATTTGGATGCGGGGAGTGAACCGTTACGCCCTCTTCCTTCTCTTCGTCTCTGCAGTGCTTGCTTTCTTCTACTTCACTGTCATCTCAGGCTACCTCTCGCGCAGCTCCTTCACCTACATGTACGGCACTGCACCAACTCAGCCCATCTCTGCGACTGAGACCTCCGACGGTGTCGTCGTCGCCTTCCGCGCCCTGGAGAACGGCATAGTTGCAAAGTTCAGCCTCAAGGGAGAGAAGATGGCGGAGACTGCAATAGGGGAGTACCCCGCGGTCGCTGCCATGGGGAACGAAGTGGCAGTCCTCGACGACTACGAGAGGCAGCTTGTCAAGCTGGACGGCAGGCTGGAGAGGGTGGGCGAGATGGAGGTGGAGGACGTCCCGATGAGGGGGCTCTATGCGACCCGTTCCCGCCTGCTCCTCCCCGTAAAGAGGGGGGGCAGGGACTACATCGCATTCTATGACTTCGACCTGGGCCAGATGAACAGCGTCAGCGTGCCCGCCCAGCCCCAGTTCTCCCTCAACGCCTACTCTTACTCCTTCAACGGCAGCTGCTACGTTGGCGTCTTGGAGGGCGACATCGCGGAGATCCCCGACTGCAAAGAGGTCAGCGTGGCCAGGGGAAGGGAGATCTTCGCCCTGGTCGACGGGGAGAGGGTGCTGAAGTACGACGCCGGCCTGAACCTGCTTGGGGAGAGGCGGCTGGAGATGGAGGCCAGGCACCTGGCGGTCTCCGACGCCCTCTACGTCTCCTCCGAGAGCCAGCTGGCCAAGTACGACCTCGACATGAAACCTGCGGAGTGCGAAGTCTGCAGGGAGGCGAGCGGCTCGCCGCTTTTCGGCTTCAGCGACAAGGGCCACTACCTCCTTGCCAAGAAGGGCCCTGCCGCCTGGGTTGTGGCCCTGAAGTGAAGGGTTAAAAGTTCCGTCACACTCTCTTCGGCGTTGAAAAGGGCAATCCTCATCCTGCTGCTTCTCTCTCCCGCATGGGCAGGCCTCTGGCAGGACGGATGGCACGACGCTGACGGCGACCTCTGGGAGTTCAGGCGCGAAGTCAACGTCACCAACCCCAACCTGTCGGGCTACACTGGGGAGGTGGTCGAGTTCTCAACCACCTTCGACGGTGCCTTCCCCTACTGCGACGACACCAACTCGGACAGCGACCTGAAGGACAACTCTACAGACCTCCTCGCTCTCAGGGTAATCGGCGAATCGTTTTCTGGCGACTTCAACCAGACAGTCTTTGAGGTGGAGAGCTACACCTGCACCTCCAACCGTCTCGAGTCGGTCTCCCTCGAGTTCAGGGCAGACCTCCCCGCCAGCAACGAGGACTGGGGCTGGGGCGACGGGACAGCCCGTTACTGGCTCTACTACACCAACATCTCCCGACCCTTTCTCAGCGACGAGGTCAACCTCCCCACGCAGACGGCGACGCTCTACGTGAAAGAGGGGCCGGAGAACAGAAGGATGGACGGGACGAGGATGACGTGGGACGGCACCCCCCTCCGCTGGAGGCTCTGCTGGAGGGTCACCAACTCGTTCGACAGCTGGCTCTTCAACACCACGACCAGCGAGTCGATAACTTTCTCCGGCGTGAAGCCCTACTGCGACGACACAGACACTGACGGCTGGATAGAGGCTGGCGAGGGCGGGACCTTGAGGATCGCTGAGGAGCTTGGGGACGGCACCATCGTGGAGCTGCCACTGCTCGTCTCCTCCGCCTCCTGCTCAGACAACAACCTGACCAGCGCCCGGCTAACGTTCATCCACGGACTCCCGCCCTCCTCGCAGGACATCGGCTTCGGCTCCGGCACCTCGCGGCTCTGGATCTACTACGACAACCACACTTCGTCTTTCCCCTACTACCCGACCTTCCACAACCAGACGCCTTACCCCTTCACCAGGAGCTTCTGCCCAAGCGAGGACGGGCCGGGCTGCCCCTCCACGGACATCTTCTTCGGACCGGGCGCCTGCTGCTCGGGCTACCACTACTGGGACCTCGACGACAGCCCCAACTGCGAATCCCTCTGCGCCTCCCTCGGCTACAACGCCTCGATCCAGTGCTGCGGCGACGAGCCGGACGAGTACTTCGTGGGCGCGGAGTGGACCTGCATGAACAGCTCCGTCTGCTACGTGCCTGTCGACTTCGACGAGGACCGTGCCCCCTTCGGCGACAGGGACGACACCTGCGGCTGCAACGTTACCGGCTCTGACGACGGCAAGAGCTGCGACTCAGACGCGGACGGCGACTGGGACGGCTTCTGCGTGGGTGAAGACTGCGTGGCCTGCTCCTACTCTCTCGACTTTCTCTGCCCCAACCCCAACTGCATGGGAATCGACCCTGACTGCTGCGACGCAGACCACCCCTGCCAGGCAGGACTCTTCTGCAACGCCACGCTGAAGAGGTGCGTGGCGCCTGTCGGACAGCTCTGCATCAGCGACTCGGACTGCCTCGCCGACAGCGTCTGCAAGACCAACATCTGCGTGGCGAGGAAGTTCGCATATCTACAGTTCGGCGAGATGGGGGTCGAGCTGGGGGAGCAGGTGAGAGTCCCACTCCTGCTCCGCGACCCGCAGGGGAGGACCGCCACCTACAGGATGAGGCTGGGCGGCTCCGGGAAATACATGGCCAAGTTCTACGGCAGGAGCGGCGAGGCGGAGGTGACTCTCCATCCCGGCGAGACCAAGGAGATACCGCTCTACGTGGTCGGTGGCAAGAGAGGCGACTACGAGCTGGAAGTGGTGGTCTTCGACCCATCCAGCGAGAGGGGGGGCTCCGCTCAGATAATCGACTCAGAGGTGCTGGAGTTCCATGTCAGGGGCGGCACCAGAGAGGGGATTGTGGTCACAGCGCCCGAAATGGCCGCAACAGATTTATTGCTCCTCCTGCTTTTCTCCTCGGTGGTATTCTGGAAAAAGAGAGTATTCTGAAACTGGCGAGGGATGCATTGGAGTCTTACTTCAGCGGCGGCCCCGACCCCTTTCACGAGATGGAAGAGAAGAGGGGGGTCTTCGTGACACTCAGGAAGAACGGCCTGAGAGGCTGTATCGGCTTCCCCCTCCCCGTCATGTCTTTGGGCGACGCCGTCATCGAGGCGGCGAGAAGCGCGGCAAACGACCCGCGGTTCCCGCCTCTCCAAGAGTCCGAGCTCGACGAGGTCGAGATCGAAGTGAGCGTTTTGACCGTCCCCGAGAAGCTGGAAGAGCCGGGCCCCGAGAAGGTGGAGGTCGGGAAGGACGGCCTGATAATCGACTACAAGGGGAGACGGGGCCTGCTCCTCCCCCAGGTGGCGCCCGAGCACGGCATGGACTCCGAGGAGTTCCTCAACGCAGTCTGCGAGAAGGCAGGCCTTCCGCCCGGGACGTGGAAGAGGGAGCGGGCGGTGGTCAAGACATTCCAGGCAGAGGTCTTCTCAGAAGGAGACTGACCTTCACCTCTCGGACATCACTGTGAGGTCTCGGGTTGTTGAGAAGCCGAAGTCCTTCCAGTTTTTCTTGACCTTCTCAAGGTAGGGCTTCACCGATATGACCGGCAGCCTGACCAGTATGCTTCCCTTCTCAACAAGCTCCTTTGTCGAAACCCCCTCTTCCCTCTCCTCGCCGTAGAAGAGGAGGTAGTTCCTGAAGTCCATCCCCTCCACCCCCCTGTAGAAGAC
Source organism: Candidatus Undinarchaeota archaeon (assembly GCA_964527545.1). Classification (GTDB taxonomy): domain Archaea; phylum SpSt-1190; class SpSt-1190; order DYHY01; family CAZGQF01; genus CAZGQF01. Next base: position 72,959 of record CAZGQF010000001.1, on the reverse strand, counting down.
GAAGGCCGCCATCCCTATCGGCTCGAGCTCGTTGCAGCAGACTGTGTTGTTGTAGTACTCGAAAGGGCAGGCGCCAGGCTTCAGGAAGAATTCGCCCCTGTGGGAGGGACAGTGGTATGCCTCGAAGTCGGCCTTCACCACGAACTCCTGGGACGGCGTGTCGCTGTCGATGAAGGCGGCGTCGAAGGCTTGGGAGAGGCTGAAGAGCGCCTCCACCACCTTCTCGTTTGGATTGTCCGGAAAGACAGTCTTGTAGCTCCCCTCTCTCTTCCGCTTCACGAGGAAGTAGGGGCTGTCCTCCGAGATTATGTAGCGGCTCGAATCTGGAGCTCTCCGCGAGATCGCCCCCTCGACCTCCTGGAGGAGTTCTCCGTACCTATCCAGGAAGGCCTCTTCGATCTCGTTGACGTGGTTGCTGGTCTCCTCTTTCTCGATGCCCTCAGCGTCTAGGCAGGCCTCGAACTCGTCCAGGAGGCTGGAGAACCAGTCTGAAGTGTCGACGACGCCGTCCGACTCGTAGACCAGCGTGGCGGAAAGCGGCTCCCTCTCCTTCACGTTGATGCAGGCCTTCTTCTCGTCCCCGCTCCACTTGCTCACCGACTTGAGGTTTCCGATCCTCTCCTTCGCCCAGCAGTTGAGGGAGTAGACGAGAGAGCCGCTGATGCCGAGCAGGTCGCCCCTGGCGTTTACGTGGCGGGCCATCCATTTTTTTTCCTCGACCACGGAGGCGACCGGAAGGCTGTATTTTGAGATCCAGCTTGCCTTGACCCGCGACATCCCCATTCCTCATTTTTGGGAGGTTAAAAATCCTCCTTTGAACTGCTCAACACGTCAGTTCGGACCGCAGTCGGCCCACGACTGCACAGTTGAGAGGGACTCTCAACTTGTGTCGTGCTGTCTGCGACAGCACCTCTTTCGCTTCGCATCTAAAAGGGGGTTCAAGTGGGCCCGCCCAAGACGAGGTGCAAAATCAAGTCACTGCGTTCCTACCCGCAACCTATGGTGCGGTCACCTCGCACTTTCGCTTCGCATCCAAAAGGGGGTTCAAGTGGGCCCGCCCGGACTCGAACCGGGGACCTTCTCCGTGTGAGGGAGACGTCATAGCCTCTAGACTACGGGCCCTCGGCCCTGAACCGCCAACGCCGATTATAAATCTAACTCCGCGCCTTCCAGCCTCTCAGGCAGTACGCTTAAATGGTAGCCCTTTTTGCTCAGCCCATGGTGGACCCCGGGACCATCTTCTTCGGCCTCCTGCTCGCCGTCTTCCTCTGGCCACAGCTGAAGTTCGCCCTCCTGCAGAGCAAGAGGCGTGCCATCGTCCAGAAGATGGAGAAGAAGTACGACAGGGAGATCATCACTCTGATCCATCGCCAGGAGACCCTCGCCTTTCTCGGCCTCCCACTCTTCAAGTTCATCGACATGGACGACGCAGAGAAGGTGCAGAGGCGGATACGCATGATGCCCAAGCACAAGGACGTCGACCTGATCATCCACTCGACCGGCGGCATAGTCCTCGCCGCCAGCCAGATAGCGAGGGCGATCAAGGACCACGAGGCAAACATCCGAGTCATCGTCCCCCACTACGCGATGAGCGGCGGGACTTTGATAGCGTTGGCAGCGGACGAGATACTGATGGACGACCACGCCGTGCTCGGGCCGGTCGACCCCCAGATACTCTCCCTCAAGGGTCCGATTCCAGCAAGGGTGATGATGGAGGTCGCCAAGCAGAAGGGCAAGGCGGCGGACGACGACACGCTCTTCATGGCCAAGCTCGGGGAGAGGGCTGTCAACCAGGTCCAGGCCCTGATAGAGGAGATACTGAACGGCAAGAACGACCACAGCAGGAAGATAGCGAAGTACCTGACCAGCGGACAGGTCACCCACGACTACCCCATAACTGCGAAGGAGGCGAAGAAGCTCGGCCTGCCCGTGAAGGTGGGCCTGCCCGAAGAGGTCTACGAGCTGATGGACACCTACATCACCCACCGCCCCCTGGAGTGAGGCTACCCCTTCTTCGAGAAGAAGACCTTTCCTTCCTCTTTCATCTCCTCGACACTTCCCTTCGAAGAGAGGCCGTCGAGCGCCTTCAGGACGAGGTCCTTGCTTGTGGAGGTGTAGATCGCTATGTCGGTGGCGGAGAGCTTCTCGTGCTTCTCCAGCGTTCCAAGTATCTTCTCCTCCGCGATCTCCTCGTTCACGTCCGCTATCTCGAAGTCGATCTGCTCCCTCAGCGAGCGGAGCGCATCCCTCCTCTGGCGAGGCGGGCTCTCCGCCATGATCTTCTTCAGGGCGTCTATCACTGTAAGGCCGCTCTCCTCGTCCTTGACCGCCCAGTAGATCTTCTGGTTCTGCTCTGCCAGCTTTTTCAGCACGCCGGGCGGGACCTCCTTGACGTTGTCGCCGAAGAGCAGCAGCTTCAGCAGCTCTATCTCCTCCAGCACCGACTGCGGGTCCTCTATCGCTGCCGTTTCCTCTTTTTCATCCTCTTTCTTCTTCAGTCCCAGGATCGAGACGAGCTTCTTTCTGATTTTCATGGTACAAGCCTCTTGGAGATCTCCTTCCCTATGGTGGTGAGAAAAGAGGTCAAGTGCTGATGGTTCACTATGATCACGGGAGTCACCTTCTGCGTGCCGCTCTTCCTGTAGTTGAGTACCACGGCGCCCACAGTTCGGGGGTCGCCGCCCTTCGGCGTGAAGAGTATCTGAGCGCTGGTCACCACGAGAGGGAGCTCGACGTAGAGGTCGAGTTTTTCAGTCTCCTCGGGGATTATCTCGCTTGCCCTGACAGCGTTCTGCGCCTCCGCCCAGATCCTTGACGGGTCGCCGCGGATGGTGGTGGCTACCGGTATCTCAGTCAGCACCCCCCTCATCGCCCTCGCGAGAGTTGAAGTGACCGCCTTCATCAGGCCTGTCCTCACAGGCGTCACTATCCTGAAAGGCGGCAGGACTATCCTGCTCTCCTGGGAGAAACGCCAGATCTCCTCCACGTCGGCCTGGTTGAAGAAGAAGCAGAGCTGGAGCTTCAGGGGACGGACCTTCCCGCTCAGCGTGAATGACAGATCCTTGTAGGCGACGAAGATGGGCTCCTTGAAGAAGGGGACGTCGTCGACCTTGAAGCCCCCCTCCTCCATCGTGGAGATGACATACTCGTCGAGCATAGTTCTTTTCCCTTCCACTGACAAATAAACCTGCCGAGATTTTATATAGTGAGTTCGCCGCCCATTTTTCATGAGGATGGCCCTCGCAGACGAACTTGTGGAGCTCGTGGAGAGCATGGAGTCCCTGATGAAGGGGCTCAGCTTCAAGATGAGAAGCGTCGACAAGAGGCTGGCCGAGATCGAGAGCAGGCAGAAGGGGATTCTGGAGAGGCTGGAAAGCCTGGAGGAGATGAGCGCCCAGATGGAGAAGGCGGCCGGCGACGTGGAGTCGATGAGGAAAAGCTCCGTCAGCAGGGCGGAGCTGAAGAAGTTCAACTCCGAGCTGAAGAGGCTGAAGAAGAAGTTCTCGGAGATAGGCATAGCGGAGGTCTGACGTGGCCGGCAAGTTCTGGATAGAGAGCCTCGCGGAGGAGGCGATGGCACGGGCCGACAAGGAGGGGACCATTGTCACCTGCAGGAGTGGCCAGTCGCCCAGCGGAGCCAAGCACATCGGCAACATAAACGACAACATCCGCTCCTTCTTCGTCGCCAAGAAAGTGAAGGAGATGGGGGGAGAGGCGCGCCACGTCCAGACGCATGACGACATGGACCCCTTCCGCAAGATGCCCGCCAAGCTCGCTGACCTCGACGGAGAGTGGCACGACGCATCGGAGTTCGACGACATGAGTCCGCACATAGGCCGTCCCCTCTCCTCGACTCCAGACCCATTCGGCTGCTGCGACAGCTGGGCTGCCCACTTCGCGGAGGTCTGGGAGAGCGGCTGCGGCGCCCTCGGCCTGGAGACAGACTACTTCTTCAACTCAAACCTCTACGGGGAGGGCAAGTTCGACCTGTTCATCCGCATGGCTCTCGAGCGTTCCGAGCTGGCCTCCCGCATCATCTCCAGCTTCCAGGAGACCAAGACCTCTGAATACGTTCCGCTCAACGTGGTCTGCGAGAACTGCGGCAAGCTGACAGGCCGCGTCACCGGCTTCGACCTGGAGGAGGGGACAGTCGACTACGTCTGCGACGAGAGGAGACTGGCAGGCAAGTACGGGACGGGCGCCTGCGGCGGCAAGGGGACGGTCGAGTGGGGCGGCGGCAACGCGAAGCTGCCCTGGAGGTTCGAATGGCCGGCCCAGTGGCTTATCTTCAAGACAACCCTCGAGCCGTTTGGGAAGGACCACTACCAGGGTTCCTGGCCCAGCGGCAAGGAGATAGTGGAGAAGGTCTTCGACGGGCGCCCCCCCATACCGGTCCTCTACGAGTTTTTCCTGGTGGACGGCAAGAAGATGTCGACCCGCCACGGAAACGTCTACATCGTCCAGGAGATGCTGGAGATGATGACTCCCGCCGAGTTCCTCCACTTCTACACGCTCAGACCCGAGAAGCAGAGGGACCTCGACATTACACACCTCTACCGTCTTGTCGACGACTACGACCTGACAGAGAGAGTCTATTTTGGTGAGGACGAGGCGGACGAGAAGGAGAAGATGAACGCGAGAGGCAGGTACGAACTGGCGACCGCAGAGGTTCCCGACTCTTTCCCTCTCAAACTCTCCTACACGTTCTCCGCCCTCCTCGACCAGAGCTGGCCTGAAGAGGGGAGGGAAGAGAGAGTCGAAGAGCAGCTTGCGGAGCTGGGCGAGCCCTCTCAGCGCGAAATCGACTTCGCCCTGAAAAGGCTCTCTCTCGCCGGCGTCTGGGCAGAGAGGCACGCTCCACCCGAATACACTCTCAACCTCGCAGAGCTAAACGAGAGCGTCGTATCGGACGAAATGAGGCAAGTCCTGGGGGAGACCGCCGACGCCCTCGAGGGAGGCGCGTCGTCTGAGGAGCTGCTCAACCTCTTCCGAGACGCCTGCAAGGAGCGCGACATCCCCCTCCGCAAAGGCTTCTCGACAGCCTACCTCCTCCTCATCGGCGAGAAGAAGGGGCCTCGCCTCGGCTCTTTCCTCCGCTCCCTGGACAGGGAGTGGGTCCTCAAGAGGCTCCGCCTTCAGGCGTAAATTTGAAACTTGTTAGTAGTAAATTATTTAAGGAAGGAGCCTTCTCATAATCACTGCGAAGTGATAATCATGGTGCGATGGAGATTTTGGAAGAAGAAGGAGAAAGAGAGGACAGGACTTTGGGAGGCCATCAATGAGCTCGACCCCTGGAAAAATGGAGAGAGCGAGACCTACGGGATTCCTGAAGGCAAGCTGGAGGAGGAGGTCGAACTGGAGGTTCCTGTGGAGAAGTTCCGAACGGACGTGGAAGTGGGCAGAGCGCTTTTTCATGACGGGACGGAGAGGCGTCTGATCCCTTACGGGAAAGTGGTCGAAAGCCCCAAACTGATGGGACTTTACAGGGAGCAGCACCCGGAGAAGCTGGCTGAGGCGGGCCTGGAGAGCGGGATTGAAGGCCTCCCAGGCTTCCCGGAAGGCCTCGTGATAACGTTCGAAATCGACGGTTCAGAGCACACCGTTGCCGTGGGTGAGTCGATACTTCCCATTGGCGCTGCTGCTTCATCGGCCCTGGAGGACGTGGAAGAGCATCTCCCCAGGACGAAAGAGAAGCTGACGGAGCTGTTGGAGAAAAAGACCGGGAGAGGGGTGAAGGTCACCGGCGGCGTGATACACGTGCCTGACTACGGCGGCTTCCTGAAGCTGTCGTCTGGCGTGGAGGGGGAAGAGCCCTACGCGCTACTCCCCATGGGCGAAGTCGAAGGGCCTTACGCCCTGCCGGATGATGTTCCCAAGACTCCGGAGGAGGCCATCAACATGCCGATCTGGCCGTCCCTCATGCCCGGCCTGCTGAAGCCCTACGAGCCGGGAACACTGCTCTCCTACATGCCGGAGGCTGAAGAGACGGAGGCCCCAGACTGGGACGACGACTGGCCTGACTACGACTACACCGAATGCGATGACGATGAAGGACCTCAATGGCCAGACGACTACGTGTTTGTGCCTCGAAGCGAGGAGGCCGGCAGTCAGGGAGGAAGGGCCAAGAAGTGGGGCGGAATACAGTACCACGGCTTTGAGCTCAGGGCGACGGAGGACAAGGATGTCTATTCCATCAGGCCGGTAGGCGAGGAAACTGTCGGCATGGTCTACATCCCTGCTCCGCGGACGAGCGGCAAAGTCTACGGAGGCAAGATGAAGCACCTCCACGAAGGGCTCAAGGAGTTCGTGGAAGAGCGAGAGGAAGCTGGACTGTTCACCGCAGCCGGCGGGTAGGAAAGAGCTCAGGGCCGAGGAGCCGGGCGGAGGCGACTTCGCCGTAGGCCAGTTTCCCCTTCTCCTCGCTGTAGCTTTCTATGTATTCGGGGTAGCCGCCTGGGCAGAGCTTCTCTGCGTGGAAAGTCTGTGTGATTGGCGACTCGGGGAGAAGGTGCAGGTATCCCGTGAAGAGGAGAGACGGTCCCGGCGACAACGCACTCTCCGCCATGGAGAGCTCCCTCCCGTAGTCGAGGGCTGCCAGCTCTTCCAGGTCCGCTTTCTCCTTGCGGCGCTTGAGATGAAGTGTCCCCGAGCGGGCGTTTTTTGGCGTGTCGACCGCCCTCACCCTGATCCCCGTCCCCTTGACACTGTCCAGGATGTGGAGGTTGCACATCCTGCCAGGGAGGTACTGCCCTATCCTGATTGCGAAGTCGCGGAGGTCCTTGTAGACCCCGTCGTCTCTGACGAACGAGTCAATCCTGGGCTGGAGTTCCCTGTTCATCTCCATGTTGAGCGTGAAGCCACTTTTCCCTGCGTGCTCCATTACATCTGTGTCGGGGCCTTCTGCGCCGTAGGTCTCCCTCAAGAAGCCGACGAGGTAGGCGTAGGCCCTCTCTCCGCAGCACTCCTCGTCGTGGCAGATTCCGACTGCTTGCCGCCTGAACCTCCAAACCTCCACCAACCCGAGATGAGGCGGCGATTTATAACCATTTCCGCGTAGTCTATACGCATATTTTAACCATTCAAAAGTGATAAATTTATAAACAAAGAGCACCAGTTATTGGGGTATGAATTCCAAGAGGCCCTTCAGGAGCATCAACGCATTCGTGAGGGAGTTCGGAGACCTTCTGCCCGACGTCAGCGTTGTGAAAAGGGCGAAGGGGACAGTTTCAGTGAAGTTCACGGATCCCTACACGGGCGAAAAGGTGAAAATCGGCGGGCGGCCCGGCCAAGTCCTGAAGAGGTTGAGGGAGAGGCCTGAGCTCACGGTCTGGAAAGAGGCTGAGAGGAACGCTGAGAGGGTTGAGATCGCACCGCCCACTCCGAAACACGGCAGCTACATGGAGATGCTCTCTGCCTTCTGGAAAGAGATCCCGAAGCGGATGTACGGCACATTCACCCACACTGAGGCCGAGAGGGCGGCCATCGCGGAGTTCAAGCAGATCGGTTCGGGAGCGCGCTGGAAACCGAAGATCAGGGCGACGGGAGACAACGCCTATTTGCCTGCCAAGCTGATGGAGATGGAGCGGATAGGCTCTCTCGAGGCAGGCCGCAGGAAGCTCCCCGTCAACTCAGGAGCGCTCGAGTTCGGCGAGGAGCGCCTCGACTTGAGCTACTCCCTCTTCGACTGCCTCGAGGCGGTCGAGAACGCGGACCGCTCGGTCGCTGTCAGCTATCGCGACTGGGAGAGCGGCAGGAAGGTCTCCTTCGTAAGGGGCAGCCTCGAAGAGGCGAAAGAGATGCTCGACTCCCTGGTGCCGGAGCAGGCAGAGAAAGTGAGGCCGAAGCTCAAGGACAGGGGGCTCACGCTTGACGAGCGCGTCTACCTGCTCCCTGAGGGGATGACGAGGGGGCCCAACGGGCTCAGCACCCTCTTGCTGCCGCACTCAGCGGAGACCTCCGCGGCGGCAGACAGGCCGCAGAAGATAGCTTACGTCTACATCGACGACGACGGAAGCCTCCGCGGGGAGGAAGATGCCATACTCTACAAGCCTGAGATTGACTTCAGGGGTTTGATGAAGGCGAACGGGGCGACCACTCAGTTTTTCGTTCCTAGAGGGACAAAGCTCGATGAGAGCAAGCCGTCCACACTGGAGAGCCAGATGGCGTACGCCATTAACGCCTCCAAGAGGGACCGGCCAGAACGGTGGGAGAATGAATATGCAGGCGTCATTTTTTACATCGGGAACGACGAAGGGAAACGCCAGGTCAGGGGCTTCGAGGTTCTCAAGAACGCCGCCAAGTACCTGGGCAAGGAGTCTGAGATGGGCTACGTCGCCGCGTCAGATTAAGCTTTTAAGGGACCATTTGCTTACGGAGAAGTGAAAACACCCCGCGAGAACCTCCTGAACTCCCGGAAGATAAGGATCCTCAACCAGGGACAGTACGAAGAGGTCATCCGGAAGCTGGCCGAGTCTGAGGAGGAGCATCTCTGCGCCCTCTTTGGCGCGTCAGGAGAGAATCTCGAGATAATGTACGTTGAGATGCTGCCTGACGACTGCTACGACTACAGAAAGAGCGACATCGTCGGCTTGAGGTATGAAGAGTTCAGGGAATACTCCGGCCGCAGGGCTGGAGAGCTGTCGATGGAGTCTCTCGGGACCGCCCACCTTCACAAGGGGTTCAGCTCTGCCTCCAGCGAGGACATAGTCAACCTTCCTCTTCTTGGCCCTGAGCTGGTCCACCTCATCCACCACATCTCCTCGCCCGAGCCGTGCCAGGCAAAAGTCTATGCCACGGAGGGGCCAGTCTTTCAGCTGAACGGCCGCTGCATAGTCCCGCCATTGAAGGAGTTCGACGTGGAGCTCCGCTACCGGGAAAAGTAGCGGCAGACTCCCACAAAACTAGCTTTATTAATGGCCTCTGCCTGGCGGGCAGGTGGTCAGCGTTCGCGAGGCTCTGTTCTTCTCCGGCAAGCTGGAGTTTGAGTCCCCTTGGGAGGTGGAGAAGCTCCTGGAGAGCGACTCTTCTGAGAGAGACGAGTCGCTGATCCTCTATTTCGGCACCTGCGACGAGAGGGGTGTGAGTGTGAAGCACGCTGAGCACCTGCCTGAAAGCTGCTATCTTGAGAGGGCCCCCAAATACATGGACTTCGACTACGAAAAGTGCCACCGCTGTTTCAGTGAGAGGGAGAAGGAGGTGGGGATGAAGCTCGTCGGCACCGGCCACCTCCACAAGAAGGACCTCGACGTGGCTTCAGTGCCGGACAAGGCCAACCTCTCCCGCCTAGGGGTCGACCTCTTCCACGCCGTCCACCACGTCTCCGACATCGACCCGAGGGCCGCCTACATCTACGCAGTGCCTGACTCTGAATACTCCCGGAAGCGGCCTTGGCTGGACTGGTTCAGGCCTGGCTGTGTCAGGGAGAGGCATATTTAGCCACTAAAAAGTAGTTAAATTTAAAAGGGAAGAGTGTCTAAAGGGGGCTATGGCAACGCCTCAAGACAAGATCGAGACAGAGAAGAAAGCACTGGTAGAGTTCTGGAAAGCTCCCAAGGAGCTTACGGAGAATGAGAGAGAGTACCTCAAGCAGAGAGAGGAGGTCCTCGGCGACAGGTTCGAGACCAGGGAGAGCGCGGAGATGGATCTGATGCTCCAGGAGGTCAATTACGCTGAGCGCCCCGACGGGAATGTGACCGCCCGCTACGCAGGCGAGAGGGGAAGGACCTGCTGGGTCGTGGGCAAGACCATGGATGAAGTCAGGGAGAAGGTCGCAGAGGCGTCGCAGGAAAGGGCAGAGGAGATGGTGGAGTTCTCGCAGAACGCTGCATCTATCTCTGCCAACTACGGAAAGTTTTTGAGAGGTGCGACAGAGGACGGCATGGGCCTCGTGGTCGAGATTGACGGAGAGGAGTTCTCTTTCTGGGACATGGAGAAGCTGAAGGAGGTCCTCGAGACGGCAGAGCTGGAGGAAGAGACCGGAAACTACTCTTTCGTGCTGGACGGAGAAACGTACACAGTCCCTGCAGGGTCGCCGACCGGATACGTCCTTCTCCCGCTCGCGAAGAGCGCAGCGGAGCTGGACAGCGTGAAGGTGGTTTCTGTCGAGAAGGGAGTGGCCGGAGAGGCGAAGGAGATGCCAGTCCTGAAGGACGCGCCCATTCTGCCCGGGCTCAAGGGGACGCTGACAGAGATCTACGTGCCCGCCGAGAAGCAGGAGATGTTCAAAAAGAACTACGACCTGAAAGAGCAGATGAACGGCGAGCCGGCAGAAGGCCACCTGGTCGCCTGCGTGGGCTGGGACGGAGTGGTCTCGAACTTCTGGGACACCAGGAAGGCGGCGGGCAAGCAGCTCTACACCGCAGAGAAGGCCTAGGGGTCTGTGAGTAGCGGCAGGCCGCCCCCCATTCTTTAAATAGGGAGTTTCTGGCCCTCACTGCATGGACCTCTTCCCCTTCGAGCATGTCAGGGACGGCCAGAAGGAGTTCATGGAGGACGTGCGAAAGTGCCTCGAGGAGGGGGAGCACCTTGTTGCCCACGCGCCGACAGGAATAGGAAAGACAGTCGCCACTCTCGTCCCCTCTGTTGAGTGGGCCTTGGAGAGCGACAAGACCGTCTTCTTCGCCACGCCGCGCCACAGTCAGCACAGGATAGCTATAGAGACCGTCAAGCTGATGGAAGAGGGTGGCCAGGACGTCAGGGCGGTCGACTTCATAGGGAAGAGGTGGATGTGTCCGGAGGCGAAGGAGAGCGTCTCCAGCCGCGACTTCTCGACCTACTGCAAACTCTCGCGCGAGGACGGCCTCTGCGACCTCTACAACGCGACGTTCACGAAGGGCCAGCCCACCAGCAGGGCAGTGAACTTCGCGAGAGAATACTCAACCTCCCACGTCGAGGAGTTCGTGGCCGCCGCCCGGGACTTCTGCCCCTACTACGCCCTGATGCTGGCGGCGAGAAAGGCGAGGGTTGTGATCTGCGACTACTACCACGTCTTCCACGAGAGCGTGAGGAACAGCTTCCTCCCCAGGATGAACAAGTCGCTTGACGGCTCCGCCCTTGTAGTGGACGAGGCCCACAATCTGCCGGACAGGATCCGCGACCTGATGAGCGAGACCCTTACCGACTTCAGCCTCTCCCGAGCACTCTCAGAGGCTGACGAGTACGCGCCCTACCTGAAGAGGGACCTCAAGGCGATCTCCAAGGTCCTGGCGCACCTCAGGGAGGGGCGGGTCTCCAAGAGCGACTTCCTCCTCGACGTGGAGCATGCGGCCGACGCCAACTATTCAGACCTCGCGGAGGCCTTCGAGAAGGCGGCCAGGAAGGTGAGGGAGAGGCAGGAGAGGAGCGCCCTGGGCGGCGTCGCCTCTTTCCTGAAGGGCTGGCTCGGCGAGGACCACGGCTTCCTCCGCTTCGTCAGGAAGAAGAGGTGGAGGGGGAAGAGCTTCAAGGAGCTGAACTACAAGTGCCTCGACCCCGCCGACGAGTGCAAGAAGGTCTTCGAGAAGTTGAGGACCGCTGTCTTGATGAGCGGGACGCTCCTGCCCACCCAGATGTACGCGTCAGTGCTCGGACTCGAGGCGAAGCTGAAAGAGTACGAGTCGCCTTTCCCGCCGGAGAACCGCCTCAACCTGGTCGTTCCCACAGTCACCACTCGCTACAAGGAGAGAGGCAGGAGACAGTACGAGAAGCTTGCCAAGCACATCGCGGCCGTCCTGGAGGCCGCCCCCGGCAACTCTGCGGTCTTCTTTCCGAGCTATGCCCTGCAGCAGAGGATAGGGGGGCTTCTGGAGGGGCTCACGCGAAAGCGGCTCTTCTGGGAGGACCCAGACCACGGCAAGAAGAAGAGGGAGAGACTGCTGAAAGCGTTCAGGACGGCGAGGATCGAGGGCGCTGCCCTGCTCGGCGTCGTTGGCGGCTCATTCTCCGAAGGCGTCGACTACGCGGACAACCTCCTCACGTCCGTCGTCGTGGTCGGCCTCCCCCTCGAGTCGCCGACGCTCGAGGTGAAGGCCTTGATAGACTATTACGAGAGGAAGTTCGGCAAGGGATGGGACTACGGCTACATCTACCCCGCCATGAACAGGGCGATGCAGTCGGCTGGCAGGATGATCCGCAGCTCCTCTGACAGGGGCGTCGTTGTCTTCCTCGACAAGAGGTACGAGTGGTCCAACTACAGCAAGTGCTTCCCCCAAAGTTTTCGGCTCCGCTCAGCCACTTCCCCCGCTCTTCAGGTAAGGGAGTTCTGGCGCTCTCAGTAGGAGTAGTCGCTCTCCTGCCTGTCGATGTTGACGCCCATCTTCTCGAGATAGGTCGAGACGAACTCTTCGGGCGTTATCTCGAGAGTGAGGAGGAGGGAGAGGAGAAAGTGGTACATGTCGACCAGCTCCTCCGTGATCTCGTCCCGCGTTGCTTCGTCGTCGAGGCCGGGCGCCTCCTTTTTCCACCACTTGTTGGTCAGCTCCCATGTCTCCGACAGCTCGGCGATGACAGCCATCATCTGCTCCGCGACCCAGTGCTTTCTCTCGGCCATCGGCCTCTTCCAGAACTCGAAGCCGTACTCTTTCTGGAAGTGGGCCTGGACCTGGGAGAAGAGCCTCAGTCCCTCCATCATCTTCTTTCTGTCGTCGTCGGTGATCTGAGAGGGGCTCTTGGTCTCCATCAGGCCGCCTCCGGACCCCCATAATTATACCTTTTTCCCGAGAAAACGCATAAATGTCAGTTGTCATCCAACATACTTCACGAGATGGGCGGCTCCGTCGTTGTGCTGATTGGCGGCCCGCTCACGTAGCAAGGTGAAAATATGTTCAGGAGATGGCTTGGTCTTGACAAGGTAGACGAACTTCTTGAGATAGAAAGAAGGGAACAGCGGCGAGTGAAGAAGACGGGTAAGAGGCTTGAGGAGTTCAGAAACGAGTTCCTTGAAGAGCTGCGGTCTCAGGGAAAGAGCCTGGAGAAGATAGACTCCATCTACGACGCCGTCAACAACAACGAGATCGACTCCCTTCTCAAGCAGCTCGAGTCCTCCCTCAAGAAGCTCGACTCTGCCGGCATGTCGGGCGACCTCCAGGAGACGGAGGAGAGGATCTGCAACAAGATCGACAGCAAGTTCGAGCTTGTGGACAAGCACCTCCTTGGGTCGATGGAGAGGATGAGCGAGATGAGGTTCCGCGTCCTTGAGCTGAGGAAGCTGATAGCTGACGCCAGGAAGGAGCTGGCCGACGAGAAGATCTTCGTCGAGGAGCTGGAGAGGGCGATGGAGAAGACTCTTGAGCCGAAGGAGCTGGAGGTCCTCAACGTGATAAACAGGGTCGGCGAGATAGACATCCACGACATCTCCGTCGCAGTGAGCGAGGGCAAGGAGGAGGTCGAGAAGCTCTTGAAGACGCTGGTCGACCTCAACCTGATAGAGGGCGACAACCTCGGCAGGCGGGTCCTCTTCAAGCCGCGCAAGCTGATGGCCTACAACTAGGCTGCGCTCGCTATCTTCACTATGTCGCCGCTCTCAAGCTCGTGGTCTGCCGCGATTCTCCTCTTCGTGCGAGCGTCCAGGGCGTAGAGGAACTTCTCCCCGATGTCCGTGTGTATCCTGAAGGCGAGCTTTTTCGCAGTAGTCCCCCGCGGGACCAGCCTCGCATCAGGGAGGACGTTGCCTTTGCTGTCTGTCAGGTGGGTCTCGTCCTCCACGGTGTAGACCACTATCATCTCAAGCAGGCCGAAGACCGCCTCGTTGATTGCCTGCTGGCAGCCCGTCCCCCCGAGCTCCGCCATCACGTCCCTCGCGAGCTCCAATCCCTTCTCCTGCTCCCCCGTCAGCTCTCCTGTCACTTCGAAAGAGGCGTCGCCCGGCGTGTAGTCGACCAGCCTCTTCTTTGCCGCCTTGCGGAGGGCGAGCTCGACGGCCGCTGAGCAGGGCACCAGCGTCACGTTATCGAACTTCCCCCTCATCCTCTCGAACTTCTCTCTTGCCTCTGGCAGGTCCATCTTGTTGGCCGCCACCAGTATGGGCTTCGAGAGCTTCCTTATCTCCTCCGCGAGCTCGACGACCCCCTCTTTCGAGAGCTCTCTCTTTTTGAGGACCTGCTCGATCTCTTTCTGGTCAACGCCAAGCCCTGTCAGCTGCTCAGCGAGCGCGGCAGCCTCGCCCTCCTTTTTCGCATTCTTCTCCACCTTCCTCCAGTTCTTCTCAAGTATCCCTGCTATCCACCAGTCTATCTCTTTCTCAAGGAAGCGGATGTCGTCAGCAGGGTCGTGGTCTTCCGTCTGGTTGCCTTCCTCATCAGTCTTCCCGCTCGTGTCGATGACGTGGATGAGCGCCTTTGCCCTCCTCAAGTCGTCGAGGAACTGGTTGCCCAACCCCTTTCCCTTGTGCGCGTCAGGGACCAGCCCCGCCACGTCCAGTATCTCCACGGGGATGTGCCTCACGCCGTCGATGCAGGAGGAGTTCTGCGGGTTGCACTCGACGCCGAGCTCCCTGCAGGGGCAGGGTGCCGTGACTGTGGTCTTCCCGATGTTTGGCTTGATGGTGGTGAATGGGTAGTTGGCGATGGGGACCTCTACCATGGTCACCGCCTGGAAGAATGTCGACTTGCCGGCGTTTGGCTTCCCAACCAGGCCGAGCTCCATGGCTTCTACCTCTTCTGCTCGTTTAAAACCCTACTCCTCCTTCACGAGCTTCTTTGACTTCTCACGCAGCTGCCGCCTCAGCTCCTCCTCGTCGATGGACTGCTGCTGAGGCTGCTCCGACGGGTAGTAGTAGTCGCCCCTGGCAGGGGTCCACTTCTCGTAGGGGGAGAACCCCGTCTCCGGCACCTTCTTGCTCCCGAACATCTCCATGCCGTAGAAGATGGCGGAGCCGAAGCCCATTATCAAGACGAAGACGACCACCGCGAAGCGGAAGGCAGGTGTGGTCACGAACGGCCCTTCCTCGCCCTCTCCCTTTATTACCGCCAGGACGCTCTTGGTGTACTCGCTCCCGTGATCTGGCTTTATCTTGACCTCGAAGAGGTAGGAACCCGGCTTTTCCTCAAGCAGGTCGACGTCGACCTTTTTCTCCTCCCCCGGCTCAAGGGAGAAGATTGACTCCTCCACTTTGTGCTTGACCCCCTCGGCGTAGACGTTGAAGACCTCCTTGAAGTTGCCGCGGTTCTTGACAGTCACGCTGAGGCTCTTCTCCTCCGCCAGCTCGAACGACCTGTCCTCCGGCGTCTCGTAGCTGAACTCGCAGACGCAGTCAGGGTCCTGGCAGGACTCGCCGGCCGTGAAGTCGCACTTCCCGTCCCTGCACTCCGACGGCGAGCAGTCCTCTGCGCAGCTCTCACACTCTCCGGGCGCGCAGAAGCCGTCGCCGCAGTCCTTGCAGATGTCCTCGTGGACGCAGACGCCGCCCTCGCAGTAGTCGTCCGTGCAGGTGTCGCCGTCGTCGCAGTCGCCGCAGACTGAGATCGCCTCTTCCGGCAGCGGCGTGGAAGAGGTCAGAGTTGGGAGCGGCTCTTCTTCGAAAGCCTCCTCGCCGAAAGAGCACCCTTCGTTTTCTTCACAGCACCTCACCTTGCCGCCTATCATACCCACTCTCCCCTCGAAAGTCCCGTCCGGCTCACTGTCGCAGAAGAGACCGATGTGCTCCTCCCTCATTGTCGACGTGCAGGTCTCTGTTCCCACATAGGCAGGCCTCGAGCCGAGGACTACCCTGCCGGAGGAGCCGTCGTTGATGCAGCAGGCAGTACCGGCGCAGATGCCGTTCGTCTGGAACCTGCCGTCCGTGAGGGTGTCGCAGATGGAGCCCGCTTTCCCGTTGCAGGCCTCCTCCTGGCTTTCGTAGCAACCACCCATGCCGGTCGTCCAGCCCGAGCAGCACCTCTCTTTCTGGCACAGCCCCCCAGTCTGTGTCTCGAAGTCGATGCACCTCTCGTTGTTGGCACACCCGCATAGCAGCGATGTGGCGTTGTAGAAGACGCTGTCCTCCTCGCAGACCAGCCAGTTGTTCGACGTGCAGACTGCGTTTTTCCTGGCTCCTCCATGATCGAAGGAGAAGGTTGTCTCTTCTCTCGCTTCGTTGCACTCCTTCCACCTTCCGCCGACGCAGGCGAACTCTCCGTACATCGATCCTGACTGGACCACTTCTTCGCCTTCCAACATCTCGATGCTGAATTCGAACCTCGGCCCCCTCCCTGCAGGCAGTTCCTGCTCTGTGCAGACATACCAGGAGCCGTCGTTGCAGAGGTAGGATTCGTCGAAGATCGCTTGCCCCTGCCCAGCTTCACAGTGAAGGAAGCCGTCTGCGGTGCAGAGGTACTGTCCCATGCCCTCCTCCACCAGGAGGGCGTCCTCGGCGTCAGAGTCGGATGAGCAGCGCACGCACTCTTCGTCTATGCACCGTCCTGTCTCTCCCTCGCCGCAGGCGTCGATGCTGCGGCTGGCCCACCCCATGTAGTTGCAGTAGTAGCCGTCCAATTCCGAGCAGAACAGACTCTCGTTGCAGACCTTCCATTCGCCGTCCCTGCAGAGGAGGTCTCCATCAGCTCCAGACCTGCACTCACCTTCTTCGGTGAGACATCTCTGGAGGTAACAGCACCCAAGCTCTCCTGAGGGCGATATTGAGACGAATTCCCGCGATTGCTTGGTTCCCATGACCTTGTCGCAGCTCAGTCCGACGTGCTCCTCGCTCAAGTCGCTGACGCAGGTTCGCCCGTCCACGAGTATCTCTCCCTTGTCAGGGTCACAGCAGACGAAACCATCTTCCGTTTCGCCGCACTTACCTGACCTGTCGCTAACTGAACAGCTGGTCCCGAGGTTCAACTTGTCGCAGTTGTTGGTTGGGGCGCACGTGAAGTCGACACAGGCGCCGCTGCAGCAGTCGTCTCCATCCATGCAGGTGAGCGACTCTGGCCTGTTCCTGTTTCCGCTTCTCATGCATTCAAAGTTTCCATCCCCGTCTGAATCGGCGCAGTAGCCGATGGGGCACCTCTCCCCGCAGAAGGCTGGTTGTCTCGACCAGCCGTCCGCGTGGCAGTAGAAGATCTTCGTCATTCTCGGGGTCTCTATGGTGACCTTGCCGCAAAAGTCGTTCTCGTCCCCGCAGACGTTCCACTCCCCCCCTTCACAGAGGTATTCCCCGTCAACAGTTCCGCTCTCCACACACTTCTCCTCTTTCGAGTCCCAACACTTTTCGCTTTCACAGCACCCGAACATGACATCGTTCTGGCCGCCCTTTACCTCTTTTGGTGAGTATCCGCCGTCAGAGACATCGTCGCAGCTGGAGCCTTTCTGCTCTTTTCTCATCCTACCCTGCGGAAGGCACTCCCTCGCCCCCCCAAAGTCCACCAGGATCTCCTCGCAGCAGTCCCCACCCACGCAGAGGCCTGTCCACGTTCTCTTCCCGTTGATGCTGTTGCACTTCTTCATCTCCTGGCTGGGCGTGCAGCCACACTCATCTTTTGATGGCTGGAACACCCCGTCGCCGTCGTCGACAAAGAACTCTCCCGCCTCGAGGCCGCATGCCTCACCCCTCACGCAGACGAAATCCCGCGAGACGAAGTTGTCCTCCGACCCGTCGTCACCGCAGCACGGGGCCCCCTCTTCCTCTCCCGAGTACCTCCCCGCCCAGACACCGTCCATGCAGAATTCGCAGACGTCTCGGCTCTCGTCCGCCGAGTTGCAGGAGCCGCCCCTTGTGTCGCAAAGCTTGCTTGAACCGCTGAAGAAGGGCTTTCCTTCGTTGCACTTCTGCGCCGCCTCCTCACAGAGGTCTGCGGGCTCACACTCTCCTTGTATGCAGCTGTGACATTCGTCGTCGCAGTTGGTCCCAATTGCCACGGTTGTTTTCTTGGGCTGGTCGTCCTCGCCGTCGCACCTCCTGCAGACGTAGCCCTCCTCCTCGAGCTCTGAGTTGTCGTCTTCCGTCCTCAACCTGCAGACGCCGCTCACGCACATGCTGCAGGGGCTGTTGCAGGACGCCTCGCCGCTGGAGCCGTCTTCAGTGAAAGTCTCCGTGTCCAGGCAGCCGTCAGCGTTGTCGTCCAGGTCGCAGTTCACTCTCCTGCTCATGACGGCGTCGTAGTAGCTGCTTGGGATGCCGTCGCCGTCCGGATCCCCGGAGTTGGGGCAGTCTGGGTCGCATCCGTCCTTGAGGTCATAATTGATCCCGCCTACAGTCTTGAAGTCCCTGTCGTTGTTGACACCGTCGCTGCAGAGGTTCTGGCAGTGTTCGTAAGTCTCCTCCTCGCCCTGTCCGTCGTAGGTCACGCAGAAGTTGTCCTCCGTCCCTTCACACTTCTTTGTGGGTTTGCAGAGGGTGAAAGAGCAGTCCCCTTTCCAGGTGCAGCCCTCAACGCCACCACACTCGGATTCGCCGTAGCTCTCGCAGTCCGGGTACTCGCAGACGCCGTCCCACCGGCAGCCAGCGATCTCGCCGCATTCTGTCTCTTCATGGGGGCTGCAGTCCACGTCCACGCAGCCGAGCTCCTCGTTCCATTCGCACCTTGGCACCATCGACGACTGGCAGGTCTCCTTGTCGGCATACTGGTCGCACTCGCCGATGCTGGTCCGGTAGCAGTACGCCATGTCCTCGTTCCAGCTGCAACTCGCTGGCTCGTTGCAGTCGTTCTGGTCGTCTGTGTGGTAGTAGCACCTTGCGTATCCGCAGGTCTCGGCAGCTTCGTTCCACATGCATCCCATTACTGAGTTGCAGAGCCTCTCCTCCCCGAAGTCCCAGCAGTTTATCTTCTCACATTTTTCTCTTCCTGCATTCCAGCTGCAGACCATCGACTCTCCACAGTCTTCCTGACTCAGCTCCCTGCAGGCGAGGTTCTCGCATCTATCGCCGTTCCAAGTGCATCCAAAGATGGCGTTGCATTCATCTTCAGTCTGGTCTCTGCAGTACTCCTGCTGGCACCCTCCCATCCACCTGCAGAGGCCTGTCTCCTCGCAGGTCGTCTCGTCCCTCTTTTCGTGGCAGTTCACGAACTGGCACCTGTGGAACCACCATCTCTCGGAGCCGTCCCACTCGCATCCGAAAGCGGCTTCACATTTTTCCTTGTCGTCGGACAAGTGGTAGCAGTTGGATATAACGCACCTGCCCCCCCAGGCGCATCCGTCCGCAGAGAGGCAGGCGTTCTTCTTTCTGTTGTCGATGCTGGCGGACCAGACGTAAATCTCCTCATATTCATCGTTGATCTTGTCGCACTGCACTGGCCCGCAGCCCCCCATGCCGTTTGACCAGCTTGACCTCCACTCGCATCCGCTTGTGTCCTCGCAGACAGTCTGCTCCTCGATCTCCTTGCAGTCGGGAAGTACGCAGCCTTCCCAGTTGCACCCCGCCTTTTCATCACAGCTCCCCCCTTCCAGACCATCGCAATGGGTCTCCCTGTCTATGCTCTGGTAGTTGGGTATGTCCAGCGGGCCTGAGCACTTGATTTCGCCGTTGACGCACCTGTCTATCTGACATGCGGATTCGGGGTCGAAGTCGATGTCGTCTGGACAGCCGTCGTAGTCCCTGTCCCCCGCTTCGCACATGTCCCTCACCCCGTTCCTGTCATCGTCCACCCAGGTGGGCGAGAGCGCCTCACATCTTGGGAGCACGTACTCTTGGTACCACTTGAATCCGCAGTCTTCCATCAGCTGCCTCTCCCAGTTCCTGCATTCGCTCACGCTGCTCATCCAGCTCGGGTCAAGCATGCCGTTCTCGTCGCACTTGGGAAGCAGGCTCTCCCTTCTCGATTCCGATTCCCAGCAGTACTGATCGCTGTCCCAGAGCTGGCTATTGACGTCCCTTCTCCAGTCAGAGCATGCAGAGTACCTCTCAGGCATTATGGTGAGCTTGCCTGAGCAGCCTTCAAAGTCCTCGCAGTCCATGTCGCAGCAGTCTATCCCTCCGTCGCCGTCGTTGTCGAGCCCGTCGGCGCAGTGGCAGCTTTCGACAGTTGCTGAGATGACGTCAGAGTCGGTCTGAAGCGGCGCGCCGTCGACCGGACCTCCATCCTGCTTGAGGCCGAAGGAAGCCACACTGCCGTTCTCGTAGACGACTTTCCAGTAGACTTCGCTGGGCAGGTCGTCGTCCTGGCCTGCCTCGATGCAGGCCCCGTCTCCCTCGCAGTTGTCGCACATGTAGTTCTGGTCACAGTCCTCGCAGGTCTCACACTCGTAATAGTAGTAGGAGTAGTACTCGTCGAGGAAAGTATCCTCGCTGTCGCACTGCCAACCCTCAGTTGTGCAGTTCTTGGCCAGGCAGTCGTAGCGGAGGACCTTCCTCTCCCTGTACCTGTCCTGCTGGAGGTACTTGCACTCCCTTGGCCTCTCTTCTGGGGCATACTCCTCGTACATCCAACCGTTGGCGGCGCATCCGTCGAGGCATCCATCGATACAGTCGAAGAGGGAAGAGTCCACTTTGCAGTCCACTGCAAGACAGGTATCTCGCTGAACTCTGCATGACCTAGCTTCGCCTTCATCGAAAAGGACATCTTCACATCCCCCCTTGCAAGACTCAAGCGCGGGAGTGCAGATGGTCTCCATACAATCATCCCTCTCGTCATTGCAGTCCTCCCAGCACACTCCCCTATCTGTGCCAGAAAGTTTCCAGCACTCGTCGACGCAGTCGTATCTTTCACCGTTGCAGGTACCTTCACATTCATCGAACTGCGACTCGCAGTCCTCAAGGCACCTTGTAGTTTCAGGCCCCATTCCTACTGCCTCCTTGCACTCTCCGTAAGTCCTGCTGCACGCCTTTACGCATTCTTCATCTGCGTTCGGGACGCCGCAGGAGGAAAGGCAGTTGTCCTCGCTTTCGTTTGCGTACTCAACATAGGCTAGGCAGACATCATTCTTTATCCTCGGGAAGTCGATGTACTTTGAATTTCCACCAACGCAGACCCAACCCTCGTTCTCGTCGCAGGTGTTGTACATCGCATCTACATAGCAGCCGAACAGTGTCTCCCCGAGGAAGGGGTCTTCGGCCACTTCCCCTGGCTGTGGACAGCTCTCTTTCTCCTCGTCGAGAGAGATCTGGCAGCCGTCTGCCCTGCAGTCGTAGTAGCGCGTGTGGTTGTAGTCTTCGGGCCAGGGTAACCCCCAGTAGTGGCAGGTGCCGCCCGCAGGGTCGAGCGCCCCGTCCTCGGTGACGCTCCCGGCAGGCGGGCAGAACTCGCCGCCAGTTATCTCCCACCCGTCGTAGTTGCAGGCTATCGTGTTGAGGAAAGTCGGCGACCGGGGGTCGCTCATGTCGAGGGCGCTCCCGCCGTAGCAGAGGTTGTCATTCACGTCAAGTATCCAGGAGCTGTACTGGTTTATTGCGTAGTCGTCCAAGTCACTGGTTCTGCTGATGTCTGTCTCGAAGTGGTAGAGGGGGATGTAGTCCGCACTATAACCCTCTCTGGCATATACTCTGCTTCCTATAGCTGTCGATAGGGATTTTCTCTCGAGCGACTGCGTCCCATCTGAGCTGAGGCAGGCGCAGTAGGCCGGGTAGGTCTCCCAATACCTTAAGCCGTCGCAGTCGTCGTCGCCCGGTTCGCAGCAGTCAGTCAATATGCCGCTCTCCCGCTTCTCTGCCGCGAAGCAGGTCCAGCCCTCTGCCGGAGCGGACCACGTCTCCCTGTCGCCGACCCAGTCCGCGTAGCGGCCTATGTCATAGTAGTTCTCGCCGCCCGCGTCGTCGCCGCAGCACCTTTTCTCCCCGCTTCCTTCAGAGTACCACACATTGCCGCCGCCCACGTAAATGCGGTTGCCTTCATCGTCCGTCAGTGTCCCCTCACATAGCCCC
This sequence comes from Candidatus Undinarchaeota archaeon, assembly GCA_964527545.1. Lineage (GTDB taxonomy): Archaea > SpSt-1190 > SpSt-1190 > DYHY01 > CAZGQF01 > CAZGQF01. The sequence goes on along the minus strand of CAZGQF010000001.1, from coordinate 51,211 downwards.
TGTTTCTTGTCGAGGTCGTTGAAGATGTATTCTGCGCGTCGGCTGTAGCTCTCGCTTTCAGGATCCCACTCAGCAATAAACTCGCACTTGCCGTAGCCGTCGTCGAAAGGAGTGGTGGTGGCGTACCCTTTAGGCAGCCCCCAGCAGTTGCCGAATTTGTAGAAGCAGGCGCCGTAGATGTCCGAGTCGTAGTCGGAGGCAGGACGGGCCCACAGGGACCAGCAATTCTGCTTGAAATCGCCACCCTCGGGCGGGTTACAGTATTGTGTTGAAGTCCAGCCCAGTATGCACTCCATCGCCTCTTTGCTGTACTCCTGAGCGGAGTAGTCGTCTGAGAGCGGTGCGGGGCAGGTCTCCGCGTGACCCTGCACAGTTCTGCCTGTGGATGCACAGTAATAGTGGAGGAGGGTCCCGCACACTTCCGTCGGGATGGTGTACCCACCGCGAGTCCCCCCGTCAACACAGCTCCCCTCCGAATGGTAGCCGTCGAGATTGTATGTCTGGGGGTCGCATTCGCAGTTCTGCCGCACTTCGTCGTCCCAGGGCCCCCCTGTCACGTAGTCGGGATTCAGGAGTTTGGGAAAACAGGGCGGGTTTTCAATTTTGAGCTTGACGCGGCGCCTCACCGACTCCTCTCCCGGACACTCTTTAGGAATGGCACCCTCCCACCAACTGTGCTCTCCACTGCTCAAAACAACAGTGTAGCTCTGATCGTTTGGGTATGTGTAGGTTCCTTGCCCGTAGTTCACATCGGTATCCATGCAAGAGTCCCCGCTGTCGATGAGTGTAATACGGGTCTCATAGTCTTTCCTGCATTCAACAGGCGGGGTAGACACTTTTGCGCAGGGGTTCAGCCTCCAGTCGTCGGGGCAGTAGGAGAAAGCCAGGGGGAGGAGAAGAAGAAAAAGCAGGAGGAGCTTCCAGCGCATGGAGTTGGGATGTCCCAAGCCTAAATATAGCTTATCTCTACTTGCCCTCTTTTTCCTGCACTTTCTTGAGGGCGTCGGCGAATCTCTTGAGCGCCTCCTTCTTCGCCTCCTCTTTCTCCTTTCTCTCCCTGGTCTCCTCAGTCTCGGGGACCAGCCTCTCCGCGCTCTCGCCCCACCACCTCTTCAGCTCCTCCGGCGAGGCGGAGTAGTAGTACTGCTGTCTCATCTGCTCCCTGAAGTCGGGCCGGTAGGGCTGGTATGCTGGCTGGGCCTGCTTTTTCTTGGGGAAGAGCTTCTTCCCGAGAGAGACGAGGAGGAGCAGGCCGACCAGTACTATCAGGGCGGTCACGCCGATCCTCACCTCCTCCCTCTCCCAGACTGGAGGCGGCGCGCCCTCCTCGACGCTGATGTCGATCGACTGGGCGAAGGCAGCGCCGTGAGACGGCTGGACTTTCACGTCGAGCGTGTAGAGGCCGGCTTTTGTCTCCAAGACACGGACTTCGACCTCCTTGCTCTCGCCAGGATCTAAATAGAAGAATTCGTCGTCGACCCTCGCCCTCGCGCCTTCCGTTGAGACGTCGAAACGCTCTCTGAAGTTGCCCCCGTTCCTGACGGTCACGTAGACTTTCTTTGACTGATCTGACGAGAAGACGCCGCTCTCCGGCGCATCGTAGTCGAAGTCGCAGACGCAGTCTGGGTCGTCGCAGCCGATAAGGGGGTCGCAGTAGCCGTCCTCGCACTCCCCCCTCTCGCAGTCCTGCTTGCAGGTCTCGCACTCGTCGCCCTCGCAGATTCCGTCGCCGCAGACGGGGCAGACGTTCTCATGGACACAGACGCCATCCTCGCAGTAGTCTCGAGTGCAGGGATCGCCGTCGTCGCAGTCTCCGCACTCGACAGGCTCCGTGACGTTCTCCTCGGTCTCGTTCCCCTCCCCAGGCTCGAAGGCCTCGAATGTGCAGGCCTGCTCCTTGAGGCAGCAGCCCAGCTCGTTGTGGAGGTAGCCGATGAAGCCGTCGAAGGAGCCGTCCGGACCGGCATCGCAGGCCTTGCCCAGGTCCTCAGGCCTCGCCGCGCTGACGCACTTGACTGAGTGCGAGTAGTCGCTTCTCTCGCCTACCACCATCCTGCCGCCCGGCCCGTCATCCATGCAGCAGGTCCCGGCCGCGCAGATGCCGTTGGGGTTGAAGAGGCCGTCGCTGAGAGAGTCGCATCTCTGGCCGTCGTGCCACCTGCAGGCCTCTGTCTGGTTGGAGTAGCAGTTGCTCCCGTCCGTCGACCAGCCAACGCAGCAGGCCTGGTCGCTGACGCAGAGCCCCCTCTTTCCCACCTCCATCTGGAAGCAGGCCTGGTCTTCTGAACAGCCGCACCTGTAGAGGCCGTCGTCCCTCAAGTAGACGTGGTCGGTCCCACCGCACTCAAGCCACCCGCCGTCGGCGTTGCACCAGAAGAATCTCTTGCCCCCTTCCATCTCGAAGATGCGGTGGCGTTCCTTTGCGCCCGGGTCGCAGGCCCTCCAGACGCGGTCGTCGCAGAGCGAGTCTCCGACGATGTTCCCGGAGCTGACCGCCGTTCCCTCGGAGTCGTTTGTCTGGACGAAGGGAAGGTTGGTCGGCGGCCGGAGCGAAGTGGAAGTGTAGTTGGTGCACTCATACCACCCGTTCTCACAGAGGTACTCTGCCTCTCCCGCCCTTACGATCTGGGTCTCCTCTCGGCAAGCCAGGAAGCCGTCTGACGTGCAGAGCCAGTAGCTGACGACATCCCCGACGCCCGTTATGGAGTCTGTCTCGTTCTCCAGGTTGCACTCTATGCACTCTTCCTGTTCGCAGATCCCCTCGCCGCATCTCTTCTGCCACGTCCTGTTCCATCCATCGACTCTGCAGTAGAACGTTTTCCCTGAGATCAGTTCTCTGTTACAGAGACGGTCAGGAGAGCACTCTACGAGTTCGCCGTTCCTGCAGAACCAGCTTCCTTCCACGAAGCTGTCGGGGACGCATCCGTCCAGCAAGCAGTAGCCTGCCGCACAGCAGGCGGTCTCGTTGTCGGGGGAGAGCTTGACGACTCCCCTCTGGGAAGACGGGTCGCGCGTCTGGTTGTCGCAGGTCCAGCCTTCATAGCCGTCGAAGGAGAGGACGCAGCGGTACTTGTCTTCTGACCCTTTTATCACTGCCAGCTCCCCTTTCTCCGAGTCGCAGCAGGTGAAGTCGCCGCCCTCCCCTGATGTGAAGTCGGTGGTGCAGATACCCTCCCTGTCGTCCACGGAGCAGACAGCTCCGAGGTTTCCCGCCGTGCAGCTATCGGCAGCGCTGCAGACGCCGCCGACGCAGGAGGCGGTACAGCATTCGTCCGCGTCTGCACACTCCGACTCGATGGGCATGTTCCTGTTGCTCTCTCCTTCTGCGAGGCATTCGAAAGCACCATCTCCGTCCGGGTCTCCGCACCTCCCGAGGCTGCATACTTCGCCGCAGTTAGCGTCGTCCTGGCCCCACCCGTCCTGGTGGCAGGTCAGGTCCTCATAGCTCTCGCACTCGCCGACGTCCTCTCCGCAGACAACCCACTCGCCACCGTGGCAGTAGCTGTTCTCCTCGAAAAAGCCGGTGTTCCTGCAGGCCATGCCGTCCCAGCACTGCGTCTCCTCGCAGCAGCCGAACTGCTCTGCGGTGACTTCAGGCGCCTTCTTGACCACTTTTCCCTCCTCGAACTCCGCGTCGGAGACGTCATCACAGCTCTTCCCCAAGTCCTCCTCCCCCAACTCCAAGGGGGCGGCACAGAACGGATTTCCGTTTTTGTCTACGAGCAGGTCCTCACAGCAGTCAGGCCCGACGCAGAGGCCGCCCCATCCTTCCTCCCCGAAGTCCGTAGAGCATTTGAGCATGAAGTCCTGCGCCAGGCAGTTGCATCCCCTCTCGTTCTCGTAGGGGTCTTTCAGGACGAGCTCCTCCCCCTCCTCGTCGCCGCAGGCCACCCCCTCAAGGCAGACGAAGTTGCTGGTTGAGAACGTCTCCGCACTTGAGTGGCCTGCTTCCCTGTCGTCGCCGCAGCAGGGCTGGTTGGCAGAAGAGGGGACATAGACATCCGGCCAGGCGAGTCCGAGGCATTCCCTGCAGACGACATCAGAGTAGTCGGGCGAGTGGCACTCGCCCTTGCCGTCGCACATGTTCACGTCCCAGGCCGCCCCTTCCTCGACTTCACATTCAGTGCACTTTGCGAGCGGGACGCAGTCGTTGTTTTCGCACTTCTCGCACTGGGGGTCGCAGTCCTCGCAGGCCGCGGAGACGAGGAGAAAAAGGAAAAAGGCGGAGAGGAGGGCCAGTCTGCGCATGTGAAGGGGAGGTCCTTTGCTTACTTATAGCTTATCTCAGTTTTCCCGTTTTGGAGACAAACCCGGAGGAGAGGGTGAAGTTGATGTCCGGCCCCTCTCCTGCCTTGAGAAATGTCGCGTTGCCCTCCCTCTCCATCTCCACTGAGACGTAGCCGAGGTCCAGCATTTTGACGTCCACTGTGACGTCGGGCCCGCTCGTGAAGTTGGTGATGCCAACGACGCAGTTTTCATCGCCATAGGGGACGCTCCCCTCAGCGTAGATGACTTCCCCCTCGCTCCCGCCGAGGCAGTCGGAGAAGGGGTCGCCTTCTTCAGGAGTGGATATGACTATTGTCCCTCCCCCGCTTGAGCGGAAGAATGTCCTCTCCTCGTCGAACCTGATGCCCCGCGCCTCGAGGTCGCCCACTTCAAAATAGGCAGAGACCGCAGGCGAGAGGGCGCCGATTTCTGACGTGACGTTCTCGAGAGCCTCCGTGAGCGGCGTCTTGTTTGTGGAGAAGGTGATGTTCTCGTCGGTCCAGGAGATCCCCGCCGCCGCCTCCGCCCTTCTCTCCAGGTTCTCGTAGAGAAAGCCGACCGCCAGGGAGCGCTCCACCAGCTCTTCCTTCGCCTTGGAGTTGATGTAGGCCTCGTTCCAGGCGTAGGCGAGTAGGAGCAGAGGCACCAGCAGCATCACTGTGACTGCTGAGTAGAAGACGCCTTTCATCTCGACACCTCGCAGAAAAGAGTGCAGTCTTCCATCGCTCTCCTCGCGACCCTCCCGTCTCTCGGCGGGCAGGTCTCAGCCTCCTCGCCGCAACCCCAGATCCTGACGCAGTAGGGCGTCTCGAGAGATGAGACGAGCTCCGTCGCGTTCGTCCCAGTCCCGTCCATCGAGGCGAGGAGGTCCTGGCAGAGGACCATCTCCTGGTAGGGCGGCTCTGCCGGCGGGACAGAGAGGAGGCTGAGGACCGCGGCGAGGAGGACTGCCGAGACGACAGCGTCGAGCGTGAAGACTATCCCTCTGATAAGACCACCCCCAGCTCACGCATCTTTCCCTCCAACGTGACATATCTCACGAACTTGTGGTTCTCCTCCCCGAAGGACTCTTCCCCCACCGGCTCGCCGTCCAGGGTGACAGTGATCCTGTACCTCGAGCTGAAGAGCTGTCTCAGCCTCTCCGGGCCGAGCTCGCCAAACGCATCCACCTTGTCGGGGTCGAGTTCTCCCCGCCTCAAGGCGAGGCCTGGCGCGACCACCTCCTCGGCGGTCCAGTTGGAGGGCACGCCGGGACTGGCCACCAGCTGTTCGCTGATCAGGAATGCCTCCTCTTCCGGCGAGTCGGGCAGCGATGTGAACCTCCCCTGGACGAGGAGTATCATGGCGACCCCTATGAGGACGCTGATCGCGAGGTCGGTCAGTATCACCTGGCCACGCAAGTCGCGTTCACCCCCTCCAGGCCTTTGAAGACCGCCTCCGTCTCGCAGCTGATCGCCTCCACGAACGGCGCGTTGACGCTGGCGAAGAACTTTCCTGACGAGACTTGAGTCTTGTTGAAAGAGTAGGGCTGGTTGAGGGGGACTCTGATCTCAAGGCCGTCGGCCAGGGCGAGGTCTGCCGCCATTGCCAGCTTCTCGAGCCCCAGTTTCTCCTTGGCGAGGGCGGAACGGGCAGGCAGTTCCAGCTGGTGGGCGCTCTCCAGTATGAGGCCTGCGACCAAAAGGTAGACTCCGAAGGCGGCGAGCAGCTCGACGGAGCTCTGGCCCCTGCTAGCCGAGCCGCGTGACATTCACTACCTCTCCCGCCTCCACCAAGTACGTCCCTGACGAGACAGTGCCGTTGAACTGGCAGGGCGCCTCTATGTTCCTGAAGGCCAGCGTCTCCCCGTGGTTGGTGATTATCCTGATCTCGAACAGCCCTCCCTCACAGTCGAGCTTTGCCTCCGACCCCGCAGGTATCTCTATCATCAGTTTCCTCGAGGCGGGAGATCCCTGGTAGTGGACGCTTTCAATGGCGGAAGACATCTCTTCCACGCTCCTCCTCGCCTGGAGGACGTCCCCGGAGTACCTCAGCTGGGCGAAGCTGTTTGCGCTCGAGGCCAGACCTATGGCCAGCATGCCGAAGAGTATCCCCACGGAGACCAACAGTTCGAAGGAGGCTTGGCCTTTCACGGGACAGCAGTTCGTCCTCCATTGAAAAGAGTTTCTTTAGGAGGATGCGACCACTATCTCGTTGTTCCCGTCGCCGTGGATGTCGCCCACGGTGACTGTGAGCTCCTTTCCCTGGAGGCCGAAGACCTTTAGGATCTCGCCTTGAGCGTTTAGGACGTAGACGCCGCTCGCCTCGAAGCCCCCGGAGCCTGCCACGATCTCGTTGAAGCCGTCGTTGTCCGCGTCGCCCACGGAGAGGGAGAAGATGTCGCTCTCCGTCTTCCGCCGCCAAAGCTCATTGCCGTCGCCGTCGAAGGCGTAGATGTGGTTGTCGTACGAGCCTGCCACCACCTCGAACAGGTGGTCGCCCCCTATGTCGCCCATGGCGAGGCAGGTGATGGAGCCTCCCAGCTCCCTGAACCAGATCATCTCGCCCTTGTGGTTGTAGACTGTGAGGAAGTTCCCCCTGTCCAGCGAGCCGCTCCCCACTGCGACTTCGTTCTGGCCTGTGCCGCGCACGTTTCCGATTCCGACGGCGTAGACCTCTGTGGGGTAGTCTTCCGACCAGACGACGTTGCCTTCGTTGTCCAGGACGGCGACGCCGCTCGCCTCTGCGGAGAGGTAGCCGACAGCTATCTCGTTCTCGGAGTCGCCGTGGACGTCCCCCACGGCGAGGGCCACGACCTTCCCGTTCATCGCCCTGCTCCAGAGCATGTTGCCCTCGCTGTCGAGGAGGACGACGTTCTTCCCGCTTCCCACCACTATCTCGGGGCACTCTGAGCCAGTCACGTCGCCGAGGGTGAGCGCCCTTATCTCCTGGGGCAGCGGCGCCTGCCAGAGGGGACCGCGGTCGGCGGAGAGGACTTTGAGAGTGGAGCCCTCCGCCACAACGACCTCCATGCTGCCGTCGCAGGTGAGGTCGCCCACGGAGGGAAATTTGAACTTTCCTTTCAGGCGATAGAGCTGTGCGTCCACTCCCGGACTTGGCAGGAGAGCTATAAATATTTGAGTCCTCCTGCTTCGGTTCGCCCACAAGGAGGGGGAGAATTTTTAAGCCCAACTTTTGCCACGCTGGAGGGAATCAAATGGGCTACGTTGAAGAGCTTTTCGGCAAGAAGGGGATGACTCTGGAGGAGTTCGATGGGGTGGAGGTCGCGGAGACAGACAGGGAGAAGATGCACGCCATCACGCCCACCGGCGGGAGGTACAGGCGGTACGTCGAGGGCTTCAGGAAGATCACGTCGGAGTTCGAGTGGACAAAAAGGAGGGTGAAGTTCGAAGTCGACCACCTGCTCGGCCTCTCAAAGCGGGGGGTCCTCTCGCTCGGAGAAGAGGAGAAAGAGAAGCTGAAGGGTCTCTACATTGACTTCAGCGAGAAGGACTTCAAGCAGATACAGTTCGCTGACAGGAAGATCCACCACGACATCGTCGCCATGACGGTCTGGATGACGAGAAGAGTGGGAGAGCTCGGCTTCGGCGAGGAGCTCCAGAAAGAGGTCTACAACTGCATACACTTCGGCCTCACCTCTGCAGACGTCAACACCAACGTCTACGGCTCCATACTGAACGACCTGGTCCGGGAAGAGTACCTGCCCGTGCTTCTCGACCTCCAGAAGGAGCTGATACGCAAGGTCGAGATAATTGAGGAGGGGAGGGCAATCGCGCAGGAGCTTGACGGGGCTTCCGATGTGCTGGCAGGCCAGACACACGGCCAGTTCGCAGAGTTCACCACGGTCGGGAAGATGTACGCCAACTTCGTGGACGGCATCGACATGACCTTGAGGGAGTTCGTCGAGAACGGAGAGATTGTCAGGGCGGAGGGCAAGCTCGGCGGAGCGGTCGGCAACAACTCAGACTTGAAGGGGGCCTTCCCTGAAGTCGACTGGCTCGAGTACGGCAGAGAGCTCGTTGACTCGTGGGGCCTCGACTACCAGCCGATGTGCGACCAGGACAGCTTCAACATCAAGAACAACAGGATCTTCGGCATGATAAACAGGGTCAACGACGTCCTCCTGAAGTACTGCGACGACTTCTGGGAGTACCAGAGCCGCGGCGTGCTGAGAAAGGTGCCCAAGGCCACCTCTTCCGGCTCCTCGGTGATGGCGCAGAAGGTCAACCCTTGGAGGACCGAGGGCGGCTGGGAGCTGATAGAGGAGGCAGACTTCACCTTGAGGAACGTCTACAACAGGCTCTCAAGGTACAAGCGCCAGGGCGACTTGAGGCGCTCCATAAGGAAGAGGTTCATAGGCGAGCCCTTTGCGAAGCTGGTCATCGGCATGAAGCGAGTGCTCGACGACCTCAAGAGCTACAACCCCTGCTTTGAGGCCATCCAGGCAGAGGTCGACGAGCAGGCTGCAATGGCGTCGGGATACATGCAGACAGTTCTCAAGAGGTTCGGCAAGCTCGGCGCCTACGACATGGTGAAAGAGGAGACCATGGGCAAGAGAGTGACTTGGGGGGCGCAGCGCGGGATGGTGGAGGCCCTCCACGAGAAAGGGGAGCTGAGCGGAGAGCAGAGGGATGAGATGCTCGACGGCATGAGGCCGGAGAACAACGTCGGCTACGCGAGAAGGCTGGCAGTCGAGGCGGTCGGCAGGGCGCAGAAGACTGTGAAGCAGGTCGAAGGGCTGCTGGGCTGACACTCCATCTTCATTCCATTGCCGACCAGATCTCTCCTTTTTGCTTGTCTGTCAAGGAGAACGGGAGGGCTGACTTGGATGACAGCTCCCCATGGTTGTCGAGGACGTATCTGACGACATCGACGAATGCGGTGCTTTGGCCGCCAGCTTTTGTCTTGTGGCGGGCGTAGAGCTCTTCCGGCTCTTCCAGCACTGGGCCGAGCACCTCCCTGTACCTCTCCAAACCGACCAGCTCGATGGCGGCGAGATTCGCGGAGTCTTCCCCGCCGCCCCCGAGGAGGACGTGGCCTGCCTCGTGGAGGAGGACGGGCAGGAAGTATTGTGCGGGCGAGCAGGAGATGTAGAGGTCGATCCTCATCTTTTCGTCCTGGTACCAACCGATGTTGCCGACCCCCTTGTGGAGCTCGACCAGCTCAAGATTCTTGAAGAGGCGGTTCTGAGTGGGCGGGAGTGAGGCGAGCTCCTCCACGAAGTTGACAGTTCTCGCGAAGTTCCTCTCAAGGTATCCTCTCTCCTCTTTCCCAGCGGCCAGAGGCTCCTCTCCAGCGCCGGCTATCCTGATCTCTCGCTGGCCGTTTCTTAACAGATGCTCTAGGACATCCACCTATTTTTCCACGATTGAGTGATTAAATAGTTAATTGCCTGCAATCGCTTAAGCTTATATTTGGAGAGCCTTTTTGCCGGACGATGAAACCGCTCCTGACAGAGGTCGACCGCCTCCTCGGGGTCCTCGACAAGCCGAAGAAGATGCCAGAGCTTCTTGAGACCTTGAAGATGGAGGAGTCTGCGGCTAGGGAGTGGCTCGACATACTGCAGGGCGCGGGCGTCGTCAAGGTCGACTATCCCGTCAACCCGATGCAGCACCCAACCATCTCCCGCCGCCCCCTTAGCGAGTCGTCGCGGCGTTTTGCTCTCGAGGATGTGAAAGGCAAGTCGGACGACAGCTACGACTACACAGTCCAGGGCATCAAGGCGAAGGTCAAGGTCTTGGGCGACAGGTACGTCATTTCATACCCGCGCGTCTCGCCCGCCACGCAGCTCGTCCTCGAACACCTCGGCACCAACGACGAGAACGGCGTGGAGCTGGACGGCCAGCTCGACGGGATGCTCCAGCACATGAAGAAGGGACTGGGCGAGCTCGAGGTCCTCATGGGCGACGCCAGCCTCGAGGAGATAGTGGTCAACACCTCTTCCCATCCAATCTCTGTCTACCACAAGCGCCACGGCTGGCTCCGCTCCAACCTGCAGGTCTCCGACGAGGAGTCGATCTACAACCTGGCCGCCCACATAGGGAGGATGTGCGGCAAGGAGATCAGCAACTCGTCCCCCCTGATGGACGCCCACCTCCCCAACGGCGACCGAGTCAACGCCGTCCTCTCGCCAATCAGCGAGAACGGGAACTCAATCAGCATCCGCAAGTTCCGCTCCAACCCCTGGACGATGGTCGACTTCCTGGGCGAGACGCTATCGGCCGAGATGGCGGCCCTCCTCTGGATGGCTGTCCAGTACGAGCTCAACGTGATGGTGGCTGGCGGCACCGCCTCCGGCAAGACGAGCATGCTCAATGCGATGCTTGCCTTCATACCCTCCGACCAGCACGTCATCTCCATAGAGGACACCAGGGAGATACAGCTGCCCAGCTACCAGAGGTGGAACTGGGTCCCCCTCGTCTCCCGCAGCAAGAACGAGATCAGCATGCTCAATTTGATGCAGAACGCTTTGAGGATGAGGCCGGACAGGATGGTGGTGGGCGAGATCCGCCGGAGCCGGGAGGCGCAGGTCCTCTTCGAGGCGATGCACACCGGCCACTCCGCTCTCTCCACAATGCACGCCAACACCGCGGAGGGCGCAGTGAGGCGCCTGACAGAGAAGCCCATCTCAATCGCGCCTTCGGTGGTCGACGCACTGCACTTGATGGTGGTCCAGTACAGGAACCGACGCACAGGCGACAGGAGGGTCTACGAGATCTGCGAGATAAGGGACGGGAAGGCTGTCCCCATCTGGTGCTGGGACCCCAAGAAGGACTCCTTCAAGAAGAAGGGGAAGGGCGACAGGGTGGTGGAGGAGATAGCGAGGTTCACGGGGATGAGCAGGAGGCAGTTCAACAAAGAGCTGAAAAAGAAGGTCAAGTTCCTGAAGAAACTGAAGAAGAAGGGGAAGACTGACATAGGGGCGGTGGGTGAGGCGCTGGATGGCTACTACTCTGAGTGAGGCAGTACTCTCTTTCTATCCCTCCCTGGAGAGGTATCTGGCCCAGGTCGGCGACGAGAACCCGGAGAGGTATCTGATGAAGGGCGCCCGCCTCTCCTTGGTGGTCGGCTTTGCGGTCACTCTCGCCCTTCTCTTTCTCTTCCCGTCGTGGTGGTGGATGGGCTTGCTGGCCGCTCTCCTCCTCTTCGTCAAGCACCTCGTCCAGCCCAGGATAGAGGCCGAGAAGCTGGGCAGGACGATAGAGAGGGACCTGCCCTACGCGCTGAGGGACGTCTTGGTCCAAGTCAGGGCGGGCGTCACACTATTCGACGCCCTGAAGAGCGTGAGGCACGGCTACGGGGCGATAAGCAACCTCTTCGGCAGGATGGTCGACGAGATAAAGTCGGGCAAGCCGCTTGCCTTCTCTCTCGAGAAGCTCTCGTCGCGGTGCGAGAGCGAGCACCTCCAGAGGGCGGTCTGGCAGCTGCAGAATGCGATGAAGTCGGGCGCCCGCATGGACAGGGCGCTGGAGATAGCTGTCATGGAGCTGAACAGGTCCCAGCGGGAGGCGATCGACCGCTACTCCAAGGAGCTCTCCTTCTGGACGATGATCTACCTGGTGCTCGGCCTCGTCTTTCCATCCCTCGGTTTAACCTTCCTCAACGTGATGTTCGCTGTGATGGGCGGCTCCCTCAGTGAGACATTCTTCGCGGCCGCCGCTTTTCTCTACGTCCTCCTCCTCGTCTTCATGCTCCGCTCCATAAAGAGCAAGAAGCCGGTCTCCCTCTGAAATATACCACTGCATAATTGCAACTTTCCGAAAGACATATAAATGACATCCTCTTTGAAACCTTGTAGTGATAAAAAAATGATAGTCTCAAAGGAGATGGTTTCGAAGGTGAAGAGGAACTTCGGCCTCAACATGTACGAGGCCCGACTCTGGCTCGCCTTGATAGGAAAGGGGATTTCGACTGCCGGAGAGCTTTCGGAGCTGGGAAACGTCCCACGCTCCCGGACTTACGACGTCCTTGACTCCCTGGAGAAGAAGGGCCTCATCTCTGTGAAGAGGAACACGAGGCCTCTCAAGTACATCGCCATACCCATAGAAGAGGCTATCGAGAACAGCAAGCATCACGTCAAGAAAGTGGCAGACAAGAAGCGGGAGCAGATAAACCGCCTTGAGGGCGAGATGGAACTCCTCTCCCAGATCTTCGCGGACAGCGAGAAGAAGACGGAGAGCACGGAGAAGGTGGGAGTCCTGAAGAGCAGGGAGAACATCATGCATCACACTTCAGGGATGATCCGCTCGGCGAGAAAGAGCCTCAACATAGCGGCGCCCGCAGAGGAGCTCTCTTTCATAGTCGAGCACCAATTCGACAAGCTTGATGAAGCTAGAAAGAGGGGAGTCGAAATAACTCTCATCACGGATGGCCAAGTCCCGCCGCACCTCTCGGAGATAGCCTCCGTCAGGATGTCCAACCAGCCTAAGAGGATGGTGATGGTCGACGGCAGGGAGACGCTCTTCATGCTCTTCCCCCACGGCGAGATGCACGACATGTACGACGCCGGCCTCTGGGTGACATCACCCTACTTCACCAACGCAATCTCTTCGCTTCTCTCGCACACCGCGTAATTTTTAAGCAGGGCCTCCGCGCCAACGCCGTGGAGATGGAGAAGCGGCTTGTCTATGCAGGCTTCGAGACCGACTTCGAGGACTGGCTCTACAAGGGCATTGCATTCGCCGCCTCTTTCGCCGTTGTCTCCTACCTCGCAGTCTTCTTCTACACACCATCATCTCTTCTCGCGTCTGCCGCAGCAGTCACCGCCGCAGCCATAGTCCTGGCCTTCCGAGTGGTCTCTGTCTTCGTGCAGGCGAGGAAGAGGGCGAGGGAGGTGGAGCACGTCCTCCCAGACTTCCTGGAGCTGGTGGCAGGAAACGTCCACTCTGGCATGTCCGCCTACGACGCCCTCCGCGCCAGCAAGAGGCCGGAGTTCGGCCCGCTGAACGACGAAGTCGACCACGCTCTCAGGAGGGTCAAGACAACGAAGTCGCTTCCCAAGGCCTTCAGGGAGATGAGCGCCAGGGTCGACTCCAACATGCTCTCCCGGATCAGCAGGCTCTTCACCACAGGGGTGAGGAGCGGCGCCCCGCTCGGGCCGATGCTCGAGGAGATAGCGTCGGACACGCGCGAGTTCCTCGCCCTCCGGAGGCAGACCATCAACGCGGTCACCGCCTACTCCAGCTTCATACTGCTCGCGACGGTGCTCGGCGGTCCCTTCCTCTTCGCCAGCAGCATCCACTTCCTCGGCGCCCTCGACGCGGCGTCTGGCGGCTTCGCCTTCTCCGAGGCGCCAATAGTGGTGCCGGAGATAGGCGACACCTCATTCATGGAGAGCTTCTCATTGGTGATGATGGCTATCTCAAGCCTCTTCGTCTCCCTTCTCTTCGGCCTCGTCAGGGAAGGCGACGAGAAGAACGGCCTGAAGTACTTGCCCCTCATACTCGGCGCCTCTTTCGGTGTCTTCTTCGCCAGCCGCTCCATACTGCAGGGCTTCGCCCCGCTCTAGGAGAAAAGGCGCTCCATCTCGTTCTTGAGCGCCACCAGCCTGATGTAGCCGGGATGGTTTGACCCCAAGTCTTCCTTGAGCTCCTCCAGCGCCTCTTCCGGCGTGAGCCTCCCTTCATCGCCGGCCAGCTTGTCGGCCCAGCAGACTATCCTCTCCTCAATTGTCTCGGGGAAGAGGTCGTAGGGAAAGCCGTCGCTTTCCTCGAGCCCGGCGCCCACGTGCCTCTCAGCTATCCTTGCTATCCTCTCGTCCACGCCTTCGTCCCTCAAGAGCCGCGCCCCCCTGAAGCCGTGCTCTATGGAGTGGGTCCTGGCCCGGCCGATGTCGTGGAGAAGGGCACCGATTATGAGGACCTCCATGTCGACGATGATGCCGTGTTTCTCCACTCTCTCGCCCATCTCGGCAGCTATCTCCGCCACCTTCTTTGAGTGCTCCACCGTCTCTTCTGGAAGGCCCTCCTTCTTCATCAGGTCGAGCGCCTCGTCGACTGTGGGTATCATGGCTTTCCTCCCTCCGCAATGTTTAAGTTTTTATCTTCGCACAGTTGGCCATGGAGATCAGGAAGGCAGGGATGGGCGACTTGGAGGCCGTTGCCAGGATGGAGAACCGCCTGCACGAGCTGCACGTGGAATACAGCTCTTACTACTCGCCCGCTCCCGGGAGAAAGGGGGCCCAGAAAAAGCATCTTCGCGAGGTGCTGGAGAGCGACGACTGGCTGGTTTTGGTCGCGGAGGAGGAGAGGGCGGTCGGCTTCTTGAAGATCAAGTTCGAGAAGAGGCCGCCGGTCTTCGCGGAGAGGAGCTCTGCAAAGTTCTCCTCCATCTTCGTGGAGAGGGAGTGGAGAGGGAAGGGGATAGGGACGAGGCTGGTGGAGCGGGGCCTCGCGGAGCTGGGGAAGAGGGGGGTCGAATGGGCGGAGGTCTTCGCCGACGTGGAGAACCCTGCCGCACAGCTCTACGAGGAGATGGGCTTCGAGCCGAGGCAGACGCGGATGGTGAAGCGGTTAGCCTGAAGGCTTCCTCGCCGATGCCAGAAACCGCCTCCCCCTGGTTTTCGTGCCGCTTTCAGGCCCTTCCCCCAATTCTTCGACCTCGACCTCCCCGAAGCCTGCCTCTTTCAGAGTCTCTTCCAGCTCCCTCTCCGTGGGGAATAGTGGACAGGGTTCGTCCCACTTCAGCTTTCGTCTGTGGAGGAGCTCCCACTTGATGGGGAAGAGGATGCGGTCAAGCCAGTCCCCCTCGAAGAACGTGTCGACTATGAGGAACTTTCCTCCCTCCTTGAGGAGGCGGAAGGCCTCCTCCGCGACTTCATCTTTCTCTTTCACGTGATGGAGAGCCCTGACAAGGAAGACTTTGTCGAAACGGCCACTTTTGAGGCCGACTTTTCTGATGTCGCCCTTTACCACACCGACAGTTCCTGAGGCCCCGAACCTGTCTCTCAGCATCTCAACCATCTCTTCCGACATCTCCACGGAGACTGTCCTTCTCACCCAGCCCTTCAGAAGGTCAGTGAACTCGCCGCTCCCGTCGGCCAGAACTGCGACTTCGTCCGACGGCCCCACGTCGGACAGCTTGATGACCTTCGTGAAGAGCTCCCCGCTCTTTTTTGCATAGGCGGCGAACCGCCTCGCTTCCTTTCCTTCAATCGAGGACACGCCCTTGGCAGGCAGTTCTCCCTAATATTTTCATCCCAAACTATTTTTACTCTCCTGCTCCCCCTTTTTGATGGCGCCGGAGAGCTGGAGGAAGACGCTCCCACACTTGATTGCAGTCGCCGTCCTCGCCGTCGTCTTCAGCGAGTTTTTGAAGCTCTTCTTTTTGGTGCCCCGGCCCTGCGACGGCAAGATCTGGTGTCCTCCCAGCACATCCTTCCCGAGCACCCACACCACTGCAGCCTTCGCCTTCTTCACGCTAGCGGCCCTGCTCTACAACCCTGCCTGGTACCTGCTCGCCCTCCCCTTCGGCCTCCAGCGACTCGCGGTGGGCGTCCACACCTTTACGGACGTCCTGGCCGGCGCCCTCATCGGGACGCTCTTTGGCGCGGCCGCGTTCAAGCTCCACCTCGAGAGGCGCCTGCCCTAGCCCAACCTATATTTAGCAGGCAGAGCACCCCTTATCGATGCTCCTCCCCTTCGCATTTGCCCTCCCCCTCCTCTTCTGGCCTTTCCTTTTCTTCTCTGGCAGGAGGGCCCGCTCGCTGACGGTCACTCTGCTGGCTGTCTCCACGCTTCTCGTCATCCCCTATTTCGGCATCGACACAGTCTTCCCTCTCGGCAGGCTGCCCTTCTTCGGGATAACTGCTGGGCTGGAGGTGACGCCCCTCTCACTCTCACTCTCCCTCCTCTCCCTCCTCATCGGCGCACTGGCAGCCCTCTCCTCCCGCCTCCGCGACCCCGCCTTCTTCTCCCTCTTCCTCCTCTTCGTCGGCTCCATGGTCGGCCTCTTCTTCTCTCCCAATCTGCTCCAGTTCTACCTGTTCTGGGAGCTTATGGTCATACCCTCCTTCTTCATAATCTGGAGGTGGGGCGAGGGCGACTCCCGCCGCATAGCAGCCAACTACTTTGTTGCCATGCACGTCTGCGCCCTCCTCCTGCTGGTCGGGATAGCTGTGATGAGGGGCGAGGGATTGGCATTGACATTTGCGTCCCTCCAGCACGCCTCTGACCCGGGGCTTCTCTCCCTGCTCTTTGCCCTGGCGTTCTCCATCAAGATGGGCCTCTTCCCCTTCCACGGCTGGCTCCCCGACGCCCACTCGATGGCGCCCACGCCTGTCAGCGCCCTGCTCTCAGGCGCGATGGTCGCTTGCGGCGGCTACGGCCTCCTACGCATCTTTTCATACCTCCCCCTCCCGTCTTGGCTTGGGTGGCTGGGCGCCCTCTCCATGCTCTACGGCGGCGTCCTCGCATTGGGGGCAGAGGACGTGAAGAGGTTCCTCGCCTACTCCACCATCTCCCAGATGGGATACGTCGCCTTCGGGGTGGGCGGCGGCGCGGCAAAAGCAGCAGGCTGGCATCTCATGAGCCACGCGGCGGCCAAGGCGCTCCTCTTCCTCGCCGCCGGAGTTGCTGTCCACTCCCTGAGCTCCAGGGAGCTGGATTCCCTTAAGGGTGCGGCAGCGAAGCTCCCCCTGACCTCTTTCTTCTTCTCCATAGGCGCCCTCTCCCTGGTCGGCGTCCCGCCCCTCTCCGGCTTCTTCTCGGAAAGGCTGCTCTTCCTCTCAGTCGACGTTCCTTCCTCCCTTCTTTTCCTGGGCGGATGCGGCGCCCTCCTCACAGCGGTCTACACATTCAGCGTGCTGAGGCTGATGATCTCTGGGAGGGGGGTGAGGATGGGGGAAAAGAGGGGAGAGCTCTTCCCGCTCTTCGCGCTCTCCCTTCTCGTCTTATCTCTGAGTCTCTTCCCGACAGGGGTCCTCTAGGCTCCGGCCAGGACTATCGCCGCTATCAGTGCCAGCGTCATGAGGAAGACGTTCCTGGCGGTGTCGCCCTTGTAGGGCACGAGCAGGAGATTGCTGACGTGGTCGAGAAGGAGGGAGAGCTTTCCGAAAAAGGTCCCCATCACCCTCTCAAGGGAATGGGAGCCTGGGAGGCGGAAGTGGCTGGCCCTCAATTCGATGCCGAGCAGCCGCGCGGCAAGAAGGACTGCCGCGGTCTCCCCGAAGCCGGCCTCCAGGCCGATGGCTGGCAGTATCGCCTCGCTGGCGATGTTGGCGATGACCAGTATGAAGAGGAAGTCAAGGATCATCCGCCCATCACCTCAACTATCGCCTCCGCGGGCAGGGGGAAGAGTCCGCTCGCTATCACGAAGAGCGCAAGGAGGGCAAGCGCCATCTCCTGGCTGAAAGAGAGCATCTCGCTCTTCTCACTTTCCCCGCACATCAGGAGCCTGTAGTAGTAGAGCGCGCTGAATGCCATGTTCGCTCCCACGAAGAGGGCAATGCCGGCTGGCAGGGAAGAGAGGAGAGAGAACTCTCCCGTGAAGACGCTGAGGCCGGGAAAGCCGGCCAGGGAGAGCGCTCCCACGATGAAAGAGAACCTGCGGAGCGGCGGCAGGGAGAAGTCGGAGATGGGAGTTTCGCTGCCCACTGCCAGAAAGGCGAGTGTCACGGCAGCGGCGTGGTTGAGGGCGTGGAGGAGGCCTGCAATTGTGGCACCAGGCGTAATCATGCTGAAGCCGAGGAGCATGTAGCCGAGGTGGGCAATGCTCGAGAATGCAAGGACTTTCTTTACGTCCTTCTGTACGAAGGCGAAGAGGTTGCCGCTCGCCATGGTCACGAGGGAGGCGGCGAGGAGGAGCGATGACAATGATGGGAGGGCTACCATCGCCTTGACGAGGCCGAGGACGCCGAGCTTGCTGAGGACGCCGGCGAAGAAGGCGGAGGTGTCGACTGGCGCCTCGGAGTAGAGGGGAGGGGCCCAGAACTGGAGAGGGAAGAGGAGTGCCCTGAGTCCGAAGCCGGTCGCCAGCAGGCCGGCCACAAGCGACGGGTCTGCGAGGAGTGGGAGTGCGCTGAATGCGACAGAGTTGGTCTCGGCGTAGGTCAGCGAGATGGCAAGGAAGACGAAGCTCGATGAGGCGATGCTGGCCACCACGTACCTGAACGCCGACTCCTTGCTCTTGGGGCTGAAGGCCAGGAAGTAGGAGGCCAGGCAGGCCGTCTCCCAGAAGAGGTAGAATGTGAAGAGGTCGTCTGTCCCCGCCGCTCCCACCAGGGAGAAGGCTGAGAGGAGAAAGAGGGAGACCCTCTCCCTCTGTGAGCGGGAGAACGTGATGACGCCTGCCATGGCGGCGAGGAAGATCCAGGCAAAGACGAGACCTGTCCCTTCCCAGGTGAACGGCCCGCCAGCCGAAAGCCCGAAGCCTGCCATGAGGAGCGCGGCCAGGGCGAGGGCCTTGCCCTGGCGGCGTGAGATGAAGAGGACCACTATGGCGGTGGCACCGAGTGCGAGGAGGGAGTTGGGCAGCATCACCACTCCACCCCCTCTATGATGTAGAAAGCCACAGTTGAGACGAGGAAGCCCTCAAGGCCGAGGCCGAGCGCGGCCAGCGCATAGCCCAGCTCGTTTCCGTTCAGGAAGGCGTACTTGACGAGAAGTATGTCCCCAGCCTTGAAGAGGAAGATGAGCCCGAGGGGTATCTTGAAGAGGTTCCGCCTCTCCATCAGCATGAGGAGGCCGAGCGTGAAGACAAGGAACTCAATCATGGTCCATCACCAGTCCAGCTGCCGTCGCGAGGACGGCAGTCGCGTAGATCAGGGTGTAGTGGGCACGGGAGCTCCAGAGGATCTCCGTGAGCGAGGCGCTAGGCGAGAGGCTGCCTGACAGCTGGTATGAGAGAAGGATGTAGAGCAGAAGCAGCGGCAGCAGCCTCTTCATTGCGTCCCCTCCGAGATGAAGAGCAGGACCAGGGCGATCCCTATGGAGAGGAGGGCCTGGAAGACTGCGACCAGTGTCCCGCCAAGGGACCAGAAGTAGACTGCCAGCGCCAGGTTTCCGAGTATGAATGTGAGGAGCATCCTCTCAGTTCTCACGTCGATGGCGCAGGCGAGGAAGAGCAGGAAGGCGATCCAGTGGATCAAAAGCTCACCCCCAAGATCTGGAGCAGTGCGATGGGCGTCATCACCCAGAGCCGCCTGACAGCCTGGTCTATCCTGTAGCGGGGGAAGAGGGAGGAGACTGCGGAGATGAGGGTGACAAGCAGGAGGCTCTCGAGAAGGTCATACTGAAACAGGAAGAGCGAGGAGGTGAAGAATGTCATCATCACCAAATCGAGCTTCTTTCCCAGCCGCATCAGAGCGAGCCTCGTGCCGCTGTACTCTGTCAGATATCCTGCCACTATCTCCTGTGCCGCGGTCGGGATGTCGAACGGCGGGAATTCTAGTTTTGCGAATGTGGCGACGACCATCACCAGGAAGGCGATGGGGAGGGAGAAGCCGACCGGCACCAGGTTGAATGAGCCTGTCTTGATGACCACCGCGATTACGCTCAGCATCAGCGGCAGCTCGTAGGAGAAGAAGAGCAGGACGAGCCGCATGCTCCCCGTGAGGGCGTACCTGCTCTTGGAGTAGTAGCCGACCAGCCAGAGGAGGAGGGAGTCCATGGCCAGTATTACGAAGATGAGTATCAGGTTGCCGCGGTTCAGGATTATCCAGAGGCCGACCAGCGGGAGGAAGCAGACCACGTAGGGGACCACAGCCCAGATGCTCCCCGCGTGGCGGGGCACTATCTCCTCCTTGCCGAGGAGCTTGATGAAGTCGGCGAAGGGCTGGAGCACGCCGAAAGGCCCGGCGTAGTTTGGGCCGACTCTTCCCTGCAGGGCGGCGTTGACTTTCCTGTAGACCCAGTCGTAGAGGAAGGCGAAGACGACGAGGACGACGAATTCAGAGAGCACGCAGCATCACCACCGAGGCGAAGAGGATGACCAATGTGAAGGTGAAGAGGTTCTGGCCCTTGGAGCTGGCAAAGATGACCATGCTCGAGTCGAGAAGGACGAAGAAGAAGAGGACCCAGTAGAGCGAGGAGCGGTAGGCTATCCTCTTCTCGGGGAATGGGAGGCCGCCGGTGAAGACCTTCCGCGGGTCACCCATCAGTTATCACCTGCTCGGGCTTCAGCTCTATGGCGTCCACCGGACAGACGTACTCACACTCGCCGCAGTGGATGCAGATGGAGTGGTCGACAACGGCCTTCGGTTTCTCGAAGCCTTTCACCTTCTTCAGCACGATGGCGCCAGTCGGGCAGCTCCTTTCGCAGCAGCCGCAGCTTATGCACTTCTCTTTGTCGACGTGGACGCGCCCCCTGAACTTCGCAACATCGAACGGGAAGGGGTGGGTGGACTTGTGGAGGAGTTCGTTGACCAGGAATTTGAGCCTCTCAAAAATCGCCAGCCACCTCCCTTACCGCCTTGATTATGGTCTCGGGCTTGGGCGGACAGCCCTCCACGAACTTGTCGATTGGGATGTGCTTCTTCATCAGGCCGATTTTGGGGCTCCCCTTGTAGATGCATCCGAAGATGGGGCACTCGCCAACTGCCACGACCTTCTTCGGCTCAGGTATCTGGTCGTAGACCCACCTAGCCGCCTTCAAGCTCTTCTCTGTGGCAGGCCCTGTCAGGAGGAGGATGTCTGCATGCCTTGGACTCGGGACGAGGACCACGCCCCACCTCTCCAGGTCGTAGTGCGGAGTGGTGGCCGCCACCAGCTCGAGGTCGCAGCCGTTGCAGCTGCCGCAGTTGATGTGAAAGACCCACGGCGAGTTCCGCCTAGCCCACGACAACAACTTTCCCAGCATCGAACTTCACCACCTTTTTCTTTCCGTTCTCTATGACAAGCGCCCTGTCGTTGCAGGCGAAGCAGGGGTCTATGCTCAGCAAGACCACGGTAGCGTCTGCCACCTTTGCTCCTTGCAGCATCGGCTCGAGCGCCTTGATGTTGTAGGGAGTGGGAGGGTTGATGCTGAGCGACTTGATCACTTTCCCGTCGGTCTCTGTTGTGTGGAAGAGCCTCCCCCTCGGCGCCTCGACGGAGAACCTCTCCTTTCCCGCCTTCTTGTCGTAGTGGGCCTTCAGCTTCCCTTCCGGGAGCTCCGCCTTTTGGACCATCCTTATCGACTTCCTCACCTCTTCCAGCCTCACTCGGTTCCTCTCCCAGACGTCGCCCCTCTTCCCGACCACCATCTCGTATCCCATCTCGTCGTACGGCCCGTAATTGGTCCTCTCGTCGATCTCGATGCCGCTCCCCCTCGCCACCGGCCCGACCACCCCTATCTCTTCCGCCTCTTTCTTGGAGATGATGCCAAGACCGTCGAGCCGCGTGTGGACAGCTGGCGTGTCGAAGAACTCCTCAACGCCTACCAGCCTCTTTTCCAGCTCTCCGAGCTTTCTGTCCATTCTCTCCTTTCCCTCGCCGGTGATGTCGTATCTCACCCCCCCTATCTGGTTGATGGCTGCGTGGTAGCGGTTTCCGCAGAACTTCTCTATCAGGGCGAGAGGCGTCTCCCTCAAGTCCCAGCACCACATGAAGATGTTCTTGAAACCCATCTGATATCCGAGGAGGCCTATGGCGAAGAGGTGGTTGTGCATCCTGGCCAGCTCCGCCATGATCGTCCTTATCATCTCCGCTTTCTTGGAGATCTTTGCGCCGAAGATCTTCTCCAGGTCGTAGCAGTAGCAGGAGGAGTGGGCCTGTGAGCAGATGCCGCAGACCCTCTCAGCGAGGAAGAGCGTCTTGTCGACCTCTTTCCCCACTGCGAACTTCTCGATGCCGCGGTGGTTGTAGCCCAGGTCATACCTCGCTCCCACTATCTCTTCTCCTTCCACCTGAAGGACAAAGCTCTCAGGCTCCTTGAGGGCTGGGTGGTACGGCCCAATGGGCAGGTTGTGCATCTCCAGGAGAAGCGGCCACCCATTATTATGGGTTCTTTTTTTAACCCTGAGCTCGCCTCCCTCAAGTGCTTAAGCTCTCCATCCTCGCTGTCGGCAACCCAAACCTCGAGGACGACCTCTGGGGCGTCAAGGCCGCCCAGAAGCTGAAGTCAGAGTTCGATACAATCTACTGCGGCTCCGTCCCCGAGAACTTTCTCTCAAAAGTGGAGGGGGCTGACGTCGTCGTCCTCCTCGACAGCTACAACGGCGACGACTTCGTCCTCACCGATGAGATAGCGCACTGCGAGTCGATCTCCACACACACCTACAACCTCAACGTCTTCGCCGACTTCCTCCGCCTCAAGGGCAAGGAGTTCTACTTTCTCGGCGTCGGCAAGAACGCAGATCTCGAGAAGGTGAAGGCCATCCTCCGCCACCTCCAGTCCCACTGCCACTCAGACCACGCTCACATCGGGATGCAGGCATAATCTTCAAGCTCGGCAGGCTCCGACCAGCCCGTACCGTCCCAGGTCGTGAAGCTGAATCTGGTGAGGCTGCCCTCCATTGGGACCAGGAAGGCCGTCACGGCTCCGTTCTCGTTCTTGGCGATTCCGTAGGGGAAGCCGAGCGGGTCGCTGGCGGTCAGGTTCCCCTCGTAAGTCCAGCCGTTTTCCCAGCTCCACCACTCTGTCCAGTAGGGCGTTGAGCTGTCGTTTCCGACCAGCAGAAGCCAGTTGCCGTTCCCGTCGACCTCCAGGTCCATGAGAAAGCTGTTCCCTCTCTCGTCGGTCACGTTCTCAACGGAACTCCAGGAGGAGCCGTCCCAGACAGACCACTGAACCACCTCTTGCGGGGCGGTGCCCAGGTAGTCGTAGTCCTTCTCCCAGACAGCCATGGCGTGCGTCTCGTTGAACTTAACTCTCGGGAACTCGATGCTGTGGTCCAACCCCCCTTCCAGGGAGACTATCGTCCCCGTCTCTGCCCACTTTGACCCGTCCCAGTAGGAGTAGTTGAGCCAGTCGTCCGAGGGACTTTGTGACTCCCAGACCGCCATCCCCGTGTCTGATGGAGAGAATGCGAAGTTCGGGCTCTGACCTATGGAGAACTCGCCTGAGTTGTCTGTGATGTTGTCGGGCGTCGACCATGAGGAGCCGTCGAAAGAGGCCCAGGCCAGGTTCTTTGTGTATTCTCCAGTCACCCATGTCGCAATCGCCTCGTTTGAGGAGTTGAATCCGAAGTAGCCGAAGAGGCCCATGTCTATCCTGTCGTTGTTCTGCGTCACGTTGACGAACTCAGACCAGGAGCCGCTGCTGTTGTAGGAGGCGTAGATCTCCAGGTTGTCGGAGTTGCTGAAGCTCCCAACTGTCCCGACAGCGAGGGCGTTGCCCTGGGAGTCGAAGGAGACCGCGGGCGACATGTACATCACAGGGGTGGCGGTGAGGTTCTCTCCCTTCTCGTAGGTGGTGCCGTTCCAGAGGTACTCGTGGACGTCGCAGTTCTGGCCCGTACCGTCGTGAACTCCGAGAAGCAGGGATCTCGGCCCGCAGTCGGCAAAGCAGCTCTCGCCGTCTTCTCCAGCATCGCAGTTCCCGTCTCCGCAGACAGCGGCCTCCTCGCCACCCTCCTCCACGCACACACCCCCCTCGCAAGTCTCTCCCGCATAACAGTCGGCGTTTGACGAGCACGAAAGCTTCTCAAGGTCGACTTTCTTGGAGGTAGAAGCAGCCCCGGAGATCCTGACATCACACTTGTCAGAAGGGCAGGACGGGGCCTGAGTGAACTTGAGGACCGCCCTGCTCCGTTCAGCGAGAGTATCAGTGGAACTGTTGACGTCGACCGGCTGGTTCTCTACGTAGACAGTCGCCTTGCTCAGGTCGATGTCCGACGCGCCCACGTTCTTGACGTAGATCCTGCCTCCCGCCACAGACTCTATCGACATCTGCGCGAGGGACTGCTCTCCGAGCTGCTCTATCTGCGTGGAGCCCGACTCTTCACCTTCTTCTGTGAAGCCCTGGTAGACGAAGTAGAACCCGCCAGCCGCGGCCACGGCCATCAAGAGCAACAAAATTATGGCGATGACAGGTGTGATGCCCCTCACGTCAGTGTAGTTCTGCGCTTCCTTTTATGGACTTCTCCCCCTCGCAAAAGGATAAATACGCGGGTTGACATATAGTAGACCTCAACACATCCCCCGGCCGCCGAAAGGCGGCCACTCTCCTTTTCCCAAAGCTGGCCGCCCGTCTCAATTATTTCAGGACTCTTTTGATCTTCTTCACAATCCTTTCGGCGAACTCAATGGCCTCGACCGCCTCTTTCACGTCAATTTTCTCGCTTCGGTAGACTGAATTGTTCCTCATCTGCCTGTGCCTGTCGATTGTGGCGATTTCGTAGTCGCTGAGCTGGGGGCATCTCTCATCCAGGAACGCGATTGTCGCTTCATGCGAGTATGGCTTGAACCCCTCAGAAGCCATCGCTGCCTGAGCCGCCTCCCTGATCGCTTCATAGGCATCCTCGAAAAGGAGGTCAGAGTTTCTTTCGTCCACATCTTCACCAGCAACCCTCTTGAGTCGTCTCTCTGCCTTGTCCATCAGCGAAATCGACATCGAAGGATCTGGTTCTCCCTTCTTCAGGTGGCCCCTCTCCAAGTAGTGCTTGATGCCCTTCAGCAATCAAGCCACCTTCAGGTATCCATAGAGTACTATGCCGTTTGCCAGCGTGTTCTTGAACTCGTCGGTCAGTCTCGCCCTCTCTATCTGGTTTACGTTCACGCTTCTCTTCAGCTTTTTCTCGAACCTCTCCAGGTCGAGCCTTAGTCTCTTAGGGCAGATTATCGCCAAATCGACGTCGCTGGTCGAGAGGTCGGTCCCCTTTGCATAGCTCCCAAAGAGGACGATGGCTTCTGGGTGGTTGAATCTCCTGATCAGATGGTCGACAAGGCCAGAGCTGTAGACAGAGATTAGGTTCGCGGCTTTTTTCGTTCTTGTTACCTCTGGGTTGCCGAGGTTGAGTTCGAGAGAGCCGTCTTCAACCTCCCTCACCAGATTTTCCTCTTTGAGTTCGCCCACCGTCTTGGAGACCCATGTGGGGGAGACCCCTGTTGCCCTTGCAATCTCTCTGATGCCCAACTTTTTTTCCGGGTTCTCCAGCAGGAAACTGAGCACCATGAGGCTTTTTGTCTCGCGGAAAAGCTCTATCATGTAAACTTTAGTTTACAGATGTATATAAAACTTTTCAAAACAAACTTTAGTTTACATATGCGGGGCCACTCTCAAGTCACTTTAGAATCTTCTTCGCGATGGTCTTCGCCCCTGCCACCTCAGGCATCACGACGTGGTCAGCTCCCACGGTCTTCAGCTTCTTCGCTATCTTCTCGTCGTTGGCCCTGGCGAAGACCTCTATGTCGGGGTTCAGCTCCTTCGCGAGAAGGGTGAGATAGAGGTTCTTCTCCGTCGCGCCGATGACCGCGGCCAGTCTCTTCGCCTTCTCGATCCCAGCCTCCTTCAGCGTCGCCTCGTCGAGGCAGTCTCCCTGGACTGCGATGCAGCCCCGCCTCTTCATCTTCTCAGCGCATCTCTCGTCTTTCTCTATGAGGACGAACTTCTCGCCGGCCTCTGCCAGCTCTTTCGCTATGTTGCTGCCGACGCGCCCGGCGCCGCAGATTATGACGTGGTCTTTGGTTCTTTTCATCTTTATCTCCTTCATCGTTTTTTCCAGGAAACTGGAGGCGTGGCCCTCCGTGAACATGTCCATGGAGGTCCAGACGACCAGCCAGAGGACGCCGAGGCTGGCCAGCAGTAGCAGCGCTTCAGTCGCGTCCGAGAGGCCGCCCGGCGTCAGCGGTTCCATTCTGAGTATGGAGACAGTCCTGGAGAGGGACTCCCCCAGAGAGAGGCCCTGGTCGAAGGAGATGGCGAGCGTGCCCAGGAAGACGAGCCCGATGAGTAGGGCGAAGACCCTCTTCACTTTTTCTCTCGGCTCTCCCGTCGCCATCCTACAGCTTCTTGAACCGCTTCTCGAACTTCTCCTTGATGGAGGGCATGGAGGTGTACTCCAGCTCCTCGTGCGGGAGGCGGTGCGGCTCGAAGGGCCCCTGCCTCATCAAATAGTCTGCCAGGTCGTTGGCCATCGAACGCGCCTTGTCGAAGGAAGGGTCGTCGAAGAGGTCGACAGGCCCGTTCAGCTTGCCCTTGGCCAGCTGGAAGCCTGCCGCTATCACGCGTGGCGGACCGTCGAAGCGGGAGGGATGGGCTCTGTCGAATGCGCAGGGCATCACAGGGCCGTTGTGGCTCCCCCTCATCCACCCTGCCGCCATGTATGGGAAGGTGAAAGGCTCGAGGATCTCCCCGAGGGCTGGCAGGCCGTGCTGCGCCCTCACAATCATGACTGGGTCGTCTTTCCCGACGTACCTGCCCGCCATCAGAGAGAGGCGCTGTGTGCTGCAGGAGGCCACTATCTCGCCGTCCCTGGTCTTGATGTGCTTTATCACGTACCTGCTCGGCGAACCGATGAAGCTGAGCAGGGAGTAGGACTCCTCCGGCGTCTTCATGTCGATCTTCTTCTTGCCGTAGAGGTCGTGGACCTCGAAGACAAAGCCATCGTTCATGGCAGGGTCTATGACGAGGCCTGCCGTGTTGAACGGGTCTGCGAACATCTTGTAGAGGGGGTAGTTCCAGGCGCCGGGCTCTGTCTTGTCGGCCATGAAGACGACGATGGGCTCGGACTTCCTCTCCTCCATCTCCAGTTCCGCGACGCCAGGGCCCGCACCTTTGACGTTGCCGCTGAATGTCTCCGCCAGCAGGTCCTGCCCCGCTCCGTAGAGCTTCAGACTCTTGGCTTTCTTTGTCCCTTTTTGGAATGTGTTCCAGGCCAGCTCGTGGATCTTCTCGTTGTCGACCCCCTTCTTGTGGGTCATGATGAGCTGGAGGTCGTCCCCGCAGGCCAGCACCTTGAAGTCCTTGAGTAGTCTCTTTTTCTTGGCCTTCTTCAGCTCCTTCTCCGCTATGTCGATGAGGTCGGGGTGGACCGACCTGTGGCCGGGGAAGCCGCCTATGTCCGCCTTAATCACGCTCAGTGTAATTTTCATTCTTGTTCACCTTGGGCCCTAGACTCTCGCCGCCTATTTAACCTTTGGAGTCCCACTCCTTCACTGTGTTGATGGCGACGAATGTGTTGGTCCTCTCGATGTACTTCCACTGGAGGGCGTTTTTGATGAACTTCTCGAGACCGACGCGGTTCTTGAAGTGGCCTATCATCAGGATGTCGTAGTCGCCCGTGACCTCGTAGACGGCAACTATGTTGTCGTTCTTCTTGAGGCGGTTGGAGATCTCTCCGAGCCTCCCTTCCCTCACCCTCACGCCGATCACGACAGTCAGCTCGCTTTCCTTGTCGGTCATGCGGACTGCAGTCGTCCCGGCCTTTTATCTCTTGCCTGAGAGGAGGGCGCCGCCAGCCATCAGGAAAGCGACGGCGACCAGTTTCTTGGCGTTGAGGACCTCTCCGAAGAGGAGGGCGCCGCCGGCCAGCGTGGTGAGGGTGCTGGCAGTACCAACCAGCGGAGCCACCAGGACAGCCTCCTCCTTTGAGAGGGCGAAGAGAAAGAGGGCGACGCTGACGAGCTGGACGATTCCCGCAGGGATGAAGAAAGAGAAGCCGCCAGCCTTCAAGATGACGGCCGAGACGCCGCCGAGGACGCCTGCCAGCAGGGAGATGGCCAGGCGCCTCATATCATCACCGAACCGAGGAGGATGAGCGCTATGCCGAGCATCTCTCTCCTCCCCACTTTTTCGCCGAGCCAGAGGGCGCTGAGCGGGAGGACTACGAGATAGCTCTGGGCGAGGAGGGGGACCGACCTGCTCACTGCGCTCTCCTCAAGCTCTTTCGTGAAGGCGAGGGCGCTTGAGATTCCTGCGAGGGCGCCCAGCCAGAACCAGCCTGACCGCCAGGAGTTGAAAAGCTCCCGTTCCATCAGCGCCTTCTTGAAGAAAACGGTGCTGATGCCGATGAGGAAGGCGGCGATCATCTCAACAGCACTTCCACGTCGAGAGGATGGGCGATCTGCAGGAACTCTTCACGCTCCACGCCGTTGACGTCCGATAGGAAGCCCTCAATGTCGTCGCATCTCAGCAGGTATGGGAATACGTAGGCGGCGATTAGCCAGGAGTAGGAGCCTCCCCGGACGGGCGGCATCTTAAGGTCCTTGGTCAAGAGAACGGAGAGGTTGGAGACAGTGGTGTTCTGGAAGAGCTCCCTCAATTCGCCGTACTCCTCTCCCTCCTTCACGTGCTCGTGGAAGCTGAGGATGGCGGTCTCGCCCATCTCTCCCAAGTTCTCCCCGACCAGCGGCGCCACCGCCATGCTCTGGTGGCCCTTGTTGGCGATGATTATGTTGATCTCCCTGTCCGGGGCGCTGAGAGGGAAGGCGGTGGGGACGTCCCACTTGTAGTGGGCCAGCAGCCATGTCAGGGGGAACTCGAGCCTGACCTCCTTGGGGTCGCCGCCCTGCAGGTAGTTCTCCAGCTGGTGGGAGAAGCTCATGACCTGCTCGCCGAAATAGGCCTTCAGCTCCGCCGCCATCTCATTAGGGGAATTTATCTTGTCCCAGAAGCAGTCGTTCCTCTCGCCGCACGCCTGGCACTTCTTGATGAACTCCCTGGCGAGCGGACAGGACTCTTCCTGCCGCTGGAGCTTGTGGAAGTTGTTTCCCATGCAGAGGGCCAGGGCGGAGACCGGTTTTGGCGGACCGCCCATCCCCAGCGAGCACTTTTCGAAACAGGCCTCTATGAGCTGGAGGGCTGCGGCACACATCGCCATGGCGACCTACCACAGCCGCCCCATTTAACGCTTTTGAGCTGAAGAGTTAAATGTCCCCGACTACTCCTTGGTGCGTGAAAAGGTGGCTGTTGCTCCTGCTTTTGCTCCTGCCCGCACGGGCGGCAGAATGGGAAGGCCAGTGGCAGGACGCGGAGAACAGGACGTTCGAGTGGAGGACCAACGTCACCGTCGTCAATGACCTCAACTTCTCCCGCTCAATCCCAGTCACTTTTCGCACTGAGTTCACATGGGGCATCGCCCCCTACTGCAACGACAGCAACGACGACGACGACCTCCACGACGTTGGCCTGGACCTCCTCTCGCTGAAGATGGTGAGGGAGTATGGCAACGGGACGCTCGCGGACGTCCCATTCCACGTCTCCGACTACTCCAACTTTTTCTACTGCTCAGGCAACCAGCTGATACAGACCTCTGTGACATTCCCGGCGGAGCTGCCAGGGAACGGGACAAACGACGGCTTCGGCCCTGGGACATCCCAGTTCTGGCTCTACTACCACGACGAGCCCTACCCCCTCTTCTCCAACTCGACATTGAGGGACGACTTGAGGAGCGCTGGGGGAGGCGTCTGGGAGTATACGGACAACTTCTTCGTCAACACGACCCTGCCCAGCGGCACGCACCAGGTGAACCTGACGATGGACACGGAGACGCTCATAAACAGGTACCACGCAGACTTTTACTGCGAGGACTTCCGCTTCGTCTCAGACGGCCAGGAGCTGGACTATTGGGTCGAAAACTGCGACACCCCCCATACCTCTTTCTGGGTGGAGTTCCCCGGCCTCGACAGCGAAGAGCTCTATCCCGCCAGCTACAGCTTCAGGGAGGAGAAGGCAGGCACCGCCAACGACTCCATCAGCTTCTTCGACAGCGTCGACATCCCGTCAGGCGGCTCCATCAACGTGACCTCCTCCAAAGACGGCCACGACAAGGTGGTCTGGATGAGGGACGCGGACTCCAGCCACGTCTGGGGGAACCATACCGGATTCGACGAGTCGAGCGGGACGGTCGAGTTCTGGTGGAGGAGCTCCGACAGCTCCAAGACATCAATCTTCTACATGTATGACGACGGCGTCGGGACTGCCATGAGCCTCAACATGAGGGACAACGGCCAGTTCAGCTGGTTTGACGGCTCCAGCTACCACGACGTGGGCGCCTACTCTGCCGACGAGTGGTACCACAACAAAATAGTCTTCGACTGCAGTGCGGGCACCAACGGCCAGTTCATCTGGTACGTCAACGGCACCCCCCTCGCCTCCAACGTGGAGTTCAGGGACAACTGCGCCTCCCTCGACAAGCTGCTCGTCGGGACGGGAGATTCCTCGGCGGGCTTCGACGTCTTCTTCGACGCATTCGGCTTCTCCTGGGACGCGGGCTACGGCGTGGGCGACAATGTCAGGACCGGGAACCTGACAGAGGTGACCGCCTACTACGGCAACCCTCTCGCCTCCCCCGTCTCCAACGGCAACGACACTTTCATCTTCTTCGACAC
Organism: Candidatus Undinarchaeota archaeon; assembly: GCA_964527545.1. Lineage (GTDB taxonomy): Archaea > SpSt-1190 > SpSt-1190 > DYHY01 > CAZGQF01 > CAZGQF01. Next base: position 20,759 of record CAZGQF010000001.1, on the reverse strand, counting down.
TTTCGAGCCGAGCATCAACACGGACAACTGGACATGGTACGGCGCGGGCAGCTCTTCCGCCACACAGGCCAACCAGGCGGCGAGGCTGGAGCAGGTCTCCGGCGAGACGCTTGGCTTCAGGCTCCTGAATCCGTTCGACCTTTCCATGGTCGCCATCGACTACAGGGGGAGGTACTGGTCAGGCCCCGTGCAGAACAGGTTTGCGAAAAGCGACGGCCAGAACGTGACAGAGTTCCGCCACGGCCCTGCAGGCAACAACTTGACAGGCCTCGCCTCCGGCTCGGCCTGGGTCCCTGTCCTCACTGGGATGGACGTTAACACCTACTACGACATCAGCCTGGGATGGGACTCGTCTCGCTCCGAGGTCGTCGTCACTGCCAGCGGCAACTCCACCTCCTACAAGCCCGAAGTCCACTTCCAGGACAGGAACTTCAGCCAGGCAGTCTTCCAGGTGGCCGACCAGGAGAGCGGCCTGCAGTACCTCGACGACTTCCGCATCCGCCACTACTTCTACCCCGAACCCTCCGTCGATTCAGGCCATGAAATAGTGGTCGAGTGTCCTGACATCTTCCCCATGTGCTGCAACGCGAGCGAGAAGTACGAGAACGGCGTCTGCTGCCACGTCGACCTAGACTGCTGCCTGACCACCCAGGACTGCGACACTGAGAGCTACGAGGTCTGCGACCAGAGAAAAAACCACCATTTCTGCTACATAAGCAAGCCGAACGGCGTCTCCTGCGTTGACTCTGCCAACTGCAGCAGTGGCTACTGCAACGGCCACTGCTGCCCCTCCCAGCCGCCGCTGGCAGAGGAGATGGGGAACTGCGCCGCAAGCGGGAGCCGCTGTTCCTACGAGGACTCCGGCGGCCTCCTCTGCTGTCATGACGACTCCGACTGCGGCGGCGGCTTCTTCTGCTACACAGAGAACATGGCCTACCAGTGCCTGGCCTGCGAGACCAGCGGGAACGGCGTCTGCTCGTCATCCTCCTGCATCGGCTTCGACCCGGACTGCTGTTCCTCTGACGCAGACTGCGGCGGCGGCGAGTGGTGCTCCGGGATAGCCTGCCAGCCCTGCAGGGAGTTCCTTGATTTCTCCTGCCCGAGCACTGCATGCCTCGGCTTCGACCCGGACTGCTGCAACGCAGACAACCCCTGCACTGTCGGCCTCGTCTGCGACACGTCGCGCTCGCCCCCATCCTGCGTGGCGCCGGTCGGCGACAGCTGCGACAGCGACGCAGACTGCCGCGCCTCCTCTGTCTGCCGCTCCAGCCTCTGCGTGCTGGACAACTTCGTGGTCCTCGAGTCGACCAGCTACCTCTCCTCCCTGGGCGGCAGTCTCAACGTCCCAGTCAACGTCATCGACCCCATGCACAGGAGCGGCACCTACAAGGCTGCCGTGGAGGGGGCGGGCAGGAACTTCGCCCGCTTCCCTGACGCGTCGCAGGAGTACACATTCAACCTGGAGGGGGGAGAGGGCAGGCAGATACCGCTCACCTTCATCGCCGGAGCGCTCGGCAACTACGAAGTGAGGGTCAAGGTCTGGAACCTGGAGAGGCCGGAGATAGTCTCGACGCAGACTTTCACTGTGACTGTGCAGGGGGGGACGACCTCGCCCATGCTGATGAGCGCGCCCGAGATGGGCGCTGCAGAGTTCGCTGTCCTTTTTCTCGCCGCTTCCCTTCTCTACTGGCGCCGCTCACACTGACGTGAAGATTTCGTCCAGCCCCTTCTTCCGGACGCTCGGCTCTTCGGCCGGGTAGCCGACACCTATCAGGTTGACCACCCGCAGGCTGGTGTCAAGGACGTTCTGGACGTGCTCTTCGCAGTTGTCCTTGCCGTGGACTCCGACCCAGCAGGTCCCCAGGCCGACCGCCCTCGCCGCCACCAGCAGGTTCTCTATGGCCGCGCAGGTGTCCTGGAGGTACCACCTGCTCTTCTCCTCCGCACAGCTCGCTATGACAACTGGCGCCTCAGCCAGGAAGTCGGCGTACTTGTGGACCTGCGACAGCTTCTCACGCTTCTCCCCGTCCCGCACCACGAAGAAGAACCATGGCTGTGCGTTGTGGGCGCTTGGCGCCTGCCGGGCGCACTCCAAGATCTCCTCCAGCTTCTCTTCCTCGACCTCGCGGTCTTCATACCTCCTCACGCTCCTCCGCGTCTTGATTGCTTCCAATGCGTCCATTCCGATCACTTGAGTGTTATGGGCCCGGTGGGATTTGAACCCACGACTTTCGGCTTGCTTAGGAGCGAATCTTTGCGATAGCGCGCCATATAAGACCGACGCTATAGCCAGACTAAGCCACGGGCCCCGTTGAAAAAGCTGGGAAGAGCGTTAAAAACGTTACTGTTCCCTCTCGAAGCTGAACTCCACCTCTCCCATTTCAGTCTCGACTTTCCCCCTGGTCTCGTGCTCTTTCTCGTCGATGTCGGCGGAGACTTTGGCCGCCACCTCATCGAAGAACGGCTTGAGGTACTGCAAGGTCTTCTCGTCCGCCTTGAGGGAGAGCTTTATCCGCTCGCTGACGTGATAGCCCTCGTCTTTGCGCGTCCTCTGGATGGACCTTATGACCTCCTTGGCCAGCGACTCGCCGACTATCTCCTTGGGCCTGGAGATGTTGAGGTAGAGGTTGAATGCTGGCTGGGAGAACTCCTTGTACTCCACGCCGCCCGTGAACTCGTTCATAACCCTCATCGACTTGGTGTTGGTCATCGAGAGTATCAGTTCCTCGAGCTGTTCGCAGGCCTCCCTGAGCCCGTCGCCCTTTGGCTCCACCACTATCTCCAGAAGCGGCCACCTCAGCTTGATCTCCACTTCCTGACGCGCTGAGAGAGTCGCTTCCACTATACTCTCCGCCGCCTCCATCCTCTCCTCCAGCTTTTCGTCTCTCCTGCCCGCCTCCGGCCAGTCGCAGAGGTGGACGCTCTTTTTCCCCTTCCTAACCGGCCGCACGAAGTTCTGGTAGATCTCCTCCGCCAGCATCGGCGTGACCGGTGCGAGGAGCTTCAGGAAAGTTTCCATGGCGTGGTAGAGCGTCGCGTAGGCGGCCAGCTTGGACTCGCCCTTCACGCTGACCCAGGTCCTTTCCCGTATCAGCTTGATGTACCACCTGGAGAGGTCGTCGACCATGAAGCGGACGAGCAGGGCCGGCACCTTGGGCAGCTCATAGCTCTCGAACGCTTCAGTGACGCGCGCTCTTGTCGTGGCCAGCCTTGAGAGGAGCCACCTGTCCTCGACCTCGAGCTCCATGTCGTCGAGCTCGTGCTCGTTGGGGTCGAAACCGTCGTTGGCCATGTACCTGGAGGCGAACTTGTAGACGTTCCAGAAGATGGCGAGAGCGCGGTTGGCCTCCTTGACGAACGGGTCGCCGTAGGCCATGTCCTCGCCCGGCGAAGTGGAGCCGATGGAGAAGAGCCTGAAGGCCTCTGCACCATACTTGTCTATGACCTCGTCGGGAGTGATGTAGTTGCCGAGGGACTTGGACATCTTCCTTCCCTCCTGGTCGTTGACGAATCCGTGCATGTAGACGCTCTTGTAGGGCGCCTCGCCTTTCGAGACCATCGAAAGCGACATCAGCGTGTTGAACCAGCCCCTTATCTGGTCCTTGCCCTCGAGGATGAAGTCGGCAGGGAAATCGGCCTCTTGCTTGGGGAATCCCTGGGAGGCCCAGACAGCGGCGCCGCTCTCCAGCCAGACGTCGGTGATGTCCTCTATCCTCTTCATCTTTCCTCCGCATTCGCAGTCGAGGACGATTTTGTCTATCCAAGGCCTGTGGAGGTCTTCTGGAACCTCAGGCAGCTCGTCGGCGCTGCCCACGACCTTCTTTTCCCCACACTCTTCGCAGACCCAGAGAGGGATTGGCACGCCCCAGTACCTCTGGTGTGAGATGCACCAGTCCTGGAGGTTCTCGAGCCAGGAGGCGAACCAGGCGCTGCCCGCCCAGTCCGGCGTCCAGTGCACCTTCTCGTTCTCCTCCAGCATCCTCTCCTTCGCCTCGGAGACGCCGAGGAACCACTGCTCCGTGGCCAGGAAGATGAGGGCGCTCTTGCACCTCCAGCAGATCGGGTACTCGTGCTGGACTGGCTCCTTGTAGAGGAGGAACCCCTTCTTCTCCAAGTCCTCAACCACCATGGGGTCGTTGTCTTTCTTTGCCTTGGTGCCGACGTACTTCCCCGCGTCTGATGTGAACGTCCCGTCCTTCTCCAGCGGGCAGAACGGCGGCAAACCCGCCGCCGTCCCGACTTCGTAGTCCTCCGGCCCGTTGCCTGGCGCGCAGTGGACGAGGCCGGTCCCCCTCTCAGTGGTCACGTGCTCCTCGCTCAATAGGACTGTGTGGGCCTTCTCGTACTTCTCGTCCATCTCTTTGTGGATGGGCATCTTTTCCTCGAGCGGGTGCGAGTACTTGAGCCCCTCCAGCTCCTCGCCCTTTACGGCCTCAACCACTTCGTAGTCTTTGTCGAGGGCGGTGAGGAGGTGCTGGACCAGCTCGGCCGCCATCCACCACTTCTCGCCGTCCACCTCTATCTTGACGTACTCCACGCTCGGGGAGACCATCACAGCGAGGTTGTTCGGGATGGTCCAGGGCGTCGTGGTCCAGACCAGCAAAAACTCGCCCTTTTTCTCGAGGGGCAGCTTGACGTAGATGGAGTTCTCCTCCACGGTCCTGTACTCCTGCTCGTGCTTGGCGAGAGTGGTCTCGCACCTCGGGCAGACCGTCAGAACTTTCTTGCCCCTGTAGAGGTAGCCGTTCTCGTGGGCCTTCTTTATGGCCCACCAGCAGCCCTCGATGTAGGGGTTGCCTGTGGTCAGGTAGGGCTTCTCCCAGTCCATCCAGACGCCCAGCCTCTTGAACTGCTCGCTCATCACGTCCATGTTCTGGCCAGCGAACTCCCTGCAGGCGTTGACGAACTCTCCGATGCCGTACTCCTCTATCTCTTTCTTGTTGTGGATTCCGAGCTTCTTCTCCACTTTGACTTCGACGGGGAGGCCGTGCATGTCGTAGCCGGGCGTGTCGTTGACGAGGAAACCGCGCATCCTCTTGTAACGCAGGACGGCGTCCTTCATCACCTTGTTCCAGGCGGTCCCCACGTGGATCGCCCCTGTCGGGTAGGGCGGGCCGTCGATGAATGTGAACCTCTTCTTACCGACCCTCGTCTTCTCGTAGATCTGGTTCTTCTTCCAGAAATCGAGCACTCCCTTCTCCAGTTCAAGTGGCTTGAACCTCCGCTTCTCTTCCTGTAACATTTCAATGCCCTCCAAAGAAAAAGGGCCCACTGGATCAGCCGATGATTATGGCGGTCGAGCGAGCTCTCATGGGGGACGCCCGGTCGGTGCTGTTTATATGTTTTGGCGACTTGTCGGGCGAGATTTTAAATGGCGGAAGGGGGTTCTGGCCCCATGAAGCGGTTCGCCCTCCTCGCCTTTCTCCTCCTCCTCGCCTCGGCACAGGACGTCTGCTACGAGTGCGGACAGGAGCCCTGCCATGAGTGCCACTCGATAGTCTGCAACAGGGTGAAGTACTCCTGCAAGGAGGACGACGGGACTGTTGGGACGAAGGCGGTTGTCGTCGACCCCTGCCAAAACTTCACATGCGGCGAGCTCGAGTACTCCTGCGTCTACGACTTCAACGTCGGCTTCGTCTTTGTCCCGTATTCTGACTGCGGGATGTTTTGCGGCGAGTCCGGCGAGACCTGCAGGGGCGGCGAGTTCTGCCCTTCCTGCTGTCCTCCCGGCTTTCTCGACTGCGACGGAGATGAGGGGTGCGAGACAGAGGTAGGCGTGGAGAACTGCGGCTGGTGCGGCAACAACTGCACTGAGTGCTTCGAAGACGCGAGTTGCGTCCGAGGGTCTGGGGGCGACTACTACCAGTGCTCAGGCACTGCGAAGGCGGAAGGCACTTTCTGCTCTTTCGGAGTCTGCGACGGCTACGGCTACTGCGTGGACGCCGATTACTCGGAGCAGGAGTGTACTGGGCACGGCTTCCAGTGGGACCCGGACGCTGTCTGGGAGGGCGAGTGCGGCTACGGCGAGTGCCCGACCTACTACGGCGTCTGCTGCGGCGACGACGACCACGGCCACGAGAGCTGGGCGCCTTCGGAGTTCGGCTCCTTCGATTGCTGCCTTGACGGCTCCCTCCTGCAGGACGGCCACTCAGAGGGCCGATATCTCTGCGAAGACGGCGGCCTGTGGGCCTGCCAGGAGGACGTCCTCGAAGTGGGGGAAAAGCTGGCAGGGACCGCGGAAGAGTGCGATGAGAAAGGATTCTGGTTCTGCTCTCCCAGCGGGGACTGGACTGAGGAGGCAGGCGAGTGCTCTGCCTGCGAGCCGGGCCTCACCAACTGCGACGGCAACTGCGTCAACCTCACCAACAACATGGACCACTGCGGCCAGTGCGACAACCCCTGCGATCTCGCTCAGACCTGCCATCAGGGAGAGTGCGTCTCTTTCGTCTGCGGCGACGGCGAGTGCGACACGACAGAGACCTGCGAAAAGGACAGCTGCTGCAGCGGCGTCACAGTAGACCTTTCCAGCGACCCCATGAATTGCGGCGAGTGCGGGAACGTCTGCGGGGAGAATATGCTCTGTGAGAACGCTGAGTGCGTCTGCGAGGAGGGGTTCGAGCCGTGCGGGACTGGGTGCTGCGATTTTTCAGAGGCCTGCTCCATCGACGCCGACTGCCCGACAGGCGAGAAGTGCTGCGAAGGCAAGTGCATCGTCCCCGAGTGCGAAGAGAACGGGGACTGCGGCGACGGCGACCCCTGCACAGAAGACTTCTGCTCTGCAGGCTGCGGGATGGTCTGCGAGCACCTGGAGATCACGGATTGCCTTCCCCAGGCGGACGGCTGCTGCCCCAGCGACGACTGCGTCGACGACCCAGACTGCCTCTGCAAGAGCGACGCGGACTGCGGCGTCTGCGAGGAGTGCATCGCAGGTTTCTGCGTGAAGGATGACTGCGGAGCCCCCTGCAAAGGAGGGGTCTGCGACGGCCTCGGCGGCTGTCTCGCCATGCCTGAGAGCTGCCTCAAGATAGAGGCGGGCTGCAGGGAGTTCTCCTGCTCCGCGATCGGCGTGGAGTGCGTTCTCAAGGAGGAGTGTGCCAAAGAGGAGGGCGCGGTGGAGGGGAGGTGCGTTGACGACATCGACTGCGACGACAGGAACAGCTGCACCTACGATGTCTGCGACCCGTTCAGGCCTGATGCAGGACTGGACGGCTGCGCCCACATCATCGCAGACTGCGGGTCGCCGTGCGATGACGGCGTCTGCACTGCCGACGGCCTCTGCCTCCCGCCGGGGGAGGAGGGCGAGTTCTGCGAGTGCGACGACTTCTGCGGCTCCGGTCTCTCCTGCGTCGACGGCCTCTGCACCAGCCTTGCGGGATGCGGCGACGGCCTCTGCGGCGACGGCGAGTGTTCGAGGTGTCCGCAGGACTGCACGCTGGACGAGTGCGTACTCAACGACGTCTGCGACTGGCCCATAGGCGAGAACTGCGTCAACTCGCCTGTCGCCTGCGCCTGCCCTGCGGGCAAGAACTGCGACGTGAACGACGAACATGGGGAGATCAGGGACAGGCTCTTCTGCTACAGCACACTCACGGCCTGCGGCGACGGCGAGTGCAGGGAGAAGGAGTGCCATACCTGCCCCCTCGACTGCGAAGGCCCTGCTGAGATCTGCCTCGGCGACGGCTTCTGCGACGCCTCCATCGGCGAGACCTGCCACAACTCCCCAGACTGCAGCTGCGACTTCGAGCTGGACATCCCTGAAAGCGAGCAGAGGTTGAGCAGGGGATCGAAGAAGACGGTCTCCTTCAAGATAGTCAACACCGGCACCAGCAAACAGACCTACGCCCTAGTCCTCTCCGGGAGCCTAAACCTGGCCTGGGACGAGGCGACCGTCGAGTTGGAGCCGGGCGAGGAGAGCCTCCAGCAGGTGGAGGTGAGCACTGAGAGGCCAGGCCTCCATTTCCTTGAGATAGGAATAGACCAGAACGGCGAGACGACGCGCACCGCCATCCCCTTCTCCATCGCTGAGCCGACGCCCGTCGAGCAGGTCATGGGCCTCCTCGATCCCGTGCTCAGTGCCAAGGACGTGCTGGAGTTCGTTGCCCTCCTCGGAGCTGCCATCTACAGCTTTTTCCACCTCTTCGTCAAGAAGAAGAAGCCGCCGAAGTACCAGCCCTACACCGGCCCGCCGCCGCCCGCCTACGATTACGGCGCCAACTACGGAGCGCCGCGTCGTCCATAAGAATTAAATAGGGACCTTTGGAGGCGGAGGAGAGGCCCAATCGCCAAATGGATGATGAGGAAGAGTGTCCCTGGTTCGCGCCGGGCGAGATGACGAGCTGCCGCCACCCGTCCTTCTCAGGCAGGAAGTGCCCCGGCATGAAGAACTGCCCCGTCTCTTCCGAGACAAAACTCCTCCTCGACGACCCCGCTTTCTTCGAGTAGCTACTTGACGACCATCACTGTGACGGGGCTCGCGTTCACCAGCGCCTCAGTCGCCTTGCTGAGGCCTTTTGAGTCCTGGGAGAAGCGGTCGGGCGCGAGGACGAGATCGATGTCCTCCGTTGCGACCACTCTCAGCGTGTCTGTGGTCAACTCGCCCTTCTCGCTCTTTATGGCGAGCCTGGCGCCCATCGATGCCACCCTCTTCTCCAGCGTGGGGTTCTTCGCCCCGGCAGAGTAGAAGAGCGTGATGTCCCTGGAGAGCTTGAGTGCCATCTCGACCATCCGTGCCGCCAGGGGCGTGGGGGGGACCACGACGAGAGCTTTCATCTCCTCCTCACCTCTCCTCCGCTTAAAAATCAGTTGGTAAGCTTCAGGACCAGCTCTGCAGGCGCGCGGAGGTTGACCACGCGGGAGCGTCCCCTGAAGCCCTCGCCGGTCTTCTCGGTGGAGACGAGGCCGAGCTCCTCAAGCTCGGAGAGGTGCTTGCGGTAGGTTCTCTCGCTCGCGTCGCCGCTTATCTCCTCGAACTTGGAGAAGACCTCGCCGGAGATGGTGCTCTCCCCCTCCTTGGAGAGGAGCGCGACCGCCCTCATTATCTGTGTGTGGGTCTTGGGGAGGCCCTTGAGCCTCTCCTTGAGGCGCACGCCCTTGGCAGAGACCAGGAAGGGCCTGATCTCCGACATCCCTATCTCCCCCTCTGCCGCCTGGCCTGCCCTCAGCAGGCACTCCAAGCCGAGCCTCGCGTCGCCGCCGTTCTCTGCCACGAACTGGGAGGTGGCGGCGATGGCACTCTCCTTCACCATACCGGGGATGAAGGCGTGCTTCGCCCTCTCGCGGTAGATGTCCTTCAGCTCGGCCGCGTTGTAGGGCTCGAAGCCTATCTCTGTCTCGTTGAGCGAGGACCTTGTCCTGTCGTCGAGCCGCCGGAGCGCGAACTTGTCGTTGGAGATCAATATCAAACTGATTGGGCTGTCAAGCCTGTCGCCGGGCCTGAGCAGGTCGTAGATGACGCGGGAGCCGTCCCTGATCAGCAGCCTGTCTATCTCGTCCAGGACGACGACGAGCTTCGTGCGACGCTTGTTCATTATCTCCGAGAACTTCTCAAAGATCTCGTCGGTCGCGGTCCCGCGCCTCGGCGCGAAAGTGCCCAGCTTGTAGCAGAGCTGTGTCAGTACCGCGTGGCGGGTGTTGTGCTTCCAGCAGTTGAGGTAGAATGCCACGACGTCGGTGTTCTCCTTCAGCTCCCTCAGCACGAAGTTGGAGCTGGCAGTCTTTCCGACGCCCGGCGGGCCGAAGACGAAAACGTTCCTCGGCCGCCTGTTGCTGATTATCGGCTTCACCGCAGAGGCCAGCTCCTCCAGCTCCCCTTCCCTGTGGGGGAGCGTCTCAGGGAGGTGGTCTGGGTAGAGAATCGATTCGTCCTTGAAGACAGTCTCTTGTGGACTCTCCTTGAAGAGCGTTCCGCGCATATTATCGGCAGTCTCCTTTGCCACTTAAGCCTTTCTATGTTACCCTAAAGTAGATATTACTGGGGAAGAAATTTAAACCGATGCGTGAAGGCTGTGGGGATGGAGGACGGCTCTTACGACCCAAAAGCGGTGAAGGCGCTGTGGGTCTCGTCGCCTGGCGGCGCGACCTGCCTGGAGAGGTATTTCGAAGACGACGTCAGGGTCGACGACAGTGCAGTCTTTACGGGGGCAGTCTACTCGTTCCAGACGCTCTTCGCCCAGCTGGGCCTGAATGGGAAGTTCGAGGAGATGGTGATAGGCGGCACCAGGTTCCTGGTGAGGGAGAGGGGTGAGCTGACAGGGATACTGGCCATCGAATCTTCAGCGCCAACCGCAGTTTTCGAGGAGAGGATGTACAGGGTTCTCGACTATGTAGAAAGCGAGTACCAGGAGCTGATAGGGAATGGCGGCGGCATAAAGAGGGAATCGAGGCTCTATGCAGAGGTGGGGAGGATAATGGAGAAAGACGCCGTTTCCTCCAGCCAGCCGCAGAAGTCGAAGCTCTCTTTCGACATGGATGACCTTAAGAGCTTCGTCAGGAACCTCTCCAAGAAGAAAAACTCAACCGAGTAGCTTCTTCAACCTCTCTTTTCTCCAGGCTTCGCCCCGCTTCACCGACTGCGGTTTTCTTTGGAGCGAGAGCCTCTTTCCCGTGGGGGAGAGCAGTCTCTTGCCCGCCACTCCTTCGCTGAACTCCAAGTTCAGGAGGTCGCATCTCAGCTCGGAGAGCCGCCTCTCCACTTCAGACCTCTTCTCCTCCATCTCGTTCTCGTCCATCTCTTCGATGTCTTGGAGTATCTCCAGGGCGAGCAGCCGCCTCTCCTCAAGGACGATGGCCTCCTCAAGAGTGTCGGCCTTCCCTTCCAAGAGGGAGTCGACAGTCTTTTCAGGCTCTTTCAAGACGACGAGCCGCAGGTTCCTGTGAGCGACCTCTTTTCCTCCGCTCAGCACCTTCCCGCCGAAGGCAGCGCCTGGCCCCTTCACCCTGGACTCCAGGCCGAATTCGACGGAGGAGTCTTCTGGGAGGACCTCGACGAGGGTGAACTCGCCCGCTTTCTCGAATGGTATCTCGCCCTCCCTGGTGAAGAGCCGTAGCACCACGAGGTTCCTGGTCCGCAGGGTGACAGTGGTCTTGCCCTCCAGCTTCTCCAGCCTGACGGCCAGGGTGACTGTCATGCCCCTCTCAACGTAGCGCCTGTCCACGACCTTCTTTACTTGGATTGAGTCGCCGTCTTCGACGCTCAGCATAGCGGGGGCAACGCGATTCCCAACTTTAAAGCTATCTGAGCTGGGATGTCTGCGGCGTGCTTTAAACTGTCAATTATCACTGTGTCACTGGTGGCCACGAAGTTTTTTTTCTTGAGGACGAAGTCCGGGCTCTTTGCCGTCTCCGCCTGTCCCCCCGCCTCTCTTATGCGGGCCGCCAGCTCGCCGGAATGCGAGACTGGCGAGTCGAGGACGACCAGGGCGTCTCCCGCCCTCTCGAGCAGGAGCTCCAGCGCTTTCTCGCTGACTTTTCCGCTCCCGTGGCGCTCCTCCGCATCCCTCACGAAGCCGTCCCTCGCCAGGAAGGCCTTCCCCTCAAGGAGCGCCTCGATGGTGTAGAGCTGGTTGTAGCCGTCGACGAAGTCGAACCTCTCCACTCTTTTCCTTCTCCTCTCTTCGCACTCGTTGATGGGGAAGACGCCCCTTTTCAGGACGCTGATCTCCCCGCTCTCAAGAGAGTATCTCTCCGCCACCAGCATGAGGGCGCGGCCAGCTGGATAGCCCCTGTCAAGGAGCCAGGCATAGTCGCGGACAGCCTCTTTCACCTCTCCCTCCCGACTCTCTCCTTTATCACCTTTGTTTGCCACGAAAGAATTATAAAACTCCGGGATGGGCAGGGGGCGTGGTCTCAGTCAAGAAGTTCGTCTATAGGTTCTACCCAGACAACAGGGAGCTGGCCAAGGCGACATGGGGCCTCCTCAAGGAGCTGAAAGAGAAGAGGCGCGTGGAGGCGGAACCTGAAGAGCTTTTGGGCGCCCTCCTTTTCGTGGCAGCCCAGTACGAGGTTGGCCTCGAGGGGAAGATACCGAAGAAGATGATCGCCCACCGCCTTGGCATCAACAGCGGCAAGTTCGACGCCACCTGTGACGCGGTGAGGAACAGGTTGGGGGTCGAGCCCAAACTTTATCACGAGCCGTCTTACAACGGGAAGACCGCCAAGAAAAGAGAGATAAGATTCAAGGTGGAGGTGGAGAGGCAAAGCAGTGAAAAAACCGAATACCAGAGCCCTGAGCCTTCGCCAGGCTTTGAGGTTTCCGAGCTTCAGGGGACGGACAGCTTGCAGGTGCCGTCGGGATTTCCCTATCAGGACGTCCTTGAACTGACCGACGAGAGTAAGGCGGAGAGGGCCGCCCAGCTTTTCGGTGAGACATTCGAGGAGTCGTCGAGGGGTCGTCCGAAAGACCCGTCCCTTTATGCAGCTCTCAGTCTCGCCTACACGTTCGTGGAGCTGGGAGAGCAGAAAAAGGGCGTCGAGCTGGGGATGGAGATGAGCGGCAGGAGCTACGAGGCCTTCCACCGCGCCCTCCTCCGTTACGACGCCGCCGTCGCCCCCTTCCTCCTGAAGGAGACGGCATTGGAGCTGGGCGTCGAGCCCTTGGAGGGGGATGTCCGCCTCTACGGAAAAGCAAAGAAGAACGTTTTTCTGGAAGGAAGAAAGAAGGTCAGATATGCCGTCGTCCTCTACAGTCTGGACAGAAAGGAGAGGGAAAAGGTCTGCCGAAGGTGCGGCCAAGAGCTTCTCGAATTTGAGTCCTACATTGAGTGGATCTCTCTGAATGTTTGATTATCACCATAGAATTATAAACAAGTCGGCAGTTCCCGGTGCGTGGTGAAGAAGCCCAGGAAAAGCGGCCTTTATCAAAACTTTTTTGACACTTTTTCCAAGGTCTTCAGCAGGGAGGAGGCGGAGGAGCTCTCCCAGATCGCTCTCCGGTACTTCGACCACACCAACGGCGAGGAGAGGGCGGCATCCATGCTCTCCGCCATCCAGGAGCTCAAGATAGTCTCCAAGGTGAAAAAGGAGATCGAGAAGTACCACAGTTTTCTCTTGGGCAGGAAGCTCCCGGACGACGGCGGCCTTGTCGAGCTGCTTGAGTCGGAGAGACTGGCGAAGGTCAAGATAGAGGGCCTCCTCGACAGCCTCTGCGACGAGGAGCTGCTCCCCGAGAAGGATGGGCCCTCCAAGAAAGTGGAGCCTCTGTCTTCAGTGGCTCGCCTATCTCAACTTCTGGAGAAGCAGGAAAAGAGGCGGCAGACGGCGGCCCCTGCTGGAAGCGACCCCTACTGCCTCGCCTCCACGCTCGGCGCTCTCGGCGTCACGCAGGCTCTCGATTCTGATACGCGGAGAAAACTGGAGAGAACTTGCGAGAAAGGAGTTGAGGAGTTCAGGAAGAACCACCCCCGCAGCAGCGAAGGGTTCGCGAAAGCGGCCGCCTCTGCATACGCCATCTCCACATCACAGGACCTGCCGGAGCTCTCCAAGCACGAGGCCGCAATTGCGGCGGCCAAGAGCTTCGGAGTGGGCGGGCCGACTGCATATTTCTACGTGCTTGAGTTCGACGGGGCGGAGGAAAAGAGAGAAGAAGAGCCTTTGGAGGAAGAGCGGCCCGTGAAGAAGGCGGAGCCGTCGAAGGTCCGCCTCATCGAGGAGAGCCTCTCGATCTCCCTCTCGGGAAAGGAGTGGAAGTCGGTGGAGCGGGAGGCAAAAACAGTCTATGCGATGCTCAACAAGAAACAGAACCCGAGAAACGACGACCTGGCGAGGGCTGCCTGCTTCTCCGTCTCTCTCTATGAGGCACTGGGCGGCGAGCTTTCAAAGAAGAAGGTCGCCTTCGCAGTCTCCACCGCAGCAGGGGTGAAGAAGAGCTCCACCTACGGAAAGATGCGCCGCCTCATGCAGTGGAAAGAGTCGGATGAGGGGAGAGACGGCGAAAAAGAGCACGTCAACGGCTCAGCCCTGCCGAGCGTGACTTCGCACGAGTTCCTCCCAGAAAAAGAGGAGAGCGGCTTTTCTTCAGACACGAGGCTCTACGCTGAGACGATGGCCAACGCGCTGCCCGACGTCCTCAACACGCTGGGGGTCGACCCCGCAGTCTTCTCAGAAGACCTGCTCGAGGATGTCATCGAGGAGGCATCAGATAGGTACGAGAGCAGAGTATCAGACAATGAATCTGCTGACCTGGACCTCTACGCCGCATTCGCCCTTTCAGAGGCTGTCACTTCCCTTCTGGGGGAGGGCATCTCCTTCTCTGAGAAGGGGGTCCCGGAGGTTGTCGCAGACGTCTTCAGGGTGGAGGCCTCCGACCTGGAGAACCTCTCGTTCATAGAGAAGATGAGGCGTCGGCCGGGAGAGGGTGAAGGGAGGGAACACGTCGCCAGCTTCGATCTGCTGAAGGAGATTTCAAACGAGCTCTCTCTCGACCTTGAGAGTTCCCAGCTCTACGCGATCAGGGCACTTGCCGACTCGGATTACTCCAAAGTCCTCCTCGGTCTTGAGAACAGCTCAGGCAACAGGAACATGGAGACGAGAAAGGTGGAGGTCGTCTCGAGGAATGTCCTGAAGGCCCTCGGCGAGAGACCGAAGACATCCATCAAGAAGGTCGTCAAGGCGACAGCTTCCCGGTTCGGAGAAGCCAGCTTTGAATGGGCCTACAAGCTGGTGAGGGAGAACCTGAAAGACGACGTGAAAAAGATGTACCGGCCTGGGAGGAGGTCTGCGAGCGCTGGAGTGGAGAACGAGGAGGATGACTCGCTGCAGAACGCCTTCGACGAGATGGGCATCCCCTCGGAAGACCGCGAGGAGTTCGAAAACAGGTATGCCGAATTTCACGAGAAATTCGTTGACAAGCACCCGAGCAGCAGGAAGGGTGTTGGGCAGGCGGCCGCCTCTGCCTGCGCCATCATGGAGATGACTGATGGCCATTCGAAGCGCGAGGTCTCGCTTCTCACATCAGGCGCTCTGGAGGTGAACTTCACTACAGTCTACCACTACGTCTGCGAGATGACGCCGTCGAAGAAGAGCAGGGGACGTCCGAGCAGGAGAGAGGTCATTGAGGCGGAGAGAGGGAAGCCCAAAAAAGTTGAGCGGAAAAGGAGGGCGCCTGCGAAGCTGGCGGGGAAGGCGGGGACGCTCTCCAGGCAGGAGATGCTCGACGTCTTCGGCGAGAGGGGTGAGGAGATACTCAAGGTCTCCCATGAGAGCCCGCTCAACATCGAGGGCTACGAGTTCCTCTACGACATGCTCTATGCAGAGATGATGATCCACCAAGATGGGAGGTTCTACGGCCAGAGCGCATTTCAGCCCAACGCGACAGAGGACGACGAAGTCAAGCCGAAGGAGTACTTCAGCGAGAAGGCGCTCTCCGACTTCGCCTTCACAGCAAAAGTCTTCCAGCAGCTCTACGCGCTGGGCATAGAGAGTGTGGGGGACGACGAGCTGGTCGAGGAGGTCGCCGCCGCCCTTGGGATCGAGGAGATTGAAGGGGCAGAAGGCAGAATCCGGTCGGCCGTCCACCACCTGCTGGGCCGGAGCCTCGTCAGATACGAGAAACAGCGTGACACGAGCGGGTGGTTCTCTTTCTCGTTCTCTCTCCAGCCGAGCAGCTACTATTCCAGCGTCATAGAGGGTAGAAAGAAGGAGGTCAGGGAAGAGCTCCTCAAGAGAAAAGCGGACTGCGAGACGGTCGACTATCTCTGCCCGGTGGACGACTGCCCCAAGGTCGGAAACATCGACGAGGCGATGAACGTGGGCTTCAGATGCACGGAGCACAACGTCCTTCTCCATGACGCGAGGATGGCCTACTGCCCCGAGACTGGCTGCGACTACTCAGACGGCAGGGAGACTGTCTGTCCGGAGCATGGGGAGAGGCTTGAGTACTCTTACCTCCTCAGGGACGAGAAGCGGGTAAAGCGGGCCTTAAGTGTTTTGGACTCTCAGTCTGTCTCGAAGTAGAGGGCAGGCTTCATGGGCAGCGCCTTTCCCGCCTTGTTCTGCGGGTCTTTTTCCGGGTTGACGACGACCTCCGCTTTCATCTCCCTCTCCAGGAACTCTTTCGCCTCCTCCAGTATCTCGGCTTCTTTATCGCCGAGAAGCCGCGAGGGTAGCTTGCTCTTGTCCTGCGAGTATTTTTGGATCAGCTGGACGGCCGCCTTGCCTTTCTTCTTGAGCCCTGTCTCCATCGCCTGGGAGACGAGCTCTTCGGACGGCTTCTTTTTGTTCTTTTTCACCAGCTCGACAACATCGGCCTTCCACTGCGGAGCTGTGTAGACGAAGATCTTCTTGGGCTTTCCGACCAGCTTCTCTATCTCCTTCATGTCCTCGAGCGTCTCCCTCACAAGCCCCTCGCCCGCCTCCAGCTCCTCGTCTATCCTCTCTTTCTCAGCCTCCGGCCAGTCAGCCAGCGAGACGAAGCCGTCGCCGTAGCCTTGCCAGATCTCCTCGGCGGTGTGGGGGACGACTGGCGCGAGCAGCTTGATCCAACTCGGGATGAGCGCTCTCAGCGTCCCCTTCTCACCGCCCCGGTGGAGGTAGTAGTTGGTCGCGTTGATGAGGTCAAAGAAGGCGGCCTGGACGTAGTCGCGGAGGCGGTAGTTCTCGATCGACTTGGCAGCTTTCTCGACCGCCGAGGCGAAGACGCTTTCAAGCCACCTGCTGAGGTGGTCGTCTCCCCTCTCTTCCTCCACGTCTTCGTACTCAAGGAAGAGGTCTGTCAGCCTGTCGAGCTTTTTCCTGACGCTCTCCACGTCCTGGTCCCTCCAGTCGAGGACGGAGCCGAACTCCGCGCCGTAGACAGAGTAGAGGCGGAAGAGGTCGGCCGAGTACTTCCTCGGGATGTCGACCAGGGGGATGACGTTGCCCAGCGACTTGGACATCTTCTTTCCCTCCCTTATCAGCATCTCGTTGAGTGTGATGGCCTGCGGCCACTTCTCCTCCTCGAAGAGGCCGGCGTGGTTGAAGACATAGAAGCTGAGGTGGTTGGAGATGTGGGCAATTGCAGTGTGGCGCAGGTCGACTGGATACCAGTACTCGAACTCATCCCTCATTTTCTCCAAGACATCCTTTTCTATGTCCGTCTTTTCCGCGATATTTGCCGCCTCTCCCTCGCCGCCCAGGACATAGTCCCAGAGTTCGAAGGTGAGCTGCTCGGGCGAGATGTCGTTCTCGCGGATGTGGTGGACCACAGTGTAGAAGCACATGTAGATGGTGCTGTCCGAGAGCGACTCAATTATCCAGGACTCGTCGAAGGGGAGCGGCGTGCCGAGGCCCCTCTTTCTTGCGCAGGGCCTCTTGTCCAGCCAGTCGAAAGTGTCCTCGAAGAACTTCCTGTACTTCTCGGGGTAGACGACCATCTCTGAGAGGCACCTCTTCGCCCTCTCTTTCCAGCCTTCGTCGCCGTAGTTTAGGAACCACTGGTCGTCGAGCACCGCCACGACGACGTCGCCGCCGCACCTGCACTTGACGGGTTTCTCTAAGGCGTCGACACCGTAGAAGTGGTCTGCCTTTCCCTCCTCCAGCAGCCAGTCGAAGACTGCGTCTTTCGCGTTCTCCACGTCCTGCCCGGCGAAATCGCAGCAGTTCTTTTTCAGCTTCCCCTTGTAGAACTCTGCCTTGTAGATCTTCTTGGTCGCCTCCTCGAGGCGCGGGTCGTTCTGGTTTTTGATCTTCATCTTCTCGCAGAGCTCGATGGCCGGGAACTTGCCGAAGCCCTCGAGAGAGATCATGCTGATCGGCTCTATCTCCTCGTAGAGGCCGCGCGACTGGAGGTCTCTGAGGGCGGCGTAGTCGTAGGGCGCGTGGGCAGGGACTGAGTAGACCACTCCCGTCGCCTCCGTCGTTCCCACGAATGAGCCTGGCAGTATGGGCACTCTCCTCCCCACGGGCGTCTCCACCTCCTTTCCGACCAGCTCCTCGCCTATGAACTCGTCGACGATCTCCGCGTTCTTCTGCCGCTTCAGCTTCTCCGCCGCCTCCTTGGAGACTATCCACGTCTCCCCGTCGACATTTGCCTTCACGTAGTTGGAGCCCGGGTTTATCCAGAGGTTGGTGATGCCGAAGATGGTCTCTGGCCTGAAGGTGGCTGCCACCAGGAATGCGTCGCCCAGCTTGAACTTGATGGCGGAGTAGTCGGCCACGCTCGCCTTGATGGTGTCGCCGCTCTTGATGTCGTCCTCGCCGACTGCGTTCTCGCACTCCACGCAGTAGAGGATAGGATAGTCGCCCTTCACAAGGTAGCCCTTCTTGTCCAGCTTCTTGAACTGCCACTCAATGAACTTGTTGTAGTCCTTGTCTCCCGTGGTGAACTGGTGGTTCCAGTCGATTGAGAACCCCAGCGACTTGAAGTCGTCGCGCATCACATTGGAGAAGTGCTGGGCAACGAAGGAGGGCTCCTCCAGCTTTTTCAGTATCTCCTCCACCTTCTCCGGGTCGTCTTCGTAGAGGCCGACATAGGTCGCGTAGAGGCGGCGCGTCTTTTCGTCGTTTTTCTTCAGTTTGTCGGAGATGGCGAGTATGGGAGTGCCAGTGATGTGGAAGGCCATGGGCCAGAAGACGTTCTTTCCCTTCATCCGCCAGTACCTCGCTATCACGTCGGCGTTGGTGTAGGTCCTGCCGTGGCCGATGTGGAGCGGGCCGGAGGCGTAGGGGTAAGGGACTGTCATGAAGAACTTCTCTTTCTTCCCGGGAGCCGCCTCGAAGACCTTCTCTTCCCCCCACCTCTTCTGCCACCTCTTCTCGATCTCGTGACGGTCCATAGACGCCCTCGCTCTCAGGCCAATATAACGCTTATGACTCCAGTATCTCAAGCGCCCTTGAGTAGTTCTCCTCCCGCATCGCCACGTCCACTCTCACCCTCGCCTCGCGCTGTCCGCACGGAATATATTGAAGCACCGCCGAGATCCTGTCGTTTCCGACTGTCACTTCGAAGTCCTGGATCTCTCCGTCGGTTCCGTTCACTGATGCGTACTTTCCCATCTTGTGGGCAGCCATCTTGGTCGAGATCTGGCGCTGGGAGGAGTAGCATTCCCACCCCTTTCCGTTTGCCCTCTCAAGGGAGAAGTCGGCCAGCCCCCGTCCGCAGGAGAGGACCTTCTTGGCCATCTCGTGGTTGTACTGTCCGAAACTCCGAGTTACCGGCGCCGTCGTTTTTGTTGTTCCTATCTCTGTTGTCATCTGTGTCACCTTTTAGAAAGGCGACGCCTAACCCAGCAGCAGTGCAGAGTTCCAACTACGAGAAAAGAAGGGCTGGACCCTTAGCGCAGTTGGTATGGCATCGCCATAGGGTTCCGCCTTCGACACCGTATTTAAGGATTGCCATTGCTTCGCACGGTTTTCATCGACAGAAGGCGACCCCCTCCCATACGTCAGGTGACGTAGTAAAGTTAAAATAATGTCGAAGTGGGTTTCCGGGTGATGGGATACGTCGTCGAGATGATAGAGCCGAGCGAGAGGGACGAGCTTTTCAGGACGTTTGAAGGCTGTGCAGCCTTCGAGAGGAACGCGGACATCCACGGCGTCTGCGTGAGGCTGCTGACAGACTCGCAGAGATTTGAGGAGATGTGGATAGACAACTTCAAGCCGATGAGCGACTTCGTCAGGCCGCACTGCACCTTGGCCGTCCGCGCAGGCGAGGGCGACTTCAAGGTCAAGTACGAGCCCTTCAGCAAGACAGCATTCCTGCTCGACTGCGACTACTACGGCTATGTCAAGTCGGTCGCCCTCGCCCAGGCAGGAGACTTCCTGGAGGAGAGCGCCCTCTGCTCGCGCGGGAGCGTCCACGGCTCAGTGGTCGACGTCAATGGGGCTGGTGTCGCCATAGTCGCGCCTTCGGGCGTGGGGAAGACGACCCATTCCTACGGACTCCTCCTGAAAAACGGCACCTCCCTCGTCGCGGACGACTGGTTCTTCGTCGAGGTGGCCGCCAGCGTGGTCGCCCACTCCTCCGAGAAGAGGAGCTACGTCAGGGACGACGTGGGCGAGAACTGGGAGGAGTTCAGCAGGCTGGTGGAGGAGGCTGAGCTCGACGGCAACCAGCGGGCCGTGGTCGACGTGGAGAGGGTGATCGGCCGCGGCCGCACGCGCGACCAGACAGTCCTCCAGCGCCTCATTCTCCTGAAGCGGGACAAGACCGACCGCCTTCTCGCCAGGTCGCTCTCCACTCACGACGCCCTCCAGTACCTGGTCGACAACGACTTCTGCAACCCCCACCAGCTGGTCAGGTCCATCCGCAAGAACGAGCTGAGGGTCAACTTCTTCGAGAACCTCCTCTCCAGGGTGGAGTGCTGGATGGTAAACACGACGGCGCCCCCCCGGCAGACGCAGGACCTCATCAGGCAGATAGCGGCGGGCGAGATGGAGGCCAGGGAGAAAGAGCTGGCCTAGCAGCCGAATCTCTCCATCTGTTAGCTGGCTGCAGTATATGGCTAAACTTTTAATCCGCTCGCTGAAAGAATCTCCTGCCGGGGTGCATGCGACTTTCGTCGCAGCGCGCCACAAACTGCGTTTGCAGCGTGTCAGAATCTGCCCAAGCGGCGAATGTCCCCGCACGCCTGTGCCATCTTCGCAGAGCTCGATGCCACGGTAGTTCTTTAAACCAAATCTACGGAGTCGGCATGCCGGGGTGGCAGAATCTGGTTAACGCGCTGGCCTTGAAAGCCAGTGGGGTTCGCCCCGTATGGGTTCAAATCCCATCCCCGGCGCTCCTGTTTTCAATATGGTTTTCTCCGCAGAAATTCCTATCGAGCGAAGCGAAGATAGGATAGGCTGTG